>NZ_JACJRG010000012.1 GCF_014697125.1 Anabaena minutissima FACHB-250 | reverse complement strand
CTTAGTTCTTTTTATAACAAAATCTAGTTAGTAAATTCTAGCCACGTGTTGTTACACTTGAACACTAGTTTATTTGGCTTGTACGTATGAATACGGTTGGTGCAAGAAATGAGTTACGGTGATTTGACGGATGGTACAACTCTGCGACGGATTCTAGAAGAAGTCCAGCCTACAGAAATTTACAACTTGGGCGCACAATCCCATGTGCGAGTAAGCTTTGATTCGCCAGAATATACGGTAGATGCAGTAGGTATGGGAACACTGCGATTGCTAGAAGCCATCCGCGACTATCAACGCCGGACTGGCATTGAGGTGCGTTTTTATCAAGCCGGTTCTTCAGAAATGTATGGGTTGGTGCAAGCAGTACCCCAAAACGAAACTACACCTTTCTACCCTCGCAGTCCCTACGCCTGTGCGAAAGTTTATGCCCATTGGCAAACGGTAAATTACCGTGAATCTTATAAAATGTTTGCTTGCAATGGGATTTTGTTTAACCACGAATCACCGCGACGAGGCGAAACCTTTGTTACTCGTAAAATTACCAGGGCAATTGCTCGCATTGTAGCTGGCAAGCAGAAAAAAATCTACATGGGTAATCTCGATGCCAAAAGAGATTGGGGCTATGCTAAGGATTATGTGCGGGCAATGTGGTTGATGTTGCAAAAGGAACAACCAGATGACTATGTAATTGCCACAGGTGAAACCCATTCAGTCCGGGAATTTCTCGAACTAGCTTTTAATCACGTAAATCTCGATTGGCAAGATTATGTAGAATTTGACGATCGCTATCTCCGTCCAGCAGAAGTAGATTTATTAATTGGCGACCCTACCAAAGCCCAGCAAAAATTGGGTTGGAAGCCTTCAGTCACGTTTAAAGAGTTAGTTTCACTGATGGTAGAAGCAGACTTGCAAGTATTAGGTCAAACTTCACCCAATGGTAATGGTGGTTCACTCCTGCCCCAAGACCTTGCTACCATTCGTCAAGAACTGGGTGCTATGCACTTCTAATGAACTCTTGCCAAGGATAACAATATGACCGCCTTAGAGCTACAAAATAAACGAATTCTCGTCACTGGTGGGGCAGGGTTTTTAGGCCGTCAGGTCATAGATCAGCTGTGCAAAGCTGGGGCTGACGTAGCCAAGATTACTGTACCGCGATCGCGGGAATTAGATTTACGTATCTTAGAAAACTGTCAACGCGCAGTAGACCAGCAAGATATCATCATTCACTTAGCGGCTCACGTCGGTGGTATCGGTCTTAACCGCGAAAAACCAGCCGAGTTATTCTACGACAACTTGATCATGGGGACTCAACTCATCCATGCTGCTTATCAAGGAGGCGTAGAAAAATTCGTTTGTGTGGGTACAATTTGCGCCTACCCAAAATTTACCCCAGTACCATTCAAAGAAGATGACCTATGGAATGGTTATCCAGAAGAAACTAATGCTCCCTATGGGGTGGCTAAAAAAGCACTTTTAGTACAACTGCAATCTTATCGTCAGCAGTACAATTTTAATGGTATTTACTTACTACCAGTAAATTTATACGGGCCTGAAGATAATTTTGATCCGAGAAGTTCCCACGTCATCCCAGCGTTAATTCACAAAGTTTATGAAGCCCAAGTTCGGGGAGACAAACAACTCCCTGTTTGGGGTGATGGTAGTCCTACCCGTGAGTTTCTTTATTCAGAAGATGCTGCACGAGGCATTGTGATGGGGACACAATTTTATGATGACTCCGAACCAGTTAACTTGGGAACGGGTTATGAAATTTCTATCCGCGATTTAGTCACCTTAATTTGCGAACTGATGGAATTTGACGGGGAAATAATTTGGCAAACAGATCAGCCAAATGGTCAACCTCGTCGTTGTTTGGATACTGAACGGGCAAAACAAGCTTTTAATTTCACGGCGCAAATCGATTTCCGGCAGGGATTAAAGAATACTATTGATTGGTATCGTCAAAATGCTGCTTAAGGAATAGGTCATTGTAACCTGTAACCGCATACGGTTTAGTTAAGTGCAAATTTAGAACCCCGGTTTTTTAGAGAAGCCGGGGTTCTGTAACCCTAAACTACTACTGTGTCAATTTAGTTTTGACTGTTCGTAGTAAGGACTTTAGTCCTTAGAAAAATCAGGACTAAAGTCCTTACTACAAACTTACTTATCCATCAATTTAAACTTGATGCACTAAACGAATCTAAATGGACAAAGTTGATCATCAACTAAATAAGGTAAAATTACGCCGGACTCTTTTAAAAACTCGGCAGTCGATGTCTGTTAGAGAATGGCGAGAAAAAAGCGATCGCATCTGTAAACTATTACAAGCTTCTACTCTCTTCACCGAAGCCAAAACCATACTTGCTTATTTCAGCTTTCGCCAAGAACCTGACCTTAGTCCCCTATTTGGAGAGAATCAATATCGCTGGGGATTTCCGCGCTGCATCGGTCAATCGCTACACTGGCATAGTTGGCAATCTGGGGAATCGTTACAGATTAATTCCTACGGCATTCAAGAACCCCATCCTGAAACACCAACTATCCATCCTGAAGACGTAGATTTAATTCTCGTTCCTAGTGTTGCTTGCGATCGCCGTGGATATCGTCTAGGTTATGGTGGTGGTTATTACGATCGCTTGCTGAGTTCGACCGAATGGGCAAACAAGCCAACGGTAGGAATTGTCTTTGAATCTGCTTATTTAACTCAAATACCGATTCAACCTTGGGATCAACCTTTACTTGCTGTGGCTACTGAAACGGAATTTTATATTAATTCGTAATGGGTTGCGCCTCGCTACGCTCTAAGCGCAGCTATGCCGCAGGCTTTACGTAATTTGTTAATTTTAAATTTGGATTGGAGGAAAGCGACGTGACTAATTTTCGATTGAAAAATACGAGAATGCCACCTGTGATGATGTACTTTTTATTAGGTGCGATCGCTATCATCACACTCTTTCCTCTACTGTGGCTGATCAGCACTGCTTTAAAATCACCGACAGAAAATATTCTACAGTCGCCACCGCAGTTATTACCCAGTCAACCTACCTTAGAAAACTTCTCTAAGGTGTGGCAATCTTTACCTTTTGGGCAGTACCTCTATAACAGTACATTGGTGGCAATGTTGACTGTAGGTTTAAATCTGCTGTTTTGCTCCTTAGCTGCTTACCCTTTAGCACGGCTATCATTTCCGGGAAGGAATGGAATCTTTATTGCGATCGTTTCTACGATTATGATTCCTTTCCAAATCGTGATGATACCCTTATACATTTTGACAGTCCAGCTAGGGCTGAGAAATACTTATTTGGGAATGATTTTCCCCAGCGTGGCTTCTGCCTTTGGTATCTTCCTACTTAGACAAGCTTTTATGGGAGTTCCCAAAGAGATAGAAGAAGCCGCGCGGATGGATGGCAGTTCAGAACTAGGCTTGTGGTGGCATATTATGTTACCAGCCGTTAGACCAGCCCTAGTAACTCTTGCTATTTTCGTCTTTATTGGTTCGTGGAGTGACTTTCTTTGGCCTTTGATTGTCATTCAAGATGAAAATTTATACACCCTACCCTTGGGAGTAGCCAAGTTAGCAGGGACATTTTCTCTAGACTGGCGTTTAGTAGCGGCTGGTTCAGTAATTGCGATCGCACCTGTTTTGTTAGTATTCCTAGTTTTACAGCGTTATATCGTAGCTACAGATACTGGTAGTGGGGTGAAGGGGTAACAATTCAAAATTCGTCTTGAAAAGTTTCCTACTGCGGGAAACCCGCCTACAGAACTTTCCGCAAAATTCAAAATTCAAAAATAAATGGGTATTGAGTATTGGGCATTAGTTACTCTCCCCTGTCACCTGTCACCTGTCACCTGTCACCCCTACACGAAAATTAATCGTGTAAGGTTCATCCAAGGACTGCTGAGTGCTGGCTTTTATTGCATTTAAATAGCGGTGGAAAATTTGCAGTTGTGAGAAATTGGGACGATAGGTGAGATTACCTTGTTTTGCAAATAGGGGTGTTGAGGCGATCGCCTGATAATCTGAATTAGCTTGAGAGTCTTGGGTAAGCCAAGTTGATTCGGGGGAAACAGGAATTAACCCTGGAGGTAATTCCCCTTCTAAGAAAGCTAAAAGTCTTTGCTGACAAGTGCTGGTATTGATACCGCGAGCCTCAAATAAGTGCAGAACTTCCCCAAATGCCAGAGTTCTGTCTGGTAATAATCGCAGTAATTCTGTAAACAAGAAATAATCTGTATATTGGTGACGAGATTCTTCTAAAACTTGAGGATGTAGGGGTAGCACAGCCAAACCATAGGCGACACGACTACAGTTAGGAATGCCGTTGTCACCTAGGTACGTATCTTGCAACATCTTGGCGTTAGGGAGTTTCTGCCGCAACCAACGATTAATTACGCCTAAATTCGCCACTCCACCACTTAAAATGGCTTGGTTAATCGCTTCAGTGGGAATACCACGCGCTACTAACAACTTATTTAGTTCGCGATTGAGGCGACGGACAAAGGGGACAAATACCTGAGTTTCTAAATCTCGACGCTGTAAAATCCAGCGTTGATCAGCCAATTCAAAGCTAAAAGTCTCTTGGCGTTGTAAAATCAGCTTTAAAGCTAGGGCTGCATCTAGTACAGCTTGTCCTAGTAGGGAACTTTCGAGACGCTGCTGTAAGAGAATCCGCGCTTCGATATCTGGTTCTCCTACACGCGGTAATTCTAAATCTTCCAAACCCAAACTTTCCCACTGCGCTTCGTCTAAATCTGGAAAGGCTGATTGCCATTGCCAAGGGTTGCTATGGATTTTTTGGTGATCTTCTGGGTTTTCTCCACGCGATTGGCGGTATTTGGGTGGTAATAGTAACTGACAGATAATGTCTTGCTCAATCCCTTTGCTGGCATAGGCAAAACCATGAAGCATGAAATGATTGTGGGTGAGTTGTTCTAACCTATCTGGCACATCGACCAATCCCATTTCTGTGGCAGTTGCACCAATATTAATCACAAGAGTATTACCGACGATCGCATAATCGCTGCTTTGAGCAGGGGTTAAACCTTCATTGGTGCTAAATTGTACTGTTTCACCATTAGCACCATTGAGGATACTCAGTAGACTAGCGATCGCTTCTTCTACAAAAAATACTTGCTGGGGATGTTGGACTAATCTACTTGTGAGTAAAGCTTCCCGGACATTGAAGCGATATTGTTCAGACCAACTAGAGGGGGAGTTACAAATCACACCAGCAATCTGATCAATAATGCTGTGGAAGTTGCTTTCATCCAAGCCTACGGCTGTGGCAATTAACCCTTGAGTTGTGCTGTCACGGTCTGCTTTCAGAGTCAAAAGTAACTTGGAGAGCGATCGCACTATCCAAATTAACGGGCCGGCTGAAAATTCGTTAAATTGCAATACAGGTTGCCATTTTTGTTGCTCATTTTTATAGGGAATCGCTACCTGTAAATATGGTTTTAACTGTGCTGAATAAAGATGATTTTTTAGCTGAGATGCTCGATCATCAGTGCCGTCAGTCTGTTTGGGAGGTAAAGAAGTGTTAGGCAGATAAACTTCTGCGGGTAAACGGAAGGATTGCTGGAAGTTATTAGTTCCCGGTTGCTGTTCTGCTGACCAACAAATCGGATAGACAACGCCAGTAGAGCGATTTAATAAAGTGGCAGAAATCCCTGTAGTCCCCAAATCAATGCCTAAATACCAAACGGAGTCTAGAGTATCAGGTGTAATTTCTGTATTGTCGATAGGAGTATCAGGAATGATGACAGAACTGTCGTAAGCCGTTGTTGTGACTTCCTTTTTTTTTTCAGTGGGGCTAAAGTCTAAGGCAGCTTCTGTTTGCGGTGTGGAAATGGGATTAGTTGGGGAAACCTCTGGAGGGGAGAAGTCCACAGCCAAGGTATTTTCTGTTACTTCTTGATCTAATTGTTGGCGATCGCGTAGCCCATCGCTGACCCAAAACTCCGCACTTTCCAACCCAATTATTGGTGATTGTGGTGTTTGTGGATTTGGTTCGTCAAGCTTGGCCAAATCTTGGTGTAATTTTAACCATTGCTCTTCGTTCAGAGCAATTTCGGGAAGATTGGCTAATTGAGTGACTTCTGGTGAGAGTAAATTTTCTTGGGGTGAAGCTGGAATAAATGGTGCTGGTGACTGTTCCGGTTCTTTGTGAGTTAATGCTGGTGGCTTTTGCTCAACTGTTTCCACAATTAAATCTGTCACATCCTCTACAGCAGAAGCTACTGGTAACTGTTCTGCAATCACAGGTTCTGGTGTCGAGAGAGTGGGCGGCGGGGCAGTTTCCTCTAATTGCCAGCTTCTCGCCAGTTCTTCAATATCTACATCTGCAAATAAATCTGTTAAAGATGTAATTGTATCTTCATTGCTTGGCTGTATTGTTGGCAAGTCTACCGCATCTACAAAACTACTAGTTGGCGTTGGTTCTGCAAATAATAATAAGTCTGTGGATTCAATGGGCGGATCTGGGATATTCTCAGGGTTAGTATCATCAAAAAAATCGGTATCTGATTCGTCAAACCAGGCTTCTGGCATCATTGCCGCCGTATCGGCCTCGTCTAGAATATTTTGAGGCGCGATCGCTACACTATCAGATTCCTCTAACCCTGGTAAATCGGCCATTACTGACTCGGAATTTAATTCCAGAAGGGCATTAATCAAATAATTGTCACTACCAAACAAACTGGCGTAAATTCGATCAACTTCATCATTAGTTGATTCCCCATTATCTTCAGATAAAATATCTGGTGGGGTAGTCAAATTCTCAGCACATACAGACTCATCAACACCAAGCTGCAAAAGCATTTTATCTAATTCATCGGTCATTAAGTCCTCAAATTCGGACGTTTCCAACAGGCGATGATCGACCGTCGGTTGCAGACCATCTTTGTGTTCGCGGATCGTGTCGGAGACAGAAGCTGCGCCAACGCCTATAGTGGGCGGAACGCGATCGCTCATTGTTGCATCTAAATCTGCTGCTAAGATTGGAGATTCTTCATTGATATTGTCTGTAAAGAAAAGTTCCGATTCTACAGATAAGTTAACCTCATTTGGCTGCAATAAGTCTGGAGCAACTGGACTAACGCTTGATGGTGCAACAGCAGGAGTTTGATTTTCTAACTTAGAAGTAGGTGCTGAAAAACTAGATAAATGTTGCTGTATATGTTGCGTCAAATTATTTAGTAGGCTTACCAGCAATTGTTCGCCTTGCAAACCCCGACTGTGCATTCTTACGAGTGCTTGAGATAAAGATTCATGATAAGTATTAACATTTCGCTGTAAGGCATCAAAAACAACATTTACAGTGCCGTCCAAAGACAACAAACGTTGATCTAAGTCTTGAGTTAGTTGTGTTAAGTGTTCTGTTTGTGATGAGGATTCCCAGAAGGCTTGATTAGTCGCAGTTGTAGGTTCTAGATCGCTTTGATGATGATTATTAACATCACTAGAATAATTTACTCTTGCCTCAGCTATTTTGGGCATTAACGCTGGTGCTAGGCGACTCATCAGAACTTGTAAAAATTCGGTAATGATTTGCTCTTGGTTTGCCAGTTGTTGACTTAAAGAGTAATTATGTAGTCGCCTTTGCTCTAGCTGTCTAATTTCTTGTGCCAAAACTGTCCGCTCTTGCAACAGTGCTGTAATTTCTGCTTGCAATGGCTGTATACAGGTCAACAATTCATTTTTTATTTGTTCAGTGAGGGAATGAGTAGATTCTTGATGACTTGCGATTGGTGGTAATGTCGCCTGATTCTGACCCTGGTCGATAAACTTCTCCAACAACGGCGATTTTTGAGACTGTCCCACAGACCAATTTTGTTGAGAGTGTTCTGATCTTTCAGACTCTTGTAGCTGAATTAAAAAATCGCGAGTTCTTTCTAAAACCTCTTTCGGCTCTTGCGCCTGACTAGACAGAAGCCTAGACAGGCGCTTACCATTGCTGTTCAGTAAGTTGTCAATATCTGCAATTAGTTTTTGAATTTCATCGTTGCGGAAAGTCACTTTAAATTACCTTAGCTAAAATTTTAGGTTAACCGATGGTGGAAATTAATTTACAACTATTTAAGTATCAAATGAAACTCAGCATAATTGTTTTATGGATAACTGCAAGTTGTAGCATTATGTAAATTTGCCGGAGGCTATCAGCTATGCTAGGCGGTTATGCCATCGCCATTTAGTAACATATGTTTGAGCAAGTAGTAATCCTAGAACACAAAAGTATTCTTAGTTTGGTCGTATCAGGTAGTTCTTAAGGGGATAACATCGCCTTGATAACTTCAATAGTATAAAAACATAAAAAAATCCAAATCGCCAAGCCAGATTACTGACTACCTTTCGCTAGCCAACCGCAAAAACTTTAAATTAGCAAAAATTAGCAACTTTGAGTATCATAATTGTTGTTTAGTTATATTTTTGAGTACTTCTGTTAGCAATGCAGCTGGCCTTTTCCCGGATTACTCCTCAAGTCGAAAACAGTGTGTAAGAAAGTACAGACTGTATAATAGTAGGTCACAATTGTTGAGAAAAAACACTCTAAAGCCCCTGCTTGTGTAATATAACTTAGTGTTCTTTTACAATTAAATGTATTTATCACGCTTAGGCAAAACTTAGCGTTCTTGCTTGTTTTATATAACCGCCTTAATAATGTCGTAATGGAAGAAAATCCGTGGATAAACTCAGCTCCCTTTTTTCAAGGGTTACCAGAAACCTCAGTGGAGATAGCCCTTAACCATCTTGTGACACGCACACACCCAGCTAATCAAGTGATTCTGCTAGAAAATGACTGGGGTGGTTCTGTCTATTTTATAGTCGATGGCTGGGTCAAAATCCGTACCTACAATCTAGAAGGCAAAGAAGTAACATTAAATATTCTTGGTAAAGGGGAATTATTTGGCGAAATGGCGGCATTAGATGAAGTACCCCGCTCTACAGATGTCATCACCTTAACTCCTACAATAATTGGCAGTATGCCATCCCAGGATTTTGTGAAGTTAATCTATGCAGAACCTTTAGCGGGAGTCCACTTATCACAACTTATGGCTCGGCGTTTACGACAAGTAAATCGACGACTGCGGTTGCGAGAATCTGATAGTCTGTCACGGGTAGCAGACACGTTACTGTTTTTGGCAGAAGGCCAAGGAAAACGCGGACAAACAGGAACAGAAATTCCCAATTTACCCCACAGAGAACTGAGTAGTTTGAGTGGATTAGCGCGAGAGACAGTCACTAGAGTATTGACAAGACTAGAAAAAAAAGGCTTGATTAAGCGAGATCAAGACAACATTTGTATCCCAGATTTGTCAGCCTTAGAGAAAATGATCGTTTAACAACTTTTTCCAGATGAGTATTTTAGATTCTCTGCCAGATGACTCACAGGAAAATCCATCCCCTGAGTCTCAACCTTCACCCCATCAACGGCTAGATCAGCCAGCACAGTTAAAGCAACCGCAATTAAAAGTTGATGCACCCTTAAGAATGGTAGAAACAGCATTTTTAGCCAGTGCGGCTAGCTTGATTTGGTTCATCAATTTTTACTTTCCCCTAGGGCCAGTGTTGCGGATATTCTTCCCTGTACCGATCGCTTTAGTTTACCTGCGTTGGGGCAAACGAGCTGCGTGGATGGCGGCCGTCACCTCTGGGTTACTCCTATCGGTATTGATGGGGCCAGTTCGCAGTCTATTATTTGTTATGCCCTTTGCATTTATGGGTGTGCTACTTGGGGCTACATGGTATCGTCGTGTCCCTTGGCTAGTATCTATCACCTTGGGGACGCTATTAGGTACTTTAGGCGTATTTTTTCGCCTGTGGTTGCTATCTGTGTTATCGGGAGAAGACCTATGGATTTATATAATCAACCAAGTCACAGAACTAACAGAGTGGCTATTCCTAAAGTTGGGATTATTAGCTAGTCCCAATGTATTTTTCATTCAGATGGGGGCAGTAGCCTTGATTATTATTAATAACTTTATCTACCTATTTGTAGTACATTTGGCCGCATCGTTATTGTTAGATCGACTAGGCAATCCTATCCCCCGTCCACCACATTGGGTACAAGTTTTGATGGATTATTGAAGGGGACTGGGGACTTGGGACTGGGGACTTGGGAAGCAGGGGAAGCAGGGGGAGAAAAATACAATCAGGACTCAGGACTCAGCACTCACTACTCAGCACTCAACTCAGCACTTAAATTGTATGATTCACATCTATACCGGAAAAGAACAGGGTGAGGCATGGCTGAGGCAATATCGCGGTCATGTTCCTCTGTTTGCTTGTGTGTTAGGTTTTACGGAAACTGGGTTGATTCCAGGAATTTCCGCAGCTGGTTGCACTCCAGAGGATCGGAAATATACTGCCTGTGCTGATGCTGAATTTTTATACTACGGTGCAAAACACAAACCCCAATATCCTTTACCTCCACTGACGGCGGGAGCATCTCCTGTGTTGATTTCTCGCGCTGTTTTAGAGTCGCTAAATATACCAGTATATTTATTTGATGCTGGATTACCTCAAACTGTATCTATGCCACTCATTGATTTGGGCGGTTGTCCAGCTAGATGTTTAAGTACAGGTACAGCAATAAAGTTAGCAACTGTACACAAATTATTTAAGCAAGGACTGCTTTGGGGCGATCGCCTGGCGGACAAAAATCAAAAAGGATATCTAATTTTGAGTGAATGTGTTGTTGGTGGGACTACAACAGCTTTAGCGATTTTCACGGGCTTGGGTATAAACGCAGTCGGAAAAGTCAATAGTAGCCACCCTATTTGTAACCACGAACAAAAATGGCAAGTGGTGCAAGAAGGGTTGGCAAAGATTGAAAAGGCGGACAAGGGAGAAAAAGCTTCTTTATCTCCCTTGTCTCCTCACGCTACTCCAATTGATCCGCTAGAATTAGTTGCGGCAGTTGGTGATCCGATGCAGGTAGTAGTGGCTGGGATGACGATCGCCGCTAGTCGTCGTTGTGGTGTAATGTTGGCTGGTGGGACGCAAATGCTGGCGGTTTATGCTCTCACTAGTGCGATCGCACAGACTTATAAATTATCTTGGCAACCAGCCGCAGTAGTTGTAGGTACAACCCGATGGGTAGCGGAAGATTCTACGGGTGATACAGTTAATCTCGCCCTCAGTTTAGGCAAAAATAGCAAATATCTTGATAGTCAAACTCCTCCCTTACTGGCTACCAGTTTGAGTTTTGCTAATTCTTCTTACCCCCAACTCCAAGCCTATGAACGGGGATTTGTTAAAGAAGGTGTGGGTGCTGGCGCAGCTTGTATAGCCGCCAATCTCAGTCAAAATTGGCAGCAAGAGCAACTTTTAGCTGCGATCGAAGCCCAAATTGAACAACTAAGCCAAATTAATAATCAAAAGTTATAAATTTTTTTAGTCTAGCCAGGCAAAACCCCGTACTGAATTCTGAGTCAATCCCCAACTCATAACTCAGCACTATTAATGTATTCTCTCTCTAAGTAATTGTTCTTCTAAAGCTGCAATACGATTGTATGCTGCGGTTAATTGTGCTGTTAGTCTCTGTATTTGAATTTCTGGGGATAAATTTTTCTCTCCACTTTGGCGATTCATTTCTAGATAAACGCCGTCTATTAACACATCCTTGTGTTCTAGTTCCGAATTGAACTTGATCTGTCCTTTGAACTGGGAGTAAGTAGGATCGCTACTTTCCTGGACATTTTCCTTTGCTTCTGTTCTTGCTAAGGAGCATTCTGAAACAGCTTGAGCCACTTTTAAGTCGAGTTGCTCAATAAACTGATAGAGGGCATCCAGTTTATTACTTACAGTTAAGATTTGTTCTTGTAATAGCTCCATTTAATACCCTCGGCTGCACATTTTCTATATGTTATTCAATTTACTGACAATGTTAAACATACTTATGAATTATTTAATTATTCAAATCTTTCAGGGGAATATGATACTTAGCTAATTATTTTTATACATGACTCAACATTGTTTCCAGCTAATGCTCATTAGATATTGAGATCAATTAAGCTTTAGAGGTTATTTCTGGCAAATTTCTCAAGTCACTGGCTCTTTGATTTACTGCAAAATTAACAGAAAACTAGACTAAAAGCCCAAATTATTGCTCATAGACCTATATTATTGATTTGTAGTTTTATTAACATAAAGTTGTATAAATAAACAATCTAATCATGAAGAAATGCTGACAATGTTAAGCTCTTAGCTGGGAAAAGGAAGTGGGCATTGAGCAGAAAAAAGTCAACCGTCAAAAAATTACTTCTTGTCTCCCCTGCTTCTCCATCCGGGTTCGCAGTTCCTTCAAGTCGTCACAGCAGCCTAACGGACTACTCACTGCGCCCTACACCTATGTTGAAAAATGAGGATGTTTGTGTTAGTTAATCAATAATATATTCTTATACATTTTTATATATGTATCATCTCGAATCTATTAATCGACGGTCTTTTCTCCTTAGCATGGGTGGATTGGCAGTTTCACAACTATTAATTGGGTGCGGTAACAATAAGCAAGCACAACTCAATGTCCAATTATTGAAAGATTCTATTCCTGCTCAGGTAGTTGATAAATTTCGCAAGAATTTGCAGCAACAGGTGCAACTTAAGTTTGCTCCAGTTCCACAGATCCAAGATGCTTTTAAGCAATTGCAAACTTGGCAGCAAAAACCAAAAAGCAATGAAGATGCAGGATGGAGTCGCTTCATCCCATTTAGACAATCGCAAACTCCTACGTTAGCTAACTTGTTGACATTGGGAGATTATTGGCTGCAAACAGCAATTGAACAGCAATTAATTCAACCACTAGAACCAAAACAGTTAAAGAATTGGCCTGGTTTAGATTCTAGATGGCAAGAATTAGTGACACGCAACGACCAAGGTTTCCCAGATCCTCAAGGAAAGGTTTGGGCTGCGCCTTACCGTTGGGGTAGTACAGTTATGGTGTATAACCGAGAAAAGTTTCAAGCATTGGGATGGACACCGCAGGATTGGAGTGATTTGTGGCGGGACGAATTGCGATCGCATTTTTCTTTACTCAACCAACCCAGAGAAGTAATTGGTTTAGTTCTCAAGAAACTAGGCAAATCCTACAACACTACAAATCTAGACTCAGTTCCACAATTAGCAGCAGAACTTAAAGCCTTAAACCAACAGGTAAAATTCTACAGTTCTAATACCTACCTAGAACCTTTAATTATGGGCGATACTTGGTTGGCAGTTGGTTGGTCAAGTGACATAGTACCAATTTTAAGTCGTTATCCAAAACTGAGTATGGTTATTCCCTATTCTGGAACAGCTATTTGGTCAGATTTGTGGGTCAGTCCCAAGGGTGTAGGTAAGGACAATTTATCATCGCAATGGATTGATTTTTGTTGGCAAACAAAGATTGCCAAGCAAATTGCTTTACAGACTAAAAGTAATTCTCCAATGGCTAAAGATATCACCGCTTCTGATATTCAGCCATCATTCGCCAGTTTGTTATTGAATAGTCGTGAAGTTTTCGACAAAAGTGAATTTTTGCTTCCTGTTTCACCAGAAACTAACAAACAGTATGAAAATTTATTTACCCAAATCAAAGCATAACCATGCAATGATTAAATGAATGGTTTCTTTTTAAGTTTTTTTAACCGCAGAGGCACGCAGAGGTTAGCGAGAAGAAAGGCAGAGCTTTTGCCTAGTAAATTCACTACAAATTAATAAAATTTAGGTTGTAGCAAAATATTTTTTCAACCTCTTTATCCCTCATATTTTTAAAGTTTTGGGATGTGAATATACTATTGCTCTAGCGGTTTAAACCTAACTTATACTGAACATTCATCTGGATATTACAAGCAGTGGGATTAGTCGGAAATTTACAGGTATAGCTTGCCAATAAATCCCCTTGATAATTAAAAACCCGCAAATTATAATTGTCTTTCCTGGCTGTGTTACCCAAGCGATTCACAAACTCATAACGTTCTAGATAATCTAACAAACTCCAAATTTGTTGATTAACTACTAGGTCTACTCTACTAGGTTCAGCTTGAGTAGATGGATATGCTATCCAGTTATCCAATAACTTGTTCTCAGAAATTTCTTTTGCTAACCATAAACTAGGAGTAGTTAGTCCTGTTAATTTAATGGTATTGGCTGTCAATACACCGCCTTGGGGGTTATTAAGTAAATCTAGATTTAAAGGTGCATCTGAATATTTTGTAATTGATGAAGTCTCAGCTATTGACGGTAGAGTTGAGACAAATAAAATTGGGCTGAGAGTTATGGTTAGTAATGATAGTATTTTGTGTCTAAGCATAGCTAAATTCACTCCTGTTTGAGTTAAATTTTAATAGCAATTATGCGAATTCTTCGATAATCTATTGTCCATATTCCCTGGTGATAAAGTTGTTCTTGTAGACTCTTCTCTACCTCATAAATGACTTGGGTTTTCTGTTCGGAAGATAGATCGACAAAGAAATCATTAGCAAACATCTTTATCCAGTTTGCTAGACCTGCTTTTGTTTCCGATAGGGGAGTAGGACGGTTAAACAAGGTGGCATAGATTACATCAAATCCCTGTGCTTCTAATATAGTAACGTATTCCCCTATACTAGGAAAGTACCAAGGGTTCAGTATTTGTGGTTGAGAAATACCATTGGCTGTTAATCCAAGATATAAAGCTGTAATAATTGCGCTAATATTCCCTTTTCCGCCAAATTCAGCTACAAATCGTCCTCCTGGTTTGAGTGCTTGATATATGCAACGTGTAGCAGTTTCCGGTGGTTTGATCCAATGGAGTGCTGCATTGGAAAAGACCGCATCTAATGGCTGTTCTACTAGAAAATTGCGGGCATCCGCGACATCAAAAGGCAGATGAGGATAGTTTTGTCTAGCTTTCTCAATCATCGTTACTGCACTATCAATTCCCCTGATGTCAGCTCCTAACTGGGCAATTTTTTCTGTCAGTTGCCCAGTCCCACAACCCAAATCTAGAATTAATTCTCCTGGCTGAGGATTGAGTAATTGCAGCAAGTCTGCGCCGTATTGCCAAACGAAGTTATGTTGACTTTCATAAAAAGCCGCATTCCAATAATTTTGGGATTTTACAAAATTATTCATAAGATTGTTAATTTTTTGATGACTGCTTAATCACAGGATATTCATGAGGCTGCACCGCCAGTGGCGATGGCGTTCCGCCGACCGGAGGTCATCGCTATTATTTGGCGTGGCGTAAAAATGAGACTTCCCAAACTATATAAGTTTTTAGAGATAGTTCAGGAAGTTAATGAGGTATAGTAACCCCCTTTAGTTTTTGCTGGGGTAGCGTGGCGTAGTTATATTTTTTTGCTTAGGTAGGGTTTAATAGCACGATAATTTCATCAAAGCAGATTATTAGTTTCCTGCCATTCGGCTAACCTGTGCCAATGGTAATGGTTTGCGTTGAAGACTTTGAAAATGATCAATTTTTTGTAATTGAGAATTTGCAGTATTAAAGTTGCTTAAATTCAGCAAAACAATATCTTCATAGACTTTATCCTGCGGAATTTTTATTTCTAAAATTAATTCTTGTAAATTATGTTGAACAATGGCAAGATTTAGATATTTTAGAAATGAGTCTCTTTTTTTAGACCGAACAGTGAGTAAATACCAATTACCACTAATAGGTTCTGGCAATGATGGTTCTATCGGTTGTACTGGGTGCATATTTTGCGGCTGTGCTGGAGGTGAAGTATCTAGGAATCTCAAAATTTATAAGAGATTTTTAGTTTAGCAAGTAAAGAATCTCTATTCAACTGTCCTGCAAAATAATATTTATTAGTTTCTATTATTAAAATTTTTTTTGTAATTTTTGGTAATCGAACTCTAAATACAATTTGTTAACAGCATTTATAAATTAAGTAAGTCGTGGAGAAAATTTAGGTTCTTCCTGACGGGGTGACAAAGCGGCTGAAGCCATGTCAGTAGAGGAGTGTTACCGTTTTAGGGTAGAAAAAGATAGGCCAGGTATTGTCAACAAGACCTATCAAATGAAAATGATACCTAAATTCTACCAAAACTGCTTTGAAAAGGTACTGTCACCGACACAGTACAAGATGCTATAAATCTTAGTGATGCTGCTACAGTTTCATAAAACTGTGACGATAGAAAAGCTCTCATCAGTATTTCCGCAACCAATTTTATTTGAAAGTAGGCACAGGAGTATACAAAAATTTTTATCACTACCGCAATTATCAATTGAGTACCTATGGTTTCCGCTCATAAAACGATGGGTAAGAAATAGCTATATCCGAGAGAAGAAACAATTGATATTCACTATTGATAGAACCCATTTCTCCAAGGGTCGAAGAACAATCGAGCGAAACATATCCATTACCCAATGCATAAATTCTTCACCTCTGTATCCTCCATCCATCCAAATAATGTTCAAGCGTTTTACTTGATTGAATTGCCTGTATCGTGAACTCGGTTGAGGACTTTTTTGGTTCCTTCATGTTCAGGAAGACTGGCAGAATTTACCAACACCCGCAAAACCAGCCCTAACAGATCCACACTTAGATGTTGCTTGCGCCCATGTATCTTTTTACCTGCGTCATAGCCCACATCAATGGAAATCATCGTTGCGGTTTCCACTGATTGGCTATCAACTGCGGCTTCTGATGGACTTCCCGTCCAGCAGCAACCCGAAACCACTGGTAAAGTTTATCGTGAATCTTTAACCATGTACCATCTTTGCTCCATCGCCAAAAATAACCATAAACTGAGACGAGACCAGAAAGAAACTCTACTTTTCCATCATTACGTCTTGAGTACTACTAGTTCATCAAGTTTGAATTGATGGATAAGCAAGTTTGTAGTAAGTACTTTAGTCCTTACTACAAACCATCAAAACTAACTTGACACAGCACTACCCACGAAGGGATATATACCTATCACTTCCAGTCGTTCGGGCTTGATGCAAGTTAAAAGTTCAGAAAAGATGTAAATTTTGTAACTAAATTTTATTTTTTTAAATACTTCGATACAACTCATAAATATTTTTGACTCATAGGATTTTTATTGGTAATAAAAATCAGAATTTCCACGGATATAAATCAAATTAACAATCTCTAAAATAGTTACATCTAATAAAAGCGTTTTGATGTTGGAGCATATAGTGAAGTGTAGCAATTAAATTTGAGTCGTGAAAAAATTAACCGTAATTTATACTAGCTTGAGAACAATTTGTATCGTACATACTCAATTGCTGTATTTTTGCAGTGTTTTTAATTAACCTATTTTTTTATGATCAAATTAATTTTGTGACATTACAAAACATAAAAAGATAAAAGTCTACTATTTAAAACAGTAGCCTCAATAAATTGATCAATATTAAAAAGCTTTCTCAGGGTATCTGAATAGATAAGCTATTGAAAAAGCTGGCTTGTGAATTAAAACACACAGTATGAACACCTGGAACTGATGGTATCAAATAACATTTTAGATGAATTTAAAAACTGCACTCAACTGCAATATAACGGGCAGTTGATTCTTAGTAGTCCAAAAGAACATCAATGGACTTTCTACTATCGATTAGGACGGATAGTTTGGGCGGCAGGAGGAACGCATCCTTTTCGGCGATGGCGTAGACTTATGGCTCAACATTGCCCGCAAATTGATGTCGATAAAATTCAGTTACGTAAGCAAGACGTAGCAACTAATTACTGGGACTATCGTCTTTTGGAAGTTTTGTATAAAAAACAAAAAATTCAAAGAGAACAAATTCACGCTATTGTAGAAAATACTTTAGCAGAACTTTTATTTGACCTAGCCCAGCAAACAAAGTTTGTTGCAGTCAAGTGCGATCGCAATCAAGGGGTGATCCTAGAAACACCCATGAGTTTTACTAGTGCAGATGTGTCGATGAAACAAATGCAAGACTCATGGAATGTTTGGACACAAGCTGGTTTAGCAAATGTTTTTCCCGACTTAGCACCAGTCATTAGAAGACCAGAACAACTACAGGCTCTAGTCAGTCCGCCAGTATACAAAAACTTTGTAAATTTGATTAATGGCAAACTGACACTACGAGAGTTAGCCGCCAAAATGAAGCAGAATGTTTTGCCTGTTTCTCGTTCCTTGCTTCCTTATGTCCTCAAAGGCATTATCGAATTAGTAGAAGTAACCGATTTACCTTTAGTTTTGACAGAACCTGCAAATAACTCTATATCTGCACAGCCGAAAAAAGCTTACGCTCCATTGGTAGCTTGCGTAGATGATAGCCCTCAAGTCTGTAAAATGCTGGAGGAGATTATTACCTCACACGGACTGAGATTTATCAAAATTCAAGATGCTGTACAGGCTTTACCAATTTTGATTCAAGAGAAACCAGACCTGATTTTTTTAGACTTAATTATGCCTGTTGCTAGTGGTTACGAAATCTGCACACAATTGCGACGAATATCTACTTTTGCTAATACTCCTGTAATTATTTTAACGGGTAATGATGGCCTATTAGATAGAGTGCGCGCCAAAGTAGTCGGCTCTACGGATTTTCTCACTAAACCTGTGGCTATAGATAAAGTTATGAGCATTGTACATAAGTATTTGCCTATAACCTCTTCATCTACAGCCAAAAATAAATCCCATTTAGAGGTTTTCCAACAAGGTATGGCTTGAGTTATAAGCAAAGCAGCATTGGAATTGGCTTGAGCATATTCTCAGGCTTAAATTATGCTTTGGATTTTTAAATGATTTTATTGCGAAAAATAATATCAGATTCGTAATTAGTTATGTTTTCAACAGTCATGGAATTCCACCCCATCCTCGTGACTGGGGTGGAGTTCTGCGGGTTTCATACACAATTAATTGGAAATGATATAACAATAAAAAATGTAACATTAGGTAGTTTTTCTGAGCCAGATTTAGCAGTAAACAACCACAATAACAACAAACTAAAATCCTGGTTGTGTCTGGCTTAAATGATCATTTAATTTATATTGGCTAAGTTATCAAAATTTACAAAGGGATACTATGGCTACTGTTTTAGTTATTGAAGATGGCTTGACTGATATGGAAATCCTTACCCGTTATTTACAACAGGCAGGTTGTTCTGTCATTAGTGCGACAAGCAGCGAAGAAGCTCAAATCAAAATGGATAATAATAGGCCAGATTTAATCTTTCTAGATGTAATTTTGCCTGGTAAAAGTGGCTTTGAAATTTGTCGAGAACTGAAAAACAATCCTGATACCAGCAAAATACCCGTAGTGTTTTGTTCTACTAAAAATAGTGATGTAGATAAAATTTGGGGAAATATGCTAGGTGCAGAAGCTTATCTTTCTAAACCCATCAATCAGGAAGAGTTAGCATTAACACTGAAGAAATTTTTTAATTAAGCATTGTAATCAAAGGATTAATCATCTTGGAGAAGCCGCAAAAATTTTTAAGTTTTAATTTGGGAGTTCGAGATACAGCAGTAATTTCCTTGGAGCAGATCACAGAGGTTTTGCAAATATCTTTGGGGGATATATGTGGTGTGCCTCAAATGTCTAGTTATATTTTGGGTGTTTATAACTGGCGTGATGAAATGCTGTGGTTAGTTGATTTAGATGAGATGCTCGGTTATCCCCCATTGTCACAAACAGCAAATATGCTGGTTAAAATGATGGCAATTGTACTAGAAGAAAATGGTAAATATTTAGGTTTATTAGTAAGGCAGTTAATGGATATTGAGTGGCTATATATTCACCAAATGAAAGCTCCATCTACGGAATTATTCTCTCCATCAATATCACCTTTCTTACAAGGATATTTTATTAATGATGAAGAGAAGATGATGTTCAATCTTGACGCTGAGGCTATTATTCATTCTCCTGTGTGGACTAATCATAATTAAATACAAGGGAATAGCAACAAATCAAGTTAAAAGTCAAACTTGTACTCCTAGGTTGTTCGCGGTAGCAAAGCAATCTACGCGCTAACTGTACACAGTGAAGAACTCCTAGGGATTGAGGATGGAGGCTGGGTTATCATTCGGAAATTGCGGAATGGCTTGTATAATTCAGTCCATAATAATTTATTAAATTCATAGTTTATTTGAGGTTAAAAAATGGCGATAACGTATCATAAAAATCATGGGAATGAGCCTTCAGTAACTAAAGTAGAATCAATAGAAAATACAAAAGAAAATGTTGATTTAGATAATCAGGAAATATCTGATACGATCGGGCAGGAATTTAAAGCTTGGCGGCTACAGCTACAGGATATTATCACTCATATCCGGCAAGCATCTAATCTAGATACAGTATTAAAGGTAACTGTTGCGAAAGTTAGAGAGAAAATTAGCTGCGATCGCGCCTTAATTTATCAATTTAACTCTGCCGATGCTGGCATAGTTTTGGCAGAATCGAGAAACTTGGGTTGGACTCCTACTTTGGGTGAAATTCTTCCAGGTATTATGTTTGGTTTACATACCAATTATGACTATGTAGAACCCGTAGCAATTGAGGATGTTAATCAAGTACAACTAACTCCCTATCAAAAACAACTGTTAGATAAATTTCAAATTAGAGATAGTTTAAGTTTACCTATTATCGTCGCTGGTAAAGTTTGGGGACTACTCGCTGTTAATAGTTGTACTTATTCTAGGCAATGGCAAGAAGCAGAAATCACCTTGCTATCTCAAGTTATAACAGAATTAACCTACAAGTTGCAGACATTTGAATTTCATCGAGAATTGCAACTACATACCCAGTCTAAACAATCATTAGGCAAGGTCATCGATAAGATTTTGCGGACATCAAACATTGATAAAATATTTCAAACCACTACTCAAGAAGTCCGCCAATTATTGAAATGCGATCGCGTAGGTCTTTACCGCTTCTACCCTGACTGGGGTGGGGAATTTGTGGCTGAATCTGTAGGTCATGGTTGGGTAAAACTAGTAGGGCCAGGGATTAAAACAACTTGGGAAGATAGCTACCTCCAAGAAACACAAGGAGGACGTTACCGCAATCAAGAAAACTTTGTAGTTAACGATATATACAAAACCACTCATGCTCCCTGTCATTTAGAGATTTTAGAACGATTTGAAGCCAAAGCTTATATGATCGTTCCTGTATTTACCGGGGAAAATTTATGGGGTTTATTGGCAGCTTATCAAAACTCTGGTTCTCGTGAGTGGCAATCCTGGGAAGTTGACTTTTTGAGTCAGATTGGCTTGCAATTTGGTGTTGCCATTGCTCATGCAGAATACTTAGAAAAGATGCGGATGCAATCTGAACAACTGATGCAAATTGCGGAAAAAGAAAAAGCCTTCACCAAGATAGTTAACCGCATTCGTCAAGCCCAAGATGTAGATAGTATCTTTAGAGCTACTACCCAAGAAGTCCGCCAGTCCCTAAGATGCGATCGCGTAGTTGTTTATCAGTTTACGCCAGACTGGGGTGGTTTGTTTGTGGCTGAATCAGTTGGTCAAGGTTGGACAAAATTAGTCGGGTCTGATCTCAAAACTGTTCTCAACGATACCAATCTCCAAGATAATCACGGAGGTCGATATGTTAGGGGGGAACACTCCATCGTCAATGACATCTATAAAGCAGGTTTTAATTCTTGTCATATTGACATATTGGAAACATTTCAAGCCAAAGCTTACATCATAGTACCCATCTTTTTCGACGAAAAATTATGGGGCTTATTAGCAGTTTATCAAAACTCTGGATCTCGTGTATGGCAATCATGGGAAGTTGATTTTCTAACTCAAATTGCTGGACAATTTAGCCTAGCTAAATCACAGTTAGACTATCTAGAAGAAGTGCAAATCAAAACTGAAAAATTAACTCAGATTGCCGAACAAGAAAAAGCCTTTACTAAAATAGTCAACCGTATCCGCCAAGCTTTAGATTTAGAAGAAATTTTCAAGATTAGTACCCAAGAAGTCCGGCAATTATTGAAATGCGATCGCGTTGTTATTTATCGCTTCAATCCAGATTGGGGTGGGGTATTTGTCGCTGAGTCGGTTGGTCATAATTGGGTCAAATTAGTTAGCCCCGATAACCAAACAGTTTGGGAAGATACCTGCATCCAAGAAACTCAAGGGGGTCGATTTATTAAAGGTGAAAACTGTGTTGTTAATGATATCTATCAAGCTGGTTATGCTGCCTGTCACTTGGAGATTTTAGAGCAGTTTGAAGTCAAATCTCATGTCATCGTTCCTATTTTCTTTGGTGAAAAATTATGGGGACTATTGGCAGCCTATCAAAATTCTGCTCCCCGTGATTGGGAAGAATCACAAGTTACCTTGTTAGCCAGAATTGGCGACCAACTAGGACTAGCATTACAACAAACCGAATACTTGCAAAAACTCCAGACGCAATCTACCCAACTTGCAGAAGCAGCCGCACGGGATAAAGCAGCCAAGGAATTACTGCAACAGCGTTCTATTCAACTACTGATGGCCGTCAGACCGGCTCTCAACGGTGATTTAACAGTACGTGCGCCCATTACAGAAGATGAATTAGGCACAATCGCTGATGCTTACAACAATACCCTACAAGCACTGCGGCAAATCGTACTGCAAGTACAGACATCTGCTGGCAAAGTTGCCCAAACTTCTAGTACAAGTAATACTTCCCTAGCAGGGTTGAATAATTTAGCCCAACAACAGTCTGACGAAATTAATCTGGCTTTGAGTGAGATTCAACAGATGCTCAATGCTACCCAAGCCGTGGTAACTAGTGCAGAGTTAGTGCAAGTAGCAGTTAAACAAGCCAACCAAACTGTTGAGTCTGGTGATGCAGCCATGAACCAGACAGTGCAAGCCATCCAAGCAATTCGTGAAACTGTAGCTCAAACCAGCAAAAAGATTAAACGCCTAGGTGAGTCTTCCCAGAAAATTTCTAAAGTAGTGAATTTGATTAGCAACTTTGCAACTCAGACAAACGTACTAGCTTTGAATGCTGCCATTGAAGCCACACGCGCCGGGGAATACGGTAAAGGCTTCGCAGTGGTAGCCGATGAAGTCCGTTCCTTGTCTCGCCAATCAGCTGCCGCCACCATTGAAATTGAAAAATTAGTCCAGGAGATTCAAGAGGAAACTGGAGAAGTGGCGGTAGCAATGGAAGCTGGGATTCAGCAGGTAGTAGAAGGCACAAACTTTGTCAATCAAACTAGGCAAAACTTAAATGCGATCGTTTCTGCAACTGCGGAAATTAGTCAATTAATTCACCAGATTACTGATGCGACACAAAAGCAAATGGGGCAATCGGTAACTGTCACTAATTCCATGAAAGATGTAGCAGAAATTGCTAACAAAACTTTTGGCGAATCCCAAGAAATTGCTGCTGTATTTCAGGATTTATCGAATATGGCACAAGATTTATTAACAACCGCTAGTAAGTTTAAAGTGAGTTAAATAGTAGGGAATAGGGAATAGGAAGAGTAGAGGGTGAAAAGTTTTTAATATTACCCATTCCCAATTCCTCATGTCCCATTCCCAATTCCCCATTACCTACTCCCCTATATTATGATTACAGACATTGAAATTCGTGAACAGGGCTATATTTATTTTCTAGCAGAAGCCCCTGAATTACTAAAAGTTGTTGAACAAGAACTGTTAAGTTTATCGGAAATTCATAGCACAGCTAAAGTGCATAACTTAATGCGGGCAACTCATACAATTAAAGGGGGGGCTGCTACCATTGGGCTAGAATTAATTAATAAGATATCACATTCTCTAGAGGATATATTTAAATCTCTATATAGTCCGGATATTCTTATAGATTTTGAATTACATACACTCTTATATCAAGCTTACGAATGCTTAAAATTAGCACTAAATTCAGAGATAAATAATAGTGTAATTAATGATCAAGAACTTTTACAAAGAGCAAATTTAATATTCATACAAATTCAAGCAAAACTGGGTGATCATTTCGGGAAAGATACTTATATTCCCACATCTCAAGAATTAGGGTTTGATATTGTCCAGTCTATTTTTGAATCTGGAGTAAAGCAACGTTTAGAAAATATTCGTGATGCTATTGGCAATATAACAGATAATATTGAATTTATTGAATTTTTGACTTCTCAAGCTGAAGTCTTTATTGGTTTGTCTGAATCTTTAAATTTACCCGGTTTTGAGGAAATTTCTCAGGCGATTTTAGCCGCATTAAAAACTAATCCAAGTCAAGTGCGTCAGATTGCAGAAATTGCTCTAGTTGATTTACAGCAAGCACAAACAGATGTATTAGCAGGCGATCGCACTCGTGGCGGTAGCCCTTCCACTGCTTTATTAAACCTGATAATTACAACAAAAGATCAGTTATCTACAGCAATAAAAACACCTGCTAAGGAATTAATTTATACTGAATTTTCAGATATAGAAAATGAGTTTTACCAATTCTTAATTCCATCAGAAAACAATACAAATCAGGGTGTTAAACCAGAAACTGCTAAGTTTTATTTAAAAGTAATTCACTACATATTTGGCTGGTTTAATCATGAAATGGAAATTCCAGGATCAGAAATGGATCTAGATATATTAATTTCCAATCATGAAAATGAAAATCACTTGAATTATGTTGACAATTGGTTGAACAAATTTTTAGCATTTATCCGCAATGATGATGATAGCGAAAGTCTTTGTCTTTATCGTCAAGGAATGATTTTAATTATTCTTTTTGCGGTTGCCAAATTTCAGTATTCTCGTAAAAAAACTGATAATCGTATATTTTTTATAAAAGCACTACAAAACAAGATTAGCTTATTGGCTACAGAATATAAAAAACATCCTCCTGTAACTCCGCAAGAAAAAGATTGGTCTGATAGTCTAAAACTACAAAAATTACTGGTTATTAAACCTATAAAAAAAACAAATAATGCTGTAGACTCTAACCTTTTAGAATTAATTTGGGGAGGAGAAAACAACCAGGATTTAGCAGATGGATCAGTCAGTGATAAAATTCAACAAGACGATAAAATTAATGATAATGCCCAACCTGAAAAATATTTATCTGTTATTGACCAAGTAAATACAGATGATATTGCAGAAAATGTAATTGATGTTGTTAATAATAAAATAGAAGAAAAGTCTCGAACTTCTCACAGTAAGAGAAACCAATCTAGTTCATTTATACGTGTAGATGTAGATAAACTCCAACGCATTAACTACTTGGCTGGGGAGTTATTAGTTTACCAAAAAAGACGAGCATTAAACGATGAACAAATTCAAGATATAATTGAGAGGCTATCTGAGCAACTGAGCAGACATCAAGAAACGTTAAATCAATTACGTGATTTGCCATTACAGATGCAAAGTGTAAAATCACATCATACACAAAATTTTGCATCTGTGAAATTTGATTCATTAGAAATGGATGTTTATACAGAATTCCATTTAACATTACACGAATCCATAGAAGAGACGCTGCAATTACAAGAGACTACCGAATCAATTGATTTACTCTTAAAACAAGCTAGCCAAATTAGTGATAAAAAACAAAGTTTAGCTTTAAATCTGCTAGATAATTTAGTCGAAGCCCGAATGTTACCACTAGGTAATATATTGAATCGCTTTCCCCAGATGGTTAAACAACTGGGTAATGTTTATCAAAAACAGGTGGAATTGCGACTCACAGGTACAGGATTACTAATAGATAAAGCGATCGCCGAAAAAATCTACGATCCCCTACTACAACTAGTACGTAATGCTTTTGATCACGGTATTGAACCGCCGCAAGTTCGCCGGGAACAAGGTAAAGCAGAAACAGGTGTCATCGAAATCTGCGCCTACCATCAAGGTAGTCAAACAGTGATTGAAGTCCGAGATGATGGACAAGGATTAAATTTAGACAAGATTCGCAAAAAAGCTGTTGAACTAAATTTGCATCCAGGAAATGCTCATTGGGATGAATCCGATTTGTTTGATGTCATGTTTGCACCCGGATTTTCCACTGTTGATCAGGTGAGTGAAATTTCTGGGCGGGGAATGGGATTAGATATTGTGCGTTCTCAACTGCAAACACTTAACGCCTCAATTTCAGTGCAATCTCAGCCCAATCAAGGTACAAATTTTATATTTAAAATTCCTTTTTCTATGACTACCGACCAATTAATGTTAGTTCAATCTGGTGGTGTTGTTTACGCTTTACTATTGGATAGTATCGAAAAAATTATTATTCCTACACCTCAACAAATCAAAGAATTTGAAGGTAAAAAAGTTTTGCATTGGCATAAAGACAATGATGAAACTATGGTTAGCCTTTATCAACTTTCAGATTTGATATCTTATAATGGTTCGTTATCTCCCAATATCATCGATAGAAATTTACTAGCTGAACATAACACAGAAATCATGAATAATCCCGTGTTATTGCTGAGGCACAAATACGGCGTGTTTGCGTTAGAAGTTGACCAAATTATTGGTGAGCAAGAACTAGTAATTAGACCTTTAGGAACTGCGATCGCTCCACCAAAATATATTTATGGTTGTAGTAGTTTGGCTAATGGTAATCTCATCTTAGTGATTGATGGAGCTTTGTTTCTCCAGTCTGTTGAGATGCAAGCTACACTAGATGTCGGCGCATTACCAGAAGCTAATTCTGCGAATAATTCATCCTTGCCAGTCTCAGATTCCACGCTCAAATCAATACCATTATTAGCTGCTTCTAAACCTACAAATCCAAACTCTATAGAAGAACCTCACCCCAATTTCCCAAGAGTAGTTCTAGTAGTAGATGATGCGATCAGTCTGCGACAAACTATCTCTTTAACCTTGCAAAAATCTGGTTATCAAGTAATACAAGCACAAAATGGCATAGAAGCTTTAGAACAGTTACAAAGGTATCCTCAAATTCAAGTTGTGATTTCGGATTTAGAAATGCCCCGCATGAATGGCTTTGAATTATTAAACCATATCCGAAATCACGCAAATTTGGCGAAATTACCTGTAGTCATTCTGACTTCCCGCAATGCCGACAAACATCGGCAACTTGCCCAAGAATTAGGCGCACAAGGTTACTTAACTAAGCCTTATTTAGAGCATGAGTTACTAGCTACAGTTGAACGATTAATCAATAAAGAAAAAGAGAAATTAAACCAGTTTGTCACTGTGTAATTCAACAAATTTAATTCAATAGAATATAGAGAGCCGATTTCTTTAAAGAAATCGGCTCTCTGAGTATTTGATCTCTTATTACTTAGGTTTGGTTTCACCAAATCTAATCAGAAGAGCGATCGCAATACTCACGGCTAAAATTAATGTCATACTCAAAGCTGAACCAAACCCCCAGTTTTGAGTCACTCCCAGAAATTGGTTATAAACTAACCGTGCTGCCGTCATACTAGAACTACCGCCCAATAATTCTGGATCAATAAAATCCCCTAATCCTGTGATAAATACCAGCAATGAACCAGCCATAATTCCCGGCAAAATTTGCGGAACTGTCACTTTCCAAAAAGTCTGGATGGGATTTGCACCTAAATCTGCTGCGGCTTCTAATAAACGCCGATCTAACTTTTCTAGGGAAGCATATAAAATCAAAACCATATAGGGTAACAAGCTGTAGCTCATACCAATCAATACAGCCGGCACGCTGTTGAGTAATTGTAGAGTAGGTAAGCCTAGACTAGTTAGCAGACTGTTTAATAAACCTGTGCGGCGCAAAATCGTAATCCAAGCGTAGGAACGCAGTAGAGAAGAAGTCCACAAAGGTAAAACAAAACCCAACACCAGCAAATTACGCCAACGTTGCGGTGCGATTTGAGCAATCCAATATGCAACGGGGAAACCGAGAATTAAACACATGATTGTCGTGCTAGCTGCTAACCATAGCGATCGCACAATTACTTTCAAGTATAGAGGATCAAATATACGGATATAGTTATCAAATCCTCTAGGGTTAACTATATCTCCTGGTCGAATATCCGGGACTAAACTTAATTGAAAAATGATTAGTGTTGGTAGCACCAGCAACAACAGTAACCAAACACCAGCAGGTGCAAGTAATGTTAAAGGTTGTAACCAATTAAATCGCCCCCGATTTAATTCTAGGTTTTCAAGATTACGAATTTCAGTAGACACAAATCTTATTTGATAAATTACGAATTACGTAAAGCCTGCGGCATAGCTGCGCTTAGAGCGTAGCGGGGTGCAACCCATTACAAATTATTTTAACTACTAGTTAATTGAGTCCAATATCGCTCATAAATTTCTTCAAATTGTCCCAAAGGACTAATGCGTTCGCACTTTTCTAAAAGCGTATCTGGAGGAAACAAATTAACATTATTCTTAATGTCATTGGGTAATAGTTCAAATCCTCCAGCGTTGGGTGTAGCAATTTTTAATCTTTTGCTAATGGTTGCAGCTATTTCTGGTTGTAAAATAAAGTTAATCCAAGCATAAGCACCTTCTATATTTGGTGCTGATTTAGGAATTACCATTGTGTCAGTCCATAGTGAAGAGCCACTGCGAGGAATTACATATTTTAGCTTAGGGTTTTCCTTGCTGACTCTGATTGCATCGGCAGAATAACACATTGCTAAAACCAAATCACCTGCTAACATCTGATTTTGCCAAGCATCAGTATCAAATGCTGCGATCGCAGGCTTTAATTCTGTTAATTTTTCATAAGCTTCTTCAATTTGGGTTTCATTTTGTGAATTGTAGGAGTAACCCAACATTCGCAATACTGCACCCATAACTTCCCGCACATCATTTAATAATGTCATACGCTTATTGAGTAAGGCTTTATTTCGCCACATATAATCCCAATCTTCAGGTGCTTGTTTCAGAACTTCGGAGTTATAAATTAACCCAGTTGTTCCCCAATTGAAGGGGATACTGTAGCTGTTTTTGGGGTCGTAACTGGGATTTTGAAACTGAGGAAATAAATTATCTAAACCAATCAGGCGATCGTTTTGTAATTCTATTAATAAATTTTTTTCTACCATCTTCTCTACCATATAATCAGATGGGTAAATCAGGCTATAAGTACCACCACCTCCAGCTAATAGTTTAGCTAACATTACTTCATTAGAATCATACGGATCTACCAACACCTTCATTCCAGTTTGGGTACTGAAAGCTTGCAATAGTTCTTTATCAGAATATTGCGTCCAAGTATATAGATATAATTGGTCAGTGCGCCCAGAACTAGTAGAAGCCCGCACATCAGCCAATCTCCAGCCACAACCAGCTAAAGATAAAGTGGAAAGTGCTATTACTCCTTGTAAAAAATTGCGTCTGTTAGTCATTAGTTAAGAATCAATCGCTAAACAATCATCTTCTCCCCACCAAGCGTAAATGGGGGTGTCTCGGTCTGGTAAGTTACCAAAGGTGTTAGGTTGTAAAACATTAATGCTGATACCGTTAATTAATTCCACAACATAATTAACGTGAGTTCCTAAATACATGATATTTACTAGCCTTCCCTCAAAGCAGTTGTTAACTAGAGTTGGCTGATATAAGGAAAGCTGGATTTTTTCTGGACGTACACTTACTACTACAGCTTTTAATAATTCCGTTGGGGTGTCTTCAGTGCGATTTATGACAATAGTGAATCCCGTTTTTGTCACAACTTGCACCAGTGACGCTTCTACGGCTGTGATTTCACCGCTAAATAAATTTGTATCACCGATAAAATCTGCGACAAAAGATGTCTTGGGACGTTCGTAAATTTCGATAGGAGTCCCATTTTGCTCGATTTTGCCTTGATTCATCACGGCGATGCGATCGCTTAATGATAACGCCTCCTCTTGGTCGTGCGTCACCATGACAAAGGTTAATCCTAGGTCTTTGTGTAAATTAGATAACTCAACCTGCATTTCTTTACGCAGTTTTAAATCTAACGCCCCCAATGGTTCATCTAACAGCAACACAGCCGGACGATTAACTAAAGCCCTAGCTAATGCTACCCTTTGCTGCTGACCTCCAGAGAGTTGATGCGGAAAACGCGATCGCAAACTTTCCATTTTCACCAGCTTTAAAGCTTCGTTAACTCGACTTTCAATTTCGGCTTTACTGAGGTTCTCTTTTTTGAGGCGTAGTCCAAAGGCGATGTTATTCCACACATTTAAGTGGTTAAATAAAGCATAGCTTTGAAATACTGTATTCACGGGGCGACGGTAAGGTGGTACATCAGTCATAGACTGACCCTGAATTAATAACTTACCCGCATCAACCTGTTCAAACCCAGCAATGAGACGCAGTGTAGTAGTTTTTCCACAACCAGAAGGCCCCAAAATACTAAAAAACTCCCCCTGTCTAATATCCAAATCGATTCCATGTACTGCCGGTTCTTGGTTGAAAAACTTGAACACATTCCGCAGTTCCACATCAAGCGGCTGAAAAGCCACGATTCCTCTCTGGTGCTGGGTCACAGTTTGAGCCATAATCTTTAGTAGAATGCCACGAGTTTACGTGATTTTGTCACCTAATGTAGCCTATTAAGCAGACAAAATATCACACTTGGGTTTATTGTATCCGTCGAAAACCTCTGTGCCAAAAAGAATGTTCCCAATTGTTACACACGCCTCCTAAAGTAGCCATTTATGGGAAATCTACGTAAAAGAGACTGGGTTTAACCTTCCTAATGTGGGAAACCCGCCTACAGAACTTTTGTCTACGACACGCTACGCGTTAAGCGTTGACGTAGCCTCTTTGACAGGAGAAGCTATGCCGCAGGCTTTACGCAAAATTCAAAATTCAAAAGTAAAATTAGTTCACCTACATATTTTTTTCCTATGTCTACATTCCAACCAACTCCCCTGGGAGGAAAAAAGGATACACGTACAGTTGGACGAAATTACCAGTCTATATTTTTGATTATATTTACCTTATTAATGACGACTGGGATTGGCGTCCGGTTGGCATATTTACAAATTATGGAAGGAGAATATTACCGCAAACGAGCCGAATCAAATCGGATTCGGATGATTCCCAAACAGCCGGAAAGAGGTAATATTTTTGACCGCAACGGCAAACTACTAGCCAGTACGCGTTATCCTCGTTCTGTATATTTGTGGCCAATGGCACATACCAAACCTTCGTGGACTGTTGTTGGGGCGCGGCTATCCAAAATTTTGGAGATTCCTCAAGACGAAATTGAAAAGAAACTTGAAGATGCTGGTGCTAACTCATCTTCACTGATTCGGATTGCACGTGATTTGAACGAAGCCCAAATTACAGCCATAAAAGAGTATGAAAACGAACTGCAAAATGTGGAAATACATACGGAAGCAGTTCGTTACTATCCCAACGGTCGGGAATTAGCTCATATATTGGGCTATACACGAGAATTAACTGCCGAACAACTCCAAGACAAGAAAAAAGACGGCTACCGTCTAGGAGATGTGATTGGGCAAATGGGCATAGAAAAAGCCTATGAAACCTCACTACGGGGCGAATGGGGAGGTCAGCAGGTAGAAGTTGATGGGGCTGGGCGACCACTGCGGGTATTGGGAGAAAAACAAGCCAAACCCGGTAATGATATCCGCCTGACCGTAGATTTAGATATGCAATTAGCAGCAGAGAAAGCCTTGGGAAATCGCAATGGTGCGATCGTTGCTCTTGATCCCAAAAACGGTGCTGTTTTAGCTATGGTGTCTCACCCCACCTTTGATCCCAATATTTTCTCCAAGCAAAAACTGACACAAAAAGATTGGGAGTCTGTACAAGGTGCAGATCATCCGCTAGTCAATCGAGCCATTAGTGCTTTCCCTCCAGCCAGTACCTTTAAAATTGTCACCACAACAGCCGGGCTAGAATCAGGTAAGTTTGCTCCTAACACAGTTTTACAAACTTATGGTTCTTTAACTGTTGGTGGAACTCGCTTTGGTGAGTGGAATCACGCTGGTTTCGGCCCCTTAGGTTTTGTGGGAGCAATGCAATGGAGTAGTGATACTTTCTTCTATCAAATTGGTAAAGCAGTCGGCGGCCCTACTCTGATTAAATGGACTCGCAAGTATGGCTTTGGGCAAAAAACAGGCTTTGAATTCGCTTCAGAAGAAGCAAAAGGTTTAGTCCCCGATGAGGAATGGAAACAGAAAGTTTGGAAAATGCCTTGGACTGTAGGTGACAGCATTAATATGTCTATTGGTCAAGGTGCTTTATTAACCACTCCCTTGCAAGTGGCTGTGATGTTTGCTGTGCCAGCTAATGGTGGCGATCGCGTGCAACCACATATACTTAAAGACAATGAAGAAGCTAAAAGTTGGCGAGAAACTGTCCATATGAAGCCATCCACCGTGAAAATTCTCCGCGATGGATTGCGTAAGGTAATCTCTGACGGTACAGGCAAAGTTTTAAATAAACCCACTATTCCGCCAGTGGCTGGTAAAAGTGGCACAGCTGAAGCATGGAAGCGTGGTGTCAAGCAAAATCATGCTTGGTTCGGTGCTTATGCTCCTGCTGATAAGCCAGAAATATTAATTGTCGCCTTCGCTGAACATTCCGGTGGTGGTGGAGGTAGTATTGCAGCCCCAATGATTTTAAAAATTATGGAAGACCATTTTCAACGCAAGTATCCCGGTAAGTATCAAAAACCAGTCAATGGTCAATAGTAATTGGGTATTGGGTATTGGGTATTGGATTTTTCTCCCCCAGTCCCCATTACCCCTTATCCCCAGAGGGGCCCCGAGTTCCCCAGTCCCCAAATTACTGCTTCTGGGTAGCGATCGCTAATTTTGCTCCCTTAACTTGTCGTACTTGATCCATCACAGCTACTACTTTACCGTGTCCTACTTTTTCATCGGCATTAATAATTACTAACGGTTCTGAGTTAGAACCAGCTACATTACGTATCTGTTCTGCTAGAGAATTTACGAGAATTAGTTGACGATTCAGGCTAACTTCTCCTTTTTCATCAATGCTGATGGTAATTTTTGTAGGTACTTGCTGTTTATTAGCTGTGGCTGCCTGCGGTAAATTTACTGGTAATCCTTCTGATCTAGTTAAAAACAGCGTTGACATAATAAAAAATGTCAAAATCGCAAATATCACATCAATCATCGGCACAATATTTATCTGTGCGGGGATATCGGGTTCATCTTGTAGACGCATAGGCTTTCTGTCCTCGTTCATAGCGGCGGCGATAGAGTAATTCTAACTGTCCTCCATATTCTTGAAATAAAGCCATTTGCCGACTATAAAGTCCGCGAAAGGAGTTGGCGAAAAACAGTGTAAATATAGCAACTACTAATCCGGCGGCTGTAGATACCAAAGCTTCACTGATCCCATCTGTAACTTCTGCGGTTTTCGTACCTCCTACATCGCCAATATCCAAAGAAGCAAAGGAAGCAATCAACCCTAATACTGTACCGAGTAGACCTAACAGTGGTGCTAAACCAATAATGGTGTCAAAAAGGTTTTGAAAGCGTTTGAGTATGGGGATCTCAGCTTGCGCTTCACTTTCTAAAGCTAAACGAAATTCTTCTGGATTTGGTTCTTCTAATTCCAGCGCAGCTAAAAAAACCCGTGCAAGGGGCAAATCTGCATTTTTTCGGAGTTTATCTATTGCACCCACTACATTGTCTAACCGATAGAGTTTTAATACCTCGGCGATGACACGACTTTGACGATTATTGATTCTCAGCCAAAACCTGACACGTTCAATAATTAGTGCCACCCCCAATATAGAAAATCCCAATAGCGGCCACATAACTACGCCGCCAGCTGTAAACAGATTCGTAATTCCCATGAAGAGCCTCGTTAAACTAAAAACACAGAGACTATTAGCATCCTCAGATAACTTGAGAGGAATTGTCAAGACATTTTAAATAAATATGCAATTTTTTTGCAATTAATTTATGATAATTTTCCTAATAAAAACGCTATAAACGTCTCTGTAACTATTTTATAGTCATTTGATACAGCTAATAACTTGATTAGTTAATTACTTGATATTTGTATCTAAGCGTTCTAGTATGTCTATGTTAGTAATATTAGCTCGCAATAAATTATGACCTTTTCGGGCATAGCTGTTGAGCAGCGTTCCAAGGAAACTGAGGCTCTCAGGTCTTTTCTGGTTTACAGTCTGATTGGCTCAGTGGCGTTGCATATTGGTATATTAGCCATAGGTATAGGCAATCTGTTGCAAAGAACTCCTGATCTAGAAAATGAACCTCTAGAGGTGACAATAGTTGATCCTCCGACGGTAGAAACAGAACCAACACCACTGGAGATTAAACCTGAACCAAAACCTGAACCAGAAACTCGACCACAACCTCAAAAGATTGCTCCCGTGGCGATCGCTCCTGTAAAATTAAACCCTGAGCCAGTACAAAAGGTTTCTAATAACCTCAAAACTCCTCAAGTTCAACAGCCGCCTGAGAAAATTAGCACCCCAACCCAAAAACTACAGTCAACAACACAACCCCAACCAGTCCTCACATCTGAACCTACTAACACACAACAAACTGCAATCCAAGCTGTAGAGCAAAGCAGTAACAAATTAAGAGGGTTGTTAAGTGGAATTAGAGATACTAGAGCAAATAGTGATGCTGTAGTAGAGTCAAATAATTCTACTACTACAGGCTCTAACGTCCCTGTACAGTCTAGTAATAATAGGCGAAGCAGAGGCATTGAAACACAAGCTACAGCCCCAAGTCCTACAAAAATAGAGACTCCACCAAGCAGTAATAATACTAATAACTCATCCAGATCAGGAAATGGCCGTGCAGCTTGTCGTGATTGCGGTATTAAGTATCCAGAAGCAGCTAGAAGAAGAGGCGTAGAAGGCAAAGTTGAAGTAGCTGTTGATACTGATGAAAAAGGTAATGTTACTAACGTCAGGATTGTCAACTCCAGTGGTAATCGTGACTTAGATGAAGAAACTCTGAGACAAGCACGTAACTGGAAATTGAAACCTGCGGCTAATGGTAGAAGTGGAGTATCCATCGCCACTGAATATGCCATCACAGGTTCTCGGCGTTACCGCGAATTGCAAGAACGCAAAAGACAAGCACAAGCAAGACAACGAGCTGCTGCTGCGGCTAATAGAAATACAACAGAAGCAGAATCTAGTAGTCGGCAAACTTCCAGAGCATCAAGTAATACAGAAACTTCCACAAGAAGTAATACAGAAACTAGAGTCAGACGCAGGCGATTATCTCCTACATCCCAACCATCAACAGCATCAAGCACCAACAATACTAGAACCTCTGAAAATCAAAGAAGTATCAGAAATTCTTTCATTAGGGCGCGACGTGAGCGTACAGATACGCCATCGTCATCCCGATCGCAACCAACGGCAACTCGGCGGCGGCGACGTATTCCCACACAAGAAGCCTCATCTTCTAGTGCAAGTAAGCTAAGGAATGCTTTACGTCGTTCTCGTCAGCCATCTCAATCCTCATCACCAGAGGCTTCTACGTCTAGTGGAGAATAAATCTGGTAGGTGATCGCGCTGATAAACTATCAGGGTGATTTTAAATTTTGAATTGATTCATTGATCACGCGTAAAACCCCATCCATTTATGGATGGGGTTTTACGTGCGGCAAAAGCGGTAGCGATAGCGCAGCGTTAGCGACGCTCCTACGTCGCTAACGCTGCGCCTATTTTGCATTATGTTTTTCCTTCTCTACGTTCCCTGCACGAACGCGTAAGCGCGTCACATCGCTAGTCCAGTATGGGCTTTCTGTACTAATAGGTGTAATACAAGTCAGTTGAATAAAAGCCTTGGCACTGCTCAATATCCGATCGCTCGTTTAGGCAATGCCGTAAGCTAGTTGGGTATGTAGATTTGGCTGACTCAAATACTATTATGTAGAATCGATGTTTGCGATCGCGCTCAGTTTTTGTAGAACTTAGTGTATAAATTGTATGATTTGTATTTTTATCGGGAATTAAGTATTGTAGTTTGGTGGCAAAGTAATGGCAAAGCGATCGCTCCAAGCATCGGATGAAGGGATTAGAAAGGCTAAACAAGCTTTCAAACGCAAAGGTTGGACACAAGAATACTTAGCCTCTGAGGTAGGTTTAGAAACTCGCCAACCAATTTGGAAGTTTTTTAGTGGTAAACCTGTTGATCGCCATGTTTTCCATGATATCTGCTCTGTGTTGGATCTAAACATATCAGAAATTGCCCAAAGTCCTGCTGTTGATGAAGCTGCGCCTTTAGATATCCTTGACAATAACACCTTAGAGATTGATGTCTTAGTACAAAAATTGCGCTCTGTTCATCATGAGAGGATTCAAGCTCAGTGTGGCACTTTGCACCTTTTAGATATTGCCAAGCCGATCAACCTCAATGATCTATATATTGATGTTAATATTTACGAGGAAATTAGCAGCAGAAGATGGCTGAAAATTACTGATTTACAAAATTTAGACTCCCCTGACGTAAACCGTGGTGCTTTAAGTAGAGTTTGCCAAGAAAGAATTTCTGGCTTAGATGCTGTCAAAAAACATTCTAAACTGCTGGTGTTAGGCAAACCAGGCTCTGGAAAGACTACATTTTTACAATCAATAGCGATAAGTTGCGATCGCGGAATTTTTCGGCCTAATTATTTGCCTGTTTTTATTAATTTAAAAAATTTTGCTGGAGAAATTAGAGAATGCAGTCAACTTAGTTTATTACACTATATACATGAATATTTTATTAATTTTGGTTTTTCTGAAACTGATTTAATTACAGTTTTTTATCATGGGAGAGCTTTAATTTTATTAGATGGCTTAGATGAAGTTATCGGAGAAATTTCAGAAATTCTGATTAATAAAATACGCAGTTTTATTAATAAATTTTACAAAAATCAGATAATTATTACTTGTCGTCTGGCATCTCAATATCTTAATTTATACGGATTTACAGAAGTAGAAATTGCTGATTTCAATAAAAAGCAAATAGCAGCTTTTGCTCATAGATGGTTTTTGGCATTTACGAAAAATTCGCCCGTGCAAGCGCATATATTGGCAAATAATTTTATGCAAAAACTAGAATTTGCAGAAAATGCGCAACTTTTAGAATTAGCTAATACACCGATTCTCTTGAATCTCACCTGCTTAGTCTTTAAATCTGTAGAGGATTTTCCGGCTAACCACTCGGAACTTTATAAACAAGCACTTGATGTGTTACTGGTACGTTGGGACGAAGCCAGAGGAATCAAACGAGATCAAGTTTATCGTCACTTGTCTTTGCTAGATAAAATTAAGTTGCTTAGTCATATTGCTGCCATTAGTTTTAAGCAAGGAAATTACTTTATCACTGCCACCAAAATCCAGCAAATTATTGCCAATTACCTATCTAATTTACCTAATGCCATCACTGATACCGATGCTTTAGAAATAGCAAGTGCAATTGTTTTAAGAGCCATTGAAATTCAACACGGGTTACTGATTGAAAGAGCAAGAGGAATCTATTCTTTTTCTCATTTGAGCTTTCAAGAGTATTTCACTGCAAGAGAAATTGTCTCTAATGCCAACAGCACAATACTAGAAGATTTTGTAAATCATTTACATGAACAGCGTTGGCGGGAAGTTTTCTTAATCAGTGTAGGGATGTTAAATCCAGCCGATGATTTATTGCAATTAATGAAGACAAAAATTGATATCTTGGCACAACAGAATGATAAATTATATAATTTTCTGCAATGGTTAAAACAAAAAACTTCTCAAGTAATGGCTGCTTATCACTGTGCTAGTGTGCGTGCTTTTTATTTGACAATTGCTCTCCCTCCAGAACATCCTCTAGCCTGCAATCAAGATTTAGCTATATCTTTGGATCATCAACTTGCTGGTAGTTTGGCTGGAGACTTAGCGATAGATTTAGCATTGACTCATGCACTGGCTGTAAGCCTAACTATGACTGCTGATATTTTTTTTCAACGACTAGTGGTTTTAAGGTTGTCTCTTGATGTGAAATATTTACTAACCTATCAACCATCTTGGGAAAATTCTCTACAAGACTTGGCCAATCAACTGCCTGATCCCAATCAAGATAGAAATACACTAAAAATATGGTGGCAAACTTATGGTAGAGCTTGGACTGAGGAATTGCGATCGCTCATGATTAACACTCGCCAAATTGGTTATCATTGGCAGTTTAATGAGCAGGATTGGCAGTGTATACAACAGTATTGGGATGCTAATAAATTACTGTTAGAGTGCCTCAATAGTGCTACTAATGTTAGTCCTAATGTCAAACATACAATAGAAGAGAATTTATTTTTACTAGGAGAATATTTATAAAATTATGTCTCAAAAAAACTGAGGCATGGATTACTTATTAGTTTAATGTTGACTTTATTTTCTACTACTCCAGCTATTGCTCAAGAAATATATAGCAATCAGATTTGATGTTTGAAAAAGACTACGAGATAATACTGTATAAAGTTTACGTATAATATTAAACAGCTAATAAAGCAGTGTCAGAAAATCAGGTATTAGTGCTATATAATTTTTAATTTTCAGTAAAAATACTATACTGGACACTAAGTTGCTAGATTTAAACTGTGTTTGTTAAAGCCTGGTGGACAGTGACAAATCTGTTAAAGTAGTGCTGAACTGACTCAAGCTAATATTTATCCTATATTTAGAGAACTTTTTAATGCAATCAAATAGGAGTTTTATATACTCAAAACAAAAAGATGTAGTTTCTAGTTGAGATTACTTGGAAACGCTATAAGATTTTTGTCTAATGCTATCACTTAAATGGTGTGAATGTTCTTGTACAGATGATTCTCCTAAACTGATTTCGCGCCAGCAAAAGTCTAAATTTCTGTCGATAGCAGTCTATGTACTGGCGAGTTTTTTGGTTGCAGAATGGAAATGTTTTTATTGGTTTAAGTGCTTTACCTTTAGTAAAAAAAAGCCTGAAAATATTTTGAGAATATGCACCAGAATTTATCGATCCAGATGAAGTAAATATCTCTATTAAATCTTTTTTAAATGTCTTACAAGTACAGAAACTAAATATTTGAAAAATTAGTTTAAATAGTGTGATGCTATGCGCGAATTCAACCGTGAAATGTGCAACTTTCATGAACGCGATCGCCTGTTGCAAAAATTGCAAATTCATCTGCAAAAAACTTTTGGAATTACAGACATGACTTTGCAACTTAGTAGCTATAAATTTCTCCCAGAAGCTTCCATTAATCCTTTACTAAATCAGGATTTAGCCTTAATGTTGCCTGCCAATCAATCCCGCTCAAACCTTTAACCGATCGTAATTTTGAACTCGGCGCAGCGGGACTAATCTCAACTAAAACTTTTATTTGCAGGAGATTCTGTAATGATTTCATTACTCCAACAGTACAAACGCTCATTAGCTTGGTTCATATCGGGTTTGGTTTTGGCAATCGTAATTTCTTTAGGGATATCACCCCAACAACCAGTTATAGCATCTCAACCTAATTCTCCTGAGTCTGTGGGGATTTCTGACTTCGCCGCTACTCATCTAGAACCGAATTTTTATCAATAATTAACTTTAAAAGGCATTGCAATGATTTCACTTTTTGGAAAGTGCCAGAGGCCTCTGGCCTTTTTTATGGCTAGTTTTTTGTCTGCCATGATGCTGATATTTGGTAATCCCGTCATTCAACCTGCTCTAGCTGGTGGCAATGGGATTAATGTGATTTTGATGATTGGCGATGGTATGGGTTGGAATATAGCCCGATCTGCGGCGATCGCTAAAGGTGGAGCTTTTTACACAGCCGGTAAAGGCTCTGGTTTGAGCTTTCAAACTCTTAGTGGATATGCGCTAGTAACAACCTACGGCACAACAATTGAGGGAAGTACCTCAGTTAAATCAACAGGCAACTCTGCCCTGGATGGAAGTAATTCACTTACAGGTGCAAGTCCTGTTCGTGCAGGCTTTTCATTCCAGCATACTCCATTTAATCCCGGTACTACAATCAATGGCGACACCTCACTACCAGGGAACTTAGCAGGCTATGACGTAACCAAGGGAGGCCCTACTCCTTGGATTCCCCTATCCCCTGCCAACCCCGGTAGTTATGACAAAGAGTACATTAAGTACAGCTATCCCGACTCTGCTAACACCGCCACAACTCTTTATACAGGTGTAAAGAGCTATAACAACGCGATGGGCGTAGACATTTACGAGCAGAAGCTGAAAACCATCGTCGAAATTGCCAAAGAACAGGGTAAGTCTACGGGAGTCGTTACTTCAGTACCAGTCAGCCACGCAACCCCCGGTGCTGCCGTCTCCTTCGTAAATCGTCGTAATAAGTACGATAGTGACTACGATCCTAACAAGGCTAATCAAGACAGTATTTTGCAACAGGCATTGCTGGACTTTCAGCCTAATGTTATTTTGGGCGGCGGTCATCCATTAGATCACCAGAACGCTACCAGTTCAGGCCCAGTCTGTAATAACACTAGCTACACTTACATCAAGGCATCTACTTACAAAGAGTTAACTGGTAAAACAGCCTTGAGCGATGCAGCCGCTTGTTCAGCTCCTGCTTCATCAAATCCTAACAATCGCTACGGCTACACCTTTTTGGAGCGTGGCCCGAATGCAACTCAGACACTGTTGAACACAGCTGCATCAGTTAACCCAAATACTGGCGGCAAGTTATTTGGTCTGTATGGCACTCGCGGTCAAGATGGCAACATTCCTACGAGTTCTTCTAAAGGGGACTACAGCACAACAGGTTTAGGTCAATTTACACTCTTTAGCAGCACAACTTCTACAAATCAAACTCCTAACCCTGATACTGTTCGTCCTCTGTCTCCTGGTGAAACTAACGCTAGCTTCATTGCCAGAGAGATTAACGAAAATCCTACTTTAGCTGACATGACTCAAGCAGCTTTAACCGTCTTGGGTAAAGACCAAGATGGTTTCTGGCTGATGGTTGAAGGCGGTGATATCGACTGGGCTGCCCATGATAACAATATGGATAACCTGATTGGTACGATGAATGACTTCGATAAAGCCGTGCAAACAACCATTAATTGGATCAACAACAATGGCGGTTGGAGCAAAAACTTGCTAATTGTTACGGCTGACCATGACCACTACCTGACTTTAAATCCCAACTTCCCCTCCAAGTTAACTGCTCAAGATCCAAACCTGTCTAGAGGGTTGAAGTTTAACGCCAAGGACATCACTTTTAATCAGCACCTTTCAGCCAATGCTGGACACTTCTGGGGATCTGACCCAAGTAAAAAATATCTTTGGGGTAGCCACAGCAGACGAATTGTGCCTGTTTACTACCAAGGTGCTTATTCATCAACTTTGACTAAATTATTGGGTCAAGGCTTCCAGATGACAGATAGCTCTGGTACTTACAGTGTGCCTGGTATTCGGGGAGTAGTTGATCAGAGCCAGATATTTCAAGCTATGAATACTGCACTCACGACTGGAGCAAATCCGCCAGGTTAACACACCGCTTTCCTGAACACTGACCAGAAGACTAACTCTAGCAGAGATGTGATTACACACGTTTCTGCTTAATAAAAAACTATTTCTATCTTTTTCCACCTGTTATTTATTTAGGTAAAAAAATGGCTGACTCAATCCTTTATTATAAATTCTCTAATACTGACCAAAGTCTCACAGGCAACTTCTTCTTCAATCAAGCTGTTGCTGACGATCAACAAGTAACACTGGACGAAGGCTTAAATATTTCTGCTATCTACGGTGGACAGACTTACACCCAAACTGATGATTATTTAGCACTATTATTAACTAACGAATCAGGAGAAATTGCAGATCAAGGATTAGGGTTACAATTTGTCATCCCTGATATTTTTACAGTCAACGCTGACATTTTTTTTGATGCCAACACAGACAATAGCATTACTTACACTCAGATTTATGCACCTACAGATTTATCATTGGATGTTACAACTGTTGATGAGAATGTCTCAACGAATACAATCGTTGGCATATTTAGCAGCACAGATCCAGATGCAAATAACACTTTCATCTACACTTTAGTTGCTGGGGATGGTGATACAGATAATACTGCTTTCACCATTGATGGTAATAACCTAAAAATTAATAGTTCTCCAAACTTTGAGGCTAAATCTAGTTACAGTCTCCGCGTTCGCACTACCGATAATGATGGGCTTTTCGTTGAAAAAGCATTGGTGATCGCAGTCAACGACCTCAACGAAGCACCTACAGATTTATCATTGGATGTTATAACGGTTGATGAGAATGTCTCAGCTAATACAATCATTGGCATATTTAGCAGCACTGATCCAGACGCAAATAACACTTTTACCTACAGCTTAGTTGCTGGTATTGATGATACAGACAATGCCGTTTTTACGATCAATGGGGATAAGTTACAAATTAATAATGCTCCGAATTTTGATGTCAAATCTAGTTACAAAATTCGGGTAAAAACAACAGACCAAAGTGGACTATTCTTTGAAAAAGCGTTAAATATTGGTGTTAACAATAACAATATCGTTATTTCTCCTGAATTAACAAAGGTTTCTGAGGACGTTTTTAACATTAAAGGTGCTAATGGTAAAGCCATACTCAAAATTACTATTGCTAGCAGTACTCCTAATCCTAATCGGTTGAATGAACTAGGTGTATTTAATGTTGATGATGCTGCGGGTAGCGTTAAAGATGATACGGGGAAATCACTTCTTCCAGGTGCAGACGGTTATAACAAAGCAGCTTTAGCAAGAGCTAAGGTAATTTTCTCCACCATTGCCAATTTGCCAAATGGGTTCAGTAACAGCGATGTTATTCGCTCAATGCAATTAGACTCTGGTTCTAACTTCAGATTTTATTTAGTTCAAAGCACTACAACTCAAACTGTAATCAGTAAAGCCAGTTATGGTGACATAGTGTTTTCCTCAATCCAAAATATTCAAGACTTGGGTAACAATGTTTTTTCTCTGAATTTTACAAATCTAGCAGTGAATATTCAGGCGACAAATCAATCATTAGATTTCGGTTTGAGTAACCAATTTGGTCAACAAGGTTCAACTCAAGGAGAACTGCTTTATGTCGGTGATAATGTGAACGTTACCTTTACTGTTAATAGAGAGGCAGCTTATGATAACTTTATTGGCTTTTATCAGGTGACTGATGAAATAGGTACTATTAATATCAACGGTATGATTTATAAACCTGGAGATTCAGACTATACCCAAGCAGCAATTAATAGTATGGTTGTCGGATTGACAGGAACTAACCAAACAACAGTCACATCCAACGGAAAATTCAATTCTAATAGTATCTTTGCACCATTTATTATTGCTAATGGCGATCCAAACACATATATAAGTCGAGGAAATTCTGTTTATTTCTCATTTTTGGGTGCTAATCCGACTAGTGATAAGCAAGTGGATCACATCCGCTTATTAAGTAATAACACCTTTGGCTTTGAGGATTTACCAAATGGTGGCGATCAAGATTTCAACGATATAATTGTGCGAGTCAATTTCATCTGACATTGGAAGCAACGTGATTTTGTGAGGTCAAGAAAAGGCAGAGGGTTAGAGGTAAGCTGTTGACTTTTAGTTAAGGGTTATTTGTGTAGATAAATCTCGTCTCTATATGAATGACCACAGCAATATATTAGGTGTAAAAATACAAAAATCGGACTTTTGAGAGGTGACAATCACTGGATTTCGATTCTAAATTTAGAAAATTGTGTATATGTTTTTACTTGCATGAAGCTCTCTAGGTATTTATTGCTGCTGGTTTGGTTATTCATCGCAGCAGGCTGTAACCAAACTCGCATCTCTTTAGATAATCCCATACCGCAAGCAGCTACTTCTGCGGCTCAATTAGCACAGGATTCTACACAGGTAAAAAATGTAATTCCGACGGAAACACTTTCACCCCAACCCATCCGCATCAACTTGCAGAATTTACCTGCACCCTTCGCCACAGACAGTGCATCTAAACCACCTCAAGTTGTACCAATTCCTGAAAAACCAATACTCAAAGTACCATCGGGTTTTACAGTGAATGTTTTTGCTGATGGTTTAAATGCGCCACGTTGGTTAGCTTTAACTCCCAGTGGTGATGTGTTGGTCACGGAAACTAGACAAAACCGCATTCGTCTGTTGCGAGATACCAACGGTGATGGGGTGGCTGATGTCCGTCAAACCTTCGCTAGTGCGTCCAATGGGCTGAATATTCCCTTTGGTATGGCTTTTAGGGGTGATTCCTTCTTTTTGGGTAATACCGATGCGGTTATACGGTTTCCTTATAGTCAGGGACAACAGCAACTAACTGGTAACGGTAAAAAAATCGCTGATCTTCCTGGTGGTGGTTACAATCAGCATTGGACAAGGAATGTAGTAGTTTCACCTGATGGTAATAAGCTATATGTTTCTGTGGGTTCTCGTTCTAATGTAGATGAAGAGGAATTACCACGGGCTTCCGTACAGGTGATGAATTTAGATGGTTCTGAGCAAAAGACTTTTGCTTTTGGTTTACGTAACCCAGTCGGTCTAGACTTTCACCCAGTCACCAAGGAACTTTACACCAGTGTGAATGAACGGGATGGGATCGGGGATGATTTAGTTCCCGACTACTTGACACGTATTCGACAAGGGGAGTTTTACGGCTGGCCTTATACTTACTTCAAACCAAGCAACCTTGATCCTCGTCAAACAACGAATGGTAAAAGTAAACGTCCAAATTTAGCAGCCCGTACCCGTACTCCTGATGTATTATTTCAAGCCCACTCAGCTGCCTTGGGGTTGCAATTTTATGATGGGGAGACTTTTCCTCAAAAGTATAAAAATGGGGCTTTTGTGGCTTTTCGTGGTTCTTGGAATCGCGATCGCGGTACTGGTTATAAGATTGTTTTTGTTCCTTTTAATACTCAAGGACGACCACAAGGCTACTACGAAGACTTCTTGACTGGATTTTTGCTTAACCCTTCTGTTCCCAGCACTTGGGGGCGACCGGTGGGATTATTAGTTTTACCTGATGGCAGTTTATTAGTCACAGAGGAAGCCAATAATCGCATTTATCGGATTCAGTATACAGGAGTTAGGGAATAGGGCATTGGGCATCAGGAGAGAAAAAATAACTAGTTAATAATTGGATACAATTTATGGTCTAAGGGTAGGTGACAGCAGCCGTTACTTATAGATAATCTTGGCCTAACATTTTTTGCGGATTGCGCTTAGTTTTATCTGGTTTCAGTTAGATTTGTGGAAAACAGTAATATTCTTTTAGCTCACAAATTTTAGTTATGACTCAGAATGAAGATAATACTCAATTAAATGGCAATGATTCTTCCTCACACTCAGGCTCACGTTATTGGGGTAATGTGGAAGTCATCGAAGAGGGAGAAAGCTATAGAATTAGTCGCATTGAAATCAAGCCCAGACACGGTATCAAACCACAAATCCACTATCACCGCAATGAACACTGGGTTGTAGTCTCTGGTGTGGCTAAGGTGATTTGTGGAGATGAGGAAGTCTTACTAAACCGTAACCAATCAACTTATGTACCAGCTGCAACGCTGCATAAAGTTGACAATCCAGGGTCTATTCCCTTAGTCATTCTGGAAATTCAAAATGGTGAATATTTGGGCGAGGATGATACGGAACGTCCCTATGATTTAAATGTGGTCAAGCCTGTAGCTGAGAAGTAGAAGCGACTGGGAATTTAGGATTGGGGACTGGGGTAATAATTTTTTCTTTCTCCCTTGTCTCCTTCCCCTAAACCCCTAAACCCCTAATTCTTCTAAAACCATCCTTCTTGTTCTAAGGTTTCAATTAGCTGCAAGCCACGAGGGTCGCCTACACCTAGTAGTGAAGCTTTGGCATCTTCCCGCACACCTAAGTCTTTCTCTTCGGCAAAGGACTGAATTAAGGCATCGATCGCTGCGGCATAAACTACGTTAGAGGGTAGTTCTTTACACAGTTGCCCAATTGCCCACGCACTGTTACTTCTGACGGCTGGTACTGGGTCTTGAAATAAGGCTGCAATTAGGGGGGGTATTGCTCCTATAATTGCTTCGTAACCGACATCTGCCATTTGTGCTAAGGCACTAGCAGACCACAAACGCACGGCGGAAATATCGGTTCTTAAGGCATCTGCTAGGGGTGCTAAACAACGGCGATCGCGACAATTCCCTAAAGCCCAGACGACACCTTTGCGTACATAGCCGTTCCAGTCTCGATTTAGCTGATTAATTAATGGTTCAACTGCATCGGTACTGGGATTTCGCCCAAGACCATAGGCTGCACTCACCCGCACTAATGGACAAGTATCAGTCAACAGGTCGATTAAAAGGGGAGTAGCGCGTGGGTCTTCAATATCACAAAAAGCACGAGCTGCCAACATTCTTTGTTGACGTTGGGGGTTTTGCAGCAGTGCTAACATTTCGTCTGGGTCAGGTTTCGGCAATTCTGACTCAGCCGTGATTGGTTCTAGTTTATCTAAGGGACTTTCTAAATCCTCCTCGACATCGAGTTCGAGTATGCTTAGGTCTTCTTCGTCATACATATACTTTTATCTGTCGGAGTGGTATTTACACATAACCATCCGTACTAATTTATTAAAGCTTTATTTTTATCGCTCAACCATTGTACACTTTCTCATCAATCTCATACGCGGTTAATTTGGGGACTGGGGACAAATCAAGTCAAAATTCAAAATAGCCTGCGGCAAGTCTTGCGCCTACAAAATTCAAAATTAAATAACTGGGGATTGGGGACTGGAGACTGGGGACTGTGGACTGGGGGGAGAACTATTAACTATTAACGTGAGGTGCGCCTTCCTTGGAGACTCACGTTTATTTAAAACAAAAGCTACTTAATTGGTTCTATTCGCCTGTTGTTATAGTTTCATGCTGGTTTGTTTAATCTTTACTGGTTAATACGGTTGGTGCAAGATGTGAGCATAGTAGTTTTTTTTACTCCAACAAGATCCTAAAAAATTTGCGAATCTAGTCTGCTTTTTTGGCGATCCCAAAGGTTTCGTGTGAGTTTAACAGCAGTTGGGCTTTAATCTTGCTCATCCCAGGAGTTAAGCAATGACCGAGATATTGCTGTGCTGGGATGAATTATGCGGTCATTGTGTCATCTGTTGAAGTAAATCGCGAAACTCCTCGTAGCTGATTTGTTGATCGCCGCTAGTGTCTGCTAGCTTCAGCATATTTTCAATTTCAGCTTTAGTAATATTGGGAACAATATCTTTGATGTATAAGTGCAATTCCTCTAAGCTAATATAACCAGAGCCATCGGCATCGAATAGATGAAACCACTGTAATATTTGATCTTCATTGGTAGAGCCTAGATCGCTTTGTAGTAGTACAGCAAATTCCTCAAAACTAACACTGTCACTATTAGAGTGTTCTGAAATTGCATCCATTATTTCTTGTACCCGTTGAGGTGAAAACGGGCAACCAAGAACTCTTAAAACCGAGCATAATTCTCCTCTTGACAAACGATTATTACCATCCTTGTCAAATTTTTGGAAAATTTCTTGGCAATGAGCAACTTGCTCAACGCTTAATTCCTGCTTAACAGTAATAGGTGTAGCTTCTTTTATGAGTTGGCGCTTAATGGCGATCGCTTCTAACCGATTAAGTGTATCAAGAGTATAAGCGATAGTTGTCCATAACTGACGAGGCTCGGTTGTTTTCAATATCTCTTCTTCCTCTGCGGCTGTAATTGCATATTCCTCTCTGATCTGTTGCAGGGGAAGAGATTCGTCCTTAGATAACTTGTTGAGTACAGCATCAAGAGATTCAATTGGTTTTTCTCCAGTCATTACCTCAACTAATTCCGCTACCACAGTTTGATTAGGATGATTTTTAGCCACCTCTATAAATACATCCAAAAAAGCTTCGCGATAGCTTTCCTGTCGCAGCAAATCCTCACGATTATGTTGCTTAGTGGGATCTAGTATAGTTGGATACTCAACCTCAAGTTCGGTTAAGATCAGATCGTGTTCCTCTTTTGTAATATCTAGTTCTTGACGCATCTGCTGGAGAACTTCTAGGCTGCTGCTATAGTCAACATATCCTTCTTTGAGCGCTTCTTGTAGAACTCCTTTATAAACTTGAAGACGTTTCTCCTTATGAAAACCTGGGAGAACTTTTGCTAAGACATAAACTTCATCAGCACTAAGTTCGTCAAGTGAGCGTCCTTCTAAAAAACGTGATGTATCTAAATTCAGCTTACTTAACTGCTTCCGAAGCCGACTGGCGAGGCTTTCTCGCTGGTAAAGATCAGGATTGCGTTGCCAAGTTCTACACAGCCAAATGGTACTGCACACAGCAATTAAAACCGGAAACAGATATTGTAAAAGTGGAGGTAACAAGCGGATAAAATTACGCCCTGCAAAGATAAAGAAAAAATTAAAAATAAAGAACGTGCAAAGCGTAAACATCTGATAGCGAACTATTTCTATACTTGCAGATTGGTGCTGACGAAGCAGATAAGCTTTATATCGCTTTTCTAATTTACGTCCTAGAAAATAACCCCCGAAAGTAAATGCTCCTAGCGTCAAGGGAACAGCAATTATTTTGGGAATAGGAATGGCATGAGAGAATAGATAAAAACCTGGACTTAGTAATGTAGCGAGTTGATTGTTTTGGTGTGACCAAGCTCCAGAAAAGTAATATTCCCAATTACCTGCGTAAAGATAGTAGTAAACAAAGTACCCAACCACTAAACCAACATAAGCGTAATAAAGCCATTGTTGTTCGGGTTTAGTAATGTTTTCCCAGTAAGCACGTTCAGCATCAATATCAATACAAGGACTATTACAAGCTACACAAGCACTAAGCTCTTTTCCCTCTTTGTTGACGGTGCGGCACATAGATTGGGTAATCGCTTGGCGTTCGCCATCATGTGCTTTACTATTAAATAATCCCCTTGGTTCGGCATAGATTTTTTGTACAGGAGCCATAGGGCAGAAATATTGACACCAAGATTTGCCGCCATAAAGATAGCCTACCGCGATCGCTGCTGTGATTGTAATAATTAGAAAGCTAAATAAAGCAGTGCGATCTGAATTAATAAATAAGATACGGCTACATAATCCTATATAAAACAGTCCAAATTGGATGTAAAGGTAATTGTTTGCCAACCAGGATTTTTGGTTAACTTTTACTAACTCAAAGCGTTCCTTACCCGTTTTTGCATCCACGCGCCGTTGATGTCGTTGCCGTCCCAAAGCACGGGGAATTTGGGAAACAAAAGACAATGGGCAAATTCTTCGCCAAGTTTCATGTCCAAATACCAAGAGGTTGAAAATAGCAGCAGGAATAACAATTCCCCAAAAAATTGGTGCGCCTAAAGCATAGTTCTTTTGTTCTAAACACTTTCCCTGGACTTGCACGCAAATTTCAGGATTAATTTTTAGAGGACTAATACTATTGGTAGGAAGTGTAAACCAAGGAGAGAGGGGATCGTATAACAAAGAAACAATCAGCAATCCCCAGCCAATTGTAAGCACCCATCTAACTTGGTGCATTCGTCTTTCTGAAATATTTGCCAGCATAAATTTAATAAATTTATATACAAATGAAACAACGTGTAATGTTTTTACCTAAATTTTGCTGTGGTGGGATTAATTATACAGCGATCGCTTCAATGACCACATCGGACAAAGATCCAAGTTTTGACTAGGATCTTTGTCCTATATAATTAATACTTATACTGTAGCCTGTATTATGCAAGTAGCAATTATCACCACTACTTTAAAACTAAGTCCTTTTCTGGGAGAGCGATTTTTTTTGGGGGAGATGGCACTGGCAATGCGGTAAGATGACCCAGTACAATCGCCGATTTGCACTACATGATCCATATAGTAATGGGGTGGACGGATTCCCACTTACATCGTTTCATAATCCACGGTAAGCATTACGGGATTGCTCAAATTGGGGGAATGTGGTTTTCTGACGACCCTAAAGTTGTCAAATTATCAGATTTTGGTTGGCGAAGTAGAGAGCGTTTTTTATACGAATCTGACGAAAGGTGATAACTGGCAGCATCAAATTCGGGTCGAAGCAATTCTCACTCCAGAATCAAATTGCTTTTATCCAGTGTGCATGGATGGTAAACGCGCTTGCCCTCCAGAAGACTGCGGTGGCCCGTGGGAGTTCATGGCACAAAAGTAAGAATACTCAGTAAGACACATAGCTTCTCGCTTAAGTGAAATTGTGGAAGAAGGTGATATACCTGGCAATATTGAAGAAATATACGAACTCACGTTAACTATTAACTATCAAGTTGCTTTAGCATCCATAGAGATTGGGTTTGATAACCTAGCTGATTGTAGAGATTTAGGGCAGCTTGGTTGGATTTAAAGACTTGCAGTCCGATTTGGCGATCGCCTCTTTGAATTGCCCAATTCTCTATATAGCGCATTAAGGCTGTACCAACGCCCCGCCGTCGATGTTCTGGGACGACGTAAAGTAAAAAAATGTGAGGATGGCGTGTTCCGGTGACTTGATCTATGGCATTTCCCGCCCAGAGACAGGCAATGGGAGAAGGGCGAGACGAGGGAGATGATGTTGTCTGATCTTCCTTGCTTCCCTGCTCTCCTACATCCTCGTCCGGAAAATCTACCCACCACAAGGGGGTATCTTTGGAGAAGTATTGCTCAACGGTTCTCGCTAGATGGGCAAAATCTTGTTCTGGATATATGTCTTGGTAGGTGCGCTGCATGAACTTGACCAGCAGAGATCGCTCTAAGGTAGAACCACGACGAATATAATAGCCCGGTATTAACAATTCAAAATTCAAAATTCAAAATTCAAAATTTTAGTCACCTATCACCTATCACCTGTCACCTGTCACCTATCACCTGTCACCTATCACCATTCCCATTTCTTCAATCGGTGCTGGTGCTGCCATATCGGAGGGTAAAAATATCCGTGCGCTGACTGCTACTAGGGCAACGATGAATACTAACACGACTAGTAAGGGAGCAATGTATTGACGAAATATAGCCATATTTTTGGTTGCGATCGCTTGAGGTTTTAAAACCTAATTAAAGATTTGTGAATTTTACTTGACTTAATTTTAGCGAGTTTTGGGCATTGTGGAAAATTGAGGATGAAATTTTAAACGCAGAGGGACGCAGAGAGTTATTAGCGGGTATCACGGTCTATGTCGTCTAGAACTCTCTCGCAATACCAATTGTCTGGCATTCCGGGGTAGTTTTGTTTGGCTTGCTCAATTAACCGTTCTGCGGCGGCAGCATCACCAGATAATTTAGAAATTAGTTTGTTTTTGAGATAGTTTTGGCTCTCAAATCCGGGTTCATTGATTGGCTCGTTAAGTGGCTCAGAAATTGGTTCTGGTAATGTTTGGGTTTGGGTTTGTCCTCGCTTTAATTGCCAGAACAATACGTAATAGAGTGTACCAAAAATTAAAATCAGGCTGATTGTTCCGAAAAATGTTAGGAGGCTAAATGTTAGATAACCTAAAACTAATTGTGAAAGAACGTAGCCAAGTAACAATCCGGTGAGTAAAAGAATAAATGTGCCGATAAGAATTACTATTTGGTTTCCCATAAATCCTCGTCTTCTGGCTCAATTCCTGGTCTGTTTACTGCCACTGGTTTTTGATTCCAAGGGGCAAAAAATGGTAATAAAAGCAATCCTGGGACTGCGGCTATAATACTAATCACGAAAAATAAAGGCCAACCCGTATTTTTTGCTAGGCTTCCGGCTGGTGCAACTAAAATATCACGGCTGACAGCCATAAAACTGGAAAGTAAAGCATACTGGGTGGCAGAAAAGCGTTGGTTACATAAACTCATTAAAAAGCCAACAAAGGCTGCTGTGCCTAAACCAGCACAAAAGTTTTCGATGTTAATAGTTAACACTAGAACTTGGTAATTTTTACCGACTTGAGCAAGTAATAAGTAAGCTAAGTTACTGAGGGCTTGTAGCCCACCAAATAGCCACAGTGAGCGATTGAGTCCAATTTTACTCAAAACTACTCCCCCTGTTAATGTGCCAACAATGGTAGCGATTAATCCCATACCACCCTGAATTGCACCAATATCTGTTTGAGTGAATCCAGTTTGTAGCAGGAAGGGGGTGGACATATTGTTCACAAAGGAGTCGCCTAATTTATAGAGGACGATGAACAACAAAGTCAACACGGCGTAAACTACACCTTGGCGTTGAAAAAATTCCCCAAACGGTAAAATGACTGCTGCTGCTAAAGATTCTGGGGGTCGTGTTTCTTTTGGTTCTGGTGCAAATAATGTGGCTACAATCCCAATTGCCATGCCACCAGCCATTAACAGGTAAACTGATGACCAGGGTATGCTATCGGCTAGTATTAATGCTAGAGAGCCTGTGAGCAGCAAGGCGATGCGATAACCTAATACGAAAACTGCTGCACCAGCACCCAATTCTAATTCTTCTAAAACATCGGTACGGTAAGCGTCGGCGGCGATGTCTTGGGTAGCACTGAAAAATGCGATCGCCACCGCATTAATTGCTAAAAGTTGCAGTGCTTGTTTGGGTTGTTGGAAGCCCATGCAGGCGATCGCAATCAATAACCCAATTTGCAAGGTAATTAACCAGCCGCGCCTTCTACCTAAAAATGGGAGTTTAAACCAGTCTACCAACGGCGACCAGAGAAATTTTAAGGAATAGGGTAAGCCGACTAAGCTAAATAAACCAATCGCTGTTAAATCGACCTTTTCGACTGTCATCCAAGCTTGCAAGGTCTTACTAGTCAAGAACAATGGTAAACCCGATGAAAAACCGAGGAGTATTAACGCTGCCATCTTTCGGCTACCAAAAACTTGCAGCAGCGATCGCACTGGATTCATAATTTCTGTTTATTTGTGAGTTGCAGTTATCTTGCCATAGTTGGTGTACTGTGTGATGAGTCCCGTTCTCCCTGTTCTGGTCTTTCTAAGGGTTCTCCTACCCAATCACCAATTACTTCTTCAAAAAACCCGGCATCCAGCCTCGTTGTTGTGGTAAGACTGTTTGAATTGTTACTGTAACTTCAATTTCTGCATTTGCTATTTCTATGGGAATATCAAAATGTAAAATCCCATCTGCGCCTACATGAGAACGTATTTTAATACTTTCCATAATTGTTTCTTCTCAGAGTAGGGTTAATAAAGTTTCACAGTTCCTTAATTTGTTCAACTTCATATCCCCTAATCTCTACTCCGTGTGCAGCTAGGCATTTCTTCCAACCTTCACGCGTACCGATTTCGCTTTTTTGCTGGAGTAGTCCTAATTCCTCTTCCTGTTGGGTGAGTTTGGCAAACTGTTCATAGAGAGGATAGCTAGGTGTGACAAAGGTTTCCTTGCGGTGCAGTACGGGAGGATTTGCCCTGTCACTGTAGTCGCGGTGGGTGATATACAAAGTTTTTAAGTCAATTGTGATACTAGCTGTGAGGGCTGGATGGGGGTCTGTGTCAAACTCTGGGTAAAACAGATAGGATATTTGCGGTTTATCAATGTGATATTTGATCAACGTAGCCCCATCGACACGTCCAATGGTGCGGCTGGCGCAACCTTCGTAAATGCGTAGTAAGGGGTCTAGGGCTGCTAAAGCAGAAACATGGACGTAAAGCGCACCCCGTGTATGTTTACCAATTTTGCTTTTGTCGCAGGCGGTTTTAATTATTCCTGGTTTACCTAGACTAAATAATTTTTGGTCAGCGACTTCACACGCTTCTTCATAGCTACCAAAGAAAGCTTTGATGTCGTGGCGCATGGCTGGGGCTAATTGGGAAAATCTGGGACGTTGATCAAAGTGGGTGAGGGCGAGGTAGACTTGAATATCTAAAGAACGATGGTAAGCGATCGCATCCCATTCGGCTTCGTCGGTGGCTTGTAAAATGACATTAAAGGCGCGGCGAAAGTTACCAAATTCGCCCAGTAGTTCTTGTGCTGTGTCTAATTCACCTTTGACGGGTAATCTACCGCGTTGGGTGAAAAACTCCATCAGGGGTTGGAGTTGTTCTTGGTAGTCTTCAAACCGCTTGATGGGGATGCGGACGCGTGGTGTAGAGGTGCGGGAAAAAAAACGAATGGCTTTGAAGCTTTCTTTTTCGGCTTCCTCTCGGAAAACAAAGTAGACACCAAGGGCGACTGGAACTGCATCTACATTTAAGACTTCATCAATATATTTTTTTAGTTCTTCTTGTTCGTAATATTTTTGGAAAGTATTACGCCTAGTAACAATGCCATCACTGTAAGCTAGTTGTGCTTTACTGGGAGCATTAATTAATACTTGTGCGGCGACGATTAAAACTTTGCCGGTGAGTTCCCAAGCTTGGATGAGACTTTGGCGGCGTTCTTCAATATCTTCAATGACATTGAGGATGTAACCCAAATTAACCACATCAGCAGAGGTGATTGGTTCATCGGGGTAGTAGTAAGGGTCCCAGCCTAAACTGGTGTAGCCGAGGTTAGCTACACGTTGCACATCCCCACCATAGCCGCAACCGTAATCGAAAAAGCTGGTGTCTTGGTTGAGGATTGCCCATTCTATAGCCAATCGTACAGGACGAGAGATTTCCGTGCGAGCGATCGCGGCTCTATGACGCTCGATTTCTACCGTTTCAGGCATAGTATCAGTTGTCAATGATTAGTTAACAGTTATCAGTTACGGTTACTTAATATCCTTTCCATCTTTTATTGCCAGTGCAATTAAATCTTCAATTTTCTTGATATTTGGGTCGCCGGCTAAGTAACCAATCCCGCGATGCAAATGTAGACGGAATTGGGTGGCTAGGGTTTCTTTATCGGTGGGATAGCCATCATTATGACAGCGTTGTTTGAGGGCGAGGAGGAGAATATCGGATATTTCACCACCAAAGACGCGCCAAGTCAGTTCGACGTTACTATCTTGGGGAAGTGGAACGGGGGAAGGTGGGGTAGATTCTGCGAGAGAACGACAAAAAGCCCAACGACAAAGAATATTCCATTGGTCGATTTTAGTGTTGCGTTTGAGTTTTAGTAATTGCTCTTTTGCAGTTTGGGAAAGTTTAATTCTTTCTATTGGAGATTCCATAATATTAAGTAAATATCGAATTTATTGGTTACAAACCCAAACAATAGCGAACCGCAGCTTCAACTTCCAGCATCTTAGATTCCGAAATCTTGCCAGTTGGATCAGCCGGAAAGCGATTTGGATCTAAAGAACGAATTTGAAAACATAAAAATACTGTTTCTATTAATAATCCACTGTCATGAGGAGAGAGTCTTATATTAGTTGGATGATCGCGCTTAATATTTGTTCCTTTTGTACCTACAACTACAGTCACAACCAAAGGTAATTGGTTGATAGGGTTGATAGATAATACCAAAACTGGTCGTGTTCCTGACTGTTCTCGCCCTAATACTGGATTCAGGTTAATAAAATAAATTTGTCCTCGCTCGATGTTCACGGCTTTTCTAAACCATCCATTTCGGTAACAAAAAATTCCTGATTAATAGCAGTAATTTCTGTTTGAACATCTACATCAATAGCCATTGCAGCTAATTGCGCATTCATGTATTCTTGATGAGTTAACTTATTTGATGTTTGCTGTCTTTCTTGCATCTGCTTTTGAATACGTTCTAAGAGCCATTGTAGTTCTTCTAATGATAAAGCACGTAAGTCACGCTCTATTTCCAATAAATGTGGTGATACCATAAATATTGATTTTCCCAAGCTAGTTAAATATATTGTAACTATCTAGATTTAAGTAAATTGCTAGACTCAATTTTTTAGGCAATATCTACTACCAAAAATATTGATTTTCTATGACGGTGGTTTCGCGGTTGGAGGAGTCATATTTGAGGAGATATTCACGGGCGATCGCTTCATTGTTACGTAGTGTTTCGACTTCTTTTTTACCGATTTCCGTATCAGTAGATAACAAAATAACTTGATGACTGGCGGAGGGAAAGTATCTCTCTACTAGATTGTTGCGGTGGGAGGAATCGAGTCTACCGAGGGGTGTGTCAATGGCTACTGGTAAGCGTAAGCCAGAAACTTTAGCTAGTCCCCAGAGAAATGCGATCGCTAGTAGTTGTTTTTCCCCTGCTGACAGGCGATGTTTGGGAACTGGTTTACCATTAAAATCATAAATAGACAAACTAAAAGTCTTGGTGTCAATGGCGATGCTACGCACTAAATCAGATTTGTGCAGCAGATAGAGAAAACAATTCTTCACTTCCTCCTCTAATTTATTCAGCTTTTTCAGGGTTAATTTTTCTCGAAACAGTTTCAATGTCTCTTGGACTTTTGCGGCTGCTGTGATGATATGTTGTCTATTTTTACTATCAAGATTTTTATCTGTATATTCCTTTAATTCTTTCTTTGTCCGTTCAATTACATCTGTTAATTCGGCAAATTTGCGGCGAGTGATTTCACATTTAGCCTTAGCTTGAGAAACTTGGTTTTGTGCGTCTTCCACAGTCTCCCGCAGTTTTTGATATGCTTCCGGTTCTGCGGCTGTCTGTACTTGTCTTTCTAAAGTAATAATTTCTTCTTCTACACCTTGCAACTTAGTTAAGTGTTGTTGAGCATTTTTTCTAGCATTTTGCAAATGATATCTCACATTATCTAGTTGGATCAAACTTTCCTCATCTGCTAATAACCAAGGTGCTTCTGATTTGGCGTAACCTGTGTATAAACTCTCTGCATCTTCCTTGAGAAAGAATTGAATTTTATCAACCTGTTCTGAATTCATATCTAATTGATTCAGCCAATTTAGTAAGCGTTGATCTCGCTCAATTAAGACATCTTTAGATAACTGTACCTGTTGATAGCGAAATTCTTGTGTTCCCTGCACTTGAACTTGATTTAGTAAATTGGGAATTAATGCTAGGGGTAAAACATCAGCAGCTAATTCACCCATTGACTGTCTGATATCTTCTACTATTGATAACTTATCTTTCTGTTGTTGTTCTAATTGATTACGTTCGGCGGCTATCTTACCACCTTCAGAAATGAACTTATCTAAAGCTTCTCGCTGTTGAGTTTCTAGTTCTTCAGTTTGATTATTCAGCTTTGCTAATTCTGATTCTATTTGTTGATAATCTTCCTGATATTGTGTTAATCGTTTTTCAATTTCTTCTAAATTAGCTAAATCTTTAATTTCCGCGACTTCTTTACGTTTGCGGTTTACTAAAATTTCTAAATCAACGGCTAATCTATCCGCTAACTCTAACCCTAAGAGTCCGCGAATAGCTTCGATAACTATTGGTGGTGGTGTTTCCTGTTCTGCAAGTTCTTTAACTTGTTCTCCATCAAAGAGAAATAAGTTGGAAATACCTATTGGTAGAAGATTTTCTATATAGTCATCCCAGATATTTACTAGAGAATCAACAGGCCAGGTGTCATCATCACCTAAAATCCCTAGTGTGTCTTTACCGTCTTTTGGGTTTTTCTCCCAAGTTCTGACAATACGATATTTGACTGGTTTATCGTCTTCAATGTGTTCAAACAGTAATTCAATGCGTGTTTTTTCCGCAGGGGTTGCTTTATTGTTAACGCATTGAGTTAAAAAATCACTATAACTCAAGTTACCACGAGTAGAACATTGAGCGCGTTGTCCATACAAAGCAAGGCGGATAGAATCCATCAGAGTAGTTTTTCCCCCACCATTCATCCCACCTAATAAGATAATTGGACGGTGGTTTTCTTCACTTCTTGTATCAAGATTTATTACTTGTCTGCCAGAATAAGGGCCAAAGTTTTGTAATACGAGTTCTAGAAATATCATTTGTCTTTATGGTTATAGAAGTCCAAGGCGAATGGAATTCGCGGCTACACAGGCGAAGTCCGCCTACGCGGACTACTAAGAAATTAAAAACATTTAACCCGCGCAGACGGGTTTTGTTTGTATAGCCGCGATTTCTAATCGCCCTTTAAATCGCCCGGTAAATTTAATTCCCAAGTAGAAATAAGAGATTTTTGTTGATGATGATTAGCTTGATTCCTGATATAATTAGCCACGCTATCAATTGCATTATAGCTAACAGTAAAAGCAGCATAGCTACCTTGCCATTTGAAAAAATCGCCTGGCTTGACTTCGTGAGTTATAAAATGAGAAGAACTACCTTTAATCTGTTTAATTAATTCAGACACACTCACAGTTACAGGAAAACCTGTTAGTAGATGAACATGGTCTTCAATACCACCAACTGCAATTACAGTACATTTTAACTGTTCACATTCTTTAATAATTGTTGCATAAACTAACTTTTGAATATCTGGTGTAATTAGAGGTAATCTATCCCAAGTTGCCCAAACGTAATGTAGATATAATTGCGTAAAATTTGCTCTCATTTCCCTTAAACCTGCGAAGGCGGGTTTTGTCTGTGTAGCCGCGATTTCTAATCGCCTTTTACTAATCGCCCTTTACTTGTTTATTTTTAAACTTCATATTTCCCCAAGTTAAAGGCTTGTCAGGTTCATTTTTAGGTTCATCCACAGCATCACCCAAAGTCAACTGCTTGACTTTTTCTTTCACTGTGGCTATGTCGCCTTGACTAACAGCTTCTCTTAAGTCTCGTTTTAAATGAGCATTTTTAATGGCTTCTTCTGGGGAACGAGAACTAGTATCAAAACATTTCTCTAAGCTTTCGTAGATTCCTACACGCTTGCTTTTCTTGCGAAATTGGCGTTCTGTGTCTAAAAGTTTCGCCATCAGTTCCAAGTGCATACCATCATCTGTACAGATTTCTTCTAACACAGACCATTCATCACTACCTAGTAGTTTATGGTCAGCCCCAGGACGAGGGTCTTTGAATTCTTCACCTGTTATTTCTTGATAAATGCGGGGTAGACTATCATCAAATTCATGTTTTTCTTCCAACCAAATACGCCGAATTTCACTTAATTCTTCTAGGGAAATAAGAGTAATATCGCGCATATTTTCTGGTGCTGTGCGTCGAATTTGGGTTTGTGCTTCTAATAAGCGTGTTAACCAATATTCGCGCGAAGGTTTAGTATATGGCCCATAAATTGGTTCAACAGAGGTTTTTCCGTCTTTATTACGCTCAACTAGTTGAACAACCCCTCGGAGACGGCGAAAATCTCTCCTATCTTGGTCATTGTCATTATCTAATTCATTACGGATATCCAATAAAGGCTGCATCCATTCTTTTTCTTCATCATTTTGTATCATTGCCTCCATTGATTTATCTTGGCTAACTATTGTACAAACCCAGCAACCAAAACGAGAATCACCGCAACTTGGAGTAGAAGTATCAACAACTAAAGGACATTCGTTATCGGCTGTTGCTCCTCGATACATAACAAATAAATCTTTATTGCTGTATCCCCAAGGATTCTGCCATTGATTAAGATAAATCCAAACTTCATCAGTCCGCCAATCTTCAATAGGACTATAAATAAAAGAATTAGGTAGGCTAGAACTATGATACATTAAGGAACTAAGCGAAATGACATCAGAATTGAGACGATCCCTTAGACTACCTGCTTGATGTCTTTCCATTGAGATAGCACGTTTGACACTTTCATTCTTACGCGTACCCAAAACAAGAATAACTTCCCCTTTGGCTCTAACTACGTCACGGATAAAGCGGTTAGAGGGATGGATTTTAAGGCGGTCTGTACACCAACGGAATTTTCCTTGCGGTGCTGGATAACCTTTACCAATCAAACTTACCCAGAAAGTTTCTTTTATTTCTGGTTGTAGTAGGTGAGGTTCAATTGGCAAACCTTGTTCTTTCGCAGCCAATTTCATCTGTTCTAGAGAATTACGTACCCAAGCCGCAACAATAGGATTTTCTACTAATGTGTCTGTAGTGATGACATATATTTTTTTAGTTCGCTTTTCCGGTGGGAGTCCAGATATCGCATTCCAGACCATCTGTAAAGTAGCAGTGCTGTCTTTTCCTCCCGAATAACCTACAACCCAAGGTATTGCATCAAAACAATACAATTCTTGAATTTCAGTAGTCAGTGCTTGGATGTACTCCACTAACTCTGCTACAGTACGTGTCTGCTGACCTTTATTTTTTAGTTGTTGTGCTTCAGTCATTGATTCCTACTTCTGGACATTATGAGCGTTATCTCATATTTTTTTATCCGAGCGAATGAAATTCGCGGCTGCACAGAGAAAAACCACGTGGGTGGGTTAGTAAAAAGTTTTTAAAAACTAGTATACTAGTATCTGATTTTTTGGACAATATAGCTACATTATTTTAATGAGTTTTTAAAAATTAATATGAAAGATAGTACACCTGAACTAGCTACCGATATCGCTCAAGAGTATTTAGAACGCGAAAACAAAGAAAAACAAGTCTTATCTTTACTTTTAGGAACATTTTTAGATAAAAAAGATCATATATTAGTTCAAAAAACCGAAATGGGCGGAACTGAGGCTTATATCGGTTCTGTAACTCTAGAATGGTTTGGGGGTCGGGTTCACTTCGCCTCTGGTTTACCCCTACTGCAAAAAAAGTACAATCCAGAAACAGATAATATTGAAATTGACGCAGATAGTATCGATGAAATTCAACAACGTCCCCTTGACTGGTCGCGTCAAGCACCGTTAGTTCAGTATTTGGCGGCTAGAAAAAATCATAAATTTCCGCCTGTGCTAGTGGTAATTAATCAGGCTTGGGTGGATGACCCCAAAGCTTCTGAGTGGGACGGTGAAGGACGTGCGAAAAAATCTACAACTGATTTCACCCCTCTCGATAAAGATGGTAAGGTCGGTTTACTTAGTGTTTCTGAAGAGAACGTCACCATTTATGCACTAGATGGTCAACATCGACTAATGGGGGTGCAAGGGTTAATAGAGTTAATCAAAACCGGCAAACTCCAGCGATATAAAAAAGATAAAGCGGCTGATGATAGTTTTATCACCGTGTCAGATTTAACAGAGCAATATCAAGTAGACCCTACTTATTTACAAAGCTTACCCAAGGAAAAAATCGGGATTGAATTTATTTGTGCGGTGAATGCTGGGGAAACTCGCACTGAAGCAAGACGGAGGGTGAGGTCAGTTTTTGTTCATGTTAACTTGATGGCTGCACCGTTAACTAAAGGTCAGTTAGCACAGCTAAATGAAGATGATGGTTTTGCAATTGTGGCGCGAAAAATTGCTGTTACTCATCCGCTTTTAGAACAAAAACCAAATCGTAACCCTCGCGTTAATTGGAACAGTGCAACAGTAGCGGCGAATGCTACGGTGTTAACGACGTTGCAAGCATTACAGGATATGTCTGAGAGATACTTGGGTCAAAAGTTCCCCCACTGGAAACCATTCGAGAAGGGTTTAATTCCCATGCGTCCAGAAGATGAGGAAATTGAACAGGGAATTGAAGAATTCAGAAAACTTTTTGATAATTTGGCTAGCCTACCTAGTTTGAAAATTTTAGAACATGAAGATACGCCTGTTTTAAGAAGGTTTAGTTTTGAAAAGGGTGGTGGTGAAGCGAATATACTTTTCCGTCCTGTAGCGCAAGTTGCTATAGCGCAAGCTTTAGGATTATTAGTATTTAAAAAGCGTTTTTCCTTAGCTAGCATTTTTAAGAAGTTGCGGAAGTTTGACCAGCAAGGTGGCTTTTCTGGTATGGAGTATCCCCAGTCACTCTGGTATGGGGTTTTATATGACCCAAATAAAAAACGGGTACAGGTGGCTGGAAAAGATTTAGCTGCTAAGTTATTGATTTATATTCTGGGTGGACTTCAAGAACCAATGGAAGTTGCGGAACTTCGCAAGGCTTTGGCTAATGCGAGAACTGTAGAAAATAAAACCATTAATTTTGATGGTGAGTTTGTAGAACCAAAGGAAGTAGGACTGCCACCTATATTGTAATTACACTTGAAATATATTTTGGTAATGCCATCGTAATGATTCTAGAGAGGGAAAGTATTCTTCTTTATGGGGTAACAGTAATTGTTCTCCATGAAAATCTTTCATTGGTTTAGCATGAGGAGATATTTCTTCTAAAGCATTACTAATAAGGATTTTATATTTATCATCGATAGTGAACCAACCACGGTCAAATGCCCAATGATGATTTTTGCAAAGAGCAATCCCATTATGAATTCTGCTGTCATAAAATTGTGCAAAGGGTTTGATATGTGCGCCATCTACAATATTTTGATTTAATGGTTTGGTGACTCTCAAACCACAGAAAGCACACTTGTAATCATAAATATGAACTACTGCTTTTCTGAAAAAAGCATTTCTAATGGTCGTTTTTTTGAAAGTCCATTTTGGATTATTGTCAAAATTCTCTGATGGGTTTATGTCTTCTCTTACATCATCTTGAAAACCTTGATTAATTTTGATAATTTCTTCTATATCATCCCGATTTTCATCAAAAAAACTTGTTACCAGTGCATAAATTAATTCTTGCCGTGCCAAATCATCTTGTAAAAGCAGGAACAATTCATCATCTAAATAGGCATATTCAACTGCTTCATTGAGCTTATTAATTGTTTTAGGTCTTTTTCCATTTAAATCAGCTTTAAAGCCTAAATGCCAAAATTCTTCATTTTTTAGATGAAAAAAAGGATAGTGTAAACCACCTTTGTATGAATGAGAACCTATTGTAAACCAGTATTTATCGAATGTTTGAATCAATTCTAAAGAAACTGAAATTTTATTATGCTTAATAAGACCTTGCACTATTAAATCAATTACAGACAAAATCAAAATGGGTTTGTGTTTAGCTTTACCACGTTTTCGGCTATTGCTAACATTTAACTGAGAAAAAAGCTGACAATAATAGTCTAGATTTTTCATGATATATTGATATTTTTGGTCAAGCCTATTAATTTAGAAATTTACTTAAATTAAATTCCTCCACTATAGTTTCATCACTATCTTTCTGAGAAATTAAGAATAATAGAATGCGTTCTGAGTAATCTACTGCACCACGTAACTCTTGTTCTAATATTTCTAGTCCCCCATTTGCATATTCCTCGAATATTTCAGTCCGTTTATCTTCATATATATCTTCTCGTGAAGCGATTATTTCTATATCTTTTGTCTCATTAATTGCTAATAATTTAATAATTAGCTCATATCCTAATGATGTAAAGTTTTCTTGAGGAATTGGGGATGGTTCTCTTTTAGTAGTTTCACTTAGCGGCACGCGCTTTTTATATCTAACGCCCAAAGTAGCTGCAAACACCATCACTTCTACATAAGTTTGAAATGGCCCTGTTGTGTCTTTTGATGTAAGTAATGATTTCACCAACTCAGCTTTATCCTTCGCAACCCTGATTCTGTTTGCAGCCATGATATTGATAATCGCTTTGTAGCTATATTAACCGAAAAGTAGAAGTGATATCTAGGTTGGAATACGCCTAGCTTTATCATTTTATACCAAGAAAAAGCGCGATCGCCTGTGTAGAGATATTCCAGGGTACTCATTATCTCTATTTTATACTAAGTGAAAGAGCGATCGCCTACTTAACCCTAAAAAACATCCTCATAAACTAAATATATAGGCAAGTAAAAATCAATACTCTGAAAATAAACCTCATCCCCTGCTTCGTAAGAATGTAATTCCCAAAGACCTTTTTCATTCAACCGAAAACAATCTAAACCAACCTTTTCTGCATCAATAACAACATATTCTTGCAAAGTTGAAATTTGCCGATATTGCTTAAATTTATCACCCCGGTCATAAGCTGCTGTACTAGGAGATAGAACTTCCACAATTAAACAAGGATACTGAAGAAACTTAACAGCTTTTTTATCTCGTTCATCACAACTCACCACCACATCAGGATAGTGAAAAGACCCATTTTCAGATACAGCAACCTTTGCATCTGCTATAAAAGCACGACACCTACCCCCACGTAGATGACCTTTTAAAGCCGCAGCCAAATTGAGCGCAATACTATTATGAGCAAGAGTACCCCCAGTCATGGCGAAGACTTCACCATTGACATACTCATATTTAATAACTTGGCGTTCTTCCCATACCAGATACTCTTGAGGAGACAGATAATTTCGCTCAGGACTTGCAACCATAACCCCATCCTTTTTTCTCAACAGTAACTTAGAACAAACCTTTGCGCCTTCCCTGCGGGACGCTCCGCGAATGCGCCTTTGCGTGAGTAAAATTATCCTTCAGTTCTCACAGTCACAACCTGCGGTGGAGTAGAATCAGGGGGATACAAAAAGTCTACCCGAACTTGCCGCTTCTCCCCACCTACCATCTTCAACCGTACCAAAGCTTCCCCCGGTTGTCCCCGTCGCTGTACTAGATGCAGATAACGCCTCTGTTCCCTACCATTATCATCGGTGTAACCTACCCGCACCGTTCCCCGAAAAAATACCTGTTCTACTTGCGGATTTAAAAACAGCAGTCTATCTGTGCCACCCTCATCTTTTAATGGTGTTTGCATTGCTACAGTCACAGTCCGAGTTTGATTGCTGGAGTTAAATAGAGGCAGACTGAGATTGTATTCTACGCCATAGTTACTGTGAGCAAAGTAAGCTGTATCAGGATAACGTTTCAACATCGGCGCACTTTGAATTTGTCCTGTACTGAGAGTAATTAAATGCACCGTTCCCAAGGGGTAAGAGAATGCTTTTCCTGGTTGGGGTATTGTCAACCCAGATATACTTGGGCTGTCTGTAATTACCGATAGCCATCGCGTACCCTCAGAGACACCAGCCACACGGCTAAATACTGTCGGTTCTCTAGGAGGGTCGAGGGGTGTGGGTATGGGGTCGCGCTTCCCGGCTAAACTACCTGTATTGAGGATTGTTTGCCACTCGGTTAAGTTAGGAGAGAGATTACTATTCTTGGCTAAATTAGCCAAATACACGGGCGCACTACTCACCAAACGCATCATCACAGTGCGACCATTAGAACCAGGTGCTTGGACAGGGATGGGTAAACTCGTCAATATTTCAGTTTTTCCCGGTGCTATAACTATTTGTTCAGGAAAAATAGTTTGTCTCTTCTCCTGTAAAACATCGGTCATTGTCCGACTACCAGGGCCGGAATAGACTGTATTTTGGGAATTGTCCGCCATATCAGGTAAGTTGATAAACGGTGCTTCTCTGGTTAAGTAGCTGGCGGCTTGTAATACTTGCAATGTCACAGGTTCATTACCGGGATTATGTACAATTATCCCTTGGTAGACGGTGCGATTTTGATTTGCTGTCTCTGCGCGGGCGATATGATGGGTGAAGATATCAAATCTGCCTTGAAAAGCATAATTTAAATGTGCATCCTGTACCTGCTTACCTTCTGGGGGGAAGGTGGAAAGTAAAATTCCTTCAGTTGTCACTAGTTCAGGACTGTTGCTGTTAAAGGTGGGAATTGTATCTAGTTTTCCGGGTAAGGAACGCACTTCTTGGGGTTGGACGGTGACACCTGCGATATATTGTGGGGGAACAGTGTAGATATTCAACGCCCGACACATCAAAGCCGCAACCTCGCCTCTAGTGCTACTTTGGAGGGGTTTTAGCTGTTTGACATTAGGGTAGTTAACCACAATACTATTAATTGTGGCAGATGCGATCGCATTTTGGGCATAGTTAGGAATTTGTGCAGCATCATCAAAATATCTTTGTAATGTCTGTGCTGGGTTAGGTAGGGAGTTATAATTTTTCGCCCCAGCCATAACACCGATAATTTGCGCCCTAGGAATTGGTTGGTTAGGTTGAAATATTTCGTTGGGATAACCAGAAAAAAATCCTTTTTGGTATGCTGTGGTGATGGCTTTATTTGCCCAATAATTAACGGGTACATCTTTAAATGTAATAGCACTGCGCTTGATGGGTGCATTAGGGAAGGCATTGAGCATTAGTACGGCTGCTTCTGCCCGAGTTACTGTAGCGTTGGGGCGAAAACTGCCATCAGGATAGCCGGTGATGAGTTTGCGTTCTCCTAGTTGTTGGATGCAATTTTTTGCCCAATCTTTTTGGGTATCAGGGAAGGCTAGAACGGGGTAATTTGATAAGCTGAGAATTAAGCCAATTGCTAGAGAAATATTTCTAAGGTTCATTTTTATCGGTACATATAAACACCGATAAATTATCTTTATTCTTTTGGGTTTATCTGTAGTTCGTTACAAAAAAATATATCTTTGTATTTTGGGGTTGCAGTAATTAACTTTTGCTTAGTGTTCTAACTGTCTTTTCTAATAATAAATCCGCCGCCATTAAATCAATCCCATCAATAATTTTACTGGGGTTAATGATTCGCAAAGCAGTAAAACATTCGCTCATATATTTTCAGCATTTCTAAAAGAGTAAGATTTTCTATATCTTCTCTTTGCCAACATAATTTTTCTAAAAATGGTAATTGTTTTGGTATTTGAATTTGAGGTTTAATGGACATAGGTGAAAAGGACTCAATTCCTGACTACAAACTTAGGAATTATCAGATTAACAATCTCTTTCTACTTCAATTACTTCGGTATATTCAAACTCATTGGGACTTTGTTTTACTAAAGGATATCTTTCTCCGGCTATTTCGATATAGTCTTGTTCACAGTCCGGTTTAGAAGAATAATAAATCAGGACGTATTCTCTACCAATTCTGTCTGACATTTCGGCTTCTACTTCACCCCGCCATTGAGTTTTTGTGACTAAGACGATTAACTGATTGGCTAATTTTGGTAATGTTTGAGCAATGCGGCGGCGATAGGTTTCGTCTAGGCTACCAAAGGGTGAATCCATGACGATTGGGAAGGTGCTACTATCGGGTATGGTGAGGATTTTACGCTTGGCACTCCATTCTCTAACTTTATCAATAATACTGGCGATAAATGATAAACTGAGAATTTGATTTTCTCCTGTGGAAGCTGCTACTGCTGCTTCTGTACCAGAGGTATTTTCTATTAGCGTTAATTCATATTTATCGCTAATTGTGGGAACGTAAGGGGTGAAAGAAATAGTAGTAAATATTTCTTGTAATCTTTTTTCTAATTGTAAGCGAAATTGCTTTTCTTGGCGGTTTCTGACTTCGGTTAGGCGTTCAATGGCATCTTGAGTAGCGTTGATGCGTTTTAGTGTTAATAATTGTTTATCTTCGTTCAGCTTTTGTTTGGCAATTTGTTTAATTAAAGCATCGATTTCTGTTTTTAGCTGAGTAATTTTTTGTTGATTTGCACCTTGTTCTCGGTTAGATTCATCAATTTTACTTTCAATTTCATCGATGCGTTTCTGCAAGTTGCTGATTTCTTCGTTGGGGTCTTTGCGTAAGCGTTCTTGAATGTTATCTAATTCGCTTTCGATTTGGGAAATGTTTTGGCGTAATTGATTGATTCTGGTTTGTTCTCTGTCTACTTCTTCCCAAAAGGCTGAGGCTTGTTTGTCAATTTCGTCTACTTGTGCGCTCATGCGAATTGCGGTTTCTTCTACTGATGAAGAACCTGCTTTATCTAACCACATACTTACATTAGCATGGGCGTGATTATCTGGATGTAATTCTGCACCACAAATACAACTTTGAGAGTTGAGTAATTCTGTAACAAATTCCCGCGAAATTCCAGAGGTTAACTCACCTCGCTGCTTTAGGTCATGGAGAATGGCGCGAAATTGGGCGGTTGTATCTGATAGTAAGACAGTATAACCCCGTGAGGAAATAATTTTTTTTAGAGCTTCTTTTGTTTGTCGCCAATTATCTTGATTTAATTTCTTTTGATTTTCTAATTCTTGTCGTCTCTCTTGCAATTCTTTGGCTGCGCTGAGTTCTTGCAGGCGATTACCTGTTTCTTTTTTAAAGGTTTGTTGATATTCTAATTCTTGCTTTATTTCTGCTTGCCGGGTGTTGATTTGCTCAATTTCTTGTTCGAGTTTGGCTTGTTCTCTTAAAAGCTGTTTGATTTCTGAGTCACCAATGGCTTTTAGTTCATTCTCTAAACTTTTTTTGGCTTCTCCAAGATGTTTGATGGAACGGTTAATTACTTCTACACCTAAGAAAATTTTTGTGGCTTCCGCAATTTCTGATTTCTTATCAGAACGTACTATTTCTTCGATGCGTTCGCCGTCAAAGAAGAAGTATTGGTGTAAACTGACTGGTAAAATCTGCCCGATAATTTCTTCTGGTTGCTGGAGTGGAAAATACCACCTACCATCATCTCCAGCTACTTGCATGAGTAATTCGGTTTTACCGACTGCAAAGTCAGTTTTATTTTTATAACCGCGACATTGGCGTTTGACGTTATAGCGTTTACCTTCGTGTTCCCAGTTAATTTCTACCCAACATTCTACAGCTTGTCCTGGTTGTGCTTGGGCGATCGCTCTTTTATTGACTAATTGTTCTGTGGAAGCAAAGGCAGCACTAAACCTTTCATATAATACCCACGTAAAGGCATTTAGTAAACTGGTTTTACCTGAGCCGTTATTGCCATGAATAATTGTGGTGTTAAGAACATCTCCCCCAGAAATTATTATCTCTGGAGTTTTGCCATAAAAAGAGCGAAAGTTACACAATTTAATGGAAGTGAGCTTCATTGCACTGCTCCCTTCACAATGTCTAAAATATCATCATTGATGGGGCTATTACTTTTCTTATCTAGTCTATTTTTTTCTAAATGCCATACTCGTTCTATAATTTGTCGCACCTCTGGCGGAGCATTCATAATTGGCTCTTGCACATCATCTATATTTTGCTCTGGCGACATCTTATTTTTTGCAGATCGGGTTTCTCTATTTTAACTGCCGCAATTGCTGTTTTTACATCCGTAAAGCCACTATTATGGCTATTTTTTAATTCGGCAAATTATCGCTGTTAAATTTTAAAATTTTTTGACAAAATGGTCTTTATTTTTGTTGCGGTTGCTGATATATTTGAATGATGCTGAAGTTTTTTATAATGGGACTTTTGTGATTTTAAAATTTTTGCCAATACCCTATTATACTATTATTATTTGTCTATTTTCTCACATAACGTACAATTGACTACAGCTTTTAGAAAAAATTTACACAGAATATGTTGGCGTTGCTGAATGGGGGGTGATTTACTCGCGCATTCGCGGAGCTTCCCGCAGAGAGAAGAGAGATTTATTAACTACTTACTTATGTAGAGAAAGTAGTCAATAAATCTCTTGCTGTGTAGGGTTTGGATAAGAAGGCTGTCGCACCTACGAAAAGGGCTTTTTGGCAGTTGGCGGGTAAACCACTGGTGGCAATAATCTTAACTTCGGGGTCTAGGGTTTTCAGGGTGCGGATGGTGGTTAATCCGTCCATGTTGGGCATGAGCATATCTAGTAAGACTGCGCTGATTTCTTGCTGGTATTGTGCATAAAGTGCGATCGCCTCAATACCATCATTAGCTACAAGGGTTTTGTAGTTATAATTTTCTAAGGTTTCCTTGGTTGTTTCTTGAATTACTAATTCATCGTCTACTATCAAAATTAACTCGCCGTTACCTCTGGACAGTTCTCCTTCCATTCTTGACTCGGCCAATGTTCCTTCTTCTATTGGCAAGTAGACCTGAAATTGCGTACCTTTGCCTACTTGACTCGATACCGCCACAAAACCAGCGTGGTTTTTGACAATACCTAAAACTGTTGCTAGTCCTAGTCCTGTACCTGTCCCAATTTCTTTAGTTGTAAAAAATGGCTCAAAAATATGCTCCAATAACTCTGGTGGAATGCCTGTTCCTGTATCAGAGACTGTAACAACGATGTAGTCTCCCGGATGAGCATCAAGGTTCATCCGGGCATAGGTTTGATCAAGGAAGCGATTTTCCGCAGAGATGGTCAAGATCCCACCATTGGGCATAGCATCACGGGCGTTGACTGCGAGATTCATAAACACCTGCTCCAGTTGGGTAGCATCAGCTTTAACCATCCACAGTGTGTTGGTGGGGATATGAGTCTGAATTTCTATAGATTTGGGAAATGTCTGTTTGATGACTTTGACTAATTCTTTGAGCAAATGTCCAGGTTGTAATAGAATCGGTTTCCCTTCTGTCCCACGGGCAAAGGTGAGAATTTGTTTGACTAAGTTAGCTCCACGCTGAGAACTATTTTCTAGTGTTTGGAACAGTTCTTGAGTCCGCGCATCAACATTTTTGCATCTGGAAGGCAGTAATTGAGCAATCATCATAATGGGAGCAAATACATTGTTGAGGTCGTGGGCAATCCCACTTGCGAGAGTTCCTACACTCTCCAGCCTTTGAGCGCGGTAAAATTGTTGCTCTAGTTGTTTTTTCTCTGTAATATCAGTGTTGACTACTAGGATGGATTGGGGTTTTCCCGATTCATCGCGTACCAGTGTCCACCGACTCGCAACGATAATTTTTTTCCCAGTTTTGGTGATTTGTTCTAACTCAGTTTGCCAAGAACCTTCCTCAATAGTTTCTTGCATACCTATTGCAAGTTGTGATGATAATCCTCGACAAAATAACTCATCAGCTTTCTTTCCCAAGCTTTCCTTGGCTGTCCAACCGTATAAGTTTTCAGCACCTCGACTCCAAAATAGGATGCGTTTTTCTAAATCTCGAACAAAAATAGCATCAGTGGCGATATCAATTAAAGCTGCTTGCTCTCGCATTATCTGTTCTGCCTGTTTGCGAGCAGTGATATCCTGATGCGCCCCAATCATACGTAATGGCTGACTATTTTTATCGTAGAAGACTTTCCCTTTGCCATTGGCCCAGTGTACTGTACCATCAGCCCAAACTACCCGAAACTCAATATCACAGATAGCTTGCTCATCAATAGCCCGCGTCATTGAATGCGCTACGAATTCACGGTCTTCTGGATGAACGAAATTCAAAAATGATTCAAACTTACCCTCAAATTTATCAGGATTGACATCAAATAAAGGGAACATACTCTCAGACCAGATCACCTCATTAGTTTTGAGATTCCAGTCCCAAATACCTGTGCTGCTAGCTGAGAGCGCAATTTGCAGCCTTTGCTCGCTTTCTCGCAAAGCGACCTCAGCCTGCTTGCGCTCTGTAATGTTCATATTCACCCCAATCATCTGGAATGGCTGACCAGTGTCATCATAGAACACCTTCCCCTTGCATACTGACCAGCCAACTTTACCATCAGGAGTAAGAAACTGGAATTCGATATCATGGGGTACTTGTTGGTTAATGGCTCGCAAAACTGACTGATGCAGTGGTTCGCGGTCTTCAGGATGGACAATTAAATTTAAAAAATTTTCATAGTTAACTTCAAATGTATCGGGAGTTATACCAAATAAAGAGAACAGATTCTCAGACCAGATTAGCTGATTGGTTTTGAGATTCCAGTCCCAAATGCCAGTATTACCAGCCCAGAGTGCAAGTTGCAGGCGTTGCTCACTTTCTTGACAAGCTACCTCAGCTTTTTTGCGCTCTGCTATTTCCCCTCGTAAGCGTGTATTTGCCTGCACCAGTTCAGCAGTCCGTTCTGCTACTCGCAATTCTAATTCTGCTTGGGCTTGGTGGAGTGATGCTTCTACCTGTTGGCGTTGTCTTACCTGTTGCTCTAACTGTTCGTTAGCTTCCCTCAATTGCACTGTCTGCTCTTCTACTGTTTTTTGTAAGGCTTGCATGACTCCTAGGATTTCTGCGGGGTCAAAGATTTGTAGCAGATTAGTCTGCGTTACTAGCCCTTGGAGTTCTCCTTGCTCCCCCACTACGATGACTCGCCGCACCCCTTGCTCCTGCATCAACTGCTTCACAGTCCACAAGGACGCAGTTGAACTGACGCTGCATACCGGCTGACTCATTACTGCTTCCGCCGGAGTTTGGGCAATATCCAGTCCTTGCAACTGAAAATTTACGATGTCCCGCTCAGTTATAATCCCCACTGGTAATAGAGGGCTGCTCTTTTTTTTCTCCTGCTCTCCTGCCACAATCACTATACAACTGATGCCGCCATCCCTCATCAATTGGGCTAATTCCAACACCGATGCAGTTGGTGGCGCGTGAACTACTGTAGTTACCATCACCTCCGCCACGGTGCGAAATTTCAACAAATGTGCTGGCTCAACCACATGACGAATCCTGTCTTGGGTAATCAGCCCGATTAATTCTCCCTTTGCATCTACTACAGGTAAGTGACGAATCTGGTGCTGACGCATAAACAATAAAGCCGTCAGGGCATTTTCACTCTCAGCAAGTGTGAGGCTGATAACCGGTTGTGTCATCACCTCAGCGATTCTTACCTCAGATAAATTCCTCCCTAAAGCAGTCAAATATACTACATCTTGTAGCGTGAATATTCCTACTAATCTCGTTCCCTCGACGATCAAAGCACAACTGTCGTGCTGGGGCGATATGGCATTGAATAGACTACTATCATCACCTCTTACCCGATTCATTAAAGCAATTACATCAATCACCAGCGTATCTGGTGTTACAGTCCAAGGCGAATATTGAATTACTAAGTCTAGAGTAGGCAAATCCATAGCATACGGTGAATTCATTCTTCAACCGCCTGTTCAATAGAGGCTTAATTTTACAAAGGAGTTATGGTTAAAAGTCTAAATAGTAAAAAATAAGCTGGAAGATAAGAGTATTTCACCACCTAGGCGATAGTTTGTGTTTCTATCAAAGAAAATTGTGATGTTATTTTTACTATGCTCTGAAAGCTAAATTTTGTAATGTATTCATGATAAGACAGATTTTCTTATCAATGATATAAGTATTTACAATAATTTCCTGACGATCGCTACCGTGAGTAATTTGTATTGTTTGTCAAATATCTAACAAGCCATATCGTTTTTGTAAAGTAAGTAGTTTTATTCTCGCTTCACCTGCGTTATCAGCTAAGTCAGCAAACTCCACAAAGCGTCTTAGTTCTTTTCTTAACAGATTGCGTTCTACTTCTATGGTTTCTCGATCTAAATCTGGTGGCAAAACAATCATATCAAATATAGTAGCTCGCTCCTTATGTGGGTGGGGGCGTAACACTCTTCCCCGTCGCTGAATGAATTGGCGAGGATTGCCAGAACTTGACAAAATTACCGCCGTTTTAATAGCTGGAATATCCACCCCTTCATCTAAACAGCGAATTGCAACTAAACCTTGTAATTCACCATTTTCAAATTGATTTCGTAAAATTTCTCTTTCTGTTAAAGGTGTTTGGGCTGTGTAGGTACTGACTTTATAACCTAATTCTACCCCTAGAATTTTAGCAACAGCTTTGAGTTGTTGTAAAGATGAACGCTGCCCTGTTTCTAGAGAACCATCACTACAATAAAAAAGTGTATGGGTAGTTTCCCGGCGAGTTGCCATTAATTCCCGTAGGGCATTTAATTTATTGGCTGCTGCACCAATTAATCTCGCTCTTTGCATTAATAATGGCTTTAAATCTTCGTTATCCTCAAAATTAGATGATTGCCCATTTTCTCGATCACGGTAGAGTAGAGACCTACCGATTTTTTTAGTTAGTTTTAAATAGGCAATACTTTCAGCTTCAGTTAATTCTACAAGTATGGGATAATACAAGTAATGAACCAAAGCCCCCTGAGAAATTGCATCTCTCAAAGTAAACTCCGGCTGCAAAACTGTGCCAAAATAATCAAATAGAGATTGTGTACCATTATCATCAAAATATCTTTCTGGTGTAGCAGACAAAGCTAGTCTTAAACCCACACTGCGGGGTAAACTTTCTTCTAATTTAGGTGCGCCTAAATTATGAGCTTCATCACCAATAATTAAAGTTTTGACCGAAAAATACTTGAGTTGCGATTGAAACCCATCACCAATTAATGTCGAGTTAGTAGTAATCACCGTGACAAAACTTTGAGAACTAGAACGTAGATTGTAAAGTTGGGTAGAAAGTTGACTTTGCCAATTGCGGACGTTCTCAAAAGCTAAAATTGGTTGTAAATTAAACTTTTCGCATTCTCTCGCCCATTGGGTGACAAGATGGCGGTAGGGACACACCACCAATAACACTTGCAAGTTAATTTGTTTGTACAGTTCACAAGCTACAGCCAGTGCAGTGATAGTTTTACCACTACCAGTAGCCATTTTCAACGTACCTCTGCCGTTATTTGCAAACCAGTTAGTAATAGCTTGTTGCTGATAGTGGCGCAATTGCAGAGATGCCGGCATTTTAGGGCATCCTGGTAATGGTTGAGTTTGGTAACTCCCCCCACCTTCCTTAACAAAGGGTAATTTCAGGCGGAAAGAGGGTAGTTGCTGCACTGGATTTAGCGTCAGGTACATAAAAATTCAAAATTCAAAATTAAAGAAATCTTGCAGATTTGGGATGAAGTATTGGAAAGAGACAAGGTAGAAATGCTTCCTTGTCCCAGTCCCTATTCAGACGTAACCGCGCCAAACGCCGACGAGAGAACCTTGTACCTGTACTTGCATAGCGGAGACTTCGATGGGGTTATATTTGGGGTTGGCGGGTTTGAGAGTGACGCGATCGCCATTTCGATAAAAACGTTTTAATGTAGTACCGTAGCCATCTACTCTGGCTGCAACAATTGTGCCATTTTTCAAATGTTCAGGTTCGGGAACTGGACGTAGAAAGACTAAATCGCCGTCACTAATTAAATCTTCAATCATGCTATCCCCAGCTACCCGTAAAGCATAGGTTTGGGGTGGTAAGGTAAAATTAGAAAAATCGATATGGTCTACAGCATCAGTAAAAGGTTCTATTAAACCACCAGCCGCAATTGTTCCTAAAACCGGCACACCTTGCTTGATAGATTGTAAAACTCTAATAGTTCGCGCTTTCCCTTCAGTCCATTCTATGTATCCTTTATTGCGTAAATGTTCTAGACGACTTTGAATTGGTGCGGGCGATTTTAAATTCATCGCTTGCATCATTTGGCGAATCGAAGGAGAATGCTGGTGCATTCTGATATATTCTGCCAACCATTCATAAAGTTCTTGTTGCGCTTCTGTTAGTCTTTCCATAAAATATGAGGGAGGTAAATATAAATGTCCCTAGAACATTAGTACTATAAAAAATCATTAATCACAAGATAAAAATAAAAATAAGTAGTTGAGAAAAGAAATTAGGTGACAGGGGAGAAGTGATAGGTGATAGGTGACAGGTGACAGTAAGACAGGTAATTAATTTTGTCTGATTAGTTATTCAAAGGTAAAAGAACAGAAACTTCTTTCTTTTACCTTTTGACTTTTCAAACTGCTTCTGAGAAACACAGGTGACAGAGGTTAAAACTAATGACTAATGACTCTTACCTCATAACTCAGCACGCTGCTCAACGCCCCGCTACCGCTAACAGCACGGGCTAACGCCCCGCTCCGCTAACAGCACTCATAACTGTTCTTAATCTGCACCTAAGAGACTGACTAATAAAGCCTTTTGGGCGTGCAATCGATTTTCTGCCTGATCCCAAACGCGTGATTGTGAACCTTCAATCACTTCTGCGGTAATTTCTTCGCCGCGATGGGCAGGTAAGCAATGTAAAACAATGGCATTTGGCTCTGCAAGGCTTAATAAATGCTCAGAAATTTGATAAGGTTGGAAAATCGGAAAGCGATCGTCTGCTTGAGCTTCTTGCCCCATACTTGCCCAAACGTCAGTGTAGAGTACGGCTGCCCCTTTAGTTGCTAACTCTGGATCATTAGTAATTAAAACTTCAGTTTTATTAGCAGCGATCGCGCGTGTTTTTTCCACAATGGTAGAATCTGGCTCATAGCCTTGAGGAGTGGCAATTCTGACATTCATCCCAACTAAAGCACAGCCTAGCATCAAAGAATTAGCGACATTATTACCATCACCAACATAGGTTAAAGTTAAACCGGCGAGAGTGCCAAAAGATTCTTGCACTGTCAATAAGTCAGCTAATATCTGGCAAGGATGTTCTAAATCAGTAAGTGCATTAATTACCGGAATCTTGGCATAGTTAGCAAAAGTTTCTAACTCCTGTTGTTCAAAGGTGCGAATTGCCAGAATATCCAGATATCGATCTAATACTCGCGCCGTATCTTGTATGGGTTCTCCCCGACTAACTTGGGTGACATTAGGATTAAGATCAATAACTTGTCCACCCAATTGATACATTGCCACAGTAAAACTAACTCGTGTGCGAGTTGAGGCTTTAGAAAACAACAACCCCAAAACTTTGTTACATCGCAACTGCAACTGTTGTGATTTCAACTGCGTTGCCAATTGCAGCAGTTCTTGAAGTTCCGTAGAATTCAAGTCTGCCAGACTTAACAAATCTCGTCCAAACAATGCTGCCATGCTTTTGATCTGTAAAGAACAATTATATGCTTCTGTTTCTTTCCCCTGCTATGTCAAAAAGAAAGGCAGTAGGCAGAAGGGGGGGAAAGCTTTTGCTACATTTATCAATTTATCAATTTTGCTGATGATTTCATCATTTCAGCACTCCCCACTCAGCACTCACAACTAAATACTAGACAAATAATTATGTTGTGATATAATTTAAAATCGGTGAGTGCTTGAGAGTAAGCAAAAAACCGTGCCAGCATAGCACAGTGGTAGTGCATCCGACTTGTAATCGGAAGGTCGTCGGTTCAAATCCGACTGCTGGCTTTGAGAGAAGCTAGGAGTGTGAATAATGGGATTGGCTGGGATACGAATTGTTTTGGTAGAACCAGCCGGCCCTTTAAATGTAGGTTCAATTGCCCGTGTGATGAAGAATTTCGGGTTAGAGCATTTAGTCTTAGTTAATCCCCAGTGCGATCGCCTATCGACAGAAGCGATGAGAATGGCTGTTCATGCCAAAGATATTTTAGAGTCGGCGGTAGTGGTGGACACGCTACCAGAAGCCTTGCAAGGATGTGTAAGTGCGATCGCCACCACGGGACGCGATCGCGATTTTTCAGTCCCCTTAGAAAATCCGAGAACAGCACTACCTTGGTTATTAGAACCACCCCACCAACCCGCAGCCCTGATTTTTGGCAGGGAAGATAGGGGATTAAGCAATGAAGAATTAAATTATGCCCACAGGTTCGTTCGCATTCCTAGTAGCCCCAATTATTCATCCTTAAACTTAGCTAGTGCGGTGGGTATCTGCTGTTACGAACTAGCACAACAAGCACAATTAAACGAAACGCCAACCATCACAGTCACGGAACTAGCTCCATTAGAATTAGTCGAGACATACTATCAGCAATTAGAATCCTTACTCCTAAACATTGGTTATCTGTATCCCCATACAGCAACCAGCCGCATGGAAAAATTCCGCCAACTATATAATCGCGCTCATCTGCAAACAAACGAAGTAGCAATGTTGCGCGGTCTGCTGCGACAGGTAGAATGGGCAATTAACAACCAAACAGATAAGTCGTCATGAACTTGGGAATTAGTCCCCAGTCCTCAGACGTTCTTTAATTTTGAATTTTGAATTTTGAATTGATTAGTCCCCAATCCCCAGTCAAAAGTTTAAGATTGACGCAATTATTTCCCAAATTATTTAATATGACATAAACTAAACACAAAAATGCTACTAAGTAGCCGTCATGAAACTGGGTACACCAGGATATAAGGAAAAGGGACTAGGGACTAGAGGCGAGTAAAGTTTCCTTCTGCCTCCTGCCTTAAACAACAAATTGAGTAAGTTACAAGGAGTGGCAGTGTCAGAGTCAGGTGACAAACTAAGAAATTTTTCGCAGCGACAACCTGTAACCCGTCGCCAGCGATCGCATAAAGTTCAAAAAGGCGAACCGAAAAAAGTTAAAGTTCCCAATCAGCAGCGTGCAGCCACAGGTGCGGCGGTCGTCACACGTTTGGATAACAACAATATTTTACCTCCCCCCATTGCTCTTGGGACGAGAAAGTCCAAACAAGGATTAATGATGCCGACTGTCGTCAAACCCATTCCTACAGCAACTAGGCAGATGCCAACGCCGTCGAGGAATGTGAAGGTAAAAACAGTACGAGTTCAGAGACAGCCGTTACCAAAAATGGGTAGACGAGTATCAAAAAAAACGCGGTTAAAGCCAATGGCTAGAGCGATTTTGTACGCCATCCGGTTATTAATTGTCGGCGTTGGCATTGGTGCTATTGTCGGTACTGTCTTATCAGTCTTAGATCCCGCAAACCACACCACTCCTACAACTTCAACTACATCTAACAATAGTGGACAAGTGCAACCAAAACCCGCCCCAACTAACTCAGCTGCTGGCTTGTACCTCTCCCAAGAAATCCCAACTTTAAAAAATGCTGTCCAAGAGTTGGCAGCAGCCAATGCCAATCTTACTCCTGGGGTTTTCCTAGTTGATTTAGATACCGGGGGATACGTAAATATTAATGCTGATAACAGCTTACCTGCGGCCAGCACAATTAAAGTCCCAGTTTTAATTGCCTTTTTCCAGGATGTAGACACTGGTAAAATTCGCCTCGATGAAATGCTGACCATGCAAAAGGAGATGATGGTTGGTGGTTCGGGAAATCTACAATCCAACCCTGCTGGAACGCAGTATTCTGCTTTAGAAGTCGCAACTAAAATGATCACAGTCAGCGACAACACCGCCACCAATATGCTGATTGCCCGATTAGGAGGGATAGAAGCAGTTAATCAGCGTTTTCAGAGTTGGGGACTCACCAGCACAGCCATTCGCAACCCATTGCCAGATTTGCAAGGCACAAACACCACCAGCCCTAAAGAGTTGGGGAATCTGCTGTCTATGGTAAGTCAGGGCAAATTAGTTAGTATGCGATCGCGTGATCAAATACTTGATATAATGCGACGCACAGAACGAAATCATCTCCTCCCTTCCGGCTTAGATCAAGGCGCGCGCATATATCATAAAACAGGCGATATTGGCACTGTATTAGCAGATGCTGGTATCATTGATACCCCTACTGGTAAGCGTTACATAGCTGCCGTCATGGTACAACGCCCCAACAACGACCCCCGTGCAGAAAAACTCATTAGCTCAATTTCTCGCGCCGCTTACCAAGAGTTTAGCCAAAGTCCTCCCACACCTAGCAACACCACCAGTAGCATACCCCCAACAAGCTATCAATCTCCCATCATCACTGCACCTGCACCTAGCACCCCCATTAGTGGCTATCAAGCTCCTGTCGTGAATCCACAACAACAATATTATCCTCCTAGATAGGTCAGTAAAGTAAGTGTGTAGTGGGAGACAAGGTAGACAGGGTAGAAATTTTACTCCTAAGCCCAATTTTAAATTTTGAATTAATTATGTCTTCAACAACCCCCTCAATTCAGTTTTTTGCCGGTATTTATGAAGAACTGAGTAACGTCAGTTTACGGCGCGAAGTCCGCACTGGTAAACGCATCGTCATGATGACGTTTGAGCAATTACAAGCATTGGAAAGATTCAACAGTTTTACAAAACAATCATTAAATGCCTTACTTTTAACTGATGAAGAAGGTGAAATTAGTCTTACCCCATCTTCGACTCGATTCATTTTTGGGGGTGATGAAGGCGATGAACTAAGGGGAGTAGAATGCAAAGTTGAAATTGAGCGCGATGATCATTGGGAACGATTCATGCGCTTTATGCACCGTTATGCTGATGCTAATGGTATGGAATATGGGGAAAAATCGTAATTGGGAATTGAAAATTGTATTTTTCTCCCCCTGCTTCCCCTACTTTCTTATCTTCTGTCACCTGTCACCTCCCCTCCTACGCTTTCTGATACCGCATTCCTGGTAACTGTGAAACTAAACCCATTAGTTCTAACTGTAATAAAGCACTAGAAACTGAACTAGTATTCATACCTGTTTTCTGCACAAGTGAATCCAAGGGTATCGTATCCACGGCAATTGCATCCATCACCTGTTGCAGTTCTGGTGATAAGATGGGCAAAACTAACTGTGCTGGTGCTGGCGATGTGTCAACAGCATCAATTTGTGGTATTGCTCCCAGCATTTTGAGTAATTCATCTAGTTCTTTGAGAATTAAAGATGCTCCTTGACTGATTAATTTTAAACAGCCTTGGGATGGATAATCATCTATTCTGCCGGGGAGTGCATAGACATCTCTGCCAAAATCATTCGCGTAGGTGGCTGTAATTAAAGCACCTGATTTTAACGGTGCTTCTATGACTAATATGGCGCGACTCAAACCTGCAATAATTCTATTACGACGGGGAAAGTGAGTGCGATCAGGTGGAGTTTTAGCTGGGTATTCACTGACAACTAATCCAGCCGTCAAAATCTGTTTGTATAAGTCCTGATTTTTGTGAGGATAAATCACATCTACACCAGTACCAACAACGGCGATTGTTCGTCCTCCAGCTTTCATTGCTGCACTATGACCTTCCGTGTCGATTCCCTCCGCCATCCCAGACACTACCGTAAAGCCATTTTTCGCCAAAGCTGTACTAATTTGGCGAGTCCAACGAATGCCATAATCTGATGGTTGTCTAGTTCCCACAATCCCCACTAGGGGTTTTTGTCCCAGATTTTCTGATAATTCTACCTCACCCCGATAGTACAAAATCGGTGGTGGGCTAGGAGTTTCTAGTAGCAACCGGGGATACTCAGCATCGGCTGGTGTCCAGAAATGGGGATTTTCTTGTTGGTGCTGGATGAGTAATTGTTGTGGATTGAGACGCGATCGCTGTTCTACCACTTTTGCTAATGTTTGTAAACCAAACCCCTCAACTTCTCCCAATTGAGCTTTAGTAGCGTTCCATGCTGTCGCTAACGTCCCAAAATGCTGTTGTAGTCGTTGCAGTAAAACTGGCCCAATCCCCGAAATTTGCGCCCAAGCTAGCCAATATGCCCGTTCTTCTAACACTTTTATCTCCTCGCACCCACTTAGTTAATTGTTCCCAAATTTGGGCATTGGATGAAAAGTGCTAAACGCCGCGCTACCGCTAACAGCACTTTTAAAATAGTTAAAATCAGAATGTTTAGTAATTTGAGCTTAAATTGTGGCTACTGTATCTTGTCCCCACTGTCACCAACTCATTGATAGTCAGGCTTTAACTTGTCCCCATTGTCGAACAACACTCAAAGCCTACGGACATCCCGGTATTACTGTACACCGTGCTAATAAAAATGAATATCTGTGCAATAGTTGCACCTACCATGCTGATGATACTTGCAATTTTCCCCAACGTCCCTACTCTAAAGACTGTACTCTTTACCAAAATATTGCTGAAAGGCAATCCATTTTAGAACAACAGCGTAGTGCCAGTGGTTTGACAACCACAATTAATAACTGGATCAAACGCCATCAGGCTTTGTTACTATTGCTGGGGTTGCTATTTATTTGTTTACTGATTGCTATGAACTAAGAAAATTAAATAGTGCTGTAAATATTTGTAGATAACAATGATAAGTTGCGCGACAAATCATTAACCAACAGTACCCATAGAAAAAATTCGACTCAAGTTTAATAGCATATCTTCAAAACCAGGAATTGCAACTGACTGATTGGGTAAAGAAATTAGCTTGCTGAGATAGTTAAATGTACCTTGAGTATTTTGATAAGGCTGGCTGTAACGCTCAAGTTGGCTAACATTTAAGTTAACGATCCAATAGTGAGAAATTCCAGCTTCTGCGTACAGTTCTAGCTTCTTGGTTTGGTCATAAATCAATGTAGAATCAGAAATTTCTACAACTAGTAGAATATCTTCGGGATAAGGATGATGAGTGAGATAATCTTCATCTGTACCCTCTGCAATGACAACATCTGGTTCAGGTTCACTTTGGTTAGGAAGGGTGATAGGATCTTGACTACGAATAACTGCTCTATCACCTAAAATTCTATCTAGTTGGCGGCACAGAATAGAACCGCAGACTGTATGATGTGTTCCTTTAGCTACCATTTGCATTAATTCTCCCCGGATTAATTCTATACGATCGCCCTCCTTTAAAAATCCCAATTCAATCAATTGATGATACTCATCAATTGTGAATCGTTTTGGTGTGACAATGTTCATGGGATATTACTCCTGTCAGTTGTACTTGTACGCTAGCAAAAGTTAAACTGATGGCGAATCGCATTCTGCCCAGCGTAGCTGTTAGTCTATGACTGGACGGAGGTCATCGTAATAGCTCAAACTGTTGCCAGCATAGGTACATAGCACGGGGAACATGAAAACATCCCTTCCACTTACCGCCTTTGAGATTTAACAATACTTCTCCACGACGATTCAGATAGCCAAACCATTCACCGTATTCTGCATCCGCAAAGTGTGACCAAGCATAATCGTGCATTTTTTGATACCATTCCCAACACTCTGCACGTCCTGTCAGGCGATAACCCATTGCTAAAGCCACTAAAGACTCTAAATGCACCCACCAAAGTTTTTGATCCCATTCCAATTGCTGCGGGGGATGGCCATCTGCATCCATGAAGTAATACAACCCACCATATTCACTATCCCAAGCAAAATTCAAGATATTCAACACCACATCAACAGCTTGGTTAATAGTTTTACTGTTGTTGTTACGGTTAGCAATATCCATAATGAACCACATTGCTTCGATACCATGACCAGGGTTAATTAACCTACCGTCAAAACAATCAAGATGAGAACCATCAGGGGTAACATTTTCATACATTAGTCCCCGTTCTTGGTCGAGAAAATCCGTCATTACTTCCTGTACTGTGCTAGCTAAAACACTTTCCAAGGTTTCACTAGGAAGTAGCCAAGCCATTTCTAGGGTGAGATTGGCTAAAATCATCGGCACTGCTAAGGCTTTCATTGGGCGTGTGCCGGGGTAGGCTTTGGTATACTTGCCTTTGGGGTTGTCTTTGCGACGTAAAACATTGTTGTATGCTTGCATGGCTACGTCTTTCGCCCATTCTTCACCAGAGGCTAAGGCATATTGGCTAAATGCCATCGCGGCAAAGCAGTCAGAAAATATATTGTAGGGCTGAATTAGGGGTTGGCCTTCACGGTTTAAGGCAAAATACCAATTACCTTCGCTATCTCTACCATGTTGAGCCAGAAATTTTGCCCCGTTGCTAGCAATTTTCAACCAGTTTTCGCGTTTTTCTAGTTGGTTGCAAAGCATGGAGAAAGTCCAGACTTGGCGGTTTTGCAACCAGATAAATTTGTCGGTGTCATAAACTTGACCTTCACGATTTAAGCAGGTGAAGTAGCCGCCTTCCGGGTCGAGAGAATGCTGTTCCCAAAATGGCAGGACATCATTGAGGAGAGCGTTTTTGTAAAGTGCTGCCAGTGTTGTCAAGTCGTATCCCATGTTGCCCCTGTTCAAAACCAACAGGGTTAATTATCGCTTTGCTGGGGATAGACTACAAGTAGTAGAGAATGCTGCGATCGCAATTAAAATGAAGAGCAATAATTGCAAAACTGATCAAAAGGTAGATGATTGGTAGATACGTCCCTGTTAAATCTAATCTTTGTTGAGCAAAACTCGGATAGATTCTTTAATTGCTTGCTCTGGAACGGTATTAATTCTCCACATTTTATTAACCATGTGGAGTGTACCGAATAAAGATGTTATGACTACAAAACCCAATATTGTCAGTAAGATTCTGTTTGCAGGTGTTGAAACAGGAGCTTGTACGCGTTTTAATTGGCGATTTTCTTTACCTAGCAAATAAACCAGATAAAAACGCCATTTAAAAATGGGCAAAGAAAGCCTAATATCTACAGAATGCTTTTGTTCAATGCGAGCCTGAAATACTCTTTTTAGCTCTGCCAATTGGGTATTAGTAAAGGTAGCTGCTGTGTATGAAGGAATACGCGCAAAAAATTTTTGGACAAAAGGATCAGTTGTGGAAATATTTTGTTGCAAATCTTTGTTAGTCATCTGTTTGCTGTGAATAGAAGTATATTTTAAAACATAGGATTGTGTTCACTATCCCAACATTTCCCATCCTCCCAAGTTCTGTCGGTGTGTTCACATTCAGATTTATCGAAAATCCAGGGAATAGATGTCGGCGACACTGAAGAACTGGAATGGGAGATGGAACTAAAGGAAGATAAGAGAGAAGAAAAGATAACCAAGCTACAACCCGATAAGATCATGAGAAATAGGATTAGAAATATGATATTGCTTGCAGTCCACAGAGGGTATAAAACTTTTCCATATTGCGATCGCTGTTTGGAACGTTGTTCTACACCACCCAGCAATACCATATAAAACCTTAGTCCTGGTATGGGGAGTTTAACTCGTAAGTCTAAAGAATGCCTACGAGTCCAAGTATTAGAGCTGAAAGCTTTTCTTATACCTATTATTTGCTCGGTAGTCAAGGTATCTTTAATCTCTGGTTGAACTTGAGTAAAAAGTTCCTCAAATACGGGGTCAAATTGCTTTAACTGTCTCATCGATTGCGTTTAGTTGGTATTAATTGACGCAAGAATAACAGAATTTTGCCAGTAACACCTGGAGACATTTACGTAATTAATCAAAAATTATTCTTCGCAACAAACAAGTTTAATAAAATCTCTATCTAGTCAGACGTAAATTTGACTGATCATATTAGAGAATAGCAGAAGATAAATATTAAACAGTATTAATTTAGGATTGTATACAAACAAATAATTTAGCTTGGTATAAAAGTCAACTTATAATTAATGCAAAATTTAACTCTGGAGATTTGTTGTGGAAGATAAAAAAGAAAATTTTAATTCAATATCTGCGTCTATTCTTACCATCGGTACAGGTTGGTTTCCTCAAACTCCGGGAGGATTAGAAAGATATGTTTATGACTTAATTCATACCTTAGTATCTAATCAAGACAAAGTAGAATTATGCGGAGTTGGTCTACCAGAAACTGAACTGAATACATCCATCAAGTTGACTAATTTAGCATCCCCAGAGAGTTCAATTTGCCAAAGATTTTGGTCGATTCGGACTAATTTTGAGAAAACTAGGGTCAGTAAACCAGATGCAATTAATTTACATTTTGCTTTATATAGTTTTCCTATTTTAGACATTTTACCGAAAGGAGTACCGATTACATTTAACTTTCATGGGCCTTGGGCATTTGAAAGTAAACAAGAAATAGGGAATAATCCATTGAGGATTTTTCTCAAGCGTCGGCTGATAGAACAAACTACTTATAATTACTGCGATCGCTTTGTGGTTTTAAGCAAGGCTTTTGGTAATATTTTACACCAAAAATATCAAATACCCTGGAGCAAAATTCATGTTATCCCTGGTGGGGTGAATCTTCATCGCTTCCAGCCTAACTTATCACCCCAAGCGGCGCGCCAGCAACTAGGCTGGCCAGAACATCGTCCCATTTTATTTACATCCCGGCGTTTAGTACAACGCATGGGACTAGATAAACTATTAGCCGCCATAGCCATAATTAAACCCAGAATACCTGATGTTTGGCTAGCGATCGCAGGTCGTGGTCATCTGCAAACTACCCTCGAACAGCAAGCTAAAGAATTAGGTCTAGAAAATAACGTGAAATTCTTAGGTTTTCTACCTGATGAGCAATTACCTTTAGCTTATCAAGCTGCTAACTTAACTGTGATGCCTAGCCAATCTTTTGAAGGATTTGGATTAGCAATTATAGAATCGCTAGCTTGTGGTACTCCAGTTTTATGTACACCAATTGGGGGAATGCCAGAAATTTTACAACCATTCTCCCCGGAACTAATTACTAATTCCACCGAAACCTCAGCGATTGCAGAAAAATTATCACAAATATTACTAGAAAAACTTCCTATCCCGTCACGAGAAGATTGCCGTGAATATACTATTAATAACTTTGATTGGCAAAAAATTGGTCAACGCGTGCGACAAGTAATTTTAGCCTAAATATCATTTTCTCTGTGCCTCTGTGCCTCTGTGGTTAAATAAATTATTTTTCACCACAGAGACACAGAGTCAAGACTCATGTTTATTAAACAATACATCATATGAAAATATTATTTTTAGACCAAAGCGGTAAACCAGGCGGTGCAGAATTGTGTTTAATTGATATTGCTAAACCTTACTGCGATCGCGCTTTGGTGGGTTTATTTGCTGATGGTGATTTTAGAACTTTATTAGAACAAAATCACATTCCAGTAGAAGTCTTGACAAATCAGGCGATCGCAGTTCGTAAAGAAAGCAATTTACTCCAAGCTTTCGCTAGTTTAGGGCAACTTGCACCATTAATCGCTAAGGTAGTAGAAAAAGCTTATAAATATGATGTAATCTACGCCAATACTCAAAAAGCCTTGGTTGTAGGGGCGATCGCCAGCTTCGTAACTCGTCGTCCGTTGGTATATCATTTACACGATATTCTTTCTTTAGAACACTTTAGTAAAACTAACTTACGGGTTGCTATTACCTTAGCCAATCGGTTTGCATCTTTAGTTATAGCTAATTCCCAAGCTAGTCAAAAGGCTTTTGTGCAGGCGGGAGGAAAGCCAGAACTCACTACAATTGTGTATAACGGTTTCGACCCCAAAATTTATCAAAATTGTGATGATGATATCCAAGAACTGCGGCAACAATTAGGGTTAGAAAATAAATTCGTTGTCGGACACTTCAGCCGCCTTTCACCTTGGAAGGGTCAGCATATCCTGATTGAAGCTATAGCTAAATGCCCGCCTCAAGTCACAGCTATTTTAGTGGGTGATGCCTTATTTGGTGAGCAAGATTATGTTAAACAATTACACCAACAAATTACCCAATTAGGCTTAGAAAATCGCGTGAAATTTTTAGGATTTCGGGCTGATATTCCCCAATTAATGGCAGCGTGTGATTTAGTTACCCATACTTCCACTGCACCCGAACCCTTTGGGAGAGTGATTGTTGAGGCGATGCTGTGTGGAACACCTGTAATTGCAGCTAAAGCCGGCGGTGCAATGGAATTAGTAGAACATGGGGTGAATGGTTTTCTGGTGACACCGGGAGAACCCCAAGAACTAGCACAAGTTATTAATACCTGTTTGCGGGAGACACAAATCACTGCAACCATCGCTAATCAGGCGAGGAATATTGCTAGTCAGCGTTTTGATGTGGCTAATGTGAATCAGCAAATAGCCAAGTGTCTTCAGGGGATAGGTGACAGGTGACAGGTGACAGGGGATAGGGGACAGGTGACAGTCAGATGTGTTTTGTTGAACAGTTCAATCTAACAAGTCAGGTTCTTGGTGAATAATCATGTCAAATAATGGTTGAAAACTAAACCAACCCATTTGTGATGAACCTACTTGACTGTGAGCCACACTAGCAAATTCTGGGTTGATTAATTTGGGTTTACCAGCAGCCTCGGCTAATAATTGGGCTTGACAAGAACGTTCCATTGCGATGAACCACCAAGCAGCCTCATCAACTGTTTGTCCAACTGTTAATAGGCCATGATTTTGAAGGATAATCGCTTTATTCTGACCTAAAGTTTGAGCGATGCGTTGACCTTCTTGTGGGTCGAGAACTACGCCAGTATATTCTTCAAAAATACTATGGTCTTGGTAAAAAGAACAAGCATCTTGGGTGAGGGGGTCAAGTAGACGGCCGAGACTAGACCAGCTTTTGCCGTAAAGCGAATGAGCATGAGCAGCCGCCACCACATCGGGACGAGCTGCATGGATTTGGGAATGGATAGCAAAAGCAGCTCGATTGACGGGGCGATTGCCAGAAATTACTTCCCCTTCATGATTAACTAAAATTAAGTCACTAACTTTAATTAATCCAAAGTGCATTCCGAAGGGATTAACCCAAAAATGATTCAAGTTTTCTGGGTCACGAACAGTAATATGGCCTGCTACGCCTTCATCAAACCCAAACCGAGAAAATAGGCGAAAAGCGGCTGCTAGACGTTGTTGGCGATGTAATCTTGCTTCGGTAATAGAATTAAAAGTTGGTGGTTGAGGTGCGTTGGGTTTTTCTCTAGTTGTAAGTTGCATTTCCAAATCTTTTATGTAAGCGTAAGTTGATACTAAAAACAAGATAACGTTAATCGATTTTTGTTACAGATTACCACTCAGCACTGGCTAAACGCCGCGCTACCGCTAACAGCAATCACAATTTAGAGCGTATCCGTTCCGGGCTACCAGTAGGAATAGAAGCAATTAACTTTTGTGTATATGCTTCCTTGGGTTCGCGGTAGATACTTTCGGCTGTACCTTGTTCGACAATTTCACCACGATTCATGACTAAAATGCGATCGCTCATAAATTTTACAACGCTTAAATCATGGGAAATGAAAATATAAGTGAGTTGAAATTCGTCCTGCAATTCTTTCAGGAGATTTAATACTTGTGCTTGCACTGACACATCCAATGCTGATACTGACTCATCACAAATAATAAATTTAGGATTTAATGCCAAAGAACGCGCAATACAAATCCTCTGGCGTTGACCACCAGAAAACTGATGTGGATAGCGGTTCATCGCATCTGTACTTAAACCGACTCTTTCTAAGAGGTAAGCTGTGCGATCGCGCCGTTCTGTTCGATTTTTACCAATTGAGTGAATGACTAAAGGTTCGGCGATCGCATCACCTACTTTAATGCGAGGATCGAGAGAGCTAAAAGGATTTTGGAAAATGATTTGCATTTCCCGCCGCAAATGAGGCATTTTATACCCCTTGAAGGTTTTGCGGCGGCGCAATCTCAGCTTCCAGTCTAAATCCAATTTGATTTCATCCCGCGACATTAACCAGTTTTTCGGAGAGATTGATATGGATGGTGCAAAACCAAAAGCATCTATTTGTTCTGTAATTTCTTGTCCATCAAAGATAATTTGACCACTCGTAGGCTCAATTAATAACAATAAACTTCTGCCCAGAGTTGTCTTCCCACAACCAGATTCTCCTACTAGGCCAAGAGTTTCTCCTGGTTTGACATCAAAAGAAACACCATTAACAGCCATGTGATAACGTTTAGTACCTCCGAATATCCCCTTGATGGGGAAAGCCACTTGCAAATCACGAACTTGCAGCAAGGGTGGTTGTGCTTCGAGTTTGATTAATCTGCGGCTAATATCATCACCACTCACTTCTAATGGTGGAAGAGGTTCTTTTCCTTGAATCAATAATTGTCCCGTCGGTGTTTCCTCCACAGTCATATAATCAGAGACCGTGAGCAGTTTTTGGGGACGGCTGGTGAGGATGGGACGACAAGCAATCAAACCTTTGGTGTAGGGATGCTGGGGATGATGAAAAATTTGCTCCGATGCGCCATATTCTACAACTTTGCCTTTGTACATCACTGCTACTTGGTCAGCAATTTCCGAAATTAACCCCAAGTCATGGGTGATGAAAATCAACCCCATCTCACGAGTTTGCTGTAATTCTCTGAGGAGGTCAATGATTGTGGCTTGAACAGTGACATCTAAGGCTGTAGTTGGTTCATCTGCAATTAATAGCAATGGGTTGCAGGAAATAGCGATTGCAATCATCACCCGTTGCAGTTGACCTCCCGACAATTCATGGGGGTAGCGTTCCAGCATTAATTCCTGATGCTGCTTCACTAACTGCGCCACCTGATAGTCATCTAGAGGAGTTTTGGGGTGGGTTTGCGGCCAAGATTCGATGTATTGCTGTGTTAGTTGCTCATCACTAGGTAAAAGTTTAACCTCTTGCAGACCTGCGATCGCAATTTGTTTGGCTTCATCTTGAGTCACATCCTGGTGACGTTGGATCGCTTCCGTTAGCTGAAACCCAATTGTAAAAACCGGGTTGAGGGAACTCATCGGTTCTTGAAAAATCATGGCGATTTCCCCGCCTCTATATAGCTGCATTTCCTTTGGCGATAACTCCACCAAATTTAGAGGATTAGCATTCTCTTGGTGACGAAACAAAATCTCTCCACCGCTCACCCTCCCAGGATGCTGCAACAAACCCATTACTGCTAAGGATGTGACTGATTTACCACTACCAGATTCTCCTACGATTCCTAGAGTTTCACCTCGCCTTAGCTCAAACGAAATACCATCCACGGCTTTGATAGTATCCCCATCACTGGAAAATTCTACTTGGAGATTGCGAACTTCTAGGACAGTTTCTCTCATAGGAGTACCGGTATGAATATTGAGTAAAAATTATTTGGATTTTAACAGTAGTTTTGCATTTAAGTAGAAGAGCGTAAATATTTGTCTTAAGAATCAGGCGGGAAGGAGTTAGGGGATTTGATGGTGTGACTGTAGTTAGCACTATGTTAGCAATAGCGATCGCACTGGCGTTTCTCACACTTGCCGGCTTTTAGCTTGGGGTCGAGGATCGCCCCAGCAATCAGGGCGGCCAGGCCACACACCGCAACAAAAAGATTATATTCTCTCTAAAAAATTAAGTGTCGCTGAGAGCTAAAGCCCTTCAAGTGGTTTTCATAAATCAAATTGGACTTCTATAGAAACTTACATTAGTATTTAAATTACTAATTAGTCGTTGCTGATTATATTTACTATTTACTGAATATCAATTGTAATTGTAAGTACAATTGATAATTAATGAATGTTGCGATCGCACATTTAAATATTTTGTATATGCAATATACTAAATAGCAAGTAAAGATACATTATAAAGGACTTGTTTTTGCTAATCAAAGAAATTTAAAAAAACTTTGAATAACTTTTGACAAGTATTGAGAAAATCCTTAAGCTAATAAATAGGACTCACTAAATCAATAAACGACAGCAATTTTGTTAGGTAAAGTAGAAATCGCTGTAGTAGCTTATCAGTATGAACAAATGAATTAAACTCAATCCCTGACTATAAATAATAGCCTCACATAATTTGACAACAAACTGGCTAATCACACTGTGACAAGATTTCGCTACGACTATCTCATCAAAAAATCTTAGTCATGGATGAATGCCTATCTTGATGTGAGTAAATGTCAATTATTGAGATTGAACTGAGGTGAGGCAATATGCTTAGGAGAGTAGAATGCTTGATTATCTTACATCTTTGAACGACCACAATTTACCCTACCCGGACACGCTTCATCCTATTGTTGTTCACTTTGTAATTGCGATGGTTTTGTTTGCTTTTGCCTGTGATGCCATTGGGTTTTTTACAGGTAAAACTCGCTTTTATGAAGTGGGTTGGTGGAATCTGTTTGTTGCTACCATTGCCATTTTTGTTGCCATTATTTTCGGTCAGTTTGAAGCTGGCTTGGCAAAACCCTATGAAGTAGTTAAGTCTGTACTGAACCTACATACACTAATTGGTTGGTCACTGTCTGGTATTCTCGCCGCAATGACAGCTTGGCGTTATGTTCTACGGACACGTGACCCCCAAAGAATCCCTGTTCACTACTTGGGAGCAGGGTTAATTTTAGTCTTAATTGTTGGTATGCAAGTCTATCTCGGAGATGAACTCGTTTGGGTCTATGGGCTGCACACAGTCCCAGTTGTTGAAGCTGTCAAGGATGGAATGCTGCCATGAACTCAGAACTAATTGACCAATTAAATATCCAATTAGGAGCTAACGGATTACCTTACACCATTCCGATTCATCCCAACCTAGTCCATTTGACTTTGGGCTTATTCATCATTGGCATTACCTTCGATATTGTTGGTGTTCTCTTCCCCTCCCAAAAATGGGTGTTCAATTTTTTGGGGCTAACTGTAGAACGGGAAAGCCTCTTTGATGTTGGTTGGTACAACATGGTGGGTTCAACCGTCATCACCTTTTTCACAGTGGCCGCAGGCTTTTACGAAATGTTCCTAGCCACACCATCCAGTGATCTCAAAAGTACCTGGGGATTACAAGCAATGCAAACCATGCTTTGGCATGGGGTAGGTGGTGTATTTCTTCTAGGTTTGATTGCCGTCATGACCCTGTGGAGAGCGTGGCAGCGTTATGTCTGGTCTGTGGAATCAGAGCAACAAGTGCAGTGGAGCTATTTGGCCGCAGGCGTATTCATCATGTTTATCATGTATCTCCACGGTACTTTAGGCGCGCAACTAGCTGCTGAATTTGGCGTACACAATACCGCCGATAACTTGCTGCGCTTGGGCGAAAATCTCAACACCGTACTTAAGTAATAGGTGATAGGGGACAGGGGACAGGTGACAGGGAAGAAGACAAGGGAGAATTTTTTACTAATTCCCAATTCCCAATTCCCAATTCCTAATGACTAATGACTACTGACTAATGACTATTGGACTATGAAACTCAGCCAATTTCTCAATATTTTGATATTGGTAGTAGGAGCGATCGCAATTTCTACTATCAGTCTCTGGATAGGTAAACTAGCCTATTCCTGGTTGCCCCCCCAAGCGGCGGCTGAATCTCACTTAATTGATGATTTATTTAGCTTCTTGGTGACTCTGGGCGCGTTCATCTTCCTGGGAGTAACTGCTGTTCTCGTTTACTCTTTGCTGTTCCATCGGGCAGCTAAAGACGACTTGAGCGATGGCCCCCACATTGAGGGTAATGTCACCCTAGAAGTAATTTGGACAGCTATTCCCATTTTCTTGGTGTTTTGGATTGCGGGCTATAGCTACCAAACTTATGAGCAAATGGGGATTCAAGGAGCTACAGCCTTGGTACACCTACACAACCCAATGGAAATGAAGTCGGCTTATGCTGCTACCAATGAAGAAGATAATGCAGCTTTAGCCGAACCCAGTGAAAACATTGACGTTCTGGCGAAACAATGGGCATGGGTCTTCCACTATCCCGAAAAAGATGTTACCAGTACCGAGTTACATTTACCAAGCGATCGCCGCGTGCATTTGGCTCTACATTCCCAAGATGTACTCCACGGCTTCTACATCCCTGCATTCCGCCTCAAACAAGACATCGTTCCTAACCACACCATCAACTTTGAATTTACCCCCATCCGCGAAGGTCAATATCGTCTGACCGATTCTCAATATAGCGGTACATACTTCGCCACTATGGAGGCGAACGTGGTTGTGGAATCTCCAGAAGATTATCAAAAATGGTTAACCAAAGCCGCCTCACACAAACCCATGCCAGCCTACAACCAAGCTGCTGCTGAATACGCTCAAACAGCTAGTCAGTCAGTCAAAACAGGTTGGGAAACCGTTGTACCAGCCCCCGCACCTTTGGTTAATTATCCAGGATAAAAGGAATTTCAGCGATGACAAATATCCCTATTGAAAGGCTTGATCTCCCTCTGGAGAAGCCGCACCACGGATCTGGCGGCGGCTGGAAGGAATATTTCAGCTTTAGCACTGACCATAAAGTTATAGGTATTCAATACCTCGTTACTTCCTTCATTTTCTTTCTCGTCGGCGGTATCTTTGCCATGATTCTGCGGGGAGAACTAGTTACCCCCGAATCAGACTTGATTGACCGCACCGTCTATAACGGGATGTTCACCATGCACGGCACTGTGATGCTGTTCTTGTGGACTTTCCCCTCTTTAGTTGGTTTAGCTAACTACTTAGTACCCCTCATGATTGGGGCGCGGGATATGGCTTTCCCCCGCCTCAACGCCGCCGCCTTTTGGATGGTTCCTGTCGTCGGGATTCTCTTAATGGCGAGCTTTTTTGTTCCCGGTGGCCCAGCCCAATCTGGTTGGTGGGCTTATCCCCCTGTGAGTATCCAAAATCCCACAGGTCGCTTATTTAATGGGCAAGTAATTTGGCTATTGGCAGTTGCTATTTCTGGTGTGTCCTCAATTATGGGGGCAGTCAATTTTGTCACTACCATCGTTAAAATGCGTGCGCCAGGAATGGGTTTCGTTCGGATGCCTTTGTTTGTTTGGGCAGTATTTAGCGCACAGATTATTCAATTGTTTGGCTTACCTGCCTTAACAGCCGGTGCAGTCATGCTGTTACTTGACATCACCGTTGGGACTGGCTTTTTTAACCCCAGCAATGGCGGTAATCCGGTGATGTTCCAGCATTATTTCTGGTTCTACTCCCACCCTGCCGTTTATGTGATTATTCTGCCCATTTTCGGCGTATTCTCAGAAATTTTTCCTGTCTACGCCCGTAAGCCTCTATTTGGCTACAAAGTAGTGGCGATTTCTTCGATGCTGATTGCTGTAGTCAGTGCCATTGTTTGGGTACACCATATGTACGCCAGTAGTACACCCGCTTGGATGCGGATGGTGTTCATGATGACTACTATGTTGGTGTCTGTACCCACAGGGATTAAAGTATTTGCTTGGGTAGCAACTATCTGGGGTGGGAAAATCCGCCTGAGTACACCCATGTTATTTGCTTTGGGTGGTTTAATTATGTTCGTCTTCGCGGGTATCGTCGGGATTATGCTTTCCTCCGTACCCGTTGATATTCACGTTAACAACACCTACTTTATTGTTGGACACTTCCACTATGTCCTCTACGGGACAGTGACGATGGGGATGTATGCAGCCATCTATCACTGGTTTCCCAAAATGACCGGACGGATGTACAACGAAGGTTGGGGTAAAATCCATTTTTGGTTGGCATTTATCGGTACTAACCTCAACTTCTTCCCCATGCACCCCCTAGGATTGCAAGGGATGTTACGCCGAGTTGCTTCCTACGCACCAGAGTATCAAGGCTGGAATATTGTTGCTAGCTTAGGTGCATTCTTGTTGGGTATGTCTACATTGCCCTTCATCTTCAATATGCTGGTTTCTTGGATGCAAGGTGAGAAAGCACCTGATAATCCTTGGCGTGCCATTGGTTTGGAGTGGATGGTATCTTCACCCCCACCAGTAGAAAACTTTGAAGAAATTCCCGTAGTCATTTCTGAACCCTACGGATACGGTAAATCTGAGCCGTTAATTGCAGAAGCGCATAGCCATCAAGATTAGGGAGATGCAATTAAGGAAGAGTTTCCAGACGAGAAGACGAGTGTCTTTTTGTCTGGTGTTTCCCTAACAAAACTCTGGACTGACATGATTAAGATGATGCAACGCCGAATTGTAGGTTGGGTTCAGCAAAGGGAAACCCAACATGGATCTACTACTACATCTAATGCACTAACAGAACTTACAGCACACAACTAATAATTACACCAATGGATAGCTCTATTGTTTCAGATGAATTGCAACAACCGTTGCATCACACAGGTGGCGAACACGGCCACGACGAAGAAGGCAATAAGATGTTTGGTTTTATTGTGTTCTTGTTGTCTGAAAGTGTAATTTTCTTAAGCTTTTTCGCTGGTTATATTGTCTACAAAATTACAACACCTAACTGGTTACCGCCTGGTATTTCTGGTTTAGAAGTTAAAGAGCCAACAATTAATACTGTTGTGTTGGTTGCTAGTAGCTTTGTGATTTATTTGGCAGAAGTTGCCCTCAAACGCCACGATTTACGATTATTTCGTATCTTTTTGTCCACAACAATAGTTATGGGTGGCTACTTTTTGGTGGGACAGGCTATTGAATGGAGCAACCTAGAATTTGGTTTTACTTCTGGCACATTTGGCGGGATGTTCTACCTGTTAACAGGTTTCCACGGTTTGCACGTTTTCACTGGTATTTTATTACAGTTGATGGTTCTCGTGCGATCGTTTATTCCTGGCAATTACGATACAGGTCACTTCGGTGTAAATGCCACTTCTTTGTTCTGGCACTTTGTCGATATTATTTGGATTGTTTTGTTTCTCATGCTCTACGTCTGGCAGTAGAACTGATCAATCTTCCAGCAGAATATAAAATAACTGGCTAATAGCTGGGAATTTGGCTATTAGCCAGTTATTTTGAGATAACTTTGGAGGGATAGCGTACCTGCCCACCGTAGGTGAGCGCACTTTGGAAATGAAATATGCGTTACCCAAAAACCTTGTAGAGACGTAGCAATACTACGTCTTTTTCATCTTGGTAGTTAGCAAATTTCTTCTAGATCAACCCATTCATCATAGGATGAGTCATAATCAAGGTAATGTACGAAGTATTGCTGACCTTGGATTTTATCGATAGTTGCAGAATACCAATCCTCATTCTCCTCATCCCAAACTTTGACCTTTAGACCTACGGCATATCCATTATCATCGGATGAGGCTTTATCGCGGGTACGAATGTCATCTGAGCCAATCCATTCATCATGGGATGAACCGTAACCAGCGTAATGAATAAAGTATTCGTTCTCTTTGACTTTCTCAATAGTTCCAGAATACCAATCCTCTTCCTCTCCATCCCATACTTCTACTGTTTTGCCTAGTGCATACTGATCGTTATCAACCTTGACAGCAGATGAGATATCTTTGACTGATGATTGTTCTTCTTGTTGAATTTCCTGTTTAACTAAAATATGGGCTTGCTTAATCAAACTGCAAGCCACAGTTTGAATCCCTGTATGCTCATAGTAATTGGTACTTTGATCGAGAAATGCAGCTACAAAGTCTAGATTATCATCAGCAATCTGAATAAAATTACCCAAACTACTAAAAATTGATTGTGGAGTTACACCTGTCTTGGATACTAAGTTACCAATCCAGCCTTGCACAGAGTTGAAACCTTGAGTAAGAAAACCAAGTTTCTCAGTGGGATTATTGCCAGGTAGAGAGGTGTTGATGGCTGAAAAAACTGGGTTTTGAGCTATTTGACTAGCATCAGTGACACTAATCAGTTCGTTGATTTTGTTGAGGAAGTCGGGGCCTAATGGCAGAATGCCGTCTAGGCAAACTAGAGCTACCATCCGCATGAGGGAGGCATCTTGATAGTTGTTGGTTAAAGACTTGGCAAACTCTTGGGGGTTCGGTTGAGGAATGCCATTGAGTTTGCAAAAAGCGATGATTTCAATAGCAATTTTCAACACCAAATCAATTGTCTGGGTAAGGTCTGCTTTGGGTGTAATATTGCTGAGAAAAGAAAGAAAAGCAATTTTTTCACCGACTTTGTTAGCTAAAGCCGCCGCCGCCATAGCTGTGTCTGCTTTATCAATTGTTTGATAAAGTTTGATTACACTCTGATAGCCCTGTTGAGGATCTTGATATAAAGCAACAGCACGCTCCCGAATTTTCTGGATTACCTTGGTATCAGTTTCTCCTGTAATGGCACGGATACTATTGTCAAAGCCCACCAAATTGTTCCATTGACTTGGAGCTATATAATCGACAGCCTTTAAAACTTTAACGGTAATGTTATCAGTTGATAACTCGTCAACCAACTGAATAATTGATTTATCCATAAGTAATCCTTAAAACCAGAAATGGGATGACAATACAGTTCAGACAAGTCCATAGACTAAAGTTGGTAGTTATGACAACACTTGTTAAACCAATACATTAACTGCATTGATTTCTCTGCACTGGTGGCAGCAACATACTACTAAGACTATTGGTAACTGAACCGTGTTAATAGAGTTCCCTAAACTAGTAAAAAAGTAACTCCGAACTACCTCTAGTCCATTGACAGCAAAGTTACTTTGAGATTTTTGAACCTTGCCCAACAAAGATAATTATGGCCGCTCTACTTTAGCAAGGGGTTTGTTGAGAGTAATGGTTTTTTCTGGAAATTTATAGTACAATTGTACCAAAGAGATTTTTATTCTTGGCGATGACATCTAGTTGGTGGAGAATCATATCTACCAATCCAAGTTGTATTGCCTATAGGAAAAACCCTACTGTGAGATCATGACTATGATGACATCAAGGCAAAGTGTAACTGCAACTCCAGTTAAGTCACACAAGTTTGAGCAATACACTCCAGAACAGCCTGATGCGACTGAAAATTTTTCTTTTCAAACTCTGACTGATGTCACAAAGACGATTTTGCATCATGCTTTTTGGTTGGCAGAGCAAAAACGTCATTTATCGCTAAGAGAGTATAGAAAGCTACTTTTAGATCAAGGTTGGCAAGGTGAAGAAAAGAAGTATTTGAAGATTGCCGCCGCTTTTGGGAAGTTTGAACCGCAAGATTTTGCTCAAGTTGAGCCAAGAACTATCTATCAACTAGCAGAAAGAAGTAAGCAGTATCAACCAGTGCTAGATAGACTGCTTGATCTAAGTATAATTAACCAAGAAACTGTGCGATCGCTGATTAAAAAACAGCGTACACCAAAAGCTAAAAAAGCTGAAAAACTCAGTATTTGGCGGCGGTTAAAGAATGGTGGGAGATATTGCCAAATTCCCCCAATTCACGAAGAATCAGAGCAAACTGGTACTACCTTGCAAGCAATGATGGATGAAGAAGGATTAACTGCTCAACAAATAGTAGCAGAAGCGATCGCTCTCCGAAAAGCTTATAAACAAGGATTAATGATGAGTGCTGAGTGCTGAGTGCTGAGTAATGAGTAATGTTAGCGGTAGCGCGGCGTTTAGCCGGTGCTGAGTAAGGGTTAAGTGGTGTTCACTCACCATATTATTGATTGTTTTGAGTCGAAGAAAAAACGCTGTAGGCTAAGTTTTGGCTTTGGTTTTGGTTTTGAGGACGTAGCTTTTGGCTGTACTCATTCAGCTTGACTTGAGCTTGAGCATATACAGGTGTATCTTTGGGAATTTTACGGAGAAAATTCACCGCATGATCAAAGTTACCAACAGATGCTTGTTTGCGAGCTTGATGTAAAAAGTAGGCGGCTCTAACTTGGCGTTTTTGATTGTATTCGACTAATTTTTTTTGTACCAAGGCCCCAGCTGTACTTTCCTGGGGAATTTGGCGCAGATATTCTAATGCGGTGGAAAAATCTCTGGCTTCGGCTTTGGCGTAGGCTTTAGCTAATAATTTTTGTGTTTGCGCTTCGATATTCCCCTTGGCTTGTTGTGTTAACTGATTAACTTTGACTTGCCAATATAAAATATCAGGGACTTCGTTAGCTACTTTAATCACATCCGACCATTTCCCATCAACCAAAGCCTGTTCAGCTACGGAATATTGTTGTGCAGCTACTCGCCATTGCTGTTGCCAGGTTTCGATAGTGGCTTGAGCGTCTGGATAAACATTACTATAAGATGGAATCGATTTAGCAAGTGCGATCGCCTCTTGTAAATCCCCAGCTTGATATTGTTTTGTGGCTTTATATAAAATATCTGTTTCGCTATGGGTCGGCGCACTGTGTAATAAAGAATAAGTGCCGACTCCCATTAATAAGGAATTTACCGCCAATCCGACTTTAATTCCTGTTAATAGTGGCGATGATGCTGAAGTTGGTTCTGCTTGAGTCTCTTCACTCTTTGGTGTTGGAGGACAATGTGCAAGTGTAGTTTCCCACACCATTTGTCTCAGCACACGCAACACGTCAGCCGCAGACTCGAAACGCTCTTGATGATTATAGCGGATCATCTGGCTCAGGATAGCCGCTAGGTAATCACTAACTGGCGTATGAGGAGAACGCCAAATCATCTCATTAGTTTGAGCATCTACTTTTAATTGCAGTGGTTCTAAGCCAGTTAAAGCCTGTATTGCAATCATCCCCAAAGCATAAATATCACTATTGGGCTGAGTTTGACCGATAAATTGCTCAGGCGGGATGTAACCCAAGGAAGTAGTAGGAGCTTGATAAATCGATAAGTCGCCATCCATGCCAAAATTGATTGATTGGATAGAACCAAAGTCAATCAAGACTAACTTGCCGTTAATAGCACGCCTAATAATATTTTCTGGTTTAATATCGCAATGGATGACACCTTGAGAGTGAACAAATTCTAAAATTCCTAAAGCATCCTCTAAAAATGCCATGACTTCCTCCTCACTCCACAGACATCCCCACTGTTGACTAATGGGTAGTTCCGCCGTTAAGGAATGACCTGCAATATATTCTTGTACCAAATAAAACCGCTCATTTTCCTCAAAACAAGCGATAAATTCGGGAATTTGGGCGTTAGTTCCTAGGCGTTTGAGGGTTGAGGTTTCCGTCAGAAAACGTAATCTGATGGTGTCGAGGTAGCTAGGGTGCAAACTGTTAACCTTAAGTTGTTTAACTACACATTTAGGTGTGTGTGGGTAGTTGATATCTACAGCTAGGTATGTTTGTCCGAATACCCCTGCACCCAGGCTTTGGATAATTTGGTAGCGTGCTTGCAGTACTTTACCGATCATGTGGTGGCTCATGAGCTGGTTACTGAGTTAGTCATTATATTAAGTTTCTCTTACTTGCCTAGTGTTTCCGGAATGACTTCAATATAAATCAGTAGGGCATAGATTTTATCATCAGTAGTCCAATGCTTCTCCTAAATTTAAGGCGAATTGATTTCTTCTGTGTTGAGATAGATGGGAAAAATCCCTACAGGCACTTTTTATAGTAGAAGTACGTCTAGAAAGATAACGCTGCTGGTATACCAAATTTCTAGACAGTCATTTGTTAATTTATTTAGCGTATCAGTAATGATACCGTTTATTTCTAGCCAATCCGGTAAACCAAAAGTACAGGGTGTAGTTAGACTCGCAAATTTTACTAAATAAATGTTATCAACTGAAGGAGACCTGCCATGCCAAAAAGACTTGTGCAAGCCGCCATCATCACTTTCTTACTCCATGTGATTGCAGGACTTAGCCCCAATACTCGACTTCAATCAAGGACGATTTTACCTTCAACAGAAACACCTGTGCAAATGATTAGTATGTTATTGCGTTCTCGCCATTAACAATCTTTTACTAATCTAATTAGGGTCATTTACCGATTAGCTGTCTCCTGTCACCTATCACCTGTATTTCTTAAAAGATATATATTTAGGCATTGAGATCAAGACTAGTAGCAGATAGACTGGGCAAATAAGGCAACTATCTGCACCTAAACCATGACTAATCGCCTGGCCCAAGCCCAGAGTCTTTACCTCCGCAAACACGCCGAAAACCCTATTGATTGGTGGTCTTGGTGTGATGATGCTCTTGCAGCAGCTAGGGCAGAAGATAAACCAATTTTTCTGTCGATTGGTTACTCCAGTTGTCACTGGTGTACTGTCATGGAAGGTGAGGCTTTTTCTGACCAAGCTGTAGCTGAGTATATGAATGCTAATTTCTTGCCTATCAAAGTAGACCGGGAAGAAAGACCAGATATCGATAGCATTTATATGCAGACCTTGCAGATGATGAGCGGTCAAGGGGGTTGGCCTTTAAATGTATTTTTGTCACCAGAAGACTTAGTCCCGTTTTATGCTGGAACTTACTTTCCTTTAGAACCGCGCTATAACCGTCCTGGCTTTTTGCAAGTTCTGCAAGCACTTCGCCGCTACTATGATACAGAAAAAGAGGATTTGCGCCAACGTAAAGCTTTAATTGTAGAATCGCTTTTAACCTCTGCGGTTTTACAAGGGGAGGTTACACAGGAAGCTGAAGCACAGGAATTGCTGCGGCGAGGTTGGGAAACTAGCACAGGCATTATTATGCCAAATCAGCATGGTAACGGTAATAGTTTCCCGATGATTCCCTATGCAGAATTAGCATTGCAGGGAACTCGATTTAATTTTGAGTCTCGCTATGATGGTCAACAAGTTTGTCTTCAGCGAGGACTAGATTTAGCTTTGGGTGGGATTTATGACCATGTGGCTGGCGGCTTTCATCGCTACACTGTTGATCCCACGTGGACAGTACCCCACTTTGAAAAGATGCTCTATGACAATGGTCAAATTGTGGAGTATCTAGCTAATTTATGGAGTGCAGGTAGCCAAGAGCCAGCGTTTGCTAGGGCTGTATCTGGTACTATTGAATGGCTGCAAAGAGAAATGACTGCACCGACTGGTTATTTCTACGCGGCTCAAGATGCTGATAATTTTATCAATCCTGGAGAAAAAGAACCAGAAGAAGGGGCTTTTTACGTTTGGAGTGACGCTGAACTAGCACAATTGTTAACACCAACAGAACTAACAGAATTACAACAACAGTTTACAGTCACCCCTAACGGCAACTTTGAAGGTAAAAATGTATTACAAAGGCGCAATGCAGGGCAGTTGAGTATAAGTTTAGAAGTGGCATTAGGTAAACTGTTTACGGCTCGTTATGGGACTCCGGCTGATGCACTCCAGACTTTTCCCCCAGCACGAGACAACCAGGAAGCCAGAACTGTAAATTGGCCAGGACGCATTCCTCCAGTTACAGATACAAAGATGATTGTGGGTTGGAATAGCCTGATGATTTCTGGTTTAGCCAGGGCTGCGGCTGCATTCCATGAACCGGAGTATTGGGAGATAGCAGCACAAGCAGCAAACTTCATTTTGGAGCATCAGTTTGTAGACGGGCGTTTTCACAGACTGAACTATGAAGGTGAAGCGACTGTAATGGCGCAGTCTGAAGATTATGCTTTGTTTATTAAAGCATTGCTGGACTTACACCAAACTCAGAACCCACAGCAATCTTTGTGGTTAGAAAAAGCGATCGCTCTCCAAAAAGAATTTAATGAGTTTCTCTGGAGTGTAGAATTAGGTGGCTACTTCAATACAGCCAGTGATGCCAGTCAAGATTTAATTGTGCGTGAACGCAGTTATGCTGATAATGCTACACCATCAGCAAACGGAATTGCGATCGCTAACTTAGTCCGTCTAACATTACTCACCGATGATCTCCATTATCTAGATTTAGCCGAGCAAGGATTAAAGGCTTTTAATAGTGTGATGCAGCAAGCACCCCAAGCCTGTCCCAGTTTATTCACCGCTTTCGATTGGTATCGTAACTGCACCTTGATTCGCACCACTAGTGAGCAAATTAACTTATTGCTTCCCAGATACTTACCTGCTGCTGTTTTGACTGTCGTATCTAATTTACCCGCAGATAGTGTTGGTTTAGTTTGCCAAGGTTTAAAATGTCTCCCCTCAGCCGGGAGTTTTGAACAGTTGTTACAGCAAGTGCAGCAGAGCCAAATTAGGTCGTGAAGGGTGACAAAGTAGACAAGGTAGAATTTTCTCAGCACTCAGCACTCAGCACCGCCTAAACGCCGCGCTACCGCTAACAGAACTCAGCACTCAGCACTCAGCACTCAGAACTCAGAACTCAGCACTCATGACTCAGCACTCAGCACTCAGCACTCATGACTCAGCACTCATGACTCAGCACTCAGCACCGGCTAAACGCCGCGCTACCGCTAACAGCACTCAGCACGGGCTAAACGCCGCGCTACCGCTAACAGCACTCAGCACTCAGCACTCAGCACTCATCACTACTATTGTCTTAGCTGGTGGTCAAAGTTCTCGGATGGGTCAGGATAAAGCCCTGATTTCTGTCCAAGGTCTACCATTATTGCAAAAGGTATGTAGCATTGCTGTCCAGTGTACTGGTACGGTGTATGTGGTGACTCCTTGGCCAGAACGCTATCAGCACTTAGATTTACGAAATTGCCAATTTATTAGAGAATCCCCCCATTTCCAGGGGGCTTTATTAGGGTTTGCTCAAGGTTTGACACAAGTACACACTGAGTGGGTTTTGCTGCTAGCTTGTGATTTACCAAAGTTGCAACTTGAATTATTACAAGATTGGATTGCAAGACTTGATAGTGTAGATAATGATGCGATCGCAGCTTTAGCTCATCACTCAAAAGGCTGGGAAGTATTATGCGGTTTTTATCGCCGTCGCTGTTTACCGCAACTATTAGAGTTTATCAATCAAGGCGGGCGATCGTTCCAAAAATGGCTGCAACATTACCCTGTAGAAATTTTACCTTTACCAAATCCAGATATACTTTTTAACTGCAATACACCAGAAGACTGGGCTTTACTGAGAGATTGAGATTAAACGTCAACAAAATTACCTTAAATAATTTTCAAAGAAAGTATTATTTGTGATCTATACAACATTAGTTTCTCAGTCTATTCCTGTATATTAGCTACAGCTTTTCTCAAAAACCTTGTATACCTCCCGGCGAGTAACACAATCATCTGAATGAATTTTAGGGGATTTTAGTTGATGTGTGTACTCGCTGTTTTTTTGCATTTAAGTTATTCTGAATAATAAACCTTGGAATGATTTAGTTACTACCTTGCCGTTTTAATATGCTTCGTCCTTGGATATCATCTGTTTTAGCGATTTTATTGAGCATAACCATAAGTGCTTGTACAAATATAACTAATCAACACCCACAAATACAGGTAAAAAATAATACTGAATTATCTAATAATTCTCCAGAGTCAGCAACCGTCACCACCAAAAGAGTTGTCACACTTTCCTCGTTGACCACTGATATTATTTATCAACTTGATAAAACAAAACTTGTAGGGATTACTGGTAGTACACTATTTAAAAATGACCCAAATTTTCAAAATTTTCCTCGTGTAAGTGAGGGTCAAAGTCCGCCAAATTTAGAAAAAATTGTGGCTCTCAAGCCAGATTTAGTCATTGGTACAGCAGGTTTTTCTAACCAAGTAATTCAACGGCTGGAACAATTAGGAATTCGTACTTTATTAACTCAAGTGAATAGTTGGGAATCTTTAGAAGAACTGACTAAAAAACTTGCTCAGTTAATTGATGTCAATCCTCAGTCTTTGTTAGACCGCTATCAAAGTTTTTTACCAGATAAAGTTAATCAGAGTCCTTCTACTTTAGTGCTGGTAAGTATTCAACCAATTTTATCACCAAATAAAAATAGTTGGGCGGGGGATTTGTTAGAAAAATTCCAAGCTAAAAACTTGGCGACAGCACTACAGGGAAAAAGTCCTATTGCTGGGTACATAACACTTTCGGCTGAGAAAGTTATAGAAGCGAATCCCGAAGTAATTCTTGTGGTTAGTCCGCCGGGAAGTTCTCCAACATCTGTCTTAGATGCTTTTAAAAAAGAATCTTTTTGGCAAAAGTTACAGGCGACTAAAAATAATCGTGTCTATGTCTTTAATTATTACGGATTAGTCAATCCAGGTAATATAGATGCTATCGAACAAGCTTGTCGTCAGCTTAAAAAAGATTTATTTAATAATTCATAATTGCTTGAAAACTTACGATTCTAATCGTACCTAGTTTATAAGTAAGCGGGTTAAATTAAATATGAAACTTCACCCGGCTTTACTGATGAGATGGCTTGAGGGTGAAGTTTGATTAAACCTACCTACGTAGTTATGACTTTATTCCTTGTTATTAAGATAAAGTAGGAGAAAATTGCTTTTTAAAGACGAGATTAATCGCATCTCTACGATTAATATTTGAATGATTTTGTGATTTTCAATCTTTCACAGAACTAACTGATTTTCGGTCAATTGGCATATTTTGATTAGATTTAAGAGAACCCCCAGTTAAGCTACGGAAATATAAACCACCAACAGTGAGTAAAAATACAACATATCCTATGGCTTGCACGAGATAGAGATGCTCTCTGTAGCCAAATAAAGATTTGAGAATTACACCAGGGAATTGTTGATCTGGCAGTATGCTGTTAGTATTCCAGACCATTGGCCCCAAAATACAAGAATGGATTTTGGTAAAGTGTTCGTAATAAAAACACAAACTTTCTGAGGCGCGATTGCTCAGAGCTAAGTTCGCTACAGCGTCATCAAAATGCTTTAATGTAGAAACTACTAAACCAGCAACAATCAATACTAATAAAACACCCATCACCTGGAAGAATTGACGGATATTAATTTTGACACCTAGTTTAAATAACAATACACCGATCGCGGCGGCTGTAGCTAACCCTGCAAGTGCGCCAATTGTGGGTATTAGTCCTTGTTGAAAATTGGCGGCGATAAATAGAACTGTTTCAAAGCCTTCACGAACAACAGCAATCAAAATTAAACTAAAAACGCCCCAAGCTGCATTTGAGTTTTTTCCTAAAGCGTCGGTGACTGCTCCTTCAACTTGGGCTTTCATGAATCTGGCTTGCTTCGTCATCCAGATTAACATCCAACTGAGCATGGCGATCGCCAGTACGCTAAACACACCTTCTAGCATGGGTTCAACTACAGGGGTGTATTGGGGATTTGCTGCGCCGATAGCTTTAATTAACCAACTGAATAGCACACCAATCAACGCACTGATAACGATACCAACGCCGATACCGGCATATACCCAAATGTTGAGGCGTGACTGTTTAGCTTTTTTCAATAATGCCAACACAATACCAACAACTAAAGCGGCTTCTACGCCTTCGCGGAGTGTAATTACAAAAGTAGGTAGAGCAGTACTAAAATTCATTGTGATTAGTCATTTAGTCTTTGTTCATTCCATAGTTTTTAGTGCAACAGATAGTTGACTAAAAACTATGGACTATTTACTATTAACTGAAGTCGCGCAGCATCTTTTTCAGTTCAAGATTATGCATCTCTTCCTGCCCAATCATGTTACGGGCAAACTCTTCCAGATAAATACTAGCATTAGCAACAGTATCCAGCAGAGCTTTATACATTTCCAATGCTTTTCTTTCGTGGTTTAAGCTTTCTTCCAAGATATTCTTGACAGAATGCTTAAAAGATTCTTCCATTGGAGTGATTCTCAAGGTAGGATGTCCATCTAATCCGGTAAGAATTTCTCCTACTTGTTGAGCATGAAGTAAGGATTCACTAGCCTGAGCTTTGAAGAAAGCCACAATAGGAATACGATTAGGGCCTGTCACCATCAGGGAATAGTGTGTGTAGCGCACTACTCCTGCGAGTTCAAATTCCATGATGGCGTTTAATAAGTCGATGGTCTTTTTTTGATCAAGCTCTTGCATTAGTCGTTAATTACAATTACGAAGGGAGAGTTATGAGTAAGGAGTTATACCAATTCAAAATTCAAAATTAAGAAAGCCAGATTTTACCAGAGTTACTGAGGAAAGGATCTGTTGCTGAATTTTGGAGAATTGGTTTTACAGGTTTAAAAGTCTAGTTTTAACTTTTAAAAATGACCTCACTGCTCACTCATTTTAAACTCCTTAGTTTGTGGCTTATAGTACTTCACAATACTATCTTTGTGCTTTGGTGCTAGATTGATCAATAACTTTTTGAGAGTTGAGTTCAATAGTTCTCACCAGCTGAGTCACTTCATCCGGTGTTTTTACGGGTTGAGTGGGTGGAATAACGCTAGGCCAAACTTTTGTTAGTTCAGTAAAACTAGTTTCAATGGCTTTGTGTGCTTCAGAATTGCTTTGTCCTACTTGAGTAGCAATTCCTTTATATAGTTCTTCGGCGTAGATGACAAAGCCACGAGAGTCTTGATATTCAATTGCTTCTGCGATTTTACCATTGGCGATCGCCGCCCCATATTCGGAGTTGGCTGCATCTAATAAGCTGTTAATCACTTGCAGGACAAAACCAGGTTTGGTGCGTTGTGCTTCTGGTAAAGCGGCGATCGCTCCATCTACTGACTGCACAGAAGCGGTAAAATTAGTCTTGACTTTGGCATTCTTAGGGTTAGATTTCACTAATTCTTGTAAACCCACCAAAGTTGTCTTAAATTCTTTGACTTGGCGTTCGTTGAGTTGCTCTTCAACATCAATGTAAATCTCTTCTACTGGGTGTCCAATATGGGGTTCAGCCTGTTTTGGTTGATTATTATCCAGTAGTTCTTGGGCTACTACAAGATGACCTTTCATTAACCCCATTTTGGTCATGTAGTCAACATCTTTGGCTTCACCTGTTAATATGACTTCTTGAACAGTCACCATGTCTTTAATTTGGTCGAACTGTTCCTGAGTGATGACTTTTTTACTGACTAAATCTTCAGGAATTCCATAGGGACGGCTAGCTTGAATCTTGTTTGATAACGCTGGAACGCCCAACTTGGCTTCAAATTTATCTAACTCTGACAAGATAGCAGTGTTGATATTAATTTTTGCTTTCCCTCCATGACTGCTGTGAGTTACAGTCTCTGTTGCCTGGCTAGTAACAGCTGGTTGGGTATTATCTGCTGTTTGTGTACCTCCAGTACAAGAACTTAGAGTAACAATGGCACAAGCAGCAACGGCTAAACAGATATAGCGGGGTTTAATCATAATCTTGATTTAACTAGAAAAACTTTGAGAATTATTAGTGATAACTTCAAATTGACCCATGCAGCCATTTTCGGCGATCGCATCTTGATGGGGATGGAACATATACTTACCGGGATAGCGAAACGCAAACTCTAAAATATGCCTTTCTGCGACACCCATTGTGATCAAATCGGTTTTTTCGCTGGGTGTCATTGTCATCCCAGAACGATAGACATCAAAGAAGTTGGCGTGGAGGTGAAATGTTACCGCCGGATCAAATTCAATAATATTCAGGACATACAAGCGAATTAACTGGTTTTGGTAAATCTGGATGGGATGGTGCATATAGTGATGCGGTAGCCCGTTGAAAGCGTAATATTCATTACGCTGATCATCATTTACGTCATACCCAGCCATTACTAGCACGATCTCATCAGCAGCCGGACGAGGTGTAGGCGGATCAATGATAAACATCCCGTATAACCCCTTGGCGATGTGGCGAGTCACTGGTTCAATGTGACAGTGGTAGAGGTGAACGCCGTAGGGTTCAGCATCAAATTCGTAAATGGTTGCTTTCCCATTACTTACGGGACGCACTCCATCCATTTCTGAGGGATGCACGCCGTGAAAATGCAAAGAGTGGGAATGTCCCGCTTGATTTAGAAATAGTATCCGAATGCGATCGCCTTGTTTGGCTCGCAGCGTTGGCCCTGGAATGCGATCGTTTAAATCCCAGATGTTGTAAGATACCGCACTATTGAGTTGAATAACAGAAGTACCCGCAGTTAATTGGAATTCTCGGATAGTACGCCCATTTTCTTGCTTGATAGTTCCATAATCAAACTCTCTGAGCATTTTCATGGGTTGAGCCACGTTGTCAGAGTCATCCATTTCCATTGATGGTATTTTGACTATTGACTGACTTTTGCTATTGAGGGTATGCACTAGCGCAGTTGCACCTACTACACCAGCACCACATAATCCCAGTTTTAAAAGTTGGCGACGACTCCAAAGTTCTTTTTTACCCAGGGTGAAGTTATTGGGCATGAAATTCCAATACAATCAAGTTGCAAATCATTTTCAACTACAGTTGTGTATAGTATAGGACTTAAGATTTGTTGTCAATAATTATCAAGAGATTGAGGAGACATTTTTAACGCGGAGGTACGCGGAGAGTTTTTTAGAAGTTGATATAGTTACAAATATTTATGACCAAAAGTTTGATTAATTAACTATTTAAGTAAATATATTTAATTAAATGTGTTAATTAATAATAGTAGTCAAGGATGATTTGGGTAGATATTTGATAGTTCCAGTCAGGTCAGCAAGAGTCTTCAGATATGGAAGCATCAAATACTCTTGGTAAGCTTTAATGCAGTTATTTTGGTTGAATTATCTTCATCAAATGAGGAATTGTCTGGAATTTTTAATTTTTGCTTGTGAATGGTTGGCTAAGGTATATGCTGGTTTAAACTGTTTTGTTGAACTAAAGTTTTTGAGGTATAAAGTGTGCTGAGAATGGTTCTCACATCAAAACGCACCTCGCTCATCTTGATGGGAGTTTTGAGTTTTTATCTAGTGGTGAGTGCATCTAAACCAGCCTATGGGATGCACATTATGGAAGGTTACTTACCAGCACAATGGGCAATTTTTTGGTGGTTGGTGGCTTTACCATTTATGGTTTTAGGGGTGCGATCGCTAACTCGCATCACTCAAGCTAACCCAGAATTAAAATTACTCTTAGCCTTGGCGGGAGCTTTTACTTTTGTCTTATCAGCGTTAAAGTTACCATCTGTGACTGGTAGTTGCTCTCACCCTACAGGTACAGGCTTGGGTGCAGTTTTATTTGGCCCTTTGGCTATGTCGGTGCTAGGAACGCTGGTTTTATTGTTTCAAGCATTGCTGTTGGCTCATGGTGGTTTAACAACATTGGGAGCAAATGCTTTTTCAATGGCGATCGCTGGGCCTTTTGCGGCTTACTGGATTTATCATTTAACAATCAAGTTAACTGGTAAGCAAAAAATCGCCATCTTTTTAGCCGCCGCTTTAGCAGATTTACTCACTTACATTGTTACTTCTGTACAACTTGCACTAGCTTTTCCCGCACCTGTGGGCGGATTTCTAGCGTCTTTAGCCAAATTTGCGGGAATATTTGCAATTACTCAAGTTCCCTTAGCTATTAGTGAAGGATTGCTCACTGTATTGGTGTGGAACTGGTTACAATCCTACAGTCCTCAAGAATTAGAATTATTGCAGTTAATTAAACGTGAACCTCAAACCCATGAATCAATCTAAACCAGGAATGAGTAACTGGCTGTTATTGCTGGGAGTAATTGTTTTGTCAGTCACACCTTTAATATTTTTACGGGGAGCAGAATTTACAGGTGCAGATGGCCAAGCTCAAGAGGTGATTGGGAAAATCAAACCTGGATATGAACCTTGGTTTAAACCTTTATTTGAACCACCTAGTAAAGAAATAGAAAGTTTATTATTTAGCTCACAAGCTGCTTTAGGCGCAGGGATTATTGGTTACGCAATTGGTTTATATAAGGGACGTTCCCAGCAGCAAAGGAATAAGGAATGAGCCTGCAAATAGATACACTGGCTTACACGAATAAATTACGGCGGTTAGCACCAGAGCAGAAATTACTATTTGCGATCGCCTTACTCATCATTTCAAATTTTGCTCATCCTCCAGTACAAATTTTAATTGCAGCTTGGATGAGCATCTGGACAATATTTTATGCAGGTATTCCCACAAAAATTTACCTGAGATTAGTTTATATCCCGATGCTTTTTTGGTTAACAAGTTTACCAGCTTTAGTAATTAATGGTGTTGATATTCACCAATTAAATTTAATTCACAATGATGCTATTACTGGCTTTCATATTGGTGCTTATTATTTGTATATTAGCCGTCATGGGGTTGAGCAGGGATTAAGTATTTTCACACGAGCGATCGCTTCTATTTCTTGCATATATTTTGTGATGTTAACTATCCCCTTTACTGACTTATTACAAACTTTCAGACGGGTAGGTTTGCCTGTACTCATCACAGATTTATTATTATTAATGTACCGGTTTATTTTTGTGCTGTTAAATACAGCCTCAGAGTTATGGATAGCCCAACAATCTCGGAGTGGATACCGCACATTTAGCCTGAGCATGAAAAGTTTATCGCTATTAATTGGACAATTATTTCAACGTACCCTAGAAAAATATCGCCAAGTTTCCCTTAGCCTGGAATCACGAGGGTTTAACGGAGAATTTCAAGTCTGGCATTCCTATCGCTACCATCTATCCAAGCGTTATGCAATGGAAGCAATTTTAGGATGTTTATTTTTATTAGAATTAGAATGTAAAATAGCTTTTTTATAAAAAATTGGTAGGCTCAAACCAACCATTGATAAAAATAATCAGATTATGCAGCAATTACTATTGGACTTCCAGCAGGTACACTATAGTTATCCTGGTACACAAAAACCAGCATTGCATGGCATCACGCTACGGATTCCACAAGGAAAAAAATGTGCCTTAATCGGTAAAAATGGTTGCGGTAAAACCACACTATTTTTATTAGCTAATGGTTTATATAAGCCCCAAAAAGGGTTAATATATTGGCAAGGTCAGCCTTTAAAATATGACCGTCATTCTCTGATGAGCTTGCGTCAAAAAATTGGGCTAATATTTCAGAACCCAGAACAACAATTAGTAGCCTCTACAGTTGAAGAAGATATTTCCTATGGGTTATGTAATTTAGGATTACCAACAATTGAAATTCAACAAAGGGTAGAACAAGCTTTAATTGAATTTGAATTAACTGAATTAGCCCAAAGACCAGTACATCATTTAAGTTTAGGGCAGAAAAAGCGTGTTTCTCTAGCTGATGTCATGGTATTACAGCCAGAATTACTATTACTAGATGAACCAACAGCCTATCTAGATAGACCACAAACTCGTAATTTAATCGCTATCCTCAAAAAGATTCATACATCAGGTACAACTATACTCATGGCTACCCATGATTTAGATTTTGTTTATAGTTGGGCTGATTGGATTTTTGTCATGGATGAAGGCAAATTAGTTTTAGAAGGACAACCACAGGATTTATTTGCTCAACGAGAGATTCTCGAACAGCTACAGTTAGGTTTACCACTCATCTATGACATATTATTTTCTGACGGAATGATACCAGACGATTTAGTTTTACAACAGCTTCGTCACAAAATAATCAAAAGTTATTAACACCTTTTTTCTCAGTGTCTCAGTGTCTCTGTGGTAAAAATCTTTAACCAATAAACCATCATTGTGCCAACGAAATCAATAAAAATTAATAACTTGCCAAACAAATACATTATTTGACGTGTATTTTATTGCTCATATTCCCTAAGTCACAGGATAAAATCCCCCAATAGGGCATTGAAAATCAGTGAAAAATATTGTTTTTTATTAGATTGATGCCTAAAATCACACGATTTAAATTGTGTGTAAAAATACATTTGATACAGGGCATATTATGCACATACCTGATGGATTTGTTTCTGTACCAGTGGCTGGTGCTACTGGTTTAGCGAGTTTCGTAGCACTGTTTTTTGCTTGTGAGCGATCGCAACAAGCATTTGGTATCCGTCGCGCCCCTATACTGGGCTTAACTACTGCCTTTATTTTTGCTGCACAGATGATTAATTTTCCTGTTGCGGGAGGGACAAGTGGTCACTTATTGGGGGGAACTTTAGCGGCGATCATGTTGGGTAGTCCTTGGGCGGGAATGCTTTGCATCGCCACAGTCTTAATTATCCAAGCTGTGTTATTCGCCGATGGTGGGATCACTGCTTTGGGAGCTAATATTTTCAACATGGCAGTGATTGCGGTTTGGGTAGGCTGGATATTGACCCAAACTTTACAAAGGCTCTTGGGAGGTTCTAAAGGGCGTTTACCCTTAGCGGCTGGGATTGCTGCTGCTGTCAGCGTAGTAGTAGCAGCTATAGCTTGTGCGATTGAATTACTACTTTCTGGAACTGCATCCATAGCCGTTTTACCTGCGATGGCTGGTGTTCATATTTTGATTGGTGTTGGTGAGGGGTTAATTACAGGTGGTGTGTTGACTTATCTAGCCCAAGCCAGACCAGATTTACTCCCAGGGGAACAGGAACAGATGCGCGGATGGGTAGTACCTGTCGTTAGCATTGCCTTAGTGGCTGGTGTACTATCACTGGTAGCCTCAGCCTGGCCTGATGGCTTAGAAAAGGTAGCAGAAGACTTGGGCTTTATTAACTTAGCCGAACAAGTACGGGTAGCTGTCCCTACACCATTAGCAGACTATGGAATTGAAGGGTTAGGTCTAATTGGTACAAGTATTGCTGGGCTTTTGGGTGCGGCGGTTTCTTTTGCTGTGGCTTTTGGGATTGCTAAAGTGGTGAGACCGAAGAATGCTTAATTTAGGTGATAGGTGACAGGTGACAGGGGACAGGTGACAGGGGACAGGTGACAGGGAAAGAGCTAATCACTAGTAACCAATTTACTCGACATAAATAGACAATCATGGTCAAATATTTATTGCTCTCTAAACATTTTCTCGATAGCATCACTTAAGCTATTAGCGTTTCATTCAATCCGCATCTTCTCCAACCACTCTAACGGTGTTTTTGTAAGCGTTAAAGTGTTTTTTTGGTTCACCATATATTGTTTTACCGGACATATTGACTTGCTTGTATACTACGTGTAGTATGCTTTAACACCACATTTGAAAAGGTCGTGTCAAATGCTTTTATCCATCAAAACAAAGCTCAAACTAAGTCAGGTCCAAAAAATAATCATGAGTAAACACGCGGGAATTGCTAGATTTACTTATAATTGGGGTTTAGCTACTTGGAATAGCTTTGTTAAAGATGGATTAAAGCCTAACAAATATATCCTTAAAAAGTTCTTTAACAACCACGTTAAATCAGAGTTTACCTGGATTAAAGAAACTGGTATTTGTCAGAAAATAACTCAATATGCCTTTGATAATCTTGGTGATTCTTTCTCTAGATTCTTTAGTAGAAAAGGTGGATATCCTAACTTTAAAAAGAAAGGGCATCATGATTCCTTTACTATTGATGCTAGCGGTAAACCTATTCCCGTTGGCGGTAAATCAATAAAGCTACCTACAATCGGATGGGTAAGAACTTACGAATCTTTGCCGCACACTACCTGTAAATCAATCACAATATCACGAACTGCTGATAGTTGGTTTATTGCCTTCGCTTACGAGCAGAAACATGAACCAACCGTTAAGCAACACGATGTTGTTGGCGTTGATTTAGGGGTTAAGGAACTGGCTACACTCTCTACAGGTGTTGTTTTTCCTCATCCCAAGCATTACAAAAATAATCTAGAAAAACTGAGAAGGTTATCTAGAAAGTTTGCCAGAAAAAACAAAGTGTCTAACAACCGATATAAAGCTAAAATTCAACTCGCTAAACATCATTCTAGGGTAGCTAATCTCCGAAAAGATACTCTTCACAAAATCACTACTTTCTTATGCAAAAACCACGCAAAAATAGTAGTAGAAGATTTAAATGTTTCTGGGATGTTATCTAACCATAAATTAGCTCAAGTAATTGCTGATTGCAGTTTTTATGAGTTTAAACGTCAGTTGGAATATAAAGCTAAAAAGTTTGGTTGCAAAATAATTATTGCAGATCGTTGGTATCCATCCAGTAAAACCTGTTCCAATTGTGGACATATTCAAGATATGCCCCTTAAAGAAAGAACCTATAACTGTGGTAGTTGTGGTCATTCAATGGACAGGGATTTAAACGCTGCAATAAATTTATCGAGGTTGGCTAAACCTTAAAAGCTTACTGAGGGATAACCGCTCCCATGCTCCCAGTGAAGTAAGAAATAAATGTCTAGACTTGTCTAGAATTTATATAGCAGTTAATCTGATACGTCTTAATTGGGAATTTTGAATTGACTATGGCGTTACCGTTACGCTTGCATCTATCTCTATTAATTGTTGTCGGGACAGCTTTATTAAAGCATCATGCTTGGTATTGGCTGGCTGTATATGGTGCGATCGCTATTTTTTGGCTAGCATTTCTACGTCCACCAATTCGCCACCTGGGAGGATTGCTAGGCACAGAATTAATTTTCTTATCCCTAGTTGCATTACCCTTGGGTTGGGAACGAGCCAGTTTTCTCTTAGTTCGTTCTCTTGTCTGTCTCATCGTCATGAATAGTTTTTTATTAACATTACCCCCCCACAGTTTCGGTATTGCTCTCAAGAGTTTACCTGTACCGATGGCTATGAAAGAAAATTTACTGCTGGCTGGGCAATATCTAGAAATATTACTGGCGGAAGTCAAAAGGATGCAGCGCAGCGCACAACTCAGGGGTCTGAATGGTACATCTGGCTGGCTGCGTTACGCCAGTGCAGCCATGATTGGAAGTTTGTATCTCCGCAGTTTGGATCGAGCCGAACGAGTCTATGGTGCGATGGTAATTCGCGGTTACAACGGACAACTACCCATAGATTTCACATTTAGAATTAAAGAGCGTTTTATTCTCCTGATGGCTTGGGCGATCGCTCTTTGTTTTACCTTCAGTTCCTATATTAAATTGTGAATCTTGAAATCTTTAACTTTTAACCCCCACACTTCCACCCGTAATCCCCACACTGGCATAGTTGAGGTAAAAAACTTGGTGTATGCCTATCCGCACCAAGAACAAGTCTTACAAGATATTTCTTTTACCTTGAATGCAGGCGATCGCGTGGCGTTAATGGGTGCAACTGGTTCTGGTAAAAGTACCTTGCTAGAAAATCTGATTGGTTTGAAAGAGCCGAAATCTGGAAAAATTTTGATTAATGGTATCCCTCTAGAACCAAAAACATTACCCCAAGTCCGGCGATACATTGGTTTTGGCTTTCAAGATGCCAACGACCAATTATTTATGCCCACCATCCTCGAAGATATTACTTTTGGGCCACGTAACTACGGTGTACCAGCAGCCATAGCCAGCGATCGCGCCCGCCAATTATTAGCAGATTTTGGTCTAGCAGCCTACGCCAACCGTTCCGCCCACGAACTATCAGGGGGGCAAAGACGACTAGTAGCCCTCGCCGCCATTTTGGCACTAGAACCAACAATTTTGATTTTAGATGAGCCAACCACTGGACTTGATCCCGCATGGCGGCGACACTTAGCGCAAGTATTATTAAATTTACCAGTGCAAGTCATATTAATTGCTTCCCATGAATTACATTGGTTAGGAAAAGTGACTGATAGAGCGTTGGTACTATCTGGTGGTCGCATCGCAGTTGACAGTAGTATTCAGCCACTTTTGCAAGACGGGGAAATCTTAGAACAGTTCGGTTTGCCAATAGATTGGTGATCTAAGGTCATGACAGTAACTACCTATAAATGGACAATTGAACGCTATCACCGAGCAATAGAAGCCGGGATTTTTGACGACCAGCCTATAGAGTTATTACGCGGCGACCTTATCCTAATGCCCCCAGAACGCGAACCTCACGCCTACTACAACACAGAAGCCGCCGATTATCTTCGCACGCTACTAGGTGAACGGGTAAAAATCCGCGATGCTAAACCCATCACCTTACCCAACGATTCCGAACCAGTCCCTGATATTGCCATTGTCAAACCTTTAGGTGAAGTTTACCTAGAACATCATCCCTACCCTGAAGACATATTTTGGGTGATGGAATTCTCGAAAGCCACCCTCAGCAAAGATTTAGATGAGAAAAAAGCAATTTATGCTGAGGCTGGTATTTTTGAATACTGGGTTGTCAATCTCAAGACTCCCCAATTACAAGTATTCCGTGACCTCAAAAATCGACAATACACCACCGAACTAACACTAACCACAAACACTATTTCACCCCTAGCCTTTCCTGATGTATCTATCAAAGTTCAACACCTCATCGGTTTCCCAAAATACAACTGAATAGAAAAATCAAACATTTAATACCAATTCTCCAAAATTAAGCAATAGATGCAAAGCTTGAAACCCAGATGGTATCTGACTTTCTTAATTGCGAATTGCGAATTGCGAATTGCGAATTGGTATAAGATGCTCCTAGAGTCTGATACCCTCTAACTGAGAGTTGAAACCTGGGGAATTTATGCAAAGCGCACCAGCCCAAGAGATTAAATTACTAGTTGTAGATATAGACGGCACAATTTCGGGAGAATCCAACACAGTTAGTCAAGCTGTCAAAGAAGCGATCGCCGCCGTTCAAGCTAAAGGTATTCCAGTAGCGATCGCCACCGGGAGAATGTATCGCTCGGCGTTACGCTTTCACCAAGATGTAAATTCTACTTTGCCACTCATGGCCTATCAGGGAGCGTGGATTCAAGATCCAGTTAGCCAAAAGATTCATCAACATTCACCAGTAGCTAGAGATATTGCCGAGCAACTACTAGACTATTTTGAACAGCCAGCATTACGATCGCTCCTCTCTGTTCACTTCTACATCAATGATCAGCTGTATGTGCGGGAAGTAACCCCAGAAACTCAAACCTATGCTGCACGTTCTGGCATTACTCCTATAGCTGTAGGAGATTTACGCCAAACTCTCTCCAATGAACCCACAAAGATTTTAGCCTTGTGTGATGATATATCTGTCATCACAGATTTATTAGGGAATTTACGCCGCCAATACACGCCGGCTGAACTATACATGACAACCTCTGTTGCTACCTTCTTTGAAGCAACTAACGCTGTTGTCAATAAGGGTAATGCTGTCCGTTACCTAGCAGAAGAAATATTAGGCTTACAAAGTCACAACGTTATGACTATCGGCGATAACTTCAATGATTTAGAAATGCTGGAATATGCCGGGATCGGTGTAGCTATGGGGAATGCCCCAGATGGTGTGCAAGCGATCGCTGATTGGGTTGCTCCTAGTGTAGAGGTTGATGGCGCAGCAACCGCGATTGAAAAATTTTTACTTGCTTGAGGATGGTCAGTAAAGTTTAGATTAATCTAAAAACCCCTAAAATCAGAAAGAACACCGACGACTGGCCGTGTTTCGTCTCGGTGTTCTTGCTGGTTCGCTCCTCACACACCTGTTACTATAACTGAGGTCGATAAATCCGTCAATACCTAGTTAGAAAAGTTTTGATCCCGGAAAATGTGAATTGGGCAATTCAATGAGTGGATTGGTTCAATCTAAAATCCACTAGTCACAGATCCACTGGTGCGACAATCCGTAATTTGACTATCAATAAAAACCTTAAAACAGATTGAGTAGCCATTATTAATCCCAATCTGGCTTGAGCGAGTTCTGGTGAGTTAGTTTTCACCTCACCCCAAATGCGACATTGACACCAAAAAGCCTCAAAAGCTTGACTCAAATCCCATCCTATTTTTTCCCAGTTAACTGAGCCAGCATCCTCAGCACACTCTAATTCATCTACTGCTTTCACTAATTGCATAATTAAATGACTCTCGGCCAGGTGATGCAGGCGTAATTGGCGATCATCGCTATTGAGCCAAGGTAATGCTTCTGTTACTACCAAACTTCCCAAATGCCAGCTTTCGCTATTTGCTGATAGTGGTTCTTGCAATTTTATCAAGCCTTCACGATGAGCCAGTAATATCAACGAATAGCAGCGTGCATGGGCATACTGAATGCTAAATAAGCGTGATGGATTGTGACTTTTTACTCTTTCACCTTTGTCTGGAAGTGGTGACTTGATACCGATGAAATTTAAACTACTCTTTGATTCCCCAACGGCGACACTTTGTAACCAAGCTGCTAACAAATCATGTGTTAATTCTATGTGAATCAAACCAGGAGCAACTATTTGTACTAGCAATGCTTCACCACAGTTATCTGCTATGTGGGAAGCGATCGCATTGGCTATCTCCCAAGGTACTGAATTATGAGATTTTGCTAGCCGCAACGCCACACCAGAAATATACAAAACTCGATTAATATCTCTACCCTGATATAGAGGTATTCTTCCAGGTATTATGTGCTTTTCATTCCCTTGAGTAAGATAAAAATTCATTCCAGACAGCAAGTAGCTGTATATTAAATTCTTAATAGCCGTATTTTTACTCACTAGTAGAATCTATAACACTGATATTTTCCTCAAAGACTTTGTGGCGAAAAACACTGGAGTAGCCGTCATCAGTCTTTAGATATAAAATTTTTCTAAACAAAGAAAAATGAGATTAGCATAAAATTTCATAAATATTAGATGAATAATATGTAAACTTTACTACCATCATTGTACAGTAGGAAGTATAACAAAATAGTAGGGCGCAAATTGCTCTCTACTTTTTTGATGGCTGACGCTGTTAGGCGTTAGGCCTACTTCAAATACACAAAGACACTCCTTGCACCTTTTTTATGTCGTCTTTGTCTTCAGCCGAACGCTCTTTGTTACCTATGCAATCTCCATCTTCTTTTTCTGAGGCATCACGCCCTTTTCTGACTTGGCAACGTATTCTTGACTGGGCTCAAGAACACTATCGCTGCCGCACCTTTAGCAAAGATGAGCGAATTCCAGCCCGTCCTGGATTGCTGTATTTGGTTCAAAGGGGTGCAATCCGCATGGTAGGAACTGCCCAAGTGAGTGCTACCGCGAGTCAGTTAACTTCTCGACGCATCAACAGAACTCCAGAAGAAGCTTTCTTAGGTTTTGTTGGCGCAGGACAGCCATTTGAAATTGTGGCTCAGTCACCATTCACCCTGCAATCTTACGCTCACGTTGATCAAACAGCAGTGTTGTGGATGTACTGGCACGATCTAGACAATTGGCCTCACTTCCGTCGTGAAGTCATGGATGCTTTCAGATACCAGCACCAGCGTAAACTTCTATGGCTGAGTGCTTTGGGACAACGCCGTACAATTGACAGACTCCTCGGATTCCTCACTTTATTGATTGAGGAATATGGAGAGCCTGCGATGAGCGATACCGATCCCGATGTAATTCGTGGCTATTGCCTACCTTTCCCCCTTACTCATGCCCAAATCGGTAGTGCGATTGGTTCAACCCGCGTAACTGTTACCCGCTTGATGGGCAAACTGCGTCAACGTGGCTTAATTCTTACCCAAGGGGATAATCTGATTTGCCTGCCAGCAGAGTCGATTAATAGAGCCAGCTAAGAAAGCCTGATTCATCGTCGTTAGGGCATCTACGGTTAGGAACTGCCGCTCTGTTTAGCAGATGTCGGTTAACTGTAACGGTCAACTCTAGTGAAATAGTTCCTACCCCCGATCAGTCAGCAGTAAGTCGCCGCCAGCAACATTCACTTACTGCTCAGTCAACCCAATCTGTTTGACCACCACAAACAGATTGTGTCATCGGGCAAGCTTGGTAAATAAGCCTCAAAATCGAAACATTTTTAGGGAGGGGCTTGGAAGTAATTTACAGCCCCTAAGTTTACCCTGTTGATCAAATTTGAGAAACCCGCCCCTCGATGAGAAGCAGGTACAATTACCAACTATCAGCTAATTACCGCACTGGCTCAAAGTCAAAGCCAGTACCAGAACGAGAAGGAGAAGCGGGGACTATTTTGACTAGTTGAACTGCTGAGACATTACGATCGCCTGAAGGGGAAAACCGAATGACCCCAGAAGCTCCATTAGTAGAAAAATCACGGGCTGAAAGGGCTTCTTGCACACCAGAACGAGTGGGATTGCGTTTTAGTGCGGTGATTAAGGCTACTGTCGCATCATAAGACATTGCCGTTCGCCAGCTGACATCCCCCTTCCATAAATTCTGGGATCGGGAAGGAAAACTAGATTGGGGATCACCAGCAATATGCCAGGGAGCAGCCACTACCATCCCTACGGCTTGGGCATTGCCCTTTTCTAAAATCTTTATCGAATAAAAACTGTCTCCCCCCAGAAGAATCAGCCTGTTCTGGTTAATCTGAACGACTTGTAGAGCTTGGTCTAAAGTGGCAGTATTAGCAGCTAACATTAACACTTCTGCCCCTTGTTGATTAGCCTGTTGTACACTTTGAGCCGCATTAAAATTTACATCGGAAACATCAAATTCATCAAATACCTCCCCACCCTGCAAGCCCACAGCAGCACGAAACTCGGACTTTAGAGACTGACTGTAACTACTTTTGGCATTAAAAAAAACTGCTGCTTTTCTTTTTTGCAAGGTACTTGTCATGTAATTAGCTAAAGTTCTCGCAGCAATGAAATCATTGGGAACTGTGCGAAAAACATAAGGACTAGAGTTAGAAATTTGGGTAGAAGTACTGGTGGGAGAAATTGCTACAAGTTTTCCTGTGTTATAGACTGTGCCTGCGGCTATGGTAGTGTCACTACCAAAATGTCCCACGACACCTAACACTTGGGGATTGTTGACTAAATTAGTAGCAACTTCTTTAGCAACATCTGGCTTATTGTCATCGTTCGCTATCCCCACTTTCAGCGAAACCCCTTGAATTTTGTCAGCCGCATTAATTTCATTTTGGGCTTGAGCAACACCTCTTAAAATTTCTAACCCAGGATCTGATTCATTCAGCTTTGGGTGACTAATGATAGGCGCAGAGACAATAATAGTGTAGCTGTTGGCAGAACCAATACGAGCATTGTTCAGATAGATCAATGCTTCTGGGTCATTGGGTTTACGTCTTAGAGAAGATTCTAAATTAGCGATCGCTTGACTATAATTTCGATTAGCGATCGCAGCTATCCCTGCTTGTTTTTCAGGCGTAATGTCACCGGTAATTAAAGTTTTTTCACCAAAACTAATCCGATCTTCAAATGATAAGGTTTTTGAAGATTTAGGGTCGGGAGTGACAGAAATATTGTTTCCCAGATACTTACTATAAAACCAACCACCTCCGCCAATGATCGCCACTGTACTTAGCAGAGATATGACTAAAACCGTAGTTTCATTCTTCTGTGACATGAACGAGTTTTAATTAATTACATTATTTCAATTGCCGTGTGAGTATTTCGTCACAAGTGCCTAAGTTTTAAGCATTTTAACTAATGTTATTAATTTTACATTATTTCTAATTATTTAATGCGGATAAATCCAGTCTTCTCTAATAATTCTTGAGCTACCGTCCCGCCAGATTCTTGAGGACGGGTTAAGGGCGTAATTGGTAAATTTTTTCCCCCAACCTCTTGCCAGTTGGTGATTTTGCCAGTGTAGATGGCTTGAAGTTGGGCAATAGTTAAACCAGAAATGTTGAGTTTATGGTTAACTGCGATCGCAATGCCATCAATTGCTACGGCGATTTCTTTGAGACTAAAACCTTTTTGTTGAGCTTCCAGATTTTCTTCAGGCTGTTAGTAGTTTGTATAGGAATTGATGATTTTCTGACGAACATAAACCATAAGCCACCCAAAACTAACCCAATGGGGATAATACTTGCTAAAACAAGTATCAGTGTTTCGTTTTTTTGAGACATGGGTATCCCTTGATCCCAAAATTGTTTTACATGATCTGAGAGAGTAATTTATAAATTAGACGAAATAAGGATGTAGCAGCGATCGCTAATAAACCCCCTACCACTGATGTAACTACAAGTTCTAGTGGTGTAATTCCTGGAATAAACAGCACAATTACGAAACTAATTACGGCAATAATTAATAAATATAATTTTTTAATCCACCGCTTAGTTTGGGCAAATATCAGCAAACCCAATATCATCAAGGCAATAATCAAAGAAATTATAGGTGATGGAATCAGATGGGAGAGTGCGATCGCCATCAATCCACCTTCAAAACCACTAAATGCTGCACCTGTCAATAATTCCCAGGTAGAGAAAGTCGTATTTGCTTTTCGCTGTGGTGGAGATGTTGCGTGTGTCAAATACTGCTCCATTGCTGCAAGTACCTGATCAGCTGATTGGAAACGTTGTTCAGCAGCAGGCAAGAGCATTTTGTTTAAAATATAAACAAAGTGACTATTAATACTAACTTCCTTTTGCCATATCCACCTATTGCTATGAGGATCAATGAGTTGCGTAGGTTCTTTTTCTGTTAACAAGTTAATAACAGTTGCCGCTAAAGCATAGAGGTCTGTAGATTTGAATACCTGATTCCCAGTTATTTGCTCAGGTGCGGCAAACCCAGGGGTGTAAATACTTGTAGAAGAACCAGCACCAACACCTGAGACGGTTGTGACTTGTTTAACTGCGCCAAAATCTAAGATAAAAAGTTTACCATCCCGACGACGCATAATATTGGAAGGTTTGATGTCTCGGTGAATAATTTGTTTATCGTGGATAAATTTGAGGATTTTGAGACTTTCTTGGAGTAATTCTAAAGCTTGCTGTTCAGAAAATTTACCATTTTGAACTAGCTCTTCTTCTAGATTTTGTCCATCAATATATTCTTGTACCAAGTAAAAAAACTGGTCTTGTTGTCCTGGTTGCAAACTGGGAACAAACATAGGAAAAAAGGCGAACAACTGGGGTATTTGATCGTGTTCTTCGCCTATGTAAGCTAGGACATTAGCTTCTCTTTCAAATAGTTTTTCTGCTACTTCTAGTTGTTCTGGTGTGAAATGACTCGGAGGTTGGAACAGTTTGACTACACACTGACGCATCCCTGGAAATCGACGATCAAGTGCTAGGAAGGCTGCACCAAACCCCCCTTTACCCAATAATTTTACGGGTACGTATCGACCATCTAACATCAAAGGCATACCGCAGCTAGTACAGTATTTTTGCGGTGTGGTTTTGATTGTCGTATCGTCTAAATCGGGACAATGATTTTGTGGACGTTGACACGCTGGACGAGTGCAGTAGACTTCCATTGTATTTTTGTATTGACGTACTCTCCCACGGCTATAAAAACATTGCTAACGCTAGTAGTTTTTATCAAAAGCTGGGGGATTCTTCCTGATTCTTCGTAGTCAATGCTGTGTATCCTCAAAGCAATAGAGAAGGATTAACCTTCATTATTAGAAATTGGTAACACAGCTTCTAATGGAGTGACCATGTGTTTTTTTTGTGACAGGTTAAAAATATCCTGATGCCATTCAGGGGTAGCAAACTGGGGTAATATTTCTTGGCTGAAAGCTTCTGCCGCTTTGGATCTATAGCGATTAGGATTACATATCAGCCATAGTGTGCGTTTGACAACCACACCATCAATCGGGGTACGGTGAAGTACACCCATCTGCAATTCTTTAGCGATCGCACTAGTAGAGACAAAGGCAGCACCTAAACCAGACTGCACAGCATTTTTAATTGCTTCGATGGAATTGAGTTCCATTTCAATTTTAAAACGTCTGCTATCAAGTTCGCAGCGTACTAGTACCTGATCGATGACTTTGCGAATAGTTGATTGGGAGTCTAAAGTAATGAATTGCAGTTTATATAAGTCTTCTTTTTGAATGGATTCTTGTTTAGCAAAGGGATGAAATACAGGTAAAATCAGAGCCAATTCATCTTCGGCATAGGGAATAATTTCTAAAGAATCCGCTAGTTCTCCGGGGATTTCACCGCCAATAATTGCCAAATCCACCTGACCATTAGCTACACTCCAAGCAGTGCGACGAGTCGAGTGGACGTGTAATTGGACTGCGACATCGGGATATTTTTGGCGGAACATCCCAATCATTTTAGGCAGCAGATAAGTCCCAGTGGTTTGAGAAGCACCAACAATTAAAGTACCGCCTTGGAGATTTTGTAAATCCTCAATAGCGCGGCAAGTTTCCTGACACAAACTGAGAATTTTTTCACCGTAGCTCAATAGTAGATGCCCTGCTTCGGTTAATTGGGCGCGTCGTCCGCCCCGGTCAAATAAGGGGACATCCAACTGCCGTTCTAAGTTCTGCACTTGCAAACTCACAGCAGGTTGGGAGACATAGAGACTATCAGCAGCGCGCTTGAAACTCCCTTCTACCGCGATCGCTTTGAGAATACGTAACTGATCTAAAGTGAATGGAAGGTCAGACATAAGGCTCAACCCACAAACTTTGAAAGGAGCAACTTTGGCAATCAATCATCATAGACACGATTGATTACATTTTGAATCTAGAGGCTTGACTGGAAAAAGACAGTACCACAACATTTTGACGCAAGTCCCCTGTTGAATACTTTGTGGTATTGGTTGTATATCGTTAACTTTTCTTTAAATTACTTTACCTGTTTTTATGATTTTGAATCCTTGGTTAGCTCCGAGTCATTTTGTCATGCTGGGGTTATTGTTAATTTTTGCGATCGCCCACAGTGGAGGGGCAGCTTTGCGACCTTGGGCAGAAAAGCGCATCGGGCCAAGGCTTTATCGCATTATTTTTGCATTAATTAGTCTACCGTTGGCTGTCATAGTCATTACTTACTTTTTTAATCACCGTTATGAAGGAGCGCAACTTTGGCAATTACAGGGTGTACCAGGGGTAAAAGCCACAGTCTGGGTATTGTCAGCGATTTCATTCTTATTTTTGTATCCTGCCACCTTCAATCTACTAGAAATTGCTGCTATTCAAAAGCCCCAAGTACATCTATATGAGACAGGTGTGATCAGAATTACCCGTCACCCCCAGATGGTGGGGCAAATAATTTGGTGTATTGCCCATACCCTGTGGTTAGGGACTAGCTTTACCCTAGTGACATCCATTGGCTTAGTGTTGCATCATTTATTTGGGGTATGGCATGGCGATCGCCGCTTACACTACCGCTACGGCGAAGCCTTTGAAATTGTGAAACAACGCACGTCTATCATGCCCTTCGCGGCAATTATTGATGGTCGTCAATCTCTTAAATGGCAGGAATTTGTCCGTCCTGCTTACTTAGGTGTTGCTATTTTCATCGGATTACTTTGGTGGGCGCATCCCTTGTTAATTATGGCGACCAGTAGGGTAAATTGGTAGTTTTGACTGATCCCCAATCCCCAAAAAAATACTAACCCAGGAAAAAATTCCCCTGATCAATTGCTACCAAATCAATGTAGAATTAATTGAAATAGCTGTTAGTCAGGGTGTGGTCATTGGGTTCCATATTTTTATATGCGTAAGTCACTAAGCAATCACTTTCTTTGGGGAGTATACAGCACAGCACTTAAAACACCCTTTCTGCAAGAAGTTGCCAGGACTTGAATAACCTAATTTTTGCCGTTAAAATCGTGCTGACTTTTGTGTCACAAACAACAAAAATTTTGAAAAATACCTGCTACGAAGCGTTGACTAGCTTGCTAACTTCTTCTGCTGATAGCTAGTTTGATAATAAAAACCTATAATTCTAGAGGCATCATGGTGTTGTCGGTTAGTGAGCGGACATTTACTCAAGAAGTTTTAGAATCTCCAGTTCCGGTTTTAGTCAATTTTGAAGCACCTTGGTGTGGACTATGTCGCATTATCCACCCTTTGCTGCTGGAATTTCAAGTTCAATGTGGTGATCAAATTAAGCTAGTTGGGATTAACGCTGATGAAAATTTCAAGCTATCTAACACCTATCGCCTCAAGTCGCTGCCAACCTTACTGCTAATTGAAAATGGCATAATTCGGCATCGTCTAGAAGGTTTTCGTGGTAGATATGACTTACGCCTAGCTTTAGAGGAAATTAAACTCAACTACAGTAATCTTCCAAAAGCTTACAGTAGCGTCACAACATCCGAATTAGAATTACATTTAGCCTAATTGGGCATTGGGCAATTCAATGCGTGGATTGTGGATTGATGATTGTGAATAGAGATTTAATCTAAAATCCGTCTTAAAAAGTTTCCTACGGCGGTTTTCCCGTCGTAGGAAATTTTGTCTACGACACGCTACGCGAACGCAAAATCCAAAATCTAAAATTCCCAGTCCTTGAATTAATTTGTCCCTAAATCTAAAACCATGCTTAACACCCCACTCAAATGTGTTCGAGTGGGGTATTTTATCATCTAGGGTGTGTGTCACAATTGTTAACAGTTCCGACCTGGACAGTTGCTGCCGGCAAAACCGTACAGTAGAGTCCAAAGTTAGTCAAGAATCCTAAAAGTACCCGTCAGTGATGGAAGTAATCTATCAATACGCCTGGCTGATCCCGGTATTGCCACTTTTGGGGGCAATGCTAGTCGGTCTAGGCTTGATTTCGTTTAACGAGACGACAAACCGCCTGCGGCAGCTAAATGCTGTGTTGATCATTTCCCTGATGGGCGCAGCGATGGGTCTGTCCCTTGCCTTGCTGTGGAGTCAACTCCAAGGACACCCAACCTATCTCCACACCCTAGAATGGGCAGCAGCAGGCAATTTCCACTTGAGCATGGGCTACACTATCGACAACCTCACATCCCTGATGTTGGTGATTGTCACAACGGTAGCCTTCTTAGTCATGGTTTACACTGATGGCTATATGGCTCATGACCCAGGATATGTGAGATTTTACGCCTATCTCAGCTTGTTTGGCTCATCAATGTTGGGTTTAGTGATCAGCCCTAACCTAGTACAGATTTATATCTTCTGGGAACTAGTGGGGATGTGTTCGTACTTGCTAGTTGGCTTCTGGTACGATCGCAAGTCAGCAGCAGATGCAGCCCAAAAAGCATTTGTCACCAACCGCGTCGGCGACTTCGGTCTACTCCTCGGCATTCTGGGGCTATTTTGGGCTACAGGCAGCTTCGATTTCAACGTCATGGGCGATCGCCTAGCAGAACTGGTAGAAACAGGCTCATTGAGCAATTTCCTGGCAGTTGTGTTTGCGATTTTAGTTTTCCTCGGCCCAGTTGCTAAATCCGCTCAATTTCCCCTACACGTCTGGCTACCAGACGCAATGGAAGGCCCCACCCCCATTTCTGCCTTAATCCACGCCGCAACAATGGTGGCAGCTGGGGTATTCCTGATTGCCCGGATGTACCCCGTTTTTGAACACGTTCCAGCCGCAATGAACGTGATTGCCTTTACAGGGGCATTTACGGCGTTTTTGGGGGCTACCATTGCCATGACCCAAAACGACATCAAGAAGGGTTTGGCTTACTCCACCATCTCCCAGTTAGGCTACATGGTTATGGCCATGGGAGTAGGTGCGTACAGTGCTGGTTTATTCCACCTAATGACTCACGCCTATTTCAAGGCGATGTTGTTCTTGGGTTCTGGTTCGGTGATTCACGGCATGGAAGGTGTCGTAGGTCATGACCCAGTATTGGCACAAGATATGCGCTTAATGGGTGGATTGCGGAAGTATATGCCCGCTACCGGACTCACATTCTTAATTGGTTGCATGGCAATTTCTGGGCTTCCTCCCTTTGCTGGCTTCTGGTCAAAGGATGAAATTCTCGGTTCAGCCTATGCTGCTAACCCACTTCTCTGGTTTATTGGCTGGATTACTGCCGGAATTACAGCTTTCTATATGTTTAGAATGTATTTCTCGACATTTGAAGGTAAATTCCGGGGTAATGACGAGAAAATCAAAGATAAGCTCAAGAAAGCAGCAACAATTGTTCTCGAACTAGATTCAGCATCAGCAGCACCAGTACCAAATTTTGGCCCTGGGGCAATGAAAAAAGGAGAATTGGCAGCTACAGGGGATCATCATGGTGATCACGGCCATCACAGTCATTCTCCCCATGAATCGCCTTGGACGATGACCTTACCCTTGCTAGTGTTGGCTATACCTTCAATGTTGATTGGTTTAGTAGGTACACCCTACAACAATTACTTTGAACGGTTTATCTTCTCCCCGACAGAAAGCATGGCTGAAGTCCTTGAAAAAGCCGCCGAGTTCGACCCCAATGAGTTTTATGTCATGGCGGGTGGTTCAGTCGGTGTTTCCTTAATTGGGATTACCTTGGCTTCTTTGATGTATTTGCAGCGTAAAATTGACCCAGCTGCGATCGCTGCTAAAATCAAGCCACTTTACGAACTATCCCTCAACAAGTGGTATTTCGATGACATCTACCACCGTGTCTTTGTCCTGGGTTTACGCCGCCTAGCTAGACAAGTCATGGAAGTAGACTTCCGAGTGGTTGATGGTGCAGTTAACCTCACAGGCTTTTTCACCCTCGTTAGTGGTGAAGGTCTCAAATACCTGGAAAATGGACGTGTTCAATTTTATGCCCTCATCGTGTTTGGGGCAGTTTTGGGCTTAGTTATTTTCTTTGGTGTAACTTAATTGAGTAGTGAGTGCTGAGTCCTGAGTTATGAGTCAGAAAAATATCAGGAGTCAAGATACTGTAGCTTATGTCTTTACTCAGCACTCCCAACTTTCAACTAACAAAGGTGTTAATTCAGTATTTACTACGTATTACCCAGGCATTAACTTTAATCAGGATGAAGGCATTGCTACCTAGGAGGCGACCTTCATCTTGATTCATTTTTATTAAATCAACATAACATTGACACTCAAAGCTAAAAAAAGCTGTTAGTTAATAGCTAGTGGCTTTTTGGCAAACATGATTTTGATAGCAGACGAATTGTGATGAATACAGCTAATTTCCCGTGGCTGACGACGATTATCTTGTTACCGATCGCTGCGTCGCTACTGCTCCCCATTATCCCAGATAAAGACGGTAAAACAGTGCGTTGGTACTCCCTGATTGTGGGGCTGATAGATTTCGCACTGATTGTTTACGCCTTTTATACTGGGTATGACTTCTCCAATCCTGATTTGCAAATGGTGGAGAGTTATGCCTGGGTCCCCCAACTAGATTTGAATTGGTCAGTAGGGGTAGATGGCTTGTCTATGCCATTAATTTTGTTGACTGGATTCATTACCACCTTGGCAACTTTAGCGGCTTGGCCAGTGACACTCAAGCCGAAACTGTTTTACTTTTTGCTTTTGGCCATGTACGGCGGTCAAATCGCCGTGTTTGCTGTCCAGGATATGCTGCTATTTTTTCTGGTGTGGGAGTTGGAATTGATTCCCGTTTACCTGCTGCTAGCAATTTGGGGCGGTAAAAAACGCCAATACGCAGCCACCAAGTTTATTTTGTACACGGCTGGCGGTTCGCTGTTTATTTTAATCGCAGCGTTGACAATGGCATTTTATGGCAATGATGTTACCTTTGATATGCGATCGCTCGCTCTCAAAGATTACGCCTTAAATTTCCAATTGTTAATTTACGGTGGCTTGCTGATTGCCTACGCCGTCAAGTTGCCCATCATTCCCTTGCATACCTGGCTACCAGATGCCCACGGTGAAGCTACAGCCCCGGTACATATGTTACTGGCTGGGATTCTCCTGAAAATGGGTGGTTATGCCCTAGTTCGCATGAATGCTGGCATTCTACCAGATGCCCATGCTTATTTTGCCCCCGCTTTGGTAATTTTGGGGGTAGTTAACATCATCTATGCTGCCTTAACATCCTTTGCCCAGCGTAACCTGAAGCGTAAAATTGCTTACTCCTCAATTTCTCACATGGGCTTTGTGATTATTGGGTTTGCCTCCTTCACCGATTTAGGATTAAGTGGGGCAGTATTGCAAATGGTGTCACATGGGTTAATTGGGGCGAGTTTGTTCTTCCTTGTCGGTGCAACCTATGACCGGACACATACCCTAATGTTGGATGAAATGGGTGGTATCGGTAAGCGGATGCAGAAGATTTTCGCCATGTTTACCGCTTGTTCAATGGCTTCCTTGGCATTGCCAGGTATGAGTGGTTTCGTGGCAGAGTTAATGATATTTGTCGGCTTTGCTACCAGCGATGCTTATAGCCCTACATTTAAAGTCATCGTCGTATTTTTGATGGCAGTGGGAGTGATTTTAACTCCAATTTACTTGCTATCAATGTTACGGGAAATTTTCTACGGACAAGAAAACGAAGAATTAGTTTCTCATCAAGCTTTGATAGACGCTGAACCCCGTGAAGTTTTTATCATTGCTTGTCTGTTAGTACCAATTATTGGTATTGGTTTTTATCCCAAGTTACTGACTCAGATGTACGACGCTACAACTGTACAACTGACAGCTAGGTTGCGTGATTCTGTACCCACCTTGGTAGATCAAAAACCAGAAGCAGCAGCAGTTTCTTTGAATGCACCAGCAATTGGTAATTAATTGGGATTTGTTGAGAATTACGAAATTTTAGAACCCCGGTTTCTTGGAGAAATCGGGGTTCTCTGCTCACTATCACAACACTAATTAGGGATGTTGAGGAAAAATAACTTGATAGCTCCGGCTGTCAATGCTAAGACAAAGCCAACCACCACAGAACGATTGATAAATTCTTGAATATCTAACCGCTTGCCTATTCCCTTAACCTCCGTTTCTAATGCCTTAATATCCCCTTTGAGTTCAGCTTCTAGCTTGTCAATTCTTCCTGTCACTTCAGATTCCAGCTTGTCAATTCTTCCTGTTAGTTGAATGTCTTGTTTATCAATTTTTCCTGTTAGTTCAGCTTCTAGTTTAATTTGGCCAATTTTAATATCTGTAACGTCTTTTTGTAAGACATCTAGCTTCTGGTTGATTTGCACTAAGATTTCCTCTAATGAATAAGTGACTGTAATAGGGGTTTGACTCATAAGTTATACTCTTATTAAGAAAATTAAGAAAATCAAAATATTTTCTATTCCTCCTTAACTTTATTATCCTTTGATAGTGCCTAGCACCGCTAGGCGGAAGTCAAAAGTCAAAAATCAAAAATCCTGTATTTTAAGATTTTGAACGATTGAGAATAGTATCTTGATTTTCGCCGCGATGTACTAAATATCTGATGAAAACCCACAATTTATAGAGAGCGCGTTATGTCCAGCATATTGATGTACGCTATCTTTAGTTACTTGTTAGTCAATTTATGTTCAATAAATTTCTATATCTAAAATTAGAATCTGTGAAAACCTCTCATGTTAAACTACAATTCGTTACACTGTTTACCATCTTCCGAAGAGCTACCGAACTCCGAGGATACGCCTGTGGATAATGAAATACAAGATTTAATTCCTAGTTTACTCAAAGCTACACTGGCTTTGGTTTGGTTAGACCGATGGGATTGGTACTTTGGTGTCAAGATGGGTATTTATTATGACCCAAAAAAACCAGCGATCGTCCCTGATGGTTTTCTCAGTGTAGGAGTCAAACGTTTTGTTGATGGGGATTTACGCCTCAGCTATGTGCTGTGGGAAGAAGAAAATCCGCCAATTATAGCAATAGAAGTAGCCTCGCCCAAACATCTAGGAGAATACAGCACCAAAAAAGAAGTTTATGCTGAGATGGGAATTTTGTACTACGTTGTGTACAATCCTTTCCGGCGCAAAAATCCGGCTTTGGAAGTCTATCGCCTAGAAGATGGGGAATACTTGCTCATGTCAGGAAATCCCATTTGGTTGCCAGAAATTGGGTTAGGAATTGGGAGGGAACGAGGACTTTATCAAGGAATCGCTAGGGAATGGTTGTACTGGTATGACAGTCAAAAACACAGATTGCTGACACCAGAAGAACTAATTTTCGTAGCACAAGAAAAGGCAAATTTGGAAGAACGGCAACGATTAGAAGCAGAAGAACGGGTGAAAATGCTAGAAACCAGGTTAAAGGCTTTAGGTTTCGAGCCAGAAACTATAGTGTGAGGTGCGATCGCATAACCACTGCATAATTCACTAAATTTGAAAATTTCTGTAATAATTTTTCACTTTCACATTAACCTGCTTTATAACTTAACCTCACCTCAAGGCTCAGATTTCCTTGATGTGAGGTTTAATTTATGGGAGTGTCCGATTGGATTTTTAAACGCAGAGGTTCACGCGGAGGAGCGCGGAGGGTTAAGTAGAGTATTCTATGATGTTAATTAGCTTGATGGTTGGGGAATTATATCTATTAACGATACTCAGCATTTGACTATGTAATTTATCAAAGTTGGGTGTCTGCTCAATCTATTTAGCAAAATCGTCAAGCTAATTATGGATATGAAATTAGGGTTCGGCTCTATTCCAAAAGCTCAATATGTTTTTGTCAGCAAAGAAAACGATCACTGTTGGTATATGCTCTCAGATGATACTAAACCAATTCCGATTTATGATAGAGCTTTGACAGGATTAATCACAGATATAGAAGTTAATAAAAAAGTAGAGACATCACATGGTGAATCTGAAAAAACTGATTTGCATATTTTGGCAGATAAACCTTATGTAGTTCGCTCAGGTAGTGAATCGTATTTTTCTAAAAGTTTGTTACTTTCACTGGATGCTTTGACATATGAACAATTGTGTCATCCATTGACAATTGCAGTTAGCCCTGGTGATAAAACAATAGTATTTTGTACAATCTATAATCCAGTAACTTATCGTGCTATAGATGTTAATTGGGATGGACATCAAGAAATAGATTGGCAAGCTTTAGGGAAAAAAGTTAGCCTGAAAATTAACAATATTCAAAATTCCCATCAAGAGTTAAATTCATCTGAACATCGTTCAGGTTTTATTGCCCAAACTGATACATATTTATCACAATTAAATTGGAGTTCAGAACAGGGACGAGAGTTTTTAAAGCAAAAATATGGCAAGCGATCGCGCTATCAACTCTCTGATACTGAACTGTTAGATTTTATCGATTACCTAAAGCTACAATTAACCCATAGCTACCAAACTTAGCTATTTATTTGTAATAATATTGTGGTAATTTACAGCCATAATCACAAACTAGCATTAAAAATTTGCTGTGCAGTTAAATTCAAATCAGGGAAGTTTACAGATTGAATACGATTGTCACCCCTGAATTTTCTCACAGTATACTCACCTTCTTCTAAACAGCAAACTAAAATAGTAGGCTGTTTAGGATTACCTATAAATTCCCTACCTCCCAATCCTGCATAATCTACAATCCAGTATTCAGGAATCCCCATTACCTCATAGTCAGCGTATTTTTTCAAATAATCATCACGCCAATTTGTACTTACTACTTCAATAATTAATGGGATTGATATTCCTTGAATGACAGTAGATTCTTTCTTCCATAGAGGTTCATTGGCTAAATTGGGGCGATTTAATAACAGCACATCCGGCGAGTAAGCTGATTCATTTTCAGGTGGTTTGACTAATGCTGTCTTGGGTATGAAATAGGGGAGATTTAACCGGATACACTCTCTAGTAATTTCAAAGGCTAAAAATCCAGTTACCTCTTCATGTTCTCCTGTTGGTTGTGGCATTTCAACTACTACTCCATTATGGAGTTCATAACGTTTCCCTGTTTCATCTGGATATTTAGCAACAAACTCATCAAATGTAGTCAGCTTGCGTAGGGCTTGAGTCATGGTAAGTCACGAATAACTTAGTTGTATATCTCTTGAGCAGTGTTAGGTATGATTTAAGCTCCTGCTTGTTATTTTAACTGTCATTAAACTGCATTGATTCGTTAAGTGTATTGAGTGCGATCGCTGTACGCTGAACTTAGGCGATCGCTACCAATATGAATTATTCTGTATGATCAGGACAAAGCAATTTATATTGGGTTACTAAATGAACTCAAAAGTTGAATTATTAACTCGCATTACCCAAACTCCTGGTCAATGTGGAGGTCGTCCTTGTATTCGCGGTATGAGAATCCGCGTGAGCGATATTTTAGAAATGCTGGGGGAAAATATTAGCGTTTCTGAAATTCTAGAAGATTTTCCCGACCTCGAAGCAGAAGATGTTCAAGCCTGTTTGTTGTTTGCTGCACGCCGAACTGATTTTTCTCGACTGACAGCATGAAAATTTGGATTGATGCTCAGTTCTGACTATAAATCTTCTTCAGTCAGTCCAGCATCTTTCATGATGCTTTTTAAAGTTCCAATTGGTAAATCTCGATTACTATGAACTGGAATTGAAAGAATGAAATCTACACCGTCTTTACTATAAATGTGATGACTGCCTGTAATCCTTTTTAATTCCCAACCTTGCTGTTCGACAATTTTACAAAGTGCTTTACCGGAAACTGATTTCATAGGGATAGCTCAACTATCTGTTTCTCTGGTTCAAGCTCTTCTCGTTCACTAGCAACTTCTAGCCAGCCTTGAATCGCATCTTGTAGCATCTCTAATAGATGTTCGTAGCTATCTCCCCAAGTGTGACATCCTGGTAAAGCTGGTACAGAACCACACCATACATCATCTTCTTGCCAGATAACTGCTTTAATTTTCATTACTCATTATTTTTACAAGACTACGCTTCACTATTTTAGCTTTAAGTCGAGTGCGATCGCTGATTCACTGTACTTTGTTGAATATGCGATTTTAAAGGTATTGGTGATGCTACGAATACTCATATCTTTATCCTTATATTAGTCCTGAAACAATAAATTAATAACAAAAACTAATACTAAGTAATTTTATTGATAATTTTTTGTAATATTTGATGATGTGATTATGAAATTAATTCGGGAAATATATTTATAAGCAAGCCCTTATTTTATTTTTAATATGCAGTAAAAGGGCTACAAAACACAAATTATAAGGAGTATTTATGATTTCACTGATGCTGGGTGTTATTTGCTTAGTTATTGCTTGTACAGGGGCTTTTTTAGGTGCTAGAACAATCGCTGACATAAATATAACAAAAGAGAATTTTACAAGTTGTCAATATCTTCATGACAAAAGTTTCAAAGAATTAGATGCAGACTTAAAATTTACTAAAAGTCGTGTACAAGAATACTCTCAGATCCGTAAAGACACAATATCTAACACAGAAAATATTTTCAAATTTCTTGATGAAAATGTTACAAACAATAAACAACTTGCAATGTCGAATGAAATTTCAATCCAGCAGATTCAACAATGCAAAGACACCTTCGATGAAATTAAGCAATATATTATAAATGAGGCTAATTCTTCTGATTTCTTGAAAAGTTTCTACGGTGCAACTCATCTTGCAAATTCTTTGAAATTGGAATTTCAAGACCTTTTAAAGCAAAACATATCACTCAAACAAGCTGACAAAACTACAAGCAATCATTTAAAGAATTATTCAAGGATGATTTTTGTAGGAAGCGTGATAATTTTATGTTTACTTGCATTTGCTAATATTACTGTAAGTCCAGCAGTATTAATTACTAGTGTTATACTGAATCGCCTGCAAAACAAAGCTTTCAGACAAGTAAGTGAGTACGAATCCGAGGTAAATAATATGATTACTAAAATTGATGCAGTCAAGGATTTGATGATACAAATTAGACAAGAGATTTACGAATCAGTGGACAGCTTGAAATCTTTAAATGATTCAATAAATGAGTTTAAGTCTACTGTTCAAATTTCTAATACTACTAATCAAGTTACTAATGCTGCCGACTTTGCTGTAAAATATCTATCAGGAGTAGATCCTAGATTTAAAATAGGAGTACACTTGATAAAAACATTTTTAGACAATTTCATGCTTAAGATTTTAGATTATGAAGCAAAGCTAAAAAGCCTGACCTTGAATCTTAAAGGGAAAGATGCTCGGCGTTTATTATTAGGACTAGACGGAATAATAAACATTAATTTCGATCAAAAACTAGTAAGCTTTATGATTTGAAAAATAAAAAGTTAAGTTAGGCTAGGATTTTAATTCAAAAATATCAATCAGCCTATTTGTCAAAAAGCTATGATTAGGCTGATTTTACCTAATAATTGAAGTAATTGTGTTGAAGCACACTTCAAAAATCTTCATCGTCAACGAAAAATTCTGCGTCTTCTTCTAAACGGGAGTTACCCGAACCCGCCAGATCCCAGAGAGGTTGCAACACAGCCACACCAATCAACCCCACACCAGCACTAAACGCCAGCACTATACCGACTGGAATTTTAATTGATTGGAATGTTAAGAATTTTAACGATACTGGCTCGAAATTTTGGACGGAAAGAATGGCGATCGCTATTACCCAAATCGCTACAATTAAAGATATCAACAAATTAGCAAAGCTTCTCATAAAAAATATAACCATAGATAGATGCAGATGTACACAGATAATCTCAGTGTGCATCTGCGGTCTAAAGTTCTATGCTAACTTAGCGATCGCACTTTCCATTTCTTGGGCGAGTTGGCTAAGTTTCTCAGGGGAGTTGGTTTCTAGATAAACGCGTACCAGTGGTTCAGTACCGGAAGGACGCAGCAACACCCAGCTACCTTCTTCTAGATACAGCTTAATCCCATCCTTGCGTCCAACTTCTTTAACTTTAATCCCGGCTACCTCGGAAGGAGGATTTTTAGTAAAGGAGTCAATCACCGCGACTTTGTGGGCTTCTGTTAAGTGTAAGTCCAGACGTTTGTTGTAAAGTGGCCCGTCAGCTTCTGCGATCGCTTCTTTGACTAATTGACTCAAAGGTTTACCTTCATAGGCGATCGCCTCAGCAATCAGCATATCCGCCAAAATGCCATCTTTTTCGGGAATATGTCCAATAATACTTAAACCGCCAGATTCTTCACCACCAATTAAAACGGTGGTTTCCCGCATTTTTGCACCAATGTATTTAAAGCCTACGGCTGTCTCATAAAGTGGTAAGCCGTGTTTAGCGGCAAAGTTATCTAATAGGTGTGTTGTCGCCACTGTGCGGACGATCGCACCGCTTTTACCTTTATTTTTGATTAAATGTCTAGCTAACACTAATAGCACAGTGTTAGGGGTGAGGACTTCGCCTTGTTCATCCACAATCCCAAAGCGATCGCTATCTCCATCTGTCGCCAAACCCAAATCTGCATGATCTCGACGAACGGCTTCCACTAATTCAACTAGTTGTTCTCCCTTGGGTTCTGGCATTCCACCGCCAAACAGCACATCACGCCAATCGTGGAAACTTTCTAATTGTGTGCCACTTTGTTGCAAGATTTCATCTAAATAGCCACGGGATGTAGAATATAACGCATCATACTTGACTTTTAGCTGTGCGCTCTTAATTCTTTCCACATCCAGCAATGTATAGATAAATTGGAGATAGTCTGGTTTGGGATCGAAAATAGAAATAGAACCTGATGGGTTGTCACCAGGTAACTCATCCGATGAACTTTCTATATTTGCCACAATAGTATCAGTAATTTCTGGAGTGGCAGGGCCAGCATAGTCAGGGATATATTTAATCCCACAGTAAGGTGCTGGATTATGACTAGCCGTAAACATCAATGCCCCAGCCGAATTCAGGTGACGGGCATTATAGGCAATTACTGGTGTGGGGCAATCCCGATCAGTAATTTTGACATTCCATCCTAAGTCAGCTAAGACTTGGGCTGCTGTCTGGGCAAACTGGTCAGCTAAAAAGCGCGTATCGTAAGCAATCAGGACTGGTCTATCTTTTGTATAGGCTGTTCCCAAATAACTGGCGATCGCTCTTGTTACCTTCCGCACATTGGGAAAAGTGAAATCATCGGCGATAATACCTCGCCATCCATCAGTGCCAAATACTATCTTGCTAGAATTGCTACCACTCATGTTTGCCACTTTCTCCCATATTTTGTGAACTCTATTAGGAAGCTTCCCGCAAAGCGTGCGTAGCTGCAAGCGTCTTCCACCGTATTATTTCTCACTGCTATTGAGCAATGTCAACCCCCGAACGACTTTTTGTTAGTTATCACCTCTGGTCTTTAGTTGCCCCAGCTATAGGGCAAGAACGTTGGCACTGCCAGATGAGACGGGGGTTTATCAAAGCGCGTCAAAATGAACCACAAGTTAAAGCACTATTAGCAAATGCTACTCCACCTCAGCGCATTGGGTTACTGGCGCAAAAAGGTGTTTATGAGTTTCATCATAATCGACATCTGTTGACGCGATCAGATGGAGTAGAGCAAGTTGCACAATTATTAAAATTAAATAACTCGGCCGTTCAAGTGCAACAGCGAGTGCTAGAAATTCTGAAAAAATATTATGAAGCACCTTTACTTTTAGGTAAACGGATTCTTCAACTAACTCGCGGTGATGAAGGTTTTCCCAAACCAATTTTTATTGAGCAAGAAAATTATCGCTTCCGTTTATATGCAGCAATGGACTGCGTTTTTATTGAGTCAGATGCTCAAACTTTACATATTGTAGATTTTAAAACTGGTAAGTCTCATTTTGATAAAAGACAAGCATTAGTTTATTTATTAGCTGCTAGTTATCTTTATCCTGGTAGGGAAGCTGTCGCCTCATTTTATAATCTAGAACTCCGTCAAGCATCAGAACTAATTCAACTTAAAAATAATGAATTAGAATCTTTGAAAATTGAGTTAGTAAAAATTGCTCAAAAACATCAATTAGATATCCAAAAGTACCAAGAATCTGTTCAGAGTTTCAGTGAGATATTTCCCCCCAATCCTGGAAATCACTGTCGCTTTTGTCCCTTTCAATCTATTTGTGATTTTTCTAGTCAACCATCACACATTACAGGAGATTTTAAAATAGCCTATGGTAATTCCAAAGTTATCCAAAACCCCAAATTAAAAACTTAACTAAAAGGTTTTACCCTAGTTCGTAGTAAGGACTTTAGTCCTTAAATCATAAAATATTGAAACACTAAAGTGCTTACTACAAACCTATCAAGGATATTACATCTTACCGTGCTGCATTACTTCTTGCAGATGATGACGAATTTCTTGTGCTTGCTCAATTTCCGATTGACGCAATTTTTGGAATAAATCTACACAAGGCTGCGATTTAACGGCTTTTGCGTCTTCAATATAAGTTTCATAAGCTCTAACTGCTTCAGCCTTATTTTGTAATACGGTAAGAAAGTCGTATTCTAAGTTGCTAATAGGTTCTTGGGAATGTCCGTTACCTTGAGTCATGGATTTATCCTCTCGTTAGGCTTTTAATTAATTTCTACCCATTTTTACGGAGTTATTCATCCACCCAAAAGCTTAGAAAAAAGTACAAATATTGCTGAGGCGATCGCTTTGCGCAGTTACTGAAAGCGATCGCATTTTTACAAATCAGGTATATCAGCAGATTTAGTCAGAATAAACAAACTATCATCGCCGCCACGTCCAATTCTTAAAGTTTCATCTAAATAAGTAATGTCAAGGGTGGCAACTCTACCTTGAGGATTATTAGCTTGAACAACTTTAAATGGATTAAATAGTGGTGTATCAATACCAATAATCTTCTCAATCGCTAGATAACGTTTGTCAAAATAGACATTGATACGTTTATTCAGTGCTAGTGATACATCTTCAATAGCAGGCTCAAAGCTAGCTGTCACTTTCACGTATCCCGATAATAGCCCAAGTGAATGTTTGACAAAAGCTAAGTTGAAGAATTGTTTATTGGTGACATCAATTAATTGATAAACTTTACCTACCGTTAATCCCCAAGGAAGGGAAGCTAAAGCACGAATTTCTCTAGCCGTTGAGTATTGTAATTGCCAAGCTCCGTTTAACAAATCAGTGGCATACAATAGAGGACTAGCATTGGGATTGCAGTTTTCTAATTCTGTTGTTAGTTGTTCTATTTCCGTAGCTAAGGTTCTGTTTATCTGCAAATTGGTGACTGGAGAACCATCACTGTGGCGTTGAATATCCTTTAACTTGGTGTGTAATTGTTTCTTCAAACATTCCTGCATAGAGTCTTGAGTAGTAATTAAGCTTGATTTTGCTGATTTACAAAAACTATGTTTTTTAGATTCTGCTATCAGGGCGATCGCTATGAGTAATTATTTAGAAGCTTACCCTAGCGATCACACTATTAGCATTTATGTTATTTGTCTATGTCTTGAGTCTGCTGTTGCTGATTCGTTGAAACTGGACAGGTTGCACGCTCAAAACTATATTCGACTCCCCAAACTCTAACAGACAGTCTGAAACAATTAGAGTCTTGACTATAGGCAGTAAGAATATGCCCTAACAAAATAGCATATATAAACAACAGGATGACCCAGTTTCCTGAAGGGGGTAATTTGGGGGGAATCACACTTTTTTTGTCTTTATGAATCAGCATTGATTTACCAAGAGAATTCTGATGATTTTAGGAACACAGCATCGCTGTATCCAAGCTCTTTTTTGGATGCAGTCGTAAATTTTATTGAGATGCATAAAACCCGCTTCGCTTTGTGCGGGTTTTCAATGGCTAATTTCGTGCAAAAACTTACTAGTACACTTTCCAGCTTACCGTGCAGCTAATATCTCCTTTTTCCCTTACTTTATGCGTCGAAAATGTTGAAGCTGCATGGGTAAACCCACTCATTAGTACATAAAGGAGAAGCAACTATTTCAAACGATAGCGTACTTTTTTAGAAATTCAAGCAAGTGAAGAGAAAAATTTTTCTAGCAATTATATTGGCGTTGGGATTGTCTAAATACTTATTAATTAAAAATTGTATCAATTGCTGTTAACAGATTACTTATTTACAGCACAATATCTGATTCGTAAAGAAAGTCTTAAACGGGACTAAAATCATTGCTATGTCTAAATTTCAGCCAATAAGTGCTGTAATAACTCAAATTCATGAAGCCCTTACAAGGTAAGTATTTTACTTTAGGCTACAAATTAGCTCTAAGTGATTTTTTGTTGTGTTCAAAGTCAACTAAAATCACACTAAAATAAATACGCAACTTGCATTTCCTAGGAGTTTCTAGTTGTGCAGCCGGACTTAATAGGGTTGGAAATTAGCAAGGGTGAACTGAGACGGTTGAGTGGGGTGTCTCCCGACGCAGTTCTACGACCTGCAATAATCGCAGATCGTGCGCAGCGATTAAAATTTTGGCAAAGGGAGATACTAAAATCCCTGGAGTTAGCCTTAATTATTATTGCCTGGATTTATGGCTTAATTATTCTTTTAACTGGTTCTGCAATCACTTGGGGAATCATTCTGCTGATTGTAGTACCGATCGCAGTGTTACTGGGGCGATCGCTCTGGCGGTGGTTCAAAATTCCCAAAACCCTCACCAAGCTTTTCGATACAGTTGACCAATATCACGCCTTGATTGTAGCTGTGGATGTCAATGATCAGTTGGCAGTCTCAGGAGAATTAGATGATAGCCTCAATGATAGAGATAAGGTTATCACTGCCCTACAACTCCTGCGCGAAGATTTAGTCCGGGCTTTAACAAGCGATCGCCTTTTGCGGGATAATAAAACACTGCTTGCAGATAATCAAGACTTATCTGTCAATAATTTAACCAATATCCAAGCTTTACAAGCCAACACTGAGGCTAGCGAATACACCCTAATTTTCAATCAAGCATTGCAGATTGCCTTGGATGTACAGGCACAAAGAACAGGTGACAGGTGACAGGGAGCAGGGGAAGAAAAACTAATGACTAATTTTGAATTCCATGAGTAACAAACCCAAAATAATCGTCTTAGATGATGATCCTACCGGTTCTCAAACAGTCCATAGCTGTTTGCTGCTAATGCGTTGGGATGTAGAAACTTTACGTCTGGGGTTACGGGATGATTCGCCGATTTTCTTTGTCCTGACAAATACTCGATCCTTACCTCCAGAGTCAGCTACATCGGTAACGAAGGAAGTATGTCAAAACTTAAAGGTGGCTTTAGCGGCTGAAGGTGTGACTGATTTTCTGGTAGTGAGTCGTTCTGATTCCACCTTACGGGGACATTATCCCATTGAAACTGATGCGATCGCCCAAGAACTAGGTTCATTCGACGCACATTTTCTTGTACCAGCTTTCTTTGTTGGTGAAACACCTCTGACAGAAGGGGGACGCATTACCCGTGACAGTGTGCATTACCTCATTATTGATGGTGTACCTACCCCAGTCCACGAAACTGAATTTGCCCGTGATTCTGTTTTCGGCTACCATCACAGCTACTTACCGAAGTATGTCGCAGAAAAAACCAAAGGACGCATCCCAGAGTCAGCAGTAGAAAGGTTTATACTGGCTGATATTCGTACTGGGAGTTTAGAACGCTTACTCAAACTCACAGGTAATCAGTGCTGTGTCGTCGATGGTGAAACTCAAGCGGATCTCAATCGCTTTGCTATAGATATATTAACCGCCGCCAGTCAAGGTAAACGCTTTCTATTCCGTAGTGCAGCCAGTATCTTAACAGCATTAGCGGCTTTACCGCCCCAACCCATCGCCGCCGAAAATATGGCTGAGTACGTGCGCCAAGGTAAACCAGGTGCAGTCATCGTTGGTTCTCATGTCAAAAAGACTACGCAGCAACTAGAATCGTTGTTAAAAGTAGCGGGAACTGTGGGAATTGAGGTAAATGTATCACGGTTACTAGATGAACAAACAGACGCAGCTGCTACACTCCTCAGTGAGATTCTCGATACAATACATCAATTACACAATGCAGGTAAAACCCCAGTAGTTTATACCAGTCGTCAGGAACTCACATTTGCTAATGTCACCACCCGCTTACAATTTGGGATTAAAGTTTCCCAATTATTAATGGATATTGTCCAAGGCTTACCCTCTGATATTGGTTTTCTGATTAGCAAAGGTGGGATTACTTCCAATGATGTCTTGAGTACAGGCTTGGAATTAAGATCAGCCCGATTACTAGGTCAAATTTTAGCAGGGTGTTCAATGGTAATTACCCCAGCCGATCATCCCCAGTTTCCCAACTTACCAGTAGTTCTATTTCCCGGTAATGTAGGAAATGCTGATGCTTTGGGGACAGTTTACAAAAGATTAACTAAAAATACTTAAGTAAAGACGTTGCTGTATTTTGCAACTAGTCTAATATTGGTAGTTATACCATTTCCTACGGAGGTGTAAGCCTAGCAGTAGGGTATTACGAATTACGAATTACCGGGTGTATTTGTTTAATTTTGGCTGAAGCTGCATGAGTTCTGATTCTGCTATCCCCAATTTAGAGCAAAATTCTGCACTATCTGATGCAGAATTTACTGCCAAGAGTACCGCTCACAATGTAAATGCTGCCAATTTGCAGGAAGAATCTAACTCCATTATTCCTGATGCCGAGCTAGATTCTGTGCTTCTCTATCTCAAGTCCAATTCTGACTCTGGTGATGGCGAACATCAGGCTGCAAGCTTAGATGAACAGCCAAATTCTACTCCTAGTGATGTAGAATCAAGTGCTGCCGAAACAGAAAATGTTGCGTCTTTATTGAGTCTTGATGGTACTGATTTCGTCGAGAATCAAGTCAAAAATGATATTCAAGTCCACTTCAAAACTGAAGAAGGGAGACTGTTAGTAATTTTACCGACAGAATTACAAGTACCTGCCACAGAGTTTGCTTGGTCTGATATTTGGCAACAATTGAAATTTCGCTTGATGGCAGGCGATCGCCTGCGTACACCAAATACAGCCGTGCATCTAATTGCACATGATCGTCTCTTGGATACGAGACAAATGCAACAACTAGCTGAAACCTTCGGTGAGGTGCAACTGCAACTCAAATCTGTAGCAACTAGTCGGCGACAAACAGCGATCGCAGCAGTGACATCGGGTTATTCTGTAGAACAATTACAGCCAGAAACTATCCTCTCTTCAGAACCGAAAGCAACTGCTACACCCCAAGCTGATGCCCTATATCTGGAAATGACAATCCGTTCTGGGATGGAAATTCGTCACCCTGGTACAGTAATTTTATTGGGAGATATCAATCCTGGTGGTATGGTATTGGCAGATGGAGATATCATCGTCTGGGGTCGTCTCCGGGGTATTGCCCATGCTGGTGCATCTGGCAATAGTGAGTGTCTAATTATGGCACTGCATATGGAACCAACCCAGCTGCGAATTGCTGATGCTGTGGCTAGGTCGCCAGAAAAATTACCGACGCAATTTTTTCCAGAAGTGGCACACATCACCTCTAGAGGAATTCGCATCGTCAGAGCTAATGATTTTTCCAGAAACCTTTTAAATAGGATCAATCAAGCACCATAAATACATTTAATATAATTCTTTAACCCTCATCCAGCACACTTGTATCATGACTCGTATCATTGTCATTACCTCCGGTAAAGGAGGTGTGGGTAAAACTACAGTTTCGGCAAATCTGGGCATGGCTATAGCCAAAATGGGTCGTCAAGTTGCCCTAGTAGATGCGGATTTTGGTCTACGAAATTTGGATTTGCTGTTAGGTCTAGAAAACCGCATTGTCTACACAGCTGTAGAAGTTCTGTCTAGAGATTGCCGTTTAGAACAAGCATTAGTCAAAGATAAGCGTCAACCAAACCTGGTACTTTTACCAGCAGCCCAAAACCGTACCAAAGATGCTGTCACACCAGAACAGATGAAGTTATTGGTGAATGCACTGGCGCAAAAGTATCAATATGTGGTCATTGATAGTCCGGCTGGGATTGAAAATGGTTTTAAAAATGCGATCGCTCCAGCCAAAGAAGCCCTCATTGTCACCACACCAGAAATTTCTGCTGTGCGCGATGCTGACCGAGTAGTTGGGTTATTAGAAGCGCAAGGTATTAAACGCGTTCACCTGATCATCAACCGCATCAGACCTGCAATGGTCAGGGCTAATGATATGATGTCCGTGCAGGATGTCCAAGAACTGCTAGCGATACCCTTAATTGGAGTCATCCCTGATGATGAGCGTGTGATTGTCTCCACCAATCGCGGCGAACCTTTAGTATTAGGGGATACACCTTCTCTAGCTGCTGTAGCCTTTGAGAACATTGCTCGGAGATTGGAAGGAGAAACAGTCGAATTTCTCGACCTTGACGCACCTCCAGAGAACATATTCAGTCGTCTACGAAAGTTGTTACGTACTAAAATCGTTTAACTAATTCTCCAGTCTCCGCACACCTACAAGCAATGATCCTCGAATTAATAGATAAGCTGTTTTCCCGCACCCCTGATACCAGTCGCTCTCAAGTCAAACGCCGTTTGCAATTGGTAATCGCCCACGATCGCGCTGATTTAGATCCTCAAACTCTAGAAAAAATGCGGCAAGAAATTTTAGAAATAGTCTGTCGTTATGTAGAAGTAGATACAGATGCCCTAGAATTTGCCCTCGAAAGCAATCAACGCACCACAGCTTTGATCGCTAATTTACCCATCCGGCGGGTAAAGGAATCTATACCCGAATTAGAAAGGAGTGAAACGCCTTAGATGAGATTGACTAGTGATTAGTAGTAGCGGGGGGTTGAGCAGCGTGCTGAGTTCAGAGAGAGTTTCATCCAATCGCTGTTCAATTTATTACATGAGTGACTAGCCTGGAAATAGGGGCTAGAGAAGATATCTCTTCATCCCATTATTATGTAATTTATTACATTTATATCTACCTGATAAAAATGCTTTTTGACTCAGCACTCAACACAGCCTAACGCCCCGCTCCGCTAACAGCACTATCTTCTAACGAGATGCAACTTGTGGCCCTGCCCAAATTTCTGTTAATTTGTCACCAAATGTCACAGGCTGATCGGCATCTGTAGTAGATCCAGTTTTACCATCAACAGCTACTTTCACCAAAGGCCAGTTTTCTTCCCCCATTTCTCCAGCACGGAACAGGACATGATCGGGTTCGTTTTTACTCCAGCCTAGCAACACAGCAATTTTCTCATCATCCTCTTCACTTTGTGCCGGAGCAACTGTGTTGGTTTGGTTTTTCTGCCGATCCCAAATTACCGCCTGATCTGTAGAATCACCTGTATTGAATACGCCTTCAAACCTGCGTGCTAAAAAGCGATCGCTTTTTTCTGACCAACTAACAGGCACTAATACCCCTATTTTTCCATCTGTACTAACTTGATCTGCTGATTCTGCCTGCTGGGTATTTACTAGTGGGTCGTGTAAGGTGGTTGTAGAAGCCATCACCCGTAATCTCTTGGTTTCTCTCTCTTCTACAAACAAAACACTAGTAACTTTCGTGTTGTACATTTCGGGTTTAACTTCGATCTGTACTCTGCTATAAACCGCAAACTTACCATCAGGAGACACTACAGGGACACTGCGGTAATGGCGCACGCCAGTCATACCTTTAGAACCAATAGCTTCCTGAGTGCTGACAATCCATTTCCAGGGAATCGGATGAGGACTACCTATGGGATCAGTTGGCAGTTCTGAAGTGTCTTCAGGTTGTGGCTGAGTCACAGGTGTGTCTTCCGCAGCATCCGGTGAAGGTACTGGCAGAGTAGGTAGAGGTTGAACTGCTGCCAATAAGTTATTATCAGACGTCTTCCTCAAGAGAGTAGCAATTTTTTTGGTTCGTTTGGTAGTGACTGATGGTGCAAGTTCTACAGATGCCAATGAATCAACACCAGCACTCTCACTACTAAAATCAGAATATTGTTTAGCTAATAAAGATTCAGAAATATTTTCTGCTGGTAATATTGGCGGCGCAATTGCTAGTGGTGTAATCTCCTGTTCTCTGGTGTTGGAGTCTATGGGGGCTACTGTTAATACTTCAGCTAACTCTGATTCACTAATAGCAGCTTTGTCCTGGGATACGGTGTCAGACTCTCCAGTTTCAGCCGTAATTTTTGCTACTACTTTCGATGGTCTTGCTGAACTAGAGTGACCTGAAGCAGCAACCAACGGAGCAATTAATATAACAACAACAAAATAATTGAAAAATGGTTGCACTCGGAACCATCCTGACAGCAAGAGGGGTTTAAGCATGGGTGGACTCTCCAGAGGGGCGGTTGCTGTGTAAGGAGCAATATCTATCTGACAAAAAAGCAGGTCTTGATTACAGGTATAACAACAAACTTCAGGGTTTAGCGAATATCAAGACACAATTTCTATAAATTTGGAGATGTTTACTTATATCAAGCTTCATAATTTACTTTTTGTTATTCAAACTAAGGGATTTTCCTGAAACCTTGCCAACAAAAAATACCAGCAGGTTAACTACTAAGCTACTGCTTAAAATCAAATTTTTTTGTCGGTACTTAAGAACAAAAACAGACAAAAGCTACTTTTGCCCAAAAATGAATAAAAATATATGTTGGACTAAAGACATCAATAGCCCAAAGGTAGATCATCTATAAACTAAACTGTTGGGGTTAGGGTAACAACAGAGTTAGCCAGAGAAGGCTATTCTGTTTAACACTTGCTACAACAGTACAGACCCCGATAGCGGTTTGAGTGAAGCGTTACTTCAAAATTAGATAAAGCTGACGCACAACATATAATACTCGAAAAACACAATTAACATCTACCCTAGGGCAGAAATTCTGGTTGCATCTTTCACATTCGCGATAATACTATGCTTTAGAGCAAAGCAACTACACTTTTATGCGGCTAAACAGGTCTAATATTTCCTAAGAGCTATTTGGTAGACGTAGCCAAATTGTGAACTCTATTAGCTACAGATGCAGTTAACATCCACTTTTCGGCTAGGAAACTCAATTATAAGTGTATCAAGAAAATTTTGATTTTGTCATGGGTAATACAGTTATTCATGATTGTACACACTTTAGGCTGAACACTTTACTATTGACTATTGACTATTGACTATCGCCTAATTCATGAAAATTGTATTTTTTGGGACACCCCAATTTGCTGTTCCCACTCTCGCAAAATTATTGCATCACCCACAATTGCAAGTTTTGGCAGTTGTTACCCAACCAGATAAACGCCGAGAACGAGGCAATAAACTGACACCTTCACCCGTAAAAGTCTTTGCTAGCAACCATAATATCCCAGTATGGCAACCGCAGCGAGTCAAAAAAAGTGCTGAAACTTTAACAAAACTCCAGCAACTAGATGCAGATGTGTTTGTTGTAGTTGCCTATGGACAAATTTTGTCGCAGAAAATTTTGGATATGCCAAAATTCGGGTGTGTCAATGTGCATGGCTCGATTCTGCCCCAATATCGGGGTGCTGCACCTATTCATTGGTGTTTATACAATGGTGATCCAGAAACCGGCATCACAACCATGTTAATGGATGCAGGTATGGATACTGGCGCAATGCTACTCAAAGCAACTACACCCATTGGCTTGTTAGATAATGCTGACGATGTAGCCCGCAGGCTATCTGAAATTGGTGGTGATTTATTAATAGAAACCTTATTCAAACTAAAAAGCCAGGAAATTCAACCAATCCCACAAAATGATAGCACAGCAACTTATGCCTCTTTAATTCAAAAACAAGATTATGCCTTAGATTGGTCAAAGAGCGCGATGCAACTGCATAACCAAATCAGAGGATTTTACCCCAATTGCACAGCTACCTTTCGTGACCAAACGCTGAAGATTACAGCTACCCTTCCCCTTGACGTTGCTTACAGAGACGAACTACCACCAGAAATGCAAAAAGTATTTCAAAAATTACCTGATTTAGCGAATATATCGGGATCAGGTAGTCCAGGGGAGATAGTAAGCATCGCCAAAGGAATTGGCGCAGTCGCTCAAACTGGTGAAGGTCTGCTACTGTTGCGAGAAGTGCAACTAGCTGGCAAACGTCCCCAATCAGGATGGGATTTCGTTAATGGTACGCGCTTAACTTTAGGAGAAGTGTTAGGTAATGGCAGTTAGGATATGTGGAGTTAAAGGAGATTTACAGACGATCGCCTAGATTGCGATCGGCACTCACAACTCACTGTTCATAAAAACGGCAAGATTCGCAAGGTCCATCAGGATTTACGGCACAGCGAATAATTTCTGAATTGGCATTATATCTACAGGTAGCATCCCCAACTACCCAACGCCCTGCTATGAGAGTTTTTTCTGTTGGTCTTTGAGCAGACTGTACATAGAGGGCAATATTATGCAAGCGATAACGTCCTGATTTTAATTGATATCTATGGCGGCGTTCTAAAACTGCGTAGGTTTTACCTTCCAAGTCGAGATAGTTTCCGGGTTGAGGTGTCCAGTCTAGTTGGACTTTACCGAGAGAACAACGTGGATGGGTCAGAATGACCTCAGTTGGTAAAGAGTCTGGCTCCATAAGTTTATGTGATGTGATTTACATGATAAAAATAGTATCGCAGCAGCCTACCCGGAGTTACTTGATTCAGATTATAGTTAGCGGCTGCCTACATTTCTTCTCAGGTTGGGTCTAGCGATCGCAACTAATCCCACAACTCAATGGGTTATACCGTCAAGGCAAGTGTGAAATATTGACTGTAGACTTTCAGTTGGAAAAGCAGAGTTAGTTGCTCACAATGCAGAATCTTATCAGGAACTTTTAGATGCTGCTGAGTTAGTAGCAATTATCAAGGGGATTAAACTTGCTTTGGAACAGATACCGGCAGAGAAAGGGAAAAAGCAGAAGATTTTTTTTATAAACTCTTTGATAAATTAGACAGTTACCAATGAATCTACTATAGTAGCTTTACTGAGAATTAATGGTCAGTAACTTACCCAAATATATTGAATAGTCACACTTAATTATTTCACAAATAATTAAGTACAATTTCGGTTTTTAATTTAACCAAAAATTATATATTTTATCTTTATGTAGCTCAATAAAGCTGCATCAAACACAAAGAATAAATACAAAAGACAAAACTATTTTCGCTCATTGAAATTTGGCTCGATTGTCAGTCCTTGAGTATTTTGATCATATAAATTTTAAGCCTGTCAACGACTACAAATTTTCCTGGGCTATGTAGCACGATATTTATTTTGATATCGCGCCCTAAAAGCCTTGTTTAAAAGTCAGAAATTGATTGTTTATTAATTAAATAAATAAACGCGGTGCTATGCCTACTTTAACTACCAATGAACTGAAGTCCGAAATTTGGCAGTTGTTGCGAGAATATCAACTATCTCGCTCAGAAACTGTTCGCAATCAACTGGTAAAACTCAATTTTGGTCTGGTGAGAAAAGAAGCTCACTACTGGATAAATCAATGCCATGAAAACTATGATGATTTAGTTCAGGTTGGTTGCTTGGGTTTAATTCGAGCGATTGAAAGATTTGAACTGACCAAAGGTCATGCTTTTAGTTCCTTTGCCATTCCCTATATTCGGGGTGAAATCCAACACTATCTTCGAGATAAAGGTGTGACAGTCAGGATTCCTAGACGCTACTTAGCACTGCAACAACGGGCAATAGGGGTTTCTCGTTCTTTGCGAGTCAAATACAATCGCCAACCTACTGACTCGGAATTAGCAGCAGCACTAGAAATTTCTCCCAACGAATGGCAAGAAATCAAATTAGCTTGGGTAAACCGTGCGCCTTTGAGTTTAGATGTTCCAGTACAAGATGGCGAAGAAGGATCTACTAGTCTGGGAGAGTTAGTTCCAGATCACCACTACCGCAGTTTTCAACTAGCACAAGAAGATCAGATTCGCTTACAACAAGCATTATTTCAGTTAGAACAACGCACCCGTGAAGTCTTAGAGTGTGTCTTTCTACAAGATTTGACACAAAAACAAGTAGCAGAACACTTGGGGATTAGCGTAGTTACTGTTTCTCGCAGGGTCAAGAAAGGATTGGATTTGTTAAAACATCTGATGTGTACGGCAGAAGATTAAGTTCTCATTAAGTCAACAGTATTTATCCTGAGATTTTAGTGCTAAAAATAACTCCTAAAATGTAAAAAATTAGGTTATAAAGAGAACAACACTTTGCTAGAAATATCAGCAGAGTGGGTTTCGATCAATCATTTCCTATAGCGGTTGAGAACGGCTAATGGGCAGAACATCAAAAATCGTAATTGCAGCTATTCTGACTGTAGCGATCGCTGGATGCGCTTCAGAAGATACACAACAAGCTGTTAATCCTATCCCCAGTGCAACACCTGTTGCCAAATCACCAGCAGCAGCGCAATCTTTTAATAATCCTGTAGTGTCTGGTCAGCAAACAACAAAGCCGACAGGGGCAGCCTCCAACTTAATTCAACCTACCAATGCTACAGAACGGATAATTTTAGTTTCCAAAGGGCGAATTGACCCATTTGCCCAAATTGTCGGGCAACCAGTCTCCGAAATTTCACAAACTATCACCGCTAAACCAGTTCCTTCTTTACCCCCTTTACCCAATGCGACTAAACCGCAGAAGGGAAATACCAGCACTAATAAAACTACTTCGACTCAAAACAATTTAGCGCGAGCAGCAAAGCCACCTAGCTTAACTCCTGTCTTACCTAAAGTTTTACCACAGGTAGTTCCTAATCCCACTTTAGTTTCAGTTTTACCGCCGCCAGCACAGCCTGATTTAGCAAAAGCTGTGATGGTGACAGGGGTTGTCATTATTGGTAAAGCACCCCAAGCAATTATCAAAATACCCAATGAATTAACAAGTCGTTATGTGGAAGCGGGACAACGACTGGCAAATGGTGTTTTGGTGAAACGAATTGAAATGAATGAAGGTTCTAATCCGATTGTAATTCTGGAACAATACGGTATAGAGGTTGCCAGAACGGTAGGTGAAGTGCCAACAGGTACAACACCTGCGACAACAAATTCTGTTTCTGTGACAACACCTACCTTAAATACTGATAGTGTTGGAGTTTCATAAGGATGGAGACTAAAGAAAAAATTGAGTTTGCTGGTTTACCATTAGCAGTATATCGAGAGTTAGCAGCCCATCTGTGTCAAGTTGCAGGGGTAGAGGTGGATTTAATCCCCCAGACTTCTCAGCAGTTTGACTACCATCAAAGTCAAATTGCTGGCTTGTATATTTCTTGGACAGCAAACTCTAACGTTCAGAGTCGGCAACGTGTGCAGCAAATATTGGCTTACTACCAAAAACAGTATAGTATTTGACGTTTTGAGTAAATCTTGAAGTCTAGCTATATTTGGTATTGATCAGGATGAGTGGAATCTACTCTATCCTGATGTTGTGTTGGGTGGGACTTGCCTGAACCCAACTTAAATTATTTATAAGAAAGTATCACTATCTGAATCAAAAAATTACATTACAGTGATGCAATTACAGATTGCTGAGGTAAACTTGCTAGCAATATAATGCAAAAAATTTCTCAGCTGCTCTTCGGTCTGGGCATCACTTACAATGGAACACTGGCAATTTCTGATTCAGAAACAGGGCGATCGCTCCTGGCAATCTCTAGAATCGCCAAGCACAGAGATTCTTGAAGGTCGGTATAGGGTTTTGGCTCTGTCACAACTTCCTCATACGGATATAGAAGTACGCGTCATTCACTTTTCCCACCAGGAAACACCACCAAAACGACGCATTCAGAAGCGGTTACGTCGTACTAACTCGGACGGCTTAATGGCGGTTATTCCTTTTACCTACCTCAAACCGGGGATTTGGGAGTTGCGCTGTTCCGGGGATTTGATGTCAGATATGTTAGGACAATCCTGGCAATATGGTGTTTATTTACAAGTATTATCTCAGGAAGTATACGAGCGGGGTGTTTACACAGAGCCGGGATCATTTCATGATCCATCTGAGAGTAGTTTGGTATCTCATGAGTTTACAGAACTAGCTATTGCTCCCCAGAGTCAACTTTTAGCTACATCTCTAGATCAAGAAGCATTGATAGATGAACCTGCTAACCCAGTTTGGGTGAAAGGTGAAACAGCCGAGCAGATTTTACAAAATTTAATTGATTTAGCTTTACCCACCTCTGACCCCCTGATCGCAGAGGAAAAAGCTGAGGAATCTCCACCACAAAAGTCACAATGTCCTCTAGTTTTGACCTTAGATCGGGAAACTTATATTACTCGTTGGGGACACGTACTCACCATTCATGGGAATGTGGAGTTACAAGCAAATAACCAGGTAGATGAAAATTTAAAGCCAGAAAATTTCTATGATTTGGAGTTGAAGATTGAATTGCGATCGCCTCAAAGCTTGGAAGTTTTGACCCAGATACGGCAATCTTTAGGAGATCAAGCACTACCTTTTACTCTCCGTTCTGCAATTGATATTCCGGCTGAGTGTGAATCAAAGCTAATTTTGGCAGATATTAATTTGTATGGCTCTGTCTCGAATGCTGGGGAAGTAACACTTTTAGCTAGCCAATCCTTCACAATTACAGCAGATGTCACACAATTGTTGGCAGTTACGACAACAACCCAATCTAGTTATGAAACTAGCACCCCACCCATATCAACGGTTGAACCATCAATAAGCCTTGATTTGGAATTATTCAATTTGGTGAAAACTCCTTCAACCGCGCCGTCTCAGTTAACCTATCCAGTTCCAAATATCTCCCTACCAGGATCAATGGAACTGCTATCAATCAAGAAACCTGTTGATTCTCGTGGGTTACAATTACCGAAATTGCCTGAGAATCAAACTGATGCGATTACTTTAGATAGGGCGCAGCCCATTCCTAGTCAGCACACAATAGCAGAAGCTAATCTAGAAACCCCTGTGATCACACAGGATGAAATTACAGTTCCCATGACTCCTGCTCCCATTAACTTGGAGCAATTGGTGATTAAAAATCGGCGATCGCGGATGCTGGGCAGTAGTTTTCCCTACCTAAAACGCCTACAACCTGCTGCTACTGAAACTGAAGCAGTGAATAGCGAAATTACCGAAACTTTAAATATTCAATCTGCTGAGATATTACCAGAAATAGATTTACAAATAGCGGAAAAGACTGAAGAATATGGTGATGATCAGGCTCAATTTACGGATGATTTCCTAGGCGAATCGGAAGTTATCCCAACTCCAGAATTAATTCCTGCTGCTAACCCTGAACAAAAAACTCTGGCAACCTCGGAATCAAGTGATGATTTTGTCCAGGAAACACCTAATTTACCACCTTCCTACTCATCGCCTCTGATCAGAAAATGGATGCAGAGCCAAGGCTATACCTTGCCTGAAGCCACAGAAATGCAATATTCAGACCCAGATGTGTTAGAGCATCAGATCACAGTTGAGAAACTACCTGTGCCTACTCTGAGTGATGAGGCTACAAGGTTAGAAGTGAGTGGAGATGTAGCAACAGCAATCACAGAGACTGATACTTTTGGTGATGAGGCTACAACGTTGGAAGTGAGTGAAGATGTAGTCGCAGCAATTACAGACACAGAAGCTTTAGGAGTAGAGGAGATAGAAAATCAAGAATATGAACCAGAATCTACTACTTTAATTCCTGCACCAGAACTATCACCTGTGGAGGAAATCGAGACAACTCTGGCTTGGTTAGCCCAAGAAATTGTTGTAGATGATATATTTGCTGAGGAAGAGGTGGATTTAAGCAAAAGCGATGTTTTTCAAGTAGAAAATCCATCAATGGCCAGTTTATCTATTTTTACGTCCCTGAGTGAAGAACCAATCGAACCTTTGCCAATTCCTCAACTACACGTACCCGAAGGTGAGCTGATTGCAGGTAATTCTATCAGGGTGCGCGTGGAACTACCTAAAGTGCCACCACAGGTAGTGGCTAAGTTATGGGTGGAAGATTGTCAAACTCGCTGGTTGCTAGATGGCCCTCACTTGCTGACAGAATTATTACCTAATTCCTCCGGGGGAATGGAAGTGATGATTCCCTTGAATATTCCTTTTGGCTGTTTAGAAATTCGCATAGAGGCGATCGCGTTAAACAGGGCTACTCAACAAGAAAGTCACAAAGTTACCGTATTTCGGACTGTAATTCCTCCAGACTTGCCAAATTTACAACTAGACGAATTATTTGGTCTTTGATCACTCCCTGAATGACTCTGTGTTAAAAATCTTGAGAATTTAAAAAAATCGGGTTGAATTTGCAGTAAGCTCGTCTTGAATTGTAGTGTAACTTAACAGGAATCTTTACTATGGCAGCTTCATTTTTGCCCTCTATCTTTGTTCCTCTGACTGGTTTAGTTTTTCCAGCAGTAGCAATGGCGTTCATGATGTTATACATTGAACGCGATGATATTGCTTAATTAACTTGATTGCTTGACTAATCAATAATTAAAAAGCCGCCTGTCTTTTTGAGATAGGCGGCTTTTTGATGACAATTTTTAAACAAGTGCTAGATCAATTGGTTCAATTTCCAATTACATCGAAGAACCGATTCCAGCGTAGGCCCCATAAAAGAAAATACCTACAACAGTGATTACACCTAAACCTGCGATCGTAGCGACGACCCACAGGGGAATTCTCCCAGTTCCAGCAGACACAGATTTTCCTCCTCTCTTAATAAAAAATCAACACAGGTTCAATAAACCCAGATTCAAAACCAGAGTTCCAGTTAGTTAAAGAAGTAACTGGAAAATAGAATCCCTAGAACGAAAATTAGTAGTAGTCCTAGGTACAGAGAAGTCCGGTTCAGTTCTACCGGCTGATTATTAGGGTTGGGCGTTCTTTCCATGATTTACCGTTGAATAAACTGCATTGAGGCGATCGCGCCCAAAAAGAATACGGTAGGCACAGCTAATGTATGCACTGCAAGCCATCTAACCGTAAAAATAGGATAGGTAACTGGTTGGTTGATGTTATTGCCGCTAGTCATGATTTCAAACTAATTTCCAATAAGTTGTTCAACTTGCTTTTTCGCGTCAAAACGATTGTTCACGATTGGCACTTCTTGCCGTGCTTGCGTGAAATACTCATTAGGGCGAGGAGTGCCAAACACATCATAAGCCAGCCCGGTGCTGACAAATAGCCAACCGGCAATAAATAATGCTGGAATGGTGATGCTGTGGATTACCCAGTAACGAATACTGGTAACAATATCGGAAAACGGACGTTCTCCAGTAGTCCCTGACATTTAGATACCCACCTTTACAAAAATGTTATTGAGTTTATTATCCTACAAAGTTTAGAAAGAGTTACAAGTTGCAACTAGCTTCTCATAAAACAGGAAGATACTGAAAGCCTAGATTATCACTAAGCTGCTGCTGCTGTTTTGGCAGATTTAGCCATATTGGGTTGGTATTTTAGCAATACCCCGCGATCGCCAATGATAAATCCTTGTTCTGGGTGTAAAAACACAATTTTGTAAAAATTAGCAGCAACTGCTTCTACATCTCTGTCTTTTTCCCAGGTTTTACCGCCATCGGTACTCATGAGTAAATTGCCACTACCGCCACTAATCCAAAGTTCGTCGGGTGTACGATAAGCCAAATCTAATAAACCCCAACTAGTAGCCAGTTCAGGAGTTTCAGCTTTTAGCCACTCATCTGGTTTAGTCGGGTCACTAAACTGTACCTGACCTCCTCTTGCTAGTAACCACAACTGCCCATCTTGAGCGAATCCCATATTTTCTACCCGACGGGAACTGTTGCGGTTATGAGGATCCCAAGCATCTTGTCCTGGTTCCCAAATTGAGTAGAAGCTGCCCTTAGCAGAAACGGCTACATATTTGCCATCAGCAGAACGTTCTAAGTTACGTACCACCCCTACGGCTGCTTCTACCTGAGCTTTCCAGTTCTTGCCACCATCTGTAGTTTTGTATATTGCGCCTACATCAGTAGCCATTTCAGCTGTATTCTCAGCCAAAGCATGAATAGAAATTGGATTACCTGGTAGCTGAGAACTTAGAGGAATGCGTGACCAAGAATGACCCTCGTCCGTGGTGTGCAGTAGCAAAGAAGGCTCTCCAGCAATCCAACCTTCTTGTCCAGCAAAACTTACTGAATCGAAGCGATACCGATCATCATCTAATTCCAATTTCAGAGGCTGCCAAGTGTCACCACCATCTCTAGTTTCTAAAAGAGTGGTGTTGCTACCAACAAGGAAACCATGTTGGGGATTGTTAGTAAAGCCAATATCTAGTAGTTTTGCCTTAGTTGGCACAGAAATTACTGCCCAAGGGTTGTAGCTTGTAGATGGAACTTTACTACAACCAATACACAAGAAAACGACCATCAACAAAACAAAGATTTTCTGCCAACTTTTCACAATAACCATCGATCTCATGAGATTTTTTTGTATTCGTTTCTAAATTTGTGTAAGGTTTCTCTAAAAGGTTTACCTATCGAGTAGAAAAAGCTGATTGAGTGTTGTTAGCAGTAGCGCGGCGTTTCGCCGGTGCTGAGTATAGTTTTCTCCTCTGCCCACTGCGCCCCTGCTTCCCTGCTTCCCTGCCTCCAGTCTCACTGCAAGCCGTAGAGACTAATAAAAAACAAAATGGCAAGACCCAAAGCACCAAAAATCAGGAGATTTTTTTGATTTGGGGTTAGGGTATTTACACCTAAACCATAACTGAGATTTTCTTTGAAACCGGATGCTGTGCCTGCTGGTCCAATATTGCTGAAAGCAGTTTTTTTAGCCGTACAAACAGGACAACGCCAATTTACTGGTAGTTCTACAAAAGGTGTCCCTGAAGTAATGTCATGCTTATCATCACCCTTTTCAGGTTCGTAAACATAACCACAGGCGCGACACTCGTAGCGGTCTAATGCTGTAGTTTCAACAGCTTGTTCGCTCATGACTCAGGTCTCGCAGAGAGGAATTATTAAATATACGTTAAAAATTATGACATATTCGTTAGACTTTTCTATCACCCTGACAAATGAATCAAATACCTGAAATCCGTCTGTTTCACAGATTTCAGAAAAACTAAACAGATATAATGTAAAAGAAAGTAACAGCGTTATTTACACTATAAGCGGTAGATATTCATTGTGTTTGTCCTTAGCGGTTACGAATACCTTCTAGGCTTTTTCATTATCTGTAGCCTAGTTCCTGCCTTAGCACTGTCTGCGTCCAAGCTTCTCAGACCCACGGGTAACAGCCTGGAACGTCGCACCACCTATGAATCTGGGATGGAACCCATCGGAGGGGCCTGGATTCAGTTCAACATCCGCTACTACATGTTTGCTCTAGTCTTCGTAGTCTTTGATGTGGAGACTGTCTTCCTCTATCCTTGGGCGGTAGCCTTTCACCGTCTGGGGTTATTGGCATTCATTGAAGCACTGATTTTTATTGCAATTCTTGTAGTCGCCCTAGTTTACGCCTGGCGTAAAGGAGCTTTGGAATGGTCTTAGATTCTAATTTAACCACCCAGGACAAAGAGCGCATCATCAACCCCATTGAGCGTCCTAAAGTCACTCAAGACCTGTCAGAAAACGTAATTTTGACTACGGTTGATGACCTCTATAACTGGGCGAGGCTTTCTAGTCTGTGGCCTTTGCTGTTTGGTACAGCTTGCTGCTTTATTGAGTTTGCAGCTTTAATTGGCTCACGTTTTGACTTTGACCGCTTCGGATTAATTCCCCGTTCTAGTCCTCGTCAAGCTGATTTGATTATTACAGCCGGGACAATCACCATGAAGATGGCCCCTCAATTGGTGCGTCTTTATGAACAAATGCCCGAACCTAAATATGTAATTGCGATGGGGGCTTGCACAATTACAGGCGGGATGTTTAGCGTTGATTCTCCCACGGCTGTGCGCGGAGTCGATAAACTGATTCCTGTGGATGTATACTTACCCGGTTGTCCTCCTCGTCCTGAAGCAATTATTGACGCAATTATTAAGCTGCGGAAGAAGATTGCTAATGATTCGATGCAGGAACGGGGTCAAATTAAACAAACCCACCGTTTCTACAGCACGACTCATAATATGAAACCAGTGCCAGAAATTTTAACTGGTAAGTATATGCAGTCAGAAACCCGCTTCAACCCACCCAAAGAATTAACAGAAGCCATCGGTTTGCCTGTTCCACCTGCGCTGTTGACAGGAAAGACACAGAAGGAGGAACAAGGCCGTGGCTGATGAAGAAGTAAAACCAGTTCCAACAGAGGTAGAGGCTATAGTCCCAGCCGGTCAAATTTCCCAGTGGCTGACAGAAAATGGCTTTGCTCATGAGTCTTTGACAGCCGATAAGAACGGCGTAGAGATAATTAAAGTCCAGCCAGATTTCTTGCTTCCTATCGCTACAGCCCTATATGCTTACGGGTTTAATTATCTCCAGTTTCAATCAGGTATTGACCTTGGGCCAGGAGAGGATTTAGTCAGTGTGTATCACTTGGTGAAAGTAGGTGATAATGCTGATCGACCTGAAGAAATACGGGTGAAGGTGTTCTTACCACGGGAAAACCCTGTAGTGCCTTCTGTTTACTGGATTTGGAAAACGGCAGATTGGCAGGAACGCGAATCATACGATATGTTCGGCATTATCTACGAAGGACACCCCAACTTGAAGCGGATTTTGATGCCTGAAGATTGGGTGGGTTGGCCTTTGCGGAAGGATTATGTCTCGCCTGATTTCTACGAGTTGCAGGATGCTTATTAGGTTGTACTGAAGTCCTAATTGCTGAGTGTCAGCTAGTGAGAATTTTAATGTCTCATCTTTAACCCTTCTCCGGCGGCGGAGAGGGGTAATATTTTTTGGGGGTGGTTAGAGGCAGAGGCGTAGATATGAGTATCTAAATCCACTGATACTTCTTGGAAATTTTCTTGTCCTTTAACTAAAACAATTTGGTTCTTCAGTACTTACTATGCTAAATTATTAGCTGCAAAGGTTAAAAAGTATAAAAGATTGCATAAAATCTTTAGTAAAACCTTTGACCTCATCGATACATTGTGAAAGATTTACCTTTCGGTGAGAAACCAGTATTTTTAGAAACGTTTTCCCAAGAGTAACAATACTATTATCCGTTGGTTTGATGAGATAATTGCTTACTTTGATAATGGGACAAATAGTGGTGCTGTGGAAGGTATTAATAACAAGATCAAGTTGATTAAACGTTCCGGTTATGGATTTAGAAACTTTGAGAATTTCCGAGTTAGATGCTTATTGAATTGGCATTTTAACTATTAGTTAAGCATACTATGTACTGAAGAACCATAATAATAGTCAATAGTCCACAGTCAAAAGCTTCTATTTCAAAACTAATGACTAATGACTATTGACTATTAATTTAAGTTGCAGATTTTTGCTCAAAGCTAGGTGCATAGACTTGCAATAAGCTACTAACTCGATCCAATACCTCGTTACCAGTAGTTTTAGTGAAAATTGTTTTGTTCTCGTTGGGTTGGTCGAGGTTACGGTTGATAGCCTCATGAACTTGCTGAGAAATTAATTCTTGCAGTTCAGCTTTAGCGCGTTGACGCTGGTAGTTAGCACCTTCTTCTGTGGTGGCGTATAAGGGTGGAAGACGGTTAAGGGCATAAGCGGCGATATCACCCACATCTATGGAACTTTCACTGGTGGCTTCAATTTCCGCTACGCGGGCGATCGCTTCACTCAATACCAATTCTTCCATGACGTTAATGAATTGTTTGCGAGGTACTGCCACTACCTCACCAGTTAATAATGCCCCCATCAATTTATCCAACGCCATATACTCTTCAATCGAGAGTTCCGAAGCGTTATCACAGATGCGTCCAACTTCTGCTTCCATTGCTGGTGTGAGATAACCATCCTGGAGAGCTTGTTCTACAATTTTTTCAATACTCATAAGGCTCATCTTAATTTAATCCACCCAAGCAAGGTAAGGACGGTACGGAACAAACTTATTTTGTCTATATTATCGACAAAAAATATACCAAAACTAACAGCAAAAGCGATTAGTTCCACTTCTACTATTCCTTAGTCTGAGTTCGCCAAGATGTTGGGTCAATAGATTGCCCATTAACATATAAACCCCAATGCAAATGGGGTCCGGTAGAAGCCCCTGTAGAACCAACTGCACCAATTAACTGTCCAGCCTTGACGATATCACCTTCTTTGACATTGATGCGACTGAGGTGCATAAAAATACTGACCACTCCTTGGCCGTGGTCAACGCCAACTACATTACCATGCACCCGAAATCCTTGAGACACTGTGCCTACTAAAGCAACCTTTCCTGCTGCGGGGGCAGTTACAGGAGAACCACTCGCACCAGCATAGTCAAGGCCGCGATGATAGTAATTATTTGCAAATTTACCATTATAGTAGCGACGTACACCATAACCTGTACTGAGTCGCCCTTTATTGGGTGCGAGAAATGTCCCCTGCCAAAACTTTTGCGGTGTTTGTAACGCTTTAAAAGCAGCTACTCGGTTGAGTTCGTATTCAGTCGCCCCAGCACCAGCTTTTCCAGGTGGTAAAGTAATACGCTGTAAGGGGAATTTACGATTACTTACCCAGACAGCCAAATTTCTTACCTTGCCATCACCAACTATTTTGATAGTTCTAGCACCAGGCTTTTCTAGAGGAGTTGTGGGAATAAAGGTGCGGTATCTGTTAGGTGCAATTTGATAAGCTGGATAAGTTTTTTCTCCCACTAATACTTCTGGGGTGGTGGCGCTATCTGGATTATCTGGGGTTATCAACACAGATATCGTATCTCCCAAGCGAGGTTTCACGGGAGTCACCTGTACTTGCAAAGCTGCTACAGGTAAAGCCAAACTCACAGGTAAAGCAGCACACAAGCCAATAAATAAGTTGATAGCGTGATGATTATTTGGTTTGTATGCTGTGATGCTGCCACATAGTGAATGTTGTTGAGAATTTTGAAACCAATTTGCAATAGTCATAGAACTAAATAACCATACTTTACTTCTGCTGAAAAACAGACTAACTGATGATTGCCAGTGTTTCCTAACTGAAGCAAATATTTTTTGATCAAAAAATATATTTTAAGTAATTTCCTAGGATCTAAACTATACTAACTGCAATAGCTGGAATTGCAAATGATGCTTATATTAACTTGACAAATGATCCTTCAACTAACTGCGGCCTCTAATAATTTTATTGTCCCCAGTGTGGCATCGATTTCTACAGACAGCCCAATTGGTAAGATAAATTTATCCTGAATATGACCAATCATCGCTCCATACCAAGCGGGAATTTCTAAAGGAAGGATGTGGTCTTGCAATACCTGCATTAATGTCAGCGAAGGTTCATCTCCTTGGCTACAATCACTACATTGTCCAAAAATAAAACCAGAAATTTGGTGCAGTATACCTGCATTTTTTAACTGTGTTAACATCCGGTCTACCCGATAAATGTCTTCGTTGGTATCTTCGACAAACAAAATATTTTTATACCAAGAGGGTAGGTAGGGTGAACCCACCATTGCAGAGAGGACTGATAAGTTACCACCTACAAGTTTACCCCTGGACTTGCCTGGTGAGATGGTTTGTACTTGCCCTTCAGGAGAGTTGTTATTTTCAAGTGTGACCGCTTCGCCATGAAAGAGGATGCGCTTGAGGTAGTCCAACATAAATGGAGTCCAGGTAGATGTGGCGACTGGCCCATGAAAAGTCATCATCCGACTACGGGCATTAATTGCTAACAATAAAGCAGTGATATCACTGTAGCCCATGAGAATTTTGGCATGGGAGCGAATCAAGGGGTAATTGAGTAAAGGTAAAATGCGATTGCAGCCCCAACCGCCACGGATAGCGAGAATAGCTGTAACTGAATTATCAGCAAACATATCATTTAAATCTTGAGCGCGATCGCTATCTTTCCCAGCTAAATAACCATAACGATCTAAGATATGTTTTCCTAGTTTAGTTTTTAATCCTAATTGCGTCAGATATTGCTGTCCTACTTCAATATATTTAGGGTCAAAAATACCAGCCGGTGCAACCAATCCCACCGTATCACCTACCTTGAGCCTTGGTGGTTTAATTATATGGTTGGGGGATAGTTGACCTTGGACAGTAACTTGGGGAATTTGGGTAGCTAAGGTAGCTAGACTACAAGTTGTCAGAAATTGGCGGCGATTAATCTTAGTCATTAGTCATTAGTTATTAGTCATTTCCCTGTCACCTGTCCCCTATTCCCACGTTGATACGTCTCGCAATACATCAGGAATTTCTCCTTGGGATAGGGGAAACTCCAAGGTGGTTTCTCGATAACCTAAGTATCCAGATTCTGCAAATGATAACAGCATTCGCGTCAGTGCTAGCCAAACTTCTGGCTCATATTCCCAATCACGATAACGAGTAGACCGACCAGCAATTGAACGCAATGCCCAGAAATAAGAATTCCTAACTACAGAACCACCTTTTTTAAACTCTGGTAAGTCCTCATGGTGTAAAAACAGCACTTGATTGTCAATTTTGGCTCTCATATATAAAATACAGAATAACGAAATGCTGGGCATTGAGCATTGGGGATGAGTTACTTTCTCACCTGTAACCTGTCCCCTGTAACCTGTAACCTGTCCCCTATCCCTAGCTTCTCTTCTCCAATAGATTCCTTTGCGGGGTTTTCGATGTCTGGGAGAGTATGTTGTGTAGAGTTTCTAACAACTCTTTTTGTGTGTAGGGTTTGGCAAGAAGCTTTTTCACTCTCACGGTTTTTGTCAATTGAGTGCTAGTTAGCAACCCACTAACACCAACAATATTGACCAGAGAATTAATTTTTTGTAAGGCGCGAATGGTGTTATTACCATCCATAACAGGCATCATCATATCCATTAATACCAAGCTAATTTTATCTTGGTGTTGGGCATATAGTGCGATCGCTTCCATGCCATCCTCAGCCGTCAATACGCTATAGTTGTAAGCCTCTAACAAGATTTTGGTAGTCTCCAGAATTTTAGCTTCGTCATCTACAACTAGAACTAATTCGCCATTGCCTTTGAGGAGTTCCAAGTCTTTCACTGATGCGTTTGCTACTGCCTCGACTGCTAGTAAAAATACCTGAAATTTTGTGCCTTTTCCAACTTCACTGTACACTTTCACAAAACCATTGTGGCTTTTAATGATACCCTGTACGGTTGACAGACCTAGCCCTGTACCTTTGCCAACGTCTTTCGTCGTGAAAAACGGCTCAAAGATTCTATCTAATATTTCTGGTTCTATGCCCATACCTGTATCTGTAATGGAAATCACAATGTAATGTCCGACACTAGCACCAAGATTCATCCGGGCGTAATGTTCATCAATAAATAGATTTTCGGCACAAACACTTAAACTACCGCCCTCTGGCATAGCATCACGAGCATTAACTACTAGATTCATCAGTACCTGATGCAAATTGGTAGCATCTCCAATGACCGTCCAAAGTTCTGGTTGAATATTCGTAGAAAATTCAATAGATTTGGGAAAGGTTTCTTGGACAATTTGCTTAATTTCTGAGAACAGGTAGTTAATTTGTACAATCGTGCGCTTGCCTTCAACGCCACGGGTAAATTGCAACACTTGCTTGACCAAAGCCGCGCCACGTTTAGCGTTAGATTCGATAGTTTGAAACATCCGTTGAGAGCGATCGTCAACGTTGGGAAGTTTTATTTGTAGTAGTTGTGCGGCTGTTAAAATGGGGGTCAGTACATTATTAAGGTCGTGGGCAATACCACCAGCTAGCGTACCAATGCTTTCTAGTCGTTGAGCGCGTAAAAACTGACTTTCGAGTTGTTTTTTCTCTGTAATGTCGGTGTTCACTGTGAGAATTGATTGCGGTTGACCATTTTGGTCGCGCATCACATTCCAGCGACTAGCAACAATAATTTTTTTACCTTGTCGGGTGACTTGATGCAATTCACCATACCAAAAATCACAATCAGTCAAACTATTCAAGACATTTTGTAGTTGGGGAAAAGCATCTGGTAGATACAGTAGCTGACGAACATTTTTACCAATGACTTCTTGTGCTTGCCAGCCATATAAATTTTCTGCGCCTTTATTCCAGAAAAATATATGTTCATTAAAGTCTTTGACAAGCACTGCATCTGTGGTGATATCCAGTAAAGCAGCTTGTTCTCTTAATTTATTTTCTGCTTGTGTGCGCTCCTCAATCTCCATTTCTAGACGTTGATTTTGTGCTTGCAGTTTTTTTGTCAAGTTTCGTATTCTCAGGTGGAGTTGAACACGGGCTAAAAGTTCTTCGTGTTGTAGCGGTTTAGTAATATAGTCTACTGCACCTAAACTCAAAGCCTTGACTTTATCTACTGTTTCAGAAATGGCGGTCATGAAAATGACAGGAATATCTTTTGTTAATTCGTTACTTTTCAAGCGACGACAAGTTTCAAAACCGTCTATTCCTGGCATGAGAATGTCTAAAAGAATCAAGTCAGGGGGGGAGTATTCGGCTGTAGCCAAAGCACTTTCACCATCTTCGGCAACTAATACTCTATATCCAGTATTAGCTAAAAAATCAAAAAGCATTTCTAAATTGATGTGAGTGTCATCAACAATGAGGATGACACCTTGCTCAAGTGAATTAATAGTCATGTAATTTGTATTTTTTTAAATTTTTTCAAAAAATATTTAAAAATGTTCAAGAAAATTGTAGATTTTCTTGGCTTGAAAAGCTTGTTACAAGTTGACCTAAATAGTTGACAACTCGGATTAATTTTTATCCAATGCCTCTAATTTTTCAGTTATTTTGGCAATATCGCTAAGATTGCCTTGCATTGCAAAATTTAGCAAAACTGTGAATTATGCAGCCCATGTAGTAGCCAATTGCAAGTTTTAGATTTTGAGGTTTTGGATGACCATTTTTTGGTTTTTGTTTAAGCTTTGTTTAATCTTGAGCAATCTATTGCAAATTTAAATGAAATTGTAATTTTTCTAAAAGATAATTTAAGTAATGAAACAAAATTAATTACACGAATTTTTTGCTTGTTTCCTATCCCCTAAGTAGATGGGCAAAAATATTCACAGTCATTGCGATCGCTCCTTTTTGACACGCAACGCTACCACGAACGCACCCTACGGGTAAGCTGAGTCTCTTGTGACTACTTATAGCGTTTCTCGGTTGATTGAGACAAGAACCCAACCCCCTCCCCGCAAATGAGCAGGGGAATATAGCGTACCTTATTTGATGAAGAAATACTATATCTTTGCCAATGAATTTCATTGTGTCCGACTATTATTATCCGTAAGCGAACAGGGAACAAATAAAAAGTTATGGGAGCTAAATTTTTTCAAAAAGCAAAGAGGATTCCTATATTATTTTTAGAACATCAATACTTTAATTGACTTTGACTATACAACTAGAATACCTCACACCCACAAAATACGCTTTATCATTGCATACCACTACTCCTGAACTGGGTTTAGCAATTAGTGATTTTGCTGGGGATACTCGTTCTCAGGTTTGGGATTTAGGACGTGACTTATCAAGTTACGTACATCAATATTTAATCGAATTTATCAAACCACAAACTTGGACAGACTTAGCATTTCTGGCAGTTGCTCAAGGCCCTGGAGGTTTCACAGGCACTCGTATTGGTGTTGTTTTAGCGCGGACTTTAGGGCAACAATTAGATATTCCTGTGTTGGGAATTTCTACCTTAGCGGCAGTAGCTTGGTCTTATGCTAGCAAAAATCAGGGAGCTACAGCGATCGCAGTGGAAATGCCAGCGCAACGCGGACAGGTTTTCGGTGCGATTTATCAACCTTCTCCCGATAATTCTGGCTTAATCACTTTATTGGCTGACACTGTTTTTACCCCAGAAGCATGGCAAGAAACCCTGGCTAACTGGAAAACTGACTATCAGTTAATTGCTGCTAAATCTGGATTAGCGGCAACGGCGACTAGTATTTTAGAACTAGCTTATTTTGATTGGCAGTTGGGTAAGCGTCCTCATTGGTCGGAGGCCTTACCTTATTATGGGCAGCATCCGGTAGTGTAGGGGACAGGTTACAGGTTACAGGGGACAGGTTACAGGTTACAGATAAATATTTTTGTTGTCTGTTGCCCGTGTCCTGTTTATTTTTTAATTGACAATGAGATTAATAGTTAAATTGCTGTGGATCAAACTATGATGAAACGTCCTAGTGCAATTATCACTCCTCTCTCAACCCTTCCGCCTTTGGAAAACGGTGATAAGCTCACCCGTGTAGAATTTGAGCGTCGTTATGATGCTATGCCTGAAGTTAAAAAAGCGGAACTGATTGAAGGAATTGTTTATATAGCATCTCCGTTACGTTTCAGAAGTCATGGCAAACCTCATGCTTATATCATGAATTGGTTGGGCTTATATGAATCTGCTACACCTGGGGTAGAGTTGGGTGATAATGCAACGGTGCGCTTAGATGCAGATAACGAACCTCAACCAGATGCTTGTTTGCTCATTACTAATGGAGGACAAGCACGTATTAGCGATGATGATTATATTGAAGGTGCGCCAGAGTTAATTGTGGAAGTTGCCGCTAGCAGTGTTTCTCTAGATTTACACGACAAGTTAAAAGTATACCGCCGCAATCAGGTGCAAGAATATTTAATTTGGCGAGTTTATGACGGTGAATTTGATTGGTTCAAGTTACAGGAAGGAGAATATATCCAGCTTCCAGCTAATGCTAGTGGTGTGATTTTCTCTCAAGTCTTTCCAGGTTTATATTTAGATATATCAGCATTATTAAGCGGAAATTTAGCTAAAGTTTTAGAAGTTTTACAGGAAGGTTTGACAAGTGCAGAACATCAGAGTTTTGTAGAAAATCTCTCCAGTAAGTAGCTGTAATGTATTGCTTACTCGTAAAACTCCTCCTCTCTGCGCCTCTGCGTGAAACAAAAGTTTAAAGACGCGATGGATCGCGTCTCTACATAAAGAAGGGTATCGATTTACGCCGTTACAGTTGCGATCGCTTTCTCTACAATTTGCAAGGCAGTATTTACTTCTGCCTCGGTGACAATTAACGGCGGTACAAACCGTACCACTTTTGGCCCGGCTGGTACAAGCAATAAGCCTTCATTCATGGCAGCTTTGACAACTTCCGGCGCAGTTAGCGGGATGTCTGCTTGCAACTCCATACCGTTAATTAAACCCCAACCCCGCACCTCAGTTATATGATGGGGATACTTAGCAGCGATCGCTCTTAATCCAGCCCGTAACTGTTCGCCTCTATCTTGCACATTCTGCAAAATATTTTCCTTCTCCAAAGTTTGGCAGACAGCCAACGCCACCCCACACACAAAGGGATTACCCCCAAAGGTGCTGGCGTGTTCCCCTGGTTGGAACACATCACAGAATTTCTTACTCATCATCGCCCCAATAGGGATACCACCACCCAAACCTTTGGCACTGGTGAAAATATCTGGTTCAACACCGAGATGTTCATAACCCCAGAGTTTACCACTGCGTCCCATACCCACTTGCACTTCGTCGAACATCAACAAAATGCCAATTTCATCGCAGATTTGCCGCATTTTTTGGAAGTATTCCACATCTCCAGGACGCACACCACCTTCCCCTTGTAATGGTTCTATCAGAATGGCGGCGACGCGATAATCACCTTCATCTAACTCAGTCACGGCAGTTTCGACTGCACTGATATCGTTATAGGGGACGTAATGAAATCCGGGTACTAGGGGATCAAAGTATTTTTGATACTTTGGTTGCCCAGTGGCGGTAATGGTTGCCAAAGTCCGTCCGTGGAAACTGGCGTTGGCTGTAATGATAATAGGCTTTTCAATGTCTAGAACTGTATGGGCATATTTACGCGCCAGCTTAATTGCGGCTTCGTTAGCTTCTGCGCCAGAGTTGCAGAAAAATACGCGATCGGCGCAAGAATGTTGAATAATCCATTCGGCTAATTCCCCTTGTTCGGGGATGTAGTACAAATTAGAAACATGGTGCAGCTTTTGGATTTGGCGTGTCACCGCTTCTACCATCGCTGGGTGGGCGTGTCCTAGAGTGCAAGTAGCAATTCCAGCGACAAAATCTAGATATTCTTTGCCTTGGGTATCCCAAACTCGGCATCCTGCACCCCGTTCTAGGGCAATGGGAAACCGAGCATAGGTAGACATGACAGCTGAGTCAAAGCTATCTGTACTAAAGGGGTTAGATGCAACAGAACCTGACTCTGGGGGGTTTGCGCCTTGCTCAAGTAGAGTTTGTAGGCTCACTACCTCTCCTCCTAAGAATTTTTGATCGTATACTTACTTACTAGTTTCCTAGAAAATCTACAAAATTGCTTTGGATTTACGGTATCTCATACTTTCACTTGGGTCTAACATTATATATCCTCCCAGCATTGGTAGTGGTGAAATATAACTTTGTATTCAACTCTTGAGCAAAAGTACCAACGAATTCAAAAAGAATTAATGGCCGGGGCGATCGCTCTCGGCGGTGTTTTTTTGATTGGCACTTTGTGGTACAAGTTCGTAGAGGGCTGGTCATGGGCAGATGCCGCTTATATGACTGTCATTACTTTAGCCACTGTGGGATATGGTGAAACAAACCCCTTGGGTAGCCGAGGACGGTTGTTTACCATTGCCTTGATTGTGCTGGGGGTGGTCAATATTGGTTACATTGTCAATAGATTTACAGAGGCAGTAATTCAAGGCTACTTTCAACAAGGCATTCGACTACGACAACAGAGGCGGTTAATGGAATCCTTATCACAACATTACATCATCTGTGGATTTAGTCGGACTGGTCGGCAAATCGCCAAGGAATTTCGCTCTGAAGGTGTCCCATTTGTGGTGATTGATTCCGATCAGGAATCTATCGATAGGGCGCAAAATGAAGGTCATACAGCATTTCAAGGGGATGCTACCCTGGATGATACATTACTGAAAGTGGGGATTGAGCGAGCTATTTGTTTAGTTGCGGCTCTCCCTTCCGATGCGGAAAATTTATATACTGTTTTATCTGCTAAGACTTTGAATCCAGGAATTCGGGCGATCGCCCGCGCCAGCACAGAGGAAGCATTACAAAAACTACAACGTGGCGGCGCAGATGCAGTAATTTCACCCTATATTACTGGTGGGAAGCGCATGGCGGCGGCGGCTCTCAGACCACAAGTTTTAGACTTTGTGGATGGGATTCTCACAGGTGCAGACCGCCAACTGTACATGGAAGAATTTTTACTCGACCCAGCCTTTTGTCCCTTCGTTGGTCAAAGCTTGCAAAAAGCCAAACTGCGATCGCAAACTGGGGCATTAGTGTTAGCTATCCGCCGTCTCGATGGTAATCTCATTGGTGGACCAACAGGCGACACGATTTTAATGTCGGGAGACACTCTAATTTGTATGGGTACGGCTGAACAGTTGCGAGACCTGAATCAAATTCTCGGCCCCATCAATTCCCAAAATTTGCGTAAACCTAAAAGTAGTTGAAACCCTTCAGGTTAATTACTGGCAACCTGACAAATTGCCATAATATGTGATGAGTATTTGTTAGTAGTATAGTGGGAGAGTTTTAGACCAGCTTGTTCTATTTCTTGCATAAGTTCAGATATTTCATGTTTATGATGTCGCCAAATAGTAATCTCTTCACCTTCAGAGAAGCTAACGTTTTTATCTATTCCTTGATAATTAAAATTAATAGTATAATTCTGACGAAATTTCATATTGGCAACGACGCTATCTATTGCTAAATCATACCTTCGTATCAGTTCACAATCTTCATCTCTAATTCCCATATTGTTTTTAATCCATTCATATATTTCTCTGGCATGATAATCACAACCACCTCTAGCTTTTTCATCCCATGTTGAGTTAGAACCGATTTCGTTAGTAAATACTAAAAAATCATTTTTACCCATACTATCTTTCAAATTCTTGAAGACTTGTATTCTATTTTGATGATTGCCAATTGTCACTCCTAAGTGTAGAATTACATTGGCTGTAGTACCATTTTCGACCTCAGTTTGATTATTCATCAAATCTGGGGAAATGCAATTATTTTCTATATCAATTGCTTGACTGACAAACTCAATTAATGGAAACCATTTTTGAAAATTTTTTCTAGATACTTTTAATAATTCATCACTCACATCTAAAGCAACATATTTATTAATTCTATTTAATTTATTCAATCTAGAAATAAAATCTTTAACAGGATATGAATTGCCTGAGCCGACATCTATAATATTTATTCTCTCTGCACTTAGGGCATGAGAATTAATGTATGCAAAATTTTCCTTTAATAAGTCAATTTCTACATTTGATGTCCGATACCATGTGGGAATAATATATTTTAGATAAAAATCATCCCAAATTTTTGCACCTCTACCTTTGTAAGCATACTTTAAGGGAATCTCTTGTCTGACTTCTAAGGCATCAATTATTTCTAAAATCTCTGCTTCTGAAAAAAGAGTGTAGAACTCAGAAATTGGCTTGGCTGTAAAACGGATAGCAGTTGAAATATTTGAAGAATTCGTAGCCATTATTCTGATTCTATACTAGAAAATTACATAACAATCAGTATACAGATTTATGCCCTGCGACAGTATCTCAAATTATCTTTTGATGAAATCAGGTTTTTTCTACTATTAGAATATTAAAAAGATGATGATCAGATTTATACCCCTACTCACTAAACTAAAACGATTAATTTTTTATTTGTAAATCTTTTGTGGAGTAACATAAATTATGCTCTGGAAAGCAACATCTATGCTGTTCATTTTGAATTGCTTAACTCCTGTTCAACTTCTTGCCACCCGTGCATGAGTGCTACACTTTTGATGACCAATTCCAGAATGGTTGGCGGTGCGGTTGAGATAAATATACTGGGATAAACTGCCGTCCCCCAGGTGGGATGAACTAATACACAGCATTTATTTTTCAATACTGGGTAGTGAAGTAAAGCCTTAACAACTGCGGTGTCGTTGTGAGGTATTTCCCCAGGACGGGAGAAAAGAGGGTAGCCAGTACGGGGGTCTATGAGGTCAGCTAAATAACCGCGATCACTCAGATTAAAGGCTAAGTCGCAGCCAAATCTCATAAAGTTGGCGCGCAAATGTTCTTTTTCTGTTTCTGTTTGTGGGGTAATCTTCACTAAAGGATATCGCGATCGCTGCAAAACAATCACGACCCAAAATAGAGGTTGTTGTTGCCAATCTGGTAATATCCGATCGCGGTTGGCACAGATATACTGACTGGGAGCATGAATCGAAATTTGAACAGCTTGTCCCGTTTTGCCAACCAAACTAATGGGACTGCTTGGTGTCGCAGCGTAAACTTTAGAATAGTTCACCACATTGATTCGGTTTCTGCAAATTTGTACTTGATTCTTTAGAATTGATGATAACTCTTAATAATTACAAAAAATCACTACAAGATCAGGAAAATTGATTTTCCTATAAATTTATGACTGATAAATTCTCAAGTCTTAATCTAGTTTTGATTTTTTATTAACCTAAACTGATATGGCTAGTACCGCTACGCGGAAGTCAAAAGTCAAAATGAATACAGCGTAAGTATTTCGTTGATTTGCAATGCTTGGTTTATTTACACCGTACTGTACTAGTAGATCAAGCAAAATTAAAAAAACGTTAGAAAAACCTTGATTTATCATCATCGTACAGATTTATCTGTGTAATCAATTCAAAATGCTAAATCTAAAATCCAAAATTTTTTGCCCACCCTAATCTAGTTTTAAAGCATTAACTGGGACTTCATCCCAAGAATCAACCGTCCGCAAACGTGCTAACCAACCTGATGCCTTTTGCATATCAGTCAAATTCCCCTCAAAGGAGTCATGGCAATCTTTAGCCTGAGATTCATCACAACAAGCGATACACGCGTGAATCATGCCAGAAGGATCAATTTGCTCATTTACCCAGATGGTCATAGACTATTCTCCAAAAAACAATTTATTTTTTTAATATACTAAATTAAGGGTAAAAAACTGAATTATTGCTAGTCAAAACTTATCTTTTCGTTCATAACGACGACGGTAAAGTAATTCTAGTTGTCCCCCGTATTCTTGAATCCAGGCGATGTGACGTAGATAAAGTCCCCGGAACGTATTAGCAAACAACAGGGTAAATATCGCTACAACTAATCCTGATGCTGTAGACACCAACGCTGCACTAATACCTGCTGTAACATCTGCGGTTTTTGTACCTCCTACATCACCGATATCTAGAGAAGCAAAGGAAGTAATTAATCCTAAAACCGTACCAAGCAGACCTAAAAGCGGTGCTAAACCGATGATTGTATCAAAAATATTTTGGAAGCGTTTCAGTATTGGTATCTCGGCTTGTGCTTCACTTTCTAAAGCCAAGCGAAAATCCTCTGGGGTTGCATCTTCTAACTCTAAAGCAGCTAAAAAAATCCGGGCGATGGGTAAATCTGTATTTTGCTGTAACTTGTCTAAAGCACTGACGATATTATCTAGACGATAAAGCTTGAGGACTTCTTGGACTACACGATTTTGTTTACCAGTTATTTTTACCCAAAAGCGAATTCGTTCGATAATCAAGGCTACTGCTAAGAGTGAAAATCCCAGCAGAGGCCACATGACCACACCACCGGCTGTAAATAAATTATTAATAATGGCCATCTACTGTTACTCATTTCAACAATGCAAACTCAGGTTAGCAGATTACTGATCATCTATCAGCGTTTGATCTGCCAATACTAAGAATCAGTAGCGATCGCTATGCCTGTGCTAATAGTATGGTCTTAAAGTTAGTGCATCTTAGCGGTAATATCCAAATCGTCACTTTTGAGTTGACCATCTTCCATATATATAATTCGGTCAGCAATATCTAAGATGCGGTTGTCGTGGGTAACAAGCAAAATTGTACAATCTTGCTCTTTGGCTAGTTTCTGCATTAGTTCTACAACATCGCGTCCAGATTTTTTATCGAGTGCGGCTGTCGGTTCGTCGGCTAAGACAATTTTAGGATGGCTGACTAAAGCACGAGCGATCGCCACCCGTTGTTTTTGTCCCCCAGAAAGATTTTCGGGGTAGTAATTTAAACGATCGCCCAAGCCAACACTCTCTAGCATGGCGATCGCTTTGGTACTGATATCCTGATTTAAATACTGATCATGTAATTCCAAAGACATTCGCACATTTTCTTTGGCTGTTAAAAATGTCATCAAGTTATGCGCCTGGAAAATATAACCAATCTGACGGCGTAATTTTGTTAATTGTTGTTTATTCGCACCGCAGATTTCCTGTCCTAAAATTTTCATGCTCCCTTCTTGAGCAGAACGCAAGCCACCCATGAGAGTTAAGAGGGTAGTTTTACCTGAGCCAGAAGGCCCAGTCATAATCACGATTTCCCCGGCTTTAATCTCTAAATTAATGTCAAATAATACTTGTTTGCGTAGTCCACCTGACCCAAAGTAATGATTGAGGTTCTGTACGGAAATCACAGGTTCGGAAGCAGAGGAATAGCTGATTTCTGGTGTAAACTCTTGCAGCATAGGGTTATCAAAAAGAGTTAGATTGATTATTTCCTTTGTGTCTTTGTGTCTCAGTGGTAAAAATAAAACCACAGAGGCACATAGACACAGAGTTTTTGGACTGTTAAAATACGTCGGCGGGGTCGGCGGAACGTAGTTTTCGCATGGCGACCGCGCCGGAAACGCTACACATGATAATGGTAAGAATAAATACAGTGATTGCCCGCTCTAATTTCATGGCGATGGGTAACATCGTCGCAGCATAGGCAACTTGGTATAGTCCAAAGGAGAAAATATAGGCGGGAAGATATCCAAAAAAAGCTAATAATAATGCTTCTTGTAGCAGGGTGACGAGTAAATAGCGATCGCTATAACCCATTGCTTTGAGGGTGGCGTATTCTGGTAAATGCTCAGACACATCAGAGTAAAGAATCTGGTACACAATTACAATACCGACAATAAACCCTACTCCCACACCCAAGCCGAAAATAAAACCAATACCTGTACCATTTGCCCAATATTCCTTTTCTGTTTGAGCAAAGCCTTCTGGTGTTAAGACTATGACATCATTGGGTAAACTGGCGGCTAGCTGCGATCGCACTTTTTCTGCATCTGCACCAGATTTTAAAGTAATTAACCCGACTTCAATTCGGTCTGGTTTCCGTTCTGGAAATAGCCTTAAAAATGTCGAATCACTAGTAATGACATTACCATCAGCTGCAAAGGATGCACCATTACTAAATACGCCTTTGACATCGATAGCTATATTATTTAATTCTGTTTGAAATTGGCTATTTTTTTGGAATATATCACCAACTGCGCCGTATTCTGGACGACCGGCTTGATCAAATAGGACTTGATTTAACGGTTTGATTAAATCCTGATTTTTTTGAACTTCGGGAAACTTAAACGCAGATGTCGCCGGATCAATACCCCAAACTAAGATAGCCCGATCCTGTCGCGTTTCAGGATTCCGCCATTGTCCAGTCCCAATATATAATCCACTGACTGACTGCACACCTTCATAACCCAATGTCTGATATAGTCTTTCTCTGGAAAAACTTTTGACGGAAAATAAGGTTTGAAATTGTGGATTAATTAACACCAAATCAGCTTGTAAATTGCGATGGGGTTGGATTGCAGCATCAAACAGCGCACTCTCAAATCCTAACTGAATAAACATCAGCATATCGGCAAATGTAATACCTGCAACTGCTACTGCTAGGCGTGTTTTTTCTTTCATCAATTGCCGCCATGCTAGCGGTGTTTTACGAAACATTTTGGAGAACATATTGGGAATTGGGGATTGGTTTAATTGCTTACCGTTTCAGTCTGCTGTTCTAGTTGGTGCTGTCGCATGAATAAAAATAAAGGCAGTCCTAGGGAAACTCCAACCAATAGATTAGCAGCGATATAAATCCAGAGGTTTTGCATTTTCAGATGTGTACCTTCCCAAAAGACAAATACCCAGAAAACAAGAGATGAAACAATTAAATCCATGCCAAAGAAACTAGAAATTCTGTTAACGAATAGCTGCTCAATGAAAAGTGGAATATTCAGACCATGCTCTAATAAAAATGGGATGAACTGTGAATAAGGTAAAACTGTTCCTAGAATGCAAAGCGAAAGATAGATGATTTTCAGCATGATGAACTCACTTTTATAATTCAATTGCTGTTTGTACTTGCAAGTTAGTTAAACCTGCAACTTTCTTGCTGTCTTCAGGAGTCAGGCGAATTTTGACTTCAACTACTCGGCTGTCGAGGTTCTCTCCTGGTTGGTTGCTAAAGACGTTTTGACGGTTGACTTGCAAGCCAATGTGAGCAACTTCGCCGCGCAGTTCTCCAGTAAAGGCTTGACCGGTAATCGTTGCAGTTTGTCCTAGTTTTACTTTGCCGATGTCGGTTTGATAGACTTCTGCTACCGCCATCATTTGTGCGGTTTGGGCTAAGTCTGCAATGCCATCATCGTCAATTTTTTCACCGACTCGTGTACGAATTTTGAGAATTTGTCCCGCCATTGATGCTCTGATGTAAGCTGCTTCTAGGTCTGTTTGAGTGCGTTTGAGTGAGGCGATCGCATCCTCAACTTCTGCTTGTGCTGCTTGCACATCCACAGGACGCACTTCGGCAATACTAGTGAGTGTGGCTTTGGCTTCGCTAACTTGCTTTCTACTGGTGGTATTAATGCGGTTGAGTGCGAATTTGGCTGCGGATAGTTGTTTGCTGGCGGTGGTGTTAATCCGGTTTAGAACTGCTTTGGCTTCATCTAGTTGCTGTTTGGCGGTTTCTACACTCAAGCGTTTACTATCAAAGGCTGAATTAGAAATTGCCCCTTCTGAATATAGCTGTTGATAGCGCCGATATTCTGCTTCAGCATTATTGAGTTCTGCTTCCCACTTTCTGATTGTGGCAACTTGGGCGATTCTATCTCCTTGCCATTGTGCCTCAATCCGCGCAACGCTTTCTCGTTGTTCTGTAATGTCTCCTTGAGATTGGGCTTGTAAACGTTCTACACTGACTTGCTGTGCTAAGATATCCCCTCTTTTTGCCCCAGCCTTGACTTGATTGAGTTTGGCTTGTGCTACTCGCACTTGCTTTTCAGCTTGGAGTACAGCCGTTTTCAAGCGGGCTTGGGAGTCTAGAATTGCTACTACTTGCCCAGATTGGACAGTATCACCCTCTTCTACAAGGATTTGATTAACGCGATCGCCATCTAGAACCAAAGGTGCAGATAGTTTGATAACTTTGGTTTCTGGCTCTAATCTCCCTAGGGCGGTAACTTTAGGTGCGATCGCTTCAGCTTGTACATTAGTATCCGATGCCGCAGTTTTACTAATTTGACCAAACTGAGAAACTACATAAAAAATAATTCCCATAGTTACAGACGTAGCAGCAATTACTAATGCAATTAACCCTTGATTGGCTGGTTTAAATAATAATTTATGACTCATATTCCCCTCGATAAAAACTAATTTCTTCTTCTCTCTGTGTCTCTGTGCCTCTGTGGTTCAAAATTTCTTACCACAGAGACACAGAGAAACTTATTGAAACCCTGTCACCTTGTTTCCTAAATAAGCCGTAATCATTTTGCCTAGCAATGTACATTGCTCAACAAAATCAATCGTTTCATTACACCACAGCTTTTCTAAAATTAAGCCATTCACCAAGCTCAAAACAAAAGCTGCTAAGGCTGTATCTTGGACACCTAATAACTCACAAACTGCTTCTTGATAATGTCTATTAGCACGCTTGAAGACATTATTATTCCGTAATTCTTTTATGTCTTGATGCTGACAAAAATCAACCCAAATATATGTCCATTTAATAAAGTAATCTTCATTTTTTACCAAATATCTACCCAAAGCTGTCATCGTCTCTTCCAGCGTTTTTGCTCCTTCCATCTCAGCTAAGGCTGCACTCACATCTTGCTGGCCGATTTCCTCTACAAATTGCTCAAATAAAGCCTGTTTACTAGGAAAGTAGTGATACAGCGTACCTGTCGAAACATTTAGGCCTTGAGCAATTTCCCGCATAGTAATCGAACCATAGCTTTTGGAGGCAAATAAATCAAAGCACTTGCCGAGCAGTTCTTTGCGGTATTGCTCATGATCAACAACTTTGGGCATTATGTCTTTTTTATATCGAACGCTCGTTATCTTTAGTAAAACTCAGTTGTTGGTGTTCGTCAAGAACTGATAAGAAAAATGAATCAAGGCTAAGGCTAGATACGATATTTGTCTTATTTATCGCCTTTAACCTTGTTGTTAAAAGGAAATTTTGTCTACTTAAATACTCACACTTCTTAATCTAACTTGTACTGATATCAGCGTCAATATATATACTTTGCAGCACGGTTGTGATGACTTGATCATAATTTTCCATTACACCCAAGCAGATAAATAATCATCTACATTGGATAACTCAAAGCCCAACGGGGGTAGAATTAGCAGGTGCGATCGCACAATTGGCATACCACACGACTACTGTCAAAATGATGTAGTAGACCATTCAGACTACCGATGTCATGTTAGACAAGTTACTAGATGGGCGTTACCGAATTATCCAAGTTCTCAGTGCAGGGGGATTTGGAGAAACCTATATTGCTGAAGATACACGGCGCATTGGTAATCCCAGATGTGTTGTCAAGCACCTCAAACCTGCCAGTGACGATCCTAACTACCTCAAAATTGCTAGACGCTTATTTTACAGCGAGGCGGAAACTTTAGAAAAGTTGGGCGACCATAACCAGATTCCTCGACCTTTGGCTTACTTTGAAGAGGATGAAGAATTTTACTTAGTACAAGATTTTATAGAAGGGCGGCCACTCAGTGCGGAAATGCTTCCTGGTCAACGCTGGAGTGAAAGCCAAGTTGTAGAAATGCTACAAGATGTTTTAGGTATTTTAGATTTTGTACATAGCTACGGTGTGATCCATCGAGATATTAAACCTGATAATTTAATTAGACGAGTTAAAGACGACAAATTAGTGCTGATTGATTTTGGTGCTGTGAAGCAAGTGCGATCGCCACTAGCTACGAATCAAAGCCAAATGACTGCTACTGTAGCTATTGGTACTCCTGGTTATATGCCGGCGGAACAGGGACAAGGTAAACCACGCCCGAATAGTGATATTTATGCGCTGGGGATGATTGGGATTCAAGCACTGACAGGACGTTATCCGATCCAATTACAGGAAGACCCAAACACGGGAGAAGTTTTGTGGCAAAACTACGCCCAAGTAAGCGATCGCCTAGCTGCTATTCTGAATAAAATGGTACGCTACGACTATCGCAAAGATCGCTATCAATCGGTAGGTGAGGTATTTCAGGATATTCAGCTATTAGCTAATCCTGTACCGCCAACTCAACTTCCCAATTTAGAATACATTCCCAACCAAAATATTAATAATGTAAATACATATCAATCAAAAGCTAACACTGGACAACTTAATCCTACATCTTACAAATCAATAAAAACTGTAGCTGTAATTGGATTAATTCCTTTTATTGCTCCCGTTATTATAGGTTTAATAGCAATTTTATTAAATATTTTTTCATGATTTAATCATGTTATTATTTTAGTTATATGTATAATTTTATTTGTGCCATAAATTTAATTGCTCAAGTTAATTTTGGAACTAACTCTGCATCTATTCTTGGTATTTTTGTATATTTTGGTGGAGCATTACTGTGTTCTTTAGCCTTATTTAAACCACATATTGCCCGTTATCATGATATTCTGTTGGCTCAATTTGGTTGGATTTGCGGTGGGATATTGATATTTCAAGGATGGCGACTAGACCCTATTTTACAGTTTGGGCAACTTCTATTAGTTGGGACAGCTACATTTTTTGTAATAGATGTTATTCGCCAACGTTAGAATTAGATAAAAATTAAAATATATCATCTTCAACTATGCTTAAGATGTTCAACTTAGTTCCAATTTTAGCTCAGGTAAATTTCGGTACGAACTCAGCCACTATTCTCGGAATTTTTCTAGCGATCGCGGGGTTAGCACTTTATTTTTTGCGTGTCGTGCGTCCAGAAATCTCAAGAGATGAAGATATCTTTTTTGCAGCAGTGGGATTATTGTGTGGTTTTATTCTCATTTTTCAGGGATGGCGGCTCGATCCGATTCTACAATTTGGGCAATTGTTATTGGTGATTTTTATTATCTTTTACGGTATTGAACGTATTCGATTACGCCAAAATCGCAGGTCGTAATGGGTAATTAATTCTACATAGTGTTGTTAGTTCATGCACCTGAAAAGCCGTGTAAAATATTAACAATTAGCTTCACAAAAACACCAGCGATAATTTTATTATCATCATGGTTTTAGCAGCACCCCAACGCCAAACGCCTGTAGTGACTTGGGAAAAACTCCCAGATGACTTTATTCTTCCCGACGATCCAGTAGAAAATATTCAACAGCCTTCTCTTGCAGCTGCGTTAACAGATGCGTTAGATGCAGCTAATCGCATTCAACCAGAAATGCTAGTTGCATCTAATTTTGGTCTTGTCGCCAATATTAATCAAAAAACCGTCGTTAAAGCACCAGATTGGTTATATGTACCGCGTGTTTTACCTGTGGGTACAGGGGTAATTCGTCGCAGCTATACACCTAACACCGAAGGTGAACCGGTAGCTGTGGTGATGGAATTTCTTTCGGACAGCGACAACACAGAATATTCCATTCGTCCCACCTTTCCTTACGGGAAACTCTACTTTTATGAAAAAATCTTACAAGTTCCTGTCTATGTGATTTTTAATCCTTATGAGGTCACTTTAGAAGTTCACCGTCTGGAAAATGGTCAGTATACTTTACAAACACCATCAGAATTAGGACGCTTTTGGATTCCTGAGTTGAATTTATTTTTGGGAATTTGGCAGGGAAATCGCTTAGGGTTAAATATAAATTGGTTGCGTTGGTGGGATGCAAAGGATAACCTGTTGCTGTGGAGTTCCGAACAAGCAGAACAAGAACACCAACGTGCAGAACAAGAACGCCAGCGTGCAGAACAAGAACGTCAACGGGCTGATGATGCGATCGCCCAATTAGAAATTGAACGTCAGCGTCAAGCCGAACTCGCTGCTAAATTACGAGAGTTAGGTATTGATCCAGATGCTGGTTGAATGGGAAATTAATTAACTTTCCACCACTTCCCGCACTAAAGAGGCTAACTTATCAGCACTATCAGGAACTGCGATCGCCTTCGCATTCTCCGCCATTTTAGTTAACTCATCTGGCGATCGCAATAAATGTAAAACTTGAGTTTGTAATAACTCTGCGGTTAACTCTGATTGTTTAAAACTTAAAGCTGCACCCGGTTGAGTAAAGACCGCAGCATTATAAGATTGATGGTCTTCGGCTGCAAAGGGATAGGGAATTAAAATTGCTGGCGTACCACACACAGCTAATTCTGTTAAGCTACCCGCACCGGAACGACTAATGGCTAAACTAGCTCGTTGCAACAGTGCCGCCATATTATCATAAAAAGGTAATTCTATATACTGGGGATGCTGTAAACTCCCGGCATCAGGATCGAGAGTGCCTGTTAAATGCACTACATAAGCACCAGCATCAAACCAAGCTGATGCTGACTCTCGCACCAACTTATTCACCGCCACTGCGCCTTGACTACCACCAAATACGACAATTAAGGGAACATTTTCAGGAATAGCTAAATCTAATTTTGAACTACCTGCATCTAGAAATTGAGAACGGACGGGAGTACCCACACAGACATTCTTAGCACGGGGTAAATACTGACTCGCTACGTCAAATCCCAAGGCGACAACAGTACACCAAGGGCCAAAAAAACGAGTAACCTTACCGGGTAAAGCATTTGATTCGTGAAAAACTACAGGTAAACCCAAAGAACGTGCCGCAATTACTGCTGGCCCCGCAATATAACCCCCGGTGGTAAACACTCCTTGAAAATTACCTTGCTTCAAGAGTCGCCGCACCTGGAAAACTGCACTAATGAGTTTACCCAATGTCAGTAAAGAAGCAATGCTCAACCCTTGCTGAAACCCTTCAACTGCAATAGTATGCAAATGATACTGTTGAGGTACAAGCTGGGTTTCTAGCCGATTGGGGACACCTAGCCATTCAATCTGATATTCTGGTAGTTTTCCTGCCAATGCGATCGCTGGAAACAAGTGTCCACCAGTCCCACTGGCAGCTATTAGTAATTTTATGGGTGTGTTTGTCATTCAAACTCTACTGTTTAGCTCCTAGCTTCACTAAGATAAAACAATTTCCTGACCTTCTCTACTCCAATCAGTAAAGTCTTACCCATGACCAAAACTATTTTATTGTTACTAAAACGCCAAATCAATCTGTCCACAGGTATTGCGTTGGTTTTGTCTGCATTCTCGCTTGGTTTAGTTCATAGGCAACCCGCGCAAGCTGTGGAAATCGCCCAGAGTAATAACGTCCAAAACGCACCCACCCCAGTTAAAAATCTGTTAACACAAATTGATGCAGCCGCTAGTAAAGGCGATGTCAAAGGAGTTTTGCAATACTACAGTCCTAATTTCGCCCACGGAGACGGATTAAACCGTCAAACAATGGAGAAAGCGTTGGTCACATTCTGGAAACGCCACCCAAATTTGCGCTACAGCACACAACTACAATCTTGGAAGTCTGAAGGTAACAGCATCATTGCGGAAACAGTAACGAACATCACCAGTTTACCCTCAGCAAACAGCAATAATTTGGCACTGAATACCACCATTAAATCTCGTCAACGCATCACAGGTGGGAAAATTGTACGTCAAGATATTTTATCAGAACGTACCTTACTGACTTCTGGTAGCAAGCCACCCCAAATAGATGTGAAATTACCACAACAAGTTAAAGTCGGTCAGCAGTATAATTTTGATGCGATCGTCCAAGAACCCTTGGGGGATGATTTACTGTTGGGAACAGCACTAGAAGAACCAATTCAAGCCTCGAAGTATCTCAACCCCACCAGTGTAGATTTAACGCCACTCAATTCTGGTGGTCTATTCAAAATCGGCCGCGCCCCTTCTACCCCCGGTAATCGCTGGATTTCTGCTGTGATTCTTCGTGGTAGTGGGATGACAATAGTCACGCAACGTCTGCAAGTTGTTAGGAAGTAAGTGGGGAGTGCTGAGTGCTGAGTGCTGTTAGCGGTAGCGGGGCGTTTAGCCCGTGCTGAGTGCTGAGTAATAAGTAATAAGTAATAAGTAATAAGTAACAAATACTAATTCTAGTACCCAGTACCCAGTACCCAGTACCCAGTCCCCAGTCCTAATTACGAATTACGTTAGCGTAGCGGGACGGAGTCCATTACGAATTACAATGATTTCTCTCAAAAATCAGATTGTTTTAATTACTGGTGCAAGTAGCGGTATCGGTGCTGCTTGCGCCAAAGTTTTTGCTGATGCGGGTGCAAAACTAATTTTAGCGGCACGGCGGTTAGATAAGTTACAGCAACTTGTAGAGACGTTAAATGTCACGTCTGCACAGGTTCATTTAATACAGTTAGATGTGCGCGATCGCTCTGCTGTAGAATCTGCCATATCTAGCCTACCCCCCGCTTGGTCAGATATAGATATTCTCATTAATAATGCTGGCTTGAGTCGTGGTTTAGATAAGCTGCATGAAGGCGACTATCAAGACTGGGAAGAAATGATTGATACTAATATCAAGGGTTTGCTATATCTTACCCGTTATGTTGTTCCGGGGATGGTAAATCGCGATCGCGGTCATGTAGTCAATATCGGTTCAATCGCTGGACATCAAACTTATCCCGGTGGTAATGTCTACTGTTCTACTAAAGCGGCTGTGAAGGCGATTTCTGAAGGTTTAAAACAAGACCTCTTAGGTACTCCCATTCGTGTAACTTCCGTTGATCCTGGTATGGTAGAAACGGAATTTAGTGATGTGCGTTTTCATGGTGATACGGCACGCGCCAAAAAAGTGTATCAGGGAGTTACACCACTAACACCCGATGATGTGGCGGATGTGGTTTTATTTTGTACAACGCGATCGCCTCATGTCAATATTAATGAAGTCATACTCATGCCCGTAGATCAAGCTAGTGCTACCCTAGTTAATCGGCGAGTATCAGAATAAGCTTACTGAAAATATCAAATTGATCAACATATGCAGAATACTGCTAAAGCTGAAAAACCCAGGGTGACAGCACTCACGGCGATTAATACGGCAAAAGTTCTGACAATTGTTTGTTTGCTAGCTTTTGCCGTCTTATTTGGTATTCAAGACTTACGACAAATTATTTATCTGTGCTTGCACATCGGCTACTGTATTTGGTGGCTACTTGAACAATGGCTTTATCCCCAAAGGCGACAGTTATTTAATGAACCTGTGGGAATTTTTGCGTTTGTCTCAGCTCTGTTGTTTGTTGGAGTGTTCTACGCTTTACCAGGATACTTGGCATTTACTAACCCTATTCCCCTATCTATCACTGAAACAGCGATCGCATTACCACTGTACACTTTTGGTAGTCTGATCAATGCTACCGCCGATGTTCAAAAGCTCACAGCCAAGCAGTATGGTATTGGACTAGTCCGTGATAATGTATGGCGATTTTCCCGCAATATTAATTACTTCGGTGATTTGCTGCGGTATTTAAGCTTTAGCATCATAGCTGGTTCACCTTGGGCTTATTTAGTTCCTGGAACTATCGCCATTCTATACATACAACGCATTTCTCAAAAAGAACAGTCAATGTCTGCTAAATATGCAGATTATGCTGAGTACCAACAAGCTACCTCTCGCTTGATTCCATTTATTTGGTAATTAGATTAGATCCTTAAGGGCTATAGTCGCTTAATACAAAGTTAGTTTACTCATATCGCAGGCTGAATGTCTGCGATTTTTTATCTCAGCCACTTGCAACTCATAATCATTTCGACTATGATTAATTTAATGAATTGAACAAATGACCCCAGCTATGGATAACCTTGTAATCGGTGTATTAGCCAGCTTAGGTGCAGGATTAGCCACAGTAGTCGGTGCGTTACCTGTTTTACTCCCAATTAATCTCACACAGCGAGTGCAGGGGATAATGCTGGGGTTTGGTGGAGGAGTGATGTTAGCAGCAACATCGTTTTCATTAATATTACCTGGAACAGAGGCTGCAATTGCTCAAGGTCAATCTCAAGCCAGTGCCGCTTTAATTATTGTTGCGGGTATGCTGCTAGGAGGAATATTTCTGCAACTAGCCCATCGATTTTTACCCCATGAACATTTTTTTAAGGGAAAAGAAAACTGTCGCGGTAATGAACTGAAGCGAATTTGGTTATTTATTGCGGCTATTACTATTCACAACTTCCCCGAAGGTTTAGCGGTAGGAGTGAATTTTGGTAATAATAATATTACTGATGGGATTCCCATCGCGTTAGGAATTGGCTTACAAAATATTCCTGAAGGTTTAGTAGTTGCCTTATCTTTAGTAGCTGAGAAATATTCCGCAGGTTATGCTTTGTGGATTACTTTACTGACGGGTTTAGTAGAACCAATTGGCGGTTTAATTGGTGCAGCTGTGGTGAGTGTAGCTAATTTTGTTTTACCTTGGGCAATGGCTTTTGCAGCTGGGGCGATGTTATTTGTAATTAGTGATGAAATCATCCCGGAATCTCATCGTAAAGGCTTAGAAAAAGAAGGAACTATTGGCGTAATGTTGGGTTTTGTAGTGATGATGTTTTTGGATATTTCTTTGGGATAAGACGCAATAAATCGTGTCTTTTAAAAATGGTTTTTATGTAACTGCAAAGGAGCAAATTATGAATTTTACTCGCTTTGAACATATCAATATTGCCTGTCAAGATATTGATGCAACTAAGAACTTTTACCAAACACTATTTCCTGATTGGTATGTGCGTGCTGAAGGGGTATCTAATGAAGGAGATCGCTGGATACATTTTGGTAATAATCAATTCTATTTTGCCCTCAATAACTATCCAGAACAAAAGCGTGTCCATCAAATCTATGAAAATATTGGGATTAATCATGTTGGCTTTGTGATTGAAGATGGCGAAGCTATGCAAAAATTACTAGACAAGGAAGACATTGAATATTACACAATGTCAGCACCGGAAACTAAACATAGAATTTATGTCACTGACCCAGATGGTAATGAAATTGAGTTGGTTGAATATCAGCCTGATTATGCACTTAAATAATTGATTTTGAATTAACTTAACTCCCTGTCAATTCAAAATGCAAAATTAGGTTTGGTTCATTTTGCATTTTGAATTCTGGAGTCTTACTTCATATCGTAACCAAACAAATTCGGGTCAACTTCACCTAGTTGCAAATCTCCCAAACCATACTCAGACCATCGTCTTTCTACCATCGCCGCTATATCTAAGTCAGATTCTAAAGGTGCGCCCCATTCATGGTCTGTTTCTGGGGGAATTTTGGTAGTTGCATCAATACCCATGCGTCCACCTAAACCAATTTTTTCACTCGCAAAATCTAAAGTGTCAAAGGGGGTATTTGGTAAAATAAAGACATCTCGTGTGGGGTCAACTTTAGAACTAATTGCCCATACTACTTGACGCGGGTCACGAATATTAATGTCTTTATCGACGACTATCACAAATTTAGTGTAAGTAAATTGGGGTAATGCACTCCAAAACGCCAAAGCTGCCCGCCGTGCTTGTCCGGGGTATGCTTTATCAATGGAAATAATTGCCGCTTTGTAACTCAAAGCTTCCATTGGGAGGAAAAAATCAACGATTTCTGAGACTTGTTGGCGCAATATAGGAGTATAGATCCGATTGAGTGCGATCGCCATCATTGCTTCTTCTTTGGGGGGACGACCGCTAAATGTAGTTAAATAAACTGGGTCTTTGCGGTGTGTCATACACTGAAAGCGAATCAATGGCGAATCCTCCACGCCGCCGTAATAACCCATGTGGTCGCCAAAGGGGCCATCTGGTAAAATTTCCCCTGGTGTAATTGTCCCTTCTAAGACAAATTCTGAATCTGCGGGAACTTCTAAATCTACGGTTTTACACTTCGCTAACTGCACACCCGAACCGCCATACAGTCCCGCAAACAACCATTCTGATAAATCTACAGGAATGGGTGTAGCGGCTGCCATAATAATTAAAGGATCTACACCAAGTGCGATCGCTATTTCTAATTTTTTACCATTTTCAGCAGCTTTGCGTAAATGTCTCGCCCCTCCCCGCACAGATAACCAGTGGACTGTCATAGTATTTTTAGATTGCAGTTGCAAGCGATACACACCCACATTTGGCGTACCTGTCTCACAATCCCTAGTAATCACTAATCCCAGGGTAATAATCTTGCCAGCATCACCAGGGTAGGGACGTATTAAAGGTAACTTGTTTAAATCTAAATCATCTCCTTGAATTACCACCTGCTGACAAGCCGGGAAAAAGTCTCTACCTGGTTTGGCTTTCACTACATCAAACAGCACTTTCCCAAAATCTATCGCCTGAGAAATCTTTTTCGGCGGCTTTGGTTGTTGCAGCATACTCAGCTTTTTACCCAGAGTTTCCAACTCTTGGGGATGCTGCATATTCATCGCCCAGCATATCCTCTCCACAGTTCCCATCAAATTCACCGCCACTGGGAAGGATGAACCCTTGACGTTTTCAAATAACAAACCAGGGCCACCTTTTTGTAGCATCCGGTTGGAAATCTCTGCAATTTCTAACTCTGGGTCAACTAATGCAGAAATACGCCGTAATTGCCCTTTTTCTTCTAAAATTTTAATGAATCCCCGTAAATCTCTGGCCATAGTTCTAGTTAAGCTAATATTTAAGAAATGTAAAGTGTCTTCTTATATTATTAGCGATCAGCTACGGGAGCAACGCGATTTTGTGAGGTTGGGTGAAAAAGGTGCGATGCCTGCGGTGGGCGTAGCCATCGCTAAAACTTACATTTATGTATGAGGTATTCTTATTTGCAATTAGAATACGTAATTACACGAAAAACTATCTTGATGAGATATCTCAAAAAGATTGCTAGTAAATTATTTGACGATTATTTCCAAATATATCTGCAATAATTCTTTAAGACTTGGTAAGCTAACCAGCATTTAAGTTGCATAAAACCAGGGCTGTTCGCGGAGCGTTCCCGTAGGGTAGCCCTTACTACAAGCGAATCAGTCTGAAAAAATGAATGAAGATTAGCTTATCAATGATGGCAGTAAATCAATTAAATGCGGAATTGAAGTATAAAATTTATCAGGCACTTTGGGGTTTGATAAACGAATTAAAGATAGAGTCAGAAAAATTATCCCAACTTTTAGCTATCCATTGACACTCTTAGCTGCTCATACGGTACTATTTATATCTAACTTACGCTCATCACGCAGTTTCTGCGCTAGTTCTGCAAACTCTTCATCTCCTTCAAACATCCCAATAAAGTCTATCCAGGGATTATTTGCCAGTTTAGCCTGAACTTGCTCCTGTAAAGATGCGTAAGCCATATCACGATTTTCAACTTCCACCATACAATCGGGTAACTCTGGAACTGACGCAATAACTGCTGTTGTTAGGTTCTCTTTCCTCATCATAATGCTTCTATTAACCGGCATTTTTCCCCGCTATTTCATCACTCCCCTTATCCCCAATCTGCGTCACCATCTCTGGTAAATCAGCATTTAAAATCCGTTCACTCAAC
>NZ_JACJRG010000119.1 GCF_014697125.1 Anabaena minutissima FACHB-250 | reverse complement strand
TCGGAGATTTGCGATCACCTACGGTGGGCGGTTACGCCATCGCACTTACCATCGCAGTACCATTCTGTGGAATGAATTAATCAACCGCCGCGATTTAACCTCCCAAGGGGCGAAAGCTAGACGGGAACTGATTCAGGCGATGTTAGAACACCAGTATGAAGAAAGATTGGGCTTGGAAGGATATGGCCCCGAAGTGAGTATGTATTATTCTCTGTTAGAGGAAACAGGGATTCACCGTCAAGAAGATGATAACTGGGACTTTTACCCACCGTTAGACAATTCCGGCTTAAACTCTCTGTGGGAAGCAGTTGAAGATTTTTGTTTAGCAGCCACAGAAACCAGCCAAACGTTTGATTTACTCTATCAACATTTAGCCGCACCTCCATTTGGTGTAAAACAGGGTGCTATTCCCGTGATTTTAGCGGCTGTATTGTTGTATCACGCTGATGATTTGGGACTGTATCAAGACGGGACATTTATTCCTGTGTTGGGAACAGAACATTTTGAATTATTAGTCAAATATCCTGAACGGTTTGCAGTTAAATATTTTGCAGTTGTCGGATTAAGGGCGGAAGTATTCAAAGAATTAGAAGCAATTTTACGCAATCCCCAGTTAAAAAATTTGGGTAAGGTGCGTAACGCCACGTTGTTAACTGTGGTCACTCCGCTTTATCAATTTGTGAAGAAATTACCTAAATATACCAAACAAACCCGACGACTAGAAGCAGAACCGAGAGCCATTTTAAAAGCATTACAAACGACTGTTGAACCCGATGAATTGTTGTTTAAGGCTTTACCCGCAGCTTGTAATTTACCCCCAATTGGGACGGAAACTGGGGATGATGGCGTGACGGCGAGAACTTTACGGACTAAATTAGTTCATGCCCTGAGAGAGATTCATACAGCTTATGATCATTTATTGAGTGATTGTCAAAAACTGATTTATGAAGCCTTTGGGGTGAGAAGTCAGGAAACAAAACTCAGGGAAGATTTGCGGGTTAGGGCGAATTATTTGGCGGGAAAATGTATTGAACCTTTACTAAAACGCTTTATTCGCGCCGCATCGGATGAAACCAAGAGTGATGCTCAATGGTTGGAAGCTTTGGTGATGATTGTCGCAGATAAACCGGCGGAATCATGGACTGATGATGATGCAACTGCATTTGAGATGAAGTTAGCGGATTTGGTGCGACGATTTAAGAATTTGGAAGCGTTGCAAAAGGAAGTCGCCGCCAAGGGGGAAGGTTTTGAAGCGCGACGGATTACCATGACTCGTCCCGATGGTCAGGAAATCCATCAAATGGTATGGGTAGATCATGGGAGAGAGTCTCAGGTTGAGAAGATTGTTGATAAAATTCTGGCGGAATTACCCGATGAACAGCAATTACGCCAAGCAATTTTAGCAAGGTTGAGTGAACGGATTTTAAATGCTGATTTACCAGAGATGGTGACGCAGATTGGGGATAAGGGGAGTGATGAAATAGCGGGGAAAAATGCCGGTTAATAGAAGCATTATGATG
>NZ_JACJRG010000118.1 GCF_014697125.1 Anabaena minutissima FACHB-250 | reverse complement strand
CTCGACTTTATCCATTTTTCGCTGCGGGTCATCACCAATGTAGGTGATCGCGAAAAAATGAGGTTTTTGCTGCATACATAAAATTTAAATACAGTCTTGGTAAATACTGGTGAATCGCGCAATACACTGAGACTGCAAGACAATTGTGTGTATCGTCCCATGAATACAACAATACCAGTTGAAATCGCCAGTGTCCTACTACCGTTTGCGGCAGTTTTTACCAAGCCAGTCTGGTGTCATGTCCAAACTTTAGTAATGGGAGCGATTTTAACAACAGGTAAACGTACCATTACTTCGGTACTTGTAGTCATGGGACTGAATCAGGAGGAACACTTCCAAAATTATCATCGTGTATTAAATCGCGCAGTATGGTCAAGTTTGGAAGCAAGCCGAATTTTATTAATGCTCATGGTAACAGTGTTTTTACCAAGCGGGCCAGTCATTATGGGAATAGATGATACGATTGAACGCCGTAAAGGCAAGAAAATTAAGGCAAAAGGAATATATCGAGACCCAGTACGTTCAAGTAACAGTCAAGTTGTGAAGGTGAGTGGCTTGCGATGGTTATCCATGATGCTGTTAGTTGAAATTTCTTGGGCTGGGCGTGTCTGGGCATTACCTTTCCTAACAGTGCTTGCACCATCGGAACGTTACAGCCAACAGTATAAGCTTCGTCATAAAAAACTGATTGATTGGGCAAGACAGATCATATTTCAGATCAAACGGTGGTTGCCGAACAGAGAATTGGTTGTAGTTGCAGATAGTAGTTTTGCTGCACTGGAACTGCTTGCCGCAGTCAGCCAAGCTGTAATGCCAGTACATATAATCACTCGATTGCGTTTGGATGCTGCTTTATACGAGCCTGCTCCCGAAAGAACTCCTAATACGATGGGACGACCTCGACTTAAAGGAACAAGATTACCCAATCTTGAGCAAGTGCTTGTAGCACAACAAACTCAATGGCAAACAATCAAGGTTAACCGTTGGTACGGGGAAGGAGAACGCCAAGTAGAAGTTTGTACTGGAACTGCGGTTTGGTATCACACAGGTTTACCTGTGGTTCCAATTCGTTGGGTATTAGTACGTGACCCACTCAGTAAATTTGAATCACAGGCTTTGTTATCTACAAATCAGGAATATTCTCCTAAACAAATCTTGGAGTGGTTTGTACGTCGCTGGCAGATAGAAGTAACCTTTGAAGAAGTGAGGAAACATCTAGGAATGGAAACTCAACGGCAATGGTCAGACCAGTCAATTGCTCGTACAACACCTACACTGCTAGGATTATTTTCCTTGGTCGTGATTTTGGCAGACCATTTACAAGCTAATTTTTCTTGGACAATTAAGCAAACAATTTGGTACTCCAAAGCTTTGCCTACTTTTTCGGATGCACTGGCTTTAGTTAGGCGATTTTTATGGGCTAGCACTTTTTCCACGTCTTCCGAAACTACTCAAATGATAAAAGTCCCTCGTCTTTTATTTGAGCGTTTGAGGGATATTGCTGTTTACGCTGCCTGAGTAAATCAAAAATGGATAAAGTCGAGCT
>NZ_JACJRG010000117.1 GCF_014697125.1 Anabaena minutissima FACHB-250 | reverse complement strand
AACTGTTCCAACATTAAACCCATTGATACAGTGACATTTTTGAGTTGTTGCATTTCCGCAAAACTCAGAAGACCAGCATTAGTATGCGGTAAAAAACCCATCGCCAATGCCAATTCACACAAATCATAAATCCTCTGAAACCATGCTGCACGCTGGGGTGAGTGAGGACTCACTTCACCACAGAGGATGAGAATTTCACAAACTTGCTCATTTTGCAGTCCTTTATAGATATCTTCTGCGGCGGCTAAAGTCAGCCAAGGACTTTGACCAGGGTCAGAGCGAAAATTGCAGTAAGTACAGCGATTGAAGCACTCATAAGTCGGAACGATTGTGTAAGCCGGGCTGTAGGTAACAATAGAAGAAATGAGAACTGGCATATAAAAGAAGCCTTTGAATAATTGTAAACAATTCACAGTCAAGAAACATCATGGACACCGTAAGCTGAAACCTTGACAGAAACTCAGTATCAGAGCTTTCTACAGGGTAATGTAAAAAATTGTTTCTCAAAAAGCTTTACAAATCTAAACATCTTAGTTAAGATATGTAACATAAGGCGAAAACAAAACCGCCAAATACATACATAAACAAACGCAATCATAAAAACATGACCGCAACCTTACAACAGCGTCAAAGCGCGAACGTATGGGATCGCTTCTGCGAATGGATTACCAGCACAAATAACCGTCTATACATCGGTTGGTTCGGAGTCCTGATGATCCCCACCCTGCTAGCAGCAACCACCTGCTTCATCATCGCCTTCATCGCCGCACCACCAGTAGACATCGATGGTATCCGCGAACCAGTAGCCGGCTCATTAATGTACGGAAACAACATCATCTCCGGTGCAGTTGTTCCTTCCTCTAATGCTATCGGCTTGCACTTCTACCCCATTTGGGAAGCCGCATCCTTAGATGAGTGGTTGTACAACGGTGGTCCTTACCAATTGGTAATCTTCCACTTCTTGACTGGTGTATTCTGCTACCTAGGACGGGAATGGGAATTGTCCTACCGCTTAGGAATGCGTCCTTGGATTTGCCTAGCATTCTCTGCACCAGTAGCAGCAGCAACCGCAGTCTTCTTGGTCTACCCCATCGGACAAGGTTCATTCTCTGATGGTATGCCTTTAGGTATCTCCGGCACATTCAACTTCATGATCGTGTTCCAAGCAGAACACAACATCTTGATGCACCCCTTCCATATGTTAGGTGTAGCTGGTGTCTTCGGCGGTTCATTGTTCTCCGCAATGCACGGTTCACTAGTAACTTCTTCCTTAGTTCGTGAAACAACTGAAAACGAATCACAAAACTACGGTTACAAGTTCGGACAAGAAGAAGAAACCTACAACATCGTTGCAGCACACGGTTACTTCGGTCGCTTAATCTTCCAATACGCATCATTCAACAACAGCCGTTCCTTGCACTTCTTCCTAGCTGCTTGGCCTGTCATCGGTATCTGGTTTACCGCGTTGGGTGTCAGCACAATGGCTTTCAACTTGAACGGTTTCAACTTCAACCAATCCATCATTGATTCTCAAGGTCGCGTCATCGCTACTTGGGCTGAC
>NZ_JACJRG010000116.1 GCF_014697125.1 Anabaena minutissima FACHB-250 | reverse complement strand
AGAGCCATTTCGTGTAATGCCACAGGTCGTTCCAAAGCTGATTCTCTGGTTGTATTAACCAATGCTAATGGGTAGAAAAATAACGAATATACAAGCCTACAAAAAGCCCGTTTTGGAAAAATGACCCCTAAAAGGGCAATTTGATTTTTGTAACCCTTTATTAGTTGGGTATAGAGCGGTTACATGGCAGCTAGTGACAAACTCGCCACTTTAGCTTTAGTAGTTATTAATGATTAATTCTGCGATAGCGGGCTTCTACGAACGAATAGATACCATAAGCAATCAGTCCCAAAGCAACTAAACCCAGAATCCAGGGGCCTTGAGGTTGCTGTGCCAGAGTTGCTAGTGCCTCACCAAAACCTTTAGCCTGACTAGCATCAGACTGACGTGCTGCTTGAATTAAGAAGATGCCAATGACAGCAAAGACTATGCCACGAGCAGCAAGACCAAACCTACCTGTGCGTATTGTCCAGGTTCGCTCACTGGCAGACATTTCCTGCAATTTAAAATGGCCACGAAACTTACACTTGTATGCTTCATAAAAATGATAAAAACCAACGCCTATTACAATTACCCCGGCCAATCCCACCAGCCATTGACCGAAAGGTTGAGCCAATAAACGTGCTGTCCAATCCTGGGTGGAATTGCCACCACCACCGCTCGAACCGATAATGAGTTTTATGGCTGTCCAAGCTAAACCTCCATAAACCACAGCACTAAAGGCGTAACCTAAGCGTTTGACCGCTTGCTTAGTATCCATTGCTTGACCATAGTGTTCAGGGTCGAGTATAGCTTCTGCCAACCGCCAGAGTGCGTAACCAATCAATCCCACAGTCAGGATAGTCAGCAGAAATTTCCCAAAAGGCTGGGAGACTATGGCTTCTAAAGCACCTTTGCTATCAGTAGTTCTGCCACCTGTGCCGAAAGCTGCTTGTGCAGCTAGGAAGCCAATCACAAAATAAACTACTCCCTTTGCAGTGTAACCCAACCTTGCCAAGCGTTCAAAAGTTGGGTGGGCGGCTGCTTGTTGTGCTGGTTTTTGAATTTTGCTAGGTAAATTAGGTCGTGTCATCTTTTTTAGATATTCCTAATAGTGATTTGATCAATAAAAAGATTGGTTGATTTTTCAATCTCCCCCTACCTTGACTTTCAGTTTCCTAAGCCAACCGCAAGTATGACCGATACGACTACAGAATCGGACTCAGATATTATTTTGCTAATTGATAATTTTGTCCTAGTACATAGCCGACATAGCTTAACAGACTTACCCACAACAAAGTTCCTCCTGTTGACTACAGCCAGAAACTTCTCCAGAATTCGCCTACTTGAAAAATGCTCGCCTAAGAACAATTAGTAGTAATTAGAGCTGATTGAATATGTTTCAACCTTAAACACCCTCACAGAAGTTTCATCCTACCTCTTAATAAGTTTTCCTTGATTTCTGGCTTGATTTCACCTTCCTCTTGGTGGAAATGATAGAAGCTAAGGTATGAAATTTTGTGAGAAATGCTATTTAAGCTCAAAGATATCTAACTTGCTCCCCGCGCCCCCAGCCCTAACGCTGCAACAAAGGT
>NZ_JACJRG010000114.1 GCF_014697125.1 Anabaena minutissima FACHB-250 | reverse complement strand
CTGACTTGAAAATCAAACTTTGGCTAAAAACCAAGAAGGATATGTGGCTGAAGTCGTTCAATGACGACAGCCTAAACTGAAACATTAATTGTGGGTCTAATTTGCAACTGGAACAGGCTCAAGATTAACTTGATAACCAAGCTTTTCTAAGCGCTTAACCAAGCGTTTCTTGACACTTTCCGGTCGTTGTTTGTCAAAATAATCAGCTCCTAAATCTTTATAAGGTTCTTGGCGCGATATTAAATGATATGCGATCGTTAAAATAGAATGTGCAACAGCAACAGCTGCGCGTTTTTTGCCTCTGCGCCCACTAATACGACGAAACTGAGCAGCAAGGTAAGTTTTAGTACGAGCTAGTGCATGAGCAGCTTGAACCAGAATTGTTCGTAAGGAACGATTGCCTTTACGGGTACTAGTTGAAAGCGTTTTACCAGCACTTTCGTGGTTACCAGGAGCAACCCCAGCCCAAGCAGCTAAATGTTCAGCACTTGGGAAACGGCTCATATCCATGCCGATTTCGGAGACAATAATCTCCGCAGTTCGACGTGCGATACCTGGTATAGTATCAATTAAATCTACGGCTTGCTCAAAAGGACGGCAGTATTCCTCAATTTGTTGATCAAAACATTTAATTGTTTCGTCTATGCTATCAATTTGACACAGTAGCTGTGCGAGAATAAATCGTTGATGAGGACGAACTCTACCTTCGAGTGCTTGAATCAGTAAATCATGCTTTTTTCGCATGGTTCCTTTTGCCAAGTCCGCCATTAGTTCAGGACTAGCACTACCCTCAACAATCGCAACTAGCATTGCCCGTCCTGATACACCCATGACATCACTGGCAACCGAGGCAAGTTTAATGTTGGCAGCTTCAAGCACTTTTTGGACTCGATTCACCAAATTGACTCGTTCTCGAATAAAATTGCTACGATGACGAGTTAAATCGCGCAAATCTCTTTGCTCCACAGGGGGAATAAAACTCGCACGTAACAACCCATGTTGTAGTAGTTCGGCAATCCACTGCGAGTCTTTGATGTCTGTTTTACGTCCTGGCACCGCTTTTATATGACGGGCATTAACTAACATAACTTCAAAGTTACCTTCCAAGATGTTAAATACAGGTCGCCAGTACTCGCCAGTACTCTCCATTGCTACATGAGTGCAATCATGACTTGTTAACCAGTCAGAAAGTTTTAACAAGTCCTGAGTCATTGTAGTGAATGCACGTATTTGCTTGTGCCATCCGGACGGAGACTTTGGGGTAATTACACAAGCTACCACCGTCTTTTTGTGTACATCTAGTCCTGCACAACGATTGTAGACTACCTGCATATCTCTTGACCTACTACAACTTTCAAAATTGATAGGGGGCTAATACGTGGATATCTAAATAGTAGATTCTGACTTGCGTGCTCACTAAAACCTAAAAAATTGCTCAGTGGCGACAATTGGTAATTCCTCTCGATATCCAGGTTAGACTGCCCTTCAGGCTCTAGTGCTCTAATAAGGAAACAACCTCGCTTGTATCAGCCTTATCTTGGAAATTACCACATTTTCATTCATGGTGATGAAATTTTTTCATTGGGACTGCC
>NZ_JACJRG010000113.1 GCF_014697125.1 Anabaena minutissima FACHB-250 | reverse complement strand
CGTAGCTTCTCCAACCTGTTATTATCTGTGCGAAGAGTTACCCAAGATAATGCGGGAAAAAAGACGGCTGGCATTGATGGTCAAGTCGCACTCACTCCCACGGATAGGGTAAAACTCATACACTCAATGCGGGAACTGTCCTTATGGCAGGTTCACCCAACCAAAAGGGTATACATTCCTAAGTCTAACGGCAAGAAAAGACCATTGGGAATCCCGACTATCAAAAACAGAGTCGCACAGGCAATAGTCAAGAATGCCCTAGAACCCTCATGGGAAGCTCGGTTTGAGGCAAACTCCTACGGGTTCAGACCCGGCAGAAATTGCCAGGATGCCATTGAACAAGTTTTTAACAGACTTGGTACAGGTTATGACTCCTGGATACTTGATGCCGATATTAAAGGTGCTTTTGACAATATTAGCCATGAATATTTACTTCAAACCATTGGTTTAGTGCCGGGTAGAGAGTTAATCAAACAATGGTTAAAAGCAGGTTATGTAGAAATGGGTCGAGTCTACGATACTCAAAGTGGTACACCCCAAGGCGGCATAATTAGCCCGTTGTTAGCTAACATCGCCTTACATGGTATGGAGGAATTTTTATCGCAATTTATTGAGATAAAAAGACACCGAAAAGCCAATGGGCGGTTAACAACTCAAACACGTCCTCGATACGGTTTCATTCGTTATGCCGACGATTTTATCATTACCGCTAGAAAGATTGAAGATATCGACTTTATTAAACCCTACATCGAAGGTTGGTTGAGCAACAGGGGATTGGAACTAAATCAAGATAAAACCAGAGTTGTCAATGTTGAAACTGGATTTAATTTTCTAGGATTTAATATTAGACAACATAATGGTAAATGTCTAACTAAACCTCAAAAGGAGAAAGTTCTAGTCAAACTCAAAGAAATTAGAGAATGGCTGAAACATCATCCTGATGTATCCCCAGAAGTTTTAATAAACAAACTCAACCCCATAATTCGAGGATGGGGCAACTACTACAGATTTGGGGTTAGTAAACAAGTCTTTTCATTCTTTGATGACCAAATATGGAGAATGCTCTATAAATGGGCATTGAGAAGACATGGTAAAAGAAGGAAGAAATGGGTGTTAAGAAAATATTTTCGCCGCCTTAGTGGTGGCTGGAAATTTTTTGCCTTAACTCAAGACAGAAGAAGTAAACCAAAATCAATTTACATTACAGAACTGTCGAAAATCCCCATTCAACGCCATGTCAAAGTTAAAGGCTTTGCATCACCTGATGACCCCACATTGCATAAATATTGGCAGTCCAGAAGCACTCGGTACGGGAAAACTCGTTGGATTAAAGGCTCAAAACTTTACTTAATCGCCGAACAACAAAACTGGCTTTGCCCAATATGCAGTGAACATCTGTTTAATGGAGAAGAAATCGACACACATCACATTCAAAGCGTGAAAGATGGAGGAACAGATAATATCAACAATCTCGTTCATCTTCATAAGGTGTGTCACCAAGCCACACATTATTGCAGACGTTCTGGTAAGCCGAGGCTTGAGCCGGATGATTGGTAACAATCTTGTCCGGTTCTTAGGGGAGGAGGATACGGCGACGTATGCCTCCTTACCCGAC
>NZ_JACJRG010000112.1 GCF_014697125.1 Anabaena minutissima FACHB-250 | reverse complement strand
CTGCCGCCCAGATGTAAGTCGGAGTAAGGGAGGACGCAAGAAATCCACTACTGCGCTTTCTGTTGGGCAGGAAGCCTACACTGTACCGTCAGGTCAGTGTGGGTAGTTCACTACGGTAATTTGACAATCATAAAATAATACTATTGGGACTTAAACATTTTTAAGGCAGAAACAAGCCTCAAACTCTTACAGTACAAGCAAAATACACCAGGTCCAACAAATGCTTGAAACCCAGATATATCAAGAAACTAAGCAAAAAGAGGTCAAAGTCTCTCTGCATATACATTTGAGTGTTTTTTCTGGCGTTTTTTTGTCTAAGTCCCACTATCTTGTTGAACACCATTGATTTTTGTTTTTTCAAAAAATTAAATAAAAGTCAATACCATTGAGATTCATATTTTCCTAATTTTTCACCAATTAGGAAAAACTTTATACAAAAATAAATCTATGTACACATCAAAAGCATTACTGTAAGGTAATACACAAAATTATTACTTGAATGTATTTGTAGCAAAAAGTCTATGTAGCCAAAAGTACGATTTTTTTTTGTACTGGGGTCTGTAGTTTTTAATATAGACAAAATAAATAATGTGCGTATTGTTGAACCAATCGTTCAGGAGAACGAGATGCGGACTTCCCAATACGATACTAACTTTTGCACCAAAAATAGCGGCATGAAAAATAGCACATTGGGGTTAATGGGTGTGAATGCCGTGTTGATGATAGCATCCATGTCTATTCACAATATCCTTTTAGGAGGATTGATGATAGGGGTAGCTATCGTGATTGCACTGCCAAAACAATCTCAGGCATTGCTGACTAATTTTGAAAAACTACAACGCAAATATGGAGTGAATTTCTACGCTATATTGTTTGCGATTTTGACAATAATTTGTCTCCTAGATTTTACAGCAGCCCCAGCAAATGCCCAGTTTTTTAATAATGCTCAAACATGGATGACGAATAATTTTGGTAATGCTAATAATGCTCAAACAGGAGCGGTTATTCAATTAGTCTTCAACGTGTTAAGAGGCTTGTTTTTGCTTTACGTAGGTGTGAGCTTAGTGAGAATTGCTCAAGCAGCACGCAATGATGAAGATTGGCAATCGCTAGCCAGAACTCCATTGATTATAGTCTTATCAGTTTTTGTAGGAGATTTAGTTACTGGTTTAATTACAGGTTAATGAAGTGAAGAAGAGTAAATCAGGAGAGTCTTTTATTTCTCTCCTGAGCCAAGATATCGAGGTTATTGTTTAGAAGAGATGATTGCAGATTGAATCAGCTATCGCTAAATATGAGCAATAGGAATAAATTTAGAAGCGTCAATAGAATTTTAGGAGAAAGCCCAAGATTAGGCCCATTCCCCGCCGACCAGATTTTTCCTTGGTCAATCATAGCAGTGGCAAACGTATTTATTTTTTATTACACCTTTAATGCTGGATGGCTAGCGACGGGATTAAGTATTGCTTGGGGGTGGGCTACTTGGTGGGTAGTTTCTACAAATAAAAGTTTTTTTGGAAAGTTTGTGGGTGTGCCTCGCGTTACAAGAGGTTATATGCGATTCAAAACCTTGAAGAAGTCGGAATATTTGAATCATGAAAAATACTAAGTAAGCCGTGGTGAAAATTTACAACTATGTAACAAACAATTAAGCAGAAGAATTTGAGTTAAATTTTACACGTTGTGTACTGTAGTTTCCTTTTTCTCCTCTTGTTTGAA
>NZ_JACJRG010000111.1 GCF_014697125.1 Anabaena minutissima FACHB-250 | reverse complement strand
TTCCGATCTGAGGGATCCAGTTTAGAATCCTCAGAGGTCGTTAAAAAGATCCAGTGCCGTTGCAGAGATGGGGAAAATTATCAAAAAACTCAGCAAATTTGGAAAGAAAGTAGGTGATGCTCTTACCTCGACCACCGCACAGAAAATTTATAAAACTATAGGGAAAGCCGCAGAGAGATTTGCGGAGAGCGAGATAGGATCCGCTGCAATAGATGGATTGATTCAAGGAAGTGTGCAGTCGTTAGTTACGGGTGAATCTTACGGTGAAAGTGTCAAGCAGGCTGTTCTACTAAATATCCTAGGAGCCGGAGATGATATCCCAGATCCGTTAAGTCCGGGCGAAAGAGGGCTGCAACATAAAATCCGCGAAATAGAGGAGGAGGAAAAGGGAGATCAAATAAGATTGCGGCACAACGCGAAGATAATAGAGTTGTTTGATAAAGATCTTGAAGATGTTTACAAATTCGCGACGGCTCAGATTGATGATGATATTATGAGAGAAAGCCAGTACGATATTCTAGAGAAAGCGGTGAAATCGTATGGAAAAGTAATAGGAAAGGAGGAGGAGAAACTTCATGATCTAACAATCGCCTTACGAAAGGAGGTGGACGACAGAACGCAGAACGAGAGGGCGATGGTGGGCGAATATCGTAATAAGATTGACGCTTTAAGGAGTGCTATAGAGATAGAATCGGAGGGAATGCAAGAGGAGGCTATACAAGAAATTGCTGGCATGAGTGCAGATATACTCGAGGCAGCGTCAGAAGAGGTGCCGTTTTTTGGCGCAGGAATCGCGACAGCGATAGCATCGGCGCGTGCGATAGAGGGGGGATATAAGCTGAAAAAAGTCATCAACGCTTTAAGCGGTATTGATTTAAGCCATTTAAGGACACCAAAAATACAACCAAAAACTTTAGAAGCGATCTTAAGAACGCCACGTGGTGAAAGTGTGCAGGATGCATCACTAGTCGAAGGTGTAATGGCGAAATTGGAAACAGTGCAAAATAATTGTAAAGAGGTCGCACACATAGAACAGCAGATTTTGCCACAGATTAAGAAAGCTATTAAAGAGGATCACGAAGCCATAGGAAGTGAGGAGGAGACGAGAATATTGCCAGTGACCGCAATGCGTTTCAAGATCCCGATGTCACAGCAGCCACAGATACACATCTACGCTGCACCTTGGGATTCAGATGATGTATTCATGCTACATTGCGTCGCGCCCCACCATATTAATGAATCTTTTTTCATTGCTTTTGACTTAGAGCTGGAATTTGTACATTTTGAGGATTTAGCAAGACATTGGCATATATTAGGAAGCGTGCAAGAGCCAGTAGGACGTACGTTTAGAGAAGCCTATAGAGAATTTTTCCAAATAGCGATTCAACAAGAAGGCGCATCGTTGATACATCAAAGACGATTAATGCGTTCACGAGGGGTTCATCCGATTTATCTAGGGGCGGTGCATTATGAGGTTTCGTATAGGGAACTAAAACAAAATGCTCTAAAGTTAGTTAACGATTCAGATTTACAGGCGCACGTCCTAAGAGGTCCGAAACACTTCCAACGGAGAGCAATAATGGGAGCTATAAAATGTGGAGTTTCTTTGCTGGGAGAAGTGAATATTCCCGAATTTCTGCGTTACGCGTGAAGGCGGGTGGTATGCGGATCTTCAGCTTACGACCTCTGAGGATTCTAAACTGGATCCCTCAGACAACAGCAGGTAATTTCACCGCCGATTGGATAATTATCTCGGCTGGGT
>NZ_JACJRG010000110.1 GCF_014697125.1 Anabaena minutissima FACHB-250 | reverse complement strand
AACACTTCCTCTTCGCTTAAATCTACAATATACTTTTTCGCCATGATAAACCCCTTTTTTGACTAGTTTATCAATTAGAGGGGCTTACCCAGCAAAATTTCCTTGGTGGACTATTAGCTATATCAGCTTAGTCGCAGCCACACACGTACTTATCCCTATTCAGACCGAATATAAAGCTTTGAAAGGAACAGAACTATTGCTAACAACGATTGCTCGTGTCCGTTCTCGTGCTAATCGAAAATTACAAATTGCGGGAGTGGTTCCTACGATGTATGACAATCGAACTGGACAAGGATCTCAGAGCTTACAGTCAATTACTAATTCTCTGTCTAAAATCGGGACGATTTATCCAGCTATTCCCCGGTCAGTAGGGTTTGCCGATGCGTCCCAAGAGCATCTGCCATTGGCACTATATAATTCTAAACATCCATCTGTTAAGATTCTCAAACAGATTGCTCAAGGTTTGGAAGTATTACCATGAGAAAAAATCTGTGGATAACGTTATCCACAACCCAAAATGGCAGATACTGTTAGAGGTGTTTAACTTAATCAGTAGGATTTGCCGATGCAGCTTAAGTGCAGTTGTCATTCGGAATTTATAATCCTAAGCATTCATCTGTTAATATCCTCAAACAGATTGCTCAAAGTTTGTCAACGCCATCATGAATCCAAAAAAGCGTGCTAGTCAGCCTTATCAAATCAAAGGAGTCGATGCTCTATTTGGTTCGGACGAGGAAATAAACGAAAACGTTGCTGTGCTTATCCCCATTGAACAAATTGTTTTACCACAGCAGCAACCTCGTCGCTACTTTGCTCCTAAATCCATGCTTGATCTGGTAGAGTCAGTCAAACAGCATGGAATTCTCCAACCCCTTCTCGTTCGTCCACAAGTGGATGGTAAGTATGAATTAGTTGCTGGGGAACGACGTTATCAGGCTGCTAAAACTGTTCAACTAGAATCTGTTCCGGCTGTGATTCGGCAGATGACGGATGTAGAGGCATTTGAACTTGCACTTTCTGAGAATCTGCAAAGAGAAGATTTGAATCCTGTTGAAGAAACTGAGGGAATTGTTGCACTCGTAGCATTAAAACTCAATCAAACAGCAGAGTCAGTGATTGCTTTACTTCAATCAGCTGCTCATCCAGAACGAGAAGCTGTGGATAACGTTATCCACAGTTCAGAATGGCAGACCCTGCTAGAGGTATTTAACGCAATCGGAAGATTCTCCCCCGAAAGTTTTAGAACTAATCGGTTGCCACTTCTGAAACTTCCGATTGATGTTATGGAAGCACTGCGGTCAGGAATGATTGAGTATACCAAAGCCAAGGTAATTGCGCGAGTTAAAGATGAATCTTTACGTGCATCTTTGCTATACGATATGCTTCAAAACGACTTGTCCTTGAACCAAATCAAAGAACGTCTTACTGTGATTCAACAGGAGACAACTGGAACTTCAGAAAAAAAATCTTCTAACATAAAAAAGCAGATAGATGAAGCTTATACTAAAGTCAAAAAATCCAAGGTTTGGAATAATCCCAAAAAGCAAAAGCGATTACAAAAATTGCTGGTAGAACTGGAAGCTTTAATAGTTGAAGATAATGATGATATCTGAATCACTTATTTTTCCCCTAACTTGGAGTTAGGCTATAGCCAAGGTGAAAATTTAAATGGTTCTTCGGTTACTTTTATGGAGAATTAATAGTAAAATGCCAGTTTAATAAACTGCGTAATCTAAAATTACTAAAGTTACGAAAGCCATATCCAAGCCTTTTAATTAACTT
>NZ_JACJRG010000011.1 GCF_014697125.1 Anabaena minutissima FACHB-250 | reverse complement strand
TAATATCTCTTAAATACTTGTCAAATCTATATTGTAGGCATTATTGTCTTTAAATTATAGCCCTTATAATTCAGTTAATTTTAATAATCACCATAAAACTACCGCAAGAACCAGAATTACTTGACATCCATGTTCTGATGAAATTTCTTCAATAAGTATATTAATCTTATCTGCTTCTGATTGTTTAATATAGTTTGAAGCAAAAATATAATACCGCCCAGGATGGTATTTAAGAATCTTTTCTTTAGCACGATAAACAATTTGCAGAGTTATTTCTTGACCATGTTTTACTTCTATAGATTCAACAAGATGATTATTTTGATCAAATATTTCAATATCTCCAGAAGTTTTAGAAGTTCGGTCAGAAGCTGTATGACTACCTAAGTCTCTTAATGTACATGAATTATATCTGGAGATTTCTTTAAGTAAAATTTGATAAATGGCATAAAAAGCAATAACAGGCAATTTTGAACCCCCATCAGTTTTATAGTTGTAATTAAAATGTTCCTCTAAAGCATTGACTAAACTTTTTATATCTAACTTTTCTGGATTGGTTAATTTAATAATTTCAACTACATTAGCATCCTTAGCTGATTTTATCAATTTAAGAAGTAATTTTAATACATCTTCTGATTTATCAGGATGTGTCTGTACAAAATCAATAATATTGAGAAATGCGGTTTTTAAAGGTTTAGGACTTATATTGCCGTTATAATCTAATGTGTAAGGATAAGGTTGCTCAAAAGAACGAGTTAACCAACCACTTTCAGCCATTGCTGGTAAGCCTAACTCTGTTAATGTAGGAGTAATGTACTTTGTATCTATACTCCTCCCAGAGAAACCATTTGGCATTTCGGCTTGGTGGTACCTAATATCTTGAGTTGGATATAAAATTTTATGTACTAAAAGAGTAATTAGTACCGTACAAATTGCTTTTCTTGCAAAGCATTTTTTGGCAATTTCTACAACATGATCTTGATATTTTTGTGGTAATTCAATTTGATTAATTTCAAATTCAGATGTGCTTTGATAAATCTGTATAAGTTTTTCTCTATGATTGTTCATAAACGGAATTTCTAATTGAATAGATTGCTTGATATAACAACTTTGTGTAATACTGCTCACTTCATTCATTATCTCTTGATGGTAAAAAACTTGTTTCTTAATTTGATTAGCAAGTTCATACATCACTGGGATAGAGACTGAATTGCCTATTTGCTTATAACACTCTGCTAGATTACTATGGGTTTTGAAACTATCAGGAAAACCCATAATTCTATAACATTCTCTAATGGTTAATTTCCTAACTGCATTTTCTTCTGGTATGTAAATAAAAAATCGCCCTGAAGTCTCTTGAGATGGTATTGTTGGATGTACCCCTTCTATAGAATAGATTCTATTTGGTTGATGATGAACCCTGGACAAATGTTCTGTGTTTGGCCGAATACCTGTTTTCCAAATATTTTTATTACGATATCCTACAAAAATTAAACCTGATTCTTGTTGCTTCGGATTATCTATCATTGTGTATTCTTGAGGATTTAAGTATTCAAATTCTCCTGAAGTACACAAAAATTCTTTTAGATTAGGGAACGGATAAATTTTTTTGAGCAGTCCAAAATCAAATTTTTGATTTTTCGTAGCAACAAATACTACTCTTTCTCTATTTTGTGGTAAGCCAAAATCCTTAGAGTTAAGTATTTCGTAATTGACTACATAACCCATATCTTCTAAAGAATATAAGATTACTTCTAATGTTCTACCTTTATCGTGATGTAATATATGCTTAACATTTTCGAGAATAACTACAGGCGGATTAATATATTCAATAATTTCGCAAATATGAAAAAATAGAGTACTTCTAGTGTCATGAAAACCTTTTCTTCTGCCGCAAATACTAAAAGGTTGACAAGGAAACCCTGCTGTTAAAACATCAAAGTAAGGTAAATTCCATCTGTCGATTTTTCTGATATCATTTGCGGGTATGTCTCCAAAATTATTCAAGTAAACCTGTTGACAAGCATCGTTAATCTCGCAGGAGAATACACAATCATAGTCAGCTTTTTCAAAAGCTAATCTAAAACCTCCAATACCAGCAAATAAATCAGCAAATTTGAGTTTTAATCCCCCCCATAAAAAATCTTAAAGTATTTCCTTGAACGACTAATTTAAATATTATAACAGAATATAATGAGTAGATGAATATACGTATCTTGTCTAGTACAAAAGTAAGTGTTTCTAAAATTTCCGGACTATTTTTTCTCGCTAATAAGTAGAACGAGGCGAAAAAACAAACCTGTGTAAAGATAAATAAATACGTAATAATGTATCTACCAAGGAAATAGGGATATGGGCAGCCGTTTAAGAGTTTTTCTGACTCCAGAACAAGGTAAAATTATTTTTAACCTGAGAACGGCAGATGTACCCCAGAAAGTGAAAGACAGAGCAGAAGTGATTAAATTGAGTGCAAATGGTTGGTACGTAGAGAAAATAGCGACTCACTTTCATTTGATAGCAAAAACGGTACGAGAAGTTTTGCATAAGTGGGAAAAGCTAGGTATGGAAGGATTTTGGGAGAACCCAGGCGCGGAGGAAAACCAAAGTGGAAAAAAGCTGACATAGTAAATACCGTTAATTGGCAGTTCACCTTTAGTCAGATAAAATTACTATATTTTAATTGGCTCATATGAAAAGAATTGAAGTTGAAAAAAGAACTATCTTCATTGGTTTAGCAGGTAGTCACGGCTATGGGTTAAATCATCCTGAGTCTGATTGGGATTTTCGAGGTGTGTTTATTGCACCTAAAAGATATTATTTGGGGTTTGACCGCATAGAACAAAAAGATACTGGTTGGGATGAACCCGGTATTTTTCCTTTTATTGATGGTAATAAAGACACCGTTATCTATGAATTAAAGAAAGTCCTTCATTTATTAGCAGGGGCTAATCCTAATGTTTTAGAATTGCTGTGGTTGTCTAACTATCCTGTGTTAACATCTGTTGGACAGCATCTCATTAAGCATAAAAAATTATTCTTGAGCAAAAAAGTTAAACATACTTATTCTGGCTATGCTTTTGCTCAAATCAAAAAGATGGAAACTCATCGTAAGTGGTTATTACATCCGCCACAAAAGAAACCACTACCATCTGATTTTGGTATAGAAAATGAAGAACCTTTAATTAAAGATGAATTAAATGCTTTTTTAGAGTATCTTTATATCTTGATTAGGGGCAGAATAGAATTTTTAGAAGAAGCTGAAGAATTATATAAATTACTCACGGCTGATATTGATTTTAAAGGTGTGCTAAAACAGTACACTTTGCCTGATGAAGTTTTAGATTATACCCGGAACTTAACCAATAGTCGGAAAGATTTTATTCGCTTATTACAAAAAAGTCAAAATTATCAAATAGCCTTAAGAGAATGGAAGGCTTATATATCATGGCAAGAAAATAGAAATCCGGCTAGGGCGGAAATGGAAAGAAAATCCGGTTTCGACCTCAAACATGGAATGCACTGCATTAGATTGCTACGCAGTGGGTTAGAAATATTGCAAACAGGAAAAGTAATTGTAGATAGGAGAATAGCAGGTGATGTTGAGGATTTAAAAGCGATTCTCAAGGGTGAATATTCTTATGAACAGGTGATGCAAATGGCAGATGATTTAGTCGCTCAGATGGAATCTGTCTATGCAACATCAACTTTACCGCATCAACCAGATTTAGAGCAAATTAATGATTTGTGTATGGAACTAGTGGAAATGGAAGGGTGGGGTTAACAGTTATCATTAAAGAGTGTTGATTAAGTCGGCGAAACCGTAGAAACTGATGAGGAGTAATAATATTGCGGTGAGTTGGGTGAGTCTGGTTTGAGGTGAAGGCGCGATCGCTTCTCGCACTAATATAGAAATAGCCGCACCTACGACGAAACTTAAGCCCAATACTAAATAGGGTTCGGCTGGTACAATGATCGCAACGCTTAACATAGCGATCGCTAGCATCAACATTACTAACTCTACAAACCGAGGCGGGTTGTATTGACTAGCTAAAATGAAGCTGTTTAACCAAAATTGACAAAATCTCATAAACAGTTATGAGTGCTGTTAGCGGTAGCGCGGCGTTTAGCCGATTGTGAGTTGTGAGTGAACAGTAATTACTACAGCTTTTTGTAACTGAGTCAGGAATGTTAAATCAGTTATCATGCACTGTTCTACTGTTCACTGTTCACTGAGAATGATTACCGGACACCTGTCTTCATTTGACCTGCACCATTTTTTTGGGTAGTGTCATCTTCTGGTAGTTCTACACCAAAGACACGCGCAAAAGCTTTTTCAACTTTGTAACCAGAGTCTATTGATTCTAGGGGGTCTTTCCGCAGACGGTGACGCAGACATAAGGTAATGACACGGCGAATATCATCAATTGTAACTTCTGTCCGACCTTCAAAAGCTGCTAAGGCTTTGGCGGCGCGGTTGGTAACGATATCACCCCGCAAGCCGTCTACATCTAATTCTGAACAAACTTCAGAAATTTTCACCCGTGAGTCATAGTCAAGTTTGACTTCTGGTAATAGCTTTTGAGCGTTGACGATTTTTTGTTGCAGTGCTTCTTGCTCAGTTTTATGATGCTCTAGAAATACTGGGGGATTTTGGTCAAATTCTGACCTTTGTTCTACAATTTGCACCCGCAAAGCTGGTTCTTTGACGGTGTGAATTTCAGCGTGCATTCCGAAGCGGTCAAGTAGTTGGGGACGTAGTTCACCTTCTTCTGGATTACCAGAACCTACCAATACAAATCTTGCTGGGTGGCGAATAGAAATACCTTCCCGTTCTACGGTGTTCCAGCCACTAGCAGCAGAGTCGAGGAGTACGTCTACTAGGTGGTCGTCTAGCAAGTTGACCTCATCCACGTAGAGAATACCCCGGTTAGCTTTAGCTAGCAGTCCTGGTTCAAAGGCTTTGACACCTTCAGATAAAGCTTTCTCGATGTCAATAGTGCCGCAAACCCGGTCTTCTGTAGCTCCTAGGGGTAAGTCTACCATTTGAACTTTTTTCAGTTCTATAGGAATTTCGACTCCTTGGCCTGTCCTTTGGCGGACTTCATCGCTCATCAGGTCGGGGTCGCTGGGGTCACTATTGAAAGGATCGTTGACAACGACGGGGATTTCTGGGAGTAGGTCAGCCAGCGCACGGATAGTTGTGGTTTTACCTGTGCCGCGATCGCCCATAATCATTACACCACCGATTTTGGGATCAATCACGTTCAACAGCAGAGCCAGTTTCATTTCTTCCTGGCCTACAATTGCCGTAAATGGAAATACCACGCGACGCACACTTGCCGTGGATTGAGCAGTTGGAGTCACTAAATTACCTTAACAATATTTTTCTTATTACAGTTCTTTATTGTGCCACAGTTGGGGGTTGGGCGGAGATTAAATCAATTCGCAATACCGCAAGCGGAAGGCTAACGCCAACGCAATTCGCCCCCTTTCTCTTTTGGGATGGGCTTCTAGCCCCTCCTGTGCGGTCTGTCTGTCCTACACTACAAGAGAATTTTAATGTAACATTTTAGCTGTGTCAGTCCAGTAGAGTGCGTTAACGAAGTAACGCACCGAACCAATCATTAGGTGCTACGACAGATATTGATTCGGTATGAACAATGAGTATTTCCAATAAACTAGTGATAAGCCTATGTCATTACAACTGAAAATAGACTACCCAGCAACACTTCCTGATGCCTTACAAAAGACACGAGAACAGTTTGAACAAGAAGCGAAATGGGCAATGGCGGTAAAACTCTTTGAAATGAAACGTCTATCTTCAGGTATGGCAGCTGAATTAGTAGGCACAGATAGGGTCTCTTTTTTACTCAATTTACATCATTATGGTGTAGCGATGATTGATTTAACAGAAGATGAACTGCTGACTGATTTAGAGAATGCCTAAAACTGAGAAAATAGTTATTAACACTGCTCCCTTAATCAGTATAGTAGCAGCACTTGGTGATTTAGAGGTATTGCGATCGCTGTACGCTCAAGTATTAGTTCCTTTTGAAGTTTGCCAAGAAATAATAGCAGGAGGTACAAGTGGGTTTGCAGTACCAGAATTTGAGGCTGCCAATTGGTTAGAGAAATCGCCAACCCCGCTCAATATATCTCCTCTTTTACTCAATTCTCTAGATTTGGGTGAAGCATCTGTAATTCAGTTGGCTTTAAATCAAAATATCCAAACTGTCTGCATAGATGAAACGGTAGGTAGAAGAATAGCTAGGTTAAGTGGTCTTTCACTCACAGGCTCTATTGGCATTTTATTACGAGCCAAGCAGGAAGGATATCCTATTGTTATGCAGCAAGCTATTGAACGTATGAAAAACAAAGGTATCCGGCTTAGTAATACAGTCATCAACTTTGCACTTCAACAAGCAGGAGAGACAAGTTAATCACTAAATGCCACAATGGCGATCGCTATCTGAGAATCAAAGTGCGATCGCTCTTAGGAATCATGTAAAAATAAGTTGTACAAAATTTATCTAGAATAGCTTCTACATAAGGCTTTCATCTAAAAAGTGTTCAAGTTATTTTTACACGTCTCCTTATAGGGTGCGAAGCATGAAAGTTATCAGTGATCACTCACTTGATAACTGTTCACTGTTAAAACATCCGCCGGCGTTGACGCTTCTTCTCCACTTGAGGTCTTCTTAAAGGTACTACCTCGGCTTCGCTGCTTTCCCTGGCTACCCGAATTAGCAAGGCTGAACCGATCAAGCTAGCAATCATAGAATTACCACCATAGCTAAACATAGGTAGGGGTAAGCCTGTTGTTGGTAATGCACCTGTTGCCACAGCAATATGGAGCAGTGATTGTCCTACCATGATAGTGGTAATACCAATTGCTACCAATCGGTATATAGGGTTTTTCGCCTTCAGTGCCACAATTAACCCTAGGGTGGCAAATGCCGCTAACATAAGCAACAGTAAAATACTGCCAACAAAACCAAACTCTTCCGAAAATATAGCAAAAATAAAATCTGTGTCTTGAATTGGTAAATGAAACCGCTTTTGTTGGGACATCCCAAAGCCTAAACCCCAAGTTTTGCCAGAACCTACGGCTAAGAGACTCTGTACTAACTGATAGCCATCTCCTGTTGCATCCGCCCACGGATTCAGGAATGACATCACCCGCTTGCGTTGATATTCTTTAATACTGATACTGAGTAACCCTAACGAAAATCCTCCTATTGCTGTTCCAGCTAAATACTTATAAGGTAAGCCACCAGCTAAAGCAATCATCCAGATAGTCATACCGCAAAGTGCAGCTGTACTTAAGTTAGGCTGGGCGAGAATTCCTAAAATTACTAAGCCAAAAATACCCAGCCAAGTTAAACGCACCCGCCAGGTTAGTCTTTCCCATTGACCGAATAATCGCGCACTTTGCAGGACTAAAAAGGGTTTAATTAATTCTGATGGTTGTATGGGAATCGGCCCAATGGCTATCCAACGGGCTGCATCAAAGGCTTTTTTACCTAATCCTGGAATGAGAGTTACAAAAATTAAGGCTAAAAATATTCCTAGCAACCAATGGGATACGCCGAGAATTTTCTGCAAGGGTTGATTCACAATGATGTTGAATCCAATCAGGGCTGCGAAAACCCAAATAATTTGTCGTTTAAAGTAAAATAAGCCATCGCCTTGACGAACATCAGCTACTACATAGGAGGCTGAAAACAGGATAATCAAGCCGATAAATAGCCAAGTAAATGTTAACCAGCGTAACAACCGCGCTTCTAATGCCCAGCTGGAGACGGAATCATCAAAAATTGGAATTAGGCTGCGTAGATTCACGATGCAGTACAGGTAAAAGTTAGGAATTAGATGATTACCACAGTCATCTTACCCCACCCCTTAATCCCCTTCCCGCAGGCAGGGAGGGGAGACTAAGCGTAGCTTTGGCGGGGTGGGGTTCTTCGGGTTGAATGAGTAATCAAGCAGAAAGAATATTAAAGGTGAGGAATTACACTTATAACTTATAACTCAAAATTCATTATGTGATGCACTGCTGCGATCGCCCCATTGGTGTAAGTTGGTCTTAACTGACTCTTAGTAACTGTGTCTAGGATTTTTTTCACAGTAAAGAGTGCATCTGGGATGTTTTGCACCTGGTTAATTTTGCTAGCTCTTTTGAGTTGGCGATCGTACAGTCTTGGTAGTGCTAATGCTACTAAAGGTACACCCACAGCTACACATTCGTAAACTGTGTTGTACCCCGCACCGCCTACAACTACATCAGCTGCGGCTAAACATTCTATCCCTGGATGGTGAGATATCCATAACGTCTTGAGTTCATCTTCAGGGCAATGAGGAGATAAAATTCTCACAGCACATTCTGGAAAGGCTTTATTTAGTCGTCGGGTAAGTTGACTAAATAAAGGTAACTCTGAGGCTTGCCCAGCTGCACATACTAGGATAATTTGACGATTATCATCAACTTTGAGAATACGCGATCGCACAATTTTTTGAGCCAGTAATTCCCCTGCATTGCGAATTAACCACGGTGCGGTATGTATAACACCAGGCAAATCGGATAAAGGTAAATCTGTTCCTTCCCCTGGTACAATCACAGCATCGAAATTATTAGTTACAAATGATCGCAAATCTTTAACTTGCACATAACGAGGGTTGATATCTCGATGAATTAAAATTCGGGGTATAGCCTGTAATTGCGGTAATATATTAGCCAACTCACCCCCTAACCCTCTGGGAAAGGTATCAACAATTAAGCAATCATATTCAGTATTTAATAAAATTTCTTGTACTTGCAGACAAGTTGCAGCAAAATTAGCACTATCAGGAATCCAATGTAATAAGCACCTTTCATCACTGATCTGTTTTGCATAAGGACTATTTGTCATAATCTTCACTTTTCTTTGGTTAGCTGCAATTCTCCCCAAAGACAAAGCACGAGTTATATGTCCCCAACCGCCACCAAGGGCATAAATTAACCAAGTTTTAGTCAATATTCAATACTTCAAATACTCTTGTTGTGGGATTTTGAATTAACTTGCTCCCATATTGCTTTCAAAATCACTATCTCGTTCGCTTTCTAGACTTATAGCGTCAGCTTCTGTAAAGTCTACGTTACCAGTTTCCGGGTCATAGGAATAGCGATCGCGGTTAGAGTAATAGTCACTACCCCAAGAGCTAGACCGATAATTCCCATAATCAGAGTAATAGGCGTAGTCTTCTTCATAAGACTGGTTACAGTAAGCACAATCAATGGTGTCAGTACGTCCACAGCGACGTTTGAATAAGAAGCCGATCATGCGATCGCATACTGCGCCAGTTGTAGCTATAAAATTGATCATGATTTCACAGTTACCGATTTGGATGCGATCGCCATCACTGAGGCTACCCGTTGTTAACGGTAAACCATTAATTTGCATCCCATTGCTGGTATTCTGGTCAATAATAACTAATTCTTGATTTTGCCAATTAATCAAGGCATGATAACCTGCAACTAGATCATCTTGAATTGTGGCTCTAGAAACTCTTTGCTCATCAATTTCTTGTGGCATAGCGGCAAATTCTTTACCAATTGCCACTGGTATCTGTAATAGTGGTTCGCGGCGATCGCCTGTATTGGGATCTACCCAAGTTAATTTAATTTGCAAAGCCTATCAACCTCCTGTTAAATTCACAGCGTAAGCTAAAGCCGCTTGTTGTTCACGGGTGAGTGCATCTAATCCAAAGCAAGTAAATGCTAAAGGAGATATATTTGATTTAGTTGAAAAAACTGTATTTCCAGAGGTATTTCTTAAGGATATTTTGCCCTCTTTAATTCTTACTTGATAAACTAATTTTTGATCTGGCGTGGAAATTTCTAATCCAGTTTTATTGGTTTTAATTTGATAAATTTTTTTCTTGTTAACATCCTCTAATTGATAATTGCTATCACTGTTGCGTTTAAGAATATATACAGATTGCTTGTCTGGGTTCTCTATTGTCCAGTACCCTTGAGATGTTAATACATATCCCAAAACTTTATCTTGAATATTTTTAATTTTAATTTTTCCAGCTTCATCTGTTTTGATTCTAGCTATTTCTTGTTCATTAGCATTAACTAATTTTGCACCATCTGGAAGTTGTTTGAGGGAAAATAAATCTGACCCTCCTTCAGTTTTAAACTTGATTTTATCTGTGCGATCATTGATTTTAATTACAGTTGTTTCTGTCGGTTGATTATTTGTGCTAAGTGCGCTATGTGTTGCTTGATTAGCTTGATTACTACTACAACTAAAAATAGATGTTAGTAACAAACCAGAAATTAAGAAATTTAAGAATATTTTTTGCATTTCTTTTATTTAGAAAGTGTTTTAGCTAAATTAAGTACCTGATAAATGCTCAAAAACATTGATGCAATTGTTTGATAAACTTTTTCTTGACTCTCTGCAAACTGTGGTTCCATCCTGACCCCAAGATATATAACTTTATTTGTGACTCTTAGTCTTTTTATAGTTGATGATAGGGGTAGCTTTACTGCATTAATCACATCATTTTTCAAAATTTTAACTGCCCCATACCGACGCAAAGGATAGGTTAAACTTAAACTTGCTTCTAAACCAATAGACTTAATTTTTGATTTATACTTACTCTTGCCACTACTACCACGTTTCCAGCCATATTGTTTTTTCAATAGCTCAGTAGTAGTTAATAAAAATTGACTATGATCTAAAAAACTTCCTTGGATTTTCAACCATTCATTTTGGTAAATATCTATTTTCCATCCTGATTTGTATGGGTGTGGTATTGTACCTGTTTTATTCTCCTTAATTTCGCCTTTATTAAAATCTAACTTTATAGAAATTAAAGCTGTTTCATCCACGTCTCTAGCCAGCATTTCTAAAATTTTTTTACTTACATCATATCGATTATTATTAATATTTAACTTTCTGAATTTAAACATCATGACCAAGGCATAAATCCAGCCGCCAATTAACCCAACACAGCCCAAAAGTAGCAAAATAATAACTACACTAAGGAATCCTATTCCTGGACTTAATGCAGATAAAATTATCATCAATATACTGAAAGTTAATACCCCTAAAAAATAATAAAGTGCTTTTTTGCCATATTTATTTTGTTTCAACTCTGCGAGTTGATCAAGTGCTGCTAAATCATCTAAATCAGTTTTAATAAGACTAATTGGTGCTGTTTCTTGATAAATTAGCTGCTTACGAAATTTTTGTAATTCAATAGGCATATTATCTAAATTCCCTCAACTCAATTTTTTAGCTATGTTTTTGGCTTTTATATAGTTTTATTAATTTTTTTGAATACTAAGTTTTGTTTAAATATATTTAGACAAAACTAATACAAATCGCCGCTAGTATATCAAACAAAAAAAATAGTGTCAACGAAATTAAACATTTATGAATAAGTCAAAAATAGCTTACATTTCCTTTGATACTGTACCCGCACCAAAGGGGGCTGCTATCCATATTGAGGCTTTTTCTGTGTCCTTAGCAGCAGCTTTCAGTCATATACATTTATTAACGGTTTCTCCGACAACAGATTTGATTGATTCTGTACAAATTCATGCACAAGTTATGCAAACAATGTTGCCAGCTTTGGGTGAGAATTTAATTCAGCGAATTTTGTACTTTCGTCGTGTATTAAGAGTATGGTTGCAAGGAAAGCAATTTGATACTATTCATATTCGGTCAATTTATGAAGGTTTGGTTATTGCAATTAACAAAAATCTATATTGCGACAAGTTGATATTTGAAGTGAATGGATTACCTTCTATAGAGCTAAAATATCGCTATCCTGCTATTGTTGATGATCAAGAACTTTTACATAAGTTGTATTCTCAAGAGCAAATTTGCTTCTCAGTCGCAGATTTAATCGTCACCCCTAGCGCAGTCACCGCTAAATACTTACAACAACAGAGGAACATCCCAGCAGATAAAATCCGAGTAATTCCTAATGGTGTAGATTTAGAGGTATTTACTTATCGTTTAACTGAGAATGCAAATGATTTACCCTTGCAGATGTTATATTTTGGGACACTTTCTCCCTGGCAAGGTGTGAGTTTAGCTATTGAGGCGTTAGGGCTAATAAATCGAGATTTTCCTGCTTATTTAACCGTAATTGGACAAGCCAGGGAATATCAAATTAAAGCTTTAACACAACTAGCATTAAAGTTAGGTATAGCGGATAAATTAACTATCCTAGAACCAATGTCACAAAAAGATTTGGTGACAAAAATTCATGCCTCAGATATGATTTTATCTCCTCTCACAGCCAACGATCGCAATTTAGTCCAAGGTTGTTGTCCTCTGAAGATTCTAGAGGGAATGGCAACGGGAACGGCTGTAATTGCCAGTGATTTACCAGTAGTACGGGAATTAGGAGAAGATGGGGTTCATTTTTTATTAGTCAAGCCAGGTTCAGCCAAGGCGATTAAAGATGCGGCGTTACGGTTACATCATGAGAAAGAATTAGCCACACAACTAGCAGTCAACGCCCGTCAGCGAATTGAAAATTACTATACATGGCAACAGGCTGGTGATGCTTTAGTGAAAGCCTATCAAGAATTAGGCATTAAGCGGTCAATCACCGTTTGAAGTTGCTGTTTTTCTTGAGTGATAGAATGTGTAGTTAAAATGCGATCGCGTGCTGTTTGCTGAACTCTATTTTTTTCCTCTAAGGTTATCTCCAAACATTCCAGCACAGCCTCACCTAACTTGTGTAACTGAGAACGAGACAGTAAAAACCCATTTTCGCCATGCGAGATAATTTCTGGAATCCCACCCGCATCACTAGCAATACAACAACAACCACAAGCCATCGCCTCTAACAGTGCATTAGGCATTCCCTCCCACAGTGAAGGCTGAAGATAAACATCACATAATCGCAGATAAGCCGCTACTTTTTCAGGGTGAGATAAATGTCCAGTCACAATCACTCGTTGGGCATTTTCTGGCTGATGGCTGGTATACAGTTGCAGCACAGATTCTTGAGCAGCCCTAACTTCACCAATAATTAGTAGACAAGCCGGACGTTGTTGGCGAACGGTAGTTAAGGCATTCAATAAAAACTGCTGCCCTTTCTTTTCTCTCAATTCCCCACAAAACCCCAGTACGACTTCATTAGGGGCAATTCCCAAACTATTCCGAAGATTATCCTCCGTAAACCTCTTCTCGCTGGAAACTGGTTTGGGGCGCTGTGAACTTTCATTCCAGGGAGAAAATATTTCTGTATCAACAGTATTTTTCAACACCAACACATCATCACGCCCACTCAATAGCTGAATTTTCCGACCTATATCAGCACTTACCGCCGTGATTACATCGGTATTTTGCAACGTCCACTGCAAACGCGCAAAATCTCCAGGTGGAAACATTTGTCTGTCAATATCATTACCCCGCGCACTAACAGTGCTGACTAGTCCCTGAAGTTTGGCAAACCAAGTGGCTATAAAACCACTAGGAAAAAGATAATGCCCCCATACAGCATCATAATTACGAGTTTGATGTAACCATTCTAGGAAATTTAATGTATGAGGCATAGTCATATCCCAATGCCGATATAACCCTATGCGATAAACACGAGGCTTAATCTCTAAAGATTCTGGTGGCAAAACTTCACCCGGTTGTAAGTAACGACTCCAGGTAATAACATCAACTTCTATACCTAGTTGACATAGTATTGTAACAAGTCGTGTGGCACTACTAGCCAAGCCTCCAAGGTCTGGTGTATATCTTTCTGTAATTATCAATAGTCTATTCATATTAGGGACAAGTGATCTCTTAAACAGTAGTCTCAATATGAGTGTAGAATAATTTTTTCAAACTACTTTTAAGAGAATGACTCTTAGCTTCCTTCCTTAAACTTGATAATTAACGTCAGTTTGGGTTAAGAAAATTTATTCCGCGTTGGTTAACTGAAGCGACGCAAACACATTGACATATCGTAGAATCAAGTAACGGTACAATCAAGGTTTCATCTTATCCCAAACTCAGGTTAATTAAGATATTTATCCCACAAAAATCAGCGATTTATCTTCGTGAACGACATAGCTACTTATAAATAAGGGAATTTCAATACAGAACTCTGTCCCTTTACCAATTTCTGATGAGCATCTTAGTTTTCCCCTGTGCTTTTCAACAACAATCTGATAGCTGATTGACAAGCCTAATCCTGTACCTTTACCTACAGGCTTCGTTGTGAAAAACGGATCAAACAGTCGTTCCTTAATTGCTTCTGTGATTCCTGAACCATTATCAGCAATTCTAATGGCCACACAATTTGTTTCTAAGACTTCTGTCGTAATTGTAATTTGACTGTGACTAGCACATCTTTCTATAATAGAACGTTCACTGTAGCAAACATCTAAGGCATCAATTGCATTACTGATAATATTCATGAAAACTTGATTGAGCTGCCCAGGATAGCACTCTATTAAAGGTAAATTTCCGTAATTTTTGACTATTTCTATTCTGGGATGATCAGCTTTTTCCTTGAACCTATTTTGCAAAATTAATAAGGTACTATCAATTCCTTGGTGAATATCAACCTTTTTGATATCTGCCTCATCAAGACGAGAGAAATTTCTGAGAGATAAGACAATCTCCGTGATACGTTCAGTTCCTACCTCCATAGAGTTTAATATTTTTGGTAAATCATCAAGTAGGAAATCTAAATCAATTAATCTAATATAATCTTGAATTTCTGGATCAGGATTGTTATGGAACTTCTGATAAAAATTTACAAGCTGCATCAGATCATTGATATATTCCCTAATATACTTTAAGTTCCCGTAGATAAAGTTAACTGGGTTATTAATTTCGTGAGCTATACCAGCGACTAACTGCCCTAAACTAGACATTTTTTCGGCTTGAATTAATTGGGCTTGAGTTTGCTTTAGCTCTTTTAGGGATTTTTGTAATTCCTTAGCTTGTCTTTGAGCAATTTGAGTTAAATTATCTTTAATTTGCAGCGCACTCCGTAACTGTGCGCGTTGCTGAGTAAGTTCTGCTGTTAACTTTTCAGTATCAGCTAGAGAAGTATTCTTGGCTTGTAGTAGAAAGAGAAAATCAGCAATCGGATCGTGAATTGCAAAATCTTTTAGTTTAATGCCAAGAGGAGGAAGACTGGCTGTATCAGTAATCCAAGGAGAACCTAGGAAAAATATGACATCCTGCTCTTTCTGATACATTATTTGTCCCTTCAGGAGCATTCCATTCTGAATAAACTCCAAAATGAAAAGAGAACGAGATTTTTTGTGAATATTATCGAAATCAACTGGAATATTAGGACGATTAATCCGGAAATGTTGCTCAATCTGACTACCAATCAGTGGTTCAGAACTGATGCGTTCTAGAACATCACCAGCCTGTAAAATTTCTCGCTTCTGGTTAAAAACAAAGTGGAATGGAAAGGCTTGAGCAAAAAGTTCTGGTGAGAGATTTAAGTGAGGAGTAGCCATTCATATATTGCTCAGTTTGGTTTATATTTCACTAAAAATTCATCATGTTCAGCACCATCATCCCGACTCTGAGTTTGGGTAATATCTACTTCTGTATCAAACCGCGTTCCTAATCCCTTAACTAAACCAAGAATCATAGGAGCTAGTCCTTCTCTGTCAGATCGATAGTGTAGATTTAAAGTAGTTTCTTCCATATCACTACACTCAAATGATGGGGGTTGCAATTTAGGAAAACTAACACCCACACGAGCATGAAGATTATCCAGATTTTCTAAAAACTCAGGTAGTGTATCCCCGCTCATATCCATCATTTCCCCATAGCCTTCCTCAGATGTGTATTTCACCCAAAATTCTCCAAAAGCTTGCATAATCTCTGATGGAGATAAATTGAGAACAACACTAGCAGCTTTTACTAGCTTGTGGGTAAGATCATCGGGGTAGCCTTCCATGCTAATGAAAACGTCTATATCTACCTCAGCTTTCTGTTTAATTTCTTTCCATATCTTTTCACCAAAGCGACTACACACCATATCTTGAATTGCCTTGTTCACTAATCCATACATAGAAGCCTCCTCTAAAAGCTGTATTTAGCTAATACTTAGTGCTGTTGTCATTACCTACAAAATTTGTTGAACTAAACTAGTTGTTTTCCATTAAAACTTGACTTGCTTTAACGATTGCCCAATTGTATGCGTATATACGCAATGGTTAGAGTATGCCCTCTGAAAGACTAATGAGTGCTATTAAAGTAGTGGGCAGTAAGCTTGTGTTAAACAAAAATTACGAGCCTTGAGCCTCAATGCCCCTTTTTGATACTTGGTAATGTGCTAATAAGTTCATCAGGGCTGACTAAATTCTAGTGCTACAAGTTGCTATCTCGGCATCAGTGTTTACACCCTTTCTATTCATCTATAGTTATGAGTTAAGAAGAAGTAATGAGTCAGGAAAGAAACTATATTGAGAGTATTTAGAGATTTGACGCTGGATTCCATTGAAAAATTGAACACGAGCATCCATTGCTTCTACAATAGCTAGCTTAACTTTAATATCCTCCTCACTCATGGCAACGATATGAGGCTCAATGACTGCTGCTAGTTTTGCCGCATGACTATCATCTACATCAATATGGACTTCAAAAAAGATGAGCGATTCTTTCGAGAAAGGAGCAGATCCTACAATTCCCGTATATAGTTGCGTGTACAGAGAACTAACAATCCCTTCGGAAGCATAACAGACTGCACCTAATGCAGCTAAGTAGCCATACTGATGTGGGATTCTCAAGTAAGTTTCTATTAAAGCCAAAGTTTCCGGTGCAGTTGGTAGTGCAGCTAGAGTTTTGTCATCAATTCCTACTGCGCGGGTAAATCGACGAAATAATTCTGGGTGAGACTGGTTTACATCTCCTTGTCCCATTTCGTCAAATAAGTTTTCTAGGATAACCAACTGAGCGGCTTCATCTTGGCAACAAGATAAGATACTGGCCAGAATGCGATTAAATTCCTTAGAAAATTTGTACATTTGAACAGCTAGTATCTGCACGTCTTGGAGGCACAAGTTACTAGTACGACAGCGAGTTAAGAATTCATGCTTCCATAGCGAATGATTAACCGTAATTTCGCGGAAAGAGTTTTTTACTAAAGATGACATAATGCTTTATTTTGATACTTGTATTGCTAGATGTAGGGGTAGGTCAAGTAAAGGGCTAAAAAATAATTCATCTAATGCAATATGCTCCGGGGTAACACGTAATTCCTTTATGACTGGCATGGTATTGAAGCCTGCAACGTTAAGGGAATTAAAGTAATCCTCAAGAGTTTTATGAATCAATTGCACATTTAACCAAGAACCATCTCGTTTCCAAATACGTCCGGGAAATTGCTGATCTCGCTTGCTGAAGTAGCCATTACCATCAACTTGAAAATAGAAAGGATATGTGGCTTCCCGCATATAGGGAAAGGATGGATGAGGAACGCTAAATATGAACCGACCACCAGGACGAAGAATGCGTGCAACTTCTGCCATACATTCCTGGGTTTGAGCAATAGTCAAATAATTAAATAGGAAAACAGCAACAACTAAGTCTATTTCACCGTTACCAAACTGCTTGAGGTTGGTAGAACAACCGATTTCGTAGTTAATACCGAGAGGATTTTGTTTTTCTTGCAGGCGTGCTGCTTCAATCATCCCTTGAGAAATGTCTATTCCATAGACTTGTGCAGCTCCACGCCGAGATAATTCTCTAGTGCAGTAACCTTCACCGCAGCCAAGGTCTAGTACCTGCATTTGATTAATTGGTTCGCAAAGCTCTAATACAAAAGGGCGTGCTGTGAAGTCTGAGAGAGAAATAGGTTGTTCTCTAATCCAATGAGAGGCGGTGTTATTGTATAACTCTCTCGTGGATATTTCATTATTTAGGATTTTCATTTTTGAACATTTTTATTTTAGCTATTTACACAACACTGGGTGCTTAACTTCAGGGTATTTATGTTTTATCATGGTCTAATTTTATTTTTAATGTTGATATTGCTGATTTTTGATTACTTTATTTTTATAAAACCCAGAAGATGGATATTTTCAAGGTTTAAATATTAAAAGGTATTGGCAGCAATGCCTTTTAATATTATTTTCTTTAAAAACCCAATCTAATTTAAATTTAACTTTATGAATTTTCATCTCTTTAATTATATTGTTTGCTTCATATAATATTTTCTATTTAGAAATAGAAAATATTAAACTTTGCTCTTTATCTATAATTTAAAATCTGGTGTATTCTTTTCTTTTTCTATCAAGATTATGGCAATCTAAAAACAGTATATTTTACGAAGTTAAATAATGAAGAATTTTGGTAGTTTTTAATGAGAGGATTCGTTCAAAAAACGAAATAGCAGTAAGAATACAAGTTATTGAAATAGTTTGATAAAAATAAATGATGCAAGGACTATTAACTGAATCATTGCTACAAGCTCAGTCAGAATATGAACGGGCGATCTCATTTTCCGAGTTGGGCGATCGCCTGTTCGATGAACTGGCTGATAAAATGGCGACAAGGCGAGATTACCGACTGCTGTTTGAACACACATTGCAGCCTGAATTATTCCAACAAATCCAATTTGCTGCCGCAGCTTATATTTCAGCTTGTCTAAATAGTCCCATCATTCTTTCTGAAGCAGAAATGCTGCAACGGCTGTTGGAAGCTAGAAACAATTTGCCTAACTATATGGGTACTGGTCTATTAATGCCCAAGAAAGAACACACTCTAGCTTTTAACTTGTTTCAAAAGAGTGTAGCTGAGGCTTTTTACAATCTGGGAGCAAATGATCTGATTGATGCAGTAGATTTACCAGTAAATCTACGCATGGTTTATGGACAGACTGATGCGGAGAAACTGCGTTTACCTTTTACTAGTTCTAAGTGCCATAGCGACGTGTGGGCAGGTGTTCCAGCAGATGCGACTGTAGTTGTTTTACCTCTATTTGGTGACATTGAGAATATCACCATTGAAGCAGGTGAAATGCCCCGCGAAATGGAACTACAGGCGATGCGAGTGATGTCCGACTTTGATGAAGGGCGAGATATTCCGATGGTCGTTTCTTACCAGGAAGCAGAACTACAGCACGGTACTATGTATTTCAATGATGCTCGTGGATTGCACCAGACAGTCAGAAGAAAATCTGAAGGGTTGAGAATTTCCGTTGATTTTCGCTTCCGCAGAAAATTTAATGAAGTTTATCGGGGGATGGTTGCACCCAATGTTGGTGGTGTAGAAGAAGATATGAGTGTGCCTTATCAAGACTGGCTAAAGGTTGGTCACGAAACTCTCATTGTCTTTGATGAAACTGTTGAGCAGGCAAAAGCAAAGCGCAATGTTGGATCTCCTGTCCCTCTCTATACTAGGGGATATCGCCTTGTAAAGATGTTCGACTTTTAACTTGTAAAATTTTATCAGCAAGAAAAATAAAGAGGTCTAATTAGACCTCTTTGACAACTTCTTCTTATAATAAATTTTAAAACTATAGCAATTACAGCAAACCCGCATTAGAACCTTGCTTACCAGTGGCGAGTTCCACTTTAACGATTTTGCCACCCATTTTTTGAATTCGTTGCTGTTCAGAGAACCAGTTTTCGTAAGGAACAAGCTTAGTAAAGTAGGTGTTTTGTAGTTCGCGTTGGGTACGAATCCGAGTTTGGCTGGGAACGCAAGCTGTAATTTTAAATAAGCGAGCCATATCTTGATTCTCCTGTGGTGAGTATGAAAACTTTTTTATTTCAAAAATGGGATTATGAATTTTACCCAGATTTCTAATTAATCTTTCAAAGGCTGGAAATCAAACATCAATACTAGACAGCTAACACTCATAACTCATATGTTAGTTAGATAAGCCTCTAGATGTTCTAGCACTCATGGTTGATTTCCAGACCTTAATATAAGCGCACTTAATGACTTAAGTGCAATCTAACTCTTAGCTCAAGCCAGAGGAGATGTAGTCGAAGTAAACGCCCATTTCTTTGCCAGCGTCAGGACCAACCAAGCTAGCAGTCACTTCTTTAATTGATTGGATAGCTTGAACGGTAGCTCCAACGGGTACACCCAAGGAGTTGTAGGTTTCTTTCAAACCGTTGAGTACGCGCTCATCCAAGATGGAAGGATCGCCAGCTAGCATAGCGTAGGTAGCGTAGCGTAGGTAGTAATCCAAGTCGCGGATACAAGCAGCATAGCGACGGGTGGTGTACATATTACCACCGGGACGGGTGATATCAGAGTACAACAAAGATTTAGCTACAGCTTCTTTAACGATTGCAGCTGCGTTTGCGCTGATGGTGGTAGCAGCACGTACACGTAGTTCGCCAGTGGCGAAGTAGCCTTTGAGTTTTTCTAAAGCTGAGGTGTCAAGGTACTTACCTTGAACGTCAGAGGAATTAATTACAGAGGTAATTGCGTCTTGCATGTTGTTATTTCCTTATTTCCAACCTTATTGCAATAGATTTTAGTTTCGTGCTTTGGAAACGGTTTCCAACTACTGCATTGCACCAACAACGTAGTCAAAGTAAGCACTAGCTTCGCCAGCATCTTCAGCAGACAACAAGCCAGCAGCTACGCTCTTCATAGCGGCAACACCACCAGCAACTGCATCGATGGGTGTACCGAGGGACTTGTACATTTCACGTACACCAACGATACCAATTTCTTCGATGGGGGTAACGTCACCAGCAACGATTCCGTAGGTAACGAGGCGGAGGTAATAGTCTAGGTCACGCAGACAGGTAGCTGTCATTTCTTGACCGTAAGCGTTACCACCAGGGGAAACAACATCAGGACGCTTTTGGAACAGTTGGTCGCCAGCTTGCTTAACGATACGCTCGCGGTTTTCGGTCAATACTTGAGCAATGCGGAGGCGTTGTGCGCCACCAGCAACGAAGCTTTTGATCCGACTTAGTTCGCCAGGGCTGAGGTAGCGGGCTTCTGCGTCAGCATTCACGATGGACTTCGTGACGATACTCATTAATGGATTCCTCCAGTACGAAATAAAACCAGAATTTGATTAAACTGGTGCGACTTTGAAATTGGCTAGGCTGAGATTTAGGTCTCGTCCTACAGACAGTAGCAGTTAAATGAGTAACTGCTACTCTCATTAGATTACGAGGTTGCTTGAGTTAATACAACTACACAAGCTTTAAAACTCAATTACCTTACGCAAAATATTCTCCGGCATTCTGTTGAGCATTTATTGCTACTCTTAACAGTTTGTAACATTTATTTTCAGATTTGCCGCGATCGCCACAGTTATTAAAAGCCAGTACGAGACTAGGGGCTGAGTATTAGGAGTGAGGTATGGGGAAATTTTTCCCCAGTCCCCAATCTCCAATCCCCAGTCCCTGAGAAACTAGCGAACTTGAACACTACCGAGGTAGTTATGCTGACACTCGTGAGTATGGAACTACATCTTCACCAAAGTAGCCGCTATATTCTGCGCTATTCACAATCGCTTCGACAGCAGCACGCAAACCACTATCAGCCAATAGGTTGTTATATTGGCTAATTTCGTCTTGGCTAGCTGGCGCACGTCCCAACAGGTGGCGGAATAGAAGTTCCACGACCTTAGCAGAGGGATAAGGCGTACAGAAACGTTGACAATAGATATCAGAACTAGCTAGTTCTTGCACAAACTCGCGCACGGAAATTTCACCGTTGCTGAGTTTACTTTCCAGGTCAAAAAGACGTAAATATTCAGGAACTTCGCTGCTAAATACATCCATGACCTGAGCGTAAATAGCGTTGATGACTACTGGTGCTTGGGTTGTAGCATCAGTGAGACGGTGAATGCGAATGGGTTGGCGAATCACTTCTACAGATTGTCCACCGCCATCATTAGAGGAACGACTCAATTCCACGAAGGAGCGTTTGGCTTCAGCCGCTAAATCTGCGATCGCCTTTGCTAAGATTGGTGTCTTATCAGAGTCAATGCGCGATTTTACTGTCTTAAAGCTAGGTACAACCACATCGTCGTTTTGCTTGGTGAGTTGGTTGTACAGTCTTTGGGTATTGGGGAAGTTCGCAGCTGGTAGGGTGGGGAAGCGACGATAAGGTACGGTATCTTCACCAAACACCTCACTATACTCCTGGCTATTCATTAACGCCGCAATAAAAGCGCGAATCCCTTGGGTAGCCAAAATCTGGTTATACTTGCGGATTTCCGCCTGATCAAGCGGTGCGCGTCCCAGGAAGTGCTTAGTTCCCAACTCAATTACTTTGGTGTTGGGGTAGGGTGTGTAGAATTCCTTCAAGTAGAGGTTAGAGTAACCCAAACCTTCAATAAATTCTTTAACGCTGATTTCGCCGTTACCCAACTTGCTTTCTAAAACTGTAAATTCGTTTTTAACAATGTAAGGTGCAATATCACGCTCGAAAATCTGGCGGTAAGCCGCATTAATCAAAATTTTGACTGCGACTTTATCAACAGTATTTGCTACTAGTTTGAAGACCTTAGTTTGTTCCCGTTGCTTGGTGACACCTTGGTTGATGCGGAGGTCTACTTCTGCTTCTGGACGTTTTTCGGTAACTGTAGCCAGTTCTACGAAGCGTGGTGTTGCTTGTTTTTCAACTTTTGCTCCGACATCTTCACGAATGCTACCGACACGCAATTGTCGTTGTGATACACCAGCAGGAGTTAGATAGCGTTCGTAAGGAACTGTATCTTCTCCAAAGGCTTCGCTATACTCTACGCTGTCCAGAATGGCATCAACTACAGCATAAAAGCCTTTTTTCGAGGCGATATCAAAGTATTTGTTAATTTCTTGACGACCGTAGGTAGGACGACCTAACAAGCGTCTATGAATGTACTCAATGGCTTTACAAACATAAAGCGATGTCCAGTACATTTTGCGGAATATATCCGACTTCGCCAAAGCACGGACAAACTCCCGTAGAGAAATTTCGCCGTTTTCCAGCTTAATTTCCTGTACTTTCAACCTTTGACCTTCGTAAAGGTCGCGTCCAAAAACTTGCAGGTAAGTAGCTCTAATTACTGCTTGAGTAGAGCTTTCAGAGAACTTAACGCTTGCACCTTTAGCAGCCTTTTTACCAATTGTGCCAGGCAATTGATCTAACTTGAACACCTTTGCGCCCAGAGTACCAGGCGCGACACCTCTAGCACCAGGGTTGCTCAGTTGGTTATTAATCCCAGGGCCTTGGTGAATCAAGATCCGTCTTGTATCCTTACCAAAAGGTGCAGGACTGGTGCTGGGGTTGCGAGTTTCTTTCGGGAAAATCGCCCCAAACTGAATTTCCAAGGGGTCGTTACCAGAACCGTAAGGATGCTGGTCAGGTAATGGCTGTTCGTAAGCCGCAAATGTTGTGATAAATTGAGGTACTTTGCGGAAAGGCGCACTGTAATTAAACAGGTCTTGTTGTGGCCCCCAGTTACGACATTCTTGTGCTTCTTGACCCAGACCACGCAGGTAAGGTACTGTCTCTTCCCCAAAGTAGTCGCTGTACTCTTGAGAATCTACCAAAGCATCCACTAATGCTGATAGACCGCCGTTAGAAATAATCGAGAAGTATTTTTGTACTTCTTCACGGCTACTTGGCCCCCGTCCCAATATGTGACGGAAAGCTAGTTCAATAACGCGGCTGTTAATAAAAGGTTGGTAAAACTGTTTTTGGTAAAGGGGAGATTTGGTCAAGCGACGGACAAACTCTTTCATAGAGATGTCGCCGTTTTTCACTTTGGATTCTAAGTCAGAGATTGACAAGCTGTAAGCACGGGTAATATCGCGCTCAAAGATTTGCCGATAAGCTGCTTTGATTACCTCATTTTTTTCGCTAGTTGATAACCCAGTCTTCATGACAAACTTGGGTCTTTTTTCGGATGCGTTGAAGTAGATTTGAGGTAGCTGTAAACCTTGTTGGTCGCCAGAGGGACGTTGACGTACTTTAGTAGAAGGTGTTGCAGCTTTGAACTCTGTCAACAACACATCCATGTACTGAGTCACAATATCCGTGGCTTCAGGATCTTTGCGGAAGTAAGACAGCGATGCTGATCTAATTTCTTGCAAAGCGACTAAAGTCGCTTCCCCAGAACAGGCATTTTCAATAATTTCCCGCAAACCACGCGTATTCACAGCAATGATATTGGGGTCGCCAGCGACGATCGCATAAGTAGCATAGCGCAAGAACCAGGATAAATCCCGTAAGCTCTTGGCCATGTTGCTGGGGCCGTAACGCGCAACGTTAATTGGTCTAAATCCTGCGGGGGTAGGCCCACTAGGAGATGTATTGAAGATGGAACGCAAATTTTCTAAGAAACCACCACGCGTTTCCACGTAGGTTACAGTTCCTAGTTTCATTCCTTCTGCAACATTTTCACCACCACCAACAGCCGCCGCAGCCATCGCTAGTTCTTGTTCTCTGGGCTTTTCTAAAAAAGCCATTGGCGAACCACCGACAAAAATCCGGTTAGCAGCGCGGGATACGATAATCTCTGAATTGTCTGTGAGGGTCTGGGCAATTTCTAACCGCTTTGCACCAGATGCAAAATAAGTTGCTAGTTCTTTTAGTTCCCCATTGCCCAAAAAGCGGTCTTGTTGCTCTGCTTGGGAAATGGTTGCTACCGCCAAGGTTTGATATAGTTGCGGGCGCGCAACTGAGCTTCCACCACTTGCCTTAACACTCATTGATTTGTAAAACTCCCATCATAATAATTTATGTGTTAAGTCTGGGTTGCTTGAGGCTTGACACATAGGTCTTTTCATGCGTTGTGATTACTGCTTACAAAATTGCCAGTAAAATTAACCCAGTCAGCTTTTAGATTAGAACGTTTTGCGTTTGCACTGTTGAATTATTAAGAAGTATGTAGATTTTTAGTCTCGATCCCTGTAGATCAATAAGTACATACTCTTTCTCTCCTGAGACAACATCTAATTTTTGTTACTTTTTTTAACGAAATCTCCCAAAATGTTCTCATTTGCCTTTGCTCTCTAATGGAGATTGGTGAGAAATTAAGTCAAATTCTGACTAGTCGTACACCATGAGAGCGATCGCTAAAAATAATATTATGAAGAAATCACGGACTAACTAAGTCGATATAAATAATTAAAGCTTTTTAGTTAAGCACTTCAGTGATAATTGGAGGAAATACACAGAGGAAAAACTGATGCGAAGTATTAAGATTGCAGGAACATCACAGATTCAGTTACCCCAAACTCCTGAAGGAACTCAATTAGATACTATTGTGGTTTATAGCTACCAAACCGATATCTAAAGATAAGTTTTTGCCCTAATTACACCTTCCGCTAAACTCAGAAATGCCGCGTTGTTCCTCATCATGTCCGCCCCCCAAACTGTTAGTAATGCTGTCGCCAAACTCTACGATACGTACCCTCTCCCGCCAGAACCCATCCTAGATGAACCATCCCCTGGCTACAATTGGCGATGGAATTGGTTAGCAACTTACAGTTTTGTTACGGGCAGGAAACCACCAAAGCAAGATATCCGCATTTTAGATGCTGGTTGTGGTTCAGGTGTGGGGACGCTCAAAAAATGTGATGGTAATTCCACCGTGGCAGAGATTTTGGTAGAAATACAACTAGGGTTAGACGGAGTGAGAACCCTAATGCAACAGCAGTTGTTGATATTAACACCAGCTTAATAATACCTTCAGCTTGCTTAAATAACGATCGCGTTTTGCCCATCGGTGGCGATCGCCCACAACCCTTTGAGCTAAATCTCATGTAAAGTAGAAGTGTATCCAGCAGATGCTTAAAAACTGGAGATGAACAACCCTACAAGTCAGAACTTGCTTAAACTCAGCAGTAGTGAAGTATTTAGCGACCAGTCGCTTCTCCACAAAACACTCCGCAACACTGACTGATTTACTCAAACCTGACTTCATACCCAAACAAAAGCACTAGCTGGAAACTCCAAAAAACTTAATGAGAGGATATTGATTCACCCCAATCACAAGAATATTCCACCCGACATGAAAAAATCTCTCTTCATTTAACCCCTAATCTCCAAATACAGCATTTCTTATCTTCGCGCCCCTCTGCGTTGAAACTTCACCCTCAACACCACGATTATAGGCAAAGCTGTACTAACCCCGATTCATCCCCCCAGCAAAAGAAGTTAATTGTTTTTTTCTAAAGTATTGTTACCGGATCGTGATATGATTCAGCTGACTGAATGTGCAGTCATCATAAGTTAGCTGTACTGGTTTCAAGTCCCGTGAGCTTGTCAGAAGAATCAATTGCACCGAATCCGACAACACCACAAGATGCTCAACCTGGTTTTGAGGAAGCAGAACCAGTTAACACTTCCATGGATGAGTTTCATCAACTCTACCAGAAGCTGTTAGTGATCACACTTGTCTTGAGTGGGATAATATTTATCTCTGTGTGGATTTTTTATTCCCTAAACACTGCCCTGAATTATTTCATTGGGGCGTGTACAGGTGTGGTTTACTTAAAGATGCTAGCTAAAGACGTTGAGCGACTCGGTGGTGAGAAAAATAGTCTCAGCAAAAATCGTTTTGCTCTGGTTATTGGGTTGATTATACTAGCAACTCAATGGCACGATCTACATATTTTGCCTATATTTTTGGGATTTCTCACTTACAAAGCCACCCTCCTCGTCTACATGGTGCAAACTGCGTTCAATCCTGATTCTTAAAAAATCAGGCTCACAAAGAGAATACACCCATCCTCGCACCTTGGGGAAAATGCTTGAAGAATGCAAATGCTTAGTGTCTTAAACGCCTTTAATTCTTTTCCCCTAGCCGAATTAGAAGTGGGTCAACATTTCTACTGGCAATTGGGGAACCTAAAAATTCATGGGCAAGTTTTCCTCACGTCGTGGTTTGTGATTAGCATTTTAGTAATAGCTTCACTAGCCGCTACTCGCAACGCCCAAAAAATTCCTAGTGGCATCCAAAATTTGATGGAATACGCCCTAGAATTTATTCGGGATTTGGCTAAAAACCAACTCGGTGAGAAAGAGTACCGCCCTTGGGTACCATTTATTGGTACATTGTTCTTGTTTATCTTCGTATCGAACTGGTCGGGCGCACTCATTCCTTGGAAGCTAATCAAGCTACCATCGGGTGAATTGGCAGCCCCCACCAACGACATCAATACGACGGTAGCATTGGCATTGCTGACCTCCTTAGCGTACTTTTACGCAGGTTTCAGCAAGCGGGGTTTAGGCTACTTCAAGAAGTATATAGAGCCAACTCCGATTTTATTGCCGATCGCTATTCTTGAAGATTTTACTAAGCCCCTCTCCCTAAGCTTCCGGCTTTTCGGAAACATCTTGGCGGATGAATTAGTAGTAGGGGTGTTAGTGTTGCTAGTTCCTTTATTTATACCTCTACCTGTAATGGCCTTGGGTTTGTTTACCAGTGCTATCCAAGCACTAGTATTTGCTACCCTAGCAGGGGCATACATTCATGAGGCAATGGAAGGACATGGCGAAGAAGAGCATGAGGAGCATTAACGCCCTCAGTTGTTAGCACAGTTCAAAAGAGCAACTACGCTCAAAATATCGCAAAAGCGATTTCAGCGAACTCGGTGCAGCGTGAAAAAACACGTCTTAACTAGTTACTACTTTTGTTATTTCTGTAATTAAAGCAAGGAAAATCAACATGGATCCATTAGTTTCTGCTGCTTCAGTTCTAGCTGCTGCTCTAGCAATTGGTTTGGCTGCAATCGGCCCTGGTATTGGTCAAGGTAACGCTGCTGGTCAAGCAGTAGAAGGTATTGCTCGTCAACCCGAAGCAGAAGGAAAAATTCGCGGTACTCTGCTATTAACCTTGGCATTCATGGAATCCCTGACAATTTACGGTCTGGTAATTGCCCTAGTGCTACTGTTTGCTAACCCCTTTGCCTAAACCCTAAAAGTTTTGTGGGTGTAGAGACGTGAATTATCACGTTTCTACAGACGGTAAGATTTTGCGTATTGAGTTTTTGATGTAAGTTGACCCTTTTTGGCTATGGGTCTCTAAAATATCAAAGGTTGGATGTTATTGCTAGCCATGAAAACTGCTACTCCAACCTCAAGAGGAGAGAAATGTTTGATTTCGATGCTACCTTGCCCTTTATGGCATTGCAGTTCCTGCTGTTGGCAGCCTTGCTAAATGCAATTTTCTATAAGCCACTGACCAAGGTACTAGACGATCGCGATAACTACATCCGAACGAATACCCTTGATGCTAAAGAACGTTTGGCGAAAGCTGAACGTTTAGCTCAGGAATATGAGCAGCAATTAGCAGATGCTCGTAGACAATCGCTAGCAGTTGCAGAAGCAGCACAAGCTGACGCTAAAAAAGTGACAGCCCAGAAAATTGCCGAAGCACAACAGGAAGCTCAAGCGCAAAGAGAAAAAGCTGCAATTGAAATAGAGCAGCAGAAGCAAGCCGCTATGATTTCCTTAGAGCAACAAGTTGACGGCCTTAGCAGGCAGATTCTCGAAAAATTATTAGGGACTACAGTAGCTTAATCGGCTAAAACTGCTAGCCCTGTCAAAGCATAAGCGTATCTGGGCAAGATTCCCAGATCGCTTTATTAAGTGTCAAAAAAACACACCTTTTCCTGCGGAAATTACAATAAATTTGATTTACCTTCGGGAAATTAAAGACTTGATTTCTGTTGGGAAAAATACAATGTATTAGCAAGCGAGCAGCGCACTTGTAAATGGGTATCACAGGCACTTTCTTATTACTTGCCGCAGAAGCGCAAGCTGTTCAATCTGAGTTGGCAGAAGGCGCAGCAGAAGGTGGTTTCGGTCTAAACCTAGACATCTTAGAAACCAATATAATTAACCTGGCGATTCTGATTGGCATACTATTCTACTTTGGACGTAAAGTTTTAAGCAATATCCTGAGCGATCGCAAGTCCAACATTGAAACCGCGATTCAGGACGCAGAAAAACGCTTAAAAGAAGCACAAGTTGCTCTTTCCCAAGCGCAAGAACAGTTGACACAGGCTCAGACTGAGGCACAACGCATCCGCAAAGCAGCCGAAGAAAGCGCACAAGCAACTAAAGAAGCACTATTGGCAAAGGCAGTGCAAGACGTAGAACGCTTGCAACAATCAGCAGCAGCTGATTTAAACACCGAAAGAGAGCGGGCGTTGACCGAACTGCGGCAGCGCGTAGCCGCCCTGGCATTAGCAAAAGTTGAGTCACAACTGCGGTCTGGGATTGCTGATAATGTTCAACAAGCCATCATTGACCGTAGCATCGCTCAGGTGGGAGGACGGTAATGAAAAGCACTGTAGAAACAGCTGAAATAGCCCAGCCTTATGCACAGGCTTTGATGTCCCTGGCAAAATCAAAAAATCTCGCAGAAGATTTCGGGAGCGAGGCTCGTAGCTTAATCAGCCTGTTGCAAAATTCCCAACAACTGAAAAATTTCGTTGATAACCCTTTTATTAAGCCAGACACCAAAAAAGGGGTAATCACGCAAGTTTTAGGTGCAGAAGTTAACCCGTACTTACGCAACTTTTTGTTACTGCTAGTAGACAAACGACGCATTTTCTTCTTAGAGGAAATTCTACAGCAGTATTTATCACTGTTGCGGCAGTTAAATCAAACCGTGTTAGCGGAAGTCACTTCTGCTGTTCCCCTATCATCAGAACAGCAACAGGCAATTGAGCAGAAAGTTATCGCTCTAACTAAAGCTCGTCAAGTAGAACTAGTAACTAAAGTAGACAGCGATTTAATTGGTGGTGTGATCATCAAAGTTGGATCACAAGTAATTGATTCCAGTTTACGAGGTCAACTACGTCGCCTGTCTTTACGCTTAGGTAGCTAGGGCTAGGAAGAAGCAGAGGAATAGAGAGCGCAGGGGAGAAAAACTCATAACTCTCGACTCAGCATCGGCTAAACGCCGCGCTACCGCTAACACTACTCAGCACCTACTGATTACTATCAAATTCTGCCGTCTTGCAAGAAAAAAAGATACACCATGAGCATATCAATTAGACCCGACGAAATTAGTAACATTATTCAACAGCAAATCGAGCAATACGACCAAGAAGTCAAAGTTGCTAACGTAGGAACTGTTCTGCAAGTTGGTGACGGTATTGCCCGGATTTATGGTCTAGAAAAGGCCATGGCGGGGGAATTGTTGGAATTTGAAGACGGCACTATCGGTATCGCCCAAAACTTGGAAGAAGATAACGTTGGTGCGGTGTTGATGGGTGAAGGTCGCGCAATTCAAGAAGGTAGCAGTGTCACCGCTACTGGTAGAATCGCCCAAATCGGTGTAGGCGAAGCTTTGGTTGGTCGCGTTGTGGATGCTTTAGGTCGTCCCATCGATGGTAAAGGCGATATCAAAGCCAGCGAAAACCGTTTGATTGAATCTCCAGCACCCGGTATTATTGCTCGTCGTTCTGTACACGAACCGATGCAAACCGGTATCACCGCTATCGACTCCATGATTCCCATCGGTCGTGGTCAACGGGAATTGATTATTGGTGACCGTCAGACAGGTAAAACTGCGATCGCGATCGACACTATCATTAACCAAAAAGGTGAAGATGTAGTTTGCGTCTACGTCGCCATTGGTCAAAAAGCTTCCACCGTTGCTAACGTAGTCCAAACCCTGCAAGAAAAAGGCGCAATGGACTACACCGTAGTTGTTGCAGCTAGTGCCAGTGAACCCGCTACATTACAATACCTAGCTCCCTACACCGGTGCTACTATTGCTGAGTATTTCATGTACAAAGGCAAAGCCACCCTGGTAATTTACGACGATTTATCCAAGCAAGCACAAGCTTATCGCCAAATGTCCTTGCTGCTACGTCGTCCACCCGGACGGGAAGCTTACCCCGGAGACGTATTCTACATTCACTCCCGCTTGTTGGAACGCGCTGCTAAACTCAGCGACGAACTGGGCAAAGGTAGCATGACCGCGCTACCCATCATCGAAACCCAAGCTGGTGACGTTTCCGCCTACATTCCTACCAACGTAATTTCCATCACCGACGGTCAAATTTTCTTATCTTCTGACTTGTTTAACGCTGGTGTGCGTCCAGCAGTGAACCCCGGTATTTCCGTATCCCGTGTAGGTTCTGCGGCACAAACCAAAGCGATGAAGAAAGTAGCAGGTAAGATTAAACTGGAATTAGCACAGTTTGACGACCTCCAAGCCTTCGCGCAATTTGCTTCTGACTTAGATAAAGCTACCCAAGACCAGTTAGCAAGAGGTCAACGTTTACGGGAACTACTCAAACAGTCCCAAAATGAACCCTTGTCCGTAGCTGAACAAGTAGCGATTCTGTACGCTGGTATCAACGGTTACTTAGATGACATTGCTGTTGATAAAGTCACCACCTTCACCAAGGGCTTTAGAGACTACCTGAAGTCAGGTGTTAACCCTTACTATCAATCAGTACAAAGCAAGAAAGTGCTGGCTGATGATGAAGAAAGTGCATTGAAGGCAGCTTTAGACGACTACAAAAAGACCTTCAAAGCGACAGCGTAAGACAGTGCTGAGTGTCGAGTGCTGAGTGCTGAGTAAGAGGAGTTAAGAGTTGATCAGGAAGTTAGGAGTAGCTTGGCATTGAGCAAATTCTGCCACTCAGAACTCAGGACTCAAAACTCAAGAGTTACTTGGCATTCAACACATTCTGCCACTCAGGACTCAGAACTCAGGACTCGGAACTTAAAAGAATATGCCTAATCTTAAATCAATACGCGATCGCATTCAGTCGGTCAAAAACACCAAAAAAATTACAGAAGCCATGCGCCTAGTAGCGGCGGCGAGAGTGCGGAGAGCGCAAGAACAAGTGCTATCCACTCGCCCCTTCGCTGATAGACTGGCGCAAGTGCTTTATGGACTACAAACCCGTTTGCGCTTTGAAGAAGCCAACCTCCCACTCCTGAAAAAACGGGAAGTGAAATCAGTAGGGTTGTTGGTAATTTCAGGCGATCGCGGTTTGTGTGGCGGCTACAATAGTAACGTCATCCGTCGTGCCGAAAACCGCACCAAGGAACTAAAGGCAGAAGGTGTAGACTACACATTTGTGATTGTTGGACGTAAAGCTACTCAATATTTCCAACGCCGCGACCAACCCATTGACGCTAGCTATACAGGCTTAGAACAAATTCCCACCGCCGACGAAGCAACTAAGATTGCTGACGAGTTGCTGTCTTTGTTCCTTTCCGAAAAAGTAGACCGCATCGAGTTAATCTACACTCGGTTTGTTTCCTTAGTTAGTTCTCGTCCTGTGGTTCAAACTTTGCTACCTCTTGACCCCCAAGGTTTAGAAGCAGCCGATGACGAAATTTTCCGCCTCACAACCCGTGGCGGTCAGTTTGAGGTTGAACGTCAGAGCGTGGCTAATCAAGTTCGGCCTTTACCACGCGACATGATTTTTGAGCAAGACCCAGTACAAATTCTGGATTCCTTGCTGCCTTTATATTTGAGCAATCAACTATTACGGGCATTACAAGAATCTGCCGCTAGTGAACTAGCAGCCCGGATGACAGCCATGAGCAACGCCAGTGATAACGCTGGTGAATTGATTAAGTCCCTATCGTTGTCTTACAACAAAGCCCGTCAAGCCGCAATTACTCAAGAACTCCTTGAGGTTGTTGGTGGTGCAGAAGCCTTAACTTAGGAAAAAGTCAATTGCTAACTGTGATAAATAGCTAATTGCTGGTTAATTTAAAACTAGCGATTAGCTATTTTTGGTTTGCTCAGGAGTCAAGAAAGTGGAGTATGACGCAATACGGTTCAGTTAAGAGGAAAAGTAGGTTGGGTTGAGCGACAGCGAAACCCAACAAAGTCTTGAGGGTGTTGGGTTTCGTTCCTCAACCCAACCTACACAAATTTTAATTTTTAGCCTTAACTGAACTGTATTGGAGTATGACGTCATTCACCCCACAATCTCTAATAATAAGCAACCAGATATTTTTTAAGACTTTTTGCAAAGTATTTACAAAGTAAATTTAGCCTTCATGTACTTCCGCCGACTTTGACTGCTTTAAGCTATTTTGGGTTAGATACCTAGCTCTATCTTTTAGGATTTCTACTAATCCATAAATTTCATCTAAGCTTGAGATAGCTTTTTTCGCTTCTTTCCCATCTATATCAATAATGCCAACATATTTTTTACTTGACTTGAACCAGAGGCGGCAAATAGTTTTAGATACTTTATTATCAAGATTAATTCCGAAATAGTTTTTTGTGCCTCTAAATTGAAGTTGGCTAATATCAATAACTTCTCGCAGAATAGCCTTAACAATAAAAAATCCTTGCATATCTTCCTCTGTTATAGAAACCTCATTCTCAGATAAGGAAGAATCTGTTTCTATGTCCGAGTCTATCTCTTGAGTAGAAGTATGCTGTGTTCCTGATGTTACAGTATCAGGAAGATCAATAGCTGATTTTAATCTATCCGTGATTCGATCATTAATAAATTCTTTGAGCGAACGCTTTGTGATCTCTGTAAATTTATTGGTGACTGATACTGTTAATTTTCCTGTGTATACTTGGCTAGCAAAGAACTTAACAAATTCAGGTGAAGGTTCAGTCAGTTGCTCTGCCATAAGACGTTTAATCTCTTTTGTATAAAGGAGATTTTTAGCAAAATCTGCCATTTGTTCAGGATTAAACGCTAGTTTAGAAAACCGTTTAAGTTCATTTACAGTAGATTCATTAAAATCCATCATGTTGAACTCAAAGAATGGTTTCTCATCCATGACATTAGTTTTCTCTGTATCAGTGTAGAACCTATAGAGAATACCATTAGTTAAGATACCAAACTTAGCTTCTGTAGCATGAAAATATCTATGTAACTGTGAGCTGTGCTTTGGATGTTCTAGACTAGCACCACACCATTTACATTCAATAAGGATAATAGGATTACCATCCATGATGACTGCATAATCTACTTTTTCTCCTTTCAAACCAGGAACATCAGCTGTAAATTCAGGGCAAACTTCCGTTGGATTGAATACGTTGTACCCTAATGCATTAATAAAAGGCATTACAAAAGCATTTTTAGTAGCTTCTTCAGTCAGAACTTGCTCTCTTAGTTTTGGAATTTGCTGAGAGACAGCTTTAATTTGATCAATAAAATCCATATCTGGTAATAGAGGAGACTACAGCTAACCCACTTTTTATGGATACATAATCAAGTAACCGTGCATCCTAATTTACATCATCTATGCAATCTTCTCTTACTCCCACCGAATTATTACGGTTCTTAAGCAAGCGTTATTATTAGGAAGGTTTCGTAGGATTACCTATAACTCAAATATTGATAATTTACCAGAATCAAATAATATTAGTTTTATCAAAAACATTTATTTAAAAGCTCCGACTGTAAAGCATTCAGTCCCAAATTAGCTTGCCTACTAAGCGATCGCTCTTTGTCTGGGGTGATTGCTTTTTCTATGTCCTTTAACTAGCGATGGACACACCAATATTTGCTACCATCAAAACAGCAAACTTGAAGGTGCTTATGACACTGACAATTGTGGCTGAATCTGCTCCTCTGAAGGCAAATGAAGACGGTGTGATGCTCGTCGGCAAAACTCGCGTGACATTGGATAGTGTGGTTGCGGTCTTTAAGCAAGGAGTGGCAGCAGAGGAAATTGTTTATCGCTATCCGTCACTGAATCTAGCTGATGTTTATCCCACAATCGCGTTCTATCTCAATCACCAATCGGAAGTAGAAGCCTAATTACAACAGTGACAGCAGCAATCACAACAGATGCCTGCAATGAATCAAGCCAGATTTGACCCACAAGGTTTGTGCGATCGCATAGTTATAGACAGAACTAACGCTTTTAAGCAACTATAGGTAAAAACTATGAACATTCAACTCAAAGCGGAATATGAACAATTTATACAAACCCGGATTGCTACAGGTAGATATGAAAATGCTGAAGATGTGATTATCAAAGCATTGAAACTGCTGGAAGAATGGGAGAAAGGTTATCAAGAATGGGAAAAAGAAACTGAGAAAAAACTAGCTGCTGGGCTGGCTGCTATTGAACGTGGAGAAATTGAGGATGCTGGAGTAGTTATGGCGCGACTAGAAGACAAATTACGCAAAGCCCGTGAAACTCAAGGATAATGGAATACTTTATTGCCAAAGAAGCCAGCCAAGATTTAGATGAAATTTTGGATTATTTTTTAGTTCGCAATGTTAACGCTGGCGAAAAATTTATTCGAGAATTTAATAAAAAATGCCAAAATATAGCTCAATTTCCAAATATAGGACGGAGTTACGGGAAGTTTGACTCTAGGCTTAGAGGAATACCATTAGATGACTACATTATTTTTTATCGGGTTTTTGAAGATAGCGTGGTGATTGTGCGCGTAATTAGCGGTTATCGGGATTTACAATCTATATTCGCAGATGTGGATGATGAATAAATTTTTGATTTCCGTGAAGAATTAATTGTAAATTTCTATACCTTTTATACTACTCGTTCCTAATCTAGCTCCAGCCTTCCCACAAGGGAATCAGTGATTAAAAACACTGAGGTTAGCGAGACTGGACAAAAAGCGATCGCTCTTTCTCTGGGGCGATATCTACTGTCATATTATGGAAATGGCGATCGCAAAACCCAACCTTGATTAACCCCAGTGTCTTAATTATTTAATGCAGTTTGAATGGAATCCAGAAAAAGCCCAATTAAACTTGAAAAAGCATGGTGTGTCATTCAACGAGGCATCTACTGTTTTCAATGATCCTTTATCTGTAACATTCCCCGACCCCGATCACTCTTACGGTGAGGAGCGTTACGTTATCGTTGGTTTATCTATCGCTAATCGTATCCTCGTCGTTGCTCACACAGATCGAAGCGATTCTGTTCGGATTATTACTGCGCGAGAAGCAACCAGAAATGAACGGAGATTCTATCAAGATGGAGAATAGCCACGATTTAGAAGATGAATTACGTCCTGAATACGATTTTAGCAAGATGACAGGCGGAGTCAGAGGGAAATACGTTGAGCGTTATCAAGCTGGAACTAATGTAGTGTTACTCGATCCTGATGTGGCTCAAGCCTTCCCCACCAGCGAATCAGTTAACGAAGCACTGCGGTTGCTGATGCAAATTGCCCAAAGGCAGAAGCCTCACAATGCGTTGGACTCGACCCCTCAAACTTAAGGTTGCGCCAGACTTTGATCACAAAACTCTGCGCGAAACTTTTTTACGTGAATGACTTCGGTCAATACATTCGTCAATCAAAATATTCACACTATGCAACCAGCTTCAGGATTTGCGCTTGTGCAGCTTCCAGAAAAGCAATCACCTGTTCTCGCTTGACTGTAGGAAATCCCTCTAGAAAATCATCAATGGACTCTCCCGCCTTCAGATAATCCAGCAGGGTTTGTACAGGAACTCGCGTTCCGGCGAAGATTGGTGTACCACTCATCATATCTGGTGATGATGTAATGATTGCTGACTGACTCATGATCCCCTTTCTTGATCGCTGCATTAATGATATCAACCATTTCTGTATTCGAGTTTAAAACCCAACCATAGAACTAGCGATCGCTAATCCTGAAGTTATCTTAAAATCTTATACTTGTTCACCCACCACACATTTTCCCAATCGCGTATTATAATTAAGGTATAGAGACATGGGTCCGTAACGGTTTCGACAGGTTGGCGAACGCTACTCTATGATTCAGGTCGAGAGTGAGTCGTCTCTCGCAAATCAAAGGCTCAAAAAAAAAGTAAATGCGAATAACATCGTTAACTTTGCTCGTAAGCCTGCTACTGTAGCAGTTGCCTAAAAATCTCTCAAAGATTCGAGCGTCTTTAGTCTGACTCCGTTAAAGATTAGAGACCAACCCCCAACGGACGCTCTAGCAAGTGTTCTCTGGTTAGCTTGCTGGCTAAGATTCAATCAGAGTATCCTACGTTCGGGATAATGAACGATTCCCGCCTTGAGGGTCAGAAAGGCTAAACCTGTGAATGAGTGGGGGGTCAATACCCAATTTGGACAGCAGTTCGACTCTGCTCGGATCCACTAAAATAACTAAAAATCCACCTAAAACTAGGTGGATTTTGTTTTTTAAACGCAAAGTGGCGCGGAGGTAAACGCAAAGTAACGCGGAGTGGGATTTTTTGTGGGGTTTAACTTGCTGGTTCTGGGGATGCTTCTGATTTTTCTGGTTTGAGTAAGGGGAATGCAATTACATCCCGAATACTGGCAGAATCGGTTAATAACATTACTAATCTATCAATCCCTATACCTAAACCGCCTGTGGGTGGCATACCATATTCTAAAGCGGTGAGGAAGTCTTCATCTACGCCTTGGGCTTCTAAGTCACCGGCTGCTTTTTTTTCAGCTTGGGCTTCTAGGCGTTGTCTTTGGTCGATGGGGTCTGTTAACTCTGAGAAACTGTTAGCAGTCTCCCGTCCGACCATAAATAATTCAAACCGTTCTACTAAACCAGGTTGAGAACGGTGAGGTTTAGCTAGGGGTGAAATTTCTACGGGGTAGTCAATCACAAAAGTAGGCTGAATTAAGTTGGTTTCTACCTTTTCTTCAAAGGCTAAATTCAGTATTTTACCTATAGTTTGGGCTTCGTCTACACCAGGAATCCCAGCATTTTTACTTGCAGCTTTCGCTTCTGCCAAACTTGGGAAAGAATTGAAATCTAAACCTGTATATTCTTTGACTACATCGTGCATTGTCACCCGTCGCCAAGGTGGGGTTAAATCTATACTTTCTCCTTGGTAGGTAATTTGCAACGTACCGAGAACTTCTTGGGCAACGGTGGTAATAATGCCTTCCGTCAACGCCATCATATCGTTGTAGTCGGCGTAGGCTTGGTAAACTTCAATTGAGGTAAATTCGGGGTTATGGCGGGTAGAAATTCCCTCGTTGCGGAAAATGCGCCCCAATTCAAAGACTTTTTCAAATCCACCAACAATTAACCGCTTTAAATGGAGTTCTGTAGCTATTCGCAGATACAGTTCCATTTCCAGGGTGTTGTGATAGGTGACGAAGGGACGGGCATCTGCACCGCCGGCTTCACTTTGCAATACTGGGGTTTCAATTTCTAGGAAATCCCTCTGTTCTAAATAGCGGCGAATACCTGCCGTAATTTGGGCGCGACGGCGGAAGGTTTGCCGGACTTCGGGGTTAACAATCAAATCAACGTAGCGTTGACGGTAGCGTTTGGCAACATCCGTTAATCCGTGCCACTTGTCGGGTAGGGGCAGGAGGGATTTGGTGAGGATGGTGTATTGTTTGACGTAGACTGATAACTCGCCCTTTTCAGTCCGTTTAATTGTACCTGTGACTCCTAGGATATCGCCTGCATCTGTGAGTTGTTTGAGGTGATTAAAAGCATCAGCATCAACATCTGCCATGCTTTCTTGAATACGATTTTTATCCAGGTAAATTTGAATTGTGCCTGTTTCATCTTGCAAGGTGAAGAAAGCCAACTTACCGAAAACACGACGCGCCATAATGCGTCCAGCAATGGCGACTTCTACATCAACTTCTTCACCACTGGGTAAATCGGCAAATTTTTCTTGCAATTGGGCGGCGTGGTGGGTAGATTCCCAACGGTAAGCGTAAGGATTTGTCCCTAGCTGTTTGAGTTGTTCTACTTTCTCCAGCCTAGCGGCACGGATATCTTCTTCCGACATGGTAACGAACTATTCAGAGGGCAAGATTAATTATAGATGCTGTAAAAGTGGACAGTAAGAGATTTTTGTCCTTGATAGTGCGATCGCTACAATTAAAATACTATGACACAAACCAAAGTACGCTTGTGGAATGTAGACGAATATCACCGGATGTTGGCAACGGGTATTATTGCCGCCGATGAACGGGTAGAACTGATTGCAGGGCAAGTAATTCCGATGAGTGCTAAAAATCCTCCCCACGCAGCCACAACCCTGTGTGCTTCTGATTATCTCAAGCGGCTGTTGGCGGAAGTTGCCTTAGTTCGTGTACAAGATCCCATTCAGTTAAGCCAATACTCTGAACCTGAGCCGGATATTGCCATTGTTCGCATCGATCCGCGAAAATACATTGACCACCATCCTACATCACAGGAAGTATTTCTATTAGTTGAGGTAGCGGATACAACGCTAGAGACAGATCGTAGACAAAAAACACCTCTTTATGCTCAAGCCGGCATTACTGAATACTGGATTTTAGACGTAAATAAATTTCAGGTTTATGTTTTCCGCGAACCAAGTGGGGCGACTTACAAGCAAGAATTTATTTTAGGGGAGAATACAACGTTATCTTTGATTGCTTTTCCAGAGATGGAAGTTGAGATTAGCCAGTTATTTCCCTAATTTGATGAAGTGAAGCGATCGCCTCCATCATATCCCAAAAGGCGATCGCTATTTTATCGAACCAATTGTGCAGAACTTTTAATTAGGTAGTGAATATCGAACTAAAGTTGCTTTGATTTTCAAGTTGATAAATTGTTCTATGGCTTTGATGAGGTGTTCCTGTTCTGGTTGCAAGTCTATTGCTAGCAAGGCTTGATTGAAATTATGACCAGAATGCAGTTGATGTTTGAGTTCGGTAAGTTGGGGTGGAGTTAAGACAGCCGCTATTTCTTTATTACGGCGTTGCAGCATACCTTGGAGTTGTTGACGCTGCAAGGGAGTCAAATCCAGTTCAGTCAAGTTGGGGTAGTCAGTAACGATATTGCCACTAACGACATTGCCAGCAGGGTTAATAATTGTCTCAGAGGGGGTATGAAATCCAAAAGGTGCTGCCAAGGCAATACCCGGCAAGAAGAGGACAAGGGCAAGAATCGTAGCTAATACAGATAGCGATAGCCACTTGGAAAATTTAATTGCCATGTTTAGCAGTTCCTAAGCGGAATTGGATGTTGGTTGTTTGTAATTTGTGAAATTAGGAGTCACATTTGAGATTTTCCCACTCTTGAAGGAATGATCAACCTGAAAATAATCTCTCTAATGCTGAGGCTACACTTGAGACGAAAAAAACGGAGTCTCTTAGACAACCGTTTTGTAGGGATTGGGGATTGGGGATTGGGGATTGGGAATAATTTTTCAGCACTCAGCACTCAGCACTCAGCACTCAGCACTCATTACTCAGCACTCATTACTCACTCAGATTGTTTCCGTTTGTCAATTTCTCGTTGTAATTCTTCAATTTTGCGTCGTAAAGCTTCTACCTCAGTATCTGAAGTTTGAGCATTAACATTAACTGCACCGGTAGCCGGCGATCGCTGATAATTACCCCGGCGAATTTCTTGATATTCTGATGATGTTGCCCATTGTCGTAAATATTGCACTCTCTCTACCGGGAAAGGATGAGTCAGCATCATCCCTTGTGCGCCGTTATACATTAAGAATTTATACACTTGATTTAGTCCGTCATCATCCAGTGCCTGATAGTTTTCTGACTGTTTGATAAATTCTTTTAAACTACATTCATTGGCATATTTGTTACTACCACCAGATAGTTTCATCATCGAACACATCACGGTATCTAGATCATCTATCACTAACAAGGCTGCCCGGTCTGCTGATAACTCAGCTTTACGCCGCCATTCAAAAAACGCGTAAATTAAGGCTTGAGTGACGAAATTGCCAATACCAAAGGTTAATTCACCGATAACAGACGCAGCACTCATTGCCCACATCGCCATTTGAATTAAAATAGTATGACCACATTTAATATGTCCCAGTTCATGGGCTAACACCGCCCTAATTTCGGCTTCATTAAGTAAGTCTAGTATCCCTGTATTTATGACTATGTAAGGATGCTCTTGACCCAAAGCATAGCTATTTGCTTGGGGATTTTGTTCAACAAATAGTGTTGGTTCTGGATAAATATCCAAATCTCGCACACATTCACGAAACATTTGGTAGATAGTGGAATATTGACGCGGCCCGACTTGGATGGTGTTGCCCATTAGATAGACTAACTGAGGGCGTTCGTAAACAAATTCCACAAATTTACGAGCAATTAAATCAAATCCTGGTAAATTGCGTAAAGCTTGCTCGGCTTGGCGATCTAGCGGATGTCTGAAGGCTTCGCTGGAAATTCCTGTGTAAGTTGGCATAATTCAGGATGATAGTCGGTGAGTATTAACCATTGTTAGCAGTCAGTAGCAGGCAGAGGAACTAACAACCCACAACTGACAACATAATAGAAGTGGGGCTATTGGCTCAAACAGTCACTTTGTATGGGATTAAAAGCGTGTGATTGAGGCAGAAGTTCATTTGTCATTACATAACTTCCTGCGATCGCAGGCGGGTTTCCCTTCCTGGCCCCATCATTTGACGATGGCTCGGTTGGTAGCACGCGCCTTGCGCGTAGGCCGGAGTGCTTTAATTCAAGTAGGGGCGGTTTGTGGCTACCAAGGACGGTATCGCACTAGTTTTATTGCCTCTGCTTTAATGTGGCACGGGTCTGTAATTATTGTGGCTACTGAAGCAGTACAGCAACGTCTACTGCGAGTGGAAATTCCCCGTCTACAGCAATGGCTGCAAGTTAACAAACCAATCAGAACAGGTGACGCTTGGCCTGATCCTGAGTTCCAAGGGCTACTTCTCACCTCCCCAGAAGCTTGGTTAAAAGGTCAACTAACATCTAGTGATGACTTTCCCCCAGGCATTCCGACAATTATTGATGGTGTCGATGATTTGGAAGATTGGGTACGTCATCAGCTTACTCAAACCATTCAACCCCAAGACTGGGATCAACTCATCCTTGCTTGTCCTCGTGAAGCTGATGCAGTTCGGACTGCACGGGCGGAACTCACCCACGAAATATTCCAGCATCCGGCTAATCCCTACGAATGTTATTTGATTGCTCAATCAGAAGCGGATATCTTAACTCGTCTCTGTGGAGTTTTAGAATCTGTTGAGGGTATACCAACCGTCTGGAAAGAATTTTGTCAGCAGTTCTCAAAACTCAACGATAATCCTGCCAATCTCCCCATTACTTCACCCCCTCCACTTTTTTGGTCAACTATTGCCCGTCGCCAAGGTTTATTTTCTTTACACTACGCGCCAATGGAATTAGGCAGTCTTCTCGCCCCCATTTGGCAAAGGCAACCCGTGGTATTAGTTGGTAGTGCTTTAGAGCCAGAAACCGAAGCACCTCTGTTTCGGCAACGCTTGGGGTTAGATGATGTAACTTGCTTGAAGTTTGCCTCTGATAGCCAATCAGAAGCTATTCAACTGCATATTCCTTATAAGCTACCTCTCCCCAATACACCTGAATTTCAAGCGGCATTTATTCATAAAGTGCGGACACTTCTTTGTCTGAGTGCCACAGCCCCAGGATTGACGGTGTTATTGATAGGAGATGTACCACTCAAAGCGCAATCTGGAGCTATTCTCGCCGCCGAGTTTGGTTCACGGGTACAGGTGGAAAAAACTTGTTTGGATGATAATGGTATTTTGGTCAGTGGTTGGGAATTTTGGCGAGAACATCAAGCTGTGTTGCCTGCACCCCAATTGTTAATTATTGCAACTTTACCCCTACCATCTTTAGAAAATCCCCTCGTGGCTGGTAGGGTAGCTTACTACAAGCGATCGCATCAAGATTGGTTTCGGTTATTTCTCTTACCCACCGCATTGAATGAATTACAACGGGCAGTTGCGCCTGTACGCGAAAGCCAAGGGGTTGTGGCTTTACTAGATAGTCGTGTAGTCAACCGTAGCTATGGTTCTCAAATTCTCGCCGCCCTAAGTCCGTTGGCACGTCTGAACTATCTAGATCCAAGTTTGTTCGCTCAAGGTAATGAAGACAATTCTGTTTAGATAGTTACTGTTGAGCAATGTGAAGTTCATCTGTTTCGTAGTAACGGTAAAATACCTATTGATATTGACTGAGAACCTGCACCGAATTGTGGATTTCTGATTATGGGTGAAGCAAAGCGTCGCAAAGAAGCACTAAAAGAAGAATATGCTCAAGAGGCTCGTATCTTGTCTTGGGTTCCTATAACCAAAAAGCAAGCAGAACTATTTATGGAGTGGACGACTCGCGGCACTTGGTTCTGTATTGGCATTATAGTTTTCATCTGGGTGACTATCCGTTTTATCGGGCCGGCGTTTGGCTGGTGGCAAGTAGTTTAACAGTGAACAGTTATCAGTTAAATCCTTGGGTCTAAGCCTACGCCGATACCCCTGGTAACTGATAACTGGTTTGGTCTAAGTTATTAAATTAGCTAAAACCTCTGTGTATCGGGGAGTTTACTTGATTTTTCAAGCTCGCTCTATTGACACTGACATTTATTTATAACCATCGTTAGAGTGACTAACTTTAACTCTCCCATATGATTGGCTAACAGAGTTAATGGAAAATTTGCCTACTGGAATTTGGAAGTATAAATAAATCTGATGTTGGATTTCATGCCAGATGTACACATGAGGTCATAGAGCTAGAGTGCCATGGGAACAATCACACAAGAAAACATCTTTCCTGTTTTCTCCTTTCTCTAGCCTCATATCTATAGGAGATTTGTAACGTTTACAACCAACCAAAGCTCATAATGGGTTTGTTGACGTTATCATTACTGGGATTGCGTGTAAAAAGCTAATGAATGGCAATCAGTGCTTTTTCTGTGGTTGACTAATGCCAAACTTAGGTTAACCTTAGAGCGATGCCTGCGGCGGGCTACGCCTACGCTGCCAGTAACAAACTAAACAGACGGAGCTTTGTAAAGATAGTATTAATTTTACCAATTCTGCCTGCTAACCTTAACTTGCAAAGTGAATAGTTTGATACGGCAACAGATGCTGTTTTCTCTTAACCTAAGCCAAGGTAGTTAACTAACTATCTTATGATTATCTGGTAATTGTAATGAATAGTTTACAATACCAATGGATGAGAAAATCTAAAGAAAATATAAAAGAGACTCAAATGACCGTGGTGTCTGGAGGGCAAAAGTGTTTCTAAGACTAGCACATCAACATCGGCAATTCGTTCAAGACTTGGTAATGAACCTACAAGCCTTGGCAATTGTACTAGAACGGCGGGGATATCCTGCATCTTGTTACACCTGCGGCGACCAAATGAACAGTGCTTCATTTATGGTTAGCTTGGGAAATAATCACCTGATTCGGTTTTTAGTATCCGACTATGGGATCACCTGGACAGAGATGCGGGACGATCGCGAATTGATGAAATTAGAAGGTGCGGAAGCTATTAACCAGTTGCAAGAACTAGCCGATATTGTGAAGCAACCGACACAAGTTATTGGTGGTAGCAAGGTTTTAGCAAAAAGAGGCTAAAAATACTTGTTCTATTAGTGTAAGTACAATTCATCTCCAATAATCGATGCTCACGTTGAGAATCGATAAAATTCTCCTTGAAAATTATTGGTTTGTGGCTTGATAGCAATTAATTAGCTAAATGCTGTGCTGTGTCTGAATTTTGAGTGCAGAATCTAGCGTAATTCATAATTTACCTACTCTCCAGGACAAAAAAGTAAAAAGCTTTATTTATAGGCTTATGGGCTATTTTAGCTAGTAGCTTTATTTTCGCCGCGTCATAACAGTCCCGGAGTTAGTTCTTTTAGTTACGAATTACGAATTACGAATTACGAATTCTTTTACAAGCCATTACCAATCAAAATAAAAGATGCCCAATAGTATGGGTGATTCAAGCTACCAGTGTTAGGGGCTGAAATAGCTTTATTATTTACTGGAAAATCGCCTTTAATTAGGGCTATTTGGGCTTTTTGTAAGGCTGTAGTTTTTGTGATATTGCCTCTAGCTAGTTGATCATAAAAGGCACTCATAAGAACTTGCGTACCACCATCATCTACAGTCCAGAGTGATGCAATAGCAGATTTAGCACCCGTTCTCTGGATTTGGTAGCCGAAACCTAAAATTTCCTGACCGTTGCCTAACTTACCGCCTAAGCCAGTTTCGCAGGCACTCAACACGACTAAATCCACCCTGGGTAATGACCAAGTAGCAATATTGGTGAGATTCACGCGATCGCCATTGCCAAATAAAATAAATGAATCTTCCGGCTTACCCACAACAAACGCCGCATGAGTCGCCAAATGGACAATTGTGTAGTCATCCATTTGCGGTACTGTAACTTCGGGACTAAAAGCTTGATCTAATAGGGTCTTAGTTTGGGGAAAAGTAGACGCTAAAGTTTTGACTTCTATACCTGCAAATGGTAAACCAGAAAGAGCTACGCGGCGATTACCCAAGGCTACTTGATAGTTACCTTGAGTAAAAGCACCCGCTAAAATCCGTAAATCTTGTTGTCGCGGCGTGTTCAAGCTAGTCAGGCTGGCGGCGGTAATGTGATTAACATTGAACCCTTCGACTAACCATTGTTTGCCGTTATGCAAGGCCGATAAAGGGACATAGCGTAACTTACCATCGGGTGCATAGAGTATGGTTTGTGTTCCCGCCTGTTTGAGTTCTGTTTCTAGGGGTTTGATCAGCCAGTTATGCAGTTGGCGTGCGGGTGTTTTAATATCCCGACTAGGATTTGTTAAGGCTTGACGGAAAGCTGTAATAGTTTGATTGAGTTTTTCATCACTAACCGCTACTGTGCGATGAATTGGCGGTGATTCTGGTGTGACTAGCACCAATTCTAAACTATCTTTGAGAACTAAGGGATAGATAATCGCAGCTTTTTGCGGTAATCGGGCTAAATCATCTCTAAGGGCGTTAATACTCTCTAAATCTAAATTTTGCTGTCTAGCAGTCCGGCTGATTTGTTGTAGTTGTGCGGTGATAGCTGGACTAGTCAGAAATGTGTTAAAGGCCTCTAGTTGTTGCTGCTGCTGTGTCACCAACTCTTGGAGGCGTTGCTTTTGTTGTGGCGATCGCGCTTGGGGTGTTATTTTTCTTAATGTGTTTAATTCTTTGCCCAGTTCTACTGCATTATCTAAAGTTTGCTCTAGTTTTTGTTTAACTGCTGTTTCTCCGGGAACAATATTAATACCTTTAGCGGTGCGTTGATTACCGGGAACATTCTGGAGATATTCTTGCAGTTCCTCAACTTTGAGTAAATCAATTGCCCTTTGTGCTTCGGTTACACGTCCTTGTTTGAGCAAGTTTTCACCCAAAAGTCGGTATGTCTGAGCTACAGTGATACTATAAGCATCTGGTTGTGGTAAAGAAAAAACAGATGGTTGCAAGCGTGCCAACTCACGGTTGATCAAACAATGCTTGTAGAAAAAAATTGCTAACTCTGGTTGTTGTTGAGCTTTAAATAACTGACCAATATTGCTGTAAGTTTTGCCCAACTGAACCCTATCGCCAATTTCTCGATTAATCACTACAGCTTGCAGATAAGCTTGCAGTGCTAGGGAATACTCACCTTGATGTTGATGAACTCTACCGATATTATTGAGGGTGACAGCTTCCCAAAAGGGTGCTTCTGTGGTTCTACTAATGCTTAAAGCTTGCTGTAGCTTTGCTATTGCATCTGGGAACTGGTCTTGCTGAAATTGGGCGATCGCTTGTATATTTAATTGCTCAATAAAATATTTGTCCTTGTCGTTAGATTTTACCTGAGCATTAATAGTGACCCGTTGATTGTTTGGTTCTAATCTCCCACAACTCAGCAGGAGAAGCAACGGTAAAGCTACAATTTTAAAATACTGGAGATTAGTTTGCATAAAAAAACACTCCTTTGATTGGGGAGCGTGAATGCTAATCATTGGAATTAATATTATAATTCAATACTTTTTTATGCTATTCCAGATATCGAAAAAACCTAGTGATTGAGAAAATTGAAGATGTCTAAAGAACAATCTAGCCAAGCACAACTCCCACCCACTAGTGCGATTGAACTCCCCTCAATTAGTGAATTCAATACTTGGTTTACATATCCTGTAAGAGTTCAACCCCATCACACTGATTATGCTGGTATTGTTTGGCACGGTACTTATCTAACTTGGATGGAAGAAGCACGGGTAGAATGTTTGCGTTCTATAGGTATTGATTTTGCTGATTTAGTAGCTTTGGGTTGTGATTTACCAGTTGTAGACCTTTCTGTCCGCTATCACCGTTCTATTCCTTTAGGTATGGAGGTGTTGGTAAAAACTCGCATGGCGGAAGTGACTGGTGTCCGCATCAATTGGGATTATGCGATCGTTTCCATTGATAGGCAGGAATTATATGCTACTGCCAAAGTCACCTTAGTGGGTTTAGATCGAGAAAGAGGGAAGATTATGCTTCAGTTACCCGCAAGTGTTCAGGATGCTTTCGCTAAAATTACTGCACCCAAGAATAACTGATCAAGACAAAAATATTATGCAGTAGAGATGTTAATAATTAATATCTCTACTTGCCGATGTGAATTTGTGATACCGTTTGAGCAAAATTCATAATCTGATTCCATATGTCTTGCGGTGTAATACCAAAACCAATATTCAATAAAATGAGAATTGCTGCAATAGTTAAGGCATTAGTAATAGTTGCTTTTAATACCTTCCAAACTATGATAAATACGATCCAAGCTAAAATTAAGGTAGGAATCATATAAGTTTAATTCTGTCGATTGAATTTTTTTACAAGGTTTTTAGTAAGTTCTAAGTGTTTCGTAGATTAAGGACTAAAGTCCTTAATACAAACTTGAGTTATCACCATTACTTGCACAAATTTTCAGCTAATGTGTTATTTTGAGCTATGGTGGTTATTATTTAATAATTAAAATTTGGAGCAATCACCGTCTAATAATTATACAGTAAGCAGACACTGCCATTCCGGAATAAAAGCAGATGTTTAGACATAATTACTAAAATATTTTTATTTTTTAGTAATTATATAGAAAAATTATGAATTAACAGATATGAAAAAATTTGAGGATGGTGTGATTGAATCACCATCCTCTATACTTTTTGCCAAATCTAATACGCCATAACGACAATACGCAGACAGTTACCAATAGATAAAAAGGTGACAAGTAGAACGACTTGAAAAAACCAAACTATGTTAAGTAATGTAAAAAACCTAGGATTGAGTTCGTAGTAAGGACTTTAGTCATTTTTTGTTCGCGGAGCGTCTGTCTACGACACGCTCCGCGTCCCGCAGGGAACGTAGAGAACGCAGAGAGAACTAAAGTTTTTACTACAAATCTTTAATTATTTACCCTGTTCTACTTATTGCATAATCCATTATCTTGCCTGATGACCGATCATACTATTACAGTCTGGCGTATATGTAGCTACTATTTTAAACCAGCACAACCCTTGATATACGGATCTTTTGCTAGTTATTTAGCTGACCGAAATTATACGCGGGTTGGCAGCTAAATTTTTAGTTGCAGTTAACACTTCTTGTCTTGCCCATTGATCTGCTGCCAAAATGTCATCTAAAGCAGGATTCGTACAGTTATCATTTTGATGGCGATCGCACACCGATTCAATACACCGAGGAATATCTAAAAATGTAATTTTCTCTTCTAGGAATAAAGCCACTACCTGCTCATTAGCAGCATTTAACACCGCAGGCATAGAACCGCCAGCTTTACCAGCAGCATAAGCTAACCGCATACAAGGATACTTTTGATGGTCTGGTTCGCGGAAAGTAAGATTTCCCGCTTTGACTAAATCTAGTCTTTCCCAGTTAGTATAAATACGTTCCGGCCAAGACATCGCATAAAGTAGGGGTAAACGCATATCTGGCCAGCCTAATTGTGCCAGTACAGAAGTATCTTGTAGCTCAATTAGCGAGTGAATGATGCTTTGGGGATGGATAACAATATCGATATCTTCATAATCTAAGCCAAACAAGAAATGAGCTTCGATTACTTCCAACCCTTTATTCATCAAAGTGGCAGAATCAACAGTGATTTTACGTCCCATTGACCAGTTAGGATGCTTGAGAGCATCAGCAACTGTCACCTCTGCTAACCTGGCTACATCCCAATCCCGAAATGCGCCTCCAGAAGCTGTGAGTAAAATCCGTCGCAAGCCACCTTTAGGAACACCTTGGAGACACTGAAAGATAGCCGAATGCTCGGAATCAGCCGGGAGTAATTTGACACCATGTTTTTCGACTAAAGGCAAAACTACTGGGCCACCAGCGATGAGAGTTTCTTTGTTTGCTAAGGCAATATCTTTACCAGCTTCAATCGCAGCGATCGTTGGCAGCAAACCCGCACAACCCACAATACCTGTAACCACAGTTTCGGCATCACCATAGCGAGCGACTTCAATTACACCTGCTTCACCACCTAGTAAAATAGGTTGGGGATCAAGGTCTTTCAAAGCTTCTTGGAGTGCTGGCAATTTTTCTGCGGCGGAAATCGCTGCTATACTTGGTCGGAATTGCCGAATTTGAGCCGCTAGCATTTCTACATTGCTCCCAGTCGCCAATCCCACAATCCGAAACTGATCTGGGTACTGAGTGACAATATCTAAAGTCTGAGTACCGATTGAGCCAGTAGAACCAACAAGAGTTATAGCTTTCACAATTGCTTAAGGATGTACAGATAACTCTCACTATAAATTGCTGGGGACTCATTCAGAACAGCGATCGCCACAATCCATACTGCTTTTTGGGAAGTAGATTTACTAGAAAACAACTATAGATTTAGTATAATATTAGACTAAAGTTATAATAGTTAATTTTTAAAATGAGCAAAATTGAGGGTATAGAAAATTTACTGCTAATTTTAATCCATTTCAGTGTAGGATTTTACATCGAGGTATTGCCAACATAGGTAAAATAATATATTCAGACAAGCTCATGGTGACAGTTCAGATATTGCTCAGAAAAGTTTTAGGGAAAAATAATAGTTTCTTTCCCGTAGGGATGTGGTTTCTCAGTCGAGTAATTATCTGGACGACCATGTTATTGGTTACACCAAACCTGTCTGCATCATCCCATTGGCACTGGGGAATTTTTGACGCTTGGGATGGCATACATTATCGAGCGATCGCCACTACTGGTTATGAATTTATCAATGATGGCAAACAACATAACTTAGCTTTCTTTCCCCTGTTTCCCTTCAGCATCAGGGTGTTAATGAAGCTAGGCTTATCCTTTGAAATCGCAGGACTGGTGATCAATAACTTGGCATTTTTGGCAGCCCTTTACTATTTGCACTTATGGCTAAAAGAGTGTTACGGCACAAAAATTGCTCAGTGGGGTACTGCTGTGCTTTGTTGCTATCCAGCCTCAATGTTTACCGGAGTAGTTTATACTGAGGGATTATATTTATTTTTAAGCACAGCGACTTTACGGGCTTTTGATCAAAAACAATATCGCTGGATGGCACTTTGGGGCGCAATGGCAACGGCTACACGTCCTACAGGGTTAGCTTTGATACCCGCATTAATTATCGCATCATTCAAAGAACGTAGAGGTGCGATCGCATATATTGCTAGCTTGTCCACTGCCACAGGTGTATTATTATTTAGTCTCTACTGTGCCATACGATTTCGCGACCCTTTAGCCTTTATCGCTGCCCAACGCGGCTGGAGGCCTTCTTTGGGGTTTGATTGGCAGGGTTGGTTAAATATGCTGATGCAAATTGCCGTAGGGGCTAAAAATTGGCATTTTGGCTGGGTAGAAAATTCATCGGGCTTTATTAACGATCCTTGGCATCCCCTAATTTTTAGTGTAATTACTGGGGGCGGTTATTGTTTATACTACTTCCGTAAATCCCTGACCTCTGCAAAGATAGTCTACGGCTTTTATGCTTTAGTTTTATTGTTGCTGATCTGGGCAAATATAGATTTAATCAATCAATTACTGAATGCTTTGATGGTTTTGGGTGGTAGTTATCTTTTGTGGTGTTGCCGTCAACAACTCACCCCAGTCACTGTCATCTATGGTTTTTGTGGTGTCGGGTTGCTGTTAGCCTCTGGAGGTACTATATCCTTAAGCCGTCTTGCTTATGGGATAGCGCCTTTGAGTATAGCAATTGGTATGTTAGTATCTCGCCATCCTCGTTTGGGATCTTTCACCTTGGGTTTATTTGTAGTATTACTTGGCAAGTTAGCTGTGGGATTTGCTCAAGAACAATGGGTGGGTTGACATTTTTTCTGCCATCAAAGATATTCAATATACCTCTTGCATAAATGCTTAAGGTGTCATGTTGAGCGAAGCGAAACATCTCAAAGATCATACATTTCATTCAGAATGAAACATCTCATTTTCAGACTTTTGCAAGAGGTCTAATGAGATACAAGCAAGATGAGGATTAATTAGCTGCCTCATTTTCTCCATAACTTCGTAAAAATATCGGTTTTTGGGTGCATGGGAAAACAACTGCATAGGTTGAGGTCTGTTGCTTGGATGATTGGTGTGAGTGCCTTAATTCTATTTACGGCTAGCAGTCTCAGACACGCTTTATTTCAATCAACAGCTTTGGATTTAGCTGTCTTTGATCAATGGGTATATCTAGCTAGTCAAGGGCTACCACCCATTTCATCATTTTTTGGATTTCATCTCATAGGAGATCATGCGGCCTTTATTTTGTATGCGATCTCACTGCTATACAAGATTCATCCTGACGTACATTGGCTATTTGCCATTCAGGCGATCGCCCTGGCAATTGGAGTATTACCTATATACGCTTTAAGTTTACAAGCGGGCTTATCTGTTGCTTATGCACAAGCCGTTTGTATTTCTTACCTACTGTATCCGGCTTTATTTAATATCAACTTTTTTACTGATTTCCGTCCAGAGGCGATCGCAGTTCCGGCATTATTATGGGCAATGTGGGCAGGAATCGGTGGTCGCACTTGGCAGTTAATTTTAGCCGTAGTTTTAGTCTTAATTTGCAAAGATATTTTGAGTTTAACCATAGTTGCTTTAGGAATTTGGCTATGGTTAGTTCCGCGCCGCCGTTGGTATGGACTTGGATGTATCATTACTGGGGTAATTTGGTATTTAGCCACAATTAGTTATCTTGTTCCCATGCTACGAGGTGGTCAAGCAGGTGGGGTTGTATTTTTCGGTTCTCTTGGTGATACCCCTACACAAATTCTCTGGAATATTATTACTAACCCTGGATTGATTTTAGGTAAGTTCTTTTTCCCTGAGACAATATTTTATTATTTTCTGCTAATCTTGCCCGTTATCATTGGATTGCATTGGCGAAAAACAATAACAATTGTGCCGGCTTTACCAATGCTACTACTTAATATTCTTTCCGATTATTGGGCGCAGCGAGATTTAATTCACCATTATTCGTTGGCAATTTTTCCCTTTATTATTGTGTGGCTAGTTTACTCAATTAAGCAGCACCAACAAGAACAAAAAAGGTATTGGTTGAAACCACGTTATTTAATTATTTGGTCTATGATTGCTTTTTTGGCATTGGCTAAGTATGAGTTTTTTATCACGCGTTATCTTACAAGCCTGCCAAATCTCAACTCTCTCCATACTGCCGTGAGTTTAGTTACAACTAATGAAGGTGTTTTAACAACAACAAAAATCGCCCCACATTTAAGCCAGCGTCAGATAATTAAACTTATAGATAGCTCAACATTAGATTCTTTTCAAGATAGTAATTTAAATTTTAAATATATACTTTTAGATTTATTAAATTTAGAACAAAAATCGGAATTTTATCCTAGGTTAGTTCAAAAAATTCAAGATAATGCTTCATTTAAGCTGACATATCAAAAAGATAAAGTCTATTTATTTATTAAGCAATAATTATTGATCAGCTTTTAGGATAAATCAAGGTGAATTGCTCAGAATTACCAAGAATTTGGGAATTAGGTAAATTGATTGTTTGCAAAGTTGCGTTGTCTAAAAGTAAATAAGATTTATCCACCCACATTTGTTTTAGAGTTGATGAAGATGCGGCAATAACTTGGCAATCACAGTAAAAATCTAAACTGGGGCGGTTATAAGCAAAAGAAGTATAAATTTTTGTTTGCGGTAAGACATTGGCACGAATTAATGCAGCCACGGGTTTAACTGGGAAGGCTTCGTTTAATTCCCAAATCCAAGATTGTGAACTCATCAACATTGCTAAAACTAGATACATCCCAATAAACAAAACTGGAATAAAATTGCGATCGCCTCTACTCACCAACCATGCGACAATACCCATACTGATAGCTAGAACAATACTCATCACTATTAACACAGGCTGAGGATCAGCTATAGCGAAGTAAACGCAACCTCCTACACCTGCAATAGACAACAAAACAAATATTACCGTCCAAATTCTGCCTTGAATATGTCGATCTTCCCAAACTTCGCTGAGTTCTGCACCAACTGCTAAAGCTAAAAATGGATACACAGGTATCACATACCAGGGGAGTTTTGTTTTCATTAGAGAAATAGTTACTAAATATACTACTGTGCCTACAAGCACCAAACACCCCCAAGTAGTATGACGCTGTTTCCCAGCTAGATAAAACCCTCCAGGTAAAAATAATAGCCAGGGAAAACCATATTTGAGTATTTCAAGTAAATAGTACCAAGAAAGTCCAGTATTACCATCTACAGGTTGTATAAGTCTGTCAAAAGTTTGTGATTGCAAATTGATTTGTAAAAAACTATTGCCATAGTGCTGCCATTGTGCAATATACCAAGCGATCGCAGGTATTATTCCTAATAATATTCCTATCCATAAATAAGGATTTTTCCACAAACTTAATTGTTTATTCACTAAGAGAAATAAACAGATAATTCCCCCCAATAGTAAAACTATCATCCCTTTAGTGAGTGCAATTAGCCCCAACCCAAATCCCACACCTAAAGCATAGCGTTGGTTTTTACGTGCTTTGAATAAACAAAACAGCACTAGTAAGAAAAAAGTGACTAGCGCACCATCCAGCATTGCCAACCTTCCATGACGTACCACAGGCAACATTGTCATGTAAACTAAGGCAGAAAATAAAGCTGGTAAATTACATTGAAAAATTAATCTTCCCAGTGAGAAAAGCAAAGGTACGCCTAAAGCCGTTAATACTGCACCAGGTAAACGTGTTGTCCATTCATTGACACCACCTAAAGAATAAGCCCAAGCTATCAGTAAATGTATCAAGGGTGGTTTGTTATGATACGGTTCTCCTGCCAAAGTTGGATAAAGCCAACCCATAGAACCAAGGGGCGATCGCCAAATTTCACGGGCAACTTGTGCTATTGTTGCTTCATCCCAATCACGTAAGGGTGAGTTACCCAAGCATATTAGCCACAGTAGTATAGATAACACGCACAAGCTTAAGAGCCATTCTTTTTCTCGGAATGGACGCATATAGAACAGTCTAGATAATGTTTTTATGATTCAAACTTTAAACTTTCAGCCAGTGAATTTCAGTAATTATACGGTAACAGTATATATGTAATTTTAATATTAATAATGTAATAGCTTACATTAATTAGAGATTTCCCACATAATTTGTTAAACGACTGACTATTGAATATCTCAGTTACCTATCTTCATAGACAAAATTAAATATTTAATAACATACTTTTACAAAAAGGATGAAAAAGTATATGGATTAACTAATGCAAAAGTCTTTTCCATGAGAAACTATCCTCAGAAGAGTGCAGTCTATATGTTTGATCTGGAATCAAATTGGGCATTCAGACAACTAAAAATTTAATTTTTTCTTAAATTGGTTGCAATCCTATTAAATATTAAAATGCTTATTATTCTTGGGAGTCTACTAGATGTTCTAGCATAACAATACTAATTTCACGAGAATACATAATATAAACATCTCATTTTATATTGAAGACATATGTTAAGATATGATGCTTATTTTGCCTATACGAAATTATACTTCTAGCTTAAATGTATAAAAAGTTGTTAAAACACGCAGATTAATTACCAAAACTAAAGGAACAAAAATTAAAGGTTTTATTCTTCATGAGTTAATCTAGCTAGTTTTCAACAGGCTCAACAATTCTCAAGAGACTATATGGATTAAGTATCCAAAGTCGGATGCTATTGCGTAAATTGGCAGCTAAGACAGCTAGAATTTAATTTTTAGATTTCTGTAAATCTGTATTCAAAGTTTCAGGATTATTCAAAATTACCTGAGTATCTACATATTGGTATTGTGTTGTGTTAAAAATCACCACTTTAAGGTGATTGATGGTTAGAACCTTGGAGGAGCTAGGAAGTGGAAAACAACAAGCAGTTGCTATGGCCGCAAGGAATATTAGTTGCGCTGTTTGCTTTAAGTGTAAGTTTGAGTGTTGGTTTGATGATGTTGGTTAAACCAAATACTTCAGATGCTCAAATTAGACAAAGCCTAAATGCCAATACTATACCTGTGCCTGCTGCCAAAATAGGAACTCAGAGGCGCATTGAAGGATTAAAAGAAATCATGCTGACAAGTTGGCAACAACAGGCACAAGTTAAGGGTTTTTCTTATGCTTTGTCGCCACACTTTCAAGGAGCAACTATTAAGTCAGCACAACTCAGTCAGGGTCAAAAAGTGATTGCCTTGACTTTTGATGATGGGCCTTGGCCTGAATCTACAGCACAAGTGCTAGATATCCTCAAACAAAACAACATCAAAGGGACATTTTTCGTTGTTGGGCAAAATATCAAGAATTATCCAGACCTACTTAAGCGCGTAGCTGCTGAAGGTCATGTAATTGGTAATCACACTTGGCATCATCGGTATCATTTCATGAATGCCCAGGTAGCTGCTTATGAAGTAGTTAATACAACAGACCTGATTTATAAAGTCGCTGGGGTAAAAACAAATTTGTTTCGACCACCTGGAGGAATCATGACCAATGGGGTGGCTAATTACGCAAGAAATAGTAAATACGCCATTATTATGTGGTCTTCTGACTCAATTGATTACTCGCAGCCTAGAGTCCCAAATTTAATTAATAATGTTTTTAGATCGGCAAAACCTGGTGGAATTGTGCTAATGCACGATGGTGGTGGGGATCGTTCCCAAACTGTACAGGCTTTACCTGAAATCATTGCCAAGTTTCGCAATCAAGGTTACAGCTTTGTAACTGTTCCAGAACTTTTAGAAATGCAAGATAAAGATCAAAAAATGATTGCTAATAAAAAATAATTCGTAATTCGTAATATAAAAGAGACGCGATATTTCGCATCTCTCTACAAAAATATATGGCAATTTTAAATCGCATTGGTATTAGTTAGGACTTACGCACAAATTATGGAATAACGTGCGCGTAGCGCATACCACAGAGACGCAGAGAACACGGAGAAATAAGGGTTTGAGAGAGTTTTGCGTAAGTCCTGTTAGTCATTAGTCAGTGAATAGTGACTAATGACTAATGACTAATCAATACTTGTCGGTTAAGCTAAAAACATTAAATCAAGTAGGTTGGATTGACATTAGGAAACCCAACATTTATGGACTTTTGTTGGGTTGCGCTGTCGCTTAACCCAAACTACAAAAACTCTTAACCGAACAGTATTGAATGACTAATGACTATACTGAACTCAGATGTTTTTCTGGTACAGCTTGAGGATTGGCTTCTAAACTATCAGCCTCGGAAGGAGGTACTAGTTGCCAGAACTTAGGCAAGAATGCTGACCAATTTTGCAAGATGAGTTCGGCTTTGGCTGAATCTGTACGTTCTGCATGGGCTTTGATTAAATCTTTTAGCTGCTTCTCTCCTGCGGCTGTCATTACCCGTTGGATTTTGACAATTTCTTTGTTGACTAACTCCGGGAATGAGTCATTTTCATCCAAGAAATATGCTAGTCCACCAGTCATGCCGGCTGCTACGTTCCGTCCTACTTTACCCAGAACCACAATTACGCCACCTGTCATGTATTCACAGCAGTGATCCCCAGCACCTTCAATCACTGCTACGCCTTTGGAGTTGCGAACAGCAAAGCGTTCTCCTCCTAAACCATTAGCAAATAACACTCCACCTGTAGCACCGTAAAGGCAAGTGTTGCCCACAATCACGTTTTGTGATGGGTCATAGGTAGAATCGGCTGGTGGTTTAATGATAATTTCGCCACCGTGCATTCCTTTGCCTACGTAGTCGTTGGCTTCTCCCTCTAGGGTCAAAATCATGCCAGGTAGGTTAAAAGCACCAAAGCTTTGTCCCACGCTACCAGTGAAGTTGAGGTTAATTTGCCCTTCAAAGCCGCTATCACCGTATTGAGAAGCGATCGCACCGGCTAATCTTGCTCCTACAGTTCTGTCAGTGTTGACAATAGCTAAAGTCTTACTAATTGTAGATTGGTTATGAATCGCGGCTTGGATTGCTGGATCTCCAAGTATTTGGTCATCCACAACTGGGCCGTTGCTGTGAACTTGTTCATGCACTAACCAGCTACGGTTGGCTTTGGTATCTGGTAGTTGCAGCAAACAATTGAGGTTGAGTGATTGGGTTTTGGTGAGTTTTGCACTTGTCCGCGTTGTCAGTAAATCGGCGCGTCCAGTGATTTCTGACAAGGAACGATAACCTAATCTTGCCAATAAACTCCTGACTTCCTCAGCGATGAAGAAGAAGAAGTTAACTACGTGTTCTGGGATACCTGTAAACCGCTTTCGCAGTTCTTCTTTTTGGGAAGCTACACCTACAGGACAGTTATTGGTGTGACAAATTCGCGCCATGATGCAACCTTCAGCAATCATGGCGATTGAGCCGAAGCCAAATTCTTCTGCACCCATCAATGCAGCCATCAAGACATCCCAACCAGTTTTGAGTCCGCCGTCTACACGTAAAAGGACGCGATCTCGTAGGCTATTTTCCATTAAGACTCGATGTACTTCACTCAGTCCCAATTCCCAAGGTGAACCAGCGTGTTTAATGGATGAGAGAGGAGATGCACCTGTACCGCCATCATGACCAGAAATCTGGATGATATCGGCGTTAGCTTTCGCAACACCAGCTGCGATCGTCCCAATACCGATTTCTGCAACTAGCTTCACCGATACCTGGGCTTTAGGATTAATTTGGTGCAGGTCAAAAATTAACTGTGCAAGGTCTTCAATAGAGTAGATATCATGGTGCGGTGGTGGTGAAATCAAGGTGACACCGGGCTTAGAGCGTCTTAACATGGCAATGTAAGGACTTACCTTTGGCCCTGGTAGCTGTCCGCCTTCCCCTGGTTTTGCACCTTGGGCAATTTTGATTTCGATTTGCTTCGCACTGGCTAAATACCCAGGCGTAACACCAAAGCGTCCTGATGCGACTTGCTTGATGGCACTAGAAGCGGTGTCACCATTGCGTAAGCCTTTCAGGTGGGGAAGGGTGGGTGAGTGTCCAGATACGTCTACATCACTGAGGACTTTGTAACGTACTGGGTCTTCACCGCCTTCGCCAGAGTTGGACTTACCACCTAAACGGTTCATGGCAATCGCCAAAACTTCATGGGCTTCTCGTGACAACGCACCCAAGGACATCCCACCAGTACAGAAACGTTTAACTATATCGCTAACTGATTCAACTTCTTCTACAGAGATGGGAGTGCGATCGCTTTGGAAGTCTAGCAAGTCCCGCAAGGCTGTGACTGGTCTACCTTGGAGATGCTGCTTATACACTTCGTAATGGTCGTACAGCTTGCCATCTACGGCTTTATGCAGTGCTTTAGCCAGTTCTGGGCTGTTCATGTGGTACTCACCACCAGGACGGTAGTTGTAAAACCCTAGATTTTCTAGCTTTTTAATTGTCAGTTCTGGGAAGGCTTTGCTGTGAAAGGAGAGGATTTCTTGGGCTAACTCACTCACACTCAAGCCGCCAATGCGGGAGGTTGTACCCTGGAATCCTAGTTGTAATAAATCCCCACCAATCCCAATGGCTTCAAAGATTTGTGCAGCTTGGTAGCTAGAGAGGAGAGAAATTCCCATTTTCGAGAGAATTTTCAATAAACCTGACTCTACGGCTTTGCGATAGTTGGCGATCGCCTGCTCTAAGCTAATGGCTTTGAGTTTACCCCGTTCCATGAAACTTTGGGTTTTGGGTTCATACCACCAATCGCAAACGGTGTTCAACGCCATGTAAGGACAGACAGCACCTGCACCATAGCCAATTAAACAAGCAAAGTGGTGTGTACTCCAGCACTGGGCGGTATCGACAACGAGGGAGGTTTTCATCCGCAAACCTTCCCGAATTAGGTGATGGTGTACTGCACCTACTGCTAACAAGGGAGGAATGTAGCTATATTCGGAAGTAATCCCACCATTGGCGCGATCGCTCAAGATTAAAATCTTGGCACCTGCCCGCACTGATTCGGCCGCTTGTTTTTGTAAAGCCTGCACTGCATCTTGCAATCCTGTTGGGCCGTTAGCGATCGCAAACAGTGTTGATAAATCAGCCGTGGCAAATCCCGACAGCTTCATTGCGTCTAATTCTGCTTCTGTTAAGACTGGCGACTCCAGTTTTAGTCTTCTAGCAAATTCTGGCTTTGGTTCTAATAAATTACCCCTTTCACCCAGTTCGACCTTCAAAGACATGACTAATTTTTCTCGCAATGGGTCAATTGCGGGGTTAGTGACCTGGGCGAAACGCTGTTTGAAGTAGTCATACAGCAGGTGAGGTTTATCTGACAGCACTGCTAGAGGAATATCATCCCCCATACAGAAGGTTGGTTCTGCACCGTTGCTAGCCATTGGTTGAATCACCATTTCCACATCTTCGGTGTTGTAGCCAAAGGCGAGTTGATGACGCAGCAGGGGTTGTTTGTCAATGGGGTTGGTGGTCAAATGTCCATTTTCGGTGGTTTTATGACCATTACCTTTACCATTGCCATTGATGGCTGAAGACTGACCCACAATTTCTTTCAGGTCTTGGCGGTACTGTTCCAGCCATTCGCCGTAGGGATGTTTTTCGGCTACACGCTGCTTAATTTCCCAATTTTTGAGGACTTCGTGGTTGACTAAATCCACAGCAATCATTTGCCCAGGGCCTAGTCTGCCTTTTTCCACTATGTTGGCTTCGGGGAAGTCTACTACACCCGCTTCCGAAGCCACCACAATGTAGTCATCTTTGGTAATCACATAACGCGCTGGTCTTAAACCATTACGATCTAAGGTTGCGCCAACTTTTTGTCCATCGCTGAATACTAACAGTGCTGGCCCGTCCCAGGCTTCTTGCAGACCACTGTAATATTCGTAAAAATCGACAATCTCAGGATGGTTAGCTAAAGATGGTTGATTTTGATAGGCTTCAGGCACCATAATCATCAAGGCTTCTTCTGGCGATCGTCCTGAACGCACCAATAACTCCATGACGTTATCTAAGGTAGCGGAGTCACTGCTATTAATATTAGCTACCGGCTTGAGGTCTTCTGTGCGATTTCCCCAAATGGGATGATTGAGGCTAGCTTCCCGTGCCATCATCCAGTTAATGTTACCCAACAAGGTATTAATTTCACCGTTATGACCCAACAACCGCATTGGTTGCGCTAGAGGCCACTTCGGCATTGTATTGGTACTAAAGCGGCGGTGATAAACAGCAAACGCACTCTTATATGCTGGATTTTGTAAATCTTGATAGAATTCTCCTAAAATCGCAGAACGCACCATGCCCTTATAAACAATTGTGCGGCTAGATAAGGAACAGATATAAAATTCTTCAGCGAAATTTTTAGCAGCTTTAAATATGCGTTTACGAGCAATATACAGTTGCCTTTCTAGTACATCACCGCTTTTTTCAGATTGCAGAAAAACTTGTTCAATCTGGGGTTGATTTGCTCTTGCTTGTACTCCCAGTAAATCTGGTTGTATTGGTACTACTCGCCAGCCCAGTACAGTTAATTTTTCTTCAGTGGCTATTTTCTCAAAAGTAGCTTTAGCTTTTTTTGCGACTTCTACATCTTGGGGTAAAAATATCATCCCCACCGCCATATTGCTATGAGATGAAAAGTCTATTTCTTCTTGAGAATATTCTGTTTGCAACAATTCCCAAGGAATCGCCGTTAAAATCCCAGCCCCATCACCAGAGTCTTGATCTGCACTACAACCACCCCGATGTTCTAAACAGGCTAACGCTACTAAAGCCTTGGCCACAATTTCGTGGCTGTCCTGATTTTGACGATGAGCAATAAAACCTACACCACAGGCATCTCGTTCTTCTACTAACCACCTTTGCCCTTGGTAGGTATCCCCTGATTTCATATTTGCTGTGATTTCTTGGTTTAGATTCATCGGTTGATCATTCATAGCCTATTCCTGAGATGTCCTGAGATGTTGAGTCACGAACTTCGCCACTGCTGGTGAGCAAAACTCCTAAATTTCGTGCTGCATAGATACATCAAAACCACCGAAATTTAGAGAAAAAAAATTTTAACTTCGGTTTTTAAATTTACCCAGGTTAAAATTTTGACATTATTGCTTATGTGTTTATCCTAATTTTAGACAAAATATTTTTATCTTGACATGATGCTTCTATTGTGAAACTAGGTGTTTTCTCAATTTTTGTTCTCTGGGAAATATACTTTTCAGACAGAGAATATCTTTGGATCAAAGAACAAAATTCTCATTAAACGCTTCACTGCTTGACAGACAGAAAAAATCCTGATTTAGTAGCAAAATCAGCGTATTACACTATAGACCCATTTGCAATTCCTAAGTATTTTTGTTTTTGGTCAGAGTTTTACTAATAATTTTTTGCCACAAAAATATATATGCTGTTTAAAACTTACTAAAGTAGTAACAGCAGGAAATATTCTTTTGAGGATCTACTATTCTAATCCAAATTTGACTACCAAGACTAATGTCTATAGCTTGGTTATCATCACTGCTAGTTAAAGCCTTTGGTTATAGTGGTTTTAGCGGCAAAATTGCTAAGTGTAATCTATAAGAGATGACTAGCCAACATATAGGCTATCATGTTTCGGCAAAAGATGAATCATTATTTTTTAAGATTTCCAGACAATTAGTTAACCTGTAAATTGGGTGATAATTTTCAAAAGTACCTATCTATACGTATTTGAGCAAAATTAAATTTATACGTCGAGATAGGGAACAGAAAACAGGGAACAGAATGTCTGGGGATTAAATAAATTATGGTAAAAATGCCAAATTATTGCCGACAGCACAATCATTGTCTTATTGCCAAAAAGTTGAACTATCGCTTATTTCAGACGACTGTATCGCCATTATTAGCGATCGCACTATGTTTGTCTGCTACCAATATCACCAACGCCCAGAAATCCCCACAATTGACTTCACAGTCGCCCATATCTCCAACAGATCGGCAAATACCTGCTGGTAGCCAAATTTCTCTGAATGGTCGTACATTATCAGGTGCTTGGTTGCAAAGACGGGAAGGCACAAATCCAGTTAAAACATACATTAGTGATGCGGCTCTGAACCAACTCATAGGCGTAGACTTATTAAGTAGTAATAACCCTGCTAGACAACCTATAGAGTGGTTTTCCTCAAATACTAATCCATTAGTCCTAGCCACCCATCTACTGAGAGGATATCGTTATCTCGATGTCACAAGTTTTTCGCAAAACGCAGGATGGCAGATGCAAGTGCAAGGAAACACTCTAGTAATTGCCACACCCAAAGCGCAAGTCAAAAATATTCGTCAAAGTCTAAATCCAGCAGTCGTGACCAATGTCACCCCGCTAAAAACAGCTCGCATTGTTTTAGACTTAGACCGTTCTACCCCCTGGCAAGTGAAGCAAGGACTACCAATTAAAACTCTCCTGGATGATCCAAATGCGCCTACTCCCAATAGTTCTGCACCAGTTAACAGGGAATGGACAATTATCTTAGATGCGATCGCAGATGCTAGTTTAATTCAACGCTACACTCCCTTACCCCCATCAGTACCAAATCTACTCAAACAATCATCACCAAAATCAGATTCTGAGGCGTTAATTCAAAAAGTAGAGATTGTAAATAATCAAACTATTATTACTCTCAGTGTTCCCTTAGATTTGTCTCCTCAAATTACCACTATCAATAACCCCGATCGCCTAGTCATTGATCTGCGTCCCGATGCCCTCAAACCACGAGATATTAACTGGGCAACAGGATTACGCTGGCGACAGCAGTTTGTAACATTAGGACAAGACCGCTTTGGGATAGTTTGGTTAGAAGTTAATCCCCGGAGTGTGGGGTTAGCAATAAAACCAATTTGGGCAGCACCTAATACCCTAATTGGTACAGCCCCCTTAATTCAAAAAGCCCAAATAAACCTAGCTATAGCAGCAATTAACGCTGGTTATTTCAACCGCAATAATAGATTACCCCTAGGTGCAATTCGTCGGGACGGTCAGTGGTTATCTAGTCCTATTCTCAACCGAGGTGCGATCGCTTGGAATGATGCTGGACAATTTTACTTTGGTCGTCTCACTTTACAAGAAACTTTAATTACATCTAGTAATTTGCGATCGCCGATTTTATTTCTCAACAGTGGCTATGTACAGAATGGTATTGCTCGTTACACTCCGGCTTGGGGTCAGACTTACACATCGTTAACAGACAACGAAAGGGCTTTTATCGTCCAAAACAACAAAATTACTAATCAGTTAGCAGGAGATAAAGCTGGTCAAACCAACTTTCCCATTCCTCCTGGTAGCTACTTACTAGTGTTACGTGGCACTGCTACCGCACTAGCATCACAGTTACCCATCGGTACTGATGTGCAGATTACAAGTGCTACTACCGCCCCTGAGTTTAACCGTTACCCCAACATCATGGGAGCAGGGCCATTGTTGTTACAAAATGGGCAAATTGTCCTTGATGCCAAAAGCGAACAGTTTAGTAATGCCTTCATTAATCAAAAAGCTAGTCGTAGCGCGATCTGCACAACCGCAAATAATCACCTAGTAATTGCGGCTGTACATAACCGTGCGGGTGGTGCTGGCCCGACTTTAGCAGAACACGCCCAATTAATGAAACTGTTAGGCTGTGTAAATGCCCTCAACTTAGACGGTGGAAGTTCCACAAGTCTTTACCTAGGCGGGCAACTACTCGACCGTTATCCCAATACTGCTGCACGTGTACACAACGGGATTGGCATTTTTCTCCAATCTCGGTAAATAGAGAACGGGGCAATTCAATTTTAAATTTTGGATTAGCGTCAATCCAAAATCTAAAATCCAAAATCCAAAATTTCTCAGTTCCTCTTTAAAGCTGAGAATAAGCTGCCATCAAGCTTAATGAAGAATTGGTGTAGACAATATAGTTTGAGCAGAGATTATTGATCCACAAAAGTTTTGCTTTGCTATGTTTAGCAAGGTAAAACTAAATTGCTGATTTTCACGGTTGCAAAATTGCCCAAAAGTTTTCCATCAATTATTTAAAAGTAATGACGGTTTGTATATGTCTTCAAATGAGGTAACTATGGCTCAACATCCAGAAAATACTAAGACTAACACTTTATCCTTGCCTACAGCGATCGCGAACCGGAGTATTGCTGCAACTGAACTACGTCCTTGGGGTGCTTTCACCGTTTTAGAAGAAGGACGCGGCTACAAAATTAAGCGGATCGAAGTCAAGCCTGGACACCGCCTCAGTTTACAAATGCACCATCATCGTAGTGAACATTGGATTGTTGTTTCTGGAACTGCTAGGGTAGTTTGCGGTGATCAGGAAATATTACTTGGTAATAATCAGTCAACATACGTACCCCAGTGTACATCTCATCGTCTAGAAAATCCTGGAGTCATTCCCTTGGTATTAATTGAAGTCCAAAATGGTGAATACTTAGGTGAAGATGATATTATTCGCTACCAAGATGATTATGCCCGCACTGCCAATTAATACCCATATATTGCTGTTATCACTTTGAGTTAACAGTAATATCTCGCAAACCATTTAAATTCAAAACTGCAATCTTCAGTCCCTACCTATTTGTCGGTGGGGACAAATCAATTCAAAAATCAAAAATAACGAACCATTACCAATTCATAACTCAGCACCGGCTAAACGCCGCGCTACCGCTAACACAACTCACAACTCAGCACTCAGCATTCAGCACGGGCTAAACGCCGCGCTACCGCTCTAAGCGCAGCTATGCCCGCAGGGCTTTACACAACTCAGCACGGGCTAAACGCCCCGCTTCCGCTAACAGCACTCACAACTCCCCTCAAGATCGTTGTTCTTTTTGAACTATTGATGATTGCAGCTCAGTCATCTGTAATAATTAGGTATAGTGTTTTCAATTGCCTCAACTAGTTTCATGATTCATTTAAGCCCAGCCGCCGTCAGTGAAATCAGTCGCTTACAGGCAAAGCAGCAACCAAACACACATTTTAGGTTAGCCATTAAACCCGGTGGCTGTTCTGGTTGGTTTTACGATATGTCTTTTGATGAAAAAATCAACTCAGGCGATCGCCTTTTTGACATTGACAGTTTTCAAGTGGTCATAGATGCTGAAAGTTGTAACTACGTTGATGGTCTAGCAATAGACTATTCCGAGGATTTAATGGGGGGTGGTTTTCGCTTTCATAATCCCAAATCCGTTGCTACCTGTGGCTGTGGCAACTCCTTTTCCACCACTACACCATCTTTGTTTTAACAAAAAAATTAAAAATAATATGAAAAGTTTGACATAAAAACACAAAAAAAGCTATAATCAGGATTTGTTAAAACTTAGACTAGCAAAGCAGCTTCACGCGCTGTAACTCATGCCAACAATACAGCAATTAATACGTAGTGAACGCGAAAAAGCGCGTCAGAAAACCAAGTCCCCTGCTCTCAAACAATGCCCTCAACGTCGGGGTGTTTGTACCAGAGTATACACGACCACACCTAAAAAGCCTAACTCAGCACTACGTAAAGTAGCAAGGGTAAGGCTAACCTCTGGGTTTGAAGTAACGGCTTACATTCCCGGAATCGGTCATAATTTACAAGAACACTCAGTTGTGATGATTCGTGGTGGTCGGGTGAAGGATCTACCTGGTGTGAGATACCACATCATTCGCGGCACTTTGGATACAGCCGGAGTTAAAGACCGCAAACAAGGTCGTTCCAAGTATGGAACTAAGCGACCAAAAGAAGGGAAAAAATAAGACAAGTGATTAATCGTAATCTATTGCGATTAGCCCCTTGACTCAAAAGCGTCCAGATTGCATAACAACTGATCATTCCCTTGTTCTGAAACAGAAATAATTATTTATTAAGTGTCTGTTTCCAGAAATTACTCCAGCTTATTTCCCAAATCTACACTCAGCGAGCAAGTGTAGTCAAAAATTCAAAACGCTGTTGTCGCTTACAGCGTTTTCCTGGGAAAACCAGAGTAAAAAGACGTTGTCGCTTTGTTATTCCAGTTATTCAGGATACAAGTCTATAAAATTAGGGTGATTGCAACCGTAAAGCAATTCTTTGCGGGATCGCATCTGTAGCTACCAAAGCGCAGGAAAGCCCCTGTCTGATAGCATATAATTTCGTTGCCAAATCCGAATTAAGGGTAAAGTATGTCTCGTCGTGGTGTTATTCAAAGGCGGCCAGTTCCGCCTGACTCTGTATACAACAGTCGGCTTGTAAGTATGATCATCCGACGGATAATGCGTCATGGTAAAAAATCACTTGCTGCCCGCATCGTGTATGATGCCTTAAAAACTGTAGAGGAACGCACAGGCACTAATGCACTAGAAGTATTTGAAAGAGCAGTGCGGAATGCAACACCTCTAGTAGAAGTTAAAGCTCGCCGAGTAGGTGGAGCAACTTATCAAGTACCAATGGAAGTACGTACAGAAAGAGGTACTACCCTCGCATTGCGTTGGTTGGTACAATTTTCTCGATCTAGACCCGGACGGACAATGGCTGGCCGATTGGCGAATGAATTACTAGATGCAGCCAATGAAAGCGGGAATGCTATTCGCAAACGGGAAGAAACACACCGGATGGCGGAAGCAAACAAAGCTTTTGCCCACTATCGTTACTAAGTAAAATGGCGGTATATCGTGCCTTTATAAGCGGTATATCGCGTCCTTACAAAAAAAGACGGTTTTCTCTAAAAGTATAGAATCTTAACAAAGAGTAATATACAAGATATCATGAGGCAAAAACTATAGGAGGCTACTGTGGCACGTACCAACCCGCTAGAGAAAGTACGCAATATTGGTATTGCGGCGCATATAGATGCGGGCAAAACCACGACGACAGAGAGGATATTATTTTACTCTGGAATAATTCATAAAATTGGTGAAGTTCACGAAGGAACTGCTGTAACCGACTGGATGGATCAAGAGCGGGAGAGGGGAATTACCATCACTGCTGCGGCGATTAGTACCAGTTGGAAAGATTATCAAATTAACATTATCGATACGCCGGGTCACGTAGACTTCACAATTGAAGTTGAACGTTCAATGCGGGTTTTGGATGGTGTAATTGCGGTATTTTGTTCAGTGGGTGGTGTACAACCCCAATCAGAGACAGTATGGCGGCAAGCAGACCGTTACAAAGTGCCTCGGATCGCCTTCATCAACAAGATGGATCGTACAGGAGCGAACTTCTATAGAGTTCATGAGCAAATGCGCGATCGCCTGCGGGCAAATGCCATTGCCATTCAACTGCCAATTGGTAGCGAAAACGACTTCAAAGGTATTGTAGACTTGGTGAGTAAGCGTGCATACATTTACAACAATGACCAAGGTACAGATATCGAAGAAACAGATATCCCAGCCGATTTAAAAGAGCAAGTCGAAGAGTATTACACCAAGCTGGTGGAAGCAGTATCAGAAACCGATGACGCTCTGATGACTAAGTACTTCGATGGTGAAGCACTGACAGAAGAGGAAATCAGGTCTGCTCTGCGGAAAGGTACAATCGCTGGCACAATCGTACCTGTACTTTGCGGTTCTGCCTTTAAAAACAAAGGCGTGCAGCTAATGTTGGATGCAGTTGTAGATTACCTACCTGCACCAACAGAAGTACCCCCCATTCAAGGCACACTCCTCAATGGCGACACTGTAGAGCGTCATGCCAATGATGACGAACCCCTAGCTGCGCTGGCATTCAAGATTATGGCTGACCCCTACGGTCGCCTCACCTTTGTTCGTGTTTATTCCGGCGTTCTGAAAAAAGGTAGCTATGTCTTAAATGCTACCAAGAACAAAAAAGAACGGATTTCCCGTTTAGTTCTGATGAAGGCAGATGACCGTCAAGATGTAGATGAACTAAGAGCGGGTGACTTGGGGGCTGCGCTTGGCTTAAAAGACACCTTGACAGGAGATACAATTACTGATGAAAGTTCGCCAGTAATTCTAGAATCCCTCTTTATTCCAGAGCCAGTGATCTCGGTAGCGGTTGAACCCAAAACCAAGAACGACATGGATAAATTATCCAAGGCTTTGCAATCCCTCTCCGAAGAAGACCCAACCTTCCGCGTCAACGTTGACCCAGAAACTAACCAAACTGTAATTGCAGGGATGGGAGAACTCCACCTAGAAATTCTCGTAGACCGGATGTTACGTGAATTCAAAGTGGAAGCGAACGTCGGTGCGCCACAAGTAGCTTACCGAGAAACGATTCGGAAAACTGTCACCAACGTGGAAGGTAAGTTCATCCGCCAAAGTGGTGGTAAAGGTCAATACGGTCACGTTGTGATCAATTTGGAACCAGGAGAACCCGGTACTGGCTTTGAATTCGTCTCTAAAATTGTCGGTGGTGTAGTACCTAAAGAGTACATAGGCCCTGCCGAGCAAGGTATGAAAGAAAGCTGTGAATCTGGTATTTTAGCTGGATATCCACTAATTGACGTGAAAGCAACGCTAGTTCATGGCTCTTACCACGATGTGGACTCTTCGGAAATGGCTTTCAAAATTGCCGGTTCAATGGCACTGAAAGAAGCTGTGCTTAAAGCTTCACCAGTTCTGTTAGAACCTATGATGAAAGTCGAGGTGGAAGTTCCTGAAGATTATATCGGGAACGTCATTGGCGACCTCATCTCCCGCCGGGGGCAGATTGAAAGCCAAAGCACTGAACAGGGACTCGCTAAAGTGGCATCAAAAGTTCCACTAGCGAGTATGTTTGGCTACGCCACAGATATCCGGTCGAAAACTCAAGGGCGGGGTATCTTCTCTATGGAGTTTAGCCACTATGAGGAAGTGCCTCGCAGCGTGGCTGAAACTATCATCGCAAAAAGCAAAGGGAACGCTTAATTAAAAAAGGAAACGAGCATTCATGGCACGCGCAAAGTTTGAAAGGAAAAAACCCCACGTCAATATCGGTACTGTTGGACACGTTGACCATGGTAAAACAACGTTAACAGCAGCTATTACCATGACCTTATCTGCTCTTGGTCAGGCTGAAGGTAAGGGCTACGACCAAATTGACAACGCTCCAGAAGAAAAGGCGCGGGGGATCACAATCAATACAGCCCATGTTGAGTATGAAACTGAAGGCCGCCACTATGCTCACGTAGACTGTCCCGGCCACGCTGACTATGTGAAGAACATGATCACTGGTGCAGCACAAATGGATGGCGGTATTCTGGTGGTTTCTGCGGCTGATGGCCCCATGCCCCAAACTCGTGAACACATCCTGTTAGCCAAGCAGGTAGGTGTTCCTAGCCTAGTTGTCTTTTTGAATAAAGAAGACATGGTAGACGACGAAGAACTACTAGAGTTGGTGGAATTGGAAGTCCGGGAACTGCTGACTAGCTATGATTTCCCCGGAGATGATATTCCAGTCATTAAAGGTTCTGGACTCCAAGCATTGGAAAAAATGGTCGCTAACCCCAAAACTAAACGGGGTGAAGACAAGTGGGTAGATAAAATCTATGAATTAATGGACGCAGTAGATTCCTACATCCCCACCCCTGAGCGTGATATAGACAAGCCCTTCTTGATGGCGGTAGAAGACGTATTCTCCATCACAGGTCGTGGTACTGTGGCTACTGGTCGGATTGAACGCGGTAAGGTTAAGGTTGGCGATAACGTTGAACTTGTAGGTATTAGAGACACCCGTAACACCACCGTCACTGGGATCGAGATGTTCAAGAAGAGCCTCGATGAAGGTATGGCTGGCGATAACGCTGGTGTACTACTACGTGGTATCCAAAAGGCTGATATTGAACGGGGAATGGTAATTGCTAAACCCGGTTCTATTACTCCTCACACCCAATTTGAAGGTGAAGTATACGTACTCACCGAAAAAGAAGGTGGTCGGAAAACACCCTTCTTCTCTGGCTACCGTCCCCAGTTCTATGTGCGGACAACTGATGTAACCGGCACAATCACCGCCTTCACCTCCGACGACGGTAGCGAAGCGGAAATGGTCATGCCAGGCGATCGCATCAAAATGACAGTAGAATTGATCAACCCAATTGCAATTGAGCAAGGTATGCGCTTCGCAATTCGTGAAGGTGGTCGCACCATTGGTGCTGGTGTTGTTTCCAAAATTGTTAAATAGTACCCCTTTACCCTAATAACTAAGAGCAGAGATGGTAGAATCCTCTCTGCTCTTTTATCTGAAGTAACTTGAGGGACTCCCACTTCCCACTCTCCACTTACTAGTACAGCACGGCAGAAATAAAGATACCATTCTCAACCGTTCAAAGCCTTAAAATACAGGACTTTTGACTTTTGATTTTTGACTTTTGACTTCCGCGTAGCGGTACTACTCCCCTAATTAATCAGAACCTGGAAAATTAAAGATGGCAACTCTACAGCAGCAAAAGATCAGAATTCGTTTAAAAGCTTTTGACCGTCGATTATTGGATACATCTTGCGAGAAGATTGTAGACACAGCTAACCGGACTAACGCTACAGCTATAGGCCCTATCCCTTTACCAACAAAACGTAAAATCTACTGCGTATTGCGATCGCCTCACGTAGATAAAGATTCGCGCGAACACTTTGAAACTCGCACCCATCGCCGAATTATCGATATCTACCAACCTTCATCTAAAACCATTGATGCGCTGATGAAACTGGACTTACCATCAGGCGTAGACATTGAAGTAAAACTGTAATTAGTTATTAGTCAATAGTCAAAAAATCCACAGAAGTCAGTTCTTTTGGGAAGAGGGCGCAGTAAAAAGGTTTCCTATTCTTGATAACACTGCGTAGTAACTAGCACTCAAAAGTCTATAGTTAATAATCCAAAGTCAAAAGTATATTAACTAATGACTATTGACCATTGACTACAGTATGAATATAGACCTAGCCCTGAAGAAATTTATTTCAGGGCTTTTTCTTAGCCATGAAACAGATGATAGAATGTAAACAAATTATGGGTAAATCAAAGAATAATAAATTTTAAAAATTAAATTTATACTCAGGTAACAATGACATCTTCTTCTAGAATTGCAGTTCGTGAACTACCTCTGTTCCCGTTACCCGAAGTGGTTCTGTTTCCCACTCGACCATTACCCCTACACATCTTTGAGTTTCGCTACCGGATCATGATGAATACGATTTTGTCAAGCGATCGCAGGTTCGGTGTGGTAATGGTTGACCCAGTTACAGGCCAAATAGGTAATGTTGGTTGCTGTGCAGAAATTATTCACTACCAGCGTTTACCAGATGATCGCATGAAAATGCTGACCCTGGGACAGCAGAGGTTTCGCGTTTTAGAATACGTTCGAGAAAAACCTTATCGGGTTGGCTTAGTGGAATGGCTAGAAGACCAGCCACCAAGTAAAGATTTACGTCCTTTGGCAACGGAAGTTGAACAACTACTGCGTGATGTGGTTCGACTTTCAGCTAAGTTAACAGAACAAAATATTGAACTCCCTGAAGAGTTGCCTGATTTGCCTACTGAGCTATCTTATTGGGTGGCTAGTAATCTTTACGGTGTGGCGGCGGAGCAACAGTCATTACTAGAAATGCAAGATACTGCGGCTCGCTTAGAACGAGAAGCAGAAATTTTGACTACTACTCGTAATCACTTGGCAGCTCGTTCTGTGCTAAAAGATACCTTTAATCCAAAATTATAAGCCATCATCTATGAACACAGATTGGCAGGAATCAAGCTAGTCTGTGAAAAGAGGGAATAGGAAAAAACTATACAAAAGCAGTATTCTTTCTTTTTACTTTTGCATTAGTCATAACTCCTGGCTAATAACTGGCAGAACATTGTAACTACCAAAGATTTTGAGAACTTCTGTGTGGGTAGTTAGTTCTGCTATAGCAGATTGCATCTGTGGAGTGTTGACAGCAGCTTCTAAATCAATAAAAAATAAATACTCTCCTAGCGATCGCTTTGTCGGACGAGATTCGATGCGACTAAGGTTAATATCTAATTGAGCAAATATGTGTAGTGCTTTAACTAATGCTCCGGGGACATTAGCAGGTACACTAAAAGCTAAAGAAGTATGACTGGGAGTTTGTAAAGGTAGCTGCTGTGTAATCCCTGTTTTTGCCTGGCTGATTACCCAAAAGCGTGTACAGTTTTCTGGATAATCGTTAATTTGATTAGCTAATATCGGCAAGTTATAAATTTGAGCCGCTCTATTAGAGGCGATTGCTGCGGCTGTGATATCCTGCTCTAAAGCTTGTAATGCTTCAGTTGTGGAATTTCTGGGAATCAACTTGACATTGCTAAGAAATTCCCCCAACCAATTTTGACACTGTGCTAATGCTTGGGGATGAGAATAAACAGTTTGAATCCTATCTAAATTAGTGGCGCAGGAAATCAACGCATGGGCAATAGGCATCACTAAAGCTGATTGAATTCGTAAACTGTCTAGCTGCCATAATGTATCCATTGTCATCGTGACGCTACCCTCAATAGAATTTTCTACCGGGACAACAGCCAACTGGGTTTGTCCTTGGGCAACGGCTTTTAGAGACTGAGCAATACTAGGATAGGGACATAAGGTAGTTTCAATACCTCTATTTTGTGTTAGAAATTTAACATAAAAAATAGTGGCTTGTTCTGCATAAGTCCCAGGAGGCCCTAAATGTGCGATCGATATAGTCATTGGTTTATTAGTTATCTGTCCAATTTATAGACTATATCGTGAGTAACCCCAACCTTTCTTTATTGATCGAGAATGGTGCTTTAATTTGATTTATTGAACTAAGTACCAGTATTTTAGGTAGTGTGATTATACAGTTTGTACCTGTACAAAGGCGTAGGTGCTTGACTGAATAGAGCAAATGTACTAGCTTAATTTCAGTGAGCAATAAAGATTATGAAGTTCTCCTACACCATTCTCTATGTAAAGGATGTTGCCCAATCGGTTGCTTTTTATGAAAAGGCGTTTGGACTGAAACAGCAGTTTGTTCACGAGAGTAAACAATACGCCGAGATGGAAACGGGTGGAACAACTCTTGCTTTCGTCTCAAATGGACTGGCAAAATCTAACCTTCCCCAAGGATTCCAAGAAAACAGTCTGTTAAATCTACCTGCTGGTATTGAGGTTGGTTTTGTAACAGATGATATAGCAGGAGCTTTTGCGCGTGCTATAGACGCTGGTGCTGTGGTTGTTGTCGATGCCAAAGTTAAGCCTTGGGGACAAACAGTAGCTTATGTCCGTGATTTAGATGGAATTCTTGTGGAAATTGCTAGTCAAATGTAATCTAAATTAAAAAAAATAAACATAATAAATTAATTAATAATAGAAGTATCAAACCATTACTTCCCGTAACTCATGGCTACCAAGTTCACTGCCTCCCAATCGGTAGAAATTGCTGTACCGCAGCAGCCTATTCCTATTCAGCACTACTTGCGTCAGCCGCAACGTCTAGTTAATGCTTTGGTTGATCAAAGGCGCATTCAGCAACTTTCTGAGGAAGTATTCCGGCTCAAAATGCGTCCTTTGACTTTTATGTCCCTGAGTATTCAACCTACTGTAGACATGAGAGTCTGGGCAGAATCAAATGGGACAATTTATCTGCGATCGCTAGGCTGTGAAATTCTGGGTTTCGAGTATATTAATCAGCGTTTCTCTCTAAATTTACGGGGGTACTTGTCTCCATACCAACACAATGGTGACACTCGTCTCAAAGGTCAGGCAGATTTAGAAGTACAGGTGGATTTACCACCGCCTTTTTCCTTCACGCCCAAACCAATTTTAGAAACAACAGGGAATGGTTTACTCAAGAGTGTCTTGTTAACAGTTAAGCAGCGATTAACCCATCAACTGTTAGCAGATTATCGCCAATGGGTAATTTCACAAACTCACAATCAAAGTTTAAATAATGATGATGCTAATTTGCCATTCCTGAATTTAGAGTAAGCCAGATGCTACAGAAGTGTCTGAGTTTGGATTTGTGGCCGAATTTTGGAGAGTGGGGATGGGGGTTTAAGGTTTTTAACCCCCATCCCCCTAAACCTCTATACCGCTAATCTGGCAAGGACGAAAAGACTTGCGGTGTAGGGGGGAAGAACCGTATTTTTGCAGTGCTAACAAATGCTTTTTACTACCATAACCCTTGTTATTCGCTAAGTCATACATGGGATATTTAGTTGCTAAACGCATGATCAAATCGTCACGCCAAACTTTAGCCACAATACTAGCAGCAGCAATGGCGAGCGATCGCTCATCTCCCTTGATGATGGTTTTTTGTGGCATAGGTAAGTCCTTAACCAACTGATTACCATCTATCAAGCAAAGCTCAGGCTGTACTTTTAACTTGTGTACAGCCCGCCTCATAGCTAATAGAGTTGCTTGCAAAATATTCATTTGGTCAATTTCAGCCGTGGAAGCATAACCAATTTTCCAGTCTGTTGCTAGGCTATAAATTTGTTGCGCCAGCTTAACTCTGCGAACACTAGATAGTTTTTTACTATCTTTAATTTCAGCTGCTGTCAGTTCTGGCAAAGCAGAGGCTGGTAGTATAACTGCTGCTGCCACGACCGGGCCGAACAAACAGCCCCGCCCAACTTCATCTACTCCTGCTATCAACCCCGGAATATTTGCAACCGTCGAAGAAAACTCTAGCCAATTAGTTTCCTTTAAAGGCGTTGGCGTAGCCTTTCCTAGAGATGGGCTACGCCCCACCATAGGCGATGGCGTTCCGCCCACCGGAGGTGATCGCAGTACATTAGCACTTTGCTCCGTCTCTAACATATAGACACGTTAACTCTCTTCACTGTCGGAATCAAGCGCGGAAGAACGACGGCGACGGCGACGGTTGGGAGTAGTAGTTGCTTCACTCTCTTCCATGCTAGCTCTATCATCCATGCTAGCTCTATCATCCATGCTAGCTCTATCATCCATGCTAACTGCCATTACTATTGGCTCAGTTACTGTCATCGATAATGATTTGGGTTCTAATTTCAGTTTTGGTGGGCTAAATTCTGTAGTTATTGTTTCAACAACACTTGATCTAGAAGTTTCTTCAGGTGGTGCTGTCGATACTTGCCCTGGCTGAACAATATTAATAATTACAGATTTGGGACTTTTTACTTCCTGTTCTAATTTAATCAGAGGAGAAATCCCCATCAAAGCGAACATATCTTGTTCTGGTTGAGTCATTTCCACAGTCCGAATTTCCGGTGGTTCTACCACGGGTTTAATTGGTTCTGCTTTTGTGATTTTGGTGCGCTCTGCCCTTTCTACCCAACCAGATTTACCTAAATTCGGTGAGGGAATTTCTGGTGTTGTAACTAGTTCTACGTCGTTATCCAGGTCTAAGTCTGATTCATTGATATAACCTATAGGATTGTTAGCAATGATTCGGCTTTCATCTTTGCCATTTGCTCCATTGATACCAATCCGACTGCGACGAGTGCGGGTACGACGCTTGTTTTGATCGTTGAGTTCTTGATAGCTGGGATGATTAATTAAATTTAAAGCTCCAGAGTCAGAATCTCCCTCGAATCCTTCACCAAATCCGTCGTAGGTTTCCCGCATATCTGTCACACGAGTAACGGGTAAACGAGGTTCTCTTTGAGATTCTCTTTGCGTTTCTCTTTGAGGTAGAGATACAAACCGATCTGGTAATTCTACTGGGATAGGTAAGCGGCTTTCATTTTCTCCAGGTAGCCTGACCGTATGCCCTAAACCACCACAAGCGGAGCAAGTTTCACCAAACAATTCGTAAATATTTTGACCTTGACGTTTACGGGTCAGTTCTACTAAACCTAGCTCGGTGAGTTGAGCAATCTGGGGACGAGCTTTGTCTGCTCTGAGGGCTTTGTTAAAGTGTTCTAAAACTTGCAATTGGTCGCGCCGTGATTCCATATCAATGAAGTCAACAACGATTACCCCAGCAATATTCCTTAAACGTAGTTGGCGGGCAATTTCTGTGGCTGCTTCGCAGTTTGTCCACAAAACGGTTTCTCTGGCTGTTGCCGATCGCGTGAAAGAACCAGAGTTAACATCTATTACAGTTAATGCTTCTGTTGGCTCAATAATTATATAACCACCAGAAGGTAGGTCTACTCTTGGTTTGAGGGCTTCACGGATAGCGGCATTAATGCGGAAATACTCTAAAATCGGAGAGCGATCGCGATGGTGGTCAATCAATAATCCCTGCGGTGTTTGACCTCCACTCCAGTTCTGCAAATACTGCTTGACTCGCTTTAACCCAGTGCTGGAATCCACTACGATCCGGTTGACATCCCCACCGTACATATCCCGCAATACACGCTGGATAAAATCATCGTCTCTATTTAGTAGTGCTGGCGCACGGGTAGATTGAGCTTCTTGCTGAATGGCTTCCCACTGCTTTTGCAGCACTTCCAAATCTTCGATAATTGCTTCTTCTGGTTTTCCTTCTGCTTCTGTACGCACTAACAAACCCATACCTGCGGGTTTAATTAAAATTGCTAGCGCACGTAAGCGGTTACGCTCAGTTTCACTTTTAATCCGCCGTGATAGATTTACACCTCTACCATAGGGCATCAATACGACATACCGGCCAGGTAAAGTGATATTACCTGTGAGCCTTGGCCCCTTTGTACCCGTTGGCTCTTTCATCACCTGCACCAAAACTTTTTGCTGTGGTGCTAATAGTTCTGTAATTGCAGCTGCTGTGCGCTTTAGCTTCAGTGGACCTAAATCAGTTACATGAATAAAACCGTTACGTTCTGGATCGCCGATATTGACAAAAGCCGCGTCAATTCCAGGTAATACGTTTTCTACTACGCCTAAGTAGATATCACCGATTTGATGATGCCCTGTGGCTACAACCAGCTCTTGTATTTGATCTTCCGAAAAAACGGCAGCAATCTGATGCTGCTCTGCGATAATAATTTGTTTTGGCATTCAATTTCCTCAAAAATCGGCAGCGCCAACGGACTTGGAGGTTTGTTATGCCTCTCGCCCCTGCCAGCCTCCAAAGACGCTGTTAGTAATAAAAATTGTGAAGCCGAGCTTCAAAATTAAAGAGCTATTGACTAAGGAATTGCGTTCACACGCCTGATTATTCCAGAACGGCTGCATACTGTTTAAGCAAATAAATCAACCATCTGTGGTTGATTTTTTATGCGATACCCTCACCCTCTAGAGATTAGGTATTCAGCAGTTGTTTTAAAAAGCATAGGTAGAGAAACTGACTTAGCCTGCTGTTAATTACTAGTTCACAAGGTAGCTACAGAGAGAGTGTTCTTTAATCCGCCTTAGTTTGTCGGGGATAAAACCCCAAAAGCTTCACTCTAATATCTTGCTCTTGCTCCCTGATTACCAGGGTAGTAGTGAACTAGTTCGTTCAATGCAGCGCCAGAAAAGTTCTCTTCATTCCATTCTAACGCAACCTTGCTAAAAATCAATTCCTATGATGTGCTGTTCAGGGCAACTACTAGCCAGATGCCCTGTAGAGATTATACTGCTAAAATTAGCTGATTGCGGTGGATCTGCCAGAGATGAAATTTTGTGCAGTCTGTTTTCAGTATGCCTATGTTCTCTGTGTTCTCAAATTCACCAGCCACTATTTCTAGCATAGACAGAATTTGTTCGGGACGCAACAGCAACCCATCTTGGCGACAGCTACCCACATAACGCAGAACAGCTGTTGATTCGGTTTCGTTGTTTTTGGCTGATATTAATTCCAACTCAAACAATCGTGAGCGCAGATTTATGATCTGAGTCTTGCCTGATTTGGTGGTTTGCTCCCATAAAATTTCGTCTCGAATTTTAATTGCTTCTGTCCATCCTTGCCATTGTGCAGGTGTGACTTCGCTGGAGGCGGCTATGGTAATTAGATACTCTACCTGTTCCAACAATTTATTAGCTGCTGGAGCTTTTAAGTCTACCTGTTCCACACGATAAACGGGGATATCTGGGGGCAGTTCTTGAGCCAGTTTTTGATGAAATACGTCCACCTCTACAGATTCAGTTAACTCAAAATCCACAATCTCACCACTACTAGTAGCTCCTAAAGCTAAGGCACTGGCTACAGCAATCTTGGGGCTAGGATGAAAGCCGTTGGTATAAGCCACTGGTAAACTTGCCCGTCGCACCACACGGTCAAACAAGCGCATCACATCTAAGTGACTGAGCAACGCCATATCTCCTTGTTTACCAAACCAAACGCGTAATCTTTGAGTTTTAGTGATGTTAGGGACAAAATCACCAGCAAATTCGGGGATAATAGGTGGCTCAATGACAATATTATGACCAAAATCTGTGCCACATACCCCACAGTGAGAACAGCCTTCAAAAGAACAGTCTGGAACAACTGCCGCCTCTAGAGCGCGTTGTAAGTCCTCAATCAGCCATTTTTTGTCAATGCCAGTATCTATATGATCCCAGGGGAGAGGAGTGCTGAGTGCTGAGTGCTGAGTGCTGAGTTCTGTTAGCGGTAGCGCGGCGTTTAGCCGGTGCTGAGTGCTGAGTGCTGAGTTCTGAGTTCTGAGTTCTGAGTTCTGAGTTCTGAGTTCTGAATGGGAAAAAATAAATAATTCTCCCTGCTCCCCTGCTTCCCCTGCTTCCCCTGCTCCCCCTGCTCCCCTACTCTCCTCCTGTCCAGCAAACAAATTCCATTCACCGTTTTCGACTAGGCGGTATTTCCAATCTAAATCAGCTTCTCTGATGGCATCTTCCCAAGCGGTAAAAGCTTTACTGAGGTTGTCATACCAAGAATCCATGCCTGCGCCCAATTCCCAGGCTCGGCGGACTACTTTACCCAAACTGCGATCGCCCCGGCCAATAAAGTCTTCCATTGCCGAAATACGGACATCGGTAAAATTGACTTTTACTCCCCTGCTGCGGCGAAATGCTTGCCGCAGCAGGTCTTGTTTGCGCCGAAACTCACTAGTGGAAACTGAGTGCCACTGGAATGGTGTATGGGGTTTGGGTGTGAAATTGGAAATTGTCAGGTTGAAGTTGAGTGGTCTTCTGCCTTTACCTCGACATTCCCTTTGCAACCAGCTAACTGTTTCCTCAATGCCTAAAACATCGGTATCCGTTTCACCGGGTAAGCCAATCATGAAATACAACTTGATTTTATCCCATCCTTGTTCCCAGGCAGTTTTGACACCTCGTAATAATTCTTCGTTAGTTAAACCCTTATTAACGATATCCCGCATCCTTTGCGTTCCGGCTTCGGGGGCAAAGGTCAGCCCACCTTGGCGTGTACCACCGAGGATATTAGCGATATTCTCATCAAATCTATCTACGCGTTGGCTGGGAAGTGTCAGGGAAATATTTTCATTTCTTAACCGGTTTTTAATTTCCATCCCTACAGATGGTAGGGACAAATAATCAGAACAACTCAAAGATAAGAGCGAAAATTCATTATAACCAGTGGCTCTCATGCCCTTTTCAATGGCTTCGACCACTTGATCTGGTTCTACATCCCTGGCTGGCCTAGTAAGCATCCCTGGTTGACAAAACCGACAGCCACGGGTGCAACCGCGTCGAATTTCAATGGTCAAGCGATCGTGTACTGTTTCTACGTAGGGAACTAGTCCAATGGAATAGGCGGGAATAGGGGTAGCGACTCGCCGCAGAATCCGTTGAGGAACATCTGAGCGTAGAGGTTTTACCGAACCATCTTTTGCTGGAGCATAAAACTGAGGTACATACACGCCTGGGATTTGTGCTAAGTCTAGTAGCAGATTTTCCCGGCTTAAACCAGCTTGTTTGCCTTCTTCCAATACCAAGCCGACTTCTGGTAAGAGTTCTTCCCCATCTCCTAAGGCGAAAAAGTCAAAAAAGTCGGCGTAGGGTTCAGGATTTGATGTTGCTGTCTGTCCCCCGGCGAATATCAGAGGATAATTCCCCTGTGATCTTTCTTGCCATGTGAGGGGAATTCCTGCCAAGTCCAACATTTCTAGAATGTTGGTTGCTCCTAGTTCATAACTGAGACTAAAACCTAAAATATCAAATTCTTGTAGTTCTCGCTTCGACTCGACAGCAAACAAGGGAGTGTTTGTTGTTCTGAGTTTATCTGCTAAGTCTTTACCTGGTAGGTAAGCGCGATCGCATAACTGCCGAGGTTGGGCATTCAAGATATTATAAAGAATGATATGCCCTAAATTAGATGATCCAACTTCGTATACTTCTGGGTAAGTTAATACCCATCGTATGACTGCCTTATCCCAAGGCTTGTGTATGGCCAGCCGTTCGTTACCTAAGTAACGGGCTGGTTTTAAGATATCCGATGTGATTAATTTTTCAAATGCAATAGCCACTGTGCCAACTTTGAGCTACTTTAATTACAGCTACTCCCCTCCAAACATTAGCATTGATTAGCTCTTTGAGTAGGTTTTTTGATGGCAAGTTACAACTCTTTTACATTAACTTGCTCAAAAGGATTACGCCTATTAGGTTCAGTTGCTACATTTGCTCAAAATTATCCTTCAGATAGGTCAAAGATTTCGTCAAGTTGGGTCAGTTCCAAAATCATTCTGATGGCTGGGGATACAGAATCAAGCTGGAAACCCTTATCTAGACTCTGAGCTAATTTGAGTGCAGATACTAAGGACATTAGTCCAGAGCTATCAAAAGATTCTACTGCTGTTAAGTCTACTAACAAGCTAGAAACATCATCTTGAACCAAAGTTGTGGATAATTCGCGTTCAAATTCCAAGGCATTGGTCGCGTTCAGGCAACCGTGAGGACGAATAACTGCAATTCTCGGACTCTTTAATACTGCTTCCATATGGACATCCTAAGTAGAGTTATTGAACCATAAAGCTTGAATTTATTTGAACATAAACTGTTTGCTAGAACATCGACCAGATGTCTTAAATGTCTTTGCTGAATCTTTATTTTTTTTCCTGGTCTATTTAAAGATTGTCATAATTTCGAGGTGAAATGTATTCATGTATACTTTTTTTCTTGTGAGTTCAAAAAAAAATCAACATAGATAACCGCAAAGCAGAAAAAAGCCAAACCGTCATCCACAATTATGCTGAAAAGTCTGATAAGACTATGAGATATAGCAGATTGAGTAAGTTCAATGCAATACCTGAGATGCAGTGACAGCTCATTCTATTTATGGAAATTGTTAAGTTTAATTAGGAACTATCTACTTAGTTTAATTGTGACATAAATCACTATAATAGTAGTATTTGGATCACATTTTATACTTAACTTCATCTTGGATAATTTAGTATCACCGTACAGTGGGTTCATGACCTATGAGAACTAAATACATAATTCGTCAGTTAGTTGAAAAGGCTCTTGATATTAAAAAGCTAACTCCAGAGATCGAAAATGAAATCAACTCAGAACTGACTGAACAGGGCTACATCTCTGATGTCGATTACGAAGCCCTAGAATTATTGATGGCAGAGATGGATGCTGGACGGATTCAGCTAGTTTCCAGTCTCGGATTTTAATAAATTAGTCAATTCAAGATTTTTCTCTAGAAAAATTTAATTATGACAATAATCTAGTAAAGACTGCTAGTGCTTTTGAGTCATGTTTACTATTTAATTACCTAGTGTGGCGTAAACTGTGCTAATGAGCCTCAACTTTTGCATTAGTAACAAGTCGCCATGCAGCCTGCTAAACGTTTAGAAAAAATTCCTCCTTATCTATTTGCTGAAATTAACCGTAAACGGGAAGAACTTGTCGCCCAAGGAGTTGACATCATTAATATGGCAGTGGGTGATCCTGATAAACCAACTCCTGCTCATATTCTCCAGGCTATGCACGCAGCAATTGATGACGCGAGTAATCATAACTATCCACCTTATCAGGGTACGCAAGCATTTCGGGAGGCAGCCGTTGAGTGGATGGAACGGCGATTTGGGGTAAAGGGACTAAATCCGAATACAGAGGTAATATCTTCCATCGGTTCAAAGGAAGCAATACATAATACGTTTTTAGCCTTTGTGGAAGCGGGAGACTATGTATTGATACCAGATCCTGGTTATCCTGTATATCGAACTGCGACAATTTTTGCTGGAGGCGAGCCTTTTACAATGCCTCTGAAGGCAGATAATAAATTTTTACCTGATCTCAATATAATTCCTGAAGAAGTAGCCCGGAAAGCAAAACTGTTGTGGATTAATTACCCTAATAATCCCACTGGGGCTTTAGCGACTCTAGAGTTTTTTGAGGAATTAGTGGCGTTTTGCCGGCAGTACGATATTTTGCTGTGTCATGATCACGCCTATTCAGAAATGGCCTATGATGGCTACCAACCGCCGAGTGTGTTACAAGTTCCAGGGGCTAAGGATGTAGCGATTGAGTTTCACAGCTTGTCTAAGTCTTACAATATGACAGGCTGGCGGATTGGGTTTGTAGTTGGTCATGCCGATGGGATTCAGGCTTTGAGCCAAGTTAAAACCAACGTAGATTCAGGAGTTTTTAAAGCCATTCAACAAGCTGCGATCGCAGCTTACAAAACAGACCAAGCTGAACTACAAAACTTGATGTTAGTGTACCAAAAACGACGTGACATCGTGGTGAAAGGGCTGCAATCTTTAGGATGGCCGATTGAACCCCCAAAAGCGACCCTTTATGTCTGGGTTTCTGTCCCTCCAGGATATTCCTCAACCGAATTTGCTAACCTCCTGCTGGATAAATGCGCCATCCTAGTTCCCCCAGGTAATGGCTACGGTGCATCAGGCGAAGGTTATATCAGAATAGCCTTGACTATTCCTGATGAAAGATTGCAAGCAGCCATTCAACGAATGCAGGATGCGGGGATTCGCTATACTTAGGAACTGTGGACAAATTAATTCAAAATACCCTACCTGCGGATGAATCCTACAGATACGCTGCGCATTCACGCAGTGTTCCGCAGGAAGCGCGGTAGCGTCTGTCTACGACACGCTACGCGAACGTCAGAGAAGCAAGCTAAAATTCAAAATTGAATAACTTCTGAGGACTTGGGACAAGTTTCTCTCTATTCAGCACTCAGAACTCCCCACTCCCTGCTGATAAGCTTGCCAGAGTTGGTGGATAAACTGATGGAGTTGCTGTTTAGCTAGTTTGTCTAGTTCAGATTTTGGTTCTTTCGCCAAAAGTTGACTTAAAAAAGTAATAACTTCTGTATCTAGGGCTGGTCTAAACAACTCACCGGGCCACAACAGGTCAGAACTATCTCGGAGGTCAGTAATTATAGGCATTTCTGGGGTATGAGTGACTAGTAGCAATGGGCGCACCCAGCATAATTGACGGGAAACCACAACTTGAATTACTTCTGCATACAGATTCCTGTCGCTATGCTCTAAAGACACAATTTGTCCTGGTTGAAAGTCGAGACTTCTGTCCATAATTACCTAGGTAGGGCAGTCGCACACACGGGGTTTCCTCTACCTTTATTTTAAGAGTGGGAGGGAGCGTTGCTGTGAAGCTATCTTGCCAGTATCCCAACTCAAAAGCAGCAAAATTTTTTTCTGACATGAAGTTTTAGTGAAAATGCTATAACATAGGTGAATAACTGTTAAGCGATCGCTAGTACAGAACCTCTGTTGTAGTAAATAAGAAATCAAAGAGCAAAAGTTGTGTCAGTCGAAACCATTGAGAAGCGTTCCACATCCCGCAAGCTTGCGCCTCGGTATCGCGTTTTGCTCCATAATGACGACTACAACTCTATGGAGTATGTCGTACAAGTGCTACTAACCACAGTGCCAAGCCTTACTCAGCCCCAAGCTGTTAGCATCATGATGGAAGCCCATGCAAATGGGCTGGCTTTAGTTATTACCTGCGCTCAGGAACACGCAGAGTTTTATTGTGAAACTCTCAAGAGTCATGGTCTTAGCAGCACAATAGAACCAGAGGAATAATTCGTAATTAAGCATTAAGATTGCGAACTTGGAATGAATAAATATTCTGTCATTAGTCATAATCTTGATTACTGACTTTTGGCTTACCTGAAATGAAAACCAAAATCCTGAATCTAGCTCAACGCCCTGCCCCTATTCGGCTGGGTTATTTTATTTTGGCATTATTATTGCTGTGGTTGCCCATAGCTGCACCAATTTATTTACTAGTGGATGATTCTAATTTAGTAAGTATATTGACAATGGTATTGTTATATGCAGAGTTTATTTTTCTGCTGAGATTATGGGGTCAAAAAGTCTACCAACAGCCACAAATACTGAGAATTTATGGTTTGAAATTTACGTGGCGCAATGGGATAGAACTGCTGTGTGGCTTAGTCTTAGGTATCATTAATATTTTTGTTTTATTTGGGATACAAGGTTTTTTGGGTTGGCTAGTGTGGCAAAAACCAACAATTTTGTTACTAAAGATAATTTTAGAAGGTTTGATTGTTGGTTTAGGTGTAGGGTTTGCAGAGGAATTGTTATTTCGTGGCTGGTTGTTAGACGAATTGGAAAGAGATTATAGTCAGCCTGTAGCATTGTGGATAGATGCACTAGCTTTCGCTGCTTTACACTTTGTCAAGCCACTTGCAGCAATTATTCACACATTGCCACAGTTTCCAGCCTTAGTATTGTTGGGGTTAACGCAGGTATGGGGGAAGCGTTGGCGGCGGGGACGCTTGGGCTTACCAATAGGTTTACATGGTGGTTTGGTTTGGGGTTACTACATTATTAATGTCGGGGGATTAATTCAATACTCTGGTCGAGTTCCTGACTGGATAACTGGGGTAAATAATAATCCCTTACAAGGATTAATGGGGGTTGTTTTTATGTGTATATTGGCGTTGTGGATGCGGGGGCGGAGTGTTAAAGGTTAATTATGATTAAATATAGTGTCATTTTACTAATATTTATATTTTCTTTGTTTGTAACATCTCCTGCTTGGGCTATGGTATGCCGCAATTATGAAGGGCATCAGATTTGCATTCTGAGTATTCAACGTAGTGCGAAAAAATATTGGCAATATCAGGCGGCTGTGAGTGTTGATGGAGTTAAAACACCTGTGGAAATTTACAATTGTCGGGGTAAGTTTAAATTGACAAAAGATAGAACTGTAATTCAATTCACTCAGAATAGTCCGGGTGAGATGATTTGTAGTTTTTTTAATAAATAGCCATCTAGGATTCAAGCTAACACCACCAGAAAACTCAGGTTTCTTTTCTTGATTATGATGAATTTTTGGTTTAACCTGCGGAATTGTGTTTTTTGAAGTTGTAGAGCAACCTTGTAAGCAATCAAGGTTAGATAATGAAACTAAGTTTATTTGGTGCGATCGCTCTTTCAGTCACAGCCACTTTGATGAGCATGAATAAATCGGCTAATGCTGCACCTAGCACTTATCAGCAAACGTGTAATAACATTGGCATTTCTGGAAATCGACTATCAGCTAATTGCCGAAAAATCAATGGTACACTCAACAGAACCTCAATTATTTTGCGAGGAATTGAAAATATTGATGGCACTCTGAGAGTAACTAATCCTAATCAAGTCAGCAATTATCAACAAAGTTGCGATCGCATCAGTGTCCGAGGAAATGTATTGCAAGCTGTTTGTAGAACAAGAGATGGTAGACTCAATCGTACTTCCATCGTTTTAAATAATATTGAAAATATTGATGGTGTTCTGAAATACAAAGGCGAATCTCAAGTTAGCAGTTATCAGCAAACTTGTAATAACATTGGCATTTCCGGAAATTTACTATCAGCTAATTGCCGAAAAATTAATGGTACATTCAACAGAACCTCAATTACTTTACAAGGAATTGAAAATATCGATGGTACTCTGAGAGTAACTAATCCTAATCAAGTGAGCAATTATCAACAAAGTTGCGATCGCATCAGTGTCCGAGGAAATGTATTGCAGGCTGTTTGTAGAACGCGAGATGGTAGACTAAATCGCACCTCTATCACCTTGAAAGGTATTGAAAATATTAATGGCGTTCTCAAATATACAAGCACACCCTAATTATTGGCATTAATTGACAAGTCCATATGGTGGATTTATTTCCCACAGTAGAGAGAGAATAAATTATCCCTCTGCTGTATTAAGAAAATTTTTCTAGCACTGTACCAATTACACAAGCTTTCTCTAAATTCACACCATTTAAATTTGCCCCTGTTAACTCAGCACACAACAAGTTAGCACCTGTCAAATTTGCCCCCGCCAAATTCGCCCCACGTAAATCGGCTTCTTCTAAATTTGCTTCATTTAACAATGCTCCTTCCAAATCAGTACGACTTAAGTCCGCACCTTTGAGATTAGCACCTGTAAAATTAGCACCACGTAAATCAGCACCACGCAGATCAACGCCTTGTAAGTTAACATTCATCAAATTCGCGCCACTTAAAAAAGCACCAGCCAAAGACACGTCGCTAAGTCTCGCGCCCATCAAGCTAGCACCCCGCAAGTTGCTGCCTCGTAAGTCTGCACCTGTTAAATCTGCTTGCATGAGGTTAGCTCCCATGAGGTTAGCCCGCAAGTCGGTTGCTTGGAGGTTAGCCCCCATCAAATTTGCACCTTCTAAATGCCCACCTTCGAGCTTAGAACCTGCGAAATTAGCACCAACAAGGGTAGCACCTGCCAGATTGACGTGGCTTAAATCCAGTTGAGAGAGTTCCTCATCTTCTAAATTTACCCCTGGGAGTTGTTTGAGTTTTCCTTGTCTAATCACTTCAATATTCATCGGGGGTAACTACCAATCTCTTCACTAGTCTTGCTCTGGCTGTCCCATCGGGAATCAATCAGCCACATTCCTGTACTAACTTTGGATGTCATTAGAGGTAAGTCGAGTCCTTGTTGTAAACCCATGACTAACAAAGTTAGGGCATCTAATAGTTTAGGGTCAAAGCGATCGCTTTGTTGTCTGCATTCTACCAAGGCTTGAGCAAATATCTCTTCCCGATTCTGTTGGGAGGATTGCAGTTGATTGACTCGCCACTGAAAGTCTGCAACCAATGCCAAAATTCTCGACTCTAGGGGAATTGCATCACCAGCTAACCCGGCTGGTTCTCCTGTCCCATCCCAGTATTCAGTCTGGTGAGTGATAATTTGCGCTACTGCCCGTAATCTTGACATTTTTCGTAATACTTGCGCTCCTGGAATCAGAGGACAACTGAGGACTGTTTCTTGGGGTTGTGTGGATGTAGCACGAGTCAGAACGCTTTGTGCTGTGCGGAGTGGATCTATGCGATGCAATAACGCGGCTAGTTTTAATCTCTTGATTTGCCATGCAGGTAAATCTAAAAGTTGCCCCATTGTTTCGACGATCGCAGCTACTTCTGCGGCGGCCATAGGGTTGTTAATATCAGCCAGATCCATCAGTTGCGCCATCCGCAAAAATGCTTGCACTTCGTTAGAAAGCAAGTTGCTATCTAGGGCTTTTTGATGCTGTGATGTGGGAATGGATAGTTGTTCTTGACCCGTTTGGAGGTAATCGACAACGCGGGAGACAACTGTTAACAGGTTTTCTGAGGTGATGACAGCAGGCGGAATTACCTGTTCATAACTCAAGAGTTTTTGTGCTAATTCTGGGTTGTATTTTTGAATGTGCGCGATCGCTAATTCTGCTGTTTCTCTCACCAAGGTCGGCTCAAATGTCCACAAACCATAGAACTTACGCTCTAAATCTGAAGTTGGTATTCCCTCTGAACCATAATCAGCAGGTGATAGTTCTTGACAAAGTACCATCGCTGTGTATTTAGGTGACAGGATAATTAAGTGCCATTCCTGAGCTACCGAATCAGCTGCATCTAATGCAACCAAGTCTACATTTGACAGTTGGCTCGTGGGATGTTCCGCAAAGCCTGTATCTGGTGAAGCCATGATCACAATTTGGTGACTGTGGTTGGCAATGTCTGCATATCTTTCTGCCTCTTGTAAATACCACTTACCCCGTTGAAAGGCAGTAATTACCAAAGGTTTACTTTCATCAGATAAGATATGGTCTTCTAAGGCATGACACAAAGCAACCAGCGTATTTTTGTAATACACCCCGAAGTGAATAGGCCTGGTAGTCTGGCGATGGGCTGTTTCCAGCAGTTGCAGAATTGAACCTTCTAACATAGGATTTAGAGACAAGAACGGCAGAGGGAGGAAGGGGGGATAAGGTAGACAAAGGAGAAAAGGTAGACAAGGTGGAATTACTTTTGACTCAGCACCGGCTAAACGCCGCCGCTACCGCTAACAGCACTCACTACTCCCTACTCCTTACAATACACTGGCTAACTGTTTCTCTTTATTTTCAATTGGTGCAGAAAGTGCCTCTTCTAAATCGGCACAACCCAACTTTGCTTCTAAGATTTTCATCACTTCCCTACCGAAATCATTGGGATTTTGTCGCCAGGCTTGCAAGCAAACCTCACCAAAGAATGAACCAAGGGGTTCAGGATTCCAAAGGAGTTTTTTGGCTGTCCACGGCATCAAACTCATCGGATCATACCCTGGTTTGAGAATCCCTTCTTTGAAGGCATATTCTTCTAAGTGGGTATGAGGTTGTAAGCCAATAAAAAAGATAGCTGGTTCGACTTTATCCGCACCGAAAATCTTTTCTAGTTCGCGGTGGTAAGCAATTGTTTGGCGAATGGTTTCGGGACGTTCGTCAATCACATTAAAGGAGTAGTTGACGGATACTAAATCGTTGAAGCCAGCTGCTTTTAAGTCGCGGCAGTTTTGCAGAACGGTTCGCAAATTGTACCCCATTCGCATTTTCCGCACGAGTTCTTGAGAACCACTAGTGATGCCGATTTCAAAGTAATTCATCCCTGTCTTTGCCATCAAATCGCACAACTCTGGTGTGAGGTTGTCGGCTCTGATGTATGCTGCCCAATGAATATCTGTCATGCCAGAATCTACGATTTTCTGCAAAAGTTCTACAGCATCGTCGATAAATTTCCGTGCAGGAATAAATTGGGCATCAGTAAACCAGAAATTGCGAATGCCACGATTATATAGTTGGCGCATTTCTGCGACTACTTCATCTGCTGGATTAATTCGTACCTGTTTCCCTTCAACAACGGTGTAGACACAGTAACAGCAGTTGTGGGGGCAACCTCGTTTAGTTTGTACACCAATGTAAAAGTCTTCTTCTTGCAGGTAATAGTTAAACTCTGGCCAAATAGTTTCTATATAGTCGTAGTTACACGCGGTTTTTTCTAGGGGGGTAGGTTGTTCGTGAATTAGTCTTTGCCGTGGTTGTGTTTCTCCTACTACATAGCAGCGTTCATCCCGGAACTCTCGGCCATGTAGGAACTTTTCTAGCAAGGTTTCCCCTTCACCCACAGAAATAATTGTTCCTGGGGGTAAGCTTTTACCCAACTGTTCGTAAAATACGCTAACTGCACCACCGCCTACAACTGCACGGGCTTCTTGGTGATACTGTTTGGCTCGTTTTAAACCACGTTTAATTAATCCCAGATTGCGCCACAACTCTACATAATAAGCAATGAAGATTCGTAAACCACCCAAAGCCCCACGCAATTTAATGAAGGGATTTGTCGCGTAGTAGAATTCAAAGGCATTTTGTAGCGGGTTGCCACCACGTCCGCCGACTGGAGCATAAATTTGAATATCCCGCCAAGAAAATACTAGTAGTGTGGGCTGGAATTCGTCAATACAACGATCTAAGGCTGACGCATAGTCTAAAGGTGGAACAGTTCCCAAATCAAAAATGCGTTGTTCGATGTTGGGAAAAACCTTGTGGACATGATCACTCAGATAAACAACCCCTATGGGGAAGATAGGGTTACAAGGAAGGCGAACGTAAAGAATTCGATTTTCCATCATCTTGCTGTTTTTTGGGAAAAGTCCAAGAAAGTATCAATTTCTAATGTGCTGGTTGGATTAGCACTTTATTGGCAATCATACTTGACATCGCAGCAGATTCTTGATATGTAGATTTGCTTAATATCGAGGAGTATGAGTAAGGTTTTATGAAGAAAATTTTCATATATCTTTACCATAACATTGAGTTTATAAGAAAGTAGCTGCAAAACCTTGTGATTTGAGCAATGAGAATAAAAACTACACCGTAGTACCGCAAGGCGGAAGTCAAAAATCAAAATTCAAAAATCAAAATTCAAAATTAAGACAGCGTAAGGGTTTTGTAGATTTAGAACGGGTGGGGATAAGCTTTTTTTGTAGTAAGGACTTTAGCCCTTAGGAAAATCAGGACTAAAGTCCTCTCTACGTTCGCGCAGCGTGTCGTAGACAGACGCTACGCGAATACTACGAACCGTCGAAACTAACTTGATAGACCACTAGGCTTGAGCTACGGAGAGTGTCCATCATTAAGCGATGATCCCTGCGGCTATTTCCTACGATAGATAAAGCCATAAAATATTCACAAGGGAAGAAATTAAAGTAATTTTAATGATTAACTATGGTAAATATCTATGATATTTGGAGCAATAAGTTAATTAATCTAGTGAAAAATCCCCAAAAATTCTTGCCATAGTGTAAAATTATCTAGAATAAAAAAGTTTTATTAAAAATTCATAACTTGAACATACCTTTAGATAGAAATAACGTAGAAAATTTCAGTTGGTAGTCGGAGTTACAACATAGAGGGATCAGCAAGTGTTAATTTTGCTGGTGTAATGTAAAATTGTGGCGTAAAGCTCCTCGGCAGTTATGGCTCAAATATTAGATCCTCTACCACCTGAGCAATTGGAAAAAGTTCTCTGCTGCTACGTTAATGCCACGAGCAAAATCCAGGTGGCTCGCATCTCCAACATTCCAAATTGGTATTTTGAAAGGGTGGTTTTTCCTGGACAACGTCTCATGTTTGAAGCTCCACTAGAGGCTCACATGGAGATTCATACAGGGATGATGGCAAGTGCGATTTTGTCAGATACAATTCCGTGCGATCGCCTGATGATTAGCGAGCCTAGCAGTAGCGAATTGGATACAAACTCAGTCGGTGCAGACCCTATTAGTACAAAAGCAATTGTTCAGCCAAATAATACAAAATCTAGTGATACAACAAAACCTTTAACAGTTGCTAGTTAAGCATCAATTGATTAAAAAAATAATTTTAAAATCTCTGAGGGTTGCTGAAGTCAGCAGCCTTTTTTATTTTTAGTTAATGGGGATTGGGTATTGGGTATTGGGTATGAGTTACTCTCTAGCTTGTCCCCTGTCCCCTGTCCCCTGTCCCCTGTCCCCTCTAAAATAAACCTTATGCACCTACCTTCTTTTCTCTGGTTGTGGAAAATAGCTGCTTGGTCGATGGGATTGTCGATACTGGCGTATTTAGTTTTAGCCGTTACAGGCTTTTGGATGTGGCGAGTGAGAAATTCTCAGGAAGTTCCTAATTTTTTGTTGTTTAATTGGGCTACCCCCCGCTTGTGGCGATCGCTCCACTATACAATGGGCATCAGCATGGTTAGTTTAGTGCTGTTACTGTTGGCTATTGGTATAGTCGGCACTTTAGGTCATTTTGGTTCTTTGGGACACTCATCACACTTATGGGCTGGGTTGATAGTCGTAGGATTAGTTTTAATATCAGCTTTTAGTGCCACACAAATCAGTCACCGACGACCTTGGGCTAGACCTTTGCATATTAGTCTGAATATTATGCTGTTTTTTGGTTTTACTTGGGTATCACTCACTGGTTGGAGTGTGGTGCAAAAATATTTACCTTAATTGGGGATTGGGGACTAGAAGGTAGATTTGATCCCAATGCCCCATGCCCATATTTAGTTAGACTGAATTTAAAAGCCCATAATTTGATGATTGAGCCGTGACAGTAAACTCAGCTAATACTTCAGCGTGTATTTTTCGTCTATCTCCCCTAATTCGGATCACGCTATTGAGTCTTTATATAGCACTTACTTTACCCTTACCTTTTTTAGCTCAAGCTACAGATGCGCCTATCCCTCCCACTTTACTATGGGTGGGAATTTGTATTGGCTTCTTGGGTTTATATGCGGTGTTGACTGAAAGAGTAATTGTAGATGACCAATCAATTCAAGTGACTTACCCAACTTGGGTTTCTCGCTTTTGGCGTAAAGGTTGGTCTTTACCTTGGTCAGAGATAAAACAGCTTAAACCACGCTCTACTGGTCAAGGTGGGTTAGTTTATTATTTTCTGAGTCAAGATGGTAAAGCTTATCTACTACCGATGCGGGTAGCTGGATTTGCCCGTTTAGTCAATATAGTTCAAGCTAAAACAGGTATAGATACCACAGATGTTCGCCCTCTAGCACAACCGTGGATGTATGTGATTTTATTAGGATGTACGCTGCTGTTATTGTTGATTGATGCGTGGACTATAACTACAGCCTTAGCTAGCTAAAGAAGGGAATGGGGATTGGGGACTGGGAAGAAAATTCTTCCTTGTCTATCTACACTCCTACACCCTTATTGTCTCCGAGATGCTACGCGAAAATTTTAAATTTTGTAGGCGTAAGCCTAGCCAAAGGCTATAAGTGAATTTTGAATTGGTATTGCACCCCAATGACAGCCCAATTACGGCTAGAACAAGTTAATCTGTTTGCAAAGCTGAAAACGCAGCTTCAGGAATACCCGATATTGCGGGATATTTCCTTTGCGGTTTCCCCAGGGGAACGTTTAGCAATTCTCGGCCCCTCTGGTGCTGGTAAAACTTCACTGCTACGTCTGATTAATCGTTTGAGTGAACCTGCCAGCGGCAAAATTTATTTGGATAATCAGGATTATCGCCAAATTCCAATTATCAAACTGCGCCAGATGGTGACACTGGTATTACAAGAGCCAAGACTGTTAGGGATGACAGTCCAGCAAGCCTTGGCTTATCCTTTAGTTCTGCGCGATTTGCCTAAACAGACGATTCAGGAACGAGTTAATCATTGGGTAGAACAACTGCAAATTCCCAATGATTGGTTAGGACGGACTGAATTGCAACTTTCAACGGGACAAAGACAGCTAGTAGCGATCGCACGAGCTTTAGTCATTCAACCACAAATTCTGCTCTTAGACGAACCAACCTCTAATTTGGATATTGGCAGAGCGACCCATCTAATGCAAGTTTTAATTCAACTTAATCAAACTCATCAAACTACAATTTTGATGATCAATAATCAAATAGACTTAACCCAGATATTTTGCACCCGGTTGTTAAATCTAGAGCAAGGAAGTTTGTTATCTAATCAAACAGCCTCTAATATCGACTGGGTTAATCTAAAAGAAAGGCTATTGAATGCCGAAGCTCAAATCACTGAAGAATGGAGCTAGTACCACAGCAATTCAAAATACCCTACAGGGTGTGGCGACACAATTCAAAATTTTAATAAACTTTGGATTTTGATGTTTGGAGATTTGGCAATTTTCACCTATGATATTTGCCCACTAAGTGTTGAACGTTGATTACTAAATCTCTCCTTTGGTAACTTGGCTTGTGTTTGGGGATGATTAGCATTCAAACTTTCCATGTTAAATCTGTATCCCACATTCCGAATAGTTTGAATCAAACTAGGTTGGCGGGGATCAAGTTCAACTTTTTTGCGTAGCGATAAAACATGAGTGTCAATGGTACGCGGGTTGTCAATAGCATCAGGCCACGCACGACGCAACAACTCAGACCGACTCAATGGTACTCCTCCAGCTTGTGCCAAAACGTACAGCAAACTAAATTCCTGGGGAGTGAGGTCAATAAACTCTCCTTGGAATCGGACACGACGCTGCACTAAGTCAATTTGCAAAGTACCATAATCCAAATAAGCAGGTGCTGTAGGCGTGCGATTGCGCCGAATTAAGGCTTCTACCCTAGCTAAAAACTCTTGCATTCCAAAAGGTTTACTCAAGTAATCATCAGCTCCTGCTTTTAAGCCTGCAACCACATCCGCTTCATTGCTACGAGCAGATAGCATCAAGATGAGCGGTTGTTGCTGACGATGCAACCAACGACAAAACTCAATACCGTCTCCATCTGACAAATCAGCATCTAGGATGACCAAAGTCGGTTGATGGCTTAAAAAAGCTTCCCTAGCTTGATAAATGCTAGCGGCTTGATGAACTCTATATTCCAATTGTTGCAAGTGCCAACCAAGCAACGACCTCAGATGGGGATTCCCCTCAACGATTTCAATACAAACCGAACCCACGGCGGCAAGACCCCTTAGCGTCTGATGAATTTCAAAGTAACAAGCCCATGCTCAAGGTTTTGTAGCCTTTGTTACTCCCATAACAATTAGCTTTACATTTTCTCAATACAAAAATGGGCTAGATGCTTATGTTGTGCCTTATCCAGAGGTAAGTTAGTAATATTCTTAAATTTTTGTTATGATTATTAAAAATTTTCCTGCTAAATATCCTATCTGCCATTTAAGTCTGGGTAATCTGCCGAAAAACTATGTACAAAGCAAGCTGATAATGACCAGGACGATGTTAACCTTTTCCTAAAAAAAGTGATGCTTGCAATTACCCATCCCCTCACGATACTATCCGAAACAACTATAGGAATAACTGATTGGATCACCTAATTTTATTTTTTCTGGAATAGGATGTAACTATATTGTAGTTGCTGGACAGATTGCCACCATTAGGTATCGGAGCTTTTCAGGGTAGATCAAGAAGAAATGCCCCCTTCACTTTTTAGTCTGAATCATTTACAATTCTCATTCCAAAGAGATAAAGAAAGCAGTTATGCTCCAAGACACACAAACCATCCGCCATTACCAAAGAATTACCGACGCCTTCGTCGAGTTATGGAATCGCGGGTATCGCACGGATGATATGCGGATGTATTTGGATGGCTATCTAGCCGCACTGCGAAATGGCAACGTTATTGAACCGTTTCTGATTCATCGTTTGGAGGAAGAAGCTAGTCGTTACTTGTACGATGCGTCAAATTTTGTCATGACGCAACCTCAGCCACAACATGATTATTACTAACACCTGCTCAAAGGTGTTCATAGTGGCTATTAAAGCAACGCAGATGATTATAACATATTATCTGTAGAGGTCAACAACTGCATTCATATAAACTTTGGGAATCACTGTAATTACAAAAATTAACCCCTCAACCTTTGAGGGGTATCCACCTAATTTTTGATAATCTAAATAAAAATTTTCATTTGCTAAAAATTGCATCAGGCTAACTCAGTTGATATACTCCTGACTTTCCACGTTGTTTGGAAAAGCTAGCGCGAAACCTAACCCCCTAATCCCCTTCCCTGCAAACCAAATTACGCCGATTTGAATTTTATTGAGCAAAAACCAACACATTTAATTAATGTTGGTTTTTGCTTTTTTTTAAATAAATTAGAAATGGATTGATTCAGTTTCTAACCTACGCGAAATAAATTAAGACGCTAATGCTACTTCCACTAGTTGCTGCAACTCACCTTTTTGGTAAAGTTCGATCAGGATATCAGAACCGCCGATGAACTGGCCATTAATATATACTTGGGGAATTGTCGGCCAGTTAGAGTATTCTTTAATGCTCTGACGAATGTCTTGATCGTCTAAAACATTAACGGTTTCAAAGGGAACGCCCAGAGTATTGAGAATCTGCACAACGTTGTTAGAGAAACCGCACTGGGGCATTAACTTAGTTCCCTTCATAAAAACTAGAATCTTATTCTGGTTTACCAAGTTATCAATTTTTTCTTGGACTTCTGGTGTCATGGTCTTTTTGTTCTCTAGTTTTGTTGATAGTTAATAGTCGTTAGTTATTTAGTTATTACCCATAGACTAATAACTAAATGACTGCCTGCGGAATTTGAGACTATGGACTACTGATTTTTGGCTCATTACTTTAGGAAGCGGCTGCTGGCTGATGCCTATCAAGCTTCGGGGGTAGATGTTTTTAATGCCAAGGCGTGAATAGCCTCAGTTGACATAGCTTGTCGCAAAGCACCATAAACTAGCTGATGCTGTTGCACCAGTCCCTTACCTGCAAACTGCGATGAGACTACTGTCACCTGATAGTGGTCGCCGCCACCGGTCAAGTCTTGCACCTGAATATGGGCATCTGGCAGTTCCGCTTTGATCATTGCTTCAACCTGCTGCGGAGTAATCATCGCAATTCCTAAAAAACCTACTTTTCTATTAATAACAGATATGGAGAACATCCCTCTGCCAAATTGCGGGTATAGGAGTTCAATTTAAGTATTAGTTTTTTGTTCTCCCCGCATTGGTGGAAGTCTATGGGTGATCAGGGGATTAGGGATTAGGGATTGGGAATGAAACAGCCCTGCCCGGCTTCCCCTGCTTCCCTTGCTTCCCCTGCTTTCTTTGCTTCCCTGCCTTTTTACTTTTGGGGTGAGGAAGAGGAATTGGCACCTTGTCGGGGATAGGGAGCATCAACAAAGCCCAATTCAAATAACTGCTGATAAGCTTTTTTACCTAGTTCTCTCGTGGGATTTTGGCTTTTAATGATTTGCACTAATAAAGGCACAGCCAATTCTGGCTGATTTTGAGCGCGATGTACCAAAGCTAGTTGATAGGTGGCTTCATCCCGCTTTTGCGCTGTTGAAAAAGCTTTTTGTCGCTGGGAATCGGAAACTCGACTGTCTATGCCAGAAAAGCTAGAGTTTAAATCTTGATAGAAATTTGATAGCTGATTATAAACCTGACGGGCTTCTTGGAGCTTTTTCGCTGCTAGAGGGTAGTTTTGGGCAGTAACTGCTTGCGCTGCCTCTGTCATCAAGCGATCGCCACCTTCAATGCTCATCAGGCTATTATTTTGAGCAGTAGGACGAAGATTATTGGGGCTATTAGGATCAATAGGCTTTACTTGATTCTGAGCATTGACAGGTGCAAGCAGACCTAGGGTTGCTAACACCGCTAGGGTAGTCAAACGAATTAAAGAAGCAGGAGCAGCAACGTTCATGGGGTCAATTTGTGCAACAACTATTAAGAAATCGAACAAGGTAGGGAAACTTCGGGTATCTTAACTCTGTTTTCGTTTTTAACAAAGCGAAGCTACGTACTGAGTTTCTTTGATTTAGACTGAAAATCGGTTTAATAGAGTTCCCGTTGCCCCTACACCAACCACAATCGCCCTATGAACGATCGCAATCCATCCTCTGATTTACCAACCACAGGTGTACCAGCAAGCAGTATGGGATTGGTACTCCAACGGGGAGGTGAAGAATTAATCCTCGCGAAAGCTTTAGACCGCTTCACCATCCGTTTTGTCACCGACTTTCCTGTGCAACAATTATCTCAGGTTAGTTGGGGTATTTGGCAACGCAGTATTACCCAAGCGAAATTAGAACTCTTTCAAACTACACCAGAGCAAATAGAGGAAGCGATCGCTCAAGCACGGAGTGATGACAATGTAGCTTTTGCTAGTCATGCCTACACAGTCAAGGATAATCCTGGGACTTTCGTTTATTTTGCTGACCAAATTACCATTCAGTTTGCTGATGGGGTAGATACCCTCAAAATTAATCTCATCGCCTCGCAACTGCACCTCATCCAAGACAAACCCATACTTGGTCTGCCCAACGCTTTTGTATTTCTGGTCAGTAAACAAGCTACAGAAAATCCCATCAAAATCACTAACCAGTTACAAACTCTACCAGAAGTTTTAGCGGCTGAACCAAATGTGTTAATCGAAACTGAGCCGCATTACCGACCCCGTGACACTCTCTATAGCCAGCAATGGTATCTCCACCATAACGGCGGTAATGAATTATCTGTAGGCTCTCACATTGCCGTAGAACAAGCTTGGGATGTAACGCGTGGGGTGAGGTCTGTAGTTGTAGCTGTTGTGGATGATTCTTTTGATTTGAATCACCCAGACTTTCAAGGTAGTGGTAAGGTAGTTGCTCCCAGGGATTTAAGGGATGATGACTTTTTACCGTTACCGGATGCTAAAGGCAGCAGTCATGGTACAGGCTGTGCAGGGTTAGCTGTGGCTGAAGAAAATGGGGCGGGAATTGTGGGGGTCGCGCCTGGGTGTGCCTTTATGCCTATCCGTACCACTGGGTTTTTAGATGATGAATCAATTGAACAGATATTTAACTGGGCAATTGACAAAGGTGCTAGTGTAATTTCTTGTAGCTGGGGAGCTTCAGCTGTTTACTTTCCCTTATCCTTGCGCCAACAGGCAGCTATTACCAGGGCAGCTACACAAGGACGCAATGGTAAAGGTTGCGTAGTTTTATTTGCGGCGGGCAATGCCAACCGCCCCGTGAGTGGTACTGTATATGAGCAAAATTGGCCAAACAATGTTTTACAAGGTCTGACAACCTGGCTGGGTGGTTTTGGCGTACATTCTGATGTGATGACCATTTCGGCATCAACCAGTATGGGGAAAAAAGCTGCTTACAGCAATTGGGGAACTAATATTTCGGTGTGCGCCCCTAGTAATAATGCTCCACCAGGAATGTCTTTTCCAGGGAAAGGTTTTTTGTACACACAACCTACAATTGCAACTTCCCTAACGGGACGGGGAATGTTAACAACTGACCAAATAGGTGCAGCAGGTTACGATTTAGGTGATTTTACTAGCAACTTTGGGGGAACTTCTAGTGCGACACCTGTAGTTGCAGGGGTAGCAGCTTTGGTTTTATCAGCCAATCCTGATTTGACGGCGCAACAAGTTAAACGCATCTTAGAAACAACGGCAGATAAAATTGTAGACCCTAATCCTGACCAACAATTGGGTTTGTATGGGGGTACTTACGATAACAATGGACATTCCGAGTGGTTTGGTTATGGTAAAGTCAATGCGGCTAAGGCAGTGCAAGCGGCTGTACAAATGCGGGCTGATCAAACATTAACGGCTAGTAAGCAAGTGAAGGTGAGTAATTCTAGCCCTGTAGAGATTCCTGATCATAATCAACAAGGGATTAAAAGCGCGATCGCTATTTCTGAAGCGAGTACAATTAGAGATATTCAAGTTACAGTCAATCTCACCCATGATTTTTTAGGTGATTTAGAAATTTATTTAATTGCTCCCAATAATCAGCAGGTGTTATTGCAAAATCGGACTTTAGGGTGTCGAACTGAGTTACAAACAACTTATACACTGCGATCTCATCCCCTACTTAAACAGCTACTCTCACAGTCCGCCAAAGGTAGTTGGTATTTATGGCTAATAGACTACGCCCCCCAAGATACAGGTAAGCTCATTAGTTGGGAATTGAGTTTAGGGATTTAGGTCGCTACACGATTAAGAATTGGAAATCTCTGCAAAAGCATGATGACTAACAGCGAGTTCTTGATTGCTTAAATGTTGTAGAGTCCTTGTTAAATCCTCTGTTAGCCGCTTGGCGTTTTGTTTCGCTTTACCATTGGTGTAATCTTTGACATTCATTGGCGAACCAATTTCAATGCTGACATCTGCACCCCAACTTGGGTAAGGCTCACTGTAGTTAATGCCAACTGGGATAATTTTTACCCCCAGTCCTGGGTGATGGAATTCTGCACTCAAAGCTAAACGAGCAATTCCTGGCTTTAATTGATGAACTTCGCCATCTCGAAATATATCTCCTTCTGGATAAATAACTAACATTTGTTCTTGTTGCAGCACTTCTACAGCATGACGGAGAGTAGCAACAGCAGGGTGTTGAGGATTTACAGGAAATCCGCCCATTCGACGGATAAACCAACCTTGTAAACCTTGACATTCATCAATTGTCACCATGAATTGTAAGTCTCTACCCGTGACGTAACGACCTGTGGCATAGGGTAGAAGTAATGAATCCCAACGGGCGCGATGGGTAGGAGCTAAGATAACAGGGCCAGTTTTGGGGATATTTTCTTGGCCAGTAATTTTAATATGTCCAAAAAAGAATGGTAAAAGAAAGTGATGACCCAAAAAATATGCCAGAGGGGTTAACCAAGGAGAAATCCTTGCAGAACTAACAGCCACTTTGGGATTTATAGGCTTGTCCGTTGGCTTTATGGGGCAGGTATCAGACGCAGAGTAAAATTCCATCATGTGGGTAGCTGCAAATTAACCGGTAGAATTCGGCGAGAGATTGATTTAGTTACACCGTAGATTTTCTTCCGTAAGTTGTGTGATTACAGCTGGACAGTTTCATCTCTGTCCGTTATTTTTTCGGATATCGCTTAGTAGCAAACCAATTTTGTAATTGCTGACGACAGGCTGACTCTAGAACACCTCCGATAACTTGTAGACGATGATTAGAAGCCCCACTATCAGGGATGTTGAGAACTGTCCGAATTGCGCCGGTTTTGGTATCGTCCACTCCATAGACTAACTTTCCTAGACGTGCTTGTACGATCGCACCTGCACACATAGGACAAGGTTCTAAGGTTACATACAAGGTGCAATCATGAAGCCGCCAAGTTTGTAAATTTTTGGTGGCTGAACGCAAAACAATAATTTCTGCATGGGCTGTAGGATCTTGATCACGCTCTTTTCGGTTTTCACCTTCAGCAATTAAATTACCATCAGCATCAGTAATCACAGCCCCAACTGGGACTTCCCCCGCGTCACCAGCAACTTTTGCCAATTCTAAAGCTCGGCTCATCCAGTGACGATAGATGAGATATTCGGGGTAAATTAATTCAAAATTCAAAATTCAAAATTCAAAATTCAAAAATTTTTGGAGACAAGGAAAAAGAAACGATAACTTCGCTCAGAACTCAGCACTCAGCACTAACTCAAGCTGGCTGTACTAACAGAGGGTCAAGTTGACCTTTGGTGTCTAGTTGATAGAGGTCATCACAGCCGCCAAGATGTTGGTTATTGATGAAAATTTGCGGTACTGTGCGGCGACCATTGGCACGTTCTGCCATTTTTGCTCTTGCGGCTTCGTCACCATCAATTTTATACTCTGTGAAATTTACACCTTTCCACCACAGTAATAGCTTGGCTCTAATACAGTAAGGGCAAGTTTGCCAGGTATATATTTCAACATTGGCTTTGATACGTTCGGGATGGCGACCAAGTAGGGGATTAAGAAAGTCAAACATAATTTTTATCTGATGCTTTTTTAAGAATTATAAAGTAGACACCAACCTCGGTTTTATTTCTCAAGTCCAATATTTTGAGTTTTTAGGGAACACAAAAAAATAAGGTTGCTATTTTTTTATCTACAAGCCAGAGAAAAAGCTAAAGCAGCGATCGCATTTTTTCATACAGAAGCTTTAGTTGTAGGCATTGGTTTCAACAGATTTCAATCTGATCCATTGGTTTGCTTTACACTTGAGTGAAAATATCCGCCAAGCCGACCTATTGTTAAAGATTTTGAGAATGTTTAAAGTTTTACATTGTCAGAAGAAATAACTTGCACATACTTTCTACTCTCCTAGGATTTAATTTCCAATATTTAAATCAGTGGGGCATATTACACACGATTCAATCAGATGTTAATTTTAGCAGCAAAACTTAACACATTAGCAAATGGCAACTTAATAGTATTTGTTCTATTTGATCACACGGTATCCGCCCTTTGGTAGACTTAAGAACTGAAATGGCTAGATGAAAAGTCGGAAAAATCAAGCAGTTGAGAGGGTGACTCTGTGGAAAATACACTTGGATTAGAGATTATTGAGGTAGTAGAACAGGCCGCGATCGCATCCGCAAAGTGGATGGGTAAGGGCGAAAAAAATACTGCTGACCAAGTAGCAGTGGAAGCAATGCGGGAGCGGATGAATAAAATTCATATGCGTGGTCGCATTGTAATTGGGGAAGGGGAACGCGATGACGCGCCCATGCTTTACATTGGAGAAGAAGTCGGTATCTGTACCCAAGAAGATGCTAAAAACTTCTGTAACCCCGATGAATTGGTCGAAATTGATATTGCCGTTGACCCCTGCGAAGGTACAAACTTGGTTGCCTATGGACAACCTGGTTCAATGGCTGTGTTGGCAATTTCTGAAAAAGGTGGACTATTTGCTGCTCCTGACTTCTACATGAAGAAACTAGCAGCACCTCCAGCCGCTAAAGGTCACGTAGACATTAACAAATCAGCCACGGAAAACCTCAAGATTCTTTCCGAGTGTCTAGACCGCGCTATTGACGAACTTGTGATAGTAGTCATGAAGCGCGATCGCCACACCGATTTGATCAAAGAAATCCGTGAAGCCGGCGCAAGAGTACAGTTGATTTCTGATGGTGACGTGGGTGCGGCTGTATCTTGTGGCTTTGCTGGTACTAATATTCATGCGCTGATGGGTATTGGTGCTGCTCCTGAAGGTGTGATTTCCGCAGCCGCAATGCGTGCTTTGGGTGGACACTTCCAAGGTCAATTGATCTACGATCCAGCAGTAGTGAAAACAGGCTTGATTGGTGAAAGCAGAGAAGCTAATCTCGATCGTTTGAGTTCTATGGGTATTAATGACGCTGATAAGGTCTACAACGCCCATGAACTGGCATCTGGGGAAACTGTTCTGTTCGCTGCGTGTGGTATCACCTCTGGAAACCTCATGCAAGGTGTCCGCTTCTTCCACGGCGGTTCTAGAACTCAAAGTCTGGTTATTTCCAGCCAATCCAAAACTGCTCGGTTTGTAGATACCATTCATATGTGGGAACAGCCCAAGATTGTGCAACTGCACTAGGAGTTAGGGACAGGGGACAGGTGACAGGGATATCTGGTGATAAATTTCATCCCCAATCCCCAGTCCCCAATCTTTCAATTTTAGATTTGCAATGAGTGGATTTTAGATTGTTCAATCCAAAATCTAAAATCCGTTTTGAAAAGTTGAGCCACTGCGTTGGACGGGTTTCCCGGCTTGTAGCAAGTGGCGTTCTCACGGCGGGTTTCCCGCCTACAGAATTTTCCGCAAAATCTAAAATTCCTAGTCCCCAGTCCCCAATCCCCAATCCCCAATCCCCAATCATTAAATAACCCATTACTAATTACCGATAAGAAATGAATATTGCAGTGGTGGGGTTAAGCCATAAAACAGCCCCAGTTGAAATTCGGGAAAAGCTGAGTATTCCAGAACCACAAACAGAAAGTGCGATCGCACACCTCACCAGCTATCCCCACATTGATGAAGTTGCTATCCTTAGCACTTGTAACCGCTTAGAAATTTACATTGTGGCGGCGGAAACTGAGCATGGTATCCGAGAAGTTACTCAGTTTCTTTCAGAACACAGCAAATTACCTGTAAATTCTTTACGACAACACTTATTTGTTCTGCTGCACGAAGATGCAGTGATGCACGTTATGCGGGTAGCTGCTGGCTTAGATAGCTTAGTCCTCGGAGAAGGACAAATTCTGGCTCAGGTGAAAAATACTCACAAACTGGGGCAGCAATTTAATGGTATAAAAACAATTCTGAATCGATTATTTAAACAAGCACTGACAGCTGGTAAGCGCGTCCGCACGGAAACGAGCATCGGGACTGGTGCAGTTTCTATTAGTTCGGCTGCTGTGGAATTAGCACAAATCAAAGCAGATAATTTATCTAGTTGTCGAGTAGCAATTCTCGGTGCTGGTAAGATGTCACGGCTGTTGGTACAACACCTGATTTCTAAAGGTGCTACGCAAATTAGTATTGTCAATCGCTCCCGCGATCGCGCTCAAGAATTGGCACAGCAGTTTTCTGATCAGCCTATTCGCACACACTTGCTCCCGGATATGATGCAAGTAATTTCCGATAGTCATATAGTATTTACTAGCACTTCGGCAACAGAGCCAATACTTGATAGAGCGAAACTAGAGATGGTTTTAGCTCCTAATCAACCTCTGATGTTATTTGATATCTCTGTGCCGCGTAATGTCCATACAGACGTAAATGAACTGTCTCATGTACAAGCCTTTAATGTCGATGATTTAAAGGCTGTTGTCGCACAAAATTATGAAAGCCGTAGAAAAATGGCTCAAGAAGCAGAACGGCTATTAGAAGAAGAGGTTGATGCTTTTGATATTTGGTGGCGCAGTCTAGAAACTGTGTCAACCATTAGCTCTCTACGGAATAAAATTGAAACCATTCGCGAACAAGAATTAGAAAAAGCTTTATCAAGATTAGGTTCGGAATTTGGTGACAAGCATCAAGAAGTCATTGAAGCTTTAACAAGAGGGATTGTTAATAAAATTTTACATGACCCAATGGTGCAATTGCGGGCGCAACAAGATGTTGATGCTAGAAGACGCTGTATGCAAACCCTACAGATGTTATTCAACCTAGATGTAGGTGAGCAATTTAGTTAAACATTGCACAAAATCAATTATTGATTTCTATATTCATCTCTTACCTCTCGTCCTCCCTCCGCCAGGCTCAAAGCTATGACAATGGGAGGAAGGGGGATTAGAGATGAGTCTCATGACAAGCATCGAGCATATAAGACATTACATCATTTGCTAAACTTTCAGCACTTTCTCGGCTAACTGAAGGCTCAGAAAATGTGAAGTTTAAGAACATTGTGTCTTGAAATGTTGCAACCGCAACACTAAAAGTACCACCGAATACTGCCTGAGATGGTACAAAACTGATTTCTTCAAGTTTAAATTCACCATAATCACTAGGAATCGTGACTCGACCAATATTTGTGACAGCTACACTCACAGGTGCTTTATTTGGTTGAAGTAAAAGAAAATCGTAAATTTTCTTAGATATTAAAACACTACTAAAGATATCTTCACTTTGTAAACTTGCTGCTAACTGTTTTTTAACATCCTGCGCTAAATTCCAAAACGATACCTTGCTATCCAGAGTGTGAAATGAGGTGATGGCGGAAATCAATATGCCTAAGTTTTCACGATTAACTTCTGGTAGAAACCGTTTTCGTAAATCAACATATGAATGACAACTCAAGCAAATATTTGGTTTATATATATTGCTAATCTTTCTTGCTACTGCTATCAGCATAGCTGCACACAAAGCACACTGTACAGTTGTATTTCTATTTCTACAAATCTCCACTAATTTTATAGTATCTTCTCGATTTAACTGGCGATGAATCATTCCAGATGTGCGTAATTTAAAAGGTACACACTGCTCAAAAGTCAACTTTTTAGGCTGATATAAAATAATGTTTAGCAGCAATCTAAATGCAAAAAAAATTCCTTTTATGACACCCAGTTTACCCTGCATTGTTTGCGGCATTAATTTTTGAATAGAGGGTAAAGGAGATAAGATAAAGGTATCTGAATCTGATTGGTTAGAAACCAGTTTTTGACAGTAAGTTAAAATTTCGGAATGTAACTTAACTATTGATAATCCATCTGAAATTGCATGATGTAATATTATTAATAAATAATTGACATTTTCATCTGCAAATCTAATTAATACAGAACGGGCTAAATATTTATTGCTAGCGATTGGTTGGTTCAATTCTTCTAAAACAACTTCCTGCCATTGGGCTAGATATTTTTTATGAACTATACGTAAAGGAAGTTGTTCTGCTCCAAATTCAAAGCAAATATTATCTAAATTGCCAACAATTCGAGAGTTAAGCAGAGGATGGCGAACTTGAATTAAATCAAGAGCCTGCCTAACTATGTCTTGACTTAATTTTCCCTGAACACGGCTAATTGTAACTACATTAGCAGCAACGCGACGGTTTAAAATTTCCATGCTTTGCTCTATGGGAGCAAGCTTTCTGTTAATTGTCATAATTTTTATTGCTTGAGAGAATAACCTATGGCGAAAAAATAGAGATTTCAAGCAAAAGTAAAGCCAATATATTCTCCTTTACTTAAATAAATATATTTAAGTATTCTATGATTTATTCACAATCAACTTATGCAATTTTCTATATTAATTATTTGGAAAAATTATACCAGTTCAAAAAATGTTGGCAATAAGTAGAATGGCTTAAATAATTCACGCTATGTCATTGCGTTGGCGTTAGCCTTCCCGTAGGGTATGAAACGTTAGCGTTAGCGTCCCCAAGCGTAGCAATCGCAAGGATTATTATGTCGATTTTAGATTCTGTTACATAGCTAGGTTGATTTCCATCGACTTACTTAGATCAAGCATCTGTAGGGTCTGAAGCGATCGCCCTTTGCTATGCAACGTATCGAAGGCGTAGAAATTTAATTCCCAGAACTACTAGCAAAGAAAACTCCTTTTATTAATCTCTTAGAGGCTTGAACTCCAGAAAAAGAGGCACTTATAGCCTTTGGGAATTCAGCTATTCGCTTATATCCCTCGACTAAAGTGCGCTTTCTTTACAAATCACGTCTCGTAAGACTTGAGATTGATGCAAAAAATTGTGATGATCAACCAGCCAAACCTAAGATTTTGAGTCTGAATATTTAGAAGTTAGGTCTGTTTCTGGCTTGATATTCCATTAAAGCACCTTGACTAATTACCGTCCGCCCATCTTTTCGATGAGTGGGAATCTGTCCTTTTTGCAAAGCCATATATAGACTGCTTTGGTCTATGCCCAAAAATCTAGCAGCCTGGACGAGAGAAGTACCTGGCTTGGGCATACCTCGATTCGTTCTTTTTCGGCGCGATAATGGTTTGAACATAGCAAAATGTAAAGAACTACTTAAGAAATCTCAATTTTTCTCAGAACAAATCGCAAAATTAACATTAACTCAAAATTCACCAAAGCAGTGCTTGTACTGCATCAGACGAGAACCGCATCAGTAATTCGATCTAGCTCTAATTAGATTGTGATCGAATTAATTATAACAAATTATGAAACAAGAGCAATTTAAGACCCTATTGCAATTTTTCAAAGTTTTGGCTGACGAGAGCCGATTGAAGATTGTAGGAATCTTAGCCAATCAAGAGTGCAGTGTCGAAGAATTGGCAGCACTCATGCAGCTAAAAGAGCCTACAATTTCTCATCATTTGGCAAAACTCAAAGAGTTAAATTTGGTGACAATGCGCCCAGAAGGTAACAGTCGTATATACCAGTTAGATAGCGAAGTCTTACAAAGTATCAGTAAGAAAATTTTCACCCCTGAGCAAATGGCCTCCTTGATAGAGAATGTAGATACGGAAGCTTGGGAAAGCAAAGTCTTGAAAAACTACTTAGAGGTAGACCATAATAGTACGGATATAGTACAACGGCTCAAAGAGATTCCGGCTAGTCGTAAAAAGCGGTTAGTGATTCTCAAGTGGTTAGCCAACAAATTTGACTTGGGAATTAACTACTCAGAACCTGAGGTAAATGACATTCTCAAACCCTATCATGCTGACTATGCAACCTTGCGACGGGAGTTGATTGGCTATCAATTAATGCAGCGAGACAATGGGGTTTATTGGCGATTGTGAGTGGTGAGTGGTGAGTGGTGAGTGCTGAGTTCTCAGCCAAGACTAATTAATTATTAGTTGTTCTCCTCTGCTCCTCTGCTCCCCTGCTCCCGTGCCTCATTGCCCTAAATAGGCTTCCAACACTTGGGCATTGTTTTGAATTTCTGCGGGTGTGCCATCAGCTAAATTCCTGCCTTCAGCTAGCACCCAAACGCGATCGCACAAGGACATAATGACATCCATATTGTGTTCAATAATTAGAAAAGTCATGCCATCTCGACGATTCCAATTGAGAATGCGATCGCATATATCATCAATTAATCTAGGGTTAACTCCGGCTGCTGGCTCATCTAACAAAATCAACTTGGGATCAGTCATCAACGCTCTGCCCATTTCTAGCAGCTTGCGTTGTCCACCAGACAAACCACCAGCATATTCGTAGGCTTTTTGAGCTAAACCCACGGATTCCAGCACTAACATTGCTCTCTCTTTTAATTGCTTCTCTTCTTTGGCTACTACCTGGGGTTGTAACTGCACCTGCCAAAAATTCTCGCCTGTTTGTTTTTGGGCTGCTAGTAGCATATTTTCTAATACTGACAGGCGGGAGAGTGTGCGGGCTACTTGAAAAGTCCTGACTAGTCCCTGCTGGGCGATTTGGTGAGGTTGCAGGTTTTGGATGGGTTCGCCGTCAAAAATTACACGTCCTTTATCGGGATGAATAAAGTTTGAGAGTAAGTTAAATAAAGTAGTTTTGCCAGCACCATTGGGGCCAATCAAGCCGGTAATGCTGCCTTTAGCGACTTCTATTTGGGCTTCGCTGACAGCTTTTATCCCCCCAAAGCTTTTGCAAAGTCCAGTAGCTGCTAATAAGGGAAGTGGGGATGATTGGTTATTTACCAAGGGTGAGTTCCTCCTTTTTCCCTAAGATACCTTGAGGCCGCCAAATCATTAGCACCATCAAAATAAAACCAATTACCATGATGCGGAATGCACCTAAACGTGCGGCATCAAGGGGAATAATTTGGGGTAAGACTTCCCGCGTAATGGCATCGTAGGCAAAGTAAATGACTGCGCCTAAGATTGTGCCGATATTGTTACCAGAACCGCCGAGAATGACCATAATCCACGAGTCAAAAGTCAGTTGTGGCTGGAAATTATCAGGATAAATCGCGCTGATTTGCCAAGCGAAGAAAGCACCAGCGACACCTGCGATCGCACCACCTAACATTAAGGATTGTAACTTGTACCAAAAGACATTTTTACCCATTGCTTTGGGTATTTCTTCATCTTCACGAATAGCTTTGAGAATTCTACCCCAAGGCGATCGCACTAAATATTCTAACCGCCAGAATACAAAGGCCAACACCACCAGCGATGACAACATTAACCCCGCTTTAGGGATGTAGTTATAGAGTGTGATTACCCCAGAAATATAAATCGCGCCTGCCAATAAGCCTAAGATGCTTCCCACCACCAACCGCGAAGTAAATTCTTGCTTATTACCGACTCTGTAACCTGAATCAGTAATCTGTGATTTTTGAGCAGTCCGAATCCACCGCCACAAAGAAAAAACAGTAATTGCAAATAGTAGCGTCAGTACACCAATCATCCCCAAGCGAAAGAACAAATTCGGCGGTGTTGATAGAGGGATGGGATAACTCTGCACACCAAAAGCCCCAGATACCCAGGCATCACCTACAGGTAACTCTTGGTTATTGACTACTAAGCGAATCAATTCACCTGTGCCAATTGTGACGATCGCCAAATAATCTTCACGCAGGCGCAGAGTTGCCAAACCTATAAGTAAACCTAATAAAGCTGCCACAACTGCCCCAATCAGGGCTGATATCAATAAAGGCACACCTTTAAGACTTAATAACACTGTGGTGTAAGCACCCAAGGTCATAAAAGCGATATGACCAAAGTTAATTAACCCTGTAAAACCCCATTGTAAATTGAGTCCTAAACTAAACAGGGCAAAGGTTGCTGTAGAAATTGCCAGAAAAATAATATATTCAATCATTGGTCACGTCGCTGCGCTCCGAATTCAAAATTCAAAATTCGTCTTGAAAAGTTGAGCCACTGCGTTGGACGGGTTTCCCGGCTTGTAGCAAGTGGCGTTCCTAGGTTGGGAAACCCGCCTACAGAACTTTTCGCAAAATTCAAAATTAATCTACCTACGGATAAACTATCACCTGTCACCTGTCACCTGTCACCTGTCACCTGTCCCCTAATATTGCCGTTAACCATTAGAGATTTATGGGAACAATACCTTTGTGTTTTGGTTTATGTAAACGATAGATGAACTTGCTAAGAATTAGAATCCATCACTTAATTGAGCAATTAGGGGACGAAGAACTTGACAGCATTTGGAGTTGTACCCACGCGCTGCATTGTGACTTTTATATGCTAAAAGCAATACAACAAGTCAAGCGATCGCAGCAACCGTGGGACATCTTAACTCATGATGAAGCCGTCAGGATGTTGATGTTTGTCTAAAGATTGGGGACAAATCAATTCAAAATTTAAAATGACGCTCTCTACGAGACGCTGCGCGAACGCGGACTCGCTCTAAGCGAAGCTATGCCGAAGGCTTTACGCTGCGCTAACAAAATTCAAAATTTAAAAAACTTCTACCTCTTCCCAATCCCCGTTATCCCCAGTCCCCTGACTTTTCGCGGGATCAGGAAAACCCCTCTCCAAACCTCTCCCCTACAAGGAGAGAGGCTTTAACTTTTCCCCCTTCCCTAGTAGGGAAGGGGGTTAGGGGGTTAGGTTTCGCGTTAGCTTTTCCACATAACGTGAAAAGTCAGCCCAATCCCCAGTCTCTAGTCCCCAAAAAGGTGAACGTAGTGAATTTGGAAATGCGCTATGCCAGGTCTTTTTTAGTAGACCTGAAAAATTTAGAACCTGCTGCCTATCAGCGAGTATATGATTTTGTGTTTTTTGAGTTTGCCGAAAAGCGGACTTTGCATTCTCTGGCAGAACTACGGCAACTTGATGATGAAGGGATTTTTCATCGATTTACTATAGATGATTATTTGGTTGGCATAGAGATTAGGGGAGATATTGTCAAATTTCTTCGGGTTATACCTATGCCAGATGTTTAGGGTCAAGAGTTACTCAACACTTAAAACTGTATAAGGCAAAGCAGGGATGCGTCTACCGTTACATTACACTTGATTGTAAAGGACACTTTACTAGAGATTTCCCTATGGATGCGAAGGCACTTTGGCAACGATACCAAGATTGGTTATATTTCCACGAGGGATTAGGACTGTATCTAGATGTTAGTCGGATGCGTTTTGATGATGCCTTCGTGAAGTCGTTGCTGCCGAAGTTTGACAAAGCGTTTGCGGATATGGCGGAATTAGAGAAGGGAGCGATCGCTAATCCTGACGAAAACCGCATGGTGGGACACTACTGGTTGCGAAATCCAGATTTAGCACCCACTCCAGAACTTACACAAGAAATTGTTCAAAGTTTAGAACAACTGGAATCCTTTGCGGAAAAAGTTCATACAGGTGCTGTTCATCCACCCAAAGCCAGCCGCTTCACAGATATTATTTCCATTGGGATTGGTGGTTCGGCTCTCGGCCCCCAATTTGTTGCTGAAGCCCTCGCCCCGGAATTTCCACCCCTAAAAATTCATTTTATCGACAATACTGATCCTGCGGGCATTGATCGGGTTCTCACTCAACTCAGAAATCATCTTGCTAGCACGTTGGTACTAGTTATCTCCAAGTCTGGAGGGACACCAGAACCCCGTAACGGCATGATTGAAGTCAAAAAGGCCTATGCTGGACAAAATTTAGACTTTGCTCAATATGCAGTAGCCATTACTAGTGCTGATAGCAATCTAGACAAATTAGCTAAAGCGGAAGGCTGGCTGGCTAGATTCCCTATGTATGATTGGGTGGGTGGACGTACTTCAGAAATGTCTACTGTCGGGTTAGTTCCCGCCGCATTGCAAGGTATTGATGTCCGCGCGATGCTAGAGGGTGCTAAAGAAATGGATGACGCTACCCGCGTCCCCGATGTGAAAAATAACCCGGCGGCGTTGCTAGCGTTGTCTTGGTATTTTGCTGGTAATGGTAAGGGTGAAAAAGACATGGTTGTCTTACCCTATAAGGATAGTTTGCTGTTGTTCAGTCGTTATTTGCAACAGCTAGTCATGGAATCCTTGGGTAAAGAAAAAGACTTAGACGGCAATACTGTTTATCAAGGTATTGCCGTTTATGGTAATAAGGGTTCAACCGACCAACACGCTTACGTGCAGCAGTTGCGTGAAGGTGTACCCAATTTCTTTGCTACTTTAATTGAAGTTTTAGAAGACCGTAACGGCGCATCTCCCGAAATAGATCCTGGTGTGACTTCAGGTGATTATCTCTCTGGTTTTCTGCAAGGAACTCGCCAAGCCCTTTACGAAAATCAGCGCGATTCAATTACAGTTTCTATTCCCCAAGTTAATCCCCGGACTGTAGGCGCACTAGTTGCCTTGTATGAACGGGCTGTTGGCTTGTATGCTAGTTTGGTAAATGTTAACGCTTACCACCAACCAGGGGTAGAAGCTGGTAAAAAAGCGGCAGCTGCCATTTTGGATCTGCAAGCCAAAGTAGTAGGATTACTGCAAAAAGAAAAAACACCCCTCTCTTTAGAACAAATTGCTGAGAAGGCGGGCGTTGTTGATGATGTGGAAGCTATTTATAAGATTCTGCGTCACTTGCAAGCCAATCAACGCGGTGTAGTATTCGAGGGAAATCCTGCACAACCTAGCAGTTTAAAAGTTTCTCTTGGCTAATAAATCTACTGCTATATGAAAAGAACCCCGGTTTCTATGAGAAACCGGGGTTCTTGACGTTCACGAAGGATTTAGAATTGCCATACAACATAGAAATTAAGTAGATAGAAGTACATAATTTAAAGTTTGTAGTAAGGACTTTAGTCCTGATAGTCCTGGCTTTAAGCAATGAATCACTCTCTACAAAGTGGGATTTTATTCTATGTTTAATGATGCCTATCGACTTAGGCTATTTGATGAATTACCGAATAGAGTAAGGGCAGTTACTATTTGCTTTGACTAACAAAATGTTGATTAAAGTAGCTCTTGGGTAAAAAACAGCGATCTGGTAAAAAAGGATCGTCAGTGTATTGGGCTAGGAAAGCTAAAGGCGGATCTTTATGACAAAACGGTGCGACAAGTCCCCATTCTTCGGCTAACCAAATCCAGTATCCTATTTCTATTTTGCCGTAGTTCGATACAGTATCAATCTCCCCTACGCTGTTATTGATGGGTACTAATTCAGGTGATGACTTGATTTCAGTTAACAGCCAAGCTAACTCATCTACAGTAAAGTAATAACCATAATTAGCAGCAATATAGACAAACTGCTCCGGACTTTTAGCTGTTAGCAATTCGTCTTTTATAGTTGGTGTTTTTTGTGCTAAATCAAAAAATTCCCAAATCTGTTTTCTGGTAACGAGAAACCAAGCAAGTTGTTCTGCGGTTAAATTGTAACCATTCTCGGTTACTACATTAATAAATTGAGCCAGGTTTTGTGTTTCTCCTAATTGATGCTTCAAGAAGAAATTCTTCTCAACAAATCTAAAAAAATCATGAATTTTCTCCCATGTAAAATTACTATAAATATTGTTAAGTTTTATTTTTTCTTTCCAGCAAACATATTCATCATCTTTTAAAAAGAAATTCCAAATTTGGTAATACATAAATCATCTGCCCTTTACTTTACTTCTTTGACAGTATGCTGAAATACCAGTGTAATAAGTATATGCTTGGTTATTCGACAGTATTAATTAAAAAAATTTTGTAAATTCAAGAACACAGGGTACAAGTATCATATGAACGTAGTTTAAAGAACTTGTAGTTAAAATTACTTGCACTAATTTAAATACTAAAGTTAGGCGATTGGCTGCTTGGCAATGTAGCGATCGCTCACTTGATATCGTTACTTTTCTTAATATAAAATCAGTGAGATAACGTTGTTTTAGTCAGTGCGATCGCTCACTTTTTATCGTTACTTTTCTTAATATAAAATCAGGAGAGAATCTTTTTATTTTCCTAACTCACCCTGATTTCTACTTTTCCTCTGCCTAGAGTGACAAATGAGGGATAAAAACTGGGATGCACCCAAGAGAGAGTACATCTACACCATGTAGATGGAAACCATAATAACTGGAAATGGCAAAACCTTGTAGCAATACATGAGTCATGCCATGATTACCTGCACATGAGCAAAACCGCAAGGTAAGAACATCGAAAGCTGGGTGCGGGGAAAACTTGCACGCCCAGATTGAACAGAGAGGTGCGGCGGGTAATACCGCCCATCGACTCTAACCAATTAAGTTTGTCGGGAGCTGGATGCAGCTAAAGTTGCACGTCCAGTTCTAATTGGGAGGGGCGGGAGATAATACTCCCCCTCGACCTAACTCAATACCGCTTAGAGCTTAACCGAACCGTATTGGGGGAATAGGGACTGGGGACTGCCACTGAGACCCAAGTCCCGCAGGCAAGAAATACGACTACTAAAAACCGGGGTCATGCCCCGGCTTGTTAGGTCTGTGTCGTCTCGATTCAACAGCCGTCTGGTCCGCAGAAACTGTGTCCGTACAGTACCTCCGCGTCACAGATATAGATCATGCCCGCAAAATCGAGGAAAAACTTCACTGCGACCTGATCCGCAATATTCTCCGCCATATCCCGATCCGGGGTGAGCACCTCGAATTTTATATTCGCCTGGGTGTCAGAAACGTTGGGTTGTCCCGACGAGCGCACGTTGCGACTGCCTTTACCGCCAGTTTCCAGAACCGTATAACCGGTTGCCCCGGCTTCTTCGATGATATTGGCGATCTTTTTCAGCAGAATCTTTTCCGTGACGATGACGAGCTTTTTGGCTGGCTTGGCCATGTTGGTTACCTCCTTACCGTAATTGATCTTATATATTGAGTCGCTTGGTCTGCCGGGTCAAGGGAGGGCCGACAGCGACCCTAACCGTCTGGGATTAGCTGCCGCCTATCGCCTGGGCGAGACCGAGGAAGAGCGGTATTGCCAAGCCAATCGCAATGGGTGTACCGATAGCTGTGGAGGCACCGATGTAGGCGGAGGGATTGGCCGACGGAATCCCGGCTCGCAACGTGGGTGGACCTGAGATATCTGAACTGGAGGCGGCGATGACGGCCAGGATCACAACACCGCCCAGGCTGAATCCCGTGGCGTAGTGGGCAATCATGCCGAGACCGAAGGCGATGAACCCATGCACTAACGGTGCCACTACGCTATACACGACGTACCACTGGGCTACCTTGCGCAGTTCGCCAATCCTTGACCAAGCCTCCATACCCATGACCAGCATCAAGATAGAAAGCAAGCCTCGGAAGAGGGGGTCGTAGAAGCTTTTATAGACACTTTCCGGCTGGGTGAACAGGCCAAGAGCAATGCCGAGCAACATTGCCGATAGGGCAGGGCCCTGGAGGCTTTCCTTGACGATCGGCCATATTTTGACTCGATTATCCGCAGACTGCTGCTTGCGGAGATACTCTTGCCGACTGCTGGGATAATCCTGCTGATCGGGATACTCGCCTGCTGCAACGCTCTGCTTGCTGAGATACTCGCCTGCTGCACTATGCTTCTTCTTGTTCAGATAAATGTTGGCCACCACAATCGCCGTTACGAGCGCGGGGATATCCATGAAGGGATAGAGTGCGGCTGCCCATGCCTCGTATTGGATTTTTTGTTCTTCCAGTAGCGTCAGGGCGGCAGCCATGGTAGAGCCACTCACAGCACCAAACAACCCCCCGGTCGCAATCGCATCTACGGTTTTGACCTTCGGCAGCTTGGCCAAAGTATAGCGCGCGATGAATACAACAAGAACCCCTACTGCTACAGCAGACGCTGCGGGTAACACCATCTCTGTCAGGTTGGAATTGCGGATCGCAATACCACCAGTCAGACCGATTTTGGTGAGCAACATGAAGACGATGATCTGACAAATCGCCTCTGGAATTATCAATTCGCTACCGAGAGCGGCAATGACCATACCACCGATCAAAAACCCAAGTGTTGGGGACTGCAACTGCTTAACGAAGTCCATTAAGAACAAGGACAAAAAATCCATGAATACCTCCTTCTGCCTCCTCTAAAAAAGAGCGATTATTGTGATAAGTGAGCTTTAAGAAGTAAGGGTGCAGCACTTCAACTCTGCCGACAGGTGTTTCAAAGATGGCCGCTCTCCGAATGGGGCTGGAAGGTGTCGCTGTCCCACAGTAACTTCTATAGATCAATATTTCTTAAGACCCAAAATTCTATGTACTTAAGTCAGATCCTTAAATTCGCACAAATTTGCGATTGTTTTACATGGATATGCCAAGTAATTTCAAATTAAAATCATAAGTTTTCCTTTTATTTTCAGAAAATTCGTATATCTCTGGTCAATGTAAATTGCGATTACAGAATTTTCTCTATACACGGATATTGCACCGAGGACGGTATGGGATCAACCAAATCGGAAGAGTTGGGTGGACACCAATCTTCTAGCACTGAGCTAATCAATCCACATTTCAGGGGGAGCTGTTGACGGTTCATAAGTCGTGGATGGACTGTAACTGGCGAGGTTAAACCACCCCACCGCCAGTAGGAGACTGAACCCACAGCCCAACAAAAAAGTCCAGGCGTGAGACGAATCGAGCACGCAGAGCAGGCGGCGATCGCCGCTATATACCTGCACTAGCCAGCCTTCGCTGGTGTTGTCAAATTTTGTCCGCAGTTTAGTTGAGTCAAACTTGTTCATTATGTATGCTCCATGCTGATCGAATGTTTGTGGCGGTGGCGGGTACTTGCGCGCTGCGACGGAAACACCTGTCAGAAATTCACCTGTGAATGGAGAATGTCTCAAGGAGAGAAACTGGGTCGCTCAAACCTGATATTGATATCGAACAGAAGACAGACATCTATGCTTTGCTTTCGCTTTGAACGATATTTTTAAGTTTATATAAGCGCATCAAAAAATCGGGCAAGAAATTCACGTTGTAATTCCTCCTTGATTCAGATATTAGGGGTTAAAACAATTCAAAATTGCAATCACTTAGAGCCTGATACCCAGAATTAATTCAAGATAAATCTTCTTCTTAGTTTTGCATTTTGCATTTTGAATTTAAAAAAGATCAGAACGGCAGGTATGTGCCTAAGTTTATCTGAAAATTGGCGATCGCTTTACATGGATCTGCTAAGTAATTTCAAATTCAAATCATAAGTTTTTCTTTTATTTTCAAAAAACCTGTATATCCCTGGTCAATGTAAATTGTGATCACAGAGTTTTCTCTATACGTTCTCAAAACCCCAGCAATTCTCATTTTGGCAAGAAGCTGTTCACGCACTGAGAATCTCTGTATTGTGATGACATTTGAGAGATCCAAAAGAGCTAGAGCGGTTGAAAGAACGGGGTTTGTTCGTGTCAGAGCGATCGCCATAGTGCCATGATTACTGCTGAAGTAGTCAGGACTTATGCAACTGGCACAATGCGATCGCTATTTTATAGTACATCAGTATTAGTTTGATTCCGAAAGCTTTGTCTTCGCAATAGAATTCAGTGTTGAAAAAAGTGAAACTATTCCGAGTTACTGTTTCTACCAGCAGAACGGATTATATCGCCACTAACGATTTATCTCAAAGCTCCACGGATGTTGTACAACAGGTGTGTAAAATTCGTTGGAAAATTGAAGAGTTTTACAGAGAGATTCAACAATTAACTGGCATTGAATCTTGTCAATGTCGTAAGGCTATGCTTCAAAGAAATCATATTGCTTGTGCAATGTTGGTTTGGATTAGATTAAAGAATTTAGCCTATCAAACTGGTCAAACTATTTATCAAATCAAGCATAATTTGCTTTCTAATTATTTAATTGAGAAACTAAAATGCCCAAGTATTCTTATGTGCTTGGTTTGAGTTGAATTGTCGCTGGGTAGGGCTGCGCCTTACCCCCTCTTTGTTCCAGTTGCGTAAGTCCTGTGGGTTTTCCCCGTTTCGCACGCAACAGATACAACCAATTTAGGATTCTGCTATACTCCGGGAGCTTGGTATCCTATAAAGATTGACATCAGGCATCTTTCCTGTTTCCGTTTACATAACGGGTGATTTACCCCACACTACCGTATCAGTCACTTTCGATATTCTTGAGAATATCGGAGCCTCAACGCAGATTCATAAACTTATCCATATTGGTTTTACCCTAGCCCTCCCTTTCGTTTGTGACTATTACTTGGGATTAGACATTACCTTCTAGCTGTGAGACATACTAATTAGGAATTAACGACAGATATACACACGCTACGCGATCATTATTGAATTGGTAAGTCGCGGAGGTAGTAAAAGCGATCGCTTCTCCAATCACTACCTTTAATTCGCCCTAGGTAGCCTGTTAAGGGTGATGAAAGTTCTATTAAAATTTCGTGCATTTCTCCTGGTTTAATTGGTTGTGGCGGTTTAGAACCAAAATATGCCCCATGTAAAGCGTCAACGCCAGCAGATTCTACACCTGAGTTTTGCAGATAGTTTTTAACAAGCTGAATAATGTGCGATCGCATACTCAAATCTAAATAAACTTGGTCAATATATCTTTCAACTTCTTGATCAGATTGGCCTGCTTTTAAGTATTCTTTCAGCCTAAATAAATCTACTGAATTGCGGTGATTGCTTTGCAATTTAACGAGCTTTTCAAGTGTTTCTGGGTTAATAATAGCCATATCTTGTACTTTTGCAGCTTCATTGAGTTGGATTGTGGCTTCACCTGGCCCGATAATTAATTTAGTTGCTTGCTTAAATAATTCCTGGCTTTTTAAGCGTAGAGTTCCTAAGTTTAATAGTTGCACTGCGGTATCATTAGGAATTTTTTTACCAGCTTTGCATTCTGCAACTAATGGATAAGGTTGTGAACAGAATACATCTACACCACCAGCACCGCCTTTATGGAAGTAGTCAACTGTAAAGCCTAAAAATTCAAGGCTTTGACGAACTATGATTTCAAAATCTGTCCCAGCTTGATAATTATTTTTTCCTATATCTTCTTCTTTACTACGATTACCCAGAGATACAATCTCATTTATCCAATCTAAATCTGTCTTTATTGGTTGAATTTTCTTAGTGTTTCTCCAACCTAACAATATTTGAATATCATCATCTAATTCTTTAGCCACTGGGTTGGTAATTGCAAGCGGGGCTAGAATACTCTGCAATTCTTCTAATTCAGGATGCTTTGGAGGTTCTAATTTTTCTAGTTGCTGTCTACGTTGTGCAAAAGTGCGATCGTTTAATATTGGATTGTCTTCAGAAGCATTCACAATAGGTAAACTAACGAATTTACCTAACTTTTCTTGAATATTGGGATTAACTGCAACTTCACAGACCGGAGATAAATTATAAATACGGAAGTAAGCCAGAAATATGTTTTCTTGCTTCTGTATGATTGCTTCAAGTGCTTCTGATTTCCATATTGTTAAATCAGATAAAAGTTTTAAAGGTTTAGTCTTGTCTATAATTTGGCAAAATTCACATTTAGCCCAGGCTTTAATTGAGACAGTTTGAGACGAGTTTAATTTAATATTTTTTTGAGTAATTGATAATAAGTTGGCGTGATAGTATTGGCCAATTGAAAGTACCTTATTGGAATACTCAGCAGGATAAAGAGAAAACCTCTGCCCAGGACGCATAAATATCTTGGGCATAGCTGCAATTGTTCGCCCCTGTATCAAAGCTTCAATCTCAGGGGCAGGTAAACATAATGCTGTTGGAAGTGAGAACTGCTGATTCATTTCTAGTTAACTATAAGGTTAATTCAATTTTTTCGTCATTAGTAAAGCTTTGAGGTATTCTCATAGGCAGATCATCATCTGTCAAATTATCAGGTTCTTGTCCAGAAGGATCGCTGAGTATTTCTCTAATCAATGGATTATTGATTACTAATTGCTTCTGTTCAATAAAATCAAATATTTGTTCCTCTGTCAGTTCGTAACTTTCACTGTTATACCAAACAAAATAGATAGCTAAAAGAGATTTAATATCTTGGCTTTGCAATGCTACCCATTCTCCACCCCTTTCTTGTAAAAGTATTCTCAAACGTTCTCTAGCTAATGCAGCACCTGAATTAATTTGTTTGGAACGAACTAAGCAGCCACGAGTTAGATTAAATTTTTTGTAATCAATTAATCGCTTCAATGTAGCACCTATAAATTTACCATCTTGTTGAACTACACTTACCCCAATCCTTACTTTTCCATCGTTACCAACAATTATGAAATCTATGAATCCCTGGTCTGCCGCGCTAGCCTCAATTGCTGCGATTTCCTCAATAATTATTCCTTCTAATGTTTTACCTACTAAGCTATCAAAAGCCAGCCAAAGAGATTCAGCAATATTTACCTCTTCTTCCATTAATGAACCAATAGAAGATTCAACATTTGCTAGTTCACTATCAAAGTATGGTTTTACAGGATGGACTGTGGAAGATGTCCAAGCATTTGTAACATTTGGCTCTACTGTACAGGATTTATCATTAATAGATTGGCAAGGAAGAAAATTTTCTGCACACCATTTTAGAACTGACCTAATAGTTGGCTTACCCTTACCAAGTTCTCTGAGTTTAGCTTCTTTAAATGGGTAGAGAGGATGAGGAAGATTTTGATTATTTTCCTGATAAAATTCATTTAACCATTTCTGAACGAGAGCAACAATATCATCAGCATTTAGATATTTTAATGCAATTGGTTGTCTGTCAGTTTGTTCACTTACTAATCTATCAACAACTGCCTCAGCCTGCGGTAATGCCCTAATTTGATCATTCCAAATTTCGGGATACATTGTTAGAAGTAAAACACATTGTTTGAGACTGTTGTATAAATCTTTAGTTAAATTTGCAACAATTTGTGCTGCTGTAAATCCTGTATCAGAAACATCTGTAATATCTAATTCATCAAAGCAAATCACCGTAACTTTGTAATGACTGGTTATGTCTAATATCTGTCGTACATTACTTAATGCTTCAGCTTCTCTGTCTTCATTTTTAGGATTTGGTAAACCCAGTACATCACCTTGTGTTTGAGTTATTTCTAAACCTGATAACCAATAGGTTGCATAATGAGCGTGTGTTGTCGAGAGTGTCCATAAAATAGCTCTAATGATGTAAGGGTTATTAATTTCAGGCTTAATTTTTAAGACTGATTCTGTTAAAGTGTCAATTATTTTAGTTGAATATTTGCTTAACCAATTTGGATAAATACTACTAATGTATTGTTGTGGTGTATTGTTCCAACCTTGAGCTTCATTGATTAAAGCCGTAGCTATTTCTTGCCACTGCATCACTTCTTGACTGCCAAATGCTCTCAAACTAGAAGCAACGGTTTGCTGAAATTGATATTTAATTTGATTCAAGTTGTCATACTTGCTCATGTAAATGAACAATGTATTATCTTGTGATTGCAAGTGATGACGTATACGGCTAATAATATGACTTTTACCTAAACCTTTTTCAGCAGTTATTGTAATACCTACAGTTTCGCGCTTACCATTACGAATTTTTTCAACTGCATCAAACACTGCTTTAGAAGCATGAGCATTAATTGATGGAACATCAGGATAACTTTTACCCCATATTTGCTGAGGTCTGACAACAATGTGTCCTGCAAATGGGTTGTGATTTCTAATTAGTTCATCAATGGTAGACGTAGTAGCAATCATAGTATGTTGAAGTTTATTTAGTGAAGAGGTTAGAAAATTTAGGCTTTAAGAAGTTTGGTGTAACAACGTAGTCCATCTAACACAGTAGTAATGGAGTCTTCTATTTTGTCAGGTGCATTATCCTCTACAGTTCCGCCTTGCAGCTGCAAAATATCGTCAGCTTGCATTTCTAAGAGCCAATCATTAAATTGTGTACGACTCACCCGATCGCCTATTGCTCTCCTGATCCGATAAATTGGTACTAAATGATTGAAGTTGTATTCATAATTCAACTTGTCGTAGACTTCCAGCACTGTTGATTTAAACTCGTCGTAAGATACGATCGCAACCTTATTACCCTGCTTCGATTCCTTCTCTGAACTAGCCTGAGAAATCCCTACACTATCTATCTGACGAATCCATTTCACCAACGCATTCGCAACTCGCGCTCCAATTTGATTTCCATCAAACTCAAAATCACCACTTTTTAATCCATCACCAAGAATTTGCAAGCCTGTATCAGTCAGAGAAATCTTTGCTACTCTGTTTGTAGTTGCGATCGCGATCGCTCCATTTTCTTGTAATTCCTCAAAAACTGGCTGATAGTCTTTCGCCTTTTCATTAGTCCGTGTGACTCGCTTAGTGAGGTCACTTTTTTTAACTTCTGCTGTTGTACCGCCTAAATCCCATAACGCCAGAAGAGTCAGAGTTTTAGCTTGAGCTTCTCTACCTTTTAATCCCGTATTTTTTGATACCATAAAAGTATTTCCATCACATAAAGCTAGTATAGTTAGATTAATTACTTAAAAAGCCCCGTGAAAATGCGGAAACAAATATAGTAATTTACAGTAAAATTAAAAATTTTCTGTGTATTTTTCCTCTCAACTAATAGCTAATATTGCCTGAGATTCAGCTACACTGGGCAGAACACCATCGCTCATTATTTCTCTGCACACATAACCCAAATAAAAGTCTATTCCTGGGGAGCGATCGCAATGTCTTTCAAAAGCAGGACGGAAGACTAGAAAAATCGGCTCATCATAACAAAGGGTGAATACAAACTTTTGAAAAACCTACTTGCTATATTTCAGCGAGGAAGAGATTATGGTAGGCGATTTTTTACGGAAAGCTCAGGATTTTATCGGTGGCTCAAGGCGCGAAGAACGTGAGGAAGAAGGAGATTATCGGGAATATCGGGGACGCAGGGGAAGACGAGACAGTGAAGGCCGCTATGAAGATGAGGACGAAGGTAATGTCCGCCGCTCCCGTGAAGACCATGATGATGAAGAGGATGAAGAGGACGAAGGCAACGTCCGCCGTTCTCGCAGAGACCGCTACGATGAGGACGACGAATAACCATATTGATTCATATTGTAGAGACGCGATAAATCGCCTCTAGCAACGTATGTATTGCCATCATGATTAAATTGATGATTAGAGGTTGTTTGAAAGTCTAATTTATTACTGTCCTTGGCGAATATAATTCGCAGCTACACAGACAAAACCCACCTGCGTGGGTTCAAAACGCCTAATTTTTCATTAGTCCGCGCAAGCGGACTTTGTTTGTGTAGTAGCGTATTATATTCGCCCAATATTTTTCTATTAAAAATAAATCGTCGCTAATTTAAAAGTGTAAAAAAGTCTTTAGTGAAAAACTGGATTTTGTAGATAAGTCAAAGTGCTGAGTCTGGAGTAATGACCAATAATTGACTAGAGTGAAAGTCACTATATTTGATTTGATGGCAAGAATTCTATGTCAGGTTCAGCACAAAATTCAGCCCCACTGCTAGAAGTTCAAAACGTCCATGCTGGATACATTAAAGATGTTGATATCCTACAGGGTGTGAATTTTCGGGTTGAACAAGGGGAATTGGTGACAGTGATTGGCCCTAACGGCGCGGGTAAATCAACTTTAGCCAAAACCATTTTTGGCTTATTGACACCCCATACAGGCACAATTACCTTTAAGGATGAGAATATCGCCGGACTGAAATCTAATCAAATCGTCCGTCGGGGAATGTGCTACGTACCCCAGATTGCTAATGTGTTTCCTTCTTTGAGTGTCGAAGAAAATTTGGAAATGGGGGCTTTTATTCGTAATGATGCCCTCAAACCCCTCAAAGATAGAATATTTACCATGTTTCCCAGATTAAGCGATCGCCGTCGGCAACGTGCTGGTACACTCTCAGGGGGAGAACGTCAAATGCTAGCAATGGGCAAAGCTTTGATGTTAGAACCGAGTTTATTGGTGTTAGATGAACCTTCAGCCGCTTTATCTCCTATTTTAGTAACGCAAGTATTTGAGCAGATTAAACAAGTTAATCAAGGGGGTACAGCAATTGTCCTCGTAGAACAAAACGCCCGTAAGGCTTTAGAAATGGCGAACCGTGGTTATGTCTTAGAATCTGGACGGGATGCTATATCTGGCCCTGGTCAAGAATTGTTGACTGACCCTAAAGTAGCCGAACTGTATTTGGGGGCTGGGAAGAGACATTAGGGGACAAGGAATTTTGGATTTTGGGTGGAAACCAATCTAAAATCCAAAATTCACGCATTGAATTGCCCTATACCCAAAAATTAAATCACTCTTAAACCGTGTACAAAGGTACTCTTGTAGCATCTCCAATTCTGATATCTTCCTGACAACAACACAAATGTTGTCAGGAAAATTAATGAGTCGAATCAATGGATTTATCGGTCGTCGTAATTTCTTGTTATTAGCAGGTGGTAGCGGTTTAGCTTTAGCAGCTACTACTGTAGGTGGTAGTCTGATTAAAGATACACAAGAAACTACTATTGCTGATGTTAATCCAGTTAACCCTAATGTAGTCGATCCTCAACAGGCGTTAAAACGCTTGATAGTTGGTAATCAAAGGTTTGTAGAAAGTAAACCTCAATATCCCAATCAATCACGAAAACGTCTGCAAGCCATTACCCAAGGTCAGTATCCTTTTGCAACTATATTGGGCTGTGCAGATTCGAGAGTACCAACAGAAATTATTTTTGATCAAGGACTTGGGGATTTATTCGTTGCGCGAGTCGCGGGTAATGTCGCCAGTGACATGGCTATTGGCAGTATAGAATATGCTACATCTGTATTGGGTTCGCAGTTAATTGTCGTTTTGGGTCATAGCAAATGCGGTGCTGTTGCAGCAGCTATGAAAAATAAACCTCTTCCTGGTAGGATTGGCTATGTGATCGAAGGCATCAAACCAGCTTTAACCAGCGTCAAAAAAACATCTCAGAATATTGAAGAGGCAGCAGTTATTGCCAATATTCAATACCAAGCGGCAAAACTGCTACAAAAGTCTGCAATCTTAGCGAAATTAGTCCGTCAGGGTAAACTCAAAATCGTTGGAGGAGTTTACGACATTGATACAGGCAAGGTTTCTATTTTAACTTAACCCCAGTAACCTTGCGCTTTGATAAAATAACGTACTTACAACCCACGCCAAAGTTAGTCCATAGACAACAGATAGTAGAGTAAAACGGCTGCTTTTAGACTCGCTTTTAATAGTAGCCACTGTTGCTAGACAGGGCGTGTAAAGTAAACAAAAAAGCATGAAACTATAGGCTTGAATTGGTGATATTGTTTGGGAAATAACTGTTTGTACAGCATTAGGATCAGCAAGGTGGTAAATACTGGCTAAAGATCCCACTAAAATTTCTTTGGCGATGAATCCAAATATCAACGCAATAGTTAACTGTTGGGGAATACCGGCTGGATTGAGGAGAGGGGCAAAAAACTCACCAATGCGCGTGGCGTAGCTAGTCTCTTGATTCCCTGGTAAATTGCTCAATAACCAGATGGCTAATAAACCTAGTGCAATAAATCCACCTCCTCGCTTCAAGAATGCTTTGACTGCATCCCAACCTGTCACCATCCCAACTACAATCGGGATGGTAATTAGCATCTCTCCAGCACTACTGATGGGGTTGGCTGTACCTTGAGGTAAATTGCTTAATAGCCATACACCAGCTACCCCAGCAGTAATAAATCCAGTAGCACGTTGTAGAAATTGCTTTAATTCACCCCATCCCCGGAGAAATATTTGCTTGAGGGTAGGGAAGCGGTAAGGAGGTAGTTCAATGACAAAGGGTTCTTGGTTTTGAAACTGTCCTTTTAGTAGTAGTCCGGTTAACAGTGCAACAGCAAAACTGAATAGGTACAGCGAAAACAGTACCAAAGGCCCCCAAGTCCGATTAAATAGGGCATCAATTATAAATATAAATACAGTCAACCGTGCCGAACAGAGTGCAAAGGGAATAATAAAAATGGAAAGTAAGCGTAAAGCCTGCGATGGTCGAAGACCCGCCTTCGGCGATCGCATCACTCGTGTTCCCATGATGGCAGGTATATTACAGCCAAAGCCCATAATTAGCAATACAAAGCTACGACCATCCAGCCCAAAACGATACATTAAAGCATCCATCATGTACGCTGCTCTGGAAAAGTAGCCACTGTCTTCTACAATGGCCATCATGAAGAAAAAGGTCATTACTAGGGGAATAAAAGATGCCACTGTAGCTAACCCGCTATAAAGACCATCTACCAGAAATCCCCGCCAAAACTCCGGCAAATAGGTAGTGAGGGGAGTAATCACAACTTTCTGCAACCATCCAGTAATAGCATCAGCTACATCCTGTAACGGCAAACCCACCAACCAAACGAACGCAAACATTAAGTAAATTGACAGAAAAAACAGTGGTAGTCCTAGTAAGGGATGTAGCAATACCCCATCCAGCTTTTCTGTGAATGTTTTAAATAACTGCGAGGGCATTTCTACCGTATTTTCTAGGATGGCTTGAATTTGCTCCTCTGGAATTTGTCGATGGGCGGTAATCTCTTGCTTGAGTGCTTCAGGTGCAATGGGTGTGGAGTTCTCTGCTAATTTTTGATTAATTTGACGCATAGCGATCGCATAACCCCTACCATACTTAGCACTAACTAATGCTACAGGCATCTCTAATTTTTGGGCTAATTGTTCTGGATGAATTTTGATTCCAAAATGCTTGGCTTCATCTGCCATGTTGAGGATGACTACAGCAGGTATTTCCAAGGCTTTGACTTGTAAGGCTAGACGAATTTGGCGGTCTATTTGCGCTGCATTGAGAATTACCAGCACTAAATCAACTGGGTAAGTAGTAAAGAAAGTTTGCACAACCTGCTCGTCTTCCGAGTAGCCCTCTAAGTCGTAAATCCCCGGTAAATCAACAAATTCGACTCGGCGACCATCTAAATCTACTTGTGCTTGCATCAGGTCAACTGTTACCCCAGGCCAATTCCCGACAAATGCACCCGCCTTGGTAATGCGATTAAATAAGGTAGATTTGCCCACATTCGGCATTCCTAAAACAGCTACCCTTTTTACTCCAGCCTGAGTTGTGAATGCAGCAATACCTGAGCCTGAATCATGACAATGTGACATTTAACACCCCCAGGATAGTTCGTAATTTTTAGTCAATGGGCATTGAAATTTCTCCCCCTGCCTCCCCTGCCTCCCCTGCTTTCCTATCCTCACTCCCCATATTCACCAAAATTTCCTCGGCTTCATGTCGCCGCATAGCTACTTCCGTCGTTAATCCCACGCGTAGATGTAGGGGGCCTTTCAGCCAGGCTTTGCGGAGTACCTTTACTTGTTGCCCAACTTTGAAGCCCATCGCTTCTAGTCGTCTGTGTAAACCAGATTCTTTGGTGTTAATTGCGGTGATGGTTGCAATTTGACCAGGTTTTAGTATTGATAGTTTTACACTCATGGGATTCCTTTACAGGCGATGATTGACAACTGAAATGTCGTCACAGAATATATTCAACAGCAATACTGCTTTCTCCGTTGTCTCATTGGTAGCGTTAATAGGAATTGGCACTGACTTGGGTAATTGCAGCTAAATTTATTCTACTTCTTGAGAATTATTTTTAATACATTTAGGGGAATTTTTGAACAAACTAAATTTTTGGTTAAAAATTGCTGAATACATCAAAAAAACGCAGAAATCTTGCAAAAATAGGGTGTATATTTACGGCGAAAGTATTAGTTTGTTTATAATATTTAAGAATAATTGCGTTAGTAAAAAATCAACTAGCAAAGTAATTAAATAGACTTAGCTTCTCAATTCATTGTTATCCTAACTCTGACGTGAATTAGTTAAATGTTTGTGGGATTTTGCAATCTCTTTTAGGATGAATCCCCACCTATCGCTACAAAACCATGAGGGGGAAATCATGATGACGATCGCCACTAAGTCAGCAGCAGCCCAGGGAATTAACTATTGTGTAGTGCATAAAATTCCAGGAAGGGTAAGATTTCGTGTCCCCTTACTAGCCCGTGACCCCCATTATGCCGAACGTCTACAAGATTTACTAGAGTCTGACAGCCGCATTACCAAAGTGCGTGTGAATTGCCCTGCTGCTTCTATTGCTATTCAATATCAATTATCTGATGCTAATACTGACTTGATCACAGCGTATTTAGTGCGGATGCTGCAAGTAGCGAAGACAAGTCAACCAGTAAAAGGTAAAAAGCCACAAGTAGAAGTAATAGCAGATGGTGGTTTAAAATTGCCTGCTTTCGCTACGGTTTTGGCTTTATTGGGGTTAGGTTTGCCGATTCCTCCGGCGATGATTGCTGCAACTGTCGCACTGGCGGCTGTACCCATTGCTAAACGTGCCTATGCAAGTATCACCCAAAAACAGAAACTAAATATAGATTGTCTGGATTTAATAGCGATCGCCTTAACTTCTAGTCAAGGAAATCTCCTCACTCCGGCTTTGGTGATGACACTGCATGAAATTGGCGACATGATCCGCGATCGCACCGCCAGAGTTACGGAAAATAACGCGGCCGATTTACTCGATTCCCTCGGACATTTTGCATGGGTAGAACAACCAGATGGGCAAAAAAAACGCATTTTAGCCACAGAAGTGCAAATAAAAGATACAGTAATTGTCTATCCCGGTGAGCAAATACCCGTAGATGGTCAGATATTGCGCGGTCAAGCTTTAATCGACCAGCAAAAACTCACAGGCGAATCAATGCCAGTCATGCGCGAGGTGGGACAATCAGTTTATGCTTCTACCTTAGTGCGGGAAGGAGAGATTTATATTAAAGCAGAACGTGTGGGGAATGCTACCCGTGCGGGGGCAAGTATTGAGTTAGTCCAACAAGCCCCTGTTCACGACACCCGCATGGGGAACTACGCCGCCACGGTTGCAGATAAAGCCATTATGCCTGCGTTAATTTTCGCGGGATTGGTATTAGCAGCTACAGGTAGTCCGGCTAGGGCTGCATCTATTCTCACCCTCGACTTTGTAACAGGTATTCGCGTTTCTTTACCGACAACTTTCTTAGCAGCATTACACCACGCTACTAGACACGGAGTCTTGATTCGCAGTGGTCATGCGTTAGAGAAATTAGCAGAGGTAGATACTTTAGTCTTTGATAAAACAGGCACATTAACCAAAGGCGATATTGAAGTTGTGGAAGTAGAAACCGTAGTCGGCAGAACTTCTACCCACAGATTACTAGAACTCGCCGCCGCCGCCGAACAACGCTTAACTCACCCAGTCGCCGCAGCCGTGGTACGTTATGCCGAAAAATTAGGGATAGAAATTCTCCCCCGCCAAGAATTTGCGTATGAAATTGGCTTAGGGGTCAAAGCTCAAATCGACGGTGAACAAGTGCTAGTAGGCAGCGATCGCTTTTTACGTCAATCTGGTATCCCCTTAGATTGTCTGTATGAAGCACATCAATGCAACCATGCAGATTGTCCCCAGCATCTCAATTGTCGCATTTCTGCCCATGATTCCTTATTGTATGTGGCAGTCAATCAAGAATTCCAAGGCGTAATTTATTACACCGATCCCCTGCGTCCAGAAAGTCCAGCCATCATTCAGCAATTACAAACTAAATACGGCATGGAAATTCACCTGTTGACAGGAGATAATCAGCAACGGGCTGTAGCTGTGGCTGAACAACTGGGTATTCCCTTATCCCAAGTTCATGCCGAAGCATTCCCAGAGCAAAAAGCTGATACCATCCAGAAATTACATCAAGGTGGAAAGACAGTAGCATTTACAGGCGACGGCTTGAATGATTCCATCGCCTTGGCATATGCAGACGTTTCTATCTCCTTTAGTGGAGGTTCAGAAGTAGCCAGAGAAACAGCAGATGTAGTCCTGATGGATGATAACCTCAGCAGTTTTGTAGAAGCAATTGCGATCGCCCGTCAAACCCAAACAGTCATTCAGCAAAATATCGGTTTAGCAGTAGTTCCCAATGTAGCCGCACTCGGACTAGCCACCACCGTAGGACTACATCCCCTAGCAGCGACAGTCGTTCATAATGGTTCAGCTATTGCAGCCGGGTTAAATGGTTTACGTCCACTCATGCACAGAGACCCACCGAGGTAATAATGAGGATGGGGTGACACAGTTAATTGAGTATATTCACAAAAATTTCTGCTTTGGAACAGGAACATTCGCGTTTGGAACAGGAACATTCGCGTTTGGAACAGGAACATTTTCATTTGGAACAGGAACATTTTCATTTGGAACAGGAACATTCGCATTTGGAATAAGAACATTCGCATTTGGAACAAGAACATTTGCGTTTAGAACAGGAACATTCGCATTTGGAACAAGAACATTCGCATTTGGAACAGGAACATTCGCATTTGGAATAGGAACATTCGCATTTGGAACTAAACACGGTTCAGACAAACCCAAAAACCCTCATGCAGAGACGTGATGAATCGCATCTTAAAGACTAAATTTCTACGCCAATAACCCTTACCTGAAGCATATTAGTTGAGAACCCTAATATTTATTACCGCGATATCTCTTTAATATATGACTCACGGAATAATTAAATTAACCCCACAACATCAGCAAACCATCCTTAACCATGCTGAAAGCACCTACCCTAATGAATGCTGTGGGTTAATTTTGGGATATGTGGCGGATGGGGTGAAAACTATAGTTGAAGTCATACCAACAGCAAACGCTTGGAATAGCGAAGCAGATAACTTTGCTGCCGATAAAACAACCCATAGCACCGAAAGACGATATGCGATCGCACCCCAAGTCATGTTACAAGTACAAAAATCGGCACGGGATAAATCACTCAGCATCATTGGTATCTATCATTCCCATCCCGACCATCCCGCCATTCCCTCAGAATGCGATCGCCTGTATGCTTGGCAAGGATATCTATATATAATAGTGTCCGTCCAAAAGGGTGTAGCCGGTGACATCAAAACTTGGAGTCTTGATAACACTCATCACTTTCAAGCCGAGACACTTGTTGCAGAAAGCTAGTAACGTGTCAAGTTAGTTTTGACGGTTCGTAGTAAGGACTTTAGTCCTTAGAAAAATCAGGACTAAACCCGCATTTCTCACAAACAGTAGGGGCGGGTTCACAGATATGCTCGAATCATTCACGAATATTTCGCCCAACCCGCCCCTACGGACTCTGGGCTGAGGTGGCAATAATTGGTGAGACAGCCGGGTTTAGTCCTTAGAAAAATCAGGACTAAAGTCCTTACTACAAACTTGCTTATCCATCAATTTAAACTTGACTTTTGACTTTTGACTTCATTAGTCCCCAATCCCCACTTTCCTGATAACATATTTAAAACTTAAACATAAAGACAGATATCATTTTTCGATACAATCAATAATCCGCGCTTCCTCATTCAAAATTTTATGCTCAATCCCAATCTGGAAGATATCCAGTTAACCAAAGACGATTACGAACGCTACTCCCGTCACCTAATATTGCCGGAAGTGGGAGTAGAAGGACAAAAACGCCTGAAATCTGCCAGTGTTTTATGTATCGGTACAGGTGGACTGGGTTCACCACTACTGTTATATTTAGCAGCCGCAGGTATCGGTCGCATTGGTATCGTTGATTTCGATGTTGTGGATACTTCCAACCTGCAACGCCAAGTCATTCACGGTACATCCTGGGTAGGTAAACCCAAGATTGAATCCGCGAAAAACCGCATTCACGAGATTAACCCCTATTGTCAGGTTGATCTCTACGAAACGCGCCTAAGTTCCGAGAATGCCCTAGATATTATCAGACCTTACGATATTGTCGTAGATGGTACAGATAACTTCCCCACCAGATATCTAGTCAACGACGCTTGCGTATTGTTAGACAAACCCAACGTCTACGGTTCAATTTTCCGTTTTGAAGGACAAGCAACTGTATTTAACTACGAAGGCGGGCCGAACTACCGCGACTTGTACCCAGAACCACCACCACCAGGAATGGTTCCTTCCTGTGCAGAAGGTGGAGTATTAGGTATTCTCCCTGGGATGATTGGTGTCATTCAAGCCACAGAAACCGTCAAAATTATTCTTGGTAATGGTAATACCTTAAGTGGCAGACTCTTGTTATATAATGCCCTCGATATGAAATTTCGGGAGTTAAAGCTGCGTCCTAACCCCATTCGCCCAGTTATTGAAAAGCTGATAGACTACGAACAATTCTGTGGTATCCCCCAAGCCAAAGCAGCCGAAGCGCAACAACAGCAAGATATGCAAGAAATAACTGTAACACAGTTGAAGGAATTGCTAGATAGTGGTGCGAAAGATTTTGTGCTGTTAGATGTACGAAATCCTCATGAGTACGACATTGCGAAAATTCCTGGTTCAGTGTTAATTCCGCTACCAGAAATTGAAAATGGTAATGGTGTCGCCAAAGTCAAAGAAGCACTCAACGGTCATCGCTTAATTGCTCATTGTAAGATGGGCGGGCGATCGGCTAAAGCTCTAGCTATCCTCAAAGATGCGGGAATTGTCGGTACAAATGTCAAAGGTGGTATTCAGGCTTGGAGTCGGGAAGTAGACCCCTCAGTTCCAGAGTATTAATGTAGAGATATCTGGGAATTAGAATCACAGTCCCTCTTTTTTAGGCTACGGTTTACACACAAGTCTGATAACCTAGTCCCACATCGTGTTGATCCCCCCTAACCCCCCTTAAAAAGGGGGGAAACTTCTTAAAGTCCCCCTTTTTAAGGGGGATTTAGGGGGATCAAGCCACATTTTGTACTATATGAAGAGTCTAGTTAAAATTTATACTTAAAAGCTCTGCTAAAATCAACAAGGGTTTTTGGGTACGACACCTATATACTTAAGGTCAGCTTCTTAGGGAAATTAGGTAAAAACACTATAATTTATCATAAGCCTAATTTATCCTACTCCTGAGCGCGAAAATGGCAGAGGAATCTTTCAAGCTTTTCTTTTCTTACTCTCACAAAGATGAATCTCTACGGGATGAATTAGCTAAACACCTGACTATATTGGAATATCAGCGTGTAATATCAAGCTGGCATGACCGCAAGATACTACCCGGAGAAGAGTGGGATTCCCAAATTAACGATAATTTAAAGACAGCAGATATCATTCTTTTGCTTGTCAGTTCCGACTTTCTTTTTTCTAAGTATTGTTGGGATGTGGAAGTTAAAAAGGCAATAGAACGCCATAATACAGGAGAAGCTTGTGTAATTCCGGTGATTTTGCGGGCTGTTGATTGGGCTGGTGCGCCATTTGCTAGACTGCAAGCTTTACCTAAAAATGCTGAACCTGTAGTGTCAAGATATTGGCATACTCAAGATGAGGCTTTTACGGATGTGGCCAGAGGTATTCGTGCTGCTGTGGAAGCACTCAAGCAAAAACGAGAAGAACATCAACGCAAACAGGAAGCGGAGAAACGACTACAACAGGAAGCTGAGGCTTCACAAAGACAGCGAGAACAAGAAGAAGCTGCGAGACGACAACGAGAACGAGACGCTGAAATACAACGACAAGAGGAAGCAGAAAGACTAAAACGAGAACAAGCAGAAGCTGAGAAACTACGTCAAACTGAATTAGCCTCAGAAAAAGGTGTAAACTATACGAAATTGCGTGACCTACTAGCAGCAAAAAAGTGGAAGGAAGCAGACTATGAAACCTATCTCGTAATGCTTCAGGTAGTAGGGCGTGAAAAAGATGACTGGATTAGAAGTGAAGAATTATTAAACTTCCCCTGTACTGACCTCCGTACCATTGACCATCTGTGGGTAAAATATAGTAATGGACATTTTGGCTTCAGCGTACAAAAAGAAATCTACTTGAGCGTCGGTGGTCAACCAGACGGACAGTATTACAAAGAAGCCAGGGATAAATTTGGCGATCGCGTAGGATGGAGAGTGAAAGGAAACTGGATCTACTATTCAAATGTAACTTTTGACACATCTTCCCCTAAAGGACACCTCCCTATAGGAAACAATTGGTGGGTAGGGGGGGATGTGTGGTGTCTCTGTTCTCGCATCGAGACTTGTAAACTGTAACATCTAAGGCTTTCCGATATTTTTTAAGATTTATTACAAGCCCCAAAAGCACGGTAGAATCAACATTTCAAATTTCCAATACCTGGCACCACGCCCGAATAAATTTTTCTGCTACCTCATGCACCTCAGTATCTTCAGTAACTCGTTGCTTATCCCAAGGTAAACTCATTTGTCCCGGCGACTTCTTCTTACCTTTATTCTTCAACGACGGTAAAAAACGACTACCCCAATGATTCCTTTTTTCAGGTTTCGGCTTTGGGCGATATTTTTTACAAAACTGGCGATATTTAGCGGCGCATTCTTCCAGCGTCCTACCCAATAGTAAAAACGCCGGATGCCATTGAGTAATACCATCATTACTCAAGCGGTCATGAGTGCCATAATTGCTGAAGTCATAAAAAAAGCCTTGCTGTACTCCCGCCGCCTTGGGGTTAGCGTGGATATATCGCAGCGTATTTAAAGCCCGTCGCTGATCCGTATTAGCAAAACCCGTGCTATGATATCGCTTCTCCCAAAAATGCCCCGTCCGGTTCATCATCCGGTTAAAACACATAGCAGTGTACCAGTTTAGCCAGTGCATGATTTTGGGTAAATCTTCCGGCTGTTGTGGTTCTATCAAGTAATGCACATGATTGCTCATGATGCACAGAGCATACAGCTTAAACCCGTACTTTTCCTGTGCTTTCTTAATGGCGTAAAGAAAAACTTCACGACATTCTAACCGAGTCAGGCGAAATTCCCGATTATTGCAACGGGTAGTAATGTGATAGCAAAAACCTACTTGAAAATTACGCAGAGGTCGAGACATGAAAAAATTGCGAAATATAATAATCGAATGATTGAAGATTGTTATTTCAAATCTATCAAAAATTTCCTTGCGGCTACGGAGAATTTCAGATACCCGACTTATTGAATAAGTCGGGTATCTTGTTTTTCATAAATCAATCTCGTAGGAAAGAGTATGCTAGAAATAAACTCATGACTAGAAAGTAAACTCCATGACAACACACGAAGAAACCATTGCTAAAATTCGCCGACTTCCAGAGTCTCTAGTTCAAGAAGTAAATGATTTTATCGATTTCTTAGTTTGGAAATCTAGCAGTAAAGACTCTTCAAATTGGCTACATTCTCATGAATCACTGGAATTAATGGAATCAGATTTTTCTGATTATCTCTCCAACTTAGAAGACTATGAAAACCGTCTAGCTCGTGGGGAAATTAAGTGGTAGATGTTAAACGAGGAGATATAGTGCTGTGTGATTTAAATCCAGTTGTGGGAACAGAACAAGCAGGTATTAGACCTGTTGTGATTGTACAAATTGACCAAGCCAATGCTGTCAGCCCTCATACGATTATTGCACCGCTTACTTCAAAGATTAGACGCGCACTTTTGCCTTCTCATGTATTCATTCCTGCTGGCGTGGGTGGATTAAATCAAGATTCTGTAATCCTTTGTGAACAAATACGAGTCATTGATAAATCAAGAATTATTAGATTCATCGGTCATCTAGATGAAAATTATATAGAACAACTAGCATTAGCTCTATCTACAATTCTTGGTTTACAGGTTAATAAAAATACATAAATGCTTACAAGATAATGTTTCGTTTTTTCTAATGCACAAATTTAGCTGTGTCAGTCCAATACGGTGCGTTACGGCTAGATATCATTTGCACACACTCCCAAATTCTTACGCAGCAGTTACACACCCTACTTAATATTTCTTTTATAAATAGGCTCTCATAATCCCGGTATCTTGGAAATACGGGAATTATTGATCACAGATTAATGAATATTGTTAAACCGCAATTTAATATCTTATGGGTGCAGGTTGGGGTATTAGCTGCATTGCAAGGAGCAATCACCCTCTGCTGGGTGATTTATAATGCTTATCTACCTCAACTTTTAAGCCAATTTGGTTTTCCTGCATCTTTAGCAATAGGTTTGTTGGTAATCGAAAATGCTTTGGCTGTGATTTTAGAACCTCTGATGGGGGGACTTTCAGATCAAGCCAAAAATTGGGTAGGTAGTAGATTTCTGTTTATTTCGGGGGGTGTAATTCTCTCAGCAACATTATTTATAGCTATCCCCAGCATAGTTACTTTTGTACCACCGACTGTAGTTTTACGATCGCTCCTCCCCATAATATTAGTAGCCTGGGCGATCGCAATGACAGTATTTCGCTCTCCGGCTATAGCTTTATTGGTTAAGTATTCCCTCCCAGCCGAGTTACCCCTAGCATTCAGTGTGATTACTTTGACAGGGGGAATAATTGGGGCGTTTCGAGGTGTTGCTAATCAGTTTATTTTGAGTTTAGGGTCAATTTTTGCCTTTGCGATCGCTTCTTTTGTATTGTTAGCTGTAGCGGCTGCATTACGCATAGTTACCCCTCCCGATAAACCAGGTGAGCAACGTCACCCAGAAATTATTCAGTTACCTTGGCCAGAATTAAGACTAATTTTCGCAACTGGTTTTGGGATTGGTTGGGGTTCTCGCTTGCTAATGGATGTTGTCAGTAAGATTTTACTAGCCCAATTTGGTCAAAATGATTGGTTAATGGTGGGGGTAGGACTTGCGATCGCAGTTGCGGCTCTCCCTGCGGGTTGGTTTGCTGTTAAAATCGGCAACAGTCGCGCCATGTTGATTGGTATTGGCATCACCATTGTTTCACTATTTTTAATAGTATTTCTCAATCTAATTCCTTTTTTATTACTATTAATAGTCGGCTTTAGTTTAATTATTAACGGCACAATTCCCTTTGCTTTAGGTCTGATGTCCCAACGCTGGAAAGGATTAGGAGTGGGGATGTATTTCGGTGGATTTGCGTTAGCCATGAGTTTATTTAGCCTAGTTTTTCCCCAACCTCAAAGCATTACACCTGTCGTTGGTGCAGTTGGGGCGATATTAGCATTTCTGCTAGCTAGTGGATGTATTGCGACTAGTAATAATTCGTAATTCCTAGGGAAGCACGATTAAATAACTGCTAATTTCTCACTCCATACCCCATTCCTTTAACATCCCCATTAATTTACGCTTACGTCCGTGGATTTCCATCAACTGTTCACGATAACTCGCCCAATGTGCTTGTCTTCCAGATGCTATGTAAGCGGCGCGTGCTTGTTTTAACCATTCAATCGCTTCACCATAATATTCTGCTTTCCCCTCATCCATAATTCTTTCAGCACGGCGGCGAGAGTTAGCAATCACCCAGTCAGGATTGTGAGACATGGCTGCTTCCATGACGCGGTGAACTAAAGCTACATGATAATGACTCAGTTCGCTAACACTGGTAATAGCATCATCAATTAAACCTTCATGTAAAAGTATGTCTACTTTGGCTGCTTGTATTTCCCAATGGTCAGAAGTGCTGATAACTTTCAATAAGTCGGGTTTGATGTTCTCCCAGTCTTCCCCGGCTAATTCTGCTATCTTTTGATAATCAACAAAGTGAGGCTTGACTTCAAAAGCCGCCTTGAGTGCTAACAATGCAACTTCACTATTACCCAACTCTAAGGCTAAATCACTTGTCCAAATGCCTAATGCGTACTGACAATTTCCCCATAACTTGAACCCAGTTTGAGCAATTTCCAAGGCTTGCGGTAATGAACCTTGTTCAGCGAGGGTTTTGGCTAAAGCGAAGGCCTCTTCCATTGAACTCATTTCAGTTTGGGCGGCTATCACGGCTTCCTCTACTCTGCCTAAGCGTCCTAGCATGGTGAGATAAGCTTGGGTTTGTCCTTCTGCCTGAGCTAAATAGAGGTATTCTTGATAACGTTCTTGATGTTCAAGAATTTTCAGGCGAATCATCGCTAAATCATCAGCATAGTCTGGTATTTCTTGTCCCCAAACTCCCCTTTCACTGATGTTTCCCTGAAGAACCTGCATCAATTGCGGATCATCCCAGCCTTGGCGTAAGGCTGCTAAACTCATACCAAAATCAGTATTCCATTCATCTTGCCAAACTTCCAAATTGACTTGAATATCAACTTTTTCTTCTGGGGTGAGTTCGGTCGAGAGAATCACCTCACACCAAGCAATATTCAATTCCCAGGCGATTTCATTATTATCACCACCGTATTCTAAAACCTCATCCCAATTTTCTGCACAGGTAGCGGTAATAGCTTCGAGAACTGCGATCGCATTATAACTTTCTCCCTGTTCGCTAAACTCTAAAGCCCCTTGCACCAAACTAAATAATTCTTCTGTCAGGGGATCTTCCTCATACCCCTCCTCAAAATAACTCACCGCCTCCCGGAGAATTTGCTTAATTTGCCCCCGCAAAGCTGGGAGATTCACAGTAATATTTCTTTCAGATTTGGTAGATAGGGGTTTAGATACAGGACTTGTCATCCAACTGACGTGCTGGTCAATAATATCAATTAGTTGGGGTTCTTCTGCCACCAATTCCTGTACTAGCCTTTGAGTCTGCACAGCATCGAGACGATTTAGTAACTGTTCTAGGGTGGGGCGTTGTTCAATAATGTCTGGTTGACGGGTTAATACAAGTGCCGTCGCCACAATATGTTTACACCAATCATCAAAGTTGTAGGCACAATTACAGTAGGCAGAGGTTATGGCCTTGTCGTCAAAATTCAAGCACACTTGATAAGGTTTGGCTTCACGACCTTCAACTTCAGACTGTATCTGCTGACCACGTTGGGTAATTTTGGTCACAGCACCTGATTGAAAATATGCCTCACCGCGTTGAAAAGACTTGGAGTTAGCATAACGACGGACTGTAAATTCACTGATATTGGGAAAAGACATTAAGCGATCGCCTGGAAGAATCCTATAGGTGATTTTAATTCAAGATTACTCGTTGCGCGATCGCCCTGCAAATACTTTCACGGTCATAAGGAGGCAGGGCGCAGGGTACAGAGGGAAGGAATATTGCATTTTTACATCAAATTAACATCAATATGATGTAATATTAGCTTCAATATGGTATGCTATAGTCTGTAAGACTTTATAGTCCCACGTACTACCACGTTAAGGAGACAAAACTAGATTGAATGAAGAGAAAGAAAATGCTGCAAATACCCACAAAATCAAGCGTTTGTCCGTCAGTTTGTCTGAGACAGACATTGAAAAACTTGAGGAATTATCTAAATCCCAAGGCATTACGCTGAATGAAGCGATTAGGAAGGCGATCGCCACCGAGCATTATATTCAACAAGCAATTCAAGATAAATCAAAAATCTTGATTAAGCGTAAGGATGGTAGTCAAGTGGAAATCGTATTTCGCTGAACAAATTTATAGAGCAGTAAGAGGAGTGAAAAATGTACCACCACAATGAGGAAGACGACGTTACTAATTGGGGAAAGGATTATACACCTGGAGAGAAACCATTAGGTACTAACTGGTTTGGTGAGGGCATTAAGATGCTTATCGGTGTTTGTCTGGGTGTGGTAATAACTGTAGCAGGTGGGATATTACTAGCTGTAACTTTGAATAACAACAACAATGATCCCGACAGCAAAAGCTAATTGATAATTTAAGGAAACACGAATGGCTACTGAAAAACCGCCTCATAAGTCTCCAAAACCACCAGCCAAAAACACTGTGTTGACCATAGTTCTAAGTCTATTGGCTTCGACTTCAATGGGATTGGCTGTTTATAATCCAGTATTTACACCCTTAGCCTCTACAGTGGTAACGACCAGGGTGGGGGCTATTGTTGCCCTAAACAGAAAATAAGGGTTGTAAAATGCGACTCTCCTACCAGTACCGTCTAAGACTAACTAAGCAACAAATAGCCACCTTTGAACACTGGCTCGAATTATGTCGCCGTCAATACAACTACAGATTGGCAGAACGGTTTAACTGGTGGGAGCAAAATCGGTGTGACGTTAACAGTTGCTCATTGGAGGTTTGCCATTTACCACAGTTAAAAGATAAGCCCAATTACTATAGCCAAAAGCGCGACTTAAGCAACACCAAAGCCTTATTTCCTGACTATAAAGAAATCCCTTCACACACCCTACAAGACTTAATCGCACGGGTTGAAAAGACATTTGACCGTTGGCTTAAGGGTGATAGTAATGCTAAACGCTCTTGCCGTCCACGATTTAAGGGCAAAGGGCGTTATCGCTCACTCACCTTTCCTGACCCCATCAAGTCAGAACATATACAGGGTAAGTTCATTCAGTTGCCCAAAATCGGCAAGGTAAAAATGATTTTGCACCGTTCCATACCTGACGGTTTCAAAATCAAAACCGCTACCATTACCTGTAAAGCTGACGGATGGTACATCAGTCTTAGTCTGGAAGATGTGACAGTGCCTAGCACTAAAGTTGATGTCACCCCCGTGATGGATAACACTGTAGGTATTGACATGGGGCTGAAGTCATTCTTGGTCACAAGTGACAATCAAGAAGTACAAATCCCACAATATTACCGCCAAGTGGAGAAGCGATTAAAACGGCTACAGCGTCAGCTATCACGTAAAAAGAAGGGGTCAAATCGTCGCCAGAAAGCGGTCAAGCGTGTTGCAAAAGCTTATTTAAAAGTAGCTAATCAGCGCAAAGATTTCCATTATAAAACTGCAATATGGTTACTTAATCAATCCCAGGTTATTGCACATGAAAACTTAAATATCAAAGGACTGGCAAAGTCTATACTTGCTAAGTCCATCACTGATGCTGGATGGGGTCAATTTCTACAAATTCTAAATACCAAGGCTGCAAGTGCTGGGTGTTTGGTAGTAGCAGTCAATCCCAACGGCACAAGCCAGCAGTGTTCCGACTGTGAGGCAACAGTTCTAAAAACGCTGTCTGATAGATGGCACAACTGCCAATGTGGTGCTAGTTATTGCCGCGACCACAACGCAGCGCGAAATATAAAACACAGGGCGGAGGGGCATCCCGTCCACATTAAAGCTCAGTCAATGTCCGACCCGTTGGGAGGAGTCGCTGAGAAGCCCTCACTGTCCCGGATGGCGGCACGGGGAGTATGTCACAATAGATAATGCGAAGCACACGGGGAAACTAACGTGAGTCATGACTTTGATTACGATTTAGTAATTATAGGAGCTGGTGTAGGGGGACATGGCGCAGCCCTACACGCCGTAAGTTGCGGCTTAAAAACAGCGATTATCGAAGCAGCCGATATGGGGGGAACTTGTGTCAACCGAGGCTGTATTCCTTCTAAGGCGTTGTTAGCCGCATCTGGACGTGTGCGGGAACTGCGCGATGCCCATCACCTGAAGTCTTTGGGAATCCAAATTGGCGGTGTAGAATTTGATCGTCAAGCGATCGCAGATCACGCCAATAATCTTGTTTCCAAAATCCAAGGGGATTTAACAAACAGCCTCAAACGCCTGGGAGTCGATATTATCAGGGGTTGGGGTAAACTCGCCGGCACACAAAAAGTCACGGTGACAGGAGACGGTGGCGAAAAAACCATCACCGCTAAAGATATAATTCTTTCTCCTGGTTCTGTACCCTTCGTCCCCCCAGGGATTGAAGTAGACGGCAAAACTGTGTTTACCAGCGACCAAGGCGTGAAGCTAGAAACACTCCCGGAATGGGTGGCCATTATTGGTAGTGGTTACATCGGTTTAGAATTCTCTGATGTTTACTCAGCTTTGGGCTGTGAAATCACCTTGATCGAAGCCCTTGATCAACTCATGCCAGGGTTTGACCGCGATATTGCTAAACTCGCCGAACGGGTACTCATTACACCCCGCGACATTGAAACCAAAGTGGGAATCTACGCCAAAAAAGTTATTCCCGGTTCGCCTGTAGTGATTGAGTTAGCAGATTTCAAGACCAAAGAAGATGTTGAGGTCATCGAAGTGGACGCTTGCCTAGTAGCCACAGGACGCATCCCAGCTACCAAAAATCTTGGTTTAGAATCTGTGGGTGTAGAACTTGACCGCCGCAATTTTATCCCTGTTGACGATCGCATGGCAGTGTTATCAGCAGGTGAAGTTGTACCCCATTTATGGGCAATTGGTGACGCTAACGGCAAAATGATGCTGGCACACGCAGCCTCAGCCCAAGGTATTATCGCTGTCGAAAATATGGTCGGACATGATAGAACAGTAGATTATCGCAGTATTCCCGCCGCCGCATTTACCCATCCTGAAGTTAGCTATGTTGGCTTAACTGAAACAGCCGCGAAAGAATTAGGACAAACCGAAGGTTTTGAAGTCGCTACCAGTAGAAGTTACTTCAAAGGCAATTCCAAAGCCTTGGCAGAAAACGAAGCCGACGGTATAGCCAAAGTCATCTACCGCAAAGATACCGGAGAAGTTTTAGGCGTGCATATTTTTGGCTTACACGCCTCCGACTTAATACACGAAGCATCCGCCGCCGTCGCTAACCGTCAATCTGTCCAAACCCTAGCCCATCTAGTTCACGCCCACCCAACGCTATCAGAAGTGTTGGATGAAGCATATAAACGAGCAATTGTCTAGGGTGTAGAGGCTACGGTGTAAACAAAAGTTTGATAACCTTATCCCCCATCATTTTGATCCCCCCTAACCTCCCTTAAAAAAGGGGGAACTAGAATCAAAGTCCCCCTTTTGAAGGGGGATTTAGGGGGATCAAACAACATTTTGCACCCAGCACTCATCACTCAGCACCGGCTAAACGCCGCGCTACCGCTAACACAACTCAGCACTCACAACTCAGCACTCAGCACTAAATATGCAAATTCGTCGCCGTCAACCAAACCCGGCTATAAATGTCTCCATGTTGCGCTATCAAGCTGCTGTACCAGATGCAGAACCACAGCACATCCTAGAAGAAATTGTCTGGGAGAAGGAAATAGAAGTTGAACAAATGCGCGAAAGAGTACCTTTGCGAGAATTGCAAAAGCAAGCACTCACCGCCCCACCAACTCGTGATTTTGTCGCAGCTTTAAAACAAGGTAGAACCAAACCAGCGTTAATTGCGGAAGTTAAAAAAGCTTCCCCCAGTAAAGGCGTATTTCGTGAAGATTTTGACCCCGTAGCGATCGCCCTATCCTATCAACAAGGTGGTGCTAGTTGTCTTTCAGTTTTGACAGATTCTAAGTTTTTTCAAGGTAGCTTTGATAATCTATCTAAAGTCCGTACTGCTGTAGATTTGCCACTACTCTGTAAAGATTTTGTCATCTATCCTTATCAAATGTACTTAGCCCGGTTGCAAGGTGCGGATGCAGTTTTATTAATTGCAGCTATCCTCAGCGATCAATACTTGCAATACTTCCTCAAAATTGCCAAGAGTCTTAATATGGCAGCATTGATTGAAGTTCATAATCTTGAAGAACTTGACCGTGTATTGGCTTTAGATGGTGTATCTTTAGTCGGAATCAATAACCGCAATTTAGAAGATTTTTCTGTTGATCTACAAACCACTTGCCAAATTTTAGCCGCCAGGGGTAACCAATTACAGGAAAAAAATATTCTAGTTGTGAGCGAGTCAGGATTACATACCCCAGAAGATTTAAATTTAGTATCACAAGCTGGTGCAACCGCCGTCTTAATTGGAGAATCCCTAGTCAAACAGCCAGATCCAGAATTAGCGATCGCGCTTTTATTTTCCCCGTCTACTTGAAAACTATTCAGAGCTAGCACCTAGGATCACCTTAGTATAGGTTGGCAGAAATAAGCGGTACTAGGGGCTAGTTAGTTGATTATCTAAAAATCTCAGTTATACCAATTTTAGTAAAGAATGAAACAGATCGGTAGGTTGGGTTGAACGAAGTGAACCCCAACATAGACAAGACTTTGAGGCGTTGGGTTTTGTTCTTCAACCCAACCTACATTTGTAGCAATTATTTTTTGAATTAGTATTAAATATTTATTTATTGTGTCAAAATTGACTTGACAGCAAATAAAAATTAAACATCAAAAAATTACCTAATTGAAATCATCAATTAACTACATGGAGCAAATCCCTCTACCATCACCTATTCACTACGAACTTATACTTCAACTATTAGAAAGACAAACCATGTCAGCAGTCAATAATAACCCTGAACTGCGATATCAGGTTAATCAACTAATTATTACTCTCCGTAAAGCAGTAGTTCAACAAAAGCACTTAGAAGAAAGCTGTCAAGGTTCTTCTGTACCAGTAGAACACCGTTGGTCAATTAATCATCAGAATAATTCGTAATTCGTAATTAATATCGGGCATTGGGCATTAATTGTTCTCCTCTGCTTCCCCACTCCCCTCCTTCTTCTTCTTGCCCTCTGACTCAAATAAAAGAGCGAGTTAACTAATTAACTCGCTCTTTTATCGAATTCGTCTGGAAATAAATAGAAAATCCAAAAATCAACTTCTCTATCTGTTAGCCTTGGTAAAAGACAGAGTAGATTTGCCATACTTTGATTCTCCTTGATGAGAACTCATATTCTATGCTGTTTCCAACCAATCATAAATTTGTTCTAGTTGGTCTAAAGTAATCAAACCGTACTGCCAAAGAATCATCGGTAAAGGTCCCGGATCTTGTTCTCGATGGCGCAACGCCACTCCTAAAGATGCGGCGGAAATAGACAAATCTTCCTGTAAGAAACGAATTAGTCGTGAATATGTTGATGGTGACATTTGTAACTCACCTCCTTCCTTAATATGTACAGTCAAGTATTGGTTTCTCATTTATCTGTAGCCTGCAACTATTACTTCACCCGTGAATTTACGATTACCGGATAAACACACTAGTCAATTTAGCTAATTTCCTTAAAAAGGAGGCATATCGTCTGTAAAAACTAGAAAAATACAGCTTTTTCTAGCTCTAACGCCATTCCTCTACCGATTATTTTGACTAAAAGTGATTCTGAAGCATGGATTTATCTTTGCTACTACAATGCTTTTTGACTACACATCTAGTAATCAAGATTCCATAGCTAATACTGCCTTATTGACGACTGATTACACTTATGCCAAAAGTAAGATTTTCAGCTATCTAATTCGTTAGTTTGTGATTGTACCTGATAAATCGTAGAATTAACTATTTTTGAGATTATATTAAATAGTAACCTCAAAATTTGTTGTTTTACGTATACTTGATATATTTTTTACGTAAAACTTATGAATGCCCATTTGCTCTAGACCTGTGAAATAAGCCGTACCAAGGTTAATTACGGTAAACCTCGCGTATCTAAAAACTCAATTTTGATACTATCACCTTCCTGAAGATTTAATTCTTTCGCCCGTCCCGATCGCAATTCAATGACTTTATCAATAGGTACGTTCGGGCCATAGGTAGGACAAGGTTCACTAGTGCATGGCGGGGCAGAAGTTTTAATATACTTAACTACACCATTTTGTAAAAAGACCATATCCAGAGCCACAGGTACATTTTTCATCCAAAAGCTCACCGGTTGAGCAGAGGAAAATTGAAATAGCATTCCTCGATTGTCTGGTAAAGCTGGGCGATACATCAGTCCGAGTGATTGCTGTTCAGGTGTCTGCGCCACTTCCAACTGAATCGTTGTACCATTGGGAACGATTGCCTTGGCAGAAATGGGTAATGTTTGCCCCGATGATACTGGTGCTTGAGCAGTTTTTTCAGGAGGTTTAGCTGTTGACTGCACAGAACACCCCATCAAAAAAATACTCAGCAGCATCGGAATAAAAGTTAACCAACGCATCATACAATTTTTAATTTGCTAATTTAGATTTCGATTTTACAGAAATTTCTCACAAATAGCCCATGCTTTATAATTCAGAATTCAAAATAGCCTACGGCAAGTCTTGCGCCTACAAAATTCAAAATTAAAGACACTCAGCATCGGCTAAACGCCTTGCTACCGCTAACGCATTCACCACTCAGCACTCAGCACGGGCTAAACGCCCCGCTTCCGCTAACAGCACTCAGCACTCACTACTCAGCACTCAGCACTCAGCACGGGCTAAACGCCCCGCTACCGCTAACAGCACTCAGCACTCAGCACTCAGCACTCAGCACTATTTAAGATTCTCGAAGTACATAACCTACGCCGCGCACTGTTTGAATGAGGCGTTTTTGACCTTCATCTTCGATTTTTAAGCGTAAGTAGCGAATGTAAACTTCTATGACGTTAGACTCACCCATAAAGTCATAACCCCAAACATTTTCTAAAATTTGCTCACGGGTTAAGACTTCACGAGGATGTTCCATCAGAAACTTTAAAAGTTCAAATTCCTTCATGGTGAGATCAACAATTCGCCCGTTGTAAATCGCACGGCGGGTAGCTAAGTCTAAAACCATATCCCCAAAACGCAACTGTTCTGTAGTATCAACATCAGGTTTGAGGTACAGACGAATTAACTTTAAAAAGTCTTCTGGGCGATAGGGTTTGAGGATGTAATCATCAGCACCAGCCTCTAGACAAGCTACCCGGTCATCAACTGTATCCCTGGCCATGAGAATTAGCACTGGCGATCGCATTCCAGCATTTCTGAGATTTTTACACAGTGCAAGTCCTGATTCACCCGCAAGCATTCGGTCAAGAACCACTAAAGCAGGTTGGCGATCGTGATAATACTGCAAACCACTGGCTGCATCATTAGCCAACACAGGTTCATAGCCAGCCTCTTGCAAATCAAACGATAGCTGATTGGCTAGGCTATCATCCGTTTCAATGATCAAAACACAAGGACTGTGAGCAGGTGTCATAACCTTTGGGGATTTTAGGGGTATAGGGGAAGAGAATGCAGATCATATAGCCAATGCCCAATGCCCCATGACTAAGGTAATTCTACCGAAGCAGGTTTGGCAATATGAGGTAAACCCCAACCTAATTTTTCCCGTAGTATGCGGAAAAATTCAGGTGGTTGTAGGCGGATGAATTTGACAGTGTAGTGCGATCGCTCCAAATATACTCGATCCTCTGGGAAAATGTAGCAGCCGCCATTACCATCCACTACCATAACTAAGCGAGGAATATTGACTGGATAGATATTAACTGGTTCTGTGTCAGGAAACACTAAAGCCCTAGAAGCCAAAGAGTGGGGACAAATAGGTACTAACTGCAATACAGGTACACCAGGTGCAACAACAGGGCCACCCGCACTTAAAGAATAAGCTGTAGAACCCGTTGGTGTAGAAACAATTACCCCATCAGCAGCAATATCAACTGGTGCATGGCGACCCACTGCAATTTCAAAATGACACATCGAGGTTAATGGTTCTCGATGCAACACCATCTCATTTAAACACAGGGCTTCCCAAAGCACAGACTCCCCTCGTAGGACTTTAACAGTGAGCATGGCGCGTTCTTCAACTTCATACTCACCGGCCATTACCTGTTCTATTGCTTGGGGCAATTGATTCAGGTATGTTTCCGTTAAAAAGCCCATGTGACCAGTATTCACCGCTAAAATGGGAACACCGCAAGGAGCGACCTGACGGGACGCTGCTAACACAGTGCCATCCCCCCCTAGGACTATGGCAAACTTCATTTCTGACTCAAATCCAGGGGGTGTCAGACCATCAATGGGGGTGTGACATACAGGACTTTCAGGATTAGAATAGCCCAATATGCCACCGACACTTGATGTAATACATACATCCCAACCGGCTGCGGTTAGCTTGTCTTTCAGTTCGGTAGCCACACGAACGGCTACCGGTTTAACGTCATTGTAGATAATGCCTGCTTTCGGCACACTCAAATATCCAAATAATAGGCGATGCTTTTTCTTATTTGACGTTCTCACCGCACTAAAAGTGCAGTGATTCTAAAAATCACTTTTTAGGCTTTCTCTTTCATCGACACGCCTTAAAATCAACTATCCATTGCTGGCAATGCTTAAACCAATTAACCGTTCAACAGAACCAATTAACGAGCTTAACTTAGTTGACCCCAGAGGGCTAAATCTCCAGAGACTTACTAGGATACTAAGCCTAGCGTTTTCGTGCGCCCCACGATACGTTTATGAACAAAAATACTTTTTTTCTGGTTGGTGCTACTTTTTTGATTTCGCTAGCTATTTTTATACTCGTATTCGCCACCGAGTTGTCTTTATTGTTTCCCGACCCGTCGTGTTGCACTCGTTTGAGTCGTCCTGTATCGGCGGATATTCTACCTGAGACAATTCAATTATACCAAAAAGCCGTCCTAGAAGCGATGCACTGAGCTTGCCGAAGTGGAGGGGCTTTAGACTCAAATTTTCGGTAGCCCTTACGCATTTTGGATCATAGGTGACAGGTGACAGGTGATAGGGGAGTAGAGGGGAACAGGAAGCAAGAAGCATAATTTCTTCACTGCGCGACGCTACTGCGAACGACCTAGAAGTACAATTTCCAATTCCCAATTCCCAATTCCCAATTCCGAATAACTATTGACTATTGACTTTTTTCAACGGAGTCTTTTTAGATTTCTGCTTTTTAGTTTTTTCGTAGTCTAGCTCCTTGAGCTTTTTCATAATACGGTTGAAATACTCTTGGAGGTAGCCTTCTAAAGTAGTTGTCTGTTCTTGTTCTAACCCAAATGCTGTATACACTTCATCCATTGGCGCATTTAAAGCCTTACCACTCGCCAAGACTTCTGTAAACGCTAATCTATCTGCTACATTTAATCCCCACTGAAAAAAGCGTGCAATTCGGCGCACGGTACGCAGCAGATTGATTGGCATTCGTCTGACTTTGGCTTCTTTACCAGACAAGCGTTCACACAGATTGATAATTTCCTCTGCACTCCAAGCACGAGTTCCTACCACCGGGAAAGTTTGTTTTTCGGTTTCTGCTACACTCAATGCACGCACCGCAAACTTGGCGATATCTTGAGTGTCCATATAAGCAACCGGTGAAGAATTGCCAGTTACCCAAACAGGTTGCCCTTCTAAAATAGGTATGCCATACTGGCTGATTAACCCTTGCATGAAGCCAGCTAATCGTAAGATTGTGTAATTTATTCCAGACTCGGCTAAAAATAGTTCAGTACACCGCTTAATCTCCATAAGTGGGACTTCTGGGTACTGATCGGCATCAAGAATAGAAAAGAATATAAAACGCTCTACACCCGCAGCCTTTGCCGCTTGGATTAAGGCTACCTGACCTTGCCAGTCTACCTGTTTAATAGTCAGTGAATCTGTAGCACGGGAGGTAGCAGCATCAATAACTGCTGTAACCCCTTCTAATGCGCCTGTGAGGGTTTCGGGGCGACACAAATCTCCTTTTACAAGTTCTGCACCCCATTCTTTTAAAAAAGCAGCCCTTTTAGCACTGCGAACCAAACAACGGACTTTATATCCCTCATCGATCGCCCGACGAGCCACTTGTCTTCCTAAAGTGCCTGTAGCACCGACTATTAATAAGGTCATGAGGGTATTAACAAATTTTAAACTTTTATGAAAAGAATCTTAACAGAATTATATCTGTAAACAAAAGTTTACTTCTTTTTAAGGAAAACGTCATTCATACGTACAGATTAGATAAAACAGCGTTGTCCGGTTAACGGACACGCTATTTCCCTAGGGAGAGTAAAGCTTTTTGTCTCTCGCCAACAGTTCATTAAGGGGATTATTCTTCTGAACCTTGAATTTTCAGTAATAAAGCACCCAAAGCCCAACCGACGAAGATTAGACCGAAAGACAAGATAGCTGCGTTGAACATTTCCCCGCTCATTGATGTATTCTCCTTTGTGAATGGTGGATCTGTAGATTCTTATTTTTGAGTTGTTTCAGTAGACTAGATTTGACGACTCAAATCTAAATCCTTGCTAATCTTACGACTTAGGTAGACTCAGATAAACTATGTCTCCCAAAAGCTTTGTAACGGCTAGAGTAGGATTAGACCTATGTAAATAATTCTAAACTAGTTTGATGGACAATCTCTAACATAGGGGCTGAGGGCTGGCTGGGGATTGGGGTAAAAGTTTTCAACCTAGCAACTTGGTTTATTAGTAAAATATGTATCAAATCAATCAAACTAAAGGAATAAATTTACTGAATAAAAAACGGTTACGATTAGCTATAACCTTGGGAGATCCAGCCGGAATTGGCCCGGAGGTGATTTTAAAAGCTTTGGCAGATCCGGGAGTTGGTCAAAACTGTGATTTAACTGTGATAGGTAATCGAGATTTGTTGGTACAGATATATAAAAAACTAACAGCAACTGAGAAGTTAGCACCTTTGGCAAGTCCTGATGAATTAAATGTTATTGATGTGCCTTTAGATACAGAGATTGAGGGCAAAATTATTCTAGGGACGGGGAATGCAGCCAGTGGTGCGGCGAGTTTTGCTTATATGGAATATGCGATCGCACAAACTCTATCTGGTAAATTTGATGGTATTGTTACAGCCCCCATTGCCAAATCTGCGTGGAAGTCCGCAGGGTATAATTACCCAGGACAAACCGAATTGTTAGCCCAAAAGTCTGGTGTTGAAAGATTTGGGATGTTATTTGTAGCGCGATCGCCTTATACTGCTTGGACACTCCGCACTTTATTAGCTACTACTCATATCCCCTTGTCACAAGTAGCAAATACCCTGACACAAGAGTTGTTAACCACAAAATTAGATTTATTGGTGGAGTGTTTAGAGCAAGATTTTGGCATAACTAGTGGGAGAATTGCGATCGCAGGTTTAAATCCCCACAGTGGCGAACAAGGACAATTGGGAACGGAAGAACAGGATTGGTTAATCCCCTGGTTGGAGTCAGAACGGCGAAAACGCCCCAATTTTCAGATAGAAGGGCCGATTCCCCCCGATACAATGTGGGTTAAGCCTGGTCAAGCTTGGTATGGTAATTCTCACGGACAAAATCCCGCCGATGCTTATTTGGCACTTTATCACGACCAAGGTTTAATTCCCGTCAAGCTGATGGCGTTTGACCGTGCTGTAAATACTTCCATTGGTTTACCCTTTGTTCGCACTTCCCCCGACCACGGAACAGCATTTGATATCGCAGGTCAGGGAATTGCTGATTCTACTAGTATGAAAGCTGCAATTGAGTTAGCGGCTGAGTTGGTTACTCAAAGGTTAGCGGCTCAGAAATGATCATTAATGATTGCGCTTTCTCTTAGTTCAACGCCATTTTTTGAAATATTGTTCTAAATTTTTATGAAATTAATATCGAAGCTGTTTTTTGGCTTCGAGCGAAGGTAATTAATATCTTCGCAGTCCCAGTCATCCACTCTTTAGTTGACTGGGATTTTGCGTTTTGTCCCTTAGATATTGGTTGGGTAGGCTAACGCCTGAAAGTGGTGAGTTTAATAAATCTTTCCCTTCTACGATGAAGTGATATTTTTTTGTTCCCTTCGGGTTGATGGGAGTTGAAATTTCAATCAAATAAATGAGGTGAACTATGCCTGAGTTTTTGATTAACTTGCATTTAATTCCTGGTGTTCCTCTTGGACGTATCTTTATTCCTAATTATTTTTTAACCAAGTCAGAATTTTTAGGTTGGTCTAATTCTGTAGAGATTCATCACATAACTCACTATCGAAGTGGAAAAGTTATTTGGTTTTTTGCGCCTATTTCTGAATATCACCGTCTTGCCTCTACTTATCCACATCATCGACATTCTGCTTATACTCACTATCTTTTAGATTCGGCTTCTACATTCTTTAGACGACTGAAACCACCGTATCTTGCTGATTACGAGTATCGTCAATAACCTCAGTTATCCCTCTATCTTGTACTTATGTAATTTGTGATCCCATTGGAAAGTCAAACGTCCATGATTAACCTCATCCATCTCTTCATCTGTGTCAATGAGGTCTTGGTTATTTTCTTCTAACTCCCGCATATAACCTCTTTAATTTAAGACTATTTTCCGAATCTTCTGGTAATAATTGGAACTCTAGCAACTCCGAACACCTCTTTACCCGCCAAGCATACTCATTGAAGAAATCTTCTTCGGCTGTAGCGTAGTAACTAGAAACCTGTTCAGCATTGACTCTATGCTTATCCCAAGTTTTGTCTATAGGGAGAATATCCGATAAATTCAGTACATCTTGACTGAGTAGAAACTGATGCTGGGACAATAATTCAAAACCAACAGAGCTTTTATTTGAGGCTTTGGTAGACACCATATTCCCTGAGATTGTTGGGATTAGTACCCAAAACTAACACCAATCTCTATACGCAAGCCTCAATATAATTACTTGTAACCGACTTGAGTATTCATTTGCAAATTTATTGCAACTATCAAAACCAAGAATGTAAATAAAGTGTAGCAATCCGCTTGATATTAGCAACACTGTCTGTATGCAATTTAATGTTTGGATATCACAATTGTCTTTTATTCTGGGATTTCAAACTTGTAACCGTAGCCGCGAACAGTTTTAATAAACTCCGGGACACTAGTATCAGTTTCTAATTTTTTACGTAGCTGACCGATATGTACATCAACTACCCGTCCATCTCCTACATAGTCGCAACCCCAGATTTTTTGGATGAGTTGGGGACGACTCCAAGCTTGACCGGGATGGCTTGCCAAAAAATGTAGAATATTAAACTCTAACGCCGTTAAATTGAGAGGTTTATCATTCAGGGTGACTTCTCTACCATCTGGGTTAATTGCTAGCTGTTTGAAAATCAGACGCTGTGAAGGAGATTGTTTAATAGCGCGGATACGTCTTAAGAGAGCTTGCACTCTGAGTTCTATTTCCGCTAAACTAAACGGTTTAGTAATAAAATCATCAGCACCGGCAGCCATAATTCTAATCTTATCTGTTTCTTCTGTCCTCCCAGTCAGAATCATCACTAAAACATTATTCCGACTCTGCATTTCTTGACACAGATTGTAACCACTAGTATCTGGGAGATTCCAATCGAGAATTACTAAAGCAGGGTCAAATTGATCAAATAACGCTAGAGCTGATTTACCATCAGCCGCCGACTCAATTTGATATTTACGGCTTAAAAAGCGATATATAAGGTTGCGAACACCAAAGTCGTCGTCTACAACAAGAATTTTAGGATTTGAAGCGGTCAGCATCACCATAATGTTCTAGCCTAATGTTGATTTGGCAATTAATTTTGCTGTCTGTAAAGCTCCTGAAGAGAAGCTACCCTGGAGGTTTTTGATGCTCCATTTGCTCCTCATGAGGGGGTATTTATTCCCTCCTATTTCTGCAATTACGTAGACTTACAGGCATTTGTTGCTATACATTGCCTCTGTACTACGGGGCTACACTTAATTTTCCATTAAATTTCTGAAAAGTTCAGCTATCGTATTGCGTACCAAATGTATGAGTTTCGTATAAGCTTGGTATGTTTTGATTCTTGGATGCTATAATCGTGAATCTTCACAGTTAAGAGAAATTTTGACTTTTAGTGTGTTCCTAAGTGTGTTTCTCTACCGATTAATCATTCTCTAACTGCTGGTGAGTGGCTGAAAAATTACAGCCATGAAGAAATCACCTACGCAATCTACCTAACATACCCTACTCGAAATAACCCGATGAAGACTCCTTCTCCGGGTATATACGAGTTATTGTCCAGATGGCATCTACGTATAAAAAATTACGTCTTTTACCATTTAATAATATATTTTTCTGGGAGTATGACAAGCCGAGGACTAAAAGCTTCATCAGAAGGTATTAAAGCTGCAAAAACGGCTTTGACTGATAAAACCTTGAGTCAGCAAAAATTAGCAACCGCTTTAGGAATCACGCGCCAACCAGTTTCCAAGTTTTTTGCGGGTGAACCAGTTTCTCGTAGTTGTTTTGTGCAAATTTGCCGACAGTTGGGACTGTCTTGGCAACAGGTGGCTAGTTTACATGAAGATTGGGTATCTAAAGGCACTCTGCAACTACAGCCTAATAATTTTGACTTCAATACTTTAGTGCAGGAATTGCGGCAAAAGTGCCAGGACAAAATCCAAGATCAGTGCAATACTCTCCAAATGTTAGATATTGCACGGGCGATACCATTAGATGAAATTTATACCCATGTCAGTGTTTTGGAAGAAATCACCAGTCAGCAATGGCGGGAGATTTCTGATCTTTTGCAAGAATCACCCCTAGAGTCTAATTTTTACCAACTGGGACAAAGCAACCATCGGCAAACATTACCAGGGTTGGAAGCCGGATTACGGTACTCAAAGTTGATGGTGTTAGGTAAATCTGGGTCAGGTAAAACAACATTTTTGCAGCATTTGGCGATCGCGTGCAATCAAGGTAAATTTCAACCTCACCATGTCCCAGTATTTATCAGGTTAAAGGAATTTGCGGAAGATGCACAATATGAACAGGAATTCAACATTGAGAAATACATTAGCCAAGTATTTTACTCCTGTGGAATTGATGAGGAAGCCGCTTTAACTGTACTAAATAAAGGCAGGGTACTGATTTTACTTGATGGACTAGATGAAGTACCGCTAGAGCATACAGATAATGTAATTAGAGAAATTCGCAAATTTAGCCAGATTTATTATAAAAATCAGTTTGTTATTAGCTGCCGAATTGCCGCGCATAAATATAGATTTCCCGGATTTAATGAGGTGGAATTAGCAGATTTTAATGCCCAACAAATAGAAGTTTTTGTCAAAAACTGGTTTGTCGCGGTGGCTAATCAGTCTATTAGTAAAGCTGAGGCTACTAGTAGTTTATTCATCCAGCACCTTAACTTGCCAGAAAACCAGCGCATTCGAGAGTTAGCGCGAGTACCCCTATTGCTACATCTCATCTGTTTATTATTCCAAGTTAAAGGACAATTACCATCTAATCCAGCTAAGTTGTATGAGCAAGTAATGAACACTTTATTGGTTAGGTGGGATGAAATAAGAGGTATTAAACGAGATAGTTTTTACGCTAATTTGAGCTTAAATTCTAAAAAAAAGCTACTTGCTCAAATTGCTGCTGTCACTTTTATCTCAGGGGATTATTTTTTTGAGCAGGAAAGACTTCAGCAGTTGATAGCTCAACATTTACCGACTATAGCCAATCTGGCTCTAGATAAATCACAAGTGTATCTAGACAAGAAATCAGTGCTAGAAGGTCTGTTATTCCAAGATGGTTTACTGGTGGAGAGAGCCAGGGGAATATACTCTTTTTCTAATTTAGGATTATTAGAATATCTAACTGCGAGAAACCTTGTTGAAAAGTACCAAGATACGGATTGGACATCATTGATATACCATATCACTGAAGAGCGTTGGTATAATGTCTTTTTGCTAACTCTGAATATGCTATCAAGTGTTGATGAAACTATCAAGTTAATGAAAAATCAGGTTGATACACTTGTAGTAAATGATCACAAAATACGCCAATATCTCATTTGGTTAAACCAAAAAACTAATTCTACATCTATTAAAAATCACACTGCTGCTGTTCGTGCTTTTTATTTTATTTATGGTTACACTTTTGGTATCACTGCAAATTACAGAATACAATGGAATTTTATTGAGAATTTAGCTTTTAACCCAGAAATGGCACTGGATGAGTTGCTGTTTAGCATTCTCAATTGTGTGCATGAGTTAAAATTGGCTGAAGAAAATCATCTCAACATCATTCATGATTTTAACCATGCTCATGCTTTGAGCCTTACTTTGGATGAAGCTATTGACTTAGTTAGGGACGCTGAATTTAAACAAGAACTACAAAAGCTCAAAAAACAATTACCTTGTACAGAAAGTAATTCAGAAAAATTCTATTTTTGGTGGCAGAAAAATAGCATATTTTGGAAACAAGCCCTCAGACAAAATTTTATTAAATATCGTAATATCGGTTATGATTGGGAGTTGAATAACCAAGAAATAAAGTTATTGCAAGCATATTTCAATGCTAATAAATTAATCATTGATTGTCTTGAGAAAAGTGTGAGCATTAACCAGGAATTAAAACAGCAGATTGAGGATGAATTATTTTTAGCGATCGCAGACACTAAAACCTAACAAAAATCTGTTGTGCTACTAAATCTACCTCCAGTATTCGCCGTTATTCATACCAAAGCCAGAGAACTTAATTCAGGATCATTAGTTAAATTGCACATAATGCAGTAAGCAAGTAATAGTTAAGTTATGAATAGCAATTTACTAAGCGGTGTTATTCCCCCACAACCACCTATAGAAGCGCAATCTGATGCTCATGTAGTTAAGTCCCGTCTAGAATGGGGTGAACCAGCTTTTACAATCTTGGATGTACGCGATCGCTCTATATATAATGAAGGTCATATCATGGGTGCAATGCCCATGCCAATAGATCAACTGGTAGATCGCGCCGCACCAGCTTTAGACAAAAACCGTGATATTTATATCTACGGTGCAACAGAAGAACAAACCGCCGAAGCAGCTAGAATGCTTCGTACTGCTGGGTTTAGCCATGTATCAGAACTTAAAGGTGGTCTAGCTGCGTGGAAGGCTATCGGTGGCCCCACAGAAGGCATTATTGAATCACAAACCCCCGCAGGTGCAGATGATTATAATGTCGTTGATCGCATGAAAAATCATCTGGAGACGCAAGAAAAGGACGTGTAGAAATTAATTCGTAATTCGTAAGTTGTTTAAGCAATTACGAGTTACGAATTATGACTGCTTCTTTAATCTGACTTTTCAAGTCATGTGGAAAAGTCCACAGAAAATCTAACTTCCAAACCAGGATTTCAAAGTCTCTCTCCTCGCAGGAGAGAGATTTAGAGAGAGGTTTTCCAGATACCGTGAAAAGTTAGCTTCTTTAATGCTCAAATAAATCTTTGAATTGTAATAAATCCAAAGAGACGATTGTGGGTAGAACTTGAAAACATTGTTGAGCGAGTTCCCAACGTTCTTCGCGTTTGAGCATAGCGGTTAACTTCTGTTGCACGCCAATTAAATAGCGGACATCATTAGCGGCGTAATTCAGTTGCGCTTCAGACAAATTACTGGCGTTACCCCAATCGGAACTTTGAGAGCTTTTATCGAGTTCTACACCTTCTAACTCTTGCACTACATCCTTGAGTCCGTGACGATTGGTGTAAGTGCGAGCTAACTTACTAGCAATCTTGGTGCAGAAAATTGGCTGCACATAAATGTCTAAATAATACCTTAATGTAGCGACATCAAAACGCGCAAAGTGAAATAATTTCAGGACATTTGTAGCTTCTAGCAGTTTCTTTAAATTGGGAGCTGCTGTTTGTCCTTTGGCGATGCGAATAGCTGTTACTTGGCCTTGGGGGTTACACAACTGAATTAGACACAAGCGATCGCGCTGCGGTAATAATCCCATAGTTTCGGTATCAACAGCCAGCACTTCAGACTGTAAATATTGGGACACAGCCGCATCACTCAGATCGCGATCGCTTACTTGAAAGTCTTGTAATGTCATGAATCACTTAATAATATATGCAGTTAGACATACATTATTATTGTGCAAAAAAACCACAATGCCATCTAGCGAGTACGCAGAAAAATTTGTGTAAGATAAACCTCACCTTTCTGATTAGCCGCGACACCAATTCCTGTAAGGTTGTAATTACCTCGGATATTCTTCAAATGTCCAGGACTTTCTAACCAACCAATCACCGCTTGATTAGCCGGATCACTATATCCCCGATTGAAAGCAAGATTTTCAGCAGCACTATTGTAGCGAAGAGGAATAGCATAAACTCGCTCCTCAAATCCGTTATGACTAAATGCGGCTTTTCCTCTAGCCATGTTTCGACTGTGAATCCTGGCTTGGCGAGTAATATTGGCATTGAGAGTTAGCTTTGGCAACCTCCTAGCTACCCGATATCGATTAATCTGTTCAAACACTGATTTTTCTAAAGCAGTAGTTTGAAACGCCGTAGAGCTAGCAACCTGACTAGAAACAATCGACAACGGTTGATCCTCAGTAGGTGCTTGTGTAGACGTATGGCCTGCGATGGGGGGAACAAGCAACCCTCCCGCAAGGACAAGCGTACTTAAAGCGATGCCAAAAGCAGTTTGTCGGGACATGCGAAATTACTTTGTGTACAGACTATAAGACCTATACTCTAACTTCTCATCTTTAGAATATAGAACAGGATACTTTTGGAGATTCATCGGAAAGTAAGGGAGCAGGGGGAGCAGGGGAGCAGAGGATATAAGAAATAATCTTTTGGCTTTTGAGCTGATTAGTCCCCAATCCCCAATCCCCAGTTATTTAATTTTGAATTTTGTAGGCGCAAGCCTTGCCGAAGGCTATGAGTGAATTTTGAATTGATTAGTCCCCAATCCCTTTTAAGCACGCATGAAAATTTGGGTCAGATAAACTACGCCTCGGCCGTTAACTGCAACACCAATACCAGTCACATTCGTATTGCTTTTGATGTTAGCAAGGTGTCCTGAGCTTTTTAGCCAACTTTGCACAGCACTCGTAGCGGGGTCTCTGTCTTGGTTGTAAGCAACATTTTCATTAGCTGATTTGTAAGCAACACCACTTGCTTTAAATCGCTGTTCAGCACCCTGATGGCTAAATGGAACTTGACCACTAGCCATATTTTGGCTATGACCTCTAGCTTGCTCATCAATAGCAGAATTACGTGTGAGTGCTGGTAAATTTAGGGAAGCTCTGTATTGGTTGATTTGGTTGAAAACTGACTGTTCTATAGAAGCAGCATTAGAGTTAGATTGTCCACCGGAAGAAGCGGGATTTGATTGTCCACCGGAAGAAGCGGGATTTGATTGTTCACCGGAAGAAGCGGGATTTGATTGTTCACCGGAAGAAGCGGGATTCGATTGTCCACCGAAAGAGCCGGGATTCGATTGTCCACCGAAAGAGCCGGGATTCGATTGTCCAGGATTATATGGTCTTTGGGGAAAAGATTGTACAGGACGATTAAATGTTCTAGGACGACGATTGTATTGTCCTGGAAAATATTGTGCTAGATCGTAGTTAATGGTTGAAGAATTTGGCTGAACAGATTGATTTACAGATTGAGTTTGTAAAGAAACAGCACTCGCTCCACTGGCGAGAACGAAACTTCCTAGAGCAAGACTATAAATTGTTGTCCGAAGCATTTTTCAAGCCATGTAGTTGTTGCAACCATCTAACCAGACTGTTATAAATTGAACAACTTCCCTCTGTGGTCATATATCTTTGGTTATAGTGACCTAACTACGAATATTCTCTGATAACTTTTAAATTCATAGTTTTTCATAAATGGGTAGGCGATCGCTAATACTCATACTTGCCCAATATGAATTTACTCTGATATTACTGGTTCTCAATAAAGCTCAAATAAATAGGTTTACAAATGCCTAAATTGGATTATTAGTTGATAGTAAATGTTTCTATATATTAAAATAATCATTCTTAAAAATGAACTTGTTACCTTTGGGCAAAAAAGTAGCTCATCAACCTAATTTTTAACCCTAAAAAAGCTCTAAAACAGTTAATGAAATTCATTTTTTTCATTAAGTATATAAATATTTAATAATTAGATTTATATTAGTATAGTCTTATGCATTATGAACAAATAAATTTGTTAGCCTTTTTAGCCCTGATTATTTATTAAACACGAAATAATCCACTGGATAAAATGTGAATTTGGCTGTGACTAAAAACAATATTATTTCTCTCTGAGAAGTTATTAAAAAATATTAATAATCATGCGATAAGGCAGAATTCAAGTTGTATTAACCTCTGGATGAAGTTGAAAAAAGTCTAACTTCATCCAGAGCGTAAATTCTCATGTAATTTTTTGCCAGTAATCTAAACACTAATTTGGAGAAAAGCCAGATATGAATTTTAAACAAACTATAGCAATGGGAGTGTTAATCGTAGGAATGGGATTTTCTGGGATGAAGCCAGTAAATGCTAATTCTCCAATAACTCCACAGCCTTCCTCATTTACCATTGCTCAACTAACAGAAGCAAGTTCTCCCCTTTATGGAACATGGAAACTTACCTACAGTGTTGATGGCATTGTTTATGAAAGTATTCTGAGGATGGACGGCTATTTGGGAGCGATGAGAACCCGATATTTTCATCCCCAACGACGTAGAACTGTAGCCGTTGATCAAACAATGGAACTTAAATCTTCATCCAGAGGATTAGTATTATTAGGATATAGTCCCGTTGTCGCCGGGACAAGGACTCCAGCCGAGTATAACGCCGATAATTTTTTGTTTCAACTGCGCCCCGATGGTTCATTGCTAGTTTATACGTGTGATAATGCCTTGCAATGTTCTGCGGTAGATATAGAAGCCATTCAATAGGGATATATAGATATAGGGGTGCAGGGAAAAAATTCTTTCCCAGTCCCCAATCCCTATTTATGCAGGATTAAGAAATTTAGCTACGGTTTGTACATCCTTGTCACCGCGTCCAGAGCAGTTAATGATAATTCGGGGACTACCGCTTAGTTGGGGACACAAAGTTTCTAAATAGGCGATCGCATGGGATGTTTCCAGGGCTGGTATAATTCCCTCCAGCTTAGATAATCTTTGGAATGCTTCTAAAGCTTCTGCATCAGTCACACTGTAGTATTCAGCGCGACCAAGATCCTTCAAATAGCTGTGTTCTGGGCCAACACCAGGATAATCTAACCCCGCACTAATTGAGTGCGCCTCAGTTACTTGTCCATCTTCATCTTGCAACAGGTAACTCATTGCCCCATGTAATACACCAACTCTTCCTTTTGTCAAGGTAGCAGCGTGTTTTTCTGTATTGACACCTTCTCCAGCTGCTTCTACCCCTATCAACCTTACAGATGACTCATGCACAAACTTGTGGAATAGTCCCATTGCATTAGAACCACCACCCACACAAGCCATGAGAATATCCGGTAAACCGCCCCACTTTTCTACAGCTTGCGCGCGAGTTTCTTCACCGATAATCGCATGGAAGTCACGTACCATCATGGGATATGGATGGGGGCCAGCTACTGAACCTAGAATGTAATGCGTTGTTTCCACATTCGTCACCCAATCCCGGATAGCCTCAGAGGTAGCATCCTTGAGAGTACCTGTACCAGCTGCCACTGGACGAACTTCTGCCCCCATCAGCCGCATTCTAAATACATTTAAAGATTGGCGTTCCATATCGTGAACGCCCATGTAAATCACACATGACAAACCAAAGCGAGCGCAAACTGTGGCAGTAGCAACACCATGTTGTCCTGCACCTGTTTCAGCAATAATGCGTTGCTTACCCATGCGCTTTGCCAGTAATACCTGACCAAGAGCATTATTAATTTTGTGTGCGCCTGTATGATTTAAGTCTTCACGTTTTAAGTAAATTTGCGCCCCTGTGCCATCTGGACGGGCATAATGAGCAGTCAGGCGTTCCGCAAAATACAACGGTGTGGCGCGTCCTACATAGTCTTTAAGCAGTTGTTGTAGTTCTGCTTGAAAACCGGAATCATGGCGGTATTGCTGATAAGCTACTTCTAATTCAGCTAAAGCAGGCATTAAGGTTTCCGGGACGTACTTTCCGCCAAAGCGTCCAAAACGTCCTTGTGTATCGGGAACTAGATTAGTAGAGGGAGAACTTGGAGAAAGGGGAGTGGTAGTCACGGAAATTATATTGTGATGGGACAGCCTAATTATTATATGTAAAGTCTGAATCAGAGAGAATATACTCACGCCGCAGGCATGGCTCGGATTTGTGATGTTACGCTAGAATTTGATTCCTCGTAAAGCTTGGCATTGCCTCTAAAGTCTTTCTCCTTCAAAATTTTATGTCTTCTTCCAATTCCAACTCTGCCGACAAGCATTATACCTACCGCGAATTTGGTAACGACAACCCCGCCGCCACGGAAAGAGCAACTCCAGAATTACCACCAAAACAACAAAATCTGAGAGTGCAAGCCACCCGTTCTGGACGGAAGGGTAAAACGGTTACAGTAATTACTGGTTTTCAAACCAAACCAGAAATCTTGGCAGATTTAGTCAAAACCTTAAAAACTCAGTGCGGCACGGGTGGCACAGTTAAAGATAATGAAATAGAACTGCAAGGCGACCATAAACAGAAAATTTTGGAAATTTTGATTAAGCTAGGCTATAAAGCTAAAATTAGCGGTGGCTAGTGCAGCTACGCGGAAGTCAAAAGTTAAAATTCAGGAATCAGAGCCAATTCTAGAGTAGTTATATCAAGAGCAGCCGTAATCTCACAAGGAGGTTGACATGGATTTAGTGCGGATTTTATGCGCGATTTTCTTCCCACCTCTGGGAGTTTTTTTACAAGTAGGGATAGGTAAAGACTTCTGGATTAATATCCTGTTGACATTGTTGGGTTATTTTCCTGGAATTATTCATGCGGTGTGGGTAATTGCGAAGAAATAATTCAAAGTTTGTAGTAAGGGCTTTAGCCCTTATTCTGGAAGAATTTAAGAAGGACTAAAGTCCTTACTACAAACTAGATAAAAGCCTCATTCAAAATAAAGCTAAAACTTGAATGAGGCTTTCACTATTTAAAACTTGATTGCAGGTAGGCTAGTTATTCTAGCTTTGAACTCAGCCTACAAATCGGGGGGTAAAATTACTTCGTCAATGGCATGGATTACACCATTGCTCGCTTTAATATCTGCCTGGCTCACTTTGGCATCATTGACGGTAACACCAGTTTTAGGATCAACTTTGACATTAATCGCACCGCCTTCAACACTTTTAACTTCACCTGATTTTAAATCAGTTGATAAAACATTACCAGCAACAACATGGTAAGTCAAAATCTTGACTAATACTTCTTTGTTTTCTGGTTTGAATAACTCTTGTACAGCGTCTTGTGGTAATTTCGCAAACGCTGCATCGGTAGGTGCAAACACTGTTAAGTTATCTTTGCCTTGCAGAACTTCGCCCAGTCCAGCAGCTTTGATGGCTTTGGTTAATACTGTAAAAGAGGGAGAAGACTCCGCCAATGCTAACAAAGTTTTGCCTTGAGTTTCAGTTGTTTCTGCTGCTGGTGTCTCAGGTGCGGTGGGTGTTGTCGCTGGGGGTGGTGCTACTTCAGTCGGTGTGGTGCGGCTACCGCGATTATAAGGAGGCTCGTTAAATATGCTGGGTCTAGGATTTAGTCTGCCATTCCCTGGGGCTTGTGCTATCTGTTGTTTGTCATTACCCTTTGTGAGTTCTATCACATTATCAGGGGTAGATTGACTCCGGTTATAGCGAGCTTCTTGGAGAATAGTTGGATTGGGATTTAATACCTCTTTTGCGCCCGATGGTAAGCTGATCAGGAAACTAACACCTGCTAGGCTTACTACACTAGCAAAATTAGTCAGCAATTTGCTGTAGTTGAGCTTCATAAATTTTGTTTGTTCTAATTTTACAGCGTTTACATTAAAGATTTATAACATCTTACTACCAACAAAATCTAACCACGGCAGTAAGATTTTTGGGTAAAAATATGATTCTTCAGCTTTGAATGTAGCTTTAAAGCAGGTTCAGACTAATTGCAAGAATTTTTCAACTAGATCAATGATCAGTTAAATTAAATACTAAAATGCTAATATTTACTGCTGTGCGCACATTATAGCAAATCTAATTCATGTGTGCTATTTTACGGAATAGCTGTAGAAATTGCGATGATCATCGATACGAAAAATCAGTTCTACTAAGATAGCAAAAACTATAAAAGATGACAAAAAAACAATTTTTCGAGCAAATAAATTAGGTAATAATTAATTATTTACTCAGGAAATTTACTAGAACTAAAGATACAATTAGAAAGTTCATAAACTCATTAGTTACAAGGTATATAAAATGTTGGAATTATACCAGTGGGAACTCTCTCAATACTCGGAAAAAGTGCGGCTAATTCTAGACTATAAAGGTTTGGAATACCGCAAAATTGAGGTGACACCTGGAATTGGTCAGGTAGAACTATTTCGGTTGACTGGGCAAAAGCAACTACCAGTATTAAAGGATGGTAGTAGATATATTGCTGATTCTACAGCAATAGCTAAGTATTTAGACATAGAATATCCAGATCGTCCTCTAATACCACAAGACCCCAAAAAACGGGGTTTAACTTTATTAATAGAAGAATGGGCTGATGAGTCAATTGGTATCAAGGGTAGGAAAGCACTATTTTCGGCTATCAGTCAAGACCAGAATTTTCGTAAGTCTTTATTACCAACCTCCACACCAGATATCCTCAAAACTTTAGTGGAAGGTGTCCCTGGTGATTTTATGACTATGTTGGGGTTTGGTGTAGGATATACGCCAGAGGTGATCAAATCTGCGATCGCAGATTTAAAACAAGACCTAGAAGCAGTCACCCTATTGTTAGTTGATAGTCCCTACTTAACTGGAGATGAACCCACCCTAGCTGATTTAGCAGTCGCAGGTTTATCTATACTATTAAAGTTCCCTGAAGGAGCTTACCTAGATTTACCAGTCACCATTCGAGGTAAAGGTGTACCATCTATAGCAGACAACCCTGATTATGCAGCGTTTTTTGCTTGGCGCGATCGCATCTACACCCAATTCCGCAAACCATTAATCGGCGTTCCTCCCACTGGTTCTGCACCGACTTCTATTCAGATTGAGTAGATGAGGGAGTAGGGGGAATAGGTGACAGGTGATAGGTGACAGGTGACAGGGGGGGACTAATGGCTATTAACTCATACCCAATTCCCAATTCCCAATTCCCAATGACTAATGAAAATTTGCCACAACCATTAGGTTCAGTAATCCAAGGTTCTTTGACTGGGGGTTTAGAAGTGCGATTACACCCGGATATTTCCGTTGAGGATATGCGGGTGGGTAAATTTTTAGTCGTCCAGGGGATGCGATCGCGCTTTTTTTGTATGCTGACAGATGTAGCATTAGGTGCATCTAACGCCCGCATCATCGCTAGCCCCCCCAGTTGGGAAGACACGTTTTTACGAGACGTGTTAGCTGGTAGTGGAACATATGGGACAATTAACCTCTCACCCATGTTGATGTTCACCCCTGAATCTCATGAGTCTTTTTCCACTACAGATGGTAAATCAGTAAACCCCTTTGTCCCATCCTCTACTAATTTGGCTTCCTTCCAACCCCAAACTAGTACCACGATGGAATTACTCCCTGTGAAAACTATCCCTAGCCACTTTAGCCAAGTTTATGAAGCTAGCGTGGAAGATTTTCGGCGGGTATTTGGTTGGGAAGACGACCCCCAAAGGCGTAACTTTTCCATTGGGAAACCTTTAGATATGGATGTCCCGGTGTGTATCGATTTAAATCGCTTTGTGGAACGTAGTAATGGGGTATTTGGTAAATCGGGTACAGGTAAATCTTTTCTCACACGCTTACTGTTAGCGGGTGTCATCCGCAAAAATGCCGCAGTCAGCTTGATTTTTGATATGCACTCTGAATATGGTTGGGAAGCCGTAGCAGAGGGTAAAAACGTCAACACCGTGAAGGGACTTAAGCAGCTTTTCCCCGGTAGAGTCGAAGTTTACACCCTTGACCCCGAATCTAGCAAGCGTCGGGGGGTGCGAGATTCCCAAGAACTCTATCTGAGTTATGAACAAATCGAAGTCGAAGATGTGAAATTATGTAGTCGAGATTTAGGCTTATCGGACGCAGCTTTAGATAATGCCAATATCTTATATAGTGAGTTCGGCAAATCTTGGATTGTCCAACTGCTGAACATGACTAATGAAGACATTGAGATGTTCTGTGACGAGAAGCGGGGACACAAAGGCTCAATTATGGCCTTGCAGCGCAAATTACTGCGTTTAGATGGACTTAAATATATGCGGGCAGTTTGTCCCCAGAATTATATTAGTAAAATCTTACAATCCTTAGAAGCTGGGAAAAATGTAGTAGTAGAATTTGGTTCTCAGTCGAATATGCTTTCTTATATGTTGGTGACTAACATGATCACCAGACGGATTCATGAGCATTACGTCAAAAAGGCTGATAAATTCCTACAAAGTAAAAATCCCTGCGATCGCCCCACACCATTAATGATTACCATAGAAGAGGCGCACCGCTTCCTTGACCCAGCCATAGTTCAAAGTACCATCTTCGGCACAATCGCCCGTGAACTGCGAAAATATTTCGTCACACTTCTAGTAGTTGATCAAAGACCCTCTGGGATAGATAATGAAGTCATGTCCCAAATTGGCACTCGCATCACCGCCTTGCTCAACGATGAGAAAGACATCGACGCAATCTTTACAGGTGTTTCCGGTGCTGGTGGTTTAAGGTCTGTGCTAGCAAAATTAGACTCCAAGCAACAAGCCTTAATCTTAGGTCACGCCGTCCCTATGCCTGTGGTAGTACGAACCCGTCCCTACGATGCTGCCTTTTACACCGAAATTGGCGATACCGCTTGGGAAGAAAAACCAGACGAAGAGGTATTTGCAGCTGCTGAACTAGCTAAAGCTGATTTAGGTTTCTGAAAATCACTAGGGGAATTCGTAATTAGTTTTTCTCTATCAGTCAACTGCCAACAGTAGACCTCTTGCAACAGTCCGAAAATGAGATGTTTCGCTTCGCTCAACATGACAGCTTCAGCATTTATGTAAGAGGACTAATCAACAGTCAACACTCAACAGTTCCCACAAAGAACCTATTAACTACAAATCCCCAATAGCTAATTCCTAAATTTTACTCTTCGTAACTTCCCTCCATTATCTTGCCCTACCCAGTTCGGTTATCTCCCTACTTCCATGCAACAGCAGAGGAGATTTCCACGTCACTATAGATATAGTTAGCTGAAGAAAGGAAGTAAATTTTTTTAACAAACAAACCATTTTGGATTATAATATATATCCGTCTTCGGGCTACTTTACTATCTGCCTGATTTATTCTACTATGAGATAAGTAGAACTCATACTGACTTCGGATTGAACAGTTGCCACTAGCAACTAAAGAAAGAATTCTTGAAAACAACCCAGATTGCTTGTCAGAGATTCAAAAATGTAGGGAAGCTAGGGGAACATATCTCAAGGACGCGCCTTCTGAAAAATGGACATCCGCAATGTGAAAGTTTTGGTAGCGCGTCATGTTCTGTGATATCTGACTAATTTCCACTGTCAGATTTAGTTACTCAAGATTGATTGTGTTTAGGGAGTAGAGGACAACGCACCAATGCCTACTGTTAACACCCATAATGAAGACCTGAACGCCAAATTCACGGCTGATATGGTGCGAACCTATCTGCGAGAAATTGGTAGAGTTCCCCTGCTCACCCGTGAGCAAGAGATTGTTTACGGGAAGCAGGTGCAGCAAATGATGACACTTCTAGACGCTAAAGAAGCCTTAGCAAAGAAGTTAGAACGCGAACCCAGTTTACTAGAGTGGGCTGATCATGTTCACCAATCGGAAACCGAGGTGAAACAGACCGTAGCTCAAGGTAAACGCGCCAAGCAAAAGATGATTGAAGCGAACCTGCGTTTAGTAGTAGCAATCGCCAAAAAATACCAGAAACGGAACATGGAGTTTCTGGATTTAATCCAAGAGGGAACTTTAGGATTAGAGCGAGGAGTAGAGAAATTTGACCCTATGCGGGGCTATAAATTCTCCACCTACGCTTACTGGTGGATTCGCCAAGCAATTACCCGTGCGATCGCTCAACAAGGTCGGACAATTCGCCTACCCATCCATATTACCGAGAAACTGAACAAAATTAAAAAAGTACAGCGCGAACTAGCTCAGACTTTGGGGCGATCGCCAAGTCCGGCGGAAATAGCCAAAGAACTAGAACTAGAACCTGTTCAAATTCGTGAGTATCTGAACATGGCGCGTCAACCAGTTTCTTTAGATATACGCGTGGGTGACAACCAGGATACAGAACTGCAAGAAATGCTCGAAGATGACGGCCCATCACCAGAGTATTACACCACCCAAGAGTTCTTACGCCAAGACTTGAACACCTTGTTAGCCGAACTCACACCCCAACAGCGAGAAGTGGTAGCACTCCGCTTTGGTTTAGAGGATGGTAACGAATTGTCTCTAGCAAAAGTCGGCGAACGATTAAACCTCAGTCGTGAAAGAGTCCGCCAATTAGAGCATCAAGCCCTAGCTCATCTGCGTCGCCGTCGAGCTAATGTCAAAGAATACGTTGCTAGTTAAATGTAGAGTCGTAGCCGTGCTACGTCTCTACAAGGTGATGTGCCTCCTGAACCCAGGGGGCAATTTTTTTATAGACAAAAAATATTGCGACTTTTCCGAAATGGAATTAGTTGCCGTTGTAGATATCTATGTACTTAACAAAGCGAGACGTTATTGAGGCGAAACGTCAATTTTTTTAACTGCTAAATATAGCAGCAAGATGTCAAACCCTCTCAGTGTATGGGATTCTCCAAGCGCATCCCCCAATAGAATGAACCTTCTGGGTGAAGCGTTAATGTCTTTATCAGTGATAAGGTAGGACTATCATCGGAAATTGCATAAAAACTCATTTTTTAGCTGTTTGTTATTCTCAGAAATTTTAATCAAACCTTTGACCGAATCTTAAATAATAGAAACTTAGGTATGGTTTAAGTGAATCGCTGAGGAAGTCGTTAAGTTTGTAACAGGAGAAGTCGGGTGCTTAACAACATATCTAACTTTTTTTCTTTGCGCCAATTGACAATCCCCGCCATTGGTTTAATTTTCACCCTTGGTGTGGTGGGTGAAAAAACTTTACTAAATAATCAGATTAAACAATCGCCTCACTCTACACAAGCGATATCTAGGACGGGTTATGCTTACGCTGCGACTCTCCCTACATCGACGCAAAAAAAACAAGATAGTTCCTCGACTCCTCTGCTAGTGCAACTAAGACAAATTCGTGAGCAAAGAAGTCAACTGCCGACAGTAGCCAAAGACACTGAAAGCATTAGCAATCTTCAGTCACAGCAACCGAGACTAGTTTCCTCTATCAGTTTAGAGAAGAATATTAATACTCAAAAAGCTGCTAAAAACTCAGGAATTAGCCAAAAAGTCAACGTACCTACAAAAGATGGAATTTATCTGTATGGTCAATCAGCACAACCAAACCAGATAGGCCAAGGCTATGTTGTATTTCAAAAACGGCAAGGTAGATTAGTTGGTGCATTATATATGCCTAGGTCTGAGTTTAGCTGCTTCCAAGGCACACTCAACCAATCTGGAGAGTTGGCAATGACTGTAACTAGTACGCCAGATGCCGGTATTTCACCAGATGTAGCTACAACTAGTAGAATACCTAGATTTTCCAGCGATGAGCCAATGACTTATGCCCACTCTGTAGCCCTACAAGACTATCATCAGATTAACTCTATTAGTGGAGACGATCGCCGCATTCTCCAAATGTGTACTCAACGTTAACTGTCACCTGTCACCTAATTAAAACTCAATCCCTGGTTGCGCCTTGACGTTTTGGTCACGAAAAGGATGCTTAATCAGGGTCATTTCTGTAACTAGGTCGGCGCGGTCAATGATGGCGGCTGGTGCGCCTCTACCAGTGAGGATGACGTGTTTATTGACTGGTTTCTCTGCTAGACCAGCTAACACTTCATCTACTTGTAAATATCCCATTTTCAGCGCAATATTGATTTCATCTAACAGCACTAGCTGAAAATCAGGGTTGCGGATGAATTCCAGTGATTTTTCCCAAGCTGCGCTGGCTTTTTCCAAATCGCGATCGCGGTCTTGGGTTTCCCAAGTGAAGCCTTCCCCCATTGCATGAAATTCTATTTGGTCTTCCCAAAGGCTGAACACCTTTTTCTCTGAAGGTTCCCACGAACCTTTGATGTATTGGACAATGGCTACTTTGTAACCGTGACCAAGCGATCGCAACACCATTCCCAGTGCGGCGGTTGTTTTCCCTTTACCGTTACCAGTATTGACAATAATTAACCCTTTTTCTGGCACAGCTGATGCTATGCGTCGTTCTTGTACTTCTTTACGACGCTGCATTTTTTCGCGGTACTGTTCATCAGTCAGATTGGCTGACATTATTTCATCAATTAAACGCTCAATTTCCTTATCTGATTCTAATGCTTCTGGTGTATCACTTGTCATCAAAGTCATCCGAGGATACAGAAAATAGATGTTACAACCAACAAAACCAAGAAAAATTTGTGCTGAGATTAATGAGCATCTGAGGGGAATCTGGCAGAGAAACAAGAAAATTTTGTGAAAACAGACTGATATTTTTGACTAAATCTGCACCTGTTGGAGATGTTGCGTGCATGATTTAGTGTGAGATTGTATAAGAATTTATTTGGTGAATCTGTCTAATTGTCTTCTAGCACCTAATTTTTGCAATTGAGTCTTGAGGATTTGAGTATGTCTAATCAGATGGCTCTAGAAAATATTGATAATATACTCACCTTTTTAACATTATTTTCTCATCAAGACTGCCAACTATATGACATACAAACAGAACCTCTAGCGTTAGACTCCTACAACTATTCTAAAGAATTTAATAGATTCATCACAGCACTTTATACAGAAAAATTTGTCATATCTTTTGATTGGACAAATTGGCAGCATGAAGCTAATAGTTTTGTAACTACTCCTGAATTATTAAATGTAGCCGATATTTCTACAATACAGAAATTATTTACTAGCCACGTTCGTCAAGAACGTTTTTGTAGTGGACATTTAGCACAACTCATAGATAATGGTCATTTGTTGACAATATGGCAGCGACTACAAGCAATCCGCAAGGGTTTAAGTTGAGAAAATTCTGACAAATCCAGCCAATAGAATTCAAAGTAATATTACTCTTCTGCAAGCCCTAATTCTAGCTAGTCGCACAAAGAGCGATCGCTATCTTCTAAAGCTATATTAGTTTTCAAATAATCTTTGACTAAATTGCAACCATAAGCTGGTGCATCTAAGTTGAGAATGCGCTGCAAATTCCAGATAATTAGTGTGTTGTCATCACCGCCGGAAGCCAGCAACGTTCCATCGCGGCTGATAGCAATTTTCCTAATAGCTGCGGTATGTCCTCTGAGGGTTGTTAGTTCTGTACCATCTAGCTTCCATAACTTAATGGTAGTATCCACACTACCAGAAGCAAGTATTTTGCTGTCGGGACTAAAAGCCACCCCCCAAATCGCAGCTGTGTGACCTTTGAATGTTTTCAACAACTTACCATCAACAGTCCATAACTTAGCAGTATTGTCGCCACTTCCAGAAGCTACCATTTTACCGTCTGGACTAAAAGCAACTCTCCATACTGCCGCCGAATGTCCAACAAGAGTTCTGAGGAACTTGCCATCCAGTGTCCATAACTTTACAGTACCATCACCACTGGCTGAGGCAACCAGCCGACTGTCAGGGCTAAATGCAACCTGCCACACTTCAGCTTGATGTCCTTTAAGAATCTGTGGTGCAGACTGATCACGCTTCCATATCTGAGCAATTTTATCAACATTGGCGATCGCGATCGCTTGACCATCAGGACTCAATACTGCTCCTGTGCTTTTGCCATAAGGATATTTGTAACTAGCGATTAAACTACTGTCTCGCCGCTTGACTTTTACCGTATCATCGTGAGCAGGAAGAGCAACTAACTTGCCATCCTCACTGAATGAAATCTCGAAAACTACGCTTCTTTCAGTCCAAGTTTTCCGTAATTTGCCTTGGGGACTCCAAAACTTAGCAACTTTTTCATGACTGGCTGTAGCGATGGTGGAACTATCGGAGGTAATAGCGATTGACCAAATCCCTGCACCATGAGCCATCACACTCTTCTGGAATTGATTTTCACTTTGCCAGAGTCTGACTACGTTTTCTGCCCCCGCCGAAGCAATAAAACTACCATCAGGACTGAAAGTTACACCCCAGACAGACGCACTATGTCCTCTGAGGGTTCTTAGTTCTGTACCATCAATGTGCCAAAGTTTCATACTTTTGTCGAGACTGGCACAGACAATAGTCTGACCATCAGGACTAAATGCTACTCCCGCAATACCCGCACTGTTACCTTGCAGAGTTTTATCAAGGCGATAGCTACCATCTGTACTGTCCCGTTGCCAAAGTTTGACAGTTTTGTCTTCACTCGCTGAAGCAATAGTCTGTCCGTCAGGACTGAAAGCAACTCCTATAACCCAACCTGTGTGACCTTCCAAAGTTTGTAGGGCTTTGGCATTTTGCCAGCCTGTAGCATCTCGTTGCCAAATTTTCACTGTTCCATCTAGATTTGTAGCCGCAACAGTTTGACCATCGGGACTAAAAGCAACTCCCCAAAACCCCCATTTGTAACCCGAAAATGTTTTGAGTAAAGTCCCGTCTTGTTGCCAAAATCTTACTGTTCTGTCCCAACCCACAGAGGCGAGGAACTGACCATCAGGACTAAAGGCGACTCCCCAAACAGAAGCAGTGTGTCCTTTAAATGTTTTAGAGACACGCCACAGTGCATCTGTGTCGTGCCGTTTCCAGAGTTTAATCGTACCATCCTCACTCGCCGAGGCAAGTATCCGACCGTTAGGACTAAAAGCGACTGCCCTGACTGCTCCCTGATGACCTAGAAGAGTTACAACTGCTGTACCATCACGTCGCCACAGCTTAATTGTTTTATCTATACTGGCTGAAGCAATGAGAGAACTATCAGGACTAACTGCTACTGCCATAACTGCTGCTGTATGACCGACAAAACGGTTGTACTCATCTGCACCATAAACAGCTTGACGCAGTACATTCTCTACCTGATGCTGAATATTCGTGTTTGGTTTTGCTAGTTTTTGTAGCCTATCTTTGGCTTTAATTGCTTCTATGAGCGCATCTAGCCTGCGATTTGAGGCAAATAGTCCCTCAGAAGAAGAGACAATCGCCCGAAGTTCACTGTTTTTAGCTTGAGTTTCGCTTTTCAGAGATCGGCGGTACAAAATGAAAATTCCTACCCCTAAACTTATAGAAATGAGCAACTTAATACACATTCCAATTAGCAGAAATTTTTGCAATTTAGCAGTTTTTTTCTCATGTGCTAGTCGTGCTTCTACTTCTTTAGCCTGTGCTATCTCCAATGCGGTTTGTACTTCGCGCTGTTCGTATTCTTGACTAGCGGCAAAAAACTTATAATCGAAATCGCTCAAACTTTTACCTCGCGACCAATTTTGAGCATCTTTTAAAGCTTGCCCTCGCAGTAACCGGGACTCATCTTTATAGCCCGATGCTACCCAAGCATTGAATACTTGCGAGTAAGGACGCAGATTGTCTAATTGCCTTACAACCCATTCAGAATTAAAAATATGGCGATAAATGGGATTTTTAATCTTGAGGTAGCCGTTGTGTTTCTCGACTAAACCAGATAACAATAATTCTGTCTGTTCTCGACTATCATCGATGACTATAGGAGCGTTAGCCTGCGCCTTTTCTCTTGCTGTCTCAGCTTGCAACACCTGCTGATAAATGCCTAACAACCGTCCTGCCCGTTGTTCGTTGAATAGGAGGCGATCTCGGATCGTGCGGAGGTGTTCGGGATCGTCTTTGGCTTTCCAATGTTGAATAATATGCTTTTTTACTAGTTGCTCTAGCCAATATCCTTCCGTACCTGGGGGTAGATTAATTTTTTTGGTTGGTGTTTCCCCAGCAATTTGGACTATTAACTGACAAAGTTTTTGAGTGAGAAAAGGTTGTCCGCCTGTCCAGTCAATAATCTTCTGTAGAATTATCTGGGGTTGGCTGATTACTTGTGCTAACCCTGACAGCAATGGTGTAGCTTCGTCTATTTTAAAACCATACAACTCAATTGCTGTACCAATATTGAAAGGTGTGCGACGCTTGTCAGCAATTAGGTCGGATGGAGTGACTACCCCAAACAGTGCAAATCCTAAACGTTGAAATTTCGGATCGTGCGCTCTTTGGTTATAACAATGACGAATCCAGGCAAAAAAGTCACTGGCTGAAAAGCTCAAGCTCAACAAACTATCAATTTCATCAATAAAAATAAAAATACGCTGATTTCGTTTTTGGCACAATAACAACTCTTCTATAAACTGATTTAATTTCTGTACAGGGGAAAGACCTGCTTGCATCTCCCACCACTGTTTAAAATTGACTTCTTCAGCCAAATTTAAGCCGTAAAAAAGACTGATAATAACTCCTTTGTACCATTGTTCAGTTGTTGTATCCTCACTACCTAAACGAGTCACATCTAGATAAACACAGTTATGACCTTCTTTCGTCAGATGATCCCTTGTGCGATGTAGTAGAGATGATTTACCCATTTGGCGAGAATTAAAGACGTAACAAAAATCGCCTGCTTTTAGACTGGCATAGAGATGTTCGTCCGCGTGACGGATAACATAGCTAGGATCATCACTAGGGAGACTACCGCCAACTTGGTATTTCATGTCAAATTCTGATATCAAACAAAGAGATTAACACAATGGTCAGCAATTTTTAGATACTTTATGCCGATGAAATAGATATACTTTACAATGCGGTTTGCTCCGTTTAAGTACATTAAATTTTAGTCCCATATCGCTTAGTTCTCATTAGGGAAAAACCACTCATATAATTTACGGACTTTTAGTTTAAATGTCTTAACTGTCTTCTTATTGCTTAACTTTCTGCTTAAAGGTCTTAACTATCCTTGCATTTTAATTATAAAAGTATAAGTATAGTGACATGAGTTCAGGGTAATTAATCTGCACTCATGTTTAGTCCAAAATTTTAGGAGATTTTCAACATCTGCGTGAAAAAATATGATTCCATAATCAAGGAGATTTGTAATTTTTAAATCTCCTTGATTATGGAATTTTAGTTAAACAATGGCAGATAGTTGTTTTTTAAAATAAGCAAGGTAAAGTTCACAACGGGGTAGGACGCGATCGCCATCAAAGCAAATCAATCCTAAACTTTCGAGTTTATAAGTATCAACAGGATCAAGAATCATACTTTGTTGTGCAAATACAAGCTGAGTATATATTTTTACTAAACTAGGATTAGTTTTTAGTCTTAACCAGTGTCGCCGTAAGTGATGGCGGTAAATTCCACCATTGGCGATCGCTTCGTGTATCAAGTCTTGTAAAGTTATATTTTGAGAGACCAGATAAAACAAAGCTAGTTGAATCAACGCCGGATGACCGCCAACAAGAGACATTAATTGAGCAGGTTCTTGACCAGAACTCCAGTCCAGTCCATATCTTCTAGCTAAATATATTACTTGTTGCTGAGTAAATTCCTCTAGGCGAATAGGGAGTCCAATATTAAATGGCGATCGGTTAATATTGAGAGATAGATACTGTTCTGTAGAGTAAACTACTACTAACCTCAACTTCTGCCAAATTTGATCTTGCCGTGCTTCTTCGCACCAAGAACGCAACAAAGCGAAAAATTCCTGAGCAATGTGAGGATACTCAAAAAAGCGATCCACTTCACTCAATACCAAAACTATGGGACTTTTACTCGCCTTGAGAATATAGTTTTGCAAGTAAAAACTACAGATCAACTTACAACCAAACTCCTCATCCCAATTATCGTGAAGTTTAGGGTCAATCCCCATTTCTTTGGCAATTTGCCAACACAGACAACGCAAAAGCTGATTTAAGTCAGTTAAACAGTGGTCATCAATCTGGTAGCAATTTAGATTAACAGTGCGATATCCTTGTGTCTGTGCAAAGTCTAACAGACGCAGTACCAAAGAAGTTTTACCCATCTGTCTGGGAGCGCGAATCCGAATTACACAGCCTGGTTGAGTAATTTCTCTATAAACTAATTCCTCTACCGGCGGACGCTCAATATATAAAGTGGAATTCAAAGGTACTGGCCCATCTGGATATGAGAAACAACTTTCTAATTGGTCACTAGAATATTGAGACGGATTATCTTCTGGTGTAGACAAACTCTCTGTGAAGAAACTAGATATTTCGGTTTCATTCTCTTCACTCAGGACAATGTAGTCTTCTGCCTCTAATTCTAACTTAAAGGTACTAAAGCACAATTTGAGCGTTTTTTGATCTACACCTTTACTTAAAGACCACAATCGACTCAGAGTTTTACTAGAAACATTGATCCGGTTGCCCAGTTCTGATAAAGTCAGGCGATTACCTTTGTTTTCTACTATCTCCCAAGATATAATCGCTTCTTGTAATCGTTGTAGACCTTTAGAAGTTAAGACAACTCCTCGTTTTCTCTTAATCTTAGTTTGTTTCATTTCCATAGGCTGTGTACCAACAATTTTTGTGGACACAAAATTTATTTGCTAGAGTCTGGTTATTAAATCACTGTGTTAATTCAAACAACACACTGCCTTGAATTCGACAGTTTTCGTCAAATATTTCGCATTTCTAGGTTGATTAGCTGCCAAAACCAGCAACAGAAATGTTGCCCAAAAATTGGCTATATTTTACTCAAGCAAATAAGAGATATAAATAAAATTTGTTGCCAAACAAGCTAAAGAGCTTAAATACGCATAAAACGCACATTTTAAGGCATAAATCGCTAAAATGTAGGTTCTAGTGGGGATTTAAATTATCTAGGCTTTATTTAGCCACAAATTCGTTGCTTTACCTTTATTTGCTCTGTTTTAATTTACTTCAGATATTTACGTAGGATTTTGAAGTTTTCATGAATTTATCTATGGAAACTATAGACTATCTCACAAACAAATTTACAGCATATTAACATCATAGTAAACAGTTCAGACGCATTTGATGTGCTAATTCGCCTTGAACTTGTTGTCGAAACAATACGGAACTTCCTCAGAGTTATCACAGTGATGGCTGTTCAAGTCCTAGAGTTGAAGATGAAGAATACAGCGATCGCTATCACCTGAAGCGAAGGTTGAGCGGGAATTTTTTGTTTTCTTGACGGACTCAATGTAGTCTATTTGTCACTTGCCAAGGGTATTAGAATTAACACGGACTTAAGAAGTTCAGGATACTTCATTCAATTACCTGTTTTCTCATAGACTTAATCTGTCCTCGCTTAGTTTTACTGTCGATACGTTTTCTTTGAGAACTGCGAGTTGGTTTAGTGGGTTTGCGTATTTGGGGTAGTATGACCGCGCTTAGTATCAGTTGTTTGAGTCGTTGCAAAGCTTCCTCACGGTTTTTCTCCTGGCTGCGGTATTCTTGAGCCTTGATGACAATAACCCCCTCTTGGTTAATGCGTCGGTCATTTAGCTTCAGAAGCTGTTCTTTGTAGAAAGCAGGTAATGTTGAAGCTTCAATGTTAAAGCGTAAGTGGATAGCGGTAGAAACCTTGTTGACATTTTGACCCCCTGCACCTTGAGAACGAATCGCGCTAATTTCGATCTCGCTATCGGAGATGCTGATTTTATTAGAAATTTGTAGCATAACTTAATATATGATGTTATTAGGACGATAGCGCAGATTGCAGTACCGGAAGCGATTATGTTCCGCCCTCCATAGGCGTTGGCGCAGCCTCTCGTAGAGATGGCGTTCCGCCCACCGGAGGTGATCGCAGAATTACTTGGTTAGTGTCTACTAATATTTTACAGAAACCCTCGGTAAGATGAAAAGTGCTGAGTTCCCAGTTCCGTTAGCGGCAGCGCGGCGTTTAGCCGGTGCTGAGTGGCACGTGCAATTCAGAGATGTCGCCGACAATTCGTACACTCAGTCCATGCCAGAAATTGCCGAAACATAGTTAACATGAGATTCGGCGTATTTACTATTCGGGAGTCTCAAAATGGCAAAACATTTGGGTAAAAAAATTTCACCCATACCGATGTCAACTGATATTAGTGTGGTGGATTTAATTGATAATTACTTCACCGCCTATAACTCGGCACGTTTGCGGGAAGCCTGCCAAATCATGAGTCGTGATGTACTTAAAGATGGTGTCACCGTGGGAGTTAGTCTTTCCGGTGCGATGACACCAGCCGGTTTTGGGGTGTCTGCACTAGCACCTCTAATTCGTAATGGCTTCATTGACTGGATGATTAGCACTGGTGCAAATCTTTACCATGATATGCACTATGGCTTGGGTTTTGAGTTGTTCGCCGGCAATCCATTCTTAGATGATGTGAAATTGCGGGAAGAAGGCACAATCAGAATTTATGACATCATCTTTGGCTATGATGTCTTGCTAGAAACCGACGCATTCATCCGTAAGATACTGCAAGCTGAACCTTTCCAAAAACGGATGGGAACGGCTGAGTTTCATTATTTGCTAGGTAAGTATGTGCGGGAAGTAGAGAAGCAATTGGGAGTGCAGCATTCTTGCTTACTAGCTACCGCCTATGAATGTGGCGTACCTATATATACATCTTCTCCTGGCGACAGTTCCATTGGGATGAACGTAGCGGCGTTGGCGTTGGAAGGTTCGCAGTTGATATTAGATCCAGCCATTGATGTGAATGAAACAGCTGCGATCGCCTACAATGCCAGAGAAGGAGAAGGTAAAAGTGCGGCTGTCATTCTTGGTGGTGGTAGCCCTAAAAACTTTTTGCTACAAACCCAACCGCAGATTCATGAGGTCTTGGGATTAGAAGAACGGGGACATGATTTCTTTGTCCAGTTCACTGATGCTCGTCCTGATACTGGTGGTTTATCGGGTGCAACACCTGCGGAAGCGGTTAGCTGGGGTAAGATTGACCCTGATGAATTACCCAGCACTATTGTTTGTTATACCGACAGCACAATTGCCCTACCGTTGCTCACAGCTTATGTCCTCAAACAGTGCCAACCCCGCCCCCTGAAGCGGTTGTATGATCAGCTACCCACATTATTTGATAAACTCCGCACCGATTATTTAGCAGCCAAAGACCAACCAACAGAGAAAGTTGCCACTGATGCAGAGGTAGCAACTTATCCCTGTGGGACGCCCATTCGGAAATAGCCTGTAGAGACGTTGCATTGCAACGTCTCTACCAACCAATAACGTTAACCGTATTACACCCCTAAATACTTCCATATATTGGAATCGCTGCGCCTCGGATATCCTTAGCTGCATCTGAGCCTAAAAAGCAGATTAATTCGGCTATAGATTCAGCTTTTACCCACTTATCGGCATTTTCTGCACCCATAGCTTGACGATTTTTGGGGGTATCAATCACCGAAGGTAAGACGACATTAGCGGTGATATTTGTACCTTTGGTTTCATCTGCGATCGCTTTTGTAAAGGCTACCACACCAGCTTTCGCCGCAGAATAGGCAGCTAATTGTCCCCCAGGTTCTAAAGCCGCCCTAGAACTGACGGTGACAATGCGCCCATAGCCAGTTTCCAGCATTTTTTGCAGGCTGTACTTGCAAGTCAAAAAAGTGGTATTCAGATTGATGGCAAACTCATGCTGCCAACTGTCATAACTGTATTCGTGGGTTTTGCCCATTGAAAAGCCACCCACCAGATGAATTAACACATCCACCCGTCCCATGCGGTTGATGATATTTGCTACTGAAGACTCTTCTTCCAGATTAGCGGTGATAAAATTCACCCTGGCGAAATCTGCGGGAGCGAGAACTGCCTTGAGGCGTTCGACTTCTTGGGGATTGCGGTAAGTAATCGTAACGTCAGCACCTTGAGCCAGAACTGCTGGTGTAACACCTAAACCAAGCCCACCAGTCCCGCCAGTGATTAGCACTTTTCTGCCTTTCATGAAATATGAGACCCTCAGAGCATCATGTTTAAGATACCGCAAATAGGGGATTGGGGATGAGGGATTGGGTAAGAGCATCTCCAGAAATCAAATATGCGTTATCCAAAAACCTTGTAGAGACATAGCATTCCTATATCTCTACTAATTAAAGAATTGTGCCTACGTCGTTTTTGGAGATATCTAATATTTCTGTCACCTGTAACCTGTAACCTCTTTTTTCTCAGGAGTTTAAAAATTAATCAATCTTTAAATTGAAAGGCAAACGAGCATAAACTCCTTGAGGGTCGTTCATATTTTGCATAATTGCTAGTTCTTGTTGGATTTTTTGAAATTCAGCAGTTAGGAGATTAGTTGGCTTAGTGTCTAATTTCTGCACACCTAAAACGGTGCTGGCTTCTTCAATTGTCCGCCCAAAAAAACGTTCTCCGAATGTGCCTTCTTTGGGATATTCTTGTAACTGCCAATCTTTGCCGAGTTTAGCTTGTTTGGCGGCGTATGTCAGGGCTGCATTTAAACCACCAATTTCATCAACTAAACCAATTTGTTTAGCAGCTACACCAGACCAAACTCTACCTTGAGCAATTTCTGCTACTTTTTGTTCTGGGAGTTTGCGACCTTGGGCAACTTTATTAAGAAATAGATTATAAATGCGGTCAACACTGCGTTGATAGAGTGCTAATTCTTGGGGTGATTTGGGACGCGCAAAGGTTTGACTATCAGCATAACGAGCGGTTTTTACAGAATCCCAGGTAATACCATTGTCATTTGCTAGTTTTTGACCATTTAGTAACACCCCAAATACACCTATTGAACCTGTAATAGTATTGGGTTCGGCAAAAATGCGGTTGGAATCGCTAGCTATCCAGTAACCACCAGAAGCGGCGACATCTCCCATTGAGACGACAACTGGTTTGATTTGGCGAGTTAGTCTGACTTCGCGTTGCATCACTTCGGAGGCTGTAGCACTACCACCAGGACTGTTAATTCTTAAAACGACAGCCTTGACATTTTTATCTTGGCGGACTTTGTTGAGGATAGTAGCAAAGCGATCGCCTCCTATTTGTCCACTGTCACCTTTACCATCGACAATCTCACCCTCAGCATACACTACAGCAATTTTATTCTTAGCTTGGCGTTCTACAGGTAAAGACTTGTTAGGGACTTCTGCATACTCAACTAAATCGATTTGGCGGAAAGTCTTATCATCTTTATCGCTATTAGTTAATTTCTTTAAGTCAGCCACGACCTCATCAGTGTATGCTACTTTATCTACTAAACCGTTAGTTTTAGCTGTCTTGGCTTCTAATAATGCTTGAGTATCTGCGATCGCTTGTAACTTTTGTGGGGTAATTTTCCGGCTTTTGCCTACTGTAGTGCGCCATTCTCCCCAAATATCATCTAATAATTTCTGAGTTTGTTCGCGGTTTTCTGGGCTAAGTTTATTCAGTAACAAGGGTTCGACTGCACCTTTGAATTTCCCCACTCGGACAATCTGCACCCCAATCCCATACTTTTGTAATGCACCTGCTAGAAATAATGGTTGGCTACTCAAACCGTTAATTTCCATTGCACCAAAAGGATTCAATACGACAGTATCAGCAACGGAACTGAGATAATATTCCTTTTCGCCCCAGTCCACACCATAGGCGACAACCTTCTTCCCAGCAGCACGGAATTCTTCTAAAGCTTTGCGAATTTCTTTAAGAGAAGCAAAACCTAAGCTACTCGTCCCACTGCTGCGTGTTGCATCTAGATAAATACCAACAATCCGCGAATCACCCTTAGCTTTTTCGATGGTGTCGAGAACACTACGGAGTGTCATTCGTTCATCTCTTACTCCAGACAGGGTATTTTGTAGCACCTCGCCAGAACTAGGTTTTCTATCGGTGATGTTCGTTGATAAGTCAAAAACCACAACTGACTTATCTTTGACTGTGGGGCCTGGATCTTTGGAACTAGCAATAGCTAACACCAAAAATAGAAATCCGACTGTACTGATACCAGAGAAAATCATGAGTCCTAGTACAGTCCCGACTAAGCTAGCAAAAGTTTGTTTTAAAAAGTTATTCATTAGTTTTTAGTTAATAGTCATTAGTGTATTTTTCTCCCCCTGCTCCCCTGTCACCTGTCCCCTATCATATGTAAACTATTTGAGTGTTTTAACTCAGATAAGTTAGTATTGCCTGTACAGAATAATACAGTAGTGATTTCTGCAATTAATACCTCAGCTAAATCTTGCAGTGCTGTTTCTGATTCTACTGCGGCTTTGAGGAAAGGCATAGCTAAACCTGCGATATCTGCTCCCAGTGCGATCGCTTTGGCAACATCTAAACCATGACGCAACCCACCAGAGGCAATCAAGGGAATATTGGGTGCGATCGCTCTTATACTCGTAATACATTCTGCTGTAGGTATTCCCCAATCTGCAAAGGTTCTGCCTAAACGTCGTTGCAGTATGTTTTCTGCTCTTTCCCCTTCTACCTTTGCCCAAGACGTACCACCTGCACCAGCCACATCAATGACAGTGACTCCGGCTGCTATCAGTTTCTTTACCATTGCGGCGGAAATACCATTACCTACTTCTTTGGCAATCACTGGCACTGATATTTTGCTGCATAAATTATCAATTTTGTCTAGTAAACCGCGAAAATTAGTATCACCGCTAGGTTGAATAAACTCCTGTAGGGGATTAATATGCAAAATTAAAGCATCCGCCTCTAACATATCGATGATTTGCAGACATTGATCTAAACCATATTTGTAGTTAAGTTGCACCGCACCAACATTGGCAAACAAGAGAATATCCGGTGCATACTTGCGAACCGCAAAAGTATCAGCTACTTGGGGTTTTTCTACCGCCACTCGTTGAGAACCTACACCCATTGCCAATTTATAGTTTTGGGCAACTATGGCTAAACGCTGGTTAATCATTTTCGCTTGTTCAGTTCCCCCAGTCATAGAGGAGATTAACAGGGGTGCGTTGAGAGGTTTGCCTAAAAAATTTGTCTTGATATCAATGTCGTTGCGGTCTAATTCTGGTAAACAGCAATGAGTGAAGCGATAGCGTTCTAGTCCGTTGGTGATTTCGTGACATTGTACATCTTCTTCTAAGCAGATACGGATGTGATCTGCTTTGCGTGACTGGGTTTGGCCTGATGTGTTATTAGACGCGTTCACTGGTGGGTATGATTTATAGCTTGCGATTACTATTGTATGGTTTACTCAATCTCCAAGTAACTCGCAACATCTCTACTTTCGCCTCTGTGTTCTCCGTGTCTCTGTGGTTTAAAATCATCCATCTAACCACAGAAAAAAGATATTAAAATTTGTTAAAAATGGCAACAAAATCAATTCATCGGGCGATCCATATTATACAGGCACTAAGACAATCAAAGAGTTGATTCTAGAAAGCAAGTTAAATGCAGTGAGGAGTAAAAATCATGCAACCAAAACTTAAACATATTATTAACACATCAATATTGGGTATAGCATTGCTTGGTAGTGCGATCGCTTCCATAGAGATATTCACACCACAGCAACCAGCTTTCGCCAGAGATTCATTAGGGCAATGTATTCAAAACCTCAGAAACCGTGGTGTTTCTGCACGCGAGGCGGCAAACATTTGTAGAAACCGACGGGATAGGGATGATAGGGATGATAGGGATGATAGGGATGATAGGGATGATAGAGATGATAGAGGTGATAGGTATGATAGAGGTGATAGATATAACAATAGAGATAGAAGAGGGAGAGAGCGGTATATAGAGCTACGTGCTAGGTCTGGCCCCACCCCCGAAGGACGTTGGCGTTACTCTGCTCCTGGTGTGCCTTATGAAGCTATGCAAAGAGCCGGGTGTCAACGCATTTCTGGGGATGATTGGCGTTGTTCTACACCTAGAATCCGAGTTCAAGTGACAAATAGATATTAATTGAAATCGGGGATTTGGTTTCTCATGAATGATTTAGGATGGCTCTATGTGTGACGAGTAAGTTACCCAATTTTGCGAACACCTACGGTGGAGCGCAGCCCATCGCCATCAATTTAAAACATACTGATGAGTAAAACCCCAAAAATTGACCGTCAACGCGAACACCAAGCCAACGAGCGGACTTTTTTGGCTTGGCTACGTACTTCTATAGCTTTAATTGGCTTTGGGTTTGCGATCGCTCGTTTTGGGCTATTTTTACGTCAGCTTAATGTTGTCATAACACAAAAGGAAACATCCGTAAATCCCTGGTTTAATTCAGAAAACTTAGGGATTATGTTAGTCATTTTCGGTATTGTCACTATCGGTTTGGCTGCATGGCGTTACAATCAAGTGTTTTGGCAAATTGAACGCAGTGACTATCAACCTAACCGTTGGGCAGTTTGGATTATGACTGGAGTAGTCATGATTTTAGGATTACTGAGTATTCCTTTACTCCTATTGCGAAATCATATTTCCCCTCGCCCATCATCTCCCCTTCAGTCTCAATCCCGCAATTTTCAACGTTGAAGCATTTTTTCGCAGGATACAGACTGTTTTTGAGTTTAACTGCAATGTATCAATCTCTTAACCTACTCATGATATTTATACAAGAGTTTAAATGTATTTACAGTTTTTAACTCTATGTAAAGGGAGAGATAGCGATATGGAAACTCAAATCGACCAATTGCAAACTTACATTCCTTCAACTGTATCCTCTCAGGAGTTACTTCTCATTGATAACGTTATCGTAGGTACTCCTTTGAAGGATGTTCTCTTGGGGACTCCCTGGAATGATCTGATAATTGCCCTCGCAGGAGATGACCATATTATCGGCAGTGTTGGCAACGATATCTTAATTGGCGGCACGGGAATTGATACAGTTGACTATAGCGAACTAGGTCAGGCAGTTACCTTAGAAGCGACTGGGATTGTTAAAAAAGGCCAAGCTGGCACAGATAGACTATTTGAGATAGAGACTATTATTGGAGCAAAGGGAAAAGCCAATACTATCGATGCTTCCACCAGCACAGGTACAACAACATCTATTAGCGTTAATCTGGCAGCTAACAGTCTAGTTGTCAATGGTGTTCCAGGCATTGGGACGCTGAATTTTACAGTTCAGAACTTTGTTAACGTCATCGGTACTGCACAAAATGACAGCATCATTGGTGATAGTAACAATAACCTGCTAATTGGCGGTCAAGGCAACGACGAAATCTTTGGACTCAACGGTGATGATACAGTGCAGGGTGGAGATGGTGATGATGTCATTGGTGGAGGCGACAAAGGTAGTATCTTCACCTCCCGACGTAGTGATGGCAACGATATTTTATCCGGCGATAGTGGTGATGACATCTTAATCGGAGGAACTGGTAACGATTTTTTCGATGGTGGTACAGGTTTTGATACGGCTGACTACAGTAATTTGGGTGTTGCTATTACCTTACAAGCGACTGGCGTTGTCAACAAAGGCATAGCAGGTACAGATCAGATCCTCAATATAGAAAGCATCATTGGTGCAAAAGGACAAGCCAATAAAATAGATGGTTCTACCGGCACAAGTACAACAACTTCATTCAACGTTAATCTGTCAACTAACAGTTTGATAGTCAACGGTGTTCCAGGGTTGGGTACGCTGAAATTTGACTCTCAAAACTTTGTCAATGTCACCGGTACTTCGCAAGATGACAACATCGTTGGCAATAACCAAAGTAACTTATTGATGGGTGGTAGAGGAAATGACCAAATTTCTGGTCTTGGTGGTAAAGACACCATCATTGGCGTTGATGCTACAAATCTGCAACCAGGTATCAACGAAGTAGATATCCTCACTGGAGGTGCAGACCCAGATAAGTTTGTGCTAGGAGATCAGACCAATCCTTACTATGTAGGAGGTGGGAGCTTTTTAGGTCTGAATGACTTCGCCTTCATCACAGATTTCCAGACTGGTCAGGATCAAATCCAACTGAAAAAGTTAGGAAATTATGTCTTCGGACGCAACTATATTGCGATCGCTAATCAATTACTATCCGATGATTCTCTGCTAGTTGCCACTGTGGATGAGATTGTCAAAGCTAATGGTGTCTACGATGCTTCTAGTCGGAGTAATCTGGAATCTTCTTCAGTATTTTCTAGTTTTGATATCGTCTCAATTGTTGCCACTAGCTATAGCCTCAGTGATATTCACTTTGTTTAAAAAACTGTTGGTGTAATAGGACAGGCAATCTGCAACTACACCAAACAATTTTGCTATCCAACTATCTACTCATGTAACGACTAGCCATTTGGATAGCATCAGCAATATCAACATCGCCATCTCCATCTGCATCCAAGAAGTTATTCAGTATAGGATTACCGGCAGTTTGAGGATTTTGGGCATTAGTACCAGATTGCAACAGATTCAGCACTAAAGGCACAACCACAGGTAGCAATTGTTGAATAGTGCTAGCGTCTAAACCAGTGCGCTGGGCTGTTACTCCTGCTACTTGCTGTTGTGTGTTTGGAGAAAATAGCGAGTTAACTGCTTGGGGGTCAAAAGAAGTCCCCGCATACTGATTAACCAAAGCTTGGGCTGATTCGTTGCCCTCTGTGGCTTGCTTTTGTTGCAACGCACCGCGTACATAATTACCCACAACGCCTACAACAGATTGGATTGTTGCAGGATCTGTGCCAGTTGTATTACTCAAATCCTGTACAGTTCTGACAATAGTTTCTATTTGACCCATATTACCTTGTAGATTGGGGTTGCTCACAGCACCGAGAATTTGATCAAACAGTCCCATCGGTTGATTTCTCCTGATTGTGTTCTTGGCAAAGACAGAAAGACCAGGAAGACAAGGAATAATTTTGATTAATACCCCACAGTCCCCAGTTCCCATTTTGCAAAAATCCTGCCTACAAAACTAGGAACTTAAGGATGAGAAATGGGGAGAGCGATCGCAAATTCTAGCTCTGAGTATGATAATGACTAATGCTGAAACTATTAAGATGAGAAGCATCTGGGTAATGAATATTTAGCAATGCCACGAATCCCTTTGTCGCGCCTAGTTACGCTAATTGTTGGTTTAATCGTCATTCTGGGACTCGCCCTATGGCTGATTGATTCCCTGTCTCGCCTGTATTGGCAGTTATCTTATTCCCCGTTTTTGGGTAATCTGCTGCTGTTGCTGCTGATTGTTCTGGTAGGGGCTTTAGTTGCTGCCTTTGTCTATTACGTACTAGTATTGCAGTCTGGTGAACAGCGTTCCCGCCGCAGCCGGAAACGGGTGACACCAGCACAGATTCCCGTGGTCAAATCTGACGCGGCTTCTTCCACCCTCCAAGCTGTACGTCAACAGGTAGCGCAAATCCAAGATGAAGTCACACGTCAAGCTTTGCTAAGTCGGACAAAAGAAATTGAATCTAACTTAGCTAGGGGTGAGATTCAAGTTGTGGTGTTTGGGACAGGGAGTGCAGGCAAAACTTCCCTGGTGAATGCCATTATGGGGCGGATGGTAGGCAAGGTAGATGCACCAATGGGGACAACCACTGTCGGGGAAACCTACTGTTTGCGCTTGAAAGGATTGGAACGCAAAATCTTAATTACCGATACACCAGGGATTTTAGAAGCTGGGGTAGCGGGAACGGAACGGGAACAGTTAGCTAGGGCGTTGGCGACAGAGGCAGATTTACTGTTATTTGTGGTGGATAATGACTTACGGCGATCAGAATATGAACCATTGAAGGGTTTAGCAGAAATTGGTAAGCGATCGCTTTTAGTTCTCAACAAAACCGACCTGTATACTGATGAAGATAAGGAGTCAATCTTAGCAAGATTGCGGCAACGAGTGCGGGGATTTATTGCTACAAATGATGTCGTAGCGATCGCAGCTCATCCCCAATCGGCTCAACTAGAAACTGGGGAAACCTTCCAGCCCGAATCAGATATTGTCCCCTTACTACGCCGCATGGCAGCAATTTTAAGGGCTGAGGGTGAGGATTTAGTAGCAGATAATATTCTCTTACAATCTCTGCGGTTAGGAGAAGAAGCCCGTAAACTCATCGATGCCCAACGTCGCCGCCAAGCTGATAAAATCGTCGAGCGTTTTCAGTGGATTGGGGCTGGTGTGGTATCAGTTACGCCTTTGCCAGTAGTAGATTTACTAGCGACGGCCGCCGTCAATGCCCAAATGGTCGTAGAAATTGGCAGAATCTATGGTTGTGAATTGAACATGGAACGGGGACGAGAGTTAGCCCTGTCTTTAGCCAAGACTATTGCTAGCTTGGGTATTGTGAAAGGAGCAATTCAACTACTCACAACAGCTTTGCAGTTAAATGTGGCTACATTTGTGATTGGGAGAGCCATTCAAGGGGTGACAGCTGCATATTTAACTAGGATTGCTGGTAAAAGTTTTATTGAATATTTTCGCCATGATCAAGACTGGGGTGATGGTGGAATGACTGAGGTGGTACAGCGACAGTTCCAAATGAACCGCCGGGATGAGTTTATTAAAGCATTTGTGCAGGAGGCGATCGCAAAAGTCGTCAAACCACTCACACAAAAGGCTGAAGTCGTTGAAGAAGATACAGAAGCATAGTCATTGTTTCTGGATAACGCATATTTAAGGTGGATATTGAAGATACGCAATCAATCATACGCAAAGTATTAGCAGCAATTATCACAATGTCCACAACGCCAGTTAGCAGCTTCCTTGTCAAAACCAAAAGCATTTAACAAAAATTGCCAACGGCATTGTTTAGTATTTAAGTATTGAGTCATTTGCTGGGAAGCCTGTAATTGTGTTGATGGCTGGTTTTTTAGCTTGTGTTCTATTTTGTAATTGAAAGGGTCAAGCCAGTTTAATTGTCCACCACTATGGAGTAATGCTAAAGCGATCGCACTATCAGGAAATTGTCTGGTGATGGCGTTAACTTCTCCCTGTTGTGGTAATCTTTTCACTAGTTGCTGGGCTTTTTGCTGTTGCGATCGCATTTGTTCTTGAAAAAATTGCTGTCTTTGTTTATCATCTGAATCTAACCAACCTGTCGGTTCACTTACCAGTGTCAAAGCCTCAGCCGGTTTACCATCCCTTCCCGCACGTCCAATTTCTTGCACATATTCAGATAACAGATGCGGTGCGTGAAAATGTATTACCCAACGCACATCAGGTTTATTTATCCCCATCCCAAAGGCGCAGGTACAAACCACAAAGGGGATTTTACCACCCAACCAACTAGCTTCCACAGCCCGGCGTTCTGTTGCACCTAATCCCGCATGATAGCTAGCGGTTTTATAACCCATCTCTGCTAACCAAGCAGCTAAATTTTCACTGTCTCGCCGAGTGCGGACATAAATTAATCCAGCTTGTTGTGGTCGATTTTGAATAAATTTGACTAATTGCTGTTTTCTCCCCCTCGGTGTCCAAGCAATGCGGACAGTAGGATGCAAATTAGGACGGTAAGGGTTAAGGCGAAAAATCTCTGGTTGCTGTAATTGTAAAACTGTTTGGATAGTTTTTTGCGCCGAGGGGTCAGCTGTAGCGGTAAATGCAGCAATGCTAATTTTAGTCCCTGGTGGCTTATGTTTGAGTAATGCAGGTCTGACCGCCCCTAATCTGCGGTAAGCTGGCCGAAAGGTTTCTCCCCACTGCACCAGACAGTGCGCCTCATCCAATATCAATCCATTAATTTGCAATTGCGGCTGACATAATCGTTCCCACACTGGCGGACTTAATAAAGTTTCTGGAGATAAATACAGTAATCTTAGCTGTTGTTTTTCTAATGCTTGCAAAGTTGCACGGTGTTGAAATGATGGTAATTCACTATGCAACAATGCGGCTTTTTGCTGACTTTGAAGAAGTTCCTGGACTTGATTTTCCATCAGTGCTACTAATGGGGATACTACCAAAGTCAACCCTGTTTGTAGCAATGCAGGTAGTTGAAAACAAATTGATTTTCCGCCCCCCGTGGGCATAATTATGAGCGCATCTTTTTGTGATAATAAACTGTTGACGATTTCTCCCTGTGGCGGACGAAAATCTTCATAACCCCAGATTTTTTGGAAAGCAGCGCGGACTTCTTCCCAGGATTTTGTTTTGTGAGTATTCATGAATGGGAGTAGATGCTCATATTTTTGAATTTACACTCTACTACCTAAACTCGACTTTATCCATTTTTCGCTGCGGGTCATCACCAATGTAGGTGATCGCGAAAAAATGAGGTTTTTGCTGCATACATAAAATTTAAATACAGTCTTGGTAAATACTGGTGA
>NZ_JACJRG010000109.1 GCF_014697125.1 Anabaena minutissima FACHB-250 | reverse complement strand
TAGGGAATTTTTAACGACCTCTGAGGATTCTAAACTGGATCCCTCTGAGGGATCCAGTTTAGAATCCTCAGAGGTCGTTAAAAAAGTTCTTCGTCGACTGCCATCGAGATGGAGCGCTTTTTGAGAAAATACAACATGAACAGTTACTATGCCAATCATGTCAAAATGTTTAAAGCTTTATCACCCCAGTGGACATGCTCGCATTTGAGACGGAATTGCTTATTCGATGGAGTATGTGCCAAACAACACTTTGAGGAGGTGATGAATCGTATAACTGAGAGGAATGATCCACATGCCGCTTATAGGCTAGCAGAGATGGCTCACAACACAATGCTGGACAGAGAGAAAGTGTGGCTGCAGTGCTATAAAAGCTTTTCAGAACCATATGAAGAGAACATAGCAGAGAAGATCCAAACATGCGGCCGAGAACTTTTGGATAAATACAAAAATAGCGATATGGTTACAAAAATTGACAACATGATTAAATATGACCCAACACGCATTGTACTGGATGATAATTTTTCGGCTTTTCCATATCTATACATTCCAGTCAATTACGGCCAAATGATCCAGCCAATCAGAATAATGAGGTTTAGACAAATTGGATATTGCTTTTATCAGCCGGATGCGGCAGATGACTGGGTTGCTCCAGACATATACCCCATGCGGAGACCTAGAATGGAAATGTGCCGTCGAGTGATGGAAGCGGTTGGAACGTGCGGCTTTACAGGATTCAGTGGACCGGTGTTTCAAATTATGTTCCTGCCGATACAGATGCTGCTATACATGGAAAATGAAGGATTTGCTAGGATAATAAACAGGTATGCCCAAATGGCAGTTCAGCAATATCTACGAGTTGGATACATCGAGGAACGTCGGTATGTGACTCAGTTGTTTGGAGATTGTCCAGCGGGAGAGTTTCCTATGCACAGTATGATGCTCAGGAGATGGGAAAGGAATGGGAGATCACAAACACTAGTTCAGATGCGGCACACTATCGCCGGAAACAAGGAGTGGCAAACATGGTTGTTACCAATGATCCTGGTGAGGATCGCCGTAAGAGAACCAGCAAATTTTGAATATGTCAGAGGATTTGTGCAGGGCAGACACAAATGTCAACTATGCTTCCTGAAAAACGGATGTGATCGTCAGACTTTTTATCATATAGATGTGAGAACATCAGAGATGGTGGGTTGTAGTACAGTGACAGAGGTAATGATCGATGAACATGTCGACGCGTCACTACCAGTTCAAAAGATCAAACTTACCGGGGCGGAGCATTTAGGTCGAGCAAGTGATCATTATTTCAAGTATAATGCTACGACGGGGATGGAAGCGCTGATCCGCACCGCAATACAGATCCATCGATGGGTGAGAGGGACTGGAGTGTGGGAAGGTGATGAATGGCAGGAAGGGGTTTATCTGCTGGCTAGGGTATTACTACGTTGGGAACTGTCATCGCAAGCCCGATCTATCATGTTTAGACTTTTTTGCTTTGTCTGTTTTGGATATGCGCCACGAAAAGATGGAACGATACCAGACTGGAAAGATTTGGGAACATTTTTGGATACGGTTCTGAATGGAACGGAGCTGGCTGATGATGAAGATGAAACAGTGACTGGCATTATGTTCGAGCTGAGCCGATGCGTTATGACGCTCGCATATGCCGAAAAAGCGAAAGTTGTAACTTTTAATGTTCCAGAATGTGATGAAGGCGCGGTTATGAACATCGCACAGGCGATGGCCAACATGTGGGATAACTGAAAATGACACTTCTTTAAATTACTAATCCAAATTCAAAATTTCCTGAGATTCAATTGGCTCTCCATTCGAACTTTACACTTACGACCTCTGAGGATTCTAAACTGGATCCCTCAGGTGAATTTTATTTATATGTTACAAATGTAGTATAAATGAATTTGAATGTC
>NZ_JACJRG010000108.1 GCF_014697125.1 Anabaena minutissima FACHB-250 | reverse complement strand
TGGATATTCTCAATAGTGGTGCGATCGCCCTAATGACTTCAATCGGACATCGCACCGGATTATTTGACACCTTGGCACAACTACCACCCGCCACAACTCAGCAAATTGCTGATATTACATCATCAACAAAAACTAACAGAGGCTAACGATGCAACTATTTGAATATCAGCAAACAGATTATGTGGCGATTGCCGCAACTTTCACACAAGAACTGGCTGCCACTGCAATTGAGCGCGATCGCCAAGCTGGACTCCCTACTCAAGAAGTCCAGCAATTACGAGAATCAGGATTACTGCCACTTGTCATCCCTAAAGAATATGGCGGGATGGGAGCCACTTGGGTGGAAGCACTAAAGGTAGTTCAAGAATTTGCCAAGTCAGAGGGTTCAATAGGTCAACTTTATGCCAACCAACTGATTCTATCTGTATTGCCATTTGTATCTGGAACGCCTGCACAAGCCGAGCATTACTGCCGTGCTACGGCTCAACATCATCTGTTTTGGGGAAATGCGTTCAATACCCGTGACACTCGACTCATAATCGAGCCAGAGGAGAATCACTATCGAGTCAATGGCATTAAGTCGTTTGGAACCGGTGTTGCGTTGGCAGATATGCGAGTATTCGCTGCGGTACAAGAAGGTGTTGAGTTTCCGATTATCTTTATTATTCCCAAAGATCGAGCAGGTGTGACCTATAACGATGACTGGGACAACATGGGTCAGCGTCGTACCGCTAGTGGCAGTTTTACCTTCGATAATGTGCTGGTGATGCCAGATGAAATTCTCCCCCCACCGTCCAGCCCCTTTGCCACGTTTCTGTTCATTGTCAATCAGCTTGCTAAAACACATATTTATTTAGGACTTGCTGAAGGAGCATTTGCTGCTGCACGAAAATACACTATAACTATGACACGACCCTGGTTGACCTCTGGTGTAGAGCGTGCTTCTCAAGATCCTTACATTCTGCGTCACTATGGCGAACTGTGGACACAGTTGCAGGCAGCGATCGCCCTAGCTGAACAAACTGTCCAGAAAGTGCAAACTGCATGGGAAAAAGGTGAAGCACTCACGCATCAAGAGCGAAGTGAAGTGGCGATCGCGGTTTATACGCTCAAAGCATTTGTTACCAAAGTTGGGTTAGATATCAGCAATCGTATGTTTGAAGTCATGGGAGCAAGATCAACGGCTGCCAGCTATGGTTTTGATCGCTATTGGCGCGATCTGCGAACCTTTACGCTACACGATCCAGTTGATTACAAACTGCATGATATCGGAAATTTCGTGCTGAATAGCGAGTTACCAATGCCGAGCCAATATTCATAACAATATCGCGGTCAATTCAGCATGAAAGCAATATTTACCCAGATCGAACCTGACTGAGAATTTCACTGGACAGAACATTAAATCACCCCATTCCTTCTAGTAGTCGATTATTAATTCCTCCTGAAACACTGGGACGAATTCTGCGCTCAATTTCTAAATGGATAAAATCAGATGAAAATTTTGGTTCCATTGTTATCTTTACAGCACCATTTCAAGCATCTTTGATAAGGTTACATCTTGATGGATGAAGCTTTAAAAGTTCGTTGTGAAGTTTAAGTAACCGTCGTTATCTCATGGAATGGAGGAGTTGTTTATGTTGCAGTTTTATTATGCTCCGCTCTCGGTGAATGCACGACGAATTTGGATTGCTCTACTGGAGAAACATATTCCCTTTGAGCCAATTCTTCTCAACCTAGATGGAGACCAGTTCTCTGCTGAGTTTACAGCTATTAATCCACTGCAAAGAGTTCCTGTGGTGGTTGATGATGGGTTACGTATCGGATACCGTTGGCGAATTCCCCAAACAGCTAAACTGAACCGAGTAGTTCAGCAATGAAACGATTGAGAACCTTCTGAGCAGTTTTATACCCAGTAGCTTGCTTACCCAATTTCA
>NZ_JACJRG010000107.1 GCF_014697125.1 Anabaena minutissima FACHB-250 | reverse complement strand
GTTGATTCTGAGGGATCCAGTTTAGAATCCTCAGAGGTCGTTAAAACATGCCGGAGCCACATGCAGTGATCTATGTTACGGAGGAATTGGTGCACCTCATCAAGGAAAGTTATTTGCCGATTTGGGAAATACGGGGCGATGAAACCTTAAATGAACTATGGCTGACAAATGGGAAATATTCATCAGACGTATACGCGTATGGAAAAATCAATAAATGGAGTTATCGCCAACTACGTGGACATGGAATGATATTCGTAAGTACTAAGAAAATGATTCAGTTAAATGATGTATTAATGTCTGTAGACGTCAGAATACCACGTGAAGTGACAAAGAACATAGACGTCAAGGCATTCGAGTCGATTGTTGGGCGCAGGAGATTAAAATTAAGGAAGGCGTTCGGCGACATCCTACGTAGCTACGCATATAGGAAAGCGATTGTATTACACGGAAGTGAAGCGGAGACCTTAAATAATGCAAACCCGCGATTGCATAAAGTTTATGGACTACCAAAACAGCCGCCATTATATTATGAGAGATTAAGTGCGGATGGGCCATTTATGGATGAGTCTACTGATGAGAAATTAGTTTCGATGCTTGATTACGCCATCTATAGCTGTGAAGAAATACATTACGTAGGAAGTGGGGATAGTCGTACGTTAATGAATTTTGCAAAACGATCACCAGAGCGTTTCCACAGAATTATATGGCACTTATACGATCCAATCGCAAACGATATGAAATACAATAACATATATGTTCATCGTACCTTTGTTAACAACAAGCATGATGTAATGAAGAATGTGAATCTATTAAAACGAGTGGAGAGGCTATTAATTTGGGATGTCTCAAGCGATCGTGGTGATATGGATGACAGACAGTGGGAGAAACATAGATTTGCAGAGGATAGAATGGGGGAAGAGATAGCGATGTCCATGTCAGGGTTGTTCTCGATGGCTATAATCAAACACCGCATACCTCAGTTTATGGATCAGTATCATGTTGTGTCTACATACCTAATACCGCAACCAGGAGCGCCTACAGATATGTATGAGTTACGGAATATTATGATTTTAAGAGGCTATAGCTATGTTGACCGAACACGACATACTGATGCACAGGTACACACAGTAGTACAGAGGGATGTGTGTAAATTAGTCGAGTGGTATCATGGACGTGAAAAAGGTAAGAAGTTAAAGAAAATGATTTTCGAATTTTTACATATTGTCCGCGAGAACGGACTGTATGCGGAAAGCGAAGAGCCACGAGCGGACTTGTTCTACTTGACAAATAAATGCAATTATGATATGTGGAGAGAACAGAAACGAGTTTTACGGACAAGTCAAATCGCTACGATGTGGGTGGGAGGTGATCAACTGTTTGATTATGACGATTATTCGGCGCCTCGTGCGTTACTTATGCTAGAGTGCTCGTATCCCGATGTGCGCATATTAGATGGGAATGGAGCAGTTCTATTTCTGATATGGAAATATCCAGATATTTACAAAAGAGGCTTAAATTATGATCCCAGCTGGGCTATGAAATTTGCAGTTACGTTAAAGGAGCCAGTTCCTGATCCGCCAGTTCCTGATATATCACTGTGTCGATTCATCGGGCTGCGAGTTGAATCTTCTTTAATGAGAATACAGAATCCGAGAGTTCATCAGGTTAACGATGAGTTGAAGCGAATGGGGTTAGATGTGTCAGGACATCTGTATGTGACACTGCTGAGTGGATCATATGTCACGGATCTACTGTGGTGGTTTAAAATGATATTAGAGTGGTCATCATTGAAGAAAGATGAAAAGCTGGATCAACTTAAGACATCGAAGGCTGAGGTAATCGAATGGAAGGATGAGATGGCGGAGCGGCCGTGGCATGTTCGGAATGATCTGATAGCGGCATTACGAGAATTCAAATATAAGATTCATAAACGATGGGATGCACCCATTGAGTCGTGGCTAGATTTATTGCAGCGTCTATAGAATGTGGTAGTTCTGGACTAGGCCTGCATGTTACACCTTACGACCTCTGAGGATTCTAAACTGGATCCCTCAGATCGGAA
>NZ_JACJRG010000106.1 GCF_014697125.1 Anabaena minutissima FACHB-250 | reverse complement strand
GGGACTAGATGGATTAAATCTTACCCTAGCCCGGATAGTCCCACTTTGTTTCCAACTTGATTGCTTATCAGGCGAGTCCTTTTGTCAATAGGGTTTGAGACGCGCTAACCCTGATATGAATATGCTATCAAGCTAATAGATGAAATTGGTACAGAATTAGGTGGCTGGATTAAAAAACAAAGAAGCAAAGAAAATTGAGTTGATAGAATAAAGGCAGAGAGGAGAAAGAATAAAAGGTACAAACCAAGCCGAATTTTGGTGAAAAAATGAAACGTCACGGCAATCTTTATCCTCAAATCATTAAATTTTATAACATACTTCTAGCATCGCGTCAAGCGCAAAAAGGGAAGAGATTTCGAGACAATATTTTAGATTTTAACTATCATCTAGAGACGGAATTAATTAGATTACAGAAACAGCTAACAGATAAAACTTACCAGCCAGGAAATTACCGTACTTTCCACCTAATAAATCCCAAAAGCCGCCTAATTTCAGCCGCACCCTATCGAGATAGAGTGGTTCACCATGCACTATGTAATATCATTGTACCAATTTTCGAGAGAACTTTTATAGCTGATTCTTATGCTAACAGGCTTGGGTTTGGAACACATCGAGCTTTGAGAAGATTTATTGATTTTGCTAGAAATAGCCGCTATGTACTTCAATGTGATATCAGGAAGTATTTTCCGAGCATTGACCACATTATTTTAAAAGAATTAATACGCCGTAAAATCAAATGCCCCGATACATTATGGTTAATTGATACTATCATCGATAACAGTAATGAACAAGAAACAGTAATTGATTATTTTTCAGGAGATAATTTACTGACTCCCGTGACTCGGAGGAAAGGTTTACCAATTGGGAATTTAACGAGTCAGTTTTTTAGCAACATTTATTTAAATGGCTTTGACCATTTTGTGAAAGAACAGTTAAAGATATCCAAATATGTGCGCTATGTCGATGACTTTGCTTTATTTAGTGATGACCCAGAATTGTTAGCAGATGCCAGAGGAGCAATAGAAGAGTATTTAGCTCAATTGAGGTTGAAAATTCACCCAGTTAAAAGTCAATTATTTGAAACAAAAATCGGTGCAAGTTTTTTAGGATTTAGAATATTTCCAGCGACGATTCGGGTACGGAACAACAATTTACATCAAGCGAGGCGCAGACTCAAGCGATTGCAAACAGATTATGCTCAAGGTAGGATTAAACTGGAAAAAGTGAATCAATCTATACAAAGTTGGTTTGCTCATTTAGAACATGGCGATACTTGGCAACTGCGCCAACAGATATTTACTTTACTCGAATGGTCGAGGGAGTAGAGAAGGGGCAGGCGAACCCGACTGCGGGGCGGTTCTTGGATCAACAATCCTAAAAACTGCCGTTCTGCGTCTCGCAACAATAATGATAGGGCGGAGCGCGACAACATCAACAACAATATCGGTTTTCGTGTTGTCTGTGGTGTCGGGAGGTCTCTTCACCGCGAGAGTCGGCAGGTGGGAATCTGTCGAGAGTGCAACCGAAGAGTCCAGCCTGTTCCTGTGATGTCAGTGACGATATCCAAAAATAAAACTGGGTTGGGTAGCTTGGTAGGCGTAAGCCGAACAGTTGCCCAACTCTACAAACTGATGCCATTAAATTGCCTAAGCAGTTAGCCGCATTTCATTGCTCTTAGGAGTTAAGCACTTAACCAGGAGAAAAATAAGCGTAGCACAGCCCACTATATTTTTAAGTTCCAGTCTAAGCACCATAAAACCTCACCAAATATCACCACAGCTTCAGCCAAAATAGGTGATATTCAAGAATAAGAGTGGTGAGGTTGTCGAGATTGGCGAAGTTAACCGATTGGCATCAATTATTAATTAGCGATCGCTCAGGCTCTTAACTAATGACACCAGAACAACGTCATGAACTAGAAAAAGAATTTACTACTGAACTCGCAGCCTATGAAGGACGGGAAGTTCACCCCGAATCAGTTCACTCAAGGGCAGAAACATCTCCACGAGTGAAGCCAATACGGTTCGGTTAAGCCAAAAACCAGATAGACTAAGGGTTATCACTCAAGTGTACTGAGATTGAATGCAACTCAAAGAATTCTCACTGATCTCGCCGACGATTGAATCA
>NZ_JACJRG010000105.1 GCF_014697125.1 Anabaena minutissima FACHB-250 | reverse complement strand
GATACCGTTGGCGAATTCCCCAAACAGCTAAACTGAACCGAGTAGTTCAGCAATGAAACGATTGAGAACCTTCTGAGCAGTTTTATACCCAGTAGCTTGCTTACCCAATTTCAGCTCAGACAAAACACGATCACGTAAAATTTCAAGTTCCTCTATCGCCAAACCAACAGACTGTTTTGCGGCCTTATCAGATGTTAGATGAAACTCCCTCTCCCGTGTAATACTCGGTTGGGATTCGTTTTCTGGTGGAATGTCAGCTAAAAAGCCTGAGTCTTCCCGTGTAATACTCGGAAGAGTGTTATGCCTAACAATGTGTTCTAAATAATCAGCACGGGTTAAGCCAAAACATTCAGAAGCAATACCAATAGCCTTCCAAGTATCATCTGTTAATCGCAAAGAGCGTACTTCACGATAGTCATCATTCTTAAGCGCAAACTTTCCCTGAATATCCCGTTTGAACATAAACTCAACCGTGTATTACATCGTAAGTTTAACTTAGAATAGCCAGCCTCACCATGTAATACACGGGAAAGGCTCAAATTCTATTAATATTTAAGTAACAAGCAATCACGGATATTTTCTAGCACACAGTAGAGTCTGCCAGTCCCGCAAAGTGTGAGGAGCGAGTTTTAGCCCGTGGGATCTCCTCCAACCAAGCGAAAACTCGACCTAGATTGATAGCGGCAGCAGTCAGGATATGTTGTAAGTGAGTTTTAGCTAGACCAATATAACGGCAATCGCGCAATTCAAAAGCTCTGATCCCCTGAGAAATAGTTCCTTCAATGCCTGAGCGCAGTGCGTACTGTTTTTGAAATTCCTCAGTTTTTTGTCGCTCTCTGCCTTTTTGAAGGGCTTCGTAATCTGGTTGTGCCTGTATGGTTAACGCTCGTGGGTCGGATTCTGCACGGGTACACTGAGAGCGGACAGGACAGTTCTTGCAGTCCTTTGTGCGGAAGTTAACGTGAATTACTGGATGTCCATAAACATCGAGAGTATTTTTCCACCGACTGCTGCGCTTACCTTGGGGACAATATACTACTTTTCGCTTCCAGTTGACTCGAAAATGAGATACATCAAATCCCAGTCCCGCTTTTGCTTGCCATGCACCATTAACCGCAACTGGGCCAAACAGGTCAATGTTATAGTCGCGCTCGGAACTAGAAAGCAATTGAGAGGAGGTGTATCCCTGATCAACTAAATGTTGTTGAGGTAAAAGGTTTTTTTGGGCTAAGGATTGATGAATTGAAGACACAACAGTTTGGTCTTGTGTTGTAGCAACAGTTGTCTCTACATGAGTGATAATGTGTGGTGAATCTTCATCACAACTTTCAGTCAAATGCACTTTGTAACCTGTCCATTTGGTTGTGCGTTTGGTGCTGTTACGGGCATCTAAATCATAGGGAGAGCGAATTCGCACCGCAGAAGGTGGCCCATCTTTGTCACTGCGTAACTGAATCTTGTCTATTGGTGCATAGTATTGCTGTAACCAAACTTGACGCAAAACTTCTACGGCTGGTAGTTGTCGCAGTTCAATGGGCGAAGTTTGGGAATAGATGTTATCGAGTAAATGAAAACCATCCGCACCTATGATCTCAGCTAACGCTTCCCTGTCGACAGGTGTTCTAGGAAGTCGAGAATCTTCAAGACGTTTGCTATAGCGGTCGTACCACTCGGACGGAGCTAGTGACTTCAGCCAAATGGGTGCAACTTCAGCCACAGCATTTAAGGCATACCGCAGCGTTTCCCCTAAATGTTCCAGTCTGCTTAAATCCCTGACTACAGCTAGTATATGGGTTGAATCAGTACGCTGTTTTCCCCTTGCTGACAGTAGTTTGAATTCCTGAAATTTCGACAGCATCAAGTCTAGTATTTGCCGCTCGACACCACCCGTGATTAATCGGTCGCGGAATTCGCTCAAAACACTAAAATCAAAACCTGGGTCTGTCAACTCTAACGACAAAGCGTATTTCCAATCAATCCGCCCTTGCACTGCTTGCGCTGCTTGTCTATCAGATAAGTTCTCTAAATATTGCATCACCAGTATCATCGCCAACCGCCAAGGTGCTTGCGCTGGCTGACCGCGTTGTGGATAGAGTGATGCGAAGTCTTCATCCTGGTAAAAGACCCCAAGTTCATCACGCAGTCGCATATATAAATTACCTTTTGGGAACGCGGCTTTGGCTACACGTACCGTTTCATCAGGAATAGGAGGAATTTCTTCAGGATGTAAGCACATATACTGCCTCCACAGGTATTTCTTCTAGTTTATTGATAATTGAGGCAGTTAACTTAACTTTTTTCTCTCCCATGTATTACATGGAAAGGTAGAACCACCCTTCCGTGTAATACACGGTAAAATCGGCGTTTTTATGTTAAGTAATATTTCGCCAACGGTATC
>NZ_JACJRG010000104.1 GCF_014697125.1 Anabaena minutissima FACHB-250 | reverse complement strand
TGAAATTGGGTAAGCAAGCTACTGGGTATAAAACTGCTCAGAAGGTTCTCAATCGTTTCATTGCTGAACTACTCGGTTCAGTTTAGCTGTTTGGGGAATTCGCCAACGGTATCAGGATCTTGGCTACCAGCAAACAGCCGACAAGACATATTCATGGTTGGTAGGATATCTGAAATATCAGGATGATCTTTTGCAACAACGGCACGAAGTGCTTCCAGATCATTACTAAACATTCGCTGTTTGGTTTTTGAAGATATTGGACCAGCCATATCCTCCAGCAGGTTGACCCATGTTTCTAACCCTTGTGCAAAAATTTGCCGAAAAAACTGCCTACTTTCAGCGTATGGATGATGCCCGCCCATAATGAATGCACGAATGAACTGAGGTGCATACTTGGCCATGCCAAAACCAATTCGACAGCCCATAGAGTTGCCATAATAGTGAACTCGATCTAGCCTGAGTTGAGTTAGGACTGCGACTACATCGCCTACCATCAATTTCAAGTCGTAAGCAGCAGCATCATGCGGTTTATCACTAGCACCGTGGCCCCGGGCATCAATCATGATGAGTTGAAACTGATATTTCAGGCGCTCTACAAATTCAAAATCATACCAACCTTCAAGACTTTCACTTAATCCGTGTTGGAGAACTAGGGGCATTCCTTGTCCTTCCACTTGATAATGGATGCGGATTCCGTTATTTGTAACATACGACATAATGTTGTTCTCCTAATTTGAACTAAGTCACTACAAACTGATATCAGAGCGAATTTCATCCTGTTTAACTTACTGAAATAGCCAGCTTTTGAGGTATCAGAAGTTGTGAGTCTACGCTTTGTTGTTAATATATTTTTTCTCGTGTTGTTTCCGACGAGAAGCTAAAGCTAAAGCACCTACTGCTAGTGAACCTAAGATAGTCATGGGTTCAGGAACTGCTGTAGAAATGGGTTGATAGGTTAGGTTATCTAAGGAAAATGCAAACGCATCCTCATTGTTAAAATTTACAACTGCGCGTCGAACTGGTTCACCTGAATAACTAAACAGCCCTTCAGTGAAGGATACTAGGCTACTTGTATTCACTGGAGTAATTCCTAGGGAAGTTAATTTTGGATCAAACAGTTCGACTGTGAACCCAGGAGTAAAATTTGTGAATCTGTTTAATGCTACACCAAAGCTAAGTGCTGAAATAGATTGCTCGAAATCGAGTGTCAGGACACCTCGCGCCAATCCATTCAAAGAATTATCGCTAATGAAGACTGTTCCTTCCGGACCAAGAAGGTTGTAGAAAGCATCAGTTGAGTTGACACCATTGATTTTAAAATCAAATGTCACACCTTTGAAACTCAAACCGTCTACTGGTTGAGTAGGCAGTTCATCAAAAGTTAAAGTTACGGTTGCAGCCTGTGTTGCACTCATTGTCACCAGAGATATCAATGCGGTGCTAGATATGGCTATTAATACAGTATTTATGGGGAATTGAGTTTTGCGAATTTGTTCGGTATACATCATTAAATCCTCTGTTCTAGGTGGTTCTAAATTGGGATAAAATCTATCTTGAAATTTGTCAAGTATTCTTGTTTGATGCAGAAGAATTGTTAAGTTTATGGTTTTGCTGATTCAGAGTAATTAAGACAGATAAATTACTAGCATTGAGAATCTGTGAATTACTTTTAGTCAGTCTGCGATAACGCCCTGCCAATGCACAAATTTGGCACATAATTACTTCTGTTAGTTTTTGTTGATGATGTAATAGTTATTCACAAAATCATGGTCAAGCTGCTTGATTTCTACGCTGGTGAATCCGGCTGCTTTTAACATTTCTAAAGCTTTTTCTTCACCCCACATTGCCCCAAGCCCCATACCACCTGCGGAAAGCGATACTGTCATGCAGTGAAGGCAAGAAATTGTGTAGAACAATGGTGCGATGGGATGGTCTAGATTGCCATGAAGGTTGCTGGAAGCACGAATATCCTGCATTAGATAGATGCCATGAGGGCGCAATGCTTGGTACATGCCACGTAATACTACATCTGGTTGGGCTTGGTCATGAACAGCATCGAAGGTACAAATCAAGTCATATTGCTCTATTTCGTTGAGTTTGGCTGCATCTTTGACCTGAAATTGAATGTTCTTTAGCCCCTGGGTAATAGCTTCTGATTGAGCATGAGCAATCGCCTCTTGTGAAATGTCGTAACCTTGGAAATGACTATGAGGATATTGCTTTGCCATCTTGAGCAGCGCCCGACCACTACCACATCCAACATCGAGAACATTAATTCCGTGTTCTAAGGCTTCAGTTAAATGAGGAATTAAGGGAAGAATCGATTCCTCTAGCGCAGCCACGACTGTTTGCCCACTATCTTCTGCCATCACTTCATGGAAGCGTTGGTAATCACTATAGGGAAGACCTCCACCTTTGTAGAAGCATTCAATAATCCGGTCTTCAATGGTTGCTAGTAGGGGAATGAATTGTGCAGTCACCGCAATATTATTGGAACTGGCATCTCGCGTTAGAAATGCAGCGTGTTCCACAGGCAGAAAATAGGTATCAGCGACAGGATCATATTCAATCAAACGACCCGTCACCATTGTTCCTAACCACTCCCGCACATATCGCTCATTTAATCCGGCGGCATCAGCAATTTGCTGAGTTGTGGCGGGTGGTAGTTGTGCCAAGGTGTCAAATAATCCGGTGCGATGTCCGATTGAAGTCATTAGGGCGATCGCACCACTATTGAGAATATCCA
>NZ_JACJRG010000103.1 GCF_014697125.1 Anabaena minutissima FACHB-250 | reverse complement strand
TAACTTAACTTTTTTCTCTCCCATGTATTACATGGAAAGGTAGAACCACCCTTCCGTGTAATACACGGTAAAATCGGCGTTTTTATGTTAAGTAATATTTCGCCAACGGTATCCGTATCGTGGAATCATTAGCCATTCTGGACTATCTGGAAACAAAATACCCAGTTCCCGCGTTACTACCACAAGAGATTGAGGCATTGGCGATTGCTCGCATGGTTGAGATGATCTCTCTGACTGAATTACAGCCTGCAACACTACCGCTTACTAAACAACTGGTTGGATTAGCGGTTGATCCTGAAATTTTGGCAAGAGGGCAGCAACGTATTGTCACAGTGTTGCAATTCTTTGAACAACTAATGGGCAATCATCCCTACTTCACCGGAACAACCTTGACACTTGCCGATATTGTGGCAGGTACACTAGTTCCTTCGGTCTCCATGTTTGGAATTGCTCTAGAATCCTACCCCAAATTAAGTGCTTGGCTTGAGCGACTATCTCAGCACGAAAGTTTTCAGCAGACGGCTCCGACTCCAGAGCAAATCCAAGCGGCTTTACCCAACATTAAGCAAATTTTGGAAACACGATAGCGATAGAAGTAACGCACTTCAAAGAACAGTAGGGAATCTCGAAAAATCGACATTGGAACTTATGAGAATATGAAGCGGCACAACTCAATCCTTGTGTTGCTGATTTGTGACCATAAATTTTATGCTTTTGCATAGGTATCTATTTCATCAAACAACCGACTTATAACTTCTTCATCCGTGTACGGGTTGAGTAAAACTGCCCTTAGCCAGCGTGAACCCCGATAAGCCAGGAGAGACAAAAATACTTTGCTCTTTTGCAACAAATAGGTTTGAAGGTTGGTGTTCCAGTTATCCCATTCCGTGTTTGATACCCAAGCAGGCACACCCCGAAAGCAGATTAAATTTGTTTCTGGCTGACCAGCCATTTCCAAGAATGGACGTTTCTTGATTTGTTGGACAAAGTAATCCGTCAATCGGTAACTTTCTTCTATTAGTTGAGAATAACCAATTTTGCCAATGTGCTGTAAAGAGAGCCATAGTTTCAGTATCTCGGCGTGGCGTGTTCCTTGAACACTGATTTCGCCAAGATTGATGAAATTATCCGAGTCGCACATATATGGCGCGGGAATGCGAAAGGCATTTACAAGCGTAGCTGTATCTCTAAAGAGAACCATCACACAAGTTTTAGCCACATAAAGCCACTTTTGCGGATTGAACGTTATTGAGTCGGCGTGTTCAATCCCCGCCAGTCTTTGACGTTGTTTTTCCGATAATGCTAATGCTCCACCATATGCCGCATCAACATGAAGCCAGAGTTGATACTCGCGGGCGACTTGGCTAATTTCTAAAAGTGGGTCAATGTTTCCTGTCGTTGTTGTACCTGCTGTTGCCACAATGCAGAATGGGACTTTGCCATTTTGTTTAGCGTTTTCAATAGCATATCTCAACTCGTTGACATTCATCTGCGAGTTGGCATTCGTCTTGATGGGAACAACGGAAGATGCGCCCAATCCCAGAAGCATTGCTGCCTTTTGAATGGATGTATGTGCGACTTCGGAAGCAAACAAAACGGGTGGGTGTATTTGTGCAGTTATGCCTTGTTGTAGTGCGTCAAACTTGACGTTACGGGCAACGGCTAACGCTTGTAAATTGGCTAAACTTCCCCCACTGAGCATTACTCCGCCTGCTTGTGTTCCCAAGCCGAATAATGCCGCAAACTCTTGGAGCAAGAGCGATTCTAACCGTGAAAACAAAGGCGACATTTCTAAACTGAGCATATTATTATTGATTGCCGCCGTTACCATTTCACCCAAAATAGAAAAGGTGGTAGGCATGGAGTCCATATGCCCAATGAAACCGGAATGCGCCGCGTTCATTGAACTGGTGAGGATAGTTTGCAGTTGTGCGAGTATTTTGCTCTCCGATACGGGTTGGTCTGGAATTTCAATCGAAATGGGAAGTTGTGTTATTTGGGGCAAAGGAGAACTGGCATCAGCAGTTTGTAAGTGACTCCAAATCATCTCTAAAACTTGCCCTGCGAGTTGCTCTACTACCGTTTTGTTTCCCCCGCGTGGGTCAACAAAGGCTGATAAAGGGAGTTGCGATTGGTTCATATAGTCCTAAATAATTCACAACACGCCGAATTTGACAACATCTTACGACTATTTGGGCTACAGGAACTCTCCTGGGTATGTATTGCTGGCTTATCCTTTCACTGACGGCTTACCTCATTGCCCATTGGACTTATATCCATATAAAGTCTGCATCCCCACCTGATTGGGGTGAGGCTGCACAAACAGCCCTTGAATCTTTGTTTCCTCAAATTGCTGTGTCTCTTATTTTACTTGATATTCAGAGGCTTGCTCCCCTTGCACGTAGTTTGGGTTTTGACATTCATATTTCCAGGTGCAAGATGTGAGCGACCAACGGGCGCGATTACACGCCCACAATAAATGAAAGAAACACTGTTAACAAGAGTTTGAGGGTCAATAACTTATACACTGAAAAAGTACCATGACAGCAAAAGCCGTTATTACACTGGTGCAGTATTCGTCCGAATGTGAGCGTGGTTCTGGGTGATATTGGCAATAGTATTGGTGAAGTAGTCAAAGGCTACTATCCCGTTTAGGAGATAACCAATACCCATCTATTCGCAGGAAATCAATTCAAGCAATAACTCAGGTGTGCGATCGCTGCGGTATCCACATCAAAGTTCGTCAGCACCTAATTCGTATGGCTCGCGATAATGGCAAAAAGCTAGGCTTACTAAATTCGTG
>NZ_JACJRG010000102.1 GCF_014697125.1 Anabaena minutissima FACHB-250 | reverse complement strand
TATATAATTCGTGGTAAGCAATCAAAAGAAAATAATTGTTGATTCGTCATACATCTAATATTTGTCTTTGCTGTGCAAAGAATTAACCTTAGATGCAATCCTTATCAACCACCATTAATCCCGCCACTGATTCGGAGTACCAAATTCAGTGGGGGACTTACGGCGTAATAGTTAAATCGTTTTTACTATCCTGATGTAATGGTGACTTGTGACCAACGCGACCAAGAAACACCGACTTATAAAAAGTTTCCCTGTTTAATCGTGGAAGTGTTATCTAATTCGACTGAGGCTTTTGACCGGGGGGATAAATTTGCTGATTATCAAGTCTTAGAAAGTTTACAAGAGTATGTTCTAATTAATACCAAGCGTGAACGTGTCGAGTGTTTCCGACGCAATGAGCAAGGTTTGTGGATTTTGCAATCATATACGCCAGCACAGGAATCATTTTGTCTCAACAGTGTTAATTTTGAGGGGACAATGGCGGCGTTGTATGAAGATGTGGTTTTTGAAGAATCTTTGAGTCAAAACTAAAAAAACAGGCGAGGCGATCAATACTAAATTTGTAGCATTGTAAATGTTGAGTTTCCTTGCTTCAAACCAATCTACTTTGATTAAATGCTTGCAGTCGGTGTAGATAGTTCACTAAACTGATTAACTATTAATGGCTTCAATGCTTCCTAAGTTTAGGGAAGCATAGAAAGAAGTAGGGATATTGATTAAACAAAAGTTATGCCGCTTATAGTTCAGAAATTCGGTGGTACATCTGTCGGTTCAGTCGAACGCATCCAAGCTGTAGCCCAGCGTATTTATCAAACTGTCAAAGCAGGAAACTCCCTGGTGGTAGTGGTTTCAGCAATGGGAAAAACCACCGATGGACTCGTTAAGCTAGCCAATGACATTTCTCCTAATCCTAGCCGTCGGGAAATGGATATGCTGCTATCTACAGGGGAGCAAGTTACTATTGCTTTGCTGAGTATGGCGTTGCAGGAACTTGGACAACCAGCGATTTCTATGACTGGCGCACAGGTAGGAATTGTTACCGAAGCTGAACATACCCGCGCCCGGATTTTGCAGATTGAAACAGAACGGGTGATGCGTCACCTTAATGATGGTAAAGTCGTTGTTGTCGCTGGGTTTCAAGGTATCTCTAGCAATGGTGAGTTAGAAATTACGACTTTGGGGCGTGGTGGTTCTGATACTTCGGCGGTAGCTTTAGCAGCTGCATTACAAGCTAATTTTTGTGAAATTTATACCGACGTACCAGGAATTTTAACTACAGACCCCCGTCTAGTTCCTGAAGCGCAGTTAATGGATGAAATCACTAGCAATGAAATGCTGGAACTGGCGAGTTTAGGGGCAAAAGTATTACATCCCCGTGCTGTGGAAATTGCCCGTAACTACTGTGTACCTCTGGTAGTGAGGTCAAGTTGGACGGATGACCCTGGGACTTGGGTGACAACTCCTCAAAATCAAGGGCGATCGCTGATTAATTTAGAAATTGCCCGTCCTGTAGATGCGGTAGAATTTGACACCGACCAAGCCAGGGTGGCGTTGTTGCGTATACCCGATAAACCAGGGGTTGCAGCTAAGTTATTTGGCGAAATTTCCCGCCAACAAGTAGATGTAGATTTAATTATTCAATCGATTCATGAAGGTAATACTAATGACATTGCTTTCACTGTCAGAACACCCATACTCAAACGAGCCGAAGCCGTAGCCTCGGCGATCGCCCCAGCTTTAAGAAATCCATCTCACCCCAATGCGGATGAGGCTGAGGTGATGGTAGAACAAGACATTGCCAAAGTTAGTATTTCTGGCGCAGGAATGATAGGCCGTCCTGGAGTAGCCGCGAAGATGTTCGCCACCCTAGCCGCAGCCGGGGTAAACATCCAAATGATTTCTACCAGCGAAGTCAAAGTCAGTTGTGTAATTGATGCGAGTGATGGCGATCGCGCTGTGGCTGCATTATGTCAAGCTTTTGAGATAGTAGCCTCCCCGGCTTCTCCTGCTTCCCCTGCTTCCCTACTTTCCTCTCATCCCCCCGTGCGCGGTGTAGCTTTAGACTTGAAACAAGCCCGTTTAGCGATTCGCCAAGTCCCCGATCGTCCGGGAATGTCCGCTAAACTGTTTGGTATTTTGGCACAGCACAACATCAGCGTAGACATGATTATTCAATCTCAACGCTGTCGGGTAATTGATGGTGTAGCCAGACGAGATATAGCGTTTACAGTCCCCCTCATGGATGGAGAAACCGCCCAAAAATTACTCACGGAAGTAGCAACAGATTTAGGATGGGGTGATGTAGTTTTGGATAGTGCGATCGCTAAAGTTAGTATTGTGGGTGCAGGGATGGTAGGACAACCAGGTGTAGCTGCAAAAATGTTTGATGCGTTAGCTAAACACCAAATTAATATTCAAATGATCGCTACCTCAGAGATTAAAATTAGCTGTGTCGTAGCCCAAGAACAAGGGGTACAAGCTTTACAAGTTATTCACGCCGCCTTTGATTTGGCTGGTAGCGAGAAATTTGTTGTACCTGCGTAGTGAGTGCTGAGTGCTGAGTCTTGAGTGCTGAGTGCTGTAAAGCCCTACGGGTAATAGCTGCGCTTAGAGCGGAAGCGGGGCGTTGAGCAGCGTGCTGAGTAGGGAGTAGGGAATAAGATTTTCTTCTAGTATTATGCCCAATGTCCAATGTCTAAGCTCGACTTTATCCATTTTTGATTTACTCAGGCAGCGTAAACAGCAATATCCCTCAAACGCTCAAATAAAAGACGAGGGACTTTTATCATTTGAGTAGTTTCGGAAGACGTG
>NZ_JACJRG010000101.1 GCF_014697125.1 Anabaena minutissima FACHB-250 | reverse complement strand
CCGCTTTCTTTTCCTAGAGGGATCCAGTTTAGAATCCTCAGAGGTCGTAAGTGTATTCCCAGTGCTTTTCCTTGGTGCAAACATTGGTCGCAGATATTTACACGGTCGGAGCTGCTAGCTTGGTGCCCACCTTAAGCGCTTGCGTAATATCCATGATGCGCATCTTCCCTTTATAAGCAATGAAACGCTTATTCATAACCGCTAATGCTTGTCCCACCCGTACTCTTTCAACTATTCGCTTATTTATGAAAACCTTGGTCATAACATAGGTTGGATTAATTAATACTAACGAATCCGGAAGATTCGAGTATTCTACGTTGTATATCAGGTAGTATATCGTCGTATCGTTAGCATATTTAATCGTAGCATAGGTTAGCCCACCCTTCTCACTTGTTTGATAATCAAACGGCAGCGCTTGTAGTATCTCCTCAGGGGGCCGCGAATCAAAAAACTTAACTCGGACGGTTCTCAATACACCTCCGAACCTAACCCAACCTTCGTCATCCATAATTCTTCGTAAAGCCGCCCGTAATTGACCCATATTCGCTTGTAACCTTGCTACTTCATATGTATATTGTACCACTCGATCGATAGCTGGAGGACCATCTAGCATATTTGTGTAATAAAACCCTTCTTGTCTGAATCTTTCAATATCATCTAATCTTGGTTCAGGTAACATATCACGGAACATGTACACTTGATCCGTTAGCATCAATTCTTCGAAATCATTAGCTACCGCCCACGCCTCTTCTTCTAAAACCAACTTCATTGAGTTCTGCATTGAAGGTAGACCAATCCATCGCATCATATCTCGAATATTTATAAAACTGTGCGAATGTGCTAGATCCATGATTGCACGTACCGGTTCCGGAGACACCTCCATTACCGCTTTCCAAAAATGCGTTGGCCTCGCCTCGACTAACACGTCGGGGAAGCGACGCTGTAACAACGCCATCTGCTGCATATCGGTTTTCATAACAGTCAATTCTGACGCGTAAACCGACTCAATTAGCGGCGCACTTTCTAGCATCTCGTTTCTGCGTGTGGGTTCAAAAGATCGATTGAATGCATACCAAATAGAAATCCAGCTAATATCCAACACTACAGGGTCCATCCTTTCCTGCGCGCCTGCGATCATATTAGCTAATAATACATTAAATTGGTCGTCAGGCATCGAAAACGCCGAATGTAGGTCCTCGTTGATTATCTGATTTATACGTGCAAATCTAACCATGTGAAATGGTAACATGTTCCTAAAAAAGGCCGCCTCCGTATCCTTCCCCGCAGCGACTAGCATTCTTAACATTTCATTGTAGCAATAATAATTCATACCAATACCGAACGTCGCTGGGTGTATCAGTTCTCTGGAATCAATGTTACAATATCGTATAAAGCGTTGTACATGATCATATGGTGCTGGTTCTCTATTTTCAACATCTACTAACCCCCATCCGTTATATCCCGCACCAGTTTGGAAATTGGTGCGAAAAGCGTTGCAATCATACTGCCCACGTCCTATTCGGAAATCTAGCGGTTCTCCCGTTGGACCATATTGAACCTGGATCCTCGTGTTGTACATGTAAAGAAGAAAATCAGCTAAGGCAATATCAAGCTGTCGTGCCATATTTTGAGTTATATTCGTAAACCTAGGTCCCGCTGTAAACATTAAATGACCAACAACCCCTGCCACCATACGTACCGCCGGGTCCATCCTCTCACCCGGATCTATCTTTAAATCTAAGATTATTTGACCTGGGAACATTAATGCTAAATATATCTTCCTCACATCATCTAATTGTTGAGCAGTTGGAGTTGATCCGGTTAAGATAGCAAAAGGACCAGTTGTTGTTATCCTCTGGGTTAGCGTTATTGATGCAATTCGCGGATTTGGAGACACATATTCTCCTGTTGGCAAACACGTTGCTATATTCATAATTAAGTTTGCTATTGAACATCTAGGTACATCCCAAATCACACGGGGATTTGCTGGTAACTGTAACGCTAATACCCATATTGTGTCCGCTCGTCTAAAGTCTGTGAGGAACTCCTGCGAAAAGGTCATACGTTTACGTCTCCCTAATCTTTCAAGCCACGTGATTGCCGCTCGCAACTCCTCTAATTGTACCGCCTCGATATATCCCTGAAGCCGATTGTATATACGATATACAGACTCTGAACAAGCGCCTAAATATACATCGACATCACGCGTCGCAACATTACCATTTTCTATGATTGCTCCGTCTAATATATGCTGTACCATAGCACGATGCTCCGCGGTCAAAACGGGCAATATACTTTTGACATCAACACCAAGAATCTCTGGGTCCGCTATCTCCATACCTCTATGATCTCTAGTTGGTATATTATGTAAAACAAAAGCGCCTTCGGTTCTTAAATGCCTAACTTTCTTGATGACGGTTTCATAAAATTTAGCCGGTTCATTTTCATCTATCTTATCACCAACTTCTGACATTCTTTCATAATAGGTATCGACCCGCAAAAATCTATCTCTGGATTGCATCACGATATGTCGATACGAGATCAGTGGTTTATTTACAACTTTATAGATTGTCTCTGAAGCTAACTCTTTCACTCCATCGATTATCTTTTGGACATCAGGTATTGTTAGGTCGACATCTTTTGTTGCTGCTACATATTCAGATTGCGCCTGTCGAACTTTTTGCATTATTTCTTGTAAAGCGAATATTGAAAGTAATGGGCCACTATCGCTTGATAATTCATCTCCCTTCAAATATGGACTTGTTTTAGGTGTAGCCGCGTCTGGTGGTTCCGCCATCGCTCTGGAAATTTAACGACCTCTGAGGATTCTAAACTGGATCCCTCATGTGTTTTTGGTAAACAGTCGCCTGGATCTCTTCACTGCGACCCACGTCTGAGGTGGGCACCCCTTCTTCCGAAGTTACGGG
>NZ_JACJRG010000100.1 GCF_014697125.1 Anabaena minutissima FACHB-250 | reverse complement strand
ATTCAGATTTACAGGCGCACGTCCTAAGAGGTCCGAAACACTTCCAACGGAGAGCAATAATGGGAGCTATAAATGAGGGATCCAGTTTAGAATCCTCAGAGGTCGTAAGTATATTATTCCAGGTGACCTCAGTCACGAGATCAGTTCATAAGCTTCGTCACTAATTCATGATTTTCAAAGACATTTTCGCCCATCTTTATTTGTACCAGCTGGAATCGTGTTCCAAGGACAACCTTCTCCAGTATCCGACTTTTTATTCCTCCACCTCCGCGAACCCGCGCGACTCCATCCTGTGTGATACTTATATGTACAACCCCTTTTATATATTTTGCAACCTCGCTGAATCTTGACTTTACGACAGCTTCTGCATTGCTATTAGCGACGTCTTCCGTCGTGGCGATCACCACTATAAAACCCTTCTCTGGATGGGTGATCGGTAATATAAAGCTAGCAACTATCTCGTTGCCTCCACAATAGCTGCACACGATATTCTTTACATACTGTTCACTGATATGTTCAACCGCGCTTAATGTTTTTCTTTCGTAAGCCACGTTGAACCAAAAATCTAACAATTTAGGTAAGATCTCTCTGATCTCAGCCCCTACCTGTTTCCGGCGTCTCTCTTCGCCTGGGTGAAACCGCATAATATGTAGCACTTGCAATAAAGGCAATGGGATCAAGCTATCTTTAAAGCTGATGGGTATGATTCGTTCTTCTTCTTTACAAAATAAAATAAATGGCAAACTAACTCGCTTGTCCAAGTTCTGGAGGTCAATTGATGTCAACAAGGCTTGCAAGAAAATGAATGGCAGGATATCCTCAATTTTTTCAGCTTTCCGAACTTTCAGAATTTTTGCATAAAATTTCGGCATCGATTTTTTCAAGAACGCTTCTCGCTCTTTGCCCTGACGCTCCATCATTCTGTAAAGATAGGTCGTACTATTCTGAAGTTCATCTACCTTTTCATCCTTATATGCTCTGATGATCATGGACAAAATCATAGAACTTAAACTTTGGTGCTCATTTATGAATTCATCCTCATTGAAAACATCATTAAACATCTCTGTGTCATATACGTACTCATCTTCCCCAATTAAACTGTCAATATAATCTGTCGGAAAATACCATTTCAATATTGAGAAAACTCGAGTAAATAACTTCTTTCTTATTTTCTCTAGGACATACTTTTGAACGCATTCACCCTTCTCACCATCATCATCTTCTTCCAACAGCTCATCAAACCTTACGCTCCTCTTCTGTTTAGTATCACTTATTGCTCTTCCGCTCAGACATTGTGTTACATCAATGATGCTGTCTAAAGGAACCCTCCACAACTCATCCTCACTTATTAGTTTTCCCACGGTTTTCTGATGCCAAGGATCCTCTGTTTTTGAAGCCGTGATTGACACTCTAGTAATTTTAAAGCTGTACCCATATAACTTCGACCTAATTTGTTTTTCGTAGTAATCTGGTAGCTTTATGAATCCTGCCTCATCTATATATGCATCTTTCGTGAAATCGTATTTTTCTATACCGCCTACATCTGATATTATCGTTGCAATCCCATCCTTTTCTTGCCACTCGTTGTCGATTATACGTTGAATCATCTCACGATATTTCCGTTGGTCTATGTCATGTACTAAACCCGCATCTTCGTCATCACCGTCATACGCTTCATATGGGTATCCATCCATCCTGGTGGTCTTTACGTCTCGTAATATCGGTTCTAAGTTCCATTTATATATTGAGTCTCCCTCCTCTTGATTTAAATCAAAATATGGAATTCGGGTCATGAACGTTTGCCGGCGATCACATACTCTTGGGCAACTATCGACATATGTCGGACGGATTGACCACGTAAATCTCCTCCGCAATCCGTAATACACGCTCCCAAACTTTTCGGTTGCGTATAACATAACGCCTCTATAAATTGGGCTATCATCATTGTACCAAATCGCTCTTTTCTGCGAATCACACGCACTTACTACGAGTACCGCAGCTAAAATACTCCCCGCATTTTCATTTCTTACGGCACGTATGTTCCCTATTTCATCGGTAGTCTTGACCAAATTTGCTTTCAAGACACCGTGTAAACGTGCTCGTGCTTTTTTATAGTAGTCCGCATTTGTTCCAGCCGCTTTAATCTGCTTTCCCTTCGCCTCTAAGAGATCACAAATCTCATCCACTTTCTCGTCACTTTGTCTCTGCATCCATTCTTCTGCGATTACATCTAATCGTGTTATCAGCGGATCATCTAATAGTCTTGCTACATGCTTAACTTCTAAACCATATTTCCCAGAAAAAATCTCCTTCTTTAATTCATTAACTCTCGGACCAAAAGCTGCTTGGATTTTCGTTTGTTTATTTTTATAAGGCTCTCTGTTTGTTATTTCAGGCGTACCCACTGGTATCATCTGCCGAGTTATGACATTTTGGCGCTCCCGCGTTGAGGGTTTGATCTCTCCTATTACGATCAGTTCTAACTGTTTTAGAAGATCATAGCACGTGCCAGCACCTATCATCAAGCCGCCCTCTAAAAGCATGTCGTAATTTATTTTCCACCGTGTATGATCACAATCTTCCGTCTCATAGTTCACGATCTCGAACTTCAAACTCTCAATAAATTTCGAATGAATCCGAAGATCGCCACCTGAGAATTGAAAAGTTATGCGTGCGTTCTGAGTTCCGTACTCTGGTTTAACCCTTTGGTGGCCAACGGACGTCCGTAGCATTATCTCATACTCTCCCACTGGTTTAACGTGTTCTAATAATATCATACCCTTTTCATTATAGCGTTCATGTTCGTCATCATATCTCATTATACCGTAATTAACCGCATCTGGGAAATTGATTCGATATTCATCGCTTATAGCACGATCTAAAAAATTACGAGCCTCTCCTTGTGTCAATTCTATCGTACTCTTGTTTATCATATGTTCCACCTTGCCTCTAAGCTTCTCATCATACGTTCTCGCCTGTATTGTTGTTAAATAATCATATATGACACTTTCATCAGGCTGCTGTTGTTTATTTATTATAGCGAACTCTACGCTCTCCATCCTGGAATAATTTAACGACCTCTGAGGATTCTAAACTGGATCCCTCAGATCGGAA
>NZ_JACJRG010000010.1 GCF_014697125.1 Anabaena minutissima FACHB-250 | reverse complement strand
CTCTAGTCAGAAATACCCTTAAACGACTGCCCATATCGCTGTTACCTTTGTAGACACATTGTACGTATTTACTTATCTTTACATAGTTTAGTTTTTTCACCTCGTCCTACTTAGCTCCGCTAATACCGCTAGGTGGATACGTTTTGCTACTAACATTCTCAGTGGTGTTCCTTCCATCATTGCTGGCGTATTTGCCTACGGTATTGTGGTTTTAGGCTTAGTAAAACTCAATCTCGGCTCATATTCGGCAATTGGTGGGGGATTTGCACTCTCAATATTGATGTTGCCAATTATTGTGAGAACTGCCGACGAAGCCTTACAGTTAGTATCGCAAGACTTACGACAAGCGTCAGTAGGGTTAGGGGCTACTAATTTTCAGACAGTAACACAAGTTGTATTACCTGCTGCCTTACCAGCCATTGTGACTGGAACTACATTAGCGATCGCACGGGCATCTGGAGAAACTGCGCCTTTATTATTTACCGCCTTATTCTCGCCATTTTGGCCTGATAGCCTCTTTAAACCTACAGCTTCCTTGGCTGTTTTGGTTTACAACTTTGCGATTTCTCCCTTCAAAAACTGGCAATCCTTAGCCTGGGCAGCATCTTTAATTTTAGTGTTGATGGTGTTGCTTACAAGTATTCTCGCTCGCTGGGCAACTCGCCAGAAAGCTTAGAGAAGATTTTTCCCTAGCTTTGGACAGATTGCTTTGCTTTCCCTAAAACGTACACAAAAACATTTATGTCTACTAACGTTAGTACAGTGAATAGTACAGAAACCGTTTTAAAAACGGAAAACCTGAATGTCTACTATGGCAAATTTCTGGCTTTGCAGAATATTTGGCTAGACATCCCCAAAAATCAAGTTACAGCTTTTATTGGGCCTTCTGGTTGTGGAAAAAGTACCTTACTGCGATGCTACAACCGTCTTAATGACCTGATTGAATCATTTCGGGCAGAAGGTAAAGTATTTTACTACGAGAAAAACCTCTATGCGCCCGATATCGACCCTGTAGAAGTACGCCGCCGGATTGGAATGGTATTTCAAAGACCTAACCCATTCCCCAAATCAATTTATGACAATATTGCTTTTGGCGCGAAAATCAATGGCTACAAAGGTAATATGGATGAGTTAGTAGAGAGAAGCTTGCGTCAGGCGGCATTATGGGACGAAGTCAAAGATAAACTGCGTCAAAGTGGCTCATCCTTATCTGGTGGACAACAACAAAGATTGTGTATTGCACGAGCGATCGCAGTACAACCAGAAATTATCCTCATGGATGAACCTTGTTCAGCTTTAGACCCCATCTCTACCTTGCGGGTTGAAGAACTAATACATGAATTGAAAGAGCAATATACCATTGTGATTGTGACTCACAATATGCAACAAGCCGCACGGGTTTCCGACAAGACAGCATTTTTCAATGTCAGTTCTACAGATAGGGGAAGTCGCGTCGGCTACTTAGTAGAATATGATGCAACAGAAGTGATTTTCAACAACCCCAAGCAAGAAGACACGAGAGATTACGTTAGTGGCAGATTTGGTTAAGTATCGTCAATAATACTGCAAAAGATGGGGGGATGCTGCTTTGCATCCCATATTTTTTTGGCTTTGGGCATTGGATTTACCTTCTACACCTGTTTAGAGGGTTAACCAGCTAAAAACTGCCTCAACAGTTAGAGAGAGGTCGATATTGCTGAGAACGGGTAGTGGATCTGTAGCTGTGAGCATTTCAACCCGTTGATTTGGGAAAATGGTTAAAATACTAGCGTCCTCTGGAAAAATTAACCATCCTAGTTCTGTGCCATTTTGAGAACAGTGCAGCAGTTTACGCAGAACTTTGGCTTGGGTTTGATCTGGGGATAGGATTTCTATTACCCAGTCGGGATAAGTTTCAAATCGGTTAGTAATTCGGCCTGATGGTTCACGGGGAATGCGTTCCCAGCGAAATACGGCAATGTCAGGAACGATCGCCGCACCCCCAAAAATACAACGCAGTTCGGGGAAAGCAAGGGCAGTTTTTTGAGGTTTGGCTATCTGATTAATTGCTTGGCAGACTTCTACTTGTAATAGGCTATGTTCTCCTTGGGGCATAGGTTTTCGAGTAATTTTTCCGTTGATATATTCAGAGGCGGGTTTGGTTTCTGGGAGTTGCAAGAATGCTTCTAAGGTGATGGAATTGACTAGTGTAGTCATTTTTCTCTTGGCCAAATTCTCTTACTTCAATATTAATGGCGGCTATTTTAGATACCGAAAAAGGCTGGCATGGCAAGCTTAACTTAGTTTATAGCGATCGCCTGGGTAAAACCGAGTTAATTTACAATCACCAGCAAGCACCGCTAAAGGTGCAACGTCCGTTTTACCCAGAAGGGGAAAAAGTCTGTCATAGCGTCATTTTACATACGGCTGGGGGAGTCGTGGGAGGCGATCGCTTATCTACTAATATCCACCTGCAACCGAATACCCAAGCTTTAATAACTACAGCCGCCGCCGGGAAGATATATCGCAGCAATGGCTTACAGGCTAAACAAACTATAGATATACAAGTAGATGCGGGTGCTTGTTTAGAATGGCTACCCCAAGAAACAATTTTATTTAACGGGGCAATTTATCGCCAAGATTTACGGGTAGAGTTAGCAACCGGAGCTAAATTTATAGGCTGGGAAATTACCCGATTTGGACGCAGTGCTAGAGGAGAAAAATTTTTGCAAGGAGAATGGCGATCGCATACCGAAATTTGGCAGCAAGGCGTTCCCTTGTGGATTGATCGCCAATACCTACCGGGTAGCGAAGAGGTTTTCTACAGTACCCACGGCTTATCAGGACAGCCAATAACAGGTAGCTTCATTTACTTAGGTAGTACAGTTTCAACACAAACCATTGACAAAGCACGTTCCGTATTTACTCATGACTCAGCACTTATAACTCAGCACTCTCTCATAGGTGTTACCCGTCTAGAAAATGGCTGTTTGTGTCGATATCGTGGTGCTTCCACGTCTGAGGTGAGAAGATGGTTTACGGCTGTGTGGCAAATGCTACGAGTTGATTTCGGCGATCGCAGTAGCTGCATACCAAGAGTATGGCAATTGTAATTATAATTTTTGATTAGTGAGCCTAGAATTAAAGTCTTGATATCAACAGTTGCAATAAGTTACTCTATTCGGAGAATGTATACTTTTTTTGTTTGCTATAACAATGCAACTTACGCCACAAGAAAAAGATAAACTATTAATTTTTACTGCCGCCTTAGTAGCAGAAAGACGTAAAAGCAGAGGATTAAAACTAAATTATCCTGAAGCCGTGGCTTATATTTCGGCTGCGATTTTAGAAGGTGCGCGAGATGGAAATACTGTAGCAGAATTGATGAGTTATGGCACAACTTTATTAACAAAAGATGATGTGATGGAAGGTGTGCCACAAATGGTGCATGAAGTTCAGGTAGAAGCAACATTTCCTGATGGCACAAAATTAGTTACAGTGCATAATCCTATTCGTTAACTACACTAAAATTAATCAAAATGCACCGTCCAGACTTAGTTGCTATAGCCGCGACTTCCAGTCGTTCGGAATGAGAAAATTTTCAAATAAGTCGAGGTTTTGTTGATAAAATTAAAGAATAAACTTAAATTTATGCTGTGTTTATGGTAACCCAACTCAGCGCAACCAACCCCCAAGCTCAACTGGTAATAACTTGGGAAGCCTTACCCAAAGATTTTCAACTAGAGGATGAACCGGTGGAGAATACAGGTCAGCCAATATTGGCTGGTGCTTTGCGTGAAAGCTTAGAAATCAGTGGCTTCATCCAACCACAAATGTTGATAGCGTCAAACTTTGGACTGTGTGCAACCGTCAACGGACAATTTATTATTAAAGCACCAGATTGGGTGTATGTTCCCCAGGTAAATGAAATTATCAGTAATCGCAAAAGTTATACCCCGATTTTAGAAGGTGAAATTCCGTTAATTGTGATGGAATTTCTCTCAGATAATGACGGAGGAGAATATTCAGTAAAACGTACTTATCCGCCAGGAAGATGGTTTTTTTATGAACAAATATTGCAAGTTCCCATCTATATAATTTTTGACCCAGATGGGGGATTATTGGAATACCACCAACTCGAACGTGACCGGTATGAATTAAAGCTACCCGATGAGAATGGTCGTCATTGGGTGGATGCAATGGGTTTATATTTAGGAACATGGCAAGGAACAAAAGAAGCTCATACTGGTTATTGGTTACGCTGGTGGGATAAAGATGGCCATTTGTTACCTTGGGCTGTGGAAAAGATTGAACAGGAACAGCAGCAAAAAGAACGACTAATGGCTTATTTGCGATCGCAAGGTATTGACCCAAATAATTTACCTCCGTTTGATGAGAAAATATAACTAATTCAGATACCAGAGTTCGATAAATCTCTCCCTCCGCACGGTTCTGCACCAATGCGAAATGCGATCGCTATTTTAACTAGCACAAACTGGGTGTGTGAGAGCTAGATTTTGGGATGTTGAGTTGGGAACTTCTGCGGTCAACACTAAATTACCATGAGTATCAAATACTAAAGCTTGGGCTTCAACAATAGGAGTCTCAGGGGAATTAGCAATTTTTGAGGAATTAGTGCCATTTTTGGCGACATTACTGATATTATTCACATCAATCCAATTAGCGATCGCGGATTCACTTTGGAGTGTTCCATAGGGATTTATTGGTATCCCGCCCTTACCTGTAACCAAAAATTCATTTGGCTGTTTCGCTATAGCCTCATTAGCGCGGCATTTTTGGGCGATTTGATTCGACACATCAGTCAGATTTGATGGTAGTTCCGTTAAGCCTCGACTGGGGTCTGCTTCTGGACTGGTGATTTCCACAGTTCCGCTTAACTCTGGAGTTGCACCAGTCGCCGTAATATCACTTTCTGGAGTCAAAGAGTTGCGAAATTCTGTACCAGCAATACCTTGAGCCGTAACTGTGACACGACCACCGCGAAAATCAGCCGAATTAGCACTAATATCACTATTCTCAAAGGCAGCTAACAACTTGGTATCAATATGAATATTGCCCCCAATCACGTTACTACCAATGGCGTTGGTGGTGATGCTACTATTGCCACGTAACAAAATTAAATCGTGAGAACGTAAGGTAATATTAGCTTGTGACTGGTTGGAGTTGTTACTAACACCACGAGTATCAGCACTAATAAAAGCTTGATTATTTAAATTAATAGAACGAGCATTGACAAACAAGTTACCCGCACTACCTCGTCCCCTATTCCGCACTGCTATTCCTGCACCCTGGGATACTTGCAATAAATCGGTGTTGATTGTCAAGTTACCCGCATCACCTGTAGAGTTTAGAGTTGCAGTTGCAAATAAACCACTAGGAAATGCCCCATTCACAGCAGTGCCAATTAATTGCAATTTCTCTTTCACATTAACTGTTAAATTCCCAGCTTGTCCTTGACCGCTAGTGCTAGCAGCAACTTGCGCCCCATTTCGCACCTCCAAACTAGGAGTATCAACTGTCAAGTAGCCAGCATCCCCAATTGAACCTGCGGCTGCAACAGCAAATAGACCACTGGGGAATAAATCACCATTCCCAGAAGTACCAATTAGTTCTATCCCTTCAGTTGCTAGGACAGTCAAATTTCCACCCTTACCTGAAGCAAAGGTGCTAGCACTGACTTGCGCCCCATCCCGGACTAGCAAAGTAGAGGTGTTAACTATTAGTTCTCCTGCATCGCCTCTGCTACCAAAATTAGCTTGAGTAAACAAACCACTGGCAACATTTTGACGCGACACACCAATGAGTTTTATTCCTTCAGTCGCCTGCACATTTAAATTTCCCCCCTGACCTATTCCAAAGGTACTTGCACTAACTTGCGCCCCATTTTGTACTAGTAAATTACCAGTCAAAATTGTCAAAGTACCGGCTTCTCCCGTCGCTTTAGGATTGACTCTTGTAAATAAGCCGCTAGGAATTCCACTAGCAGAAGCACCCAAAAGTTGTACCTGTTCAGTAGCTTTAACAGTTAAATCGCCACCCCGTCCTTTATCAAAAGTGTTAGCACTAATTTGTCCACCATCTCGTGTTAACAATTCACGGGTATTGATATTAATATCCCCTGCATCTCCTCCTGCGGTAGCGTTAGTAAACAAACCACTAGGGAGAGTGTCTTGGATTCTCAAGCCTTGAACAGATGACAAAAATATTAGTGAAGTATCAAGTATTGGCTCATCTATTAAGAAATTATTCTGTGCATCAGTAGGAATTTTACCAGTCCGAGAAGTGCCAACAAGCTCTATTTTATCTGTGGCATTAACAATCAAATTACCAATTTTATCGGCACTAGAATTTACTGCTATTACCTGTGCGCCGTCTTCAATTAACAAAAATTTCGTGTTAATTGTTAGTGAACTGCTATCTTTTCCTTCAAAAGTTCTAGTAAATAAACCGCTAGGATGGATCTCATTTAATGAACTACCTGATAAGGTCACAGATTCGGAAGCATTGACAGTTAAATTACCTTTTTTGACTGTTTCTACATTGTTCAAAATACTCATTAAAGTAGGAACAGCACTACCAGAAGAATTAGTCAGGATTTGCGCCCCATTCTGCACAGATAGTTTTCGAGTATTAATTGTCAGGTTGCCGTCCGAATTTGTTATGTCTTCTGAAGCATTAGCAAATATCCGGCTAGTACGCTGGGAGGTAGAATCTAGGTTACTTGTCACTTGCATCGTATCTGATGCGTTGATGATCAGATTGCCTTTATCTACTCCTATATAAGCACCATCTCTAACTAATAAATTTTGCGTATTGATGGTGAGATTGCCGGGAAACCGGCCTAAGCCAGCAGAAAAAATAGAACTGTTATTTAATACTTGAATTGTCTCTGTAGCATTGATTTTGAGGTCATTGTCTGCACTCAAAAGTCCATTATTGAAGGTAATATTTCTACCTGTAATATTGATGTCTATCAAGTTTTCAATATTAGTATTTGAAGATATTTGAATATTGCCAAAATTTGAGGCAGCATCAAAGTCTAAGATAAAGCCTAATTCTGTAGATTTTACACCCACCAAACCTGCTGTTGCCACACTGCCGATTTCTACTCTGCCGCCAGATTTTTGGGTACTAATATTTGCATTCTCAACAAAAACATCGCCACCAAGCAAAGCTAAAGTTTGACTGGCTTCTACTTGCAGTGCAGTAGGATTCAATCCAGATTCTCCTTGCACATAAATACTGCCGGGATTGACTCCAAACCCCAAGCTAATAGGGGTATTTAAAGTTTCTTGTTGATCTGAAATTTTTCTTATATTTGCACCAATTTGCAAGCCAATCGGAGTCTTAACAGTAAGTAAAGGTGTACTTTCTTCTGGTTTTGCACTAAACCTTTCACCATCGGCAAAATTGATACTATTGGCGGTAGTTGCAAAAAAAGAACCACCAATATTTAACCGCGCATTAGCTCCAAAAATGATGCCGTTGGGGTTGATAATAAATAAATTGGCTCTATTATTGGCTTGGATGATGCCATTAATATTTGAGATTTCCCCACCTGTGACACGGCTGAAGATATTTTGAATGTGCGGCTGATGATCAAAATAAGCTGTGTTATTTGTAGGTAGAGAAAAATGGGAAAAGCTGTGGAAGAGATTTTTACCTACTTCAGTCCCACCTTCAATCAAAAAAGTATTACGAGAGAACGTAACTGTGGAATTATTTGGTAACGTTTTGTCTTCAATAATTTCTGCCTGAGCGCGATCGCTTGTGTCCAGAATTACACTCATGCCTAAGCATACAGTAATTACTACTGTGAGGCAATGATGACACTGTTTTGCTTGTTTTAGTAAGTGGTGAATCAACACCTAGTTAACTCTATTAGTGTAATATGTCAGCTACTTAGTAATAATTACACGTTTTTCCTCTGCAAAGGAACTACTAACAGCCACTATTGCTAATTTAAGGGTATTAAAAATGATTTTGTGTATTAATTATCACTTACAATCAATTTCAGATTAAGAGATGTAATAGGTAATGGGTAAGAGAAAAAACCAATTACCTATTGCCAACCCTGACAGTTGAATTAATCTTTGATTTGTAAGCCAGCTTTTACAGGGTCAAAATTTGGGGGAAAATGAGTGGTGCGATCGCAATCTGCCTTTTCTAACTTTGCGCCTTGGAGGTTGGCTTGGCGGAGATTGGCTGACATCAACATTGCACCTCTGAGATCCGCATCTTGTAAATCAGCTTGACTTAAATCAGCAAAGCTTAAATCAGTACCTCTAAGATTCGCGCCTTTGAGATTCGCTGCACTCAAATCAGCGTAACTCAGGTCTGATCCTTTCAAGTCAACGCCTTGTAAATTGGCATTCCCTAGTTCAGCCCGGCTAAAATCCCGCCCACCCGTGATGTACATCTCCATCAGAGTGGCTACCGTACTAATTGGCTGTTGGTAATTAATTTCAGACATAAAACAGCCTCACATCAGATTTTTTATCAGTGTATGGTTTATGTTGAGCTAAAAAACGCAATATTTCATAGTCTATAGGATTGTTTTTTCGATGCAACTTAATCTTTTACCAATACGCCATTCAGGAAGATATCCGCCAAACCTTCTGCCATTTGTTGCATTTGTTGGGGGGAAGCATCGGGTTGCATCAGGGTGTTGTTGGAAAAACCTGCAACCGCAAACATTCCTAAGAAGACTTTCGCCACTAGATTGGCATCCATTTGGCGATAAACGCCTTTATCCATAGCAGTTTGGAAGAAGGCTTCAGCAACATCAGTCATTTTATTGATCACTTCTATTTGAATGCGATCGCGTAAATCTGGATGAAACTGCACTTCCATAAAGCAAACGCGCATCAAATCTGCATTTTTTTGTAAATTCCACATCCGGCGGCGCATCACCTGTGCTACAGCTTTATAGCTGCCCATTTCACTTAATTCTGTCAGTAAATCCGTGAGAATCTCTACCCAGCCAGCCGTTGCAACTTCCACTAAAATAGCTTTTTTATGAGAAAAATGCCGAAATAACGTTCCTTCAGCCACACCTGCTGCTTGTGCTAAGTCACGCGTGGTAGTACCATCAAATCCCTGAGCAGCAAATAATTTGAGTGCTGCCTGTAAAATTCGGGAGCGTGTCTGTGCTTCTGAGGGTGGGGGAGAATTAAAAACTCGCATAATAGTTAATGTAAAATCTCCGGAACATGGTTTGTAGCATTATTGTCTAACGTCAGGTACAAAAAGCACAGAAAGCTTAATACAAGATTAACGCTCCTATTGCTAATTTACCTATCACCTAGGTAGTGAAAATTTATTTTACTCGTCGCTTATGAATCATTTCAGTTGCTCACACGTCCTAGCTACGAAGGGTCAATCATACATTCCCGCTTTTTGGAGCAGGGATTTAACCCGCCGACTTTTAACAACATTACTGGTACTGATAGTTGCTTGGTGGGGGCTAGTACCACAGACAGCTCTAGCACAAACCCAAACTGTATCGCCTCCTGAAACTACGCTGCAACGGAGCAAAAGGCCTACTGCTAAAAGTTCGATTCAACCCTATTTAGATCGGGTAATCAAGCAGCTAACAGAGTTCCGCTTGAGTAATGGGATGAAGTTCATTGTTTTAGAACGCCATCAAGCACCAGTGGTTTCCTTTCTCACCTACGCAGATGTAGGAGGTGTGGATGAGCCAGATGGCAAAACTGGTGTAGCCCACTTTCTAGAGCATTTGGCATTTAAAGGGACTACCCGCATTGGAACACAAGACTACCAAGCCGAAAAACCTCTATTAGAGCGTTTAGAGCAGTTGGATAATCAAATTAGAGCCGCCAAAACTAATGGTAAACAAGATGAAGTTGCTAGATTACAAGGGAATTTTAAGCAATTAGAATCACAAGCAGCTAAGTTAGTCAAGCAAAATGAATTAGGGCAAATCGTCGAGCAAGCAGGTGGTGTAGGTTTAAATGCTACTACTTCAGCCGAAGCAACTCGCTATTTTTACAGTTTTCCATCTAATAAGTTAGAACTGTGGATGTCACTGGAATCAGATCGATTTCTTGAGCCTGTGATTCGGCGGGAGTTTTATAAAGAAAAAGATGTAATTTTAGAAGAGCGACGGATGCGGGTGGACAATTCACCTATCGGCATGATGGTGGAAAAGTTTATTGATAAAGCTTTCAACGTCCATCCTTACAGACGGCCAGTGATTGGTTATGACGAAGATATTCGTAACCTCACACCAAAAGATGTCCAGAGTTTTTTTGACACTTATTATGTCCCTAGCAATATCACAATTGCCGTTGTGGGAGATGTGAACCCAGCCGAGGTGAAAAAACTAGCACAGACTTATTTTGGACGCTATAAGTCTAAACCCAAAGCCCAATCAACCATTCCCGTAGAGCCAAAGCAAACCCAAACACGGGAAGTTACTCTAGAGTTGCCTTCCCAACCTTGGTATTTAGAAGGCTATCACCGTCCGGCTACTACCCATCCAGATAATGCAGTTTATGAACTCATTGCTAGCTTATTAAGTAATGGACGGACATCACGGTTGTATAAGTCATTGGTAGAACAAAAACGCGTAGCCTTAAATGCTCAAGGTTTTAGCGGCTTTCCTGGTGATAAGTACCCCAACCTGATGCTATTCTATGCTCTCACAGCTCCTGGTCACAACGTTGATGAAGTGGCGACGGCTTTACGCCAAGAAATTGACAAATTGCAAACCCAACCTGTAGCCGTTGCAGAATTGGAACGGGTGAAAACTCAAGCACGGGCGGGTTTGCTTCGCAGCCTCAACTCGAACATGGGCATGGCACAGCAACTTTTGGAATATGAGATCAAGACAGGCTCTTGGCGGAATCTGTTTAAGCAGTTAGAGGACATTGTGGCGGTGACTCCTGCTGATATTCAGCGAGTAGCTAAGGACACATTTACGCCAGAAAATCGCACAATTGGCAAGCTGTTATCAAAGCCAGCTTAGACAATTCAAAATTTAAAAGTATAAGGTGAGGGTTTAAAAGCGGATGTCCAGGAAAATTCAAAATGGTAAGCGACTGATTTATGCGTTGTTAGTTGCTTGTGCTTTTTTACTGGTGACTTTTAACTTTTCTCCAGTGGCGACAGCAGCAGCCAAGCACTACACAGAGTTAGAGTTTGCACCAATACCGGAAATTAAGTTACCCAAGTATGAGCGGTTTGTGCTGCGAAATGGCTTAGTTGTATATCTCATGGAGGATAGGGAACTACCCTTAGTGAGTAGTACGGCGTTGGTACGGACTGGTAGCCGTTGGGAAGGAGGAGATAAAGTCGGATTGGCTGGTTTTACGGGTAATGTAATGCGGACTGGCGGAACTAAAAAGCATTCCCCAGATGAGTTAAATGAAATGTTGGAACAACGGGCGGCGGCGGTAGAAACTAGTATTAGTGAAGCTGCTGGTAGTGCCAGTTTTGAAACACTCAGTGACGATGTAGAAACGGTATTTGGGCTATTTGCTGAGGTGCTAAGAGAGCCAGTATTTGCTCAAGAAAAGCTAGATTTAGCCAAGACACAAGCTAAGGGTGGTATTGCTCGGCGTAATGATAGTCCTAGCGATATAGCCAGCCGGGAATTTCGCAAATTAATCTATGGTAAAGAAAGCCCCTATGCCCGGACTACAGAGTATGCAACTATAGATCGGATTACCCGTGAGGATTTGGTGCAGTTTCACCGGGATTATTTCCACCCCAATAATATGATTTTGGGAATTGTGGGGGATTTTGACAGTCAAAAAATGCGATCGCTCATTCAAGCTAAACTGGGTGATTGGCAGCGTAACCCCAAAATCAGCAAACTGCCCTTACCAGAGGTATCAGCAGCTAATACAGGCGGAGTATTTTTTGTCAATCAGCCGCAGTTGACGCAAAGCAATGTTTTAGTTGGGCATTTGGGTGGTAGCTTTGATAGTCCTGACTATGCACCCTTGGATGTCATGAATGGGGTGTTAAATGGTTTTGGCGGTAGGTTATTTAATGAAGTGCGATCGCGTCAAGGTTTAGCATACTCTGTATACGGCTTATGGAGTCCCCGCTTTGACTACCCTGGAATGTTCATCGCTGGAGGACAAACTCGCTCTGATGCTACTGTACAGTTTATTAAAGCTTTGCAAGGGGAAATTAAGCGTATACAAGCTCAACCAGTGACAGCAGAAGAACTAAGTCGTGCTAAAGATTCCACCTTAAATTCTTTTGTATTCAACTTCCAAGACCCTGCTCAAACCCTATCCCGGTTAATGCGCTACGAATATTACGGCTATCCGGCTGATTTTCTGTTCCGCTATCAAAAAGCGGTATCTGCAACCACAGCCACAGATGTGCAACGGGTAGCGAAACAATACCTCAAGCCAGAAAATCTAGTAACTCTAGTAGTGGGTAATCAAACAGCTATTCAACCGCCATTAAAACAACTAGCGGCACAGGTAACACCCATAGATGTGACCATTCCTGTTTCACAACCACAGACTCAGAATTAATATTCTTCTAAGCACGACTACTAAGTCAATAAGAACCCCGATTTCTTGAAGAAATCGGGGTTCTTATCTTGCTCAAGACAAATAAATTTCACTATTATAAAAAATATGCTTTTATAGACAATAATTCTGGAATTGTGTCTGAAATCCTCACAAAAAAAGATTGACTTTCTTGAATAGAAAATCAAAATATAAGGGGGCGATTCTAATTTTTTAAATTAGTTACGTCCTGGTACTGTAACAATTGATATGACCGTATTTCAGGAGTCAAGCCAATGGTAAAAATCACAATTTCTGACCTTTCTCCCAATGATGAAGGCAAATTCATTAATGAACTCACTGCTTGGGAAATGAAGACTATATATGCTGGTTTGGAAAGAAGATATGGAAGAAGAAGAACTTCAAATACTCCCACTCCAGAAGAGCCAACCACAGAATCAATACCTGATACAAATGCAATTCTTGGCCAGTGGATGGATAATCTAGACTTACAAATTAAAGATTTGCGAGGACAGCTTGGTATCCCATAATCATTGTTTGCTAATTACAACTTAATACTCATGATTATCGTGTGTTTTATCTCAATTAGGATGAGACACACGATTTTTCATGGAAAGAAACATCCCAAATTTTTTGAGGTGATTATAGTCCCTCCTTAATCCTTACTAAAAGCTGAAAACCCTGGGTTATTAAAAAATCCAGGGTTCTAAATTCTTATGAATATTGCTAATCAAAGATGCTTGATACATATATTCATCGGTTGCTTGGAGTACACCTTTATAGGAGAAAGAGACTAGGTTAGTGTACCTCATCTAGATTAAAAGTGCTGTGTTACTAATGTAAGATTTATACGACTACATATCAATATGGAATTAATTAGATATCACAATCAAAAAGAGACATATATAACTAATTTATGTCTAGCAAATCAAGTTTAAGAGCTTGATTTTCATAAAGGAAGCAAATAAAAATTGAATCAACGGACAAGCGATGTAAAGCTTGAACGTCTGCAAAATCTACTAAAAACAAAAATTTTTAGGAGTCTATCATGGCCTTTATTGCTGTTAACGAATTACGTGCTACTGGTGCAGAATTGTTCCAGGATTCTGAAAGCTTTCTCAATGAATTGAATAATCTTGATGATTCTGTTCATGGTGGTGGTAACTATTCTCAAACCACAAATGGCGTTTTAGACTTGGCTGTGAAAGGATTTGAGTTTGGCGTTATCACCTATGGTATTGACGCAATTGGACACCTAGCTAAGTCCTACAGTTCTGCTGATGGCGGTTACTACTAATTTCAAGTCACCAAGTAACAACTGAACTAAAGAGTTCTTTTGTAATTGTGAGTGAGCGATTAAGCAATATTAACTTATCAAGCTTAATCGCCTGCACTTTCTATTAAACACAACAATTGTTTTAGGAGTTAATCATGGCGTTTATTGCTGTTAACGAATTACGTGCTACTGGTGCAGAATTGTTCCAAGATTCTGAAAGCTTCCTCAACGAATTGAACAATCTTGATGATTCTGTTCATGGTGGGAACTATTCTAAAACCACAAATGGCGTTTTAGACTTGGCTGAAAAAGGATTTGAGTTTGGCGTTATCACTTATGGTATTGACGCGATTGGACACCTAGCTAAGTCTTTCAGTGACGCTGGTGGTTACTACTACTAATTTCAAGTCACCAAGTAACAACTGAGCTAAATAGCTCGGTTGTAATTCTGGCATCAGCGATTAAGCAATATTAAAATATCGCTTAATCGCCTGCACTTTCTATTAAACACAACAATTGTTTTAGGAGTTAATCATGGCGTTTATTGCTGTTAACGAATTACGTGCTACTGGTGCAGAATTATTTCAAGATTCTGAAAGCTTCCTCAACGAATTGAACAATCTTGATGATTCTGTTCATGGTGGTGGTAACTATTCTCAAACCACAAATGGCGTTTTAGACTTGGCTGTGAAAGGATTTGAGTTTGGCGTTATCACCTATGGTATTGACGCAATTGGACACTTAGCTAAGTCCTACAGTTCTGCTGATGGCGGTTACTACTAATTTTCATAGTGAGTCAGTATTGAGCTAAATAGCTCGTTTGTAATTGTGGCATTAGCGATTAAGCAATATTAACTTATCAAGCTTAATCGCCTGCACTTTCTATTAAACACAACAATTGTTTTAGGAGTTAGTCATGGCTTTTATTGCTGTTAACGAATTACGTGCTACTGGTGCAGAATTATTTCAAGATTCTGAAAGCTTCCTTAACGAATTGAACAATCTTGATGATTCTGTTCATGGTGGTAACTATTCTAATACCACAAATGGCGTTTTAGACTTGGCTGTGAAAGGATTTGAGTTTGGTGTTATCACCTATGGTATTGACGCGATTGGACACCTAGCTAAGTCCTTCAGTGACGCTGGTGGTTACTACTAATTTTCATAGTGAGTCAGTATTGAGCTAAATAGCTCGGTTGTAATTGTGGCATTAGCGATTAAGCAATATTAACTTATCAAGCTTAATCGCCTGCACTTTCTATTAAACACAACAATTGTTTTAGGAGTTAGTCATGGCTTTTATTGCTGTTAACGAATTACGTGCTACTGGTGCAGAATTGTTCCAAGATTCTGAAAGCTTCCTTAACGAATTGAACAATCTTGATGATTCTGTTCATGGTGGTAACTATTCTAATACCACAAATGGCGTTTTAGACTTGGCTGTGAAAGGATTTGAGTTTGGCGTTATCACCTATGGTATTGACGCGATTGGACACCTAGCTAAGTCCTTCAGTGACGCTGGTGGTTACTACTAATTTTCATAGTGAGTCAGTATTGAGCTAAATAGCTCGGTTGTAATTGTGGCATTAGCGATTAAGCAATATTAAAATATCGCTTAATCGCCGGCACTTTCTATTAAACACAACAATTGTTTTAGGAGTTAATCATGGCTTTTATTGCTGTTAACGAATTACGTGCTACTGGTGCAGAATTGTTCCAAGATTCTGAAAGCTTTCTCAATGAATTGAATAATCTTGATGATTCTGTTCATGGTGGTGGTAACTATTCTCAAACCACAAATGGCGTTTTAGACTTGGCTGTGAAAGGATTTGAGTTTGGCGTTATCACCTATGGTATTGACGCAATTGGACACCTAGCTAAGTCCTATAGTTCTGCTAATGGCGGTTACTACTAATTTTCATACTGAGTCAATATTGAGCTAAATAGCTCTGTTGTAATGGCGGCATCAGCGATTAAGCAATATTAACTTATCAAGCTTAATCGCCTGCACTTTCTATTAAACACAACAATTGTTTTAGGAGTTAGTCATGGCTTTTATTGCTGTTAACGAATTACGTGCTACTGGTGCAGAATTATTTCAAGATTCTGAAAGCTTCCTCAACGAATTGAACAATCTTGATGATTCTGTTCATGGTGGTAACTATTCTAATACTACAAATGGTGTTTTAGGTTTAGCTGAAAAAGGATTTGAGTTTGGCGTTATCACCTATGGTATTGATGGCATTGGACATTTAGCTAGGTCTTTTAGTTCTGCTGATGGTGGTTACTACTAATTTTCAATTTCTTGCTAAGTGACTCCTGAGCTAAATAGCTCTAGTGCAATTGTGGCATGAGCGATTAAGCGATGTAAAGTTTAATCGCCTGCATCTTATTCAACACAAATTTGAATATCTATAATTCTGAATATTATTTTCTAATTAAGCTTGAGTATATATGCAGTTTTAAAATTTATCTTTCATTAAGTAAGAGACATTTTTTTAGGCATACAGAAAATGGCAAGAATCATTATTTATGAATTGTACTCTACTGATTCAGAAAATTTTCTGACTGATCTAGATGAGGAGGATTCTAAATTAATATATGGCGGTGATAAATATGATCTTAACAAGATATCGCAATTTACAGAAACTATTTTTGAGTTTGTAGTCATAATATTGGCAATTGATAGCATTGTAGAATTAGTAAAATCATATATTGTTTCTAGTACAAAATGAACTATATCAGTATTAATCCTATCAACCATCTTGAATATTCTCCTAAATTATCTAATATAGATTCAATATTATTTTTAACATGAATTGTTATTAATGTTGTCAATCATCTAAAACTATGCCACCATTTATCCTCAGTTCTCAAAACGTATTTGAATATCTAAATTCTCTTAAACTGTGTACTCCTGATGAACAGTCATTCAGCAAAGTTGAACTAAAGGCAGCCAAAAACTTTAATCTACTAATTAACTTTCCAGAAGGGAGGAAACTGCTGGTTAAGCAAGAACGCCATAACCCAGAAGGAAAAACGGCTGGCGAGTTTTTGCTGGAATGGCAGATTCATGATTTTTTACGGCATTTTCCAGAACTTAGCTACATCCGTGCCAATTTATCAGAGGTAGTACATTTTAGTTGGGAAAATTCTATTCTTATTTTCAATTACCTTGATAATTATCGAGATTTAATGGATTTTTATGCTAAGGAAAATCTGAATTTATTTCCCATTAAAATTGCCAGAGCAATTGGCCATACTTTAGCCTCAATTCATCGCGTCTCAATTAACAATGAAGGTTATCGAGAGTTTTTCCAACATACTATTGATAATACTACTCACCAAAGAAAGTCTAATCTCAATCGTGGATTAGATAGACTAACTCCAGAAATATTTGGTAAAGTGCCTGCTGATGGGCTGAGATTTTTTGCCTTATATCAACGTTATGACAGTTTAGGTCAGGCGATCGCAGAATTAATTAATTCCTTAACTCCGTGTTGTCTCACCCATAATGACCTCAAGCTAAACAATATTCTAGTTTCCCTGGATTGGGAAGCCGCCCCTGAGGAGAAAATTATCCGCTTGATTGACTGGGAACGTGGTAACTGGGGAGATCCCGCTAATGATTTGGGAACAGTCATCGCCAGCTACCTGCAAATGTGGTTATACAGCATGGTGACAGGCAAATCTATCACCATTGATGAGTCTTTACGTCTAGCAGCTACACCCTTGTATGTTCTCCAACCTTCATTGCGAGAGTTGGTAACTGCTTACTTAACTCATTTTCCAGAAATCCTAGAACATCGTCCCGATTTCTTACAACGGGTGATGCAATTTTGTGGTTTAGCCTTAATTACCGCTATTCAAGCTCGACTCCAGTATGAAAAAACCTTTGGGAATGTCGGCATTTGTATGCTGCAAGTCGCCAAGAGTTTGTTGTGTCGTCCAGAAGCATCTATCCCCACAATTTTTGGTGTGGAAGCAACAGATTTCTATCCTGAGAGTTTATCTATCGCTTAACTCAACCTACAATTTTTTGTCTATCTCCTCATTCACAGGTCAATATCTATGCAACTATTAGATTCTGTCCAATTGTCAGATATCTCAGAATCACTGCAACTATCATTGCAAGACATCATTCATAATGTTGAAATCCAATCCCAGTATTGTATTAAGCATCCCAACTATAAACCCCTAGAATTACCGGAGTCTTCAGTCTCCCGCTTTGAAAAATTATCATCAGATTTACAGAATAAGTATTTAAGTCAGCAGTTGCGTAGTTTTCTCTACGGCATCTATTACAATGGCTCTTTAAAAAGTGTTTTGGCATCAGATGCAGAGATATCTAATTTAGCAGTCAACCAAAATCTAGAGAACAACACCTTTTTAGGTGTAGACTTAGCTTTTTACGATCGCCTGCATGAAAATAATAGAGGTCAAGGCTACTGGAGTCATGCTTGGCTGGTAGTCAGAGAAGAAATAGACGGTGCTATAGCAGTTCATCGAGATGGTTTAACATTGTATGTAGAACAAGATGCACTGCAAACACCTGTTAATTTAGGGAACTTAATTTCTATCAAATTACCTAAAAACCTCGTGCAAAGTGGGTTTTATATGGCAGTTGCTGATGCAGGTGCATCACGACATCATCAAACACCGGGTCAAACTCTGGTGCGTGTCTACTTTAATGTCACTCCAGATGGTGCAGTTGCAGTCATGGATAGTTTGACAACACAACTCAATGCGATATCTCTAGAATTTACCTTTAAAGCTTTATATAACCCTTCCGATTATGAGCGTTATGACTCAGCAGTTCTGTATTTTGACAAAAATAGTTATGAACAGGTTCAGCCAGTCCTAGAGACGCTTTATAGAAAGCATGAAGCCCATTTTCGGGAGCAAGTACCCCTATTTACTAAGCCTATAGCACCAGGTTTAGCGATCGCTGAAGAACCAAAGCATAGATTTACTGAAAATGAGAGTTTCGGTACACATCGTTGTCAAATTGTCGCTAATGGTTTGCTAGCAGCTTGGCAGCAAGGTATTAATACACCATCAGGTAAGATGACATCTATTTTGCAACAGTTCTCTGCATTAAATATTGAATTGCAGTGTCCTTATCTCAATGCCAATTCTGAAGATATATATACCCCTTTGAGATAGGGTCAATAAAAAAACGGGGGTAGTTTGACTATCCCCGTTCAAAGTTATCAGTGAGCAGTTACCAGTTATCAGCAGAAGAAAGCCTGATAACTGTTTACTGATTTAATAACTACAGTTGTGGAACAAACTGGACTTTTTCAGGTACATCAGTGTACTCAGCAACAATTTGACGGAACTCATCACCGTCAATGGTTTCTTTTTCAATCAGCAAATCAACTAGGCGATCGGTAACAGCGCGATTTTCCCGCATAATCTTCTTAGCGTTTTCATAGCACTGTTCCACAATTTCCCGCACTTGAGAATCAATCCGAGCCGCAATTGATTCGGAATAATCAGAACGGGTCATCCAGTCACGACCTAGGAAAACTTCCCCTTGTTGGCTTTCCAAGGACAGAGGGCCTAAATTAGACATCCCGAAGCGTGTCACCATTTGGCGAGCCATACCGGTTACTTGTTGTAAGTCTCCGCCTGCACCCGTAGTCACTTCCGCCGCACCGAAAATTATGTATTCGGCTGCACGACCACCCAAAGCACCAGTGATTCTGGCTTTGAGTTGAGAACGAGAAATTAAGCCTTGTTCTTCGTTGGGGGTAAACCAAGTCAAACCTTGTGCTTGTCCGCGAGGAATCAGGGTAACTTTCTGCACTTGGTCGTGGTCTTTTAATAAAGTCCCTACCAAGGCGTGTCCAACTTCATGGTAAGCAATCAAGCGTTTGCTCTTGCTGTCTACCAATGGTGTACCTTCCATCCCGGCGACAACTCTATCTACTGCGTCGTCAATCTCACCCAGGGTAATGCCTTCTTTGCGCCTTCTAGCGGTGAGAATGGCGGCTTCATTCAGTAGGTTAGCTAAATCTGCACCGGTGAATCCTGGTGTGCGACGCGCGATCGCTTCTAATGATACGCTGGGGTCAAGTTTCTTGTTACGAGCGTGGACTTGTAGAATTTCCAAGCGTCCTTTAATGTCTGGTGCATCAACGGTGACTTGTCTGTCAAATCGACCAGGACGCAACAAAGCCGCATCTAATACATCAGGACGGTTGGTAGCAGCAATAATAATAATGCCAGTGTTACCTTCAAACCCATCCATCTCGGTGAGTAACTGGTTAAGAGTTTGTTCTCTCTCATCATTACCGCCACCGATACCGGCACCCCGTTGTCTACCAACAGCATCAATTTCATCGATGAAGATGATACAAGGAGCGTTATCTTTAGCTTTCTTGAACAAGTCACGGACGCGGGAAGCACCCACACCCACGAACATTTCTACAAACTCCGAACCGGAAATACTGAAGAAAGGAACACCAGCTTCACCAGCGATCGCTTTTGCTAGTAAAGTTTTACCTGTACCTGGAGGGCCTACCAACAGCACCCCTTTGGGAATGCGTGCGCCAACAGCTGTAAATCTTTCTGGCTGTTTTAAGAAGGTAACAACTTCTTGTAATTCTTCTTTAGCTTCTTCAATACCAGCTACATCATCAAATTTCACCCCAGTTTTGGCTTCCATTTGGAAACGCGCTTTGGATTTACCAAAGTTCATGGCTTGACCAGGGCCGCCAGGCATATTATTGGAGCGACGGAACAAAAAGAACAATCCAGTAATCAATAAGATTGGGAAAATCAGATTACCTAAAAGTCCCCAGATAGCCCCATCATTACGCATGGGATGAGCATCAAAACTAACTTGTTTTTCTTTAAGCTTACTGATTAACTCAGGCGCATTAATTGGCAAATCTACCCGCCAGCGTTGCACACGATTTTCGATATCTTGGTCACTGGCTTCAATAATCGCTGTTCTGCCGCCTTCATACAGATCGACATTGTTGACTCGACCAGCGTCTAAGTATTCCAGAAAGCGGCCATAGGTCATGCGCGTATTAGCAGCATTTCTGCTCATGTCAGCAGGATTGCCTGCAAACGCGCCTTGCCAAAAGAAAAAGCCAATTACCAAAGCAGGCAATGTCCAGAGTACGAGGACTCTCCAAGAGAATTTCATTTTAATTTGCCTCTAGATGCCAATTTACATTTAGTTATTTCTAGCAACCGTCGTCACTAGATAGTTGTAAAACGGATGTTTATAACTCCATTTTGTTTAATTTGATATCTAATCAGGCATTACCACAAAGCTGTAACTGCTTAAGTGAAATCTGAGATGCCGATAAGAATCTTAATTAAATTTAACTTAATTCTAATACAACATGGCGATCATGGGAGGGGATTGGGGGATAGGGGACAAGAAAGCAGGGGGAGCAGGGTGAGAAAAATACTATTCCCAATTCCCCATGCCCCATGCCCAATGCCTACTTAACTTCTGTAACTTGTAACGTATAAGGAAAATATTTATCTTTGTCGTAAGAACCGATCCAAACTTGGTAATCTCCAGGTAGCCATTCACCAACTATGCCGGGATGTTTGCCATCTAAATCGTCGTTGCACCAAGTCCCGCCAGGCCCTTTGACAATGATAGTAGTGTCTTGGGGTGCTTGTATTTGCAGTTTTAGGTAGTCAAATTTATTGGTTAATTTAATAGTGTGGTCTGGTGCTTTATCTACAAATCCAGTACATGGCCCAGTAGAGGTGTCAACTATACCAGCAATTTTGTCTCCTGCTACTAAGCCGCCACTCATACCCCGGACGGTGAGGGGGTCAGGAGAAAATTTTTGACTGATAGTGATATCTCCAAATATGGGAGGGGTTTCTTGGGCTGTGCCACCGCTTGGCAGTGCCGATATAACGCCAAGCGTAACTATCATTAAAGAGAATCGAATCCCTTCATTTAGCGTTGTTTTCGACATAGTGATTCTATAAGTATCTCAGTGTTTGGAAAGACATGAATTTTACAGCCTATGTTCCCAGTTTGAGAGGAATTGACTATGTAATTTTAGGGATTGGGGAGAAATTAATTCAAAATTCAAAATTAAATAACTGGGGACTGGGGACTGGGGACTGGGGACTGGGGACTGGGGACTCAGTAAAAATCTCCCTTGTCTCCCTTGTCTCCCTTGTCTCCCCTAAACCCCTTTACTTAAATTCGCCTGATGCAAACGCGGTTTGTCTAAACCAATCTGATTGAGGAGTAACCAAGATTGGATGAGGTCGGGGCCGTGTACGTCTCCAGTTAGCGCAGCGCGGAGCGATCGCATAACTAAGCCTTTTTTGACGTTTTGGGCTTTCACCACTTGTTTTATTATGTCTTGGGCAACAGCTTCTGTAAGTTGGGATTGATTTTCCAAGGCGGTGATAATTCCTTGCAAAACATCACTACAGCCTGCTTGCTGTAATTGCTGGCTACCCTCTTCGCTGTATTCCACTGTCTCGCCAAAAAACAGTTTACTCATGTCTACAGCATCGGTTAACCGCGTCAAGCTAGCACTAAGTAACCCTACTAACTTTTCTAACCAAGCTCGGTCTCGTCCGCTATCAAATTGATATCCAGCCGCTTCCCAATAGGGGATAATTAAATCCGTAAGCTGGTCTACTGACATATTGTGGAGATATTGACTATTCAACCAATCAAGTTTTGCCCAGTCAAATTTCGCCCCGGCTTTATTGACGCGCTCAAAACTAAACTCTTTGGCGGCTGATTCTAATGTAAATATTTCTTGTGTAGAATCTGGTGGCGACCAACCCAACAAGGTCATGTAGTTAACCAAACCTGCCGATGTAAAGCCCATTCGCTGAAAGTCAGAGATGGATGTCACCCCATCCCGCTTGGAAAGTTTCCGTCCCTCCATGTTTAAAATCAGGGGCGTATGGGCAAATTCAGGAATTTTTCCCCCCAATGCTTCATAAAGTAGAATCTGCTTGGCTGTGTTGGCGATGTGGTCTTCCCCTCGAATCACATGACTGATTTGCATATCAATGTCATCCACTACAACCACAAAATTGTATAGAGGTTGACCAATACCTTCCTCGGAAGCGCGGGCGATGACCATATCACCACCTAAATCACTACCGCGCCAGACCATTTTGTCCCTTACTAGGTCATTCCAGACAATTTCCCGGCCATCCTCAATTTTAAAACGAATTACAAAACTACGCCCTTGGGCTTGTAATTCCGCTTCTTGTTCTGGCGTGAGGTGACGATGGCGGTTGTCGTAGCGAGGGGCTTCACCCTTAGCTTTTTGCGTTTCTCGTAAGGCTTCGAGTTCTTCGGACGTGGTGTAGCAGCGATAGGCTAAACCTTGATCGAGGAGTTTTTGTACTGCTTGTTTGTACAGGTCTAGACGTTGGGATTGAAAGAATGGCCCTTCATCCCAGTGGAGTCCCAACCAACGCAATCCTTCCAGAATATTTTCTGTATATTCAGGACGCGATCGCTCTAGGTCTGTATCTTCAATTCGCAAAATAAACGTCCCGCCGTGGTGACGAGCAAACAACCAGTTAAATACAGCTGTTCTAGCTGTACCAATATGTAGGTTTCCAGTGGGACTAGGTGCAATTCGGACTCTGACAGTCACAATAGTTCTCTCTTTCGCAAAGCAATGATTACTATGACAAGTGCTAAGTTATGAGTCATGAGTTCCGAGTTAGGATATTAACTCTAATACTCATAACTTAAATCACTCAGCACTAGCTTTCATAACTTTTAGTTTAACGGGACTGACGGGGCTCGAACCCGCAACTTCCGCCGTGACAGGGCGGTGCTCTAACCAATTGAACTACAGTCCCTCAATTGGCAACTTCCCTATTATGACTAAGATAAAAGGATTTGTCAACCCAATTTGGTAAATTTTTTATTCTTGATTGAGCATTGGGCATTGTATTTTTCTCCCCCTGTCCCCTGTCCCCTGTCACCTGTCACCTGTCACCTGTCACCTGTCACCTGTCACCTGTCACCTGTCCCCTGTCACCTATTTTCTCTAGCATCTGAGACTGCAATTGCTTATACTGTTGTTTAAGCAGATTTTTACTCAACTGGGGTTGAGTCGTGGGGGGAAGTTTTTGACTTTGTTCTACCCAAATTTTCAGCTTTTGCCTTTGGCTGATATCAATGTGGCCTGTAAGAACTTGGGTACATTTGTTGGGTGGTTCTAGGGTAAAGCACATCAGAGGATAACTGTCATGGTCAGCTAACAATGACACTAGACGACGGTTGTAGGGATTCTGCATATCTAGGTAGCATGGTAGCCACTTAGCCCCAAATTCTTGAACGTAGAGTAGTGTTACCCACAACAGCATAGGATGGGGTGATGTAACAAAAATAAAACGGTTGTTTAGTTTTGAATTTTTTTGCTGTTGAATTTCTGTTTCTGGCAACATTAATAATAGTGTTACCGCAGTTCCCTGAGTAGTAGTCAGTAGCTGGGGAAAAACGATTTTTTGTATAGGTTTATTTTTAGGCCAAGTAAATTGTTGAAAGTTTTTTTCGACTGCTAAAAAGAATTGAGAATCCAGAGGAATTCGAGGTGTGCTTCTAGGCGTTAAAATAATAGGTATATTGGCACATTGGGATTGTTCTATGCTGTCTAAGACTTGCAAGATTTCTCGAATATCTTGGGGGCGATCGCTAGCTTTTTTAGCTAAACAAGCCATAATTAAATTATTGATCTTCTGTGGTATTTTTAGTTGTGGGCTAACTTCTGCTATTGTTCGCGGGTTTTCAAAGTGATGAGCTTTATACCAAGCACCAAATAAATCTGTTTCTGGCTGCCAAGGTTTAACACCGGTGAGCATCTCAAACATCATCACACCTAAGCTATAAATATCAGAGCGACTATCTGATTTTTCCCCTTCTAGTTGCTCAGGCGAAGAGTAGGGTAAAGTGCCATGAAATCCTTTGTTAGTGCTAAGTGTAGCTGTATAATTTAAAAATTTTGCAATGCCAAAATCGAGAATCTTTACTAGCTGACCTAATATAGGATCTGGCACAACTAATATATTTGCTGGTTTAATATCTCGATGAACTAAAGGACAAATCTTGCCATCAATTTGAATTCCTTCATGAGCGCACTGTAAACCTAAACAAATTTGACGTGTCAGATTTAAAAATCTAGGGAATGGTAAGGGAGTTAAGTCTTTTAAACTCTTACCATTGAGATATTCCATAACATAAAATGGTTTCCCTTTCTCACTGACACCATAATCGTAAGCTCTGATAATATGGAGGCTTTTTTGGCTCAAGGCTGCACTCATCAATGCTTCACGAAGAAAGTCTTTTTGAATTTTGGCATCAGATACAGTTTGTGTCAGAAATTTGATCGCAACTGGTGTCCCTCCTAGGAGCATATCAGTGGCTAAAAAAACTTCCCCCATCCCACCGCTACCAATTAATTTCTTCAATTGATAACGGTTAACAATCAGTCCTGTATTTTTTGGAGATGCAAATGTACTTTGATTCACTTTATGTAACCTCTAATATCACCCTTATCTTCAAAATATATATAAAAATTATTTGTTGCTTTTATACCTAAACAATTGCATAAAATTTTCAATTATTTGAGCCAGCCAATTTTTTAAATAAAATCTATCAATTGATTTATTAGCAACTAAATTTTGCATGATTTCTAATTTAATTTTCTCATATTCTACTCTGAGTATAGCCTTAGCTTCTTCAGATGTAATTGATGCAGTTCCTTGCGAATTTTGAGTAAAATTCAACCAATTTAATAGTTGCTGACGCTGTTTAGCATTGAGTGTTAAAGTAATGACATGAGCGCAATTATTAGGCTCTTCTAGGGCAAAAAATAGTAAATGATAATATCCAGTATCTGCAAGGGTTTGGACTAATTTTTGGCCTTTATTTCCGTTTAAATCTATAAAAGATGATAACCAGCGAATTAGAGATAGTTGGGAATCATATAACACTGTTACCCATAATATCATCGGATAAGCTGACATTTTATCCATAAATTCAGTGCTATGATTTCTACTTAAAAAGCTAACAATTTCTTGTTTAGGTAACATTGCCCAGTATGTGGGAATAATACCTTGAGTAGTATGTAGTAGATGAGGAAACCCAATTGTCTGAATCGGTTTATTTTTAGGCCATGTTTTTTGTAAACATTCTTTTTCTGAGATGGAAGTCACAGGTACTAACTGTACTGTAGGTAAGCTTTCCCACACATCACTATTGCCAACATTTGTCTCAATTCTGTTTTTAAATTGCTCTAAAACTTGTAATATTTGATGGATATTTTGTGGGCGATCACCTACTTCTTTAGCTAAACAATTCATCACTAATTCTTGTAATTCCTGCGGAATTTTTAATTGAGTATCAACTTCTGTCAATGCAGGTGGAGTTTGAAAACGATGAGCTTGATACCAATTACCGAAGGAGTTACTTTGTGTTTGAAATGGATGTTTTGCTGTTAACATTTCAAACATTAATACTCCCAAACTATAGATATCAGAACGGACGTCAAGTAATTTGCGTCCTTCCATATGCTCTGGAGAGCAGTAGGGTAAACTGCCAATAAAAGAATCTGTTAGTGTCATCCCACTGCGTTCTGTCAAAAATTTAGCAATGCCAAAATCAAGAATTTTGACAAGCTCATTTTTTTGGGTATCTGTGGTCAAAAATATGTTCTCAGGCTTGATATCTCTATGTACAATTGGATAAATCTCACCTTTTAGGGTAATACCTTGGTGAGCGCATTCTAAACCCAAACAAATTTGATAAGAAATATCTAAGAATTTTCCGATTGTTAATGCTTGAGCTTTCAATATTTGCTTCAGGTTTTTACCTTGAAGATACTCCATCACATAAAAGGGAGTTTTATCATCAGTGACTCCATAACTCAAGACTCTGACAATATGTTTGCTTTTACGTCCTAATTGTGCGCCAATAAAAATTTCTCTGGCAAAGCGTTGAGATAACTGTTGATTTGCCAAACTTAGCATGAGAATTTTTAATGCGACTTGTTTACCACCCTTAGCTGTATCTTCTGCTAAGTAAACCCGTCCCATACCACCTTTACCAATCAAATCTATTATTAAATAGCGATTGTTTAAAAATTTTCCAATATAAACATCTGGCTCTGTTCTTGAGTTGACCATATTTGGAAATTTTACGCTATCAAATAATTTTCAATTGTTTTAGAAGTTCATTGTTATTTTTCAGATTTTATTAAATTTATAAAGTTAATTATTTAATCTGAAAATTGCTGTCAGAAACAGCTGATGTTCTAACATAGAATTTTGCTCATACTTCGGCAAAATCCCTTAAACATTATGTAACATATTGTTTAAACAAAAGATATGAGAAAATTTACGTAATCTCTAAATAAACTAAATTGACTTTAATAAAAATCACAGTAATTTTACTTAATTAATAAAATCGCATATAATTCAGCAGTAATATGCCACACTAGTATTAACAGTTCAATAATAAATTAATTTATGAACGTGCGTCTTTTTTTTCGGTAAGAGCCAAGAACACTGATTTCTTTGAAAAGCTGAGGTGATGAATTATCTCAATTTTTACACACCTTTACTTTTGCCAAAAAATACGATGAAATAAACTCATAATTGGTGATTCAGTTTTAAGTTGAAAAGCTAAAAATTGAGTACGTTGTATAGTATTAAAATTGTTATCACCGACGAGAATTAAAAGGCGTTGTTTATTCGGTAGTTGTGGGCCAAGAGTTAAACCTTCTATATTGTCTAGTGCTACATCAAGAGTTCTTAAATCTAACAGTAATTTTTTTTGTGCTGGGTTAATTTTTGTAGTATCGACTGCTAATAAACTATCTATATTGTTAATATTATTTGCTGCTGCTAAAGAGAACTGAAACAAAAAAACAGTAAATCCTAAGCCAGTAAAAGAACGTTCTAGACTGAGAAAGTGACCTTGATTATCTAAGGCGAGTAAATCAGTTAATCCACTGGCAAATTTACCGGTGGGATTAAAAAAACTGGTTACTGGTTCAGTTTGGTAAAGGAACTCTTTTTCTGGTTGATTATTATGGAGACTATATTGCAAAATGCGGCAAGAAGTACCAATATTAGGTTCAGCTATTACCCCATCTTGGATGAGAGCATTTTCTGTAGCAGTAAACAAAGATTGGTTATCAGGCGTAATAGTGAGGCTTTCAAAGGCTAAATTATTGCGTATGCCTTGCTTGCCATTGTTGTTAGGCAAAAAGTTTTGTGGTATGGGTAGTGTTTGAATGACTTGACCAGAAGCTAAGTTAAACTCTTTAATAAAAGGTGCAACTAATCTATTAACATCACCTTCAGAGGAAATAAAGACTGTTTCATCTCTGGTGACAGCAATACCTTCTGTATCAGTTGCATTAGCGGGGAGGGGTTGATTGTTATCGTTTAATAGTGTGGTGACACCAACTGGAATAACTCCCCCATTTTGCAAATAACCTTTATTTAGCTCTATTTTAAAAGTGTAAAAACGGGCAGGGGCTTTTTGTCCACGATCATCGGAGATTGCATAATAAAGGTCTGTTTTAGCATCGTAGGTAATGCCAGATAAGCCTCCAACTTCAGTTTTTTGGAAGGATAAACCTTTTGGTAAAGTGGCTTCTCCGATAAATTCGATACTGCTAATTTCAACAGCACCTGTTTCTAAATTAATTAAAAAGAAGCTGATAATTAAAATTGCGATCGCTAGATAAATAATTTTGGGTAAATGCCAGATTTTTTTCAAAAATTGCATAGATGGAAGGCTAATTGGGTTGATAGTAAGTCTTTAGTGCTTATTTTAGAAGGACTAAAGTCCTTACTACAAACTTGTTGATTAACTCACGGTAATTACTACACCCTCGCTTTCATTGGCTAATCTATCTACTGCACACACAGCGTAAGTTCCCGGCTGCACAGTGGCGAAAGTTGTTCCAGCCGATAATATTCTTTGTAGCGTCCAAGTTTCCCCATTTTGACGGTAGAGTGTCCATGAACGTACAGGTTGATTATCTCCGGGTTGCCAATTGAGTCTGCGGTTGTTGACTTGTAGTTCTTTGGGTGGGGGTGGTGCAGATTGATTTTGCCAAGACATTGTAGGTACTATGGCAGGTGTGGCATAAAGTGAGCCTTTAAATTTATCAGCGATACTTTGACGATTTTCAGTAATGGAACTCATGCTGAAGAAGATGTTCCCTAGTGATAAATCTTTGACTAAACTGCGGCTGATTTTTACTTGCTTTTCTATCTCTTCATCTTTCCAAGCTTTACCATCTAATTGTGAAATGTTATTACCTGTGTAAATGTGTCGTTTTTGGGGATTAATTTCTGTCCACCATTTGAGTAATGCGGGGTAACTTTGTTTAGGTTGGTCAGTCCGCCAATATAATTGCGGGGCGATATAATCAATCCACCCCTGTTCTAACCATTTTTTAGCATCAGCATACAATACATTGTAAGCATCTAAACCAGTGATTCCTGGTGGTTGTCCAGGGCGGTAAATCCCGAAGGGACTGATACCAAATCTTACATGAGATTTTGTAGCTTTAATTCCCTGATATAGACGCAATACCATTTGATTAACATTTTCTCGTCGCCAGTCTTCTACACTGAGTTTACCCCCGGCTGATTTATAAGCAGCGTAGGTTTTATCATCGGGAAAAGATTGACCTTGGATGGGATAGGGATAAAAATAATCATCGAGGTGAATAGCATCTATGTTATAGCGGCGAACAACATCGATGATCACGTTGTAAGCTCTATCTTGAACAAGTTTTGAGCCTGGATCCATCCATAACTGATTACCCCATTGATATACTACGTCTGGATTGCTTAAAGCTATGTGGGGAGGGACATTCGGAGTGCCTTTAATGCTCGTTTTGGCGCGGTAGGGGTTGAACCAGGCGTGAACTTCGATGTTGCGTTTGTGGGCTTCGGCGATCGCAAACTCCAATGGATCATAAAATGGTTCTGGGGCTTTGCCTTGAGTTCCTGTTATCCAAGCACTCCAAGGTTCAATAAAGGAAGCATACAACGCATCACCTTCTGGACGCACTTGTAAAATGAGAGCATTAAAATTTAGTTCTTGTAGTTGCTTGAGAATCTCGACTAGTTCCGCTTGTTGTTGTGCTACAGGTAGTCCAGCTTTGGAAGGCCAGTCACTATTCCAAACTGTTGTTAGCCATGCACCCCGAAATTCCCGTTGATGACTAACTTTGACAGTGCTGGCGGAAGGGGGTGGGGGAACTACAAGATATGTAGAGTTAATCTTTTGGGCATTACCGAGATAAACTAAGGCTTGATAGACTATAACTGCGACATCAGCACGAGTAGCCGCAATCGTGTAGTTAAGTAATTTGATATTGGGAAAGCTAGAGACTAAACCTGCACTAGTAGCGATCGCAATTTGATTGCTACCATAACTAGGAATAGTCGCCGTATCTTGATAAATTTGCGGTAATTTGTCTAATAAATCGAGTTTAATCTTAGTGGCGATTTCCAAGCCATTGACCAAAGCGACTAAAACATCACCACGCGCAATTCTGTTATTGAGTCCGAAAGTTTTATCGGGGTAGCCAGTTAAAAATCCTGTTTCGTAAGCTTTTTTAACTGCACCAGCCGCCCAATGATTAGCCGGGACATCACTAAAGGAGATATATGGACGCTTTGCAGCAACGTTAAAGACAGCTGCAACTATAGCTGCAAACTCAGCGCGAGTGACTGAGTTATCGGGGCGAAAAGTACCGTTAGGATAGCCATTCAAAATGCGTCTTTCCGCCAAGGCTTCAATAAATGGACGCGCCCAATGGTTTTGGACATCCGAGAAGCGTGCAGTAGTAGATACCATTGTTGATTGCCGCTAACTTGCTTGATTTTAGAGATTCTTTGCTAATTTAACAACCAAGCTGCGATCGCTACCTTAATCGCGTATAAATTTTCACATTTAGCAATATTCCCCTAGTTTACTGTTGAGAATGGGTGTGTTATGCGATCGCCTCCGGCGGGCGGTTACGCCATCGCACTAAGCTAGCTAAAATAGCAACATGAAGTCGTCTAGAGCCTAACAAATGGGAAATAAATCACTAAAATCACGATTTTTTATCTTATTTGTACTGAGCTTAGTGAGTATTTTGGGTATATTTTATATTTTAGATATAGCAGAGCGATCGCCTATAGTGCGTTGTCATTCTTCGTGGGCTTTTCCTCAACCCAAAAAAGTTAAGTATTATACCCATCCCGAAAAAATAGTATTTCAGCCTTGGTTGGGACAGCATAATGTTTACGCTGTATTTATGATTCCCCAAGAATATCGATATGATTATCTATTCAGGCTAGATTTACCTGGAGAAAATACTCGCTGCGGGGTAATACAACGAGCAAATCAATCTGTTATTGCTGATGTTGATGCCAAGCCAGGATATTCTTTAGTAAGAGGATATTTAAAGACTAGGATTGCTTTGCGTCTGATTTTACAAGGACATCTAAATCAGCTAAAGCAACCTCAAAACTGGCAATTAGGGTATTTTAAAAGATAATTATTAGTGATTGGCTTTCCCTTTTTTAAGTTCTTTATAGCCTCTATTATCTGTGATTATTTCACTATGTAACCAACCCGTTTACTCGAAAAGGCTGGGCTAATAAAATATCACGAATAATTTATAATTAGTGGATAAATATCTATTTATATGCGTGATCGTTAACATTAAACAAATCTAAATTAATTAGTTTTATCTTCAAATCTTAACCATTAATAATTTTTGCTGAAACTTGCCACATCAATATATAAATATTGCCTTAATGTAAGAAATTTTAAAGACGGAGGTACAATAGGAATAAGATGCCAATGGTTTCGCCACAGACCATGACAGCAAGTTGCTTTCGTCCAATTACTTCTGTAGCAAGTTGATGTGCTGTAGTGGTATGAAAAGAGCAGCATATCAACAGAGGGGATATCTCGTAAAACTTGCCTTAACAAGAGCTAAACGCTCTTGGTCATTAAACCTTGGAATCTCAAAAATGAACAAGATTTGAGTGTATTTGTGTCAAGCAACTGCATATATTTTTTTGCCTTCCTGATGATTTATCAGTACAGGCAACTTATTGCCAATTAACCCTTCAGCCTTGCAAGATTTAAAATCCAGAGGAATCAATGACTAACACGAGCTTTACCAAAACAAGCAATATGTATAAACCTCTGTCCGAAGAACCTCATTTGTCAGGGAAAATTCAGATAAAAAATGGTAATAAAAATGAAATTTCCAGACAGCGAGAACCCAGAAATGATTTAGCTGTAACAAGTGATTCAAATCGTGGTCGAGTAGCTATTTTTATTGACGGGATCAATCTGTTTAATGCTGCTTTACAAATTGGTATTGAAATCGATTATCTCAAATTACTTTGTCATTTAACCGCAGGTTCACGATTATTGCGGGCATTTTTCTACACAGGAATTGATATCTCACGACCAAACAATAACCGTCCTCGGAGTAACGACAAACAACAGGGTTTCTTATTTTGGATGCGTCGTAATGGTTATCGTGTAGTGACAAAAGAAGTCCAAGTTACGGATAACTCCAAAAGACCCAATTTGAATGTAGAAATTGCCGTAGATATGATTACCTTAGCTCCCTACTACGATACTGCGGTTTTAGTGAGTGGAGATGGCGATTTAGCATACGCTGTTAATGCTGTCAGCAGTACAGGCGTGCGGGTAGAAGTCGTGAGTTTGAGAACAATGACGAATGACTGTTTAATAGATGTTGCTGACTATTTCATTGACCTCGATAGCATTAAACAACATATTCAAAAAGATGCCCACATGGGGTATAGCTATCGAACACTGTCTAATTCCAATCTCTAGAAAAAGAACACTTGTCAATTTTTAGAGTAAATTACCACCTACATCAAGCTCAAAAGCGATGGTGTAGGTTTTCTGCTGAATGTAAGTGCAGCGCAATCCAACAAAGCAGCACAAATTTTGGGTTTCCTCGTCCCTACAACTAGAGTACAATGACAATCCAGAAACTCTGCGTGGTCAAATTCTAATCAAGATGGATATTTTAATTGTTGAGGATGAATCAGAAATTGCTCAGTTAATCCAACATTCCTTAGAAAAAGAAGGATTTACCTGTCGCAGTAGCCGCGATGGAATCAATGCTTTACGAATGTTTCAAGAGCAATCACCAGATTTAATTATCCTAGACTTAATGATTCCTGGATTAGATGGTTTGGAAGTTTGCGCGAGAATTCGTCAAAAACCCGGTGCAAAAGACCCTTATATTCTCATGCTGACGGCTAAGGGGGAAGAAATAGACCGGGTAATTGGTTTATCTACGGGTGCGGATGACTATATGGTGAAACCCTTTAGCCCTAGAGAATTGGTAGCTAGAGTGAGGGCGTTGTTGCGTCGTAGCCTGCGTCAAGGGGGACAAACTCAGGTTAACCGTACCCAACACTTTATAGTAGATGTAGACCAACGCACTGCCAGCCGCCAGATCAATTCCCAAGCACCAGAAATCTTAGATTTAACTACTCTAGAATTTAACTTGTTAAGTAACTTTGTCAGCAATCCGGGTCGAGTTTGGAATCGTACCCAGCTAATTGACAAACTGTGGGGAAATAATTTCTTTGGTGATGAGCGTGTGGTAGATACTCATGTAGCGAGGTTACGTAAAAAAATTGAGACTGACCCTGCTAATCCCACTTTTATTAAAACTGTAGTTGGGGTTGGTTACAAATTTGAAGATTCCCCCCCGGTTTAAAAAGTGCTGAGTAGTGAGTAATGAGTAATGAGTAATGAGTACAAGCTTGTATAAAGTACATTATTGACACTCCCCGCTCTAAAGAGACGGGGATTCTTGAATCTAAGACATAACTTGCTCTTGCAGGTTTGCACCAACAAGAGTAGAGGTTTCATCTCCCCAAGCGTTGCTTGCGTCTAGCGCAAAAGTTCCGGTATGCCCTACCGTACCCAATCCTCGACTAAGGATATTCCTAGCTGCGTTTTCATCTCTATCCATGACACAGCCACACGAACATACGTGCGTTCTATTGGATAGAGTCTTCTTAACAACTTCACCGCAGCTAAAGCATTCCTGGCTAGTATATTGCGGATTAACCGCAACCGTGACACGTTTAAATACTTTTCCAAAATATTCAACCCAGACACGGAACTGATACCAAGATGCGTCATTAATAGACTTGGCTAAACAATGATTTTTCACCATATTTTTAATCCTCAAATCTTCGTAGGCTATCAAGTCGTTTGACTGAACTACGCACCGTGCAAGCTTCACTGCATGGTCTTTACGTTGCCTACTTATTTTGAGGTGGCGTTTTCCTAAAATCTGTCTAGCTTTGCCCCTATTTTTTGAACCTTTTACTCTTCTAGAGACTCGCCGCCCAGAACGCTTAAGAACTTTTTCACCAATACGAAGAAACTTAGGGTTCTCAACCATTGTTCCATCGGAGTCAGTGTAGTATTCTTTCAGTCCAACATCCAACCCAATTGTATTACCAGTAGGCTCAATGTTTTCTGAGCGATTGACATCAACGCAGAATTGAACATAAATGCCGTCAGCACGTTTTACCAATCTCACCCGTTTTATTTGGTTGATTTGGTAGAAGTGCAAATCACGAGTACCTTTGAGTTTTAAGCGACCAATACCTTTCTTGTCAGTGAAAGTTATGGATTTTCGATTATCTGCAAGTTTCCATCCCGATGACTTGTACTCAACAGAACGACAATCTTTCTGGAATTTAGGATACCCTTTTGATCCTGAAATACCCTTCTTGCAGTTGTCATAAAACCTAGAAATAGAAGACCAAGCTCGTTCAGCACTAGCTTGACGAGCCATTGAATTAAGTTCGTTGGCAAAAGGGAAATTAGCCGCAAGTACAGCACAATATTTCTGCAAATCGTTTTTAAGAGTGCCTTTAACGTCCATCCATAATCGAATACAGCTATTGCGGATGAATTTAGCAGTCCGAATTGCATCATCTATTGCGACTAGTTGCGCTGACTTTCCATAAGCTTTAAACTCAAAAACTAGCATCTTTCTACCTCCTATCTTATACTACCACAGTTGGTATAAGATATTAGGAGATTGATAAAGTTTTTCAATCTTGACGGCTCAATTTATTCAGCCATTCGCTTATATCCCCCGCATGAATGACGCTTTCTTTACGCTTCACGAGTCGTAATCAATAAGGTGTAAATGCAGGTAGACTCACTCAGCACTCAGCACTCATAACTCAGCACTGCCATGAAATCCTTACCTTTAGCATCGCGCTTGTTTGTTTCCCACTTGGTAGTGATGATAGTGGGGTTAATTAGCCTTGTGATCATTAGTAAGGTTTCTTCCCCCCGTTTTTTCATTTTGCATTTAGAAACATTAGAAAGTAGGGGATTTAATATCGTTCATAGTCGCACAGAATTAGTGCAGGGATTTGAAATTGCTTGGTGGCGTAGCACTCTCTGGTCGGTGTTTGTGGGTACTAGTGCGGCGGGAGGTTTGAGTTACTGGGTTTCTCAAAGGATTATGCAGCGATTAACTGAGATGGAACAAATCACTCAACAGTTTGCAGCCGGTCATTTAGAAGCACGATTACCTTTATCTGACATTCCCGAACTCAATCGACTGGGAACTAGTTTTAATCGCATGGCGGATAGTTTAGAGGGAGTGGAAATACGACGACGAGAACTAATTGGTGATATGACTCATGAACTGCGGACACCGTTAACTGTGGTACGTGGTTATTTGGAGGAACTGGCGGATGGGGCGATGGAAGCATCCCCGGAAGTTTATCATCGTTTGGTTAGAGAAACCAGACGTTTAGAACGTTTGGTTAATGATTTACAAGAACTTTCTAAGGCAGAAGCTGGTTATTTACCGATTAATATTCAACCTGTAGATTTATATCCTTTACTAGATTCATTGGTACAGAGATTTACTGATCAGTTAATGGAAGATGGCCCGGTGCTGCGTTCAGAATTGTCCGCACAATTACCACTGGTGTTAGCAGATATCGATCGCACTGAACAGATTTTAGTGAATTTGTTGGGGAATGCAGTGCGTTATACTACCAACGGCTCAATTACTCTCAGTGCTTGGATGGAAGCAGGTAAACTATGGATAGCATTTATTGATACAGGTATTGGTATTTCTCCAGAGGATTTACCTCATGTGTTTGAGCGTTTTTGGCGAGCTGATCAATCGCGCGATCGCCATTCTGGAGGAACGGGGATTGGTTTAACTATTTCCAAGCGTTTGGTTGAATTACAAGGTGGTCAAATTCAAGTAGAAAGTGAACTAGGAAAAGGTTCTATTTTCCGCTTTTGCTTGCCTCTAGCATAGATACAAACGATTGTCACAGTCTGGTTGTATCTACGTCATATTCAACTGTTAGGTTAAAGGGATACAAACACTTTACTCAAGACTAGAGGATCATCTGGCTTCTATGTCTACCCTAATTTTCGCTACTTTGTTGGTCAGTTTAATCACTGCGTCTGGTTACGCTGCGATCGCCTACCTGTTTCCTCAGAATAATTCTCACGACTAAATTATTCATGGGTGGGTGGTTAGCCCAAAACCAAACTTTATACTTAAGGAAAGGCGAATAAATTTCAATAGGAGAGGAGAGCAATGACTCCCAATCCCACTGTTATGCAAGCTGTGGAAAAACTGGGCTACCGCGTCACCGTTGGAGATGTGGCAACTCAGGCTGGATTGAACTTAGCAGAAGCTAACCAAGGATTACTAGCTTTAGCCACCGACGCTGGAGGACATTTACAGGTAGCAGAAACTGGTGATGTTGTTTACTTATTTCCTCGAAATTTTCGAGATATTCTCCGGAATAAATACTTTAAACTGAAATTGCAGGAATGGTGGCAGAAGCTATGGGACGTTCTGTTTTACTTGATTCGGATTTCCTTCGCGATTTTTCTAATTGCTTCCATTGCTTTAATTACTATCACCATCATTGTGATTATTACTGCTCTCAACTCCAGTAGTGATAATGACAACCGGAGCAGCAATTCCAGTAGTAGTTGGGGATTTTTTTATATTCCTGATTTGTTTTGGTACTTTAACCCCAATCATCAAAATTATCCCGAACAACGACGGCGTGGCAGGCAACAAGACAGCCAAATGAATTTCTTCGAGGCTGTATTTTCCTTTTTGTTTGGTGATGGAAATCCAAACGCACGTCTAGAAGAACGCCGTTGGCAAGAAATAGCCGCAGTGATTCGGAGTAATCGGGGTGCAATAGCAGCAGAACAAATTGCGCCTTATCTTGATGATTTGGGTGCAGGATATCAACAGGAGTACGAAGATTATATGTTGCCCGTGCTGTTGAGATTTAACGGGCAACCAAAAGTCAGTTCTGAAGGACAAATTGTATATTATTTCCCAGAATTGCAGGTGAGAGCTAGCAATAAAAAGCAGGAATCTGTGTCAACCTACCTAGAGGAATTACCTTGGCGGTTTAGTGCGGCTGGTTCTGGGCAAATTATGCTCAGTGCTGGATTGGGTGTAGCTAATCTTGTGGGTGCTTTGGTACTGGGAAGTTTATTAAGAGATGGTATAGTTGCGGCTCAGTTAGGTGGACTAGTAGCTTTTGTCCAAGGAATTTACTGGCTTTTATTGGCTTATGGTATAGGTTTTTTAGGTGTACCTTTGATTCGTTATTTTTGGATCAAGTGGCGTAATGGCAAGATTTTAACTCGTAACCGCGATCGCATTTCTAGAGCCAGACTATTAGCCAATCCCAATCCAGATTTACAACAAAAGATTGATTACGCTCGTCAGTTCGGCACGGAAACAGTGATTACTAACGAAAATTTGGTGTACAGCACTGAAACTGACTTACTGGAACAAGAAGTAGAGCGTTCTGCACAAATTGACGCAGAATGGCAAAGGCGATTAGAGCAAGGGAGTGGGGAGTAGGCAGGGAGCAGGGGGCAGGGAGCAGGGGAGGTAGGGGAGGCAGGGGAGGCAGGGGGAGAAGAATCTAATGCCCCCAATGCCCACTCAGCACTCAGCACTCAGCACTCAGCACTCATTTCGCCTTAATAGGTGTGAGGGCGACACCGCGATAATAATGTCCGAGGATTTGGAGGTGGTTAGCACCGCGTAAGGCTAAATTATACGCTCCCCATTGGCTCATGCCTAAACCGTGACCAAAACCTAAGCCTTGGAGTAGAAAATTACCATCGGCTGCTTTGGTGACGTTAAATCGAGTGCTTCTCAGTCTGAGTGCTGTGCGGACTTCTTCACCGCGCAGTACCTTTGTTCCTTTATCTCCAACGATTCTTAAGGCTTTTACACTCTTAAAAGGTGAAAATGCCTCTGGAACTACTTGTTGAACATTGCCCACCCCAGCAATTCTGGTGCTAATTTCCGTGGGTGAAAAGGTGCGTTGCCAATTACATTCTTTGATGTTTTGATCATAGTCTTCTACTGCACGCAGGTAAGGCAGGGGATTTCCCCAAACATCTTCTACGTTTTCGGTATGTCCTCCCGAACAAGCATGAAAGACTGAGAGAATGAGATTATTTTGATAAGTTAACACTTGTCCAGCCGTGGTATCAACTGCACCATAAGTTGCGGGAGATTCACTACTTACGCCTTTATAAATTTGCCAGCGATCGGGACTATCACCTAAATCATAAACGGGGTTTTTACGCTGTTCTTGTCGCTTGTAAAGAGCATAGGTACGGGCAGCGATCGCCTGAGCTTTGAGGGCTTCTTGTGGCCAGCTAGAACTCATTTCTGCGCCGATGACGCTGTAGAGATATTCTTCTAAATCTACCCAGTTAACGACATCGATACCTTTGTCTGTGGGGACAACTAGAGTTCTACCGCGATACCAGCGATCGCCAATATACACGAATCCTTTGCCTGATGGTTCAATCCAAAATAAGCCAGATTGCCATTTATCTAAAGCTACACCTCCAGGTACGGCTTGAGCATAAAAAGCACTCATGGCTGGTAATTGTCCTAGAGTTCGCCCGGTACTGTCCTTGACAATCGCGGTTGTGGAACTGCCAACTTTAGTTTGATTGACTCCCCTCTCAATAGCTACACGCAGAATCACAGAAGCTTGAGCCGGAGCAACCAAAGCTATCCATAATAAAGCACCTAACCACCAATGACGTATTTTAAGCTGGGATAATAAAGAGCCGAATAACAGTTGAAATTTCATGCTGATTATCTAATCACAAGTATCTGTTGGTAGTTCTGGACGATGATGTCCATCTGAAATGCGGAAATTCCCCTCCCACTATAACTTTTTAGTTTAGCGGGAGGGGAATTTCTGCCAACAAGAGAATTGCCCGAAAGGGCATCATTATTTGTATTCATAACCGTCAGCTTTGTGTATAGTTTTCAGGTATTTAGGATGAACATCAAATTTTTTTTCTGAAGTATGCAGAACAAAACTAGGGCGGAATCTAATGGCAATTCTGCCTGTATATGTTCCAGCAAATTTACCAGTAGGAATATGAGCTTTGACAATATCACCAGTGATGAAACCTTGAAAGTATTTTAATGAAGGTGCATGAGCTTTAGGAAAACCAAATTTATCTGGGCGACAGCGTTGACGAGTACCATGACCTTTGGCAGTAATTAACAAAGGTTTGATATTTTTCATGATTAGTTTCTCTGGTGTACTAGCTCCTACACACAGAGAATCAGCCCAGTGAGACTTATCAATTCCCCTTTTGACCCGATTCCACTTAGTTCGTCCGCCGCTACCAACTTCCACAAGTAAATCAGTTTGTTGCAATCTGCGGTACAATTCCCAACGAGTTGCATTAACCGCAGTAGCATCAACTAATGGTTTTTTAGCTTGAGCTAAAATTCGGTTGAGCAAATCAGGTTTTTTCTTGAGGAATTGTGCAATTGGTTGATTACCTTTAGCTTGATTACATTTTTGACAAGCTAATGTTAGATTACTCACACGATTAGTACCACCGCATGATTTAGCAACAATATGTTCAATTTGTAAAGGTACATCTTTAATCCCACAATATGTACATTGATGTTGCCACTTGACTAAAAGATATTCTTTAACTTCAAACCCAAACAACTCACCACGTTGATAATCTACACCTTGGATTTCTGGTTGTTCTAACTTTTGTAAGTCAAATTTAACCAACTCCTGAGAAATAGCAGTTATCGGACAAATGCGACGCAGCCTATTTACCCAAGTCAAAATATTCTCAATCCGAGATTGTAATGATGGTGGTAGCCAACCATCACGACGAGTTCTATTGAGAAATCTCGGCTGACGATAACGTGTTTTGCGTGAACGTCGAGAACGTCGTAATTGTCTTCTTGACAATAATGCTTCTCTGACTTGAAACCCACGATGACTAATTTCTGCTGCAAATATACATCTGGCGGTATTTTCTTGCAGTACAGTCATTCCTGTTATGCGGCTACCAGGGTCAATTTTTACTCGATGTGAATGTGTAACTGAATGTTCTAATTCTCTGTCCTTGATAAGAATGGTAAACGGATAGCATTTATATACCGCAACCCTCCCCTTCTTCAATAACTCTCTTGCCCGTGCTGGATGGCATGGGTCGAGTGGTTGCTTGTTTTTATCCAAAACAAAAACGTACATTACTGTTATCTCTTACCTTGCGGTAGTAAAGTTGGCCTCGCCCGGATATCATGGCTTGTTTGGCTCAAAACACTGCTTGGTTCCCGTAAAAAGCTGTTTAATTTTGAGCGACAGTTTCCCAGAACTGGCACGCATCCTGGGGTGTCGTGACCGTGATATCGTTTACCCGTAGGTGGGCTGGTCAATGTGGGCTTGTTTACCAAGCCCCCGCTAGAATCTGCAAAGATTTAGCGGCGGGTCATTGACAACTTAAGATAAGACAATTCCCCGATGTCGGAGGTTGCCACCTCCTTCATAATTATGCAATGGGTTTTAGTTCGTCTCCTGTGTACAAATCAGTATTTTTAATGTCAAGTTTTGAGTGACTATACGGAACGATAGGCTATGCGGAGACTTTGTACGAGAATAATTAAGGATGCGATCGCCATTAATCCACCCCAAAACCAATAAGGTAACAACAAATATTTCTGCATCTGGGCTGTATCAGAAAGTCCTAAAGGGCCAGCTGTGCTGCTAAATAAATAATCTAGTTGGTGGTAGGTACTCACACAGGCTTGTACCCCTAAAAATTGGATGGCAAATCCTTGCATCCATTGGGGGGCTTTATAACCAATACCTAAAATCATTAAACCCAATAGAGGAATTGCCACAAATCCAAACGGGGAACGTACCCAAATTAATGTAGAAACTAGTAAAAAACCTCCGAGAATTTTGAGACTCAAGGAGGCAGTTTTAAAATTACGAGACGCTAAAATTAAAGCTGCGCCAGCTAGTGGTGGCCCCATTGGCCCGGCGGCGGCGACTAAGAACGGGCCAAGGGAAGCTAATGACGAACGGAGAGCATAGGTTGCTACCCCAGAACCATTACTAAAAATTTGTAATTGCTGAAACTTTCCCCCTAATAGTAAGGCCATCAGCCCGTGACCCATTTCGTGAAACCACGTAGCTAAAATACTAAAAGGGTATAAAATATAATTACCTCCCGGCACTTGCCAGAGGACGGCTGTAGCGATCGCTGCGCCTACTAGCCAAGTTAGCTCCATACGTTCAACCACTGGTGGAGCTTCGTTAGTAAATAATTTATAAAAATCTTTTCCTGGTTCGCTCATACTAATTCTTAGTTCGTAATTCGTAATGGACTTCTCTACGAAACACTCCGTGAACGCTAACGTAATTCGTAATTATTACTATTTTGGACGGTTATGTAGGTTGTAGGGGTTTCAGGGCTGTAAATATCTACACCCTTCTACCCCTCATCCTTTATACCTATAGTTAAGCGAGTTTAAAGAGGAATGTCATTAAATCTCCTTTACCAAGGCTGATGCGATCGCCTGGTCTGAGGCGGTGTCTGTTACCTGGTAATAAGGGCAAATTATTAATGTAAGTGCCGTTAGAACTGCCGACATCTTCTATATAGTGAGAATCTCCCTCCATGCGAATATCAGCGTGGATGCGGGAAACAATTTCCGAATTAGAAAATCCTGAAACATCTATATCTGGGGGGATACGGTCATTGGGCTTGCCAATGTGAATTACAGACAGACTTGGTGGCAATTCAATTTCTCTGTCGCTTTGGACATGAACTAATAAGGCTGTGATTTGCTGTAATTGGGTTCTAGCTGGAGACGGTGGTGCAACTACAGGCTGTGGTGCTGGTGTTGGTGCTGGTTCTTCCACTACTTGAACTGGTGCTGGTGCTGGCTCAGGAGGTGCAGTGGGAATAGCTTCTTCAGGTTCTTCAGGTATTACAACTGGTGGTGCTGGTGGTGGTGTAATTTCTGCTTCTACTGGATTAGGCATTACAGGAGGGGCAACTGGAGGGGCAACTGGAGGTGCAGCCATTTCTGTAGGTGGTAAGGGTGAAACCCCAGGGTCAATACCGAAAGCATTAGGTTGTAATAATTCTAACATTGGATCTGGTATTGGATCAGGCGTAACCAATGCTGGCACTTCTACAGGGATGTCAGGAGCAACAGTAGCGACGACAGTAGCAGCAGCAGGTACAGCCGTTGAATGTAGGTTAAAGCCACATTGACCGCAGAAGGCGGCATCAGACTGTACCGTTGCACCACAATTGGGACAGTGGCTAGTAGCGGGTAACGGAGTGTAGCAAGCTTCACATTGAACCGCGCCGTCTGGATTTGAGTGATTGCAATTAGGGCAGACTATAGTCATTGATTTAAGCCTTTGTTCAAGAGCATCCTAAAATATAGTGTTGGGGACTGGGGACTGGGGACTGGGGACTGGGGACTAGGAATTTTAGATTTTAGATTTTGGATTGAATAATTAAAAATCCAAAATTGCAAATCCACTCATTGAAAGGCTGGGGATTGGGGACTAAGATAAAATCTCCCTCCCCTGCTCCCTGCTCCCTTCTCCCTTCTCCCTGCTCCCTGCTCCCCTACCTCCTACAATCTGCCTTCTTCAAAAAGAATCAGAATTGTGGCAAAAGAGTAACTCTAGCTTTCGATTTTAACAACTACTTGTGATACAAAAATCAAGCTGGCAGTTCCGCACCTGCGGCGGCATCAAGTAGCCACAAAAGTTCCCCGTGAGGTTTAATTAGGCGGGATGGGTAGGTGGATTCATCCGCTTCTGGGGCAAAGATTTGAGCTAGAGCGGGTCTTTTATTCGCACCAGCCACTATAAATATGACAGTGCGAGCCGCATTAATGAATGGGTATGTAAAGGTGATACGGGGATTGCCGTCTTTGTTACCCACAGTAATTAAGCGATCGCTTACTTTTAAAGCTTCTGTATGGGGAAACAAAGATGCTGTGTGGGCATCATCACCTATGCCGAGCAGAACCACATCTAAAGCGGGAAATTCTCCCGGTGCAGATTGAAAGAATGCTTGCAGGTGTTGTTCGTATTTAGCAGCAGATCGCCCTGGATCGTTATCTAAGGTGGGTACAGCATGAATATTGGCGGCGGGGATATCAACCCGATCTAGCCAGGCACGACGCGCCATTAATTCATTACTATCAGGATGATTTGGGGGGACATAACGCTCATCGCCCCAAAACACATGAATTTTATCCCAAGGTAATTGTTGCTGGGCAATCGCTTCATACAACGGCTTAGGTGTGCTACCGCCAGATAAGGCGATCGTAAATTTTCCCTGCTCTTTAATGGCAGTATCTAACTTGGTCAGGATCAAATCAAGCGATCGCGCAACTAACGCTGATTGATCCGGTAGGACTTCAACCGTTTTATTCATGGCTTTATCATCACATTACCGGCTTCCAGCAATACCATACCTAACTTATAACAACTCCCCTGTTGAAATTTTGAAACTTTTAACATCAGGAGGTAGGACAGAATAAGTCAACTCAATTCAATTCATGCTTATCACTTTCTTTGGTTAGTTGTCAGTAGTCAGTTGTACTAACTAGTGAATAGCGTTTCCAACCCTAGAGAAGTTGTGTTGCACCATTTCTGCTAAACTCGCCTCAGTTAAACAGCGTCGTTCGGAGCAATAGGTCATCAAATATACTCCATTCATCATCCGCACTGTACTGACGCGCACTCGAAAATCATCTGTCATAAACCAGCAGCGTTCCTGTCCCTGGTTGCTGTCATATTCTGTATCAATTGTTAAAATCCCGTCTTTGCCAAACCAGTAACGGCTAACCACGGGAATCTTTTCCACATACCCTTGGTTGCGGAGTAATTTGCCTGATCGCCCTGTCTCATCATCTGGGACATCAATCAATACAGCAGCCTGCTCAGGATTGGGTTCTTGGTCACTATCGTGTGCTTGCCACATAAAGCTAGCTCCTCCCTTCGCCGCCACTGGATCGATGCCTTGCTGTTCACAAATCATATTGATCCGTGGATCATCTAGTGTAATCACCCCCACATATAGCTTTGATTCTCCCGACTCATCAGCTACTGTATCAAAGTGATGCACCGTGCGGTGGGTAAACCAGACTCCTTCACTCTTACAAAAAAAGTCCATCATCGTCATCGGTGTGATCAACGCCATAGGTCATCCTCAAACAAAATAAATTTAATTACGAATTACGAATTAGTAATTATTTACTCAACACCCAAAGAACATGATTGTATATATGTCGCGGTACAATACCCCTAAATAATCTCACGATTTCAACTCATGATCAGCAGGGAGACTCTCAAGACACCCCAAGACGTTTTGGCTGTCCTCAAGGCGGGACTTGCTCTGTGTGAGCAAGATTTATACCAATTCAATCTCAGTGGGCTGGAACTACAAAAAGCCAATTTTCATAGAGCCACTCTAATTCGAGCAAATCTCAGTCAAGCCGATCTGAGTGCAGCTGATCTCAGTGCAGCTGATTTACGGGGAGCGGATCTGAGCCAAGCTATTTTGCGGGATGCGAATTTACTCTCAGCTTGTTTGTACCGAGTTGATCTCAGTGGTGCAGATTTACGGGGAGCGATTTTGACAGACACCAAGTTGCTAGGGGCTAAATATAATAGCCAGACCCTTTTTCCAGAAGGCTTTGTCTATAAATCCTCTGGGGCGATCGGTCCAAATGCCAATTTGAATGGGGCGCAGCTGAATACAGCCAACTTGCGGAATGCCGATTTGCAAGGTGCAAGCTTGTTGGGGGCATATTTGGGGGGTGCTGATCTAACTCTTGCGAATCTTCAGGGGGCGCGTTTAAGTCAAGCAGACTTGCGGACAGCCTGGTTGGCGGGGGCTTATTTACGTAATACTCGATTGAATGGTGCAAATTTGGCAGGTGCAGATTTGCGGGCAGCAGATATGACTGGCGTTGAGTTCGAGAAGTTAGAAAGCATTGCCGGAGCGGATTTTACCCAGGTGCAGGGGCTAAGTGAAGAAATGCGATCGCGCCTGCTTAGTCACCCTGCACAAGAGCTAGATACACCTCATGCTTTAACCCGCCGCACTACACGCGCCAGCTTGGAAAGTTTAGCTATTAAGATTTAGTTGCCGTCCAATCTTTCTTCAGCAATGCCAAAAAGGTAGCAATCCCTTTAGAAAATCCTTGAGGATCGGGTAAAACATACTGCGGAAACTCTTCATACGGCCGCCACTGCTCCGACGAATTATGCCGCAGGTATAAGACCCGATCGTCCCCTTCCATTTTCCAGAGCATTTCACCGCCGGTGGGAATTTCAGCCATGTCTTTCTCCTTTCGTGCAAACAAAAATACTCAGTAACAGTTTGCTCTTGACCAATTCTGCTAGTCTAAATATTAAATTCTGTAAACATTAATACAATACGTCTAGACCTTTATGTCGAATTGTTGTCCGAGCGCATGGATACATTATAGGTGTCTCTTACAGAACGAGTAAAAAGTTAAAAGGCAAAAGTTAAAAGGTAAAAGAAAGATTTACGGGACTAAATCTTCCATTGCTGCCCCCACTACTCGGTAATCAGCATCCTGTCTCAGTTCTGCTAGGGCTTCCTTGGCTTCGGAGGCATCAAAATGTTTTATGGCATAGGCAACGCGTACCCGGATATATTCAGCCTCAGAATTTTTCAGCATCAGGAGTTGAGACAAAGCAGCCTCAGACTGACGGGAACTAGCCAACCAACCCAGCGCATCTACGGCTGCTTCCTGCACTGCGGCATCTTCCCCTTGTAGTCCCAAAGCACAAACCTCCAGCACTTCTTCAGGGCAGTCCATTTCTACAAGGGCTGCCAGAATGCTGCGCCGCACCAACCAGTGATCATCTCGCAAAAATGTCTGCACTAGATGAGAGGCAGAAACCCTGCCAAATAAGGATAGGGAGTTAGAAGCTTCTGCCCGCACATTGGGCGTGTTATCAAACTTCATAATTTGCAGCAGGGCAGCAAAGGATTCAGACGTTTTTTGCTTGCCCAACTCCCTAGCAACAAATGTTCGCACCAGAAACTCTGGGTCTTGGATATGGCGGGTTAGTAAAGGAACAGCGACATCGGTGGGATAATCTTGGAGGGCAGAGATTGCTTTGAGGCGGTATTGAAAATCCGCGTCTTGCAATTTGGTTTCGATTTCGTGGAGTTCCATAGCAACGAACAATAGATGATTTCTTATACTTTAGTCTGAAGCGGATGTCTCATATCTTGACTTTTCATGTTACGTGGAAAAGCTCACGCGAAACCTAACCCCCTAACCCCCTTCCCTACTAGAGCTACCGTGTGCCTGTTCTCGAAGATTTGAGTGAAGCACTGTTAGATTTTACCAGTGTTGCTGATTTACAATCTTGGTTAGAAGCACGTTGACGACTCATTTGCTGCATATACCCTGACAACAGTCGTACACAGTAGTGTAACCTTTCGTACTAAAGTAAGTTACATTGCCATATCTGGGGTACTGACGTTGGGTAAGTTAGTAGTTTTAAAGTTAGGCACAGGAAGTTTTGAGGCGGGATTTTCCGTCACATTGCAAATTGGTGATGAAAATGTGCGACCAATTGTAGAAATTATTGGTGAACTACCACCAAACCCAGAAATTCCCCTTTGTTACCATCAATGGCAATCTATTTATTGTCAACTTAAATTTTCTGGTCGTCCTATCGGTATTCCTAAGCAATCGAAACAAACCCTTTCCTTAGAAGATTGCGAAAAAGCGGCGGATAATTTGAGGTTTCACTTAAATACTTGGCTATCATCCCATAGTTTTCGTCCTATCCGTGAAAAATGGCTGGAAAGGCTTGTACCAGAAGACCATATCCGCGTACTACTACAAACCGATGACCTGAGATTGCAAAAACTGCCTTGGCATTTGTGGGATTTATTAGAACGCTATCCCAATGCCGAAGTTGCTCTGAGTGCGCCTAGTTATGAACAAGTTAGCCGCAACTCACCGCCTAAACCACAGGTGAAAGTTTTAGCCATTTTGGGTAATAGTCAGGGAATTGATATCCAAACAGACAGTCAAATCTTAGCAGAATTACCTCACGCCAATACTACTTTCCTAGTTGAGCCATCAGGTAAAGACCTGACTGACCAGCTATGGGAACAAGACTGGCAGATTTTGTTTTTCGCGGGACATAGTGCTACTGATGGAAGCGGTAATCAAGGGAAAATTGATATTAATCAAACGGAAAGCTTGACAATTACTCAATTAAAGTACGGTTTGCGAAAAGCGGTGGAACGGGGTTTGCATTTAGCAATTTTTAACTCTTGTGATGGTTTGGGTTTGGCGCGGGAGTTTGCAGATTTGCATATACCCCAAATCATCGTCATGCGAGAACCAGTTCCTGATAGGGTGGCGCAAGAATTCCTGAAGTATTTTTTAGAAGCTTTTGCTCATGGTGAATCTTTATACATAGCAGTCAGAGAAGCGCGAGAACGGTTGCAAGGACTAGAAACGCAATTTCCCTGTGCTACTTGGTTGCCTGTAATTTATCAAAATCCGGCAACGATGCCTTTATTATGGCGAGAATTACACGTCAACCAGAATAGTCAGCAAATAACATCTGTACCCAAAACCCCTACTAGGAGAGGTATCAAACTAGGACAAGCTTTTTCTGCGGTCATGCTTGTCAGCATAGTCACAACAGTATTATTAATGGGAGTAAGGTATTTTGGTTTACTGCAATCTTGGGAGTTAATGGCGTTTGACCATATGCTGCGTTTGCGTCCCCAGGAGAAACCAGATTCTCGCATACTGGTAATTGAAATTACAGAAGAAGATGTACAAGCGCAATCTCCCAATAGGCGGGGGTCTCTGTCTGACGAGGCTTTAGATAAGTTATTAGCCAAATTAGAAGCGTATAAACCACGGGCAATTGGTTTGGATATATACCGAGATTATGCTGTACAGCCAGCTTATCCAAAGTTGGCGGAACGCATGAGAAATAGCGATCGCTTTGTGGGAGTATGTCAAGTTAGTAACTCTCAAACTAGCAACCCAGGTATCAAACCACCGCCAGAAATTTCTCCCGACTCTCTCGGCTTTAGTGATATTGTCGTTGATGCGGATAATGTGGTACGTCGTCATCTCTTGGCTTTAACTCCCCCTCCCTCATCTCCCTGTACTGCATCTTATGCTTTAAATGTGCAGTTGGCTCTACGTTATTTATATACTGAAGGAATTCAGTTACAATTTACCTCTGATGGAGCATGGCAATTAGGTAAGCTAACTTTAAAACCTATTGAGGCTCATACCGGAGGCTACCAAGGGATTGACGCGTTAGGACACCAAATTTTACTCAATTATCGCTCCTTTCCTAACTTAGAAGCGATCGCCCCCCGCATCACTTTACAAGAAGCATTAACTAGTAAACTACAAGCAGATGCAGTTAAAGACAAAATAGTTTTAATTGGCACAACAGCCGAAAGTTTTCGAGATTATTCATTGACTCCCTACGCTTCAGCAAAAGGTCAGTCACAGGAAATCGCCGGAGTTTGTTTACAAGCACAGATGGTGAGTCATTTGTTGAGTGCAGCTTTGGATGGGCGGCCTCTGCTAAGGACTTGGAATCTCTTGGGTGAAGTGTTTTGGGTTTGGGTTTGGGCTGTTATTGGAGGCGTACTTGCTGCATATCTGCGACAACCCACTTATTTAAGCTGGGCAGTTGGGGGGGTATTTCTGAGTTTGTACGGGTTTTGCTTGATATTATTAATACTATACAGTTCTTGGATTCCTTTTGTACCTGCGGCGATCGCTTTAGGAGGTAGTGCTGTCATTGTCATGACCGTCATCAAGCCTATCAAACAATCATAAAAATATATTTTTGCTTGACAACAAATTATGAAAATCCTTCAATTAACTATAGCCTTGGGGATACTATTGACTAGTAATATATCCTACCCTCTAAAACTTCAGGCTTTACCAGTTAATCATCATCTTGCTTCAGTCAAATTTATCCCACCACCGCCACCACCAGACCGTAGTGCAGCCGGGTCTAGAAGTGGGGCTGCAAGCCGTGGATGCGATGCAGGGAGTCAAACAGTAACAGCCTTAGTCCCAACCTACCAACAGACTATTAACCAAGGTCAGCAAGCTGTTGTTCCCATAACTCAAGTTTGGGGGTTAACAAACGCTGAAAATCCTGATTTTTTCTTTTTTGTTCCCTACAATGCTTCATCTATCGCCAATATAGAGTTTGTTTTGCAAGAACAAACTCAGAATAAAAGTAAAACTGTATACCGTACTTATCTGACAGCACCAGAGTCACCAGGAATTATGAGCGTTCATTTACCCCCAAGTGCAGCCTCATTGCAGGTAGGAACAATGTATCACTGGTTTTTTAAGGTACGGGTTCAATGCGACCAAAAACAACCCCTGAAACTGGATTATGCAGAGGGTTGGGTGCAACGGGTTAACCAAAATTCAACATTAACAGAACAACTAAAACAAGCAGAACTTCAACAAAAAGTAACGCTTTATGCTGCAAATGGTGTTTGGTATGATGCTATTGCAAGTTTGGCAGAATTACGCCTTACCAATCCCAAAAATGAATCTTTACTAACAAAGTGGACAACTTTACTTCATTCAGTTGGCTTAGAGGAAATAGCTAATCAGCCACTGATTAATTGTTGCAAACCCAGAACGCAGTAAGGAGTGCTGAGTGCTGAGTGCTGAGTGCTGAGTGCTGAGTAATGAGTAGTGAGTAGTGAGTAGTGAGTAGTGAGTAGTGAAGCGAGTAGTGAGTAGTGAGTAGTGAAGCGAGTAGTGAGTAGTGAGTGGTGAGTAGTGAGTGTCGGAGGTATTTCGACTCAGCACTCACCACTCTGCTCAACGCCACGCTACTGCTAACCGAACTCAGCACTCTTTATTTGCGGCTACCCAACCACTTGGCGGCTGCTATACCGATAATCCCTGCAACTACAGGATTGCTGAGGAACTTGATAATCCCTGGCTGTTCGGCTAGAACTTCGCGGAAGATGTCGGGGTGATTGTGATAGGCGAAGGATGCAAGCCGACTGACATCATCCGCATTCATCCGGCTGGCGTGGTGTGTGGAAAGACCTAATTGCTGTTCTAGGTGGCGGTCGTCTAAACCTCTTTGCTTGAAATGTTTGAAAAACGCGCGTGCGACATCATCTCGTTCATTGGGTTTAATTTGGGCGATCGCTTTTTGCAATTCGGGTTCCATTTGACTAGGGGGAATCCGTTCTGGTTGCAAGGAACGATTGAACAAACTACGGCGTTGATCTGGTGTTGTCCGTTGAGCAAAATCATCGAAGGTTTCGTATTGAGTCCCAGAATCACTACTTACATCATCTAGAGATTCAATATTTCCTCCAGCTAAATCCTTCATGATTTGCCGTCTGTATTCTTCACTGCTGGTCACTTTTCTCATCTCCTTCTAGTTTTAAAAGTTTGTAGTTAAGACTTAAGTCCTAACTACGAACTCTATTAGGTATACTGAATCTGATTGGTTTGAGTATCGTATTTGGCAGTTACAATTAGCTTTTTGTCAGGCCCGTAAATCAGAACAGTTAAATTTTGATTGGGGAAATTCTTCCGAAAACCTTGTGCTAAAGATTTGGCTAAAGGTTTCACTTCGTTAGGACGGACTTGAGGAGAAATCACAACGCCTAGTTTGTTGTTATCACGTACATAAGCATCTTGGACTAATCCCCTAGATGTTTGTACAACCCAGTTACCAAAACTTTGTCCTGATGGGGTGTTACCTCTCTCTAACTCTGAATAAGTTATATCTCTACCAATGGCTGGAGGTGAGGTAATACGGTCACTTTGGGTTACTGTTCCGCCACCGCAAGCCGTAACTATCATCAACACCAAAATTAAAACAAAAGTCGTCAAAAATTTGCGACTCTGCTGTAGCAGAATCATATTTTTTCCTCCTATTAAAATCTTTGCTAGAAAATTTACTAAAGTTTTTATTTATTAAATATGAATTATATGCTCAAAACCAGTGTAGAAAGGTAGAGATATGATATACATATCCCTACAGTCAATGCTATATCTCCACCCGGAAAAGCCTTCAAATACTTAAAACAAACTAGAGTTAATCAAGCTTCTTCTTCACGTTATCTTTGACATCTTCGACACCGTGACGTACTTGACTTTCGGCTTGCTTGGCTTTGCCCTCAGCTTGATCTTCAGGATCACCAGTCACATTTCCGAGTGCTTCTTGGGCTTTCCCTTCAATATTTTTACCTGTAGCTTTCGCTCTTTCTTCTAAACTCATTTTGCACTCCTAAATTTATGAATGATTAGCTTCAAAGCAATAAATTAACTTTGAATTTATTTGGTTATCACTCTATACAATCTAACTTTATTAATTTCTGCTAACTTCCTCCACAGGATATATTGTTGACCTATACACAAAGACATAAAACCAACAAACATATATAGCTTTTTTATCTATTACATGATACATATGAAACTTTGAAAACCCGCTTTTCCTATATATTTCACCAGTTTCTTATGCTGGCAATAAATTAATTTCTTGGTGTTGCAAAAAATATAGGTTGGGTTGACGTAAGGTAAACCCAACACCAACATCTATGTTGAGTGTCTGAGTCCATCTTGGGTTACGCTACGTTTAACCCAACCTTGTATCTTAGATTTTTAAGCGCAAGCGCAGGCTACGCCAACAGAAATAAAATCCGATGCCTATATATTTTCTCAATCAAAAACCCAGTCACTATCAGCAACTGGGTTAATAATGGATTTATTAAAATTAATGAGATTCTTTGTTTATCTAATCTATAAAACCCATCAGACTATCAGAATCATCTGTCTCGTTGGGAGCAACTGGACGATTACCCATTACAGAATAATTGCTAGAAATAACTAGCGCACTAGAAGAAATTGGACGAATTCCTGACAAGTTAATACTGTCCATAACTTGGAATGTATTAGCACCTATGGGACGGAGTCCCATTATATTTATTGTCTCAACTACTTCCAAATGACTTACACCAATGGGACGTATTCCAGCACTAGAAAATGTATGAGCAACTTCTAAATCACTACTAGTAATAGGACGCTCTCCAGCAACGGCTAACGTTCCTACCACTTCTTGTTTATTCGATTTTTCTAACTGCACTGGTAAATTAGCACCTTTTTCGACTTGTTCTTGATTCGAGCTATGACCTTGGTTATTTTCGACTTCCACCGTTGTTTCTCCTTTAAGTTTGGCACGTCTTTGCCGAGGGCTGACTGTTTTGCCATTAGTGCTGATGGTCATAACTAGACACCTCTGGTTTCGTAACTGAACTTTACAATATTTAAGGAAAGCTTAAAATATTTCCTATATAACAGAGTTTAACCTTAAACAACCTTGCATAGATACAAGTATCTTCAAAACTGATATATAAGTAAATTTAAACTGAGAATTTTTGTAAAGTAAGATTGCTGAATTGAAAAGGGATTGGGGACTGGGGACTGAGGAAAAGAAAGCAGGGGAAGCAGGGGGAGAAAAATACAATGGCCACTCAGCACTCACTACTCATCACTCATCACTCATCACTCATCACTCATCACTCATTACTCACCACTCATTACTCATCACTCATCACTCATCACTCACCACTCATCACTCATCACTCACCACTCATCACTCACCACTCATTACTCATCACTCCCCACTCCCTAACGCTACTATGAGATAGGGTATTTCTTAGTACAAATGTATGACAGATTTTGGTCTGCAAGCTCCCTTTAGTCCGACTGGTGATCAACCACAAGCGATCGCGCAGTTAGTTGCTAGTATAGAAGCGAATAACCGTTACCAAACCTTACTAGGGGCGACGGGAACAGGTAAAACATTTTCCATAGCAGCAGTAATTGAGAAGGTGGGTAAGCCGACTTTAGTTTTGGCGCACAATAAAACCCTAGCTGCACAACTTTGTAATGAGTTGCGGGAGTTCTTCCCCAATAACGCTGTTGAATATTTTGTCAGTTACTACGACTACTATCAGCCAGAGGCGTATATTCCCGTTACCGACACCTACATTGAGAAAACGGCGGCGATTAATGATGAAATAGATATGCTACGTCACTCTGCGACGCGATCGCTATTTGAACGGCGTGATGTGATTGTTGTAGCATCAATTAGCTGTATCTATGGTTTGGGTATCCCCGCCGAATATCTGAAAGCGGCTATCCCACTACAAATTGGGATGGAAGTAAATCAACGCCAGATTTTGCGGGATTTAACTTCAGTGCAGTACAGTCGTAACGATATCGAAATGGGACGGGGACGTTTCCGTGTCCGGGGTGATGTTTTAGAAATTGGCCCCGCCTACGAAGATAGGATTATTCGGGTGGAATTCTTTGGCGATGAAATTGACGCAATTCGCTATATTGACCCCGTAACGGGTGAAATTATCAATAGTTTGCAAGCTGTGAATATTTACCCAGCGCGTCACTTTGTCACCCCAGAGGAACGTTTAGAAGTCGCCTGTGAAGACATTGCGGCTGAATTAAAACAACAAAAAACAGAACTAGAAGCAGCTGGTAAGTTAGTGGAAGCGCAACGCATAGACCAGCGTACACGTTATGACTTAGAAATGTTGCGTGAAGTTGGTTACTGTAACGGGGTAGAAAACTATTCTCGTCACTTAGCAGGTAGACAAGCTGGAGAACCGCCAGAATGTTTAATTGATTATTTTCCTAAAGATTGGCTGTTAGTAATTGATGAATCTCACGTTACTGTACCGCAAATTCGGGCTATGTATAACGGTGACCAAGCCAGAAAGAAAGTTTTAATTGAACATGGTTTTAGACTACCTAGTGCGGCGGATAACAGGCCTTTAAAAGCAGAGGAATTTTGGACGAAAGTCAATCAATGTATTTTCGTTTCTGCTACCCCAGGAAATTGGGAATTAGAAATTTCTGAAGATAGGATAGTTGAGCAAGTAATTAGACCGACTGGTGTAATTGACCCAGAGATTTTTGTGCGTCCCACAGACGGACAAATTGATGATTTGTTGGGAGAAATTAAAGATAGAATTGATCGCCAAGAACGGGTATTGATTACCACTTTGACTAAACGCATGGCGGAAGACTTAACCGAGTATCTGCAAGAACACAGCATTCGGGTGCGTTATTTACACTCAGAGATTAATTCCATTCAGCGCATTGAAATTTTAGAAGATTTACGTGAGGGTAAATTTGATGTTTTGGTGGGTGTGAACTTACTGCGGGAAGGTTTAGATTTACCGGAAGTTTCTTTAGTGGTAATTATGGATGCCGATAAAGAAGGATTTTTGCGCGCTGAACGTTCTTTAATTCAAACTATCGGGAGAGCCGCGCGTCACATCCGAGGACAAGCAATTTTATACGCTGATAATTTCACCAACAGCATGGTGAAAGCTATTGAAGAAACTGATAGACGGCGGGGAATTCAAATGGCACATAATCGAATGCACGGAATTACACCGCAACCAATTGTGAAAAGATCAGGTAATGCGATTTTATCTTTCTTAGATATTTCTAGAAGATTGAATGCAGGAGACTTTAAAGTTGTAGAAGAAAATTTATCTGAATTGCCATTAGAGCAGATTCCTGAATTGATTACCCAACTAGAAACACAGATGAAAGCCGCAGCGAAAAACCTAGAGTTTGAAGAGGCGGCAAAATTGCGCGATCGCATCAAGCAACTGCGCGATAAAATGCTAGGACGTTAACAAAATTACCCCGATTGTGGAGAAAAATCGGGGTTTTCACTGCTGACTCAAAACCAGAGCGATCGCCTGCCAATATCAATCAGTTAAATATCTTGCTACTTTACTCTACGGTATTTATACCAATTCTCCAAAATTAAGCAACAGATGCAAAGCTTGAAATCCAGATGGTATCTGACTTTCTTAATTGCGAATTGCGAATTGCGAATTGCGAATTGGTATTACATAGCTTTATTATAATTTATTTCGAGATAACTTATAATTCCTGATTTACACCTATACTGCAATTCCAGAACAAATAAATCTTGCTGTATTCAATATATTACACAAAGCGGCATGGTTAATAATTTTGTCACAGTATCCACTTTTAGTAACTATGTTGATGCCAATTTAGCCAAGCAGTTATTAGAATCTGAAGGCATTCAATGCTACTTAGCTAATGAGTCTACTGTCAACATGGCATGGCATCTAACAGTAGCCGTTGGCTGGATTAAATTACAAGTTAATCAAACAGATTTAGAACAAGCCAAAAAAGTTTTAGTATCTTCTGAGTTTGAGATAGAAGATTCAGCAGACGAATGGCTGCAAGATGATGATATAGAAAAAATATCTTGGGCAGATGAAACCGCAGATAGAGCATTTCGCACATCTGTAATTGGTCTAATTTTACTCTTCCTACCCATTCAAATTTACTCTCTATGGCTACTGGTGCGTTTATTAGTTTCCCGACGTCAAATCAGTTCCAATCGACGTATTAAAGTAATTGTTGCCCTGCTACTTGATTTACTAAATCTTTATATACTCTGGCAAATATTATTTTAGATGGGCATTATTTTTCGCCTACTGTATTATTGAGAAGAAAAAACTATAGTCAACCACAGGAGGGTTTGACCAAGACGGGAGATACAAAAAATCAATTGTCCTGATTGCAGCAGAACTTTGAGCTAGTTAACTAATACAATCAATATGGATAGGCTTTTGATTTGGCTCTCTCCCGACAACCAGAAAATAGTACCGTATTCTCATCGTGGAATCAGGACTCAGGACGCAGGCTCTTTATGGTAGCAGGTAAAATTTTGCAGGGTGGGAAATACACCCTTATCCAAGAAATTGGACGCGGTGGCTTTGGCATTACGTTTAAAGCTACTCATCACTACTTAGAACAGGAGGTAGTGATGAAAACAATTAATGAAAAACTGCGACAACATTCTGAGTTTGCGAAGTTCGAGCAACAATTCCAAGATGAAGCCAGAAGATTAGCGACTTGCGTTCATCCCAATATTGTCAGAGTCAGCGATTTTTTTGTAGAAGACGGACTCCCTTACATGGTGATGGAGTATATTCCTGGGGAAACCTTGGGAGATGCGTTTATCTTGCCAGGAATACCCTTACCTGAAGCCACAGCTATTCATTATATCCGACAAATCGGCGCAGCATTGCAGGTAGTTCACAGCAATGGCTTACTGCATCGAGATGTTAAACCAGATAACATTATTCTTCGTCAAGGCACTCAGGAAGTCGTCCTGATTGATTTTGGCATTGCCCGTGAATTTAATAATGGCGTGAGGCAAACTCACACAGGAATAGTATCTGAAGGCTATTCCCCCATTGAGCAGTATTTAACCCAAGCGATGCGTACACCCGCTACAGATGTTTATGGTTTGGCAGCTACTTTGTATGCCTTATTAACAGGACAAGTACCCTTACCAGCATTATTACGCGATCGCGAACAAATGCCAGCCCCCCGCGAACTGCAACCCCATCTCAGTGCATCTGTCAATCAAGCCGTCATGCGTGGAATGGCTGTAGAATCTCGCTTTCGTCCCGCCACCGTTGCTGAGTGGCTGCAACTACTACCAGGTAGTGGTATAAACGTTGCACCGCAAGTCATCCCCACCTATGCAGTCCCTACTATCGATTTATCTGTTCACAATCTCGAAAATGCGGCTAGCGGCAATATTTTCAGTAGTGTGAAGAAAACCTCGCCATTAAGAAACATCGCCATCATGGTTCAGAAGCTAGCGACTTCTAAGGTTTTCTTGGGTGTTAGTGTCGCTTTAGTTGCTGCTACCGCAGGTTTTGGCATCACCAATATGTTTTCTGATTCTCAACCCAAGTCACCTTCCAAACCATTGTTTGAAGAACGCCCACTAGAATTAGGGGGTAAAAACACTACCCCACAAGAAAACAACAATATCCGCAAATCTTCCACTGTTGATTCTGGAGAAACTACACCCACTACCAACTTTAGACGACGCAGACGCAACTTACCTGAACAACAAACCGAACCTGCAAATACCAACAGCAGTGCTACAGAACAATCACCACAACCCAACACTGGAGAATCAGCAAGGGTCAATTCTGAAAAATCTCCTCCCTCATCTAACACTGAAGCTTCACCATCCCTAGTAGAGAAGCTGCGGGAAATTCGTTCCTCTCGTAAAGCTAACCCCGCCAACTCTTTAGAAAATTCCCCACCCTCTAGTAGCCAGAATTCTACCCCGTCCCCAGTTGATAAACAGCCTAAACCTGTGGTACTACCAAGCGCACCACCTACGGAGTCTAAAAATCCCGATTCTTCTTCTGTGGTAGTGCCAACTGTGGAAGTTAAACAAAATTCATCGACTGATATCCCACCTGCAAAAGTACCATCTCAGAAAAACGACAAGCTTTTAGAAACCCAACCAAGCAATAATTAACAAGGCACAATAATTGATTTAATTTTGCTGGCTACGTCAATGAGCAAGTGCGATCGCATCGCTGAGGACGTTTTCAATTTCGTGAAGATTTAGCGAGCTAACGTTAGTAAAAATGTCAACTTAGGACAACTCTTCCTGATTAAATAGTTCTAACAAACCAATTGTGCCTACAAAAAAAGTATAAATACCATAATGTAATGGTGTCCTGTTTTTTGCAGGTGCATAAGTAGTTGCTATTACTGCTTCTAAAAAATGGCTTGTGATAACAATTCGCCCTATCCAAAGAATTATATTTAAATGATTTAAAATTTGCTGGTTATTTATTAGCAGATAATCATTCCATAATTCTAAGAAAATTGCTCCAGTCGTAACCACTATAGATATGATTTTTATAAAAATAAATATCTTGGGGTTGACTTTTTGAAAAACCTGATTATAAAGAAATAGTTTGATATTAACCATATTAAAATCGCTTTAATTGCTCAATCAAATGATCGAAATAGGGGGCTATCTGGGCTTGTTGGTCTGGTTCAACTCGCTTTAAACTGGCAGTCTTAATGCCTTCTAGTCCTACCACCATTGCATCTAACGGCACTTGCAACTCTTGATACAGCAGTTGCATATAGTGCAATCCTTCCGTGCTGGTGTAGTCAGTATGCTGTCCAGCGATGCCATAGGTAATACAGCGCAGGAAGTGCCAAAAATCACGCCAGCAGGCATTTGCCCTCGCGGTTGGGTAGAGTCCGCCACCGGGTTGAGTGATGTTAGGGAATGTTACCAATACCTGGGTTCTGGCTTCATCTACAATTTCATTGACGCGATCGCGTAGTTCCCTAGTAACTGCAATGACTGCTGTAGTTGATGGCACAAGCTGCTGAATTTGCTGTAAATCTTCATCTGTGAGGTAGCGTCCCTCGTCATCTGCCGCCTGGAATCGCTGAATTATTACCGGAGGATGGGTACTCTGCCAGGTGGCAAAACTGACAATCCGAGCTTTCTGGATCAATTCTTGAACGGCTGCACTTAGGGTTGGCTTCGTCACGTTGCTTTGCTCCGAAATCAAGGCCATGAGACAAAATATATTTTCCCATGTTTTGGGGCGATCGCCGGATATGAGTTCTGACTTTTCATTTGAAAGCGTCGCGGCTGCGGTTACGTTTGACCCCTTTGACATCGCCAGGCGATCGCTTCACAACAGTTTTACCGTCTTGGCGTATTTTCTCTACCCGTTTAACTTCCCTAACTTCGTACTCAATCAGGGGTTTACCATCAACTAGAAATGCTTCAAACGGATAAATCCAACCGAGCAGCCTAAAACTCGTACCCGCAAGCCAAAACCAAACTGACTAAAAATCTGGTTGTAAGATTTGAAGCATTTATGATCAAGGATGGTTTAAATTTCCGACTCAAGTCGCTGCGTATGGGGTCGGCAATACCGTAATGCTTGGCAACCGATGAATTGTATTTGTTATTCATCATCTTCCAGGCTACACGACATTCAGCGATTTTTACAGCGTAGCACTGATGAGTATGAGGAGCAAACTAGCAGCCCAGAAGAGTAAGTTACTCACTGGAGATTCACTATACATAATTATAGCGTTCAGGTTAATCCATAACCCTCATTCTCCCTTCACTATCACCTGTCCCCTGTCACCTAATCCAACTACCATGTTCTCAATGACTCTGTTATTCCTACTCATTCTGTTTAATTACTACTCATACTTGATTTAAAAGCTATCCAACTGTGTCATTCTAATCACACAATAAAGCCTCAAAGCATTGCTTTTTCGTCTTTAGATTCTATTATAAAAATCAGCTATGTAATTTGAACCACATAAACATCTATAAAGGTTTAATGTCCTTATACATCTTTAATTCTATGTTCGGAGTAATTTATTTTGCAACTTCATATTTTTGCTAAATATTATTCATCTGAGTGGCTAAAAATTGAAGTTTTGATAAACATAAATCAAAGATTGCTTTATTCTTTTATTTTCAATTTTTTGCCAAGTTGGCGAGACTTAATCGATTATCTTCTGGTAAAACAATAATGTCTTTAGTTAAGTCCTGCACCATTTATTTTCATACAATATATCAATTAAAGTATAAAACCAGCCAATTTTATACTGTCTTCCTAACGGTCTTTTTGCTATGTAACGTTGAGGAAACTAATATTAGTATGAGATACCTCATGTTCAGAGGAATTTATATAGCATTTCTCGGTTGAGTGAGGTACAAAAACCCCACCCCCTCCCCGGAAGCAAGGAGGGGACTATGACATACCTCATCTAATTAAGAAAAGCTATATATGATTTTCAGTACACTAGATAATGGATAATTAATTTATCTGAGACTCATGTTTATTGACAGCCCATCATTGACTTGAAGAAGAATTTAGAAGTCAGAATAGCTTAAAAGCTATGCTTAGATAAATCAGTACAAGGAAGTGGGGTATTAAAACTCACCACTTTCTACAAAATTTTTCACTAATTGAAGACCACTTGTAGAGTAAGGGTTTTAATCCTCTATCCCTCTACGAATTGGACTCCAACTCATACTGTAGCTTTTTGTGTGGAAAGGTTAATCTGACAACTAACGCATATATTCTTTGTTGATAAATCATCTAGAGGCTTGCGCGGGTATGAATGACTTATTTTTGAATTACCATCAGTGGGTACAAAAACCCGTTAACCATTTCTTGAAGAGTTTTTTAAATCTCAGAAACAAATACTTAATTATCATTGATAGTATTATCTTTGTCATTACACCATTGTTAGCTTTATTCCTATCTTCAGATGGCACAATAGGTCTAAGAACATATATATCTGAGCTAGGAAGAGTCACAATAATTTTCTTATTCGTCAAAATAATTGTCTTGTGGAATTTGCGTTTTTATAGATTTTACTGGCGTTATGCCAGTATTGAAGAACTAATAAATATCATCTTGTATATGGGCATTACGACGGTTATCCAAATGTTGATATTTTATAATTTGGATTTACTACCGTATTTCAATATAGCTAAATTGCCACCATCAATACCATTAATTGACGGCTTGCTTTCCTGTATCCTCGTTGGTGGAGTACGTTTCAGTATTCGGATTATAGAAAGAACCAGGCAAAAGTATACAGTATTTTCTTTACAAGAGCGTGTCCTAATTGTGGGTGCAGGTAATGCAGGAATCGACCTCGTGGAAGAAATGCAAAGAAATCCGCAATTAGGGTTTAATCCTATTGCTTTTGTTGATGATGATCCACAGAAATTACACGCCAAGATTCGCGGGATTACCGTAGTAGGCGATCGCCATACAATTCCTAACATTGTGCAATCTCTGCAAATTCAGAAAGTTATCATTGCTATGCCAACAGTTGCAGGTAAAATCATTCGAGAAATCGTTGATATTTGCCAAGCAACTGGCATCCAAACTAGCACTTTACCAGGAATACATGAAATCCTCAATAATCGGGTCAGAGTAGACAGCATTCGAGACGTGAGAATTGAGGATTTACTCAGACGAGAACCAATACAGACAGATATTGAAAGAGTATCTCAATTTCTTAAAGGTAAGGCGGTACTAATCACAGGTGCAGGAGGATCAATTGGTAGCGAACTTTGCCGTCAAATTTGCAAATGTCGTCCTGCCAAAATTATGTTGATGGGACACGGAGAAAATTCTGTTTTTAATATCCAACAAGAATTAGAGCAGCTAATTTACATACTCAAAAAAGATGTAAAAGCACAACAATATACACCTCAAATTTCTAGCTTTATTGGTGATATTCGCTGTAGAGAACGGCTAAGACACGCTTTTGAAAAATTTCAACCTGACGTAATTTTTCATGCAGCCGCTCATAAGCACGTCCCCCTGATGGAATTAAATTCACCAGAAGCAATCACTAACAATGTGTTGGGAACAAAAAATCTCTTGGATATGGCACTAGAATATGATGTGCAGAATTTCGTGATGATTTCCACTGATAAAGCTGTGAATCCAACTAATGTCATGGGAGCGAGTAAGAGAGTTGCAGAAATGCTAGTGCTGCAAGCTGCCAAAGATAGTGGTAAACCTTATGTTGCAGTACGTTTCGGTAATGTTTTAGGCAGTCGCGGTAGTGTTGTTCCTACTTTTAAAAGACAAATTGCCGCAGGTGGACCAATAACAGTTACACATCCAGATATCTGCCGTTATTTTATGACTATTCCTGAAGCCGTACAATTAGTGTTGCAGGCAGCAGTCGTTGGGCATGGTGGTGAGGTTTTCATGCTAAATATGGGTCAACCTGTGAAAATTGTGGACTTAGCAAAAGAATTAATTCATCTTTCTGGGTATGAAGTCAATAAAGACATAGATATTGTATTTACAGGATTACGACCCGGAGAGAAATTATTTGAAGAACTGTTTATTGACGGGGAGGAATATGAGCCAACCCAACATGAGAAACTCATGATTGTGAAAAATGCCAGTCGAATCTTGCCAAAAAATCTAGCCATTAATGTAGAAGCATTATGTTCTGAAGCTAGAAATAATAATCCTAGTTCTATAATTTTTCTTCTAGAGAAATTAGTGGCTGGATACAAACATGAGCAAGAAAAAACTTTTATTCCATACACAAATAATACCAGTTTGACTAGTTCTAATTCTAAAGTGAATATCTTAGCGGGTATAGAGACTAAAGGTGTGTAATAGGTTGAAAAAGTAATCACTAATTCCTCAAAAATGTATGTTAGGAAACAAGCCATTAACATTACGAAAAAATTTCTCTTGGACATTCATTGGTAATTTAGTTTATGCAGGCTGCCAGTGGGGAATGCTCGTAGTGATGGCTAAACTCGGCAGTCCAGAGATGGTGGGGCAGTTTACGTTGGGGCTTGCAGTCACCGCACCCGTAATTATGTTTACAAATCTCCATTTGCGATCTGTGCAAGCAACGGATGCTAAAAAACAATATCTATTTAGTGATTACTTAGGTCTTAGACTAATCTCAACTGTGCTGGCTCTTTTGATTATTGCCATCATTATTTTGTTAGGAGGATATCGATGGGAAACCATTCTAACTATCTCTTTTATCGGTCTAGCAAAAGCATTTGAGTCGATTAGCGACGTATTTTATGGGCTAATTCAGCAGCAGGAACGGATGGATCGAATAGCCCTATCACTAATGCTCAAAGGTCTTCTATCACTACTATTTCTGGCAATTGGAATATATATATCTGGCAGTATTTTGGGAGGAGTAGCAGGTCTAGTCTTGGCTTGGGGTCTGGTGTTGTTTGCCTATGATATTCGCAGTGGCTTCTTAATGCTCAGGCGGAAGTCACAGTTACAACCATGCTGGCATCGGAAAACTATTACCAAACTGGTATGGCTCTGTTTGCCTTTGGGATGTGTGATGATGCTCATTTCACTCAATAGCAATATTCCACTCTATTTTATTGAGCAATATCTAGGCGAACGGGAACTGGGAATTTTTTCCGCCTTAGCCTATTTGATGGTGGCAGGAAATATGCTAGTCAATGCTTTAGGAGATTCAGCCACACCTAAACTAGCCAAATATTACGTCGCAGGCGATCGCCAAGGTTTTCGTTCACTCTTACTCAAGTTGGTGGGTATTGCAGTTCTCATTGGCGGAACAGGTGTATTAGTAGCGATCGTTGCTGGAGAGCAAATTCTTACACTGCTATATCGATCTGAATATGCAGAGCAGAATAATTTGTTTGTCTGGCTAATGGTGACGGCCGGAATGAACTATATATCCTCCTTTTTAGGCTACGGAATGACCGCAGCCCGGTATTTTCGGATTCAAATACCTTTGTTTATTACCGTAGCTAGTATCTCTGCAATAGGTTGTCTGTGGTTGTTGCCAAAACTGGGATTGCTAGGAGCGGCGATCGCTTTGTTACTAGCCGCTACAGTGCAAGCTTTGATTAGTTCGGGAGTAATTATTTATGTATTACACAAGCAGCAAAGTCATACCTCAAAAGCTTGAAAAACTAGCCATTCAGCGTCCTATACGTGTACTTCATGTTGTAGGGGGGATGAATCGAGGCGGAATTGAAACCTGGTTAATGCACATCCTGCGTCACATTGATCGCGATCGCATTCACATGGATTTTTTAGTCCATACTACCGAGCCTTGTCATTATGATGACGAAGTACGTCAGCTTGGTAGTCAAGTTATTTCCTGTCCTAATCCGACAAATCCCTGGCTTTATGCCCATAATTTCCGGCGTATTCTGCACCAACATGGTCTTTACGATATCATTCACAGTCATGTTCATCATTACACCGGCTTCATACTTTACTTAGCACAATTAGCAGGTGTGCCTGTCCGTATCGCCCATAGCCATTTAGATAGCTCTTACCAAGAAACTAAGGCTAAATGGCAGCGCAAGTTATATTTAGCTTTCATGAAACAGTTGATTACTCATCACGCTAGTGTTGGTTTAGCATGTAGCCAAGATGCAGCTGTAGATTTATTTAACTCTGGCTGGACAACTGATCCTCGTTGGCAACTTCTTTATTGTGGTATTGACCTCAAACCATTTCAAGAGGTCATCGATACTGGCACAATTCGCACTGCATTGAGTATACCTGGGGATGCTTTTGTCATTGGTCATGTCGGTAGATTTGAGCCGCAAAAAAATCACAAATTTCTCATAGAAATCGCTGCCGCAGTTGCCCAAAAAGAACCAAAGATGCGCCTGTTGCTAGTCGGTCAAGGTTTCTTACGGACAGAGATTGAGCAACAGGTGGTTGAATCAAATTTAGTTGACAAAGTGATATTTGCAGGTACTCGATCTGATGTTCCCCATCTGATGCGAGGCGTTATGGATCTCTTTCTATTTCCCTCCCTCTACGAAGGGCTACCCATCGTCGGACTAGAAACTCAAGCGGCTGGACTACCCATAATTATGTCTGATGTGATTCCCAGAGAGCTAGATCAAGTAGAGTCACTAACACAACGCCTCAGCTTATCTCAACCTGCATCTGTATGGGCTGAAGCAGTTTTAGCCGCACGAAATGCTCGGAGACACAACACTCAAAACCGTAGTTTAGCATCCCTAGAAAAAAGCAAATTCAATATTAAATACAGTGTAGAAAGCCTCATAAAAGTTTATGAAAATCAATACTATCAAACCAAATCATAAACACTCAAAAATTATAATTGTGGCTCATTTGTTTATGATGATAATTTTGATTATCTTCCGTTTACTATATGAGCCATTTGATTCCCGACCAGAGTCACTAATCCCCCTCTTTTCTTGGGTAGTTTGCATTCAAATTATTTGGTCTTTTTGGTCATGGTATACTCTCGCAGAAAGTTTATTCAATCCTTATCTGTTATTTTTACTATCAGCATTTCTCTTCAATGCTGGACAAGCATTCATAGAAATATTTCATCTGAATAAAGATGGATTATTAGGAGGATTTGATTTTATTAGATTTTCTTCCCCCACTTTACTAAATTCTTTATTTCTAGTTATATTGTCACTAGGGGCATGGCACTTAGGAGCATTAATCAGTTTTGCTCAATCTCCAGCAAATGAACAAAAAATTAGCCCCAAATCACAAGCATTTTATATAAGTAGCAAGTCTTCTTATAGAGTTGGAATTTTCTTGCTTAGTATATCCTTATTTCCTGCCATCTATACCATCAGCAATAATTTATCACTTGTCATGGCTTCCGGTTATTCTGGGTTATACCAAGTAGAACACGCCACAAGTGTTGGTGCTATACCTAATATATTGACGGCTTTTCTGATTCCTTCAGCTTTTTTTATATTAGTTGGAAGTAAGTATCAAAAAAAAGCAAAGTTTATATCTATAGCTATCGTCCTTATTTACTCAATTATCCAGTTTATTTTGGGTCAGCGAAATCAAGGAGTAATGCCATTAATTAGCTTTTCTTGGCTATGGCATCATGTGATTTACCCAATTCCTAAAACTTTATTGCTGGCAGTAGGTTCTGTAATCATGTTTATTATTATTCCTTTGATTGCAGTGATTAGAAATATTGGCTCTCAAGACCGATTATCAATTAATTTTCTAATCGAAACATTTGCAAATATAGATAATCCTATAGTTGCAGCAATATCAGAGATGGGAAGTTCTATGTTGACAGTAGCTGCCACTTTAGACTTAGTTCCAGATGTAAGAAATTTTCAAATGGGAACTGATTATTTATATGCTTTACTCACGCTAGTACCTAATTATTTCGGAGCAATTCACCCAACGGTAGCACGAGGTATCCCTGAGCAATGGTTGGTCGAAGAAATAAATCCCTACTTTGCTATGCACGGTGGTTCTTATGGATTTTCTTTCATCGCTGAAGCTTATCTTAACTTTGGTTGGATTGGAACACCAATTGCTTTAGGAATAATGGGGTTTCTGTTTGCAAAATTCACATTATGGATATCTAAATCTGGTGAACCAGCAAAAATGGCAATGCTTGCTAGTTTTCTTTCTTTTTTCTTGTTCTTTCCTCGTGCCGAATCTGCTTTATTAATCCGCCCTCTATTATGGTATTCATTTCTGCCTTATTGGATTGTGTCTTGGTTAAGCAAAAAGACATATAAAAGACTAGCAAGATGATTTGTATGAGGCAGACTTTACTTAATTTTACTAAGTTATTAAACTCTAGAGAATACTATGCTTTTTAAAATTTCAAATCCCTGGAAAATTGTGATATTTTTAAGCCCTATACTTTTAGTACCTCTAATTATTTATCTTCCTAGATATTTGACTAAATGTACTGATTGCGAACAGAATACTAACTATCAAATATGGCAGAATAAAATGGACAAATTAAAATATGCCGAATTAAAAATAACAAATTTTATTCATCAACCAATTCCAGATTCTAATTATCAGATAATTCTTTCTCAACAATCAACCAAGCCCAGATTAGAAGTTTCTGTTAAGAAATTTGGTGCTGTTGGTAATGGTAGCTTCAATGACACACCTGCAATTCAAGCAGCAATTGATGCGGTTGCTAAAGCTGGAGGGGGAGTTGTCTTTTTCCCAAGTGGTACTTACAAAGTCAGGATTAACCCATCAACATCACAGGCGATTACGATTCGGCCGAATGTGACAATCCAGGGTGCAGGAAATGAGAAAACTATGATTCAGTTAGCAGATAACCAAGGTAATTATAACGCAATACTAGCAGGAGAAAAACCCAACTCTGATCTATCTAATTTTGCTATGTATGACATAGGCATTGATGGTAATGGTAGTAATAATCCTGTGAAAGCAGAATCAGATTTGACTGACGACAGAATGAGGTATGCGCTACGAATTTTTGTAGGTTCAAAAATTGCGATCGCTAGATGCCGATTTAAAAATCAAAATAATGCTAACACTATCACAGTTAATAATGATTCTCTAGTCTCAGATGTCACAATCAAGCATAATATTTTTGAATTAATTGGTGGCGGATTGATAGATTATGATCATTCCACAATTTATAGTCATGGCAAAAATATAGAAATATCTCATAATTCTTTTTCTTCCAGAAATGGCGCGGGTACTAATGGAGCAAGAACGGCAATTGAAATACATGGAGATAAACATACTGTCAAAAATAATATTATTAATGGTTTTACTAACGGTATCAATGTAACTGGTTTCGCGACAAGTTCAAATAATCAGATCATCACGGATAACACAATAAAAGATGCCTATAATGGTATAGTAATATGGTCATATTTGCATCAGCCGCAAAAGAATAAATATGCACTTGATAATATCCTGATTTCTGACAATAAAATTACCCTGAATATTGATGGTTGGCGTAAATTATGGGGTGAGACTCCCAGTTCAGGTATTTCATTAGAACCAAGTTCAGATGCACCATTGACAAACCTGAATATTGTGAATAACGAGATATCTTTTACCAATTTTATAAAGAAGGGTAATGCTAGTGACAGTTTAGCAAATGGGGTCAGAATATGGAGGAGTGATTTTCCCAATATAGAGAGCCAAAATATTCTGATTTCAGGTAACAACATTAAAAACTCTCTAGCTGCTGGTATCTATATCTCTGCGCCAATCAATAGAGGTGAAATATCGCAAAATATCATTGTTAATCCAGGGAGAAGTAATGGAGATTTTCATAATGATTACCGAGCAGCAGTTATCATTGATGGAGTTTTTGATCGTGTAAATATTAATGAAAACTTTTTAGCTGATCATCAAACAAATAACACACTTAAAGGAGGCATTATTTCATTTATTAAGTGTGTAAAAGGATGCCAGTTTCAAGGTAATAGTTTGTATGTAAAAAGTGGTGCTAAATTCCCAGTAATCAAATCTAATTCTAATTAATAATTGCAGGTTGGATAGCCACTATTTAGAAGATTTCAAGAAATACAGGTGACAGGAAAGAGAGAAAGATAGAGTCTCTTTTGTATTTTGCTAGTGCGTAGCTGTGCTAGTTGGCGGTAAATATTTTGCATCATTCTCAATAATCCTAGGGTGGCAATACCGACGGCACAAAAATCATGACTACAAGCGAATTTTCAGCATTGCCTACCCTACAGAAATTGGCATTCAAGAATTAATTAAGGCAAATGTAAGCCCCAAAGAAAAAGCATAGAATCTCTTCAATTTATTAATGTATTTTACCCTACACCCTTTTGTTGATATTGCAAAAAATTTATTTTGGAGGCTATGACTAAATGAATGTTGTAGTTACACTTGAACATCGCTTTGATAGCACACCAGATGGTAAGGTATGGACACAAACAACTTTTGCACATACGTTTTGGCAGTGCTATCTGGAGGTTTTCGATCATGTGCTTGTGGTGGCGCGTGTGCGGGAAGTATTATCAGTTCCCGATGATTGGAAGCAAGCTAATGGCAAAGGAGTTTCATTTATTGCTGTACCCTACTACGTTGGTAGTTGGCAGTATCTTCTGCGATCGCAACAAATCAAACGTACCACCCGCATAGCAGTTAGTCCGAAAGATGCGGTGATTCTCAGGATTGGTTCACAGATTGCTTCTTGTATCCAACCTCTTTTACACCAAAGTGGTCATCCCTATGCAGTGGAAGTTGTCAGTGACCCCTACGATGTCTTTGCTCCTGGTGCGATGAGCCATCCACTACGGCCTTTTTTCCGTCGGTTTTTTCCTCAAATACAGAAGCAGCAATGCGCTCAGGCTATGGCTGCTGCCTATGTGACAAGACAGGCTCTACAACAACGCTATCCCTGTCCTAACTACTCAGTTGGAGTCTCTGATGTTGAACTTTCATCTGATGCCGTACAAATTGAACCTCGTCCTCTATGTCAGAGCAAGTCTAGATGGACACTCATCTTTGTTGGGACATTAGCTCAACTCTATAAAGCTCCTGATGTACTGATCAATGCCGTAGCTATTTGTGTGCATGAGGGATTATGTCTTAAGTTAATTATGCTTGGTGAAGGCAAGCATAGAAAAGAATTAGAGGCGAAAGCCGTAGCATTGGGTTTAAAAGATCGAGTCTGTTTCCGTGGTCAGTTAGCAGCTGGCGATACTGTGCGTGCAGAATTAGACCGGGCTGATTTGTTTGTTTTACCATCCCATCAAGAAGGCCTACCAAGGGCAATGGTGGAGGCTATGGCGCGAGGATTACCGTGTATTGGCTCTACAGTCGGCGGTATCCCGGAATTATTAGCGGCTGAGGATATGGTGCAGCCTGGTGATGCGAATGTCCTAGCACAGAAGATTCGGGAAGTAGTGACTAATCCTGAACGTATGGCCAAGATGTCAGCCCGTAATCTCCAGAAAGCCAAAGAGTACAAAAGTGAAGTGCTATATGAACAACGAATTGATTTTTATCGGTATGTGCGTGAACAAACAGAACTTTGGTTAAAACAACAATGAAAAGTTTATTAATGGTGACTACTGTACCGGATACTCTGAGTGCCTTTTTGATTCCTTTTGCTCATCACTTTCGTACTCAAGGTTGGCAGGTTGATGCAATGGCTACGGGAGTTTCTCAGAATGTGGAATGTATAAAAGCTTTTGATCAGGTTTGGGATATAGAATGGTCACGCAATCCTTTAAATCCATTGAATCTTGTCGTTGCTCCCCGTATTATCCAACAGGTAATACGGCAGGAGAAATATGATCTAGTTCATGTCCACACGCCAGTAGCAGCTTTTGTGACCCGCTATGCTCTCAAGGATTTGAATAAGCAGAACAGACTCAGGGTGATTTATACAGCACATGGTTTTCACTTCTATAACGGTGGAGAGCCTTTAAAAAATGCTATTTTCCTAACTTTGGAGAAGTTGGCTGGACGTTGGACAGACTATTTAGTAGTAATTAATCGTGAGGATGAAGAAACAGCAAAACGTTACAGATTGATTCCCCATGAAAAGATTAGATACATGCCGGGAATTGGCGTGGATTTACAGTATTACAATCCTCAAGCTGTTTCTGATGCTGAAGTTGAGCAGCTACGCCAGGAATTAGGATTAGCACCAGATACCCCATTCTTTTTATCAGTAGCTGAGTTCATCCCCCGTAAGCATCCTCAAGATGTTGTAAGGGCATTTGCTCAGTTGGCTAGACCTCAAGCCTGCTTGGCTTTTGCTGGAGATGGGACTTTGATGAATCAAATGCAGCAGCTAGCATCTCAACTAGGGGTGCAAAATCAAGTCCGCTTTTTGGGTGTGCGCCGAGATATTCCCACTTTAATGCGTGCAGCCACAGCTACGATACTTGCATCTGATCGAGAGGGTCTACCCAGGTGTGTGATGGAGTCTATGTCTATGGAAACTCCTGTAATTGGCACAGATATTCGTGGAACTAGAGATTTACTCAAAGAAGGCTGTGGGTTACTCGTTAAAGTGGGTGATATAGAGGCACTTACACAAGGAATGGCCTGGTTATTGGATAATCCTCAAGCAGCTCAAGCGATCGCCAAGCAAGGACGAGAACGTATAGCCAGCTATGAACTTTCGTACATTCTGAAAGAATACGAAGCTTTATATGCTGAAGCTATGTTGGCATAAATTGGGGATTGGAGGAGGGAAATGACTTTTCAGCACGCTGCTCACGCTCCACTCCGCTAACACAACTCAGCGATTATTTATCAAGTCTGCATTATATGGACTTGTCGTAGCGATCGCCTTTCATCCTTCATGCCATTTCTAGTATTTATCTAGCAATTTGTTGTTGCATCAAAAGATTTTACCTGTCTATCTATCGCTAGCTAGATAAAGGCTACTAGATGGCTAATAAATGTTGTTTTTTTGTTTAGTAATATCAATATATTACACACATGAACACCAAAAATATTAATGACAATATTGTCCAAATATCTGCTACGATTAATACAGATTTTTGGACAAAGAAAAAATGGCTTAAAGTTCAACAATCTTATCTAAGCATACATAAAAATATCAGGTTGCAACTGATATGTAAACGTGCGTTTGATGTTGTAATATCTTGTATAGCGATTGTTAGCTTATTTCCTATTTTCCTTCTCATCGCTTTAGCTGTTAAACTTACTTCTCCGGGTCAGATTTTATTTTGCCAGGAACGCCTAGGACAACTAGGTAAACCATTCGTGATTTATAAATTTCGCACGATGATGGATGGAGCTATTCACATCGGTGCTGGTCTTGATACATTCAAAGGTGATCCCCGCATTACACCCGTTGGCAAGTTTTTAAGAGAATATCACCTGGATGAATTACCTCAGCTTTTCAATATTTTGCGCGGAGATATGAGTTTAGTTGGCCCTAGACCGCTATTGGTTTCATCTCTAGAAACTTATAGCAATTTACAGAAAAGACGCTTATTATTACCGCCTGGTTTGACTGCTTGGGAAGCAGTAAAGGGCGGCTTATCCAACAGCTTAGAGGAACGGTTAAATTTAGATATTTGGTATGTAGACAACTGGAATTTTTGGTTAGACATCATGATTATTTTTCGCACGATTCCAGTTGTGCTGCGCCAAGAAGGTGTATACGAACAAGATAACGGTTTATCAGATAGTTAAGGTATTTAAATAATGAAAACCGCAGTGATTCACCAACCACAGTATTTTCCTTATCTGGGATTTTTTCACAAGCTAAATCAAGGTGACATTTTTGTAGCGATGGACACTGTACAGTTTGAAAGGCGTGGTCTGCAACATCGCAATAAAATCAAAACTAGCCAAGGAAGCCAATGGATAACCGTACCAGTATGTCATCGCGCCAGGGAAGAAGAATTTATCAATACAATGGAAATAAACTCTGAATTTCCTTGGTCACGGAAGCATTGGAATGCGATTGTAACCAATTATGCCCGCGCTCCTTATTTTGATCAATATAGCTCAGGACTGGAGCAAATATTTCAGCAAGAATGGGTGAATCTCTGTGAACTCAACATGGCAATGATGAGATGGGTAATGGAGATTTTAGAGATTAATAAACCCATTGTATATATGTCTACATTGGGGGTTGAGGGTAATAAATCTGAACTACTAATTAATATTTGTCAAGCAATAGGAGCTAATGCTTACTTGTCAGGTATTGGCGGGAGACAGTATATGAATATGGCAGAATTTGCCACTGCTGGTATAGATGTATTCTGGCAAGAGTTTAGTTATCCGACTTATACACAAATGTTTCCCGAATTGGGCTTTGCACCTAACCTGTCAATTTTAGACACTCTTTTTTGCTGTGGTTCAGATACTAAAAAATTCTTGAATGTTTGTTGAGTTAAAAAATGAAAAATCAAGTATTAGTTATTGCACCCCACGCTGATGATGAAATTTTAGGTTGTGGAGGTACAATTGCACGATATGTAGATGATGGAAACGAGGTACATATTTTAGTAATTACCTATGGTGATCCAGAAATATACCCACCAGAAGAAGAACTACAAACTCGTCAAGAACTTAAGGCTGCTCACGAAATTTTAGGTGTATCTAGTGTGCAATTTCTAGAATTTACTGCGCCCAAGTTAGATACTTTTCCCGGTTATAAATTGGCTGATACCATTAGCAGTGTAATTCGTTCATTACAGCCCAATATTCTGTATTTGCCCCATCGTGGAGATATTCACGCTGACCACCGCATTGTTTATCAAGCTGGTATGGTTGCAGCACGCCCGATAAATGCTTGTTCTGTACGCCAGATTTTTTGTTATGAAACCCTATCGGAAACTGAATGGGCTTCGCCATTTGGTGATGAGGCTTTTATTCCTACGGTGTTTGTAGATATCACAAATTGTTTAGAGCGCAAGATCAAGGCTATGGCTTGCTATCATAGCCAACTTAAAGAAGCACCTCATCCTCGTTCTTTGCAGGCGATCGCTAATTTAGCACAGTTGCGTGGTAGCACTGTCAGTTTACCTGCGGCTGAAGCTTTCATCCTGGTGCGGGATATACGTTAGGTAAAACTTACAACTGATTAAAATGTTAATCAATAATTTGCAGATACGAGATGTATCAGAAGCCAAGTTAGTACCGATAACAGAAGAAGAATATGCAACATGGCTGCGAGGGAAAGGAACACGTATCATCAAGCATAGAGGTAGATATTGGCAAGAAAGCTATCCTGGTTTTTTTCAACCTGTTCATTTGTTAGCTCGTTTAAGCTATGAACAAGCCACCGCGCCACAAATTTTGAATTGGGGATTTCAGACAACCCTAGATACTAATGATGCAGCCTTTGCTAATGGCGTATTACCCATTCACCTGTTGTCTGAAATAGAAAACTACGATTTGCAGAGTTTGTCCGCAAATCGCAGGGGACAAATTCGCAAGTCTCATAAGTTAGTTAAGTTTGTTGAGTTAACTGGCGCAAAGCTTTTGCAAGAACAAGGACATGAAGTCCTTACTTCAGCATTAAAGAGGACAAATTATGGCAATCTCAAAAATTATTTAGCAGAGATTGCTAATCTAGATTTCAAGCATTGGTTTGTGATGGCGGGTTTGATTGAAGGCAAATTAGGTGGTTTTCTGACTGCATATGCTATTGATCAAACAGCATATATGCACACACTTCATATTGCAACTGAGGCATTATCAACCTGTATTAGTCCAGGGTTACATTTTGAATTTGTACAAATGTGCCGTCGTTCAGGTAAAATTAGGGAAATTGCTCATAGTTTGCACTCTAGAGAAGACTCAGCACTCTGTACTTTTAAAGATGGGATGCGCTTCGGTGTTCAGAGGATTCCTTCTAAAGTAGAAATAAATCCAATCATAGCCAAATTTATTCACAAGCGATATCCAAATAAATATTATCGTTTAACTGGACAAGATTAATAAGTAGTCGGACAAAAGTAAATTCATGGGTGGAGATAGGGTATAGGGGAAAGGGTTATAGGTTACGGGAAAAAATTTGTGGAATTAATTAATTAATTCTGTCTGATTACTTACCAACTTATCTACTCATACTCTGATCAGACTAATTAACCGTCCAGAAATCCAGGTTATGTAAGAAGCTTTCTATTTGGCCTGATTGTTATAGTCTCCCTTTTTTAGGGGGATTTATGAGGATATCAAAATATTTGATACGGAACTCAGGACTTTTAAAACATACTCCCGATATCTATGCAATTAACAAACATTGTAGTAAATCAGTCTATTCCTTCAATAATAGAAATGCCTCTTTCTTGGACAAGACTATTCTATTTAGAAAAAGAGTATGGAGATTCTTTTTTTATTCTCGACATCAAAAGATTTGAGCGCAACTATCAAGAATTTTTACAAGCTTTTCGGGCAATTTATCCCAATACCCATCTTGGTTATTCATATAAAACGAATTACATTCCCAAGTTATGCCACAGTGTGAATGCTATGGGAGGGTATGCTGAAGTTGTATCTCAAATGGAGTATGATCTAGCGATCGCAATTGGTGTACCGCCATCGAGAATTATCTTTAATGGCCCTTTAAAATACTCAGAAGATATTGAAAGAGCAATATTAGCTGGCTCTATCGTTAACTTAGATTGTTTAGAAGAAGTTGACATAGTTACAGCATTAGCGCGAAGATTGCCTGATCAGCAGATTGCAGTAGGACTAAGATGTAACTTAGATGTGGGTATAGGTCGGATATCCCGATTTGGATTTGATGTAGAAGGAGGCGCACTAGATGATGTTTTTAAGGTATTTAGAGAATTAAATAATTGTTCTGTATTGGGATTGCATTGTCATATTTCTTCACCAACTAGAAGTGTAGAATCTTATAAGTTACGCACTCAGAAATTAATAGAACTTAGTGATTATTACTTTCAGGAAAAACCGCCGCAATTTATTGATGTGGGAGGTGGTTTCTTTGGCAAAATGAATGATGATTTGAAGGCGCAATTTGACTGTTATATTCCCAGCTATCAGGAATATGCAGAAGCGATCGCACCCCAATTAAAAAGTAGATTTCCTGGTAATTATACCCCAGAGCTAATCGTTGAGCCAGGTGTAGCCGTTGTTGCTGATGTACTCAAGTTTGTTGCTAAAGTAGTTGGGATAAAAACAGTACAATCACGCCAAATTGCATTGGTTGTTGGCAGTATCCACAATATTAAACCAACTTTAACAGGCAAAGAATTGTCATTGCAAGTCTATAGAAGTGAAGAAAATTCTGATCATAAAAATATCAGTCTTCCGGTAGATTTAGTGGGATATACTTGCATGGAACATGATTGTTTATATAACAATTATTATGGTCAAATAGGCATTGGAGATTATGTAGTTTTTGATAATATCGGCGCATATACTGTAGTCTTTAAACCTCCCTTCATTCGCCCCAATCCTCCCATTATTAGCTATGATTCTACCTTGAATGAATATGACTTAATCAGAAGGAAAGAAACTACTAAGGATGTTTTTTCTACCTATGTGATATGAAAGGTAAAAATATGAATATCATGTTGACTTGTGCGGGAAGACGGAACTATCTGATTAAATTCTTCCAGGAGGCTTTAGAAAATCGTGGATATGTATTCGCTGGTGATGCTAGTCTAGAAGCTCCGGCACTTCAAGAAGCTGACGAAAGTTTTTTATTACCATCTGTAAATCATCATGACTATTTTGAAAAATTACTCTATATCTGTGAACAAAAACAGGTTCGTTTGTTAATTCCACTCAATGATTTAGAATTACCACTGTTAGCAAAACAACGCGATCGCTTTTTCAAAATCGGAACTATCCCAGTGATTTCTGATTCGGAAGTCATAGATATTTGTTTTGATAAGTGGGCTACTTGCCAGTTTTTAAATAATCTGGGGATTGCCACACCCAAAACTTATCTTTCTGTTGATCAGGCCAGAGAAGCTATCAAGCAAGGGGAAATATCTTTTCCTTTAGTCGTTAAACCTCGTTGGGGAAGTGCATCTATAGGTATTGAATACCCAGAAGATGAGGAAGATTTAGAATTAGCGTATCGCTTCGTCAAAAAATTGCTGAGTAAATCATTTCTGGCGGAGATTAGCTCTACCGACTCTGCGCAATGTATCCTGATTCAAGAAAAGTTACTCGGACAAGAATATGGTCTGGATATTGTTAATAATTTAGCAGGTACTCACATCACTACTTTTGTCAAACGAAAGTTAGCTATGCGAGCCGGAGAGACAGACCGAGCAATAACTGTTTCTCATGAGGGTATGAGCCGAATTGGTGAGCAAATCGGCCAAAATCTCGGACATATTGGCAATCTTGACTGTGATGTGATGCTGACTGAAAAAGGGGCGTGTGTGTTAGAAATGAACCCCCGTTTTGGTGGCGGTTATCCATTCTCTCAAATAGCAGGGGCAAATCTACCAGCAGCATTGATCTCTTGGGCAAATGGGGAAACGCCTCATCAGCAATGGTTGAAGGTGCAAACTAATATCATGAGTTCAAAATGCGATCGCCTTGTCAACGTCAAGAGCAATTAAATCTCTCAAAATACAGATGAATCAACCTATTCTTCTCTCAACTCCGCATATAGGTGCTGACGAACTAGAATTCGTCAAAGAAGCATTTGCATCTAACTGGATTGCACCTGTTGGCCCTCACGTTGACGCTTTCGAGGCAGAATTTTGTCAAGTAACTGGTGCTGGTTATGCTGCTGCTGTCAGTTCTGGGACTGCGGCTTTGCACTTGGCTTTACGATTGGTGGGAGTAGAAGTTGGGGATGAGGTGTTTTGTTCTACTTTAACTTTTGCTGCTACCGCCAACCCTATAGTTTATTTAGGTGCAAAGCCAGTCTTTATTGATAGCGATCGCAATTCTTGGAATATGAACCCAGATTTGTTGCATGAAGCCTTGCACAATCGTGCATATCAGGGTAAGTTACCAAAAGCTGTAATAGTGGTACATCTATATGGACAAAGCGCAGATATACAGCCCATCCTCCAAGTCTGCAATCAGTATGAAGTTCCCCTGATAGAAGATGCGGCAGAAAGTTTAGGTGCTACTTACAAAGGACGTTCTCCTGGCACATTTGGACGCATTGGTATTTACTCTTTTAATGGCAATAAAATAATTACCACCTCTGGTGGTGGAATGTTGGTGTCTGAAGACCCAGAATTGGTCGCAAAAGCTCGTTTTTTGGCAACTCAAGCCCGCGATCGCGCTCCCCACTACCAACACTCAGAAATTGGCTATAACTACCGCCTTAGCAATGTTTTAGCTGGTATTGGTCGCGGTCAATTGCTGGTTTTAAATGAGCGAGTCGCAGCTAGAAGACATAACTTTGAAATCTACACATCTGCGTTAGGAAAACTACCAGGATTAGAATTCATGCCAGAAGCTGATTATGGAAGAGCAACTCGCTGGCTAACTTGTCTCACTATCAATTCTCAGGCATTTGGTGCAGACCGAGAACAAGTCCGTCTAGCACTTGCCAAACAGCAAATTGAATCTCGTCCCGTTTGGAAACCTTTACACCTCCAGCCTGTGTTTTCTGAGTGTGAATGTTTTGGTGGTGCAGTAGCAGAAGATTTATTTATATGCGGTCTTTGCTTACCTTCTGGATCTAATCTAACCAACGAAGATTTAGCAAGAGTGATTGATGGAATTACAACAATTCACTATGGTACTCACGAAAACCAAACTCATTGATTCATGGTTTAGGATTCAATTTGAAAAGTATAACAATTAAATTCGGTTTTTAACTATCCCAATTAATTATGGAAAACCAAGAATATAGTTCCTCATTTGATAAATGTTGGCACATCTTTAAGCGTCGTAGAATGTCGGCAATATTTATTTTTTTGCCTGTTTTTTTAGCTTCATCAATAGCAATTTTTTATTTGAGAAAACCTGCTTATTTAGCGGAGGCAAAACTAAAGTTTCAAAGGACAAATACTACTTCAAATTTAACTGGTTTAGGAACAGAAATAAATAAGTTGGAGTCAGTAGCACAAAATCAGCTAACTAATCCTCTCAATACAGAGGCAGAGGTGATACGGTCTACACCGCTTGTAAAAAAAACCATAGCTAGACTTAATTTGAAAGATAATCAAGGTCGTCCTTTAAAAACTAAAAAATTTCTCAAAAAACTCAATGTAAAAGATGTTAAAGGCACTGATATTCTGCAAATTTCTTACCAAGATAGTAACCCTGAAATGTCTGCCAAAGTCGTTAATACTCTAGTGGAAATATATTTAGAGCAAAATGTATCTTCTCTCAGAGGTGAAGCATCTGCTGCCCGCAAATTTATCGAAAAACAACTGCCAGATGCAGAATCAGTTGTTCAAAAAGCAGAGGCAGAACTAGCGAGGTTTAAGGAAAACTACAAAGTTGTTAATTTACAAGAAGAAGCAACCAAAGCACTGGAAGTCATTACAGACCTACAAAACCAAATGAATGCCGCTCAATCTAGAGTTGCTGATAGTGAGGCACAGTCTCAATCCCTCCGTAAACAGCTTGGTATGAACTCACAACAGGCTGTAATGATGACTTCCCTCAGCCAGACTTCCGGAGTACAAAATATTCTGCAAGAAATCCAGCAACTAGAATCACAACTCACGGCAAGGCGCAATATTTTACAAGACAGACATCCGCAAATTATTGAATTAGAAGAAAGATTAACCTCATTAAATAGGCTATTACAACAACGAGTCAATCAGGTTGTAGGTACAAATCCATCTCAACTAAATCAGAACCTACAACTGGGAGTCTTACAACAACAACTATCCGGTAGGCTAGTGGAATTAGAGTCAATTCGCCTAGGTTCAATCAAGCAATTTAGTACATTATCTAACTTACAAGTTGCCTATAAACAACGTCTGAATAATTTGCCAAGGTTGGAACAAAAACAGCGTCAGTTAGACCGTAAAGTACAAGTTTCCCAAATTACTTATTCATTGCTATTACAAAAGCTGCAAGAAAGTCGCATAGCAGAAAATCAAAATGTTGGTAACGCTAGTATTATATCCTCGGCTGAAACTCCAGACGAGTCAATGTCTTCGCCAATGATTTCTTACTTGAGTGCTGGCTTATTAGCTTTTATAGCTGCTTTAGCAACTGTGTATATTTTGGAGGCAAAAGATAAGTCTATTAAAACTATTGATGAGGCTAGAACATTACTTGGTCTAACCTTATTAGGGGTAATTCCTAGGGTTAATAAATTGAGAAAATATGCTGATGAAGATGAAGGAATAGAGTATTATAGTCAAAGGATTATTATGAGAGATTTTCCTCGCTCTGCCATCAGTGAAGCTTACCGGATGTTAAGAGCAAATCTGAGGTTTATGAGTGCTGATAAAGAGTTAAAAGTGATCGTTGTCACTAGCTCTGTACCGCAAGAAGGTAAATCAACAGTAGCGGCTAACTTAGCGACAGCATTAGCCCAGAAAGAACATAAGGTATTACTAATAGATGCAGATTTACACCGTCCAGTACAGCATAAAATCTGGGATATCAATAATAGTCAAGGTCTGAGCAATGTGATTGTTGAGCAGGCAGAGACGACAAAAGCAATTAAGCCAGTTATGGGTTATTTAGATGTCCTGACGTCTGGAGTAGTACCGCCTAATCCTGCATCTCTCTTGGACTCCAAACGCATGGCAGCTTTAATCGACACCTTTGCGACTAAATACAATTTTGTGATTATTGATACTCCAGCCTTAAATGTTGCTGCTGATGCTGCTACTTTAGGACAAATGGCTGACGGCGTTTTATTGGTAGTTCGTCCAGGGGTAGTAGATTCAGTGAATGCGGCTTTCGCTAGAGAATTTTTAGAAAAATCTGGTCAGAATGTTTTAGGACAGGTAGTTAATGGCGTGATTTCCCACAATGAACGCTACAGCTACTACTTTGCTGAGGAAGATTACCTACAAGAAAGTTTTAGTATGGCAAAAGTTAAGGTCTGAACTCAAGTTGGTGTGTGTAGGCATCCTCTAAACAGGTAATCGATAAAATATATAATTTACAAACTGCTTAAAACACTTGTGTTTTAGTTTCTCTTGGTGACATTCGGGTTTAGTCGTTGGTAATGGCTAATGGGGTAGCAATTATTATTCATTACCTGTTAACCATTACCGCCTCTCACTTGATAGCTAGCTGAAGTTGCTAGCTATGACAAAATTAAGGAGTTTTTTGTAAATCAGGTCTTTCTTCTGGAACGATCGCATCTGCAACAGGACAAACTTGAATACAGATACCACAGTCAATACAGGTAGAGAAATCAATCCAGTACCAATCAGTCCCCTTGACATTTTTACCAGGGCCTTCATGAATACAAGCTACTGGACAAGCATCTACGCAGTCGGCGACACCTTCACAGACATTAGTAACAATAGTGTGCGGCATTTGTATATATTCCCTCTCTTTTAAATCAGCTTTTTCTAGCCTAGCAGGCGACAAATCAATTCAAAATTCAAAATTCAAAATAGCCTACGGCTAGGCTTACGCCTCCGCAGGAAAGTCTTGCGCCTACAAAATTCAAATAGGACTTACGCACAAATTACGGAATAACGTATCGCTAAAGCGAAAGCTCCGCTAACGCGTAGCGCATACCACAGAGACGCAGAGAACACAGAGAAATAAGGGTTTGAGAGACTTTTTGCGTAAGTCCTGTCAAAATTAATGCCAGAAATTAAATATGCGTTATTCAGAGAAAGAGACGTAGGAATGTTGCATCTCTTTCTCTCAACACTCAGCACTCAGCACCGGCTAAACGCCGCGCTACTGCTAACAGCACTCAACACTACCTAACGCTCTCGATTGTAGGCGTTCCGTCGGCTTTAATCCAAGCGATTTGGGCAATATTGCGATCGCCTGCGTATTGTCTAATTGCGGCTGCATTTTTGCCACCTAAATCCATTTCTACCCGGACTAGATGAGTAGAATCACGCAGCTTTTGGGCATAGGCAAAAGCCGCAGCGTGAGTAACTGGTGTTTCGGAAACTACTAACCAGTTACTAGCCGGGGTTTCTTGCGGTAATTGCTCAGTAGATAATAAAACTTGATATAAGTCTTCAATATTAAGTACAAAGCCAATACCAGGAATATCTTCACCTTGGGGGTGATATAGTCCCAAAAGCTTGTCATAACGACCACCGCGTCCTAAAACCTGTGCTTGCGATTGGCTACTGCTGACAATTTCAAAGACAATGCCGGTGTAGTAGTCTATGGTTTGAATTAGACTGAGGTCGAGAATAATAGGAAATTCCCCCTCTGATTCTAATAACTCTACTAGAGATTTGAGGTTATTAACTGCCTCTTGTTGCTCTGCATCTAAACCAAGACTGCTAACTTTTTGTAATACATCGGCACTATTGCCACGCAAATCTAACATGATTCTAGCGCGATCGCGCAGTTCGTCAGTTAAAGGCAGAGTATCTATTGTAATGCGGTCAAGATGAGCGATCGCAGTCCGAACTTTAGCACGTAAATTTTCAGGAAAAGCATTTAATAGCGATCGCGTGATTCCAGCTTCACCTAAAATTAAATGCCAGTTCTGTAAATCTAACGCCGCCAAGCAATTGCTTACCAACAGCAACACCTCAGCGTTGGCTAGCAATCCACCTACACCTAACAACTCCACTCCAGCTTGATAAAACTCTTGCTGACGATTGTGTCTGTTTTCCCAGATACGGCGAAAGACGTTGGCATTATAGTACAGTCGTTGCGGATAAGTAGTACCCGCCATCCGTGTCGCCACAGCACGAGCAATAGAAGCTGTCAACTCTGGCCGCAATCCTAACTCTTCATCTTCAGTATTTTGTAGTTGAATCACCATCTGGCGTTGAATTGCTTCCCCCGCCATCAGGGTATCCATACGTTCCAGCGTTGAGGTAATAATCCGGTGATATCCCCAACGGTGAAACACCTGCTGTAATCTATCTTCAATCCAGCGTTTTTGAGCCACATCTAGAGGTAATAAATCCCTCGCTCCTGCGGCTGGTTGATACACCATTCATCCTCCGTTATCTTACCCCGGTTTCCTGCAAAAAGGCAGACTGCACATTGCATTTTCTGTTCCCGCCTATGCAGCCAAGTATATGGGAAAAGGTAATGAATCAATTCAAAATTCAAAATTCAAAATTCAAAATAAATTTTAGAGCTTGTTTGAAAAGGGTCTTTCTGTGTCATGTTGAACGAAGTGAAATATCTGAGTATGCGCCTGAAACCTAGATTCTTCGCTCCGCTCAGAATGACAAATTATACCTTCTCGGACTTTTCAAACATCCTCTTCGGTGACTTTCTTTATTTTTTCTTCCCACTAAATAAACCACCAAATAACCCACCTCCAGATTTATCTGGTTGTTTTTGACCAGAATTATGAGGTGCATTGCCCTTGGGACTACTAGATTGTTGTCCTAGGACTTTATCTAGTTTAGGCTTCCACGCCAACGCTGTTGGATCGTTAGGGTCTAATTTTAAAGCATTGTCAAAGTGGATTTTAGCCATTTTCAGTTGATTTTGCTTTAAATACACAAATCCCAGCAAACTATGACAACGACTATTTTTTGGTCCAATCTTCAGTGCATCTTGTAACTCTACTTTGGCCGGAGCAAATTGATTTTTCTTAATCAAGCTTTCAGCGCGACGGAGATATTGTTCAATGGCTGGATCTTCTTTAGGTGGTGGTGGGGGTGCAGCAGGTGTATTTGGTTGGGATGAATTGGAGTTAACAGTAGATTGAGCAACTGGTGGTGGCGATGGGGCTAAAGCTTTACCAGCACTCCGCATTAAGTAAACTAAATTCAACTCGCTGATTTGAGAAATAATGGGGATTACCTGCTGCAAAGAATTGTATTGAGTTTCAGCAATTTTAGCGATCGCACTTTTATAAACATGATCAATATTAGGAGATGCTGCTAACTGTTTAGCTAAGTCGGTAGTCAGTTCGATTGAAGCTGATTCCTGTATCAACCGCTTACCTATTTGAGACAAAACAATGATGTATTCCGAACGAGTGCGTTCTACTGATAGTGTTTCGTAAGCGGGGTTAACTAACTTCGATAATAATTCAATAGCAAGTTTCTTTTCTGTCTCAGTATGAATCACACTGCTATCAGGATGTAAAAGACGGGCAATTTTTAGATATCGCTTGCGGATTTCTTTGACATCAGCGTCAACTGGGACACACAAAATAGCGTGATTGTCTATGAACTCATATTGAAATAATCCACGGTCTATTCTTAAAGACATATAGCACTTCTCACCAAAGGAGCAGTTATATTTTTTCTAGTTTACTTCGCTCACCAAGGTAAGCGTCAGTATTACCCTGTGATTATTATTCCCTTTAGTGAATGATTAGCTATCTGTTGTTATGTTTTTATTGCCAAGCTAACAGAGGTGGTACTTGCATTAATGCCCTACTGAGGTTGTCGTGAAGATTACCATTAGTTGCGAGAATTCTACCAGAAGCGATTTTAAATGGCGTGCCATCATAAGCAGTGACTTTACCACCAGCTTCTTGTAACAAAATTATCCCAGCCACAACGTCCCAAGGAGATATTCCCCGTTCCCAATAACCATCGACACGGCCACAAGCGACGGAGGCTAAATCTAAAGCTGCTGAACCACTACGTCGCACCCCTTGGGTAAGATGGGTGAGGTGACAAAATTCGGCATAGTTATTATCCGATGTTTCGCGGCGATCGTAGGCAAATCCTGTCACCAACAAGCTTTTACTCAATTCAGTTGTTTCAGAAACATGAATTGGACGGCGGTTGCGTGTTGCACCCAAACCAGCAGCCGCCCGGAAAAGCTCATCATGAAATGGGTCATAAATCACCCCCACCTGCGGCGCACCATCAATTAACAAACCAATGGAAACACAAAAAGCCGGGTATTGGTGAGCGTAGTTAGTCGTACCATCAAGAGGATCAATCGCCCAGAGATATTGATGATCTTGATTACCAATTTTCCCCGATTCCTCCGCCAAGATGGAATGCTCAGGAAAATGGCGGCGCAAAATTTCTAAAATTACTGCTTCTGAAGCTTGATCAGCAGCAGTCACTAAATCCCCAGGACGACCCTTTTCCGTAATCGCATCTTCTAACTTACCCAAGTACCCTTGCAAAACCACACCCGCAGCCAGTGCAGCTTCTGTTGCAATATCGAGAAAAATTTGCAGGTTAGTCAAGTCGCTTCGCTCCAATTCAAAATTCAAAATTCAAAATTCAAAACTTAAGAGTGGGGGCAGTCATTAGTCATTGATCATTGGTTAATGGGTATTGGGCATGATACTCCCCCTTATCTCCCACTTAGCACTCCTCACTCAGCACTCCTCACTCAGCACTCACTACTCAGCACCGGCTAAACGCCGCGCTACCGCTAACAGCACTCAGCACTCAGCACTCACTACTCAGCACTCAGCACTCCTCACTCAGCACTCCTCACTCAGCACTCAGCACTCAGCACTCACTACTCAGCACTCAGCACTCAGCACTCAGCACTCACTACCGATTAAGACGACGAAACTCAGCCGGAGTCTGACGCATGGGTTTTTCTGGATTCCAGATGCCTTTACCCATGATTCTCGCCCATTGTTGAGCGCGTTCTAAACGTTGATTGTATTTTTGATTAGGCGATCGCGCTACAAACAAAGCATACCCTTGTTTGACCACTTGTTCGTTTAACAACTGGTTATCTTTCCACACGTAGGCTATGGTTCGACCAATTTTGTCTTTGGCTTCGATATCAAACTCCAGGGTTACAGGTTTTTCTAAATCGCCAACCAACTTTTCTACAAGTTCCTTAGACTGATCTCCCCAGGGATACTGACGCAAATCTGGCGCATCTACACCAACTAACCGCACCTGGGAAATTAAAGTTGGTTGTTCAGCCATCCCCACCACTTCCAAAGTCTGACCACTCACTACCCGCGCCACCCTCACCTGCTTTTGATTGTTCTCAGACTGAGTTCTACCTTGACAACTCACCAAGAGTAATAAGCAAGCGAGAATGGCAAGTTTTCGCAACCAGTTTTTGAAGGACTGGGGACTGGGCATGAAACAACATACATTCACCCCTGCACTCCTGCACTCCTGCACCCCTGCACCCCTGCTCCTCTGCTTCCTTGTCCCCATATCGCAACTAATCTTCATCTAACGGTAAACCCGCTTTAACTCGCCCCCTAGCGAAGTATTGCCCAAACTGGAGTTCATAAACTTCATCTTCGTCTTGGGTTTCTACTTCCAAGTCAGAACGAGCATAACTCACGCACAACAAAGCATAACCTTGCCGACGCAATTCTAGGGATAAGCCTACTGCCTCTGGTTGATAAATATCCCCCGACACCACCCGCACAGCGCAAGTGGTGCAAGCTCCATTACGACAGGAAAAGGGCAATTCCACCCCTTGGTGTTCGGCGGTGTGGAGGATGTAGCGGTCATCTGGTACTTGGAGGGTGTACTGTTCGCCAGTGGCGCGATCGCGTACTGTAATTGTGTATGTGTCGGACATCTTAGATTTGGTTTTGAGACGTTCAGAATCAGGCTAAAAAAAATTCCCTTCTTTATCTTTGCATTTTCTGGGATTTCATGTTACTATTGTAAATCGTGACACCTGGAGAGGTGGCCGAGTGGTTGAAGGCGCAGACCTGGAAAGTCTGTTTGGGGGAAACTTCAACGAGGGTTCGAATCCCTCCCTCTCCGTTACTCAGGCTAGTTTAAATATATAGTTTGCACCCGATTTCTACAAATAGTCGGGTGCAAATTATCATATTAGACCATTCTTAATAGACGTAGGGTGGGCAATGCCGACGACATGAAGAGTGCTGAGTTACGTTAGCGGTAGCGTGGCGTTGAGCCGGTGCTGAGTTGAAAGACCGCCCACGTTCGTGGAGCGTCCCGTAGGGAGAGAGCTTTTACCTATGAGACAGCCATGATCAATCCCCTCTCTACATCAGGGTTTTAGGAAGAAACTTGCAAGTCATAATTTTGACAACAACTTAAAAGCTTTTCCTTGATGAGCGATCGCACATTCTCTGGCGATACAATCACACAATCGGGGGTATATTGCATGATTTCCCGAATAAACCAAAATGTATTAGGTACACGTCTAACAATTCGCCGCACTTGTTGTTTGTCTGGTAGCCATTCATTAATTTTGTCTTCTGGTTTGGCTTGATACACAAAGCCTAAGTTATTTAATAAGTGCATTTCCACTTCTATTTGGTCTAAGTGCGATCGCCATTCACCGTCAATTTGCGTAATGGCGGCATCTAGTATGCGGTCTAAACGGAAACACCAGTTATGTGTAAGTTCTGGGATGTCCAAGTTTCCTGCTGTCTCCTCACACCAGCAATCAAGATACTCTCGCTTTTCGTGTGGGGTAATTTTGCTATAGCGGACTGTAAAATTAAATACTCGTTCTGCTGCATCTTGATAGGAAAGTTGAAAGGGTTGTTCACGGAGAATATAGTGGTCTATTTGTACCCGCCAAGCTGGGGGCGTGTTCCCTAGGAAGGCTTGAATTTCGTTTCGCAGGGGTATTGATAGTTCACCGCGTTCTAGTAATAAGTTGGCGATAATTTGCGCTTGTTCAATTTGTCCAATATCGGTTAAAGCCCCAATACACCGATGTAGTGCGCGGATACGTGATTCTTGCCAATCATTATTTTTACCAATAATTAGCTGACGTTGTGCGATCGCTTTGATGAGTTTGGAGATATTGGGATCATCTCCCCACATCATACCGAACTCACGTGCGATCGCTTCTAGTTCGGCTTTATCTCGTTCTGTTACCGACAGCGTTATAGACTGACCTTTACGACTCATAAAAATATACGGACACTTTTATACTTGTTTCTCTTGGCAACTTTTATTTTGCATGGCATTATAGTGAATAACAACGAGTTACGGACAGTTTTTCAAGGAAAGTAAAAATCTCGCACCAATGGTGCGAGAAATTGACTGGAAAATTTTTATACCAATTGAAAAAACTGCAACCATTGGTTGCAGAAATTTAAGGGTGGTATTTAGCACATATATAAAAACTGCCACCATTAGTGGCAGAAATTGATTAGATTGACTAAATCTGTCATTCTTTTTGCATAAAAATTCCGATAAACCAAGCATTTACCATAGGAATTTCCAGGATATGTCTGAAAATTACAGTATTAGCCTCAAACCTGTTTATTCTAAAACCGTCCTTACACCAGATGGCGTGAAATTACTTAATGATTGGTCACTTTCTTGGCATCAATCAGAAACCTATAAAGCATTACAAGACCCAAATATTGATGTTGTATTTAATAGAGCGATGACAGGCGATGGTAAAAGCTTGGCTGCTTATTTGTCAGCGATGACAAATCGCACGTACACTTTAGCAATGTATCCCACAAATGAACTCGCACGAGATCAAGAAAAACAGGTTCAAGGATACAAAGATAAATTTAAACCCAAGTACGAACCTCAAATTAATCGCTTAAATGCAGCTATTTTAGAAAAATATATAGCGATTGGTAAGCTGTCTTCCAAACGAGATGGGATAGAAGATTTTTCTACTAACTATGAAATTCTGCTGACGAACCCTGATATTTTCCATTACATCCATAATTTTTACTACTTGAGAGGAAAAATAGATAATCCTGACAGGTTATTCAGACGTATAGATGAGAATTATAAATTATTTATCTATGATGAGTTTCATATTTTTTCATCTCCACAAGTAGCTAGTGTTATCAATACAATACTTTTAATTAAACACACTGGTGATGCTCATAAAAAATTTCTCTTTCTTTCTGCTACACCTAACGAATTATTAAAGAATTTTCTAGAAAAGGCTCAACTTAGATATAAAGAAATTGATCCAGTTACTGTTGGAGCTTACAAATTTTCATCAGATGATTCAATCGATGGGTGGCGGCAGATTAGTCAACCTATTAACTTATGCTTTCCTCAAGGAATAGAGCCTAATCTTAGTTCTAGCTACAAATGGATAGAAGAAAATGCTGAAACTGTGATTTTAAAGTTTTTTCAAGACCATCCTAATAGCAAAGGTGCAATTATTTTAAATTCCATCGCCGCAATTAAAAAGCTAATAGACAAGTTAAAACCTATTTTTGAACCGCGATGGAAAGTTAGAGAAAATACTGGCTTAACAGGAGAAACAGAAAAATCTCAATCAGTTGCCGAGGCAGATTTACTTCTGGGTACATCTACAATTGATGTTGGTGTAGACTTTCGGATTAATTTCTTAGTTTTTGAAGCTGCTGATGCCGGAAATTTTATTCAACGATTTGGTCGGCTTGGCAGACATGAAGGTTTTGAAACTTATCAAGCTTACGCTTTAATACCTAACTTTCTTGTTGCAAGACTGTTTGCAGAGAAATCTCATCCTTTACAAGATGGTGAAACTTACGATCGCGTTAGTTTTAAAAATGCCATTGATGAATTTTGGCTACGTAAAAATCAGTTTGAGCGATATCCTCAGCGATGGGGTGGTATACAGTCAGCTTATATCTATTCAAAGCTGCAAGGAAACCATCACATGAAAGAGAAATATCCAGAGGTAGCTAAGAAATTTGGTACTAGTGTTCAAAATGCTTTGGGAATTAGCATTAAACAGATGAATGCACAGTTTTATCGCTGTCAGAGTGAAGGAAAAACAAAAATTATTGATGAGGCTAGGAGTTTTCGGGGAAGTAGCCAGTTAGATTGTGCAATTTATGACTTAACTAATCCAGATGAGCCAGAAGCAGAAAGATTTAAAATGTATAATCTTCCTGGCATTCTCAATAACTTTATTTTCGAGTTATGGGATAAAAATAGCTTTATGGAAAAAGCCGAGAAAGCTGGAGTAATTACTACGCGCTTTGATAAAGCTTTGTGTTATTTAAAGTTCAAAGGCTATCGGGATGTGCGGGAAGATTGGCACTTCTATTATCCAGGGAATCTGAGAGAATTAGCGAAATCTGGTAAAGTGCAAGTTCTACCAGATAAACAACACGAACTACAAGGTTTAGAAATTTCCCAACGACACGGCTACGGTATCAACCAAATTAGTGATGCTGTGAGTAGACGTAAACTAGTGTGCTTCATTTCAGACCGCGATCGCAACTTTTTACGCGCCACTCTCGGATTACCTATGCACTTTCAAGCTTACCCCCTCACTAATGAGCCAGAGGATAGAAATCCTCGCTACACCATTACTTTTGGACAAGATGCGCTGTTATTGGAAACCTTAACTTGGCATTGGAAGCCAAAAGACGATGAAGGATGGATATGTTAGAACTAGAGGCTATTAGAGGTGAAGCTACATGAGTAACAATGATTTGCTTTCTCGTATTTCCATCGATCCGAACATTTGTTTCGGTAAACCTTGCATTCGCGGACACCGTATTTGGGTTTCTCTAATTCTCGACCTTTTAGCAGCAGAAGAAACAATAGAAACTATTTTAGAAGAATATCCCAGCTTAGAAAAAGAAGACATTCTTGCTTGTATCGCTTATGGTGCTGAGATGACAAGGGATTGTTTTGTTGAAATCCCTTTAGGAACTCACAAGGAAACAAAAAAGTGAATATCAAACTAGATGAAAATCTTGGTAGCCTACGGGTGGCTACATGGTTGCGTTTAGCAGGGCATGATGTTGCAACAGTCAAAGAACAAGGCCTTACTTCTACTCCAGATGAAGAATTAATTGTTATTTGTCACCAGGAATGCAGGATATTAGTTACTTCAGATAGAGGATTTGGTAATCGTCTGAAATATAATCCTTCAGACTATTCAGGAATAATAATACTACGTTTACCTGGTCGTTCTAAATTTGCTGATTGGCGTGAAGCTATTGAGACATTAATTGCTGGTTTAGAAGCCGCAGATGTTGCGGGTAAGTTGTGGATAATTAGCAACGGTAATATTCAAGAATATCAACCTGAGCTAGAGGATAAAAATTAATGGATGAATTTGATGATAATCTTCCCGAAGAAGTCCCAGATTTTGATTCGGGAAAAGATGAAGATGATGAATCACCTGTTAAACGCGAACTTCTCACTATTCGATTATTTAAAGAAGCTGTAAAAAAGACAAAAGGAAATGAAGGCGATCGCATCCTAGAAAAGTTTGCTGATTATGTCTTACCTAATTTAATTCGACAGTTAGCAGGAGCAACCGCTAAAGGCGGTAAATTTTTTGAAGTCACGATAGAAATTATAAATGCCAAACGCGCAGCAGCAGGGAAAAATCCTGTTCGTAGAGACAACGCTGGCGACCAATCTATACTTGCTCACTTACTTAATGGTCTATTTCCCAGCTATCGAATTTTGAAGAAGCTACAAGCGGAAGGAATAAGTACAAATCCAGTTAAGCGTTATTGTGAAGATTTGCAATCCTCTGTATTTATTGTTTCCTACTTGTTGCATGACTATGAAAAATTCCCTGACTATCGAGATTGGTTAGAACAAAATTTTATCATTCGCAATTGGGAAGAAGAACCACCAAAAAAAGAAGATGCTCCGAATTTGGGACGTGAATACATTACCAAAAAGATTTTAGATTTTGGCTTATACCACTTACTAGGTGAACAATGGGAAGAACTTATAGATGACATTATTGAAATTAGCAGTAATGCAGGAGTTAAAAATGATTCGGATTTAGGTTTGATTACTCGTGGCTTAAAACCTTTAGATGATGAAAGACTAGATAGCAGAATTAGACAGGTTTTGATTGACTTAGTTTCACTATCTGATTTATTTGCTTCAGTCATTAAACATCCGAGAGATGTAGAAAATGGGCGTTTACCTACATTGCTTGCCAGATTAAGCAATCATCAATTACAAATTACCTATCATTCCCTTTCAGAAAATCGCGGTGTTCTTACAAATATTTTCAATAATGCTTTAATTGCAGCACATCCTGAAGAGTTTTATACACCATTACTCTATCTACCTGATGGCGTTGTCTATTTAGCTACTGTTGATGCTCCTCCGATTACAACTGATAGAATTCCTGAACAAGTTATTACCAAAATAAAGCATCTATGTGCAGAAAAACTGAAGGAAAGACAGACAGGTTTTAATCGGGATGGTAAGGGTTTTAAATTTGCAGATTATTACTGGTTATTTTTTGATGTAGTTCAATTAATGGAAGTTAGCATTAATGCTGCTTCTCGACTACTTCCAGACACAAAACCTGCTTCTGCTAGTAAGCGAGGTGAAAGCTTGCTGAATTATCAAGTGCAAGGCGAACTATCAGCACACTTAAATTTACAAATCGCTAATGAAATTCGCATTGATCGCTTGGCAGAATTTGGTGATGTTTTGTGTCGAGGGATTTGGGGTAGCTGGTGTGAAAAAGTTAATGATTGGCAGAAACAACTAGCAAAAAATCAGAGGAAAAGTATTCCTGATTTAGATTTGACACAAAAGCTAGCTGAATACTTAGAATTATCAGCAGAAATTCCAGCCATCAGAGAAATTCAATCTTTGAAAAAAACAGGTGGTGTACCTCTTGATTGGTATTACCTAGCAGCGCAATACTTTCGCAATCATTCAGGTTTAGACTTTGCTCAAATTCTGGAAGTTATGAAAGGGATGGTGAATCATGCTGCTGCTTTTATTAGACCAATTTTAGCAGAGTTTCAGGATATGCCTGATGGCTGGGATGACTTAAAAACTTATGTGAACCAAGTTATTTCTTTACCAACAGGCGCAGTTATAGAACCAAACCCAGACTCATTTTTAGTTGAACTTAAACGTTATAATGCCGCCAAAATTACGGGTAGAGGACGAGAAAATGTTTGTGCAATTTCTAGTTCTTCATATACTGTAACTGAACAGATGGAATCAGCGACTTTATTTGCTCCTCAAGTTTACAGTAACCGTCAGATTTTATTTAATGCTCAAGCTGCTAAACGGCAAATTTGCTCAATTTGGTCAATTGAAATTATGTTGAGACAAATTTTGATGAACCAAACAAATGCCGTAGGAGCAGATTTTGAAGGACGCAAATATCGCTATCTCTACCTTTACCCAACTTACTTTTTTACCCCAGAAACCAATAAATTTTTGCAAAAGGCTTACAATCAATTTTCTCGAACTCGCTTTGATGCCGAAATGCGTAAGCATTTTATCGCAGAAAATCAAGTTGCAAAGTTTCAAATTGAAGATTACCAAAAAGTTGATTCTCTATTGATTAAAGAAAATCTAAAGCCAGAAGATGACCGCACTTTCAAAATTAGCTTTCCAGAACATGAAACTCTGACATTTTTCTTTTTAGGCTTACCGCCTGGAAGAGAAGCTACAGATACAGAATCTTGGGTAACACCCGCTTGGTTGGCATTAGCATTACCGCTTGTTATGGATGTGAAAGTCGTAGCATCAGAATCACCTGTACCACCTTTCATTAGTGGTGCTGATTTTGAAGAAACAGTTTTAATTGATGGAGAACATCAAGCGATTCGTTCTTTGATTCAAAAAGATAACTATCGTTTAGATAGCATTCTACCTTGTAGTTTAGAAAATCGTGAATTTTCTCCCCTTAATGCTCTCACTGCTGCTTACTCTATTCACTTGGAAGTTAACCGTAAAAAGGATGGCGATCCAGATTGGGGAAAATTAGCAGATTTAGCACGGGATTTAGAAACTAGTCCTCTCTATGTCTTCCATTACCTTAATAAATGGTTGCGAAAGCAAGACAAAATTGATTCTGTCCCTATGGCGAAAGTTCGCCTATACTTGGATTTTTATCACTATTTTGAACCAGGAGGAAAAGCTGTGAATCAACTGCGTAAGTTAACAGAACTCTACCGTCGTTTTTATCGTTCTAAAAGTCAATATGCCAAAGCTAATGCAATTCTCAAGCCAATTGATGAGGCTGCTGATGTGATTTTGAAAATCGATAAAGCTGTCGCTAGTGACTCTGAATCATTAATAGATGTGGTAGCGGCTCGTCTAGCTAAGCTGATGAACAATGTGCGACGGAAAGCGGCTGAAGGAAAACCAACATTAACTTTAGTTGATGGTAAGTGGAAACCTGCCTTAAGTTCCGAAGAAGAACGTCAAGCCGTTTATGAGTTTTCTAAGTATTTTGTAAAAGAAATATTTGAGGGAAGCTTTAAAAGCGATCGCGCACGTTTAGCAGGTACTCAACTCAATTTAATTAGAGATACTTGTGAATACCTTTATCGCCTAGCAGATGATGAAGAACGTAAAGCACGTCCACAAGATGAACCTGATGATATTCCTGAATTAGAACTTGAAGCATCAGTCTAATTGATTCTTTTTTTACAACTAACTAAATCGGAGCAATCAAATCATGAAATTCTTGAAAACACTAGATTCTAAATTTTTCCACGATGCAATCCCTGCTAAACCAATGGGCAAGTATGCTCATTTCATTACTATTCGCGTTACAGAATCTTATCCTTTATTCCAGACAGATGGCGAACTCAATAAAGCCAGAGTGCGTGCTGGAATTGAAAATAAAGAACCTATTAGTCGCTTGGCAATGTTTAAGCGCAAGCAGTCTACACCAGAACGTTTAACAGGTAGGGAATTACTACGTAACTACAAAATTGGTGATTGGGAAAAATGCGACTACAACGTAGATTTCAGCAAAACTACTCCTGATTGTATTCTCTACGGTTTTGCTATTGGCGATTCCGGTTCGGAAAAGTCGAAAGTAGTTGTAGACACAGCTTACTCTATTACATCCTTTGATGATTCTCACCTTAACTTTACCCTCAATGCACCTTTTGAAAATGGGACGATGAGCCGTCAAGGGGAAGTAACCAGCCGTATTAATAGTCAAGATCATATCTTACCTCAAGTCTTTTTCCCCAGTATTGTCACGCTGAAAGATCCCACTGAAGCTGGATTTCTCTACGTTTTCAATAATATTCTCAGGACACGCCATTACGGAGCGCAGACTACCCGCACTGGTAGAGTGCGTAATGAGTTAGTTGGAGTCATTTTTGCTGATGGTGAGATTGTTAGTAATCTTCTCTGGACTCAAAAAATATATGACGTAATGAACAATGCAACTCCAAAGCAAATTAATCCTCCTGATCCGCTCAATGAAGATGAGGTTTTAGAGGCGGCTACACAAGCAATTACTGCTCTAATGTCTCAAGAGTGCATTTCTCATACTGATTTTGTTGGTGCATCCTTCGCACAACTTTTGAGTGAAGTGAAGTCTATCACCAGTGATGAAACTCGATTGCAAGAAATGTTGACTCAAGCAAATGCTGAATCATCTATTTATGCTCAAACATGGGTTCTTAAATCAGGTAAGAAAGACGCTAAGAAAGATACCAAGGGTAATAAGAAAGCTGCTGCTGTAACGGAGTAAGCAAGATGATGTTTATTTACCGTTGTCAATTAGAGCTACATGACAGCCTTTATTATGCCACGCGTGAAATCGGGCGATTGTATGAAACAGAGCCAATTATTCACAATTACGCTCTCTGTTATGCACTGGGATTAGTTGATAGCCAAATCTACTCTACTACCGTTGCTGAAGAACATTCCTATCGCTATTTTTGCCCCGAACAAGTTCCAAAATATGATGAGCATCTAACACCCCTAAATCAGCAGGAAATCTATGTAACCCCAGCGCGTTCTATAGGACATTCTGCAATTCTCAACACATGGAAGTATGCTAACAATAACTATCACGTGGAGATGGAGAAAACGCAGAAAAATATCCCTAGTTTTGGCAGAGCCAAAGAAATAGCACCAGAAAGTCTATTTGAGTTTTTTGTCATCTCCCAAAAAGAACTCAAACTACCAAAATGGATTCGCTTGGGTAAATGGATGAGTAAGGCTGAAGTAACAGTTGAGCAATTACCGAAACCTCAAACTACTGAAGGTTTATTCACCTGCAAACATCCCTTAAATCCTTTAGATGTGATGTTTACTAATCAAGTGATTAGCTACGATGTGGTGAATATGCCTCCAGTTAGTTTAATTCAGAATGTACAAATGCGAGGGCAATATTACCAATTTACTGATATGAAAGACATAAAAATTCCGGCTCGAATGGCTTATCATTTTCGTAGTTAATTATTACTGTGCGATCGCTTGTGAAACACTATCAGCAACAACCCAACGCCTTCCCCAGCGATTATCTCAGCCACTTGTGGGGAGAAATCCATGCTTGTCCTTACTTTGCAATCAACAACCTCAACCGCGATTTTGTGGGGACTAAGGGATTTTCTGTGGTGTTTGTGCGATCGCACCTCTCTACAGTAGAACAACAGTTTCCTTACTTCAAACCTTACCTAGATTTAGCTCTCCAGCCTAACTGTAATGCTTTCTACCTCAATCCTTTACTGCTCAAGGAAGGCTCTCGCGTTGATCCGCATATCGATCGCTCTCTGCGTTCCTACTGCAAAACCATAGAACCGCCTACCCTTGTGAGTGTTCTATATGTGCGTGTACCTCTCAACATGGAAGGGGGAGAACTTATATTAAAAGCGCACAAACGCCAACTTGGACAAGTTAAGCCGCAAATGAATACTTTACTATACTTTCAAGGTGACTTAACCCATGCTGTCAACCCTGTCAAAACCCCCGGATATCGTCTGAGTTTGGTTTGCGAACAGTATAGTTTAAGTGATGTAGAACTCCAGGAAATCCCACCCTTTACAGTAGAGTCGCGGGTTGCTAAGTCTACAACAAAAAAACGCAAATAGGCTTTTGAATTTTGAATTTTGGGCGTTGCTGATTAGTGGGATGATTTTTGTCTCACGCAAAGGCGCAAAGACGCAAAGAATCAATATCCTGTTTTGTACAAAAGTCTCAATTCATCCCGCATTTATGCAACGCCGAATTTTGAATTAATATATGCCTCATAGCCTGATTCTCAACCTACTTCCCCAGTCTCCCATCTACCCCCAATTCCTCACAGGTAGACACTACCATGCTTTATTCCTCACCCTAGTCAGTTCCGTCGATCCTGGCTTGGGAGAATATCTGCACAACTCCAAGGCGGATAAAGCCTTTACCCTCTCACCCCTACAAATACAACAACGAACAAAACCAGATCACCACAGTTTGCAATTGAGTCATCAAAAACCCATACCGGCTGGAACTCCCTGTTGGTGGCGTGTTTCCCTGCTTGATGACACCTTATTTAGTAAGCTAACTCCACTGTGGCTAAATCTCAACCCTGAACACCCTTGGCATTTAGGGTCAGCTAACTTGTATATTACCAGCATTCAAGGTACACCCCAATCAATGCAACCCTGGGCGAACGCTTGCAGCTATGCTCAATTATATGAACAAGCTAGCGAGAGCGATCGCGCCTTAAACTTCCTCTTCGCCACCCCCGTAGCCTTCCGCCAAGGGACATACGATACATTTTTACCCACTAGAGAATGTATCTTTAACAGTCTTCTCAGCCGTTGGCAAAAATATAGCGGAATTGAACTCAGCAATATATCATTTGAATCCATTTATCCCAGTTGTTTTAATATTAATACCGAAATAGTTCGCAACTACGACAGCAAATTTATAGGGTGTATTGGTGAAATTAGCTATCGCATTTTAGGAGAGATTGAACCAATTGTAATTAAACAAATTAACGCTTTAGCTGACTTCGCCTTATATGCAGGAATAGGGCGAAAAACAACAATGGGAATGGGAATAGTCAGAAGGGGATAGGGGAAGATTTTCATCATTAATTGTGGACTGACTCGGCATTAATGAGAGTATCAATTAACTCTCTCTGCGTCTCTGCGCCTCTGCGTGCATAAATCATATCTACCACTTAACTAAATAAAAAATCCATGAACGATCATGATTACATTTCCATCGCAGCCTTGAACCAATACGCCTATTGTCCTCATCGCTGTTGGCGGATGTTTTGCGCGGGAGAATTTATTGATAATCAATACACAATTGAAGGGACAAGTTTACATGAACGAGTCCATACAGTTGGAGAGATAAATCGTGAGGATACTTGGCAAGTTCGGGCAATTTGGTTGAAATCTGACAAGTATAAATTAATAGGTAAATCAGATTTAATTGAAGCCGAAAACGGTGAATATTATCCCATCGAATACAAGCGGGGACGCAAAGGTGAATGGGATAATGATGAAATGCAAGTTTGCGCTCAGGCTTTGTGTTTGGAAGAAATGACGGGTAAAACTATCAACACAGGCTACATTTATTATGCTCATTCACACCAACGTCAGTTAGTAGAAATTAATCAACAATTACGTCAAACTGCGATTTCTATTATTGCATCTGTGCAGCAGTTGTTATTTACAGGTTTGATGCCAACACCTATTAAAACTAAACGCTGTGATGGTTGCAGTCTTTACGCTTCATGTTTACCACAAGCAATTGATAAAGTTAGGCGTTATCAAGAAATCTAGGGGACAAGTGACAGGGGACAGGAAAGAGAATGGACTTTCTTAAAATTTGTTGTTTGCAACTGAATTAGGAAACATACTATGGGAACAGTTTACATTACTCAAGATGATGCTTTTATCGGTAAAATTGATGAGCGTCTTAACGTCAGGTTTGATAAAAAGACAATTTTAGATATCCCACTTTTAAAAATTGATGGGGTTGTAGTTTTAGGACGTGCGACTGTTTCACCGGCTGTAATTTCAGAATTACTGGAACGTCACATTACATTAACCTTTCTAACTGATACAGGTCGTTATTTAGGACAATTACAGCCAGAGGTTACTAAAAACATATTTGTTCGTAAGGCGCAATGGCAAGCGGCTGGAGAATCACCCCAAGCTATTCATTTGGTACAAGGTTTTGTCAGAGGTAAACTGAAAAATTACCGTCATTTATTACTGCGTCGTCAGCGAGAAACTACAGATTTAGATTTATCCAAGAATATTACTCGCATTGAACAGGCGATCGCACCAATTGACACAACACATAATATAGATTCCCTACGAGGCTTGGAAGGTGCTGGTAGTGCGGCTTATTTTGGTTGCTTTAATGAGATTATTCGCGTCATGGAATTTGAATTTACTCACCGTAACCGCCGTCCACCTAAAGACCCGGTGAATTCCTTACTCAGCTTTGGTTATGCTTTGCTGCGTCATGATGTCCAAGGTGCAGTTAATATTGTTGGTTTTGACCCCTATTTAGGTTATTTGCATTGTGAACGTTATGGTAGACCATCTCTAGCACTAGATTTAATGGAAGAATTTCGTCCTTTAGTCGTTGATGCGGTGGTGTTATCTGCGTTAAATAAACGGTTGTTGACACCTACGGATTTTGTCACAGAACCTTTGAGTGGTGCAGTTTCCCTGATTCCTGAAGCGCGAAAAACATTTTTGAAGTTATATCAACAGAAGAAGCTTTCGGAATTTAAACATCCAGTGTTAGGACGCAAATGTACTTATCAAGAAGCCTTTGAATTGCAAGCTCGATTAATGTCTAAATATCTCATGGGTGAAACGGAAAAGTACCCTCCTTTGGTTTTGAAGTAAGTGTAAGGGATTGGGGACTGGGGATTGGGGATTGGGGATTGCACTTCGACACTTAAAAGGTAGACAGTAGAATGAATGTTGTCATTTCTTACGATATTTCAGAAGACAAGCGGCGTACCAAAATCCACAATATCCTCAAGTCTTATGGGCAGTGGGTGCAGTATAGTATATTTGAGTGTCAGCTAAATGATACACAGTATGCTAAACTGCGATCGCGCCTCAATAAGTTGATTAAAAGCGATACTGACAGCATCCGTTTTTACTTCTTGTGTGCTTGCTGCTTTGGTAAAGTTGAACGTATCGGCGGCGAACCAGTCCGCGATGACACCATTTTCTTCGCCGAATGCGCGGATGGGTAGGTGTTGAAAAAGCAGTTTCTACAAAAATGGTTGCAACTCTCTCTGTATAAGACTTTCAACTATTAACTCATGTTAAAATACCCGCGCTCCTTATATAGACTGACTTTCAGCCATTTTGATCTTGCTGTTTGGCGATCGCTTGTGTTATCATTCCACTATTCGCGATTCCGTACCTTGAAAACTTCATATAGCTTGGCTTTCAAGCTTCCGCTATTGCAATTTCATTAACTCCCTATCAGGGATTGAAACGAAGCAGCAACAGGAGTAAAAGAACCCGCAAAAGTAATTGCAATTTCATTAACTCCCTATCAGGGATTGAAACGTGGTATTGCTTTAGTCCCTGGCACTGCTTTCGCTCAATTGCAATTTCATTAACTCCCTATCAGGGATTGAAACTAGCTCTATCCGGTATATTCTTTCTCTTCTCAAAATTGCAATTTCATTAACTCCCTATCAGGGATTGAAACAATTTATCACGCACGGTTTGCACGAAACTTGAAAATTGCAATTTCATTAACTCCCTATCAGGGATTGAAACGAATTTACAATCAAAGCTCTAGAGAAGATTCAATATTGCAATTTCATTAACTCCCTATCAGGGATTGAAACTAGCTACATAGATAGCACACTCTAGCGCGTCCATAAGGATTGCAATTTCATTAACTCCCTATCAGGGATTGAAACACATAAAAGTAAGTGTAGAAGGAGATAATAAAGAATTGCAATTTCATTAACTCCCTATCAGGGATTGAAACAAGCCCCACATCATCATTGATAACACCCGTAACATTGCAATTTCATTAACTCCCTATCAGGGATTGAAACCAGTTCCCTGTAATTGGCGGCCAATTCCTCACAAAATTGCAATTTCATTAACTCCCTATCAGGGATTGAAACCATTAGAAATCGACCACCAGCTAGAAGGATAGTAATTGCAATTTCATTAACTCCCTATCAGGGATTGAAACATTAGAAAAAAAGGAATCTAAATAATGGCAACTACGATTGCAATTTCATTAACTCCCTATCAGGGATTGAAACAGAATAAATTCGACTGGTCAAGAAATGATTGACGATTGCAATTTCATTAACTCCCTATCAGGGATTGAAACCCGTTATTACCATACGCACCTACAGCCGCAGCACCACATTGCAATTTCATTAACTCCCTATTAGGTATAATTGCGTTCTTCTTTGCGTCTTTGCGCCTTTGCGCGAACCATCAAATAGTATTATTCAGCAACACCAAAATATTGATGTAACAGATCAAATTATCATAAGAGAAGGGCTAAAGCCCTTACTACAAACGAATATTGGGGAATTGGAGATGAAAATACATTACTTGCAGCACGTTCCCTTTGAAACACCTGCCAGTATTGAAAAATGGGCATTAGAACACAAACATTATCTTTCCGCCACCAGATTTTATGCGAACGAATCCTTCCCGCCAGTGGAGGATATTGATTGGCTAGTGGTGATGGGTGGACCAATGAATATTTATGAAGATAATCAATATCCTTGGTTGACACAAGAAAAGCGATTTATTGCCCAAGCAATCCAAGCCAATAAGACAGTAATTGGGATTTGTTTAGGTTCGCAGTTGATAGCAGACGTTTTAGGCTCTAAAGTGTACCCAGGAGAGAATAAAGAGATTGGTTGGTTTCCCATTGAACTAACAAATGAAGCGCAAAACTCAACTATTTTTGGTGCTTTACCGCAGCAATTTACAGTGTTTCATTGGCACGGTGACACCTTTGATTTACCGCCGGGTGCAACTCGGTTAGCCTACAGCCAAGGGTGTCAAAATCAGGCGTTTATTTATAATCAGCGAGTGTTAGGTTTACAGTTTCACTTAGAGTCAACTAAAGAGAGTGTTAGTCAACTTATTGCGAATTGCGGTGATGAATTAGTTGAAGGTAAATATATCCAGCAGGCAACAGAAATGCTCGCTCAAAATGAAAATTTTGATCAAATTAATACGATTATGAACAGTATATTAGATAGCCTTGTTTGTAGTAAGGAATTTAGTCCTTTTTAAATTCAAAAAGAAGGGCTGAAGCCCTTACTACGAACATTAGTATTGTGGGGAAATGGTATTAGGTTCAGCACCTAACCCTTGTGCTAATTCTGTAGAGGTGAGAGACTTAACGATACTCAAACCCAGAGAATGGCTAGAAATGGTTTTAGCATAAGCTGCACTCAGATAGGGTGCGTATTCTGCATTATTAGCTACATAGGTTTGGAAGAAAGGTAAACTCAAAATATTCATGTAGCGATGTGCTTGTACTGCATCCCCGACTAAATCTGGAGATAAGGGTACTTGCTTGCTGCTGGGATGACTATTCCCAATGGTGGTGAAATGAGTTCCACCCACAAGCATGGCGAGATATTTTTGGGAACTAGCTAACCAAGAAAAGGGTAAAATTTGCTCATACAAAGCTGGTGCAATAGTATCTTCACTACTACCAATCAGCATGACAGGGACTTTAATCTGATTAATTCCAGACTTGCCGAAAATGGAACTGGTGATGGGGTTAACTGCGATCGCAGCTTTGACTCGTTTATCTTGTAAGCTATCTAGCAGAGATTTATTTTTTATTCCCAAGGCGCGACACTGAAATAAAACAGACATATTCCAGGTTTTATTCAGTTTCTCTGGTTTGCAGTCTTGTTGTAATTGCCCAAAGTTAATCTTACCGCCAGCTAAGGCTAAGGCTGTGTAGCCTCCCAAAGATTGCCCAAAAACACCCACTTCTTGCAGATTTAGCTTACCTTTAAACTCACCATCAGACTGGTTACTAATTTCCAGTTGATTCAAAACATATTTTACATCTAAAGGTCGGTCTTGAAATTCCTCTGGTGATATGACTTCATTTGCTTGTTGACTCACACCCCGCGCTTGTTTAGCATCGCTACCGGGATGATTGGGAACAACTACAGCAAACCCGTGAGAGGCTAGGTGTGTAGCCAAATATTGAAAGTTACTGCTGTCTGAACCTAAACCATGCGAAATCACAATTACAGGTGCAGGCTTTTTAATCCGGGGGAGATAAACATCTGTTAACAATAAGCGATGGCGTGCAGAGTCAAAAAACTTGAGTGTATATTTTTGCGCTGGAATTTTGCCGTGATTGGCTAAATCTGGTAGTTGAGACAAACCTTTGGTATTGTGGATGCTAGAGGCTTCTAGATTAGATTTATTGGTAACTACTGCGATCGCTTGGTGAGTTTTATTAACGATTTTCTGTAATTCGCTAGCTATGGTTAGACTTTGGGCTAAATTAATGTAGATACCGTTAGTAGGATATTTGCGTAATAAATTTAATAAAGTTAAGCCTTCTGGTTCACTAGCAGCTAACACTAACGCTGAACGTAAAGCATTTAATTCCGGTTCTGTTTGTACAGTTTTACTTTGAATTACCTCCCCCAACCGCCGCAGTAAAAATTCTCCTTGGGATGTGTACAGAAATTGTGACAATACTACCGAACTAACTTTCACCGGAGTATGTAACATTTGCCGCAATTCTTGAAACTGTTTCGGTGGTAAATATTGCTGATATATAGCTAATTCTTCATTGACGAAACCTGTTTTGGCATATACTTCTAAAGTAGCGACAGAAATAGATAACTCTAAACCTGAATAAGAAGTATAGACTCTTTCGGCTGCTATGGCATGATGATTTACTCCCGATGTTGGGAGTAGTATTGACAGAACTAGCAAGAGCGAATGTTTGCTCACGCTGCTAGTCCATTTATTCAATAAACTATTCATTGCTCAACTGTTTTGGTGGTGTAATGCTGATTGTTGGTAGTAATGCTGACACCCCAGTTGATTGGAAGAATTCGTAATGGGAATTTTAACCCGACAAAAAACTTGCTGCTTATAGAAGCAGGAGAGTTAAAACCTCAAAGTTGATTCAGCTTTATTGGCTTGTGTTGTATAAACTTATTCTGATAATTCAGAATTTCAATGATTTTTTGTGGTGATTACGTGATGAAAATGTGGTTTTTTAGAAGATACACAGGTAGAAAAAGATTCACCCTTGAAGAGACTTAAACTGATGCTTGACACTAACGCTAATGATCATAACAAATGTTAAAAATCACTGCCTCAGTAATTTTAATGTAGCTTTAAACATTAAATTTCCTTGAGAGCATCCCACCGACAGAAGTCCCCCACGAAGAATAAAAGAAACAGATATTTCTATCCTGTCACCTGTCACCTGTCCCCTGTCCCCTATTCTTCTTCAGCGCGATCGCAATTGAACCACCTACTACTAAAAATGCCCCAAATACACCTAAAATTGTCAGCCGTTCTGGAGGGATTAAATTAGGTGCAATTAGTGATGTAAATTCTACTGCTATTAAAGTGACAATAGGAGCTAAAGCTAATACAGCACTGACACGGGAGGCTTCCCAATGTTCCAAAGATTCCGCAAAAGCACCATAGGCAATGAGCGTATTTAGACCACAAAAAAGTAAAGTTACTAAATGAAAATTACTGAGTGTAATAATTGTATCTATCTTAGCTAGGGGAGTGAATAATAAAGCACACCCGCCATAAATCATTAACATAATATGGGCAGAAGATAGAGATTGTAATAATTGCTTTTGAGCCAAAGCATAGACTGCCCATACTACTGCACCTAACACCACTAAACCACTACCGAAAATGTATGTACTAGAGGAAGTAATTAAATTAGTGAATTGGGCGCGAAAAAATAGAACATAACCTAAAGTTAAGACACTTACACCCAACCATTGCCGCAAATTATAGCGTTCTTGAAAGACGACTAAACCACCAAAGCCCAACAACAGGGTAGCTAATTGAATAATCACCTCAGCGTTAGCGGGAGACGTTAACGCTAAACCCTGCATAAACAAAAAGTAATTAGCCGCTAACATCAGAGTAGCGATCGCTAACAATTTCCAACCATTAGCACTTAATTTGCCTAACTGCGGTAATTGACCGCGTATCCCTAAATATGTAGCCAGCAAAACAAAGGACACCAAAAAGCGAAACCAAATCACGGTGTAAACGTCCAAAGTTTGCAATACCACCTTGAGTGCGATCGGTAGAACGCCCCACAAGCAAACAGTCAACAAAGATAACGCCAGCCCCAAACGCCAGCGACCAGAACTATAGTGCATAAATAATAATTCGTAATTAAAAGAAATCCATCATCCAGGGAGAGACGCCGGCAAATATTTGCGTAGCGGTGGAGAGTGCTGTGGCTGTTGCATCTAGTTTTCCAGCTAGTTGTAATTGAGAGGGTGTAAATAGGCTGGAGTATAGGGGTGCTAATCCTTGAATATCTAGCTTGAACTCACCTTTACCGCCTTTGGTGACTTCACCTCGACCATTGGCAACAGATAGAATAAATTTACCTTGGTTGCTGGTTAACAAGTTATCTTGTATGTCTAAATGTAATTCTGCTTCCACTCCTGGCGGATAACCACGGGCGGACAAGGCTTTGCACACATCAACTATTCTTAGCATCCAGCGATCGCTCTGGCAAATTTTAGCAGTTTGCTCTGGTAAAAGTAATGTTAGAGAATCAGTAATTGAACTCTTCCAACGTACTTTGTCAATTTGGGAACGATGATTGGCCAGAAATGTCCAGAAAGTGCGTGCTGCATCAAGGGAAAGCATCACCCAATCTTTAACCCGCAGAATAGAAGCGTCTTTGGTACGTTCTTGAGTGAAGATGATGTAACCTTGGGGTTGGTCTTTGTCACCAATCAAGTAAGTATAGAGAGTTTCTTGAGCTTCTGTGTGAATTAATCCTTGCCAAATTGCGGGATGTCGATCTAAATATCCGTGAGTAAGTTTTCCCTGTTGCTGATGTAGACTGTGAAATAGATCGTCATCTTTCGGGTCTACAGGTTGCACAGGTAAAGACTGTTCCCGTATCTGAATACTTTGTGTAGAAATTTCCCAAGTGCAGTAACTCCCAGCTTGTTCATAGCCGGCTTTGCGGTATAGGCGTTGTGTAGCTGGATAGAGAACCGAAATTGGTATATCCTGGGCGTGGATTTCCTGGAGAGCATTTTGGATCAAGGCGATCGCAGCTCCATCCCCACGGTATTCTGGAGCAATACCCACCGCCGCCAGTCCCGCCATCGGTACACGCCCACCACCCCACCATTGACCCATCGAGTAAATTACCAAGCCACCAGCAACTTTTTGATCTCGATAGATAACACGAAAATTATCTAAACCAACAAGATTGGCATAAATTTCACTGTCACCAGCCGACATAATAAAACACTGTTCGAGGATATGTCCTAATTGCCGAATATCCTCTTGCTGGGCTTTGGTGTATTTAAATTGAGGTGTCATTGCCTCTACCCTTAGTAGCACAGACTGACAATCATACTACAAAGAGTATGTTCTGTATTCTTCACCCAAGAGAATCACTCAATGGGGGGGGGTGGCGAGTGGAGAATCAGCAATTTTTTAATTTTTAATTTTTAATTTTTAATTTTTAATTGATAACCCCCTTACAAAAACATCTACGCACGTTTCAATATATTCTTCACTGCTGTATCTATGGGGCTGGAGTTTAACATCACGACATAGCATTCCGGCTAACAGCATTCCCCTAAACATATCAACGGCTGCTACTAGATTAATGTCAGGTCGGACAGTGCCACGTTTTTGGCATGATTGCAGGTAAGCCACCAGTTTTTCGCCCAAAGGCTTGGCTGCTTCTTCTATAACTTGCTTGGCGGCTTCTGGATGTCTCTTGGCTTCGCCGATAAAGGTACGAATTAAGTCTTCTTGCGCCTCTAGCATGGCGTTATACAACTGAGCATAATTTTTTAAGTCAGTGCTTAAATCCTGTGTCCATGCTTCCGGGTTAGCGAGGGCTTCGGTTTGCAGTGCTAGGGCATTTTCAATTACTGCTTTTAACAGTTGTTCTTTGCTAGAAAAATGGCGAAATAATGTTACTTCATTCACACCAGCTACACGAGCTATTTCACGGGTAGTTGCTCCTTGAACACCCAAGCCAGCAAATACCTGTGAAGCAGCCTCTATCAAACGTGTACGAGTCAGAGCAGAAGAACGGACAGTTTTAATCATTATTTGATTTTCAGTAATTGCTGGCATTGTTAAATTTCATTGAAAAATAGTTTGTAATTGAGATAAATTGGCTCAAATATGATGGATTAATGTTTTTTAAATGAAAATCCAAATTTAATTTATCGGAAGAATATTAACCTCAATTGTAATGCGAAACACAAACCAATATCAAACTGTCTAATTTTATAAAAATCCGATTTCATCGTACTCAGTGCTGAGTCCTGAGTAAGAAGGATATTACGCTGCTCAACGCCCCGCTACGCTAACAGAACTCTCCCAACTCTTTACACATCTCAGTGACAGGAACTACTAACCCTCGTCCTAAGTGATGAGGTACTCTCTGAAGAGGAATAAATCCTAAACGCAAATAAAAACCTTCAGCGTAAAGACTAGCAGTTGTGATGACACTATCAAAACCTTGTTGAGTTGCTTCGGCGCAAAAATGTTCTACTAAAGCCCGGCCAAATCCTTGCCCTTGATAATAAGGATGGACGTATAAACTAATTAGTTCATTCAAAATAAAACTAGCGAATCCTGTGATCATCTCATCTTCAATTGCAACCCTGATAGTCTCTAATTTCAGATATCTTAAGATATTAGAACCATCCGGCTTATCGAGGTAATTACGCCAAGCCAATAGTTCTTTCCGAGAATAAAAATTTGTCGGTAGAGCTTTAATAGCAGCAATGTGGATAGCACTCAGTTTCCATGCGTCTGTGTCCTTTGCAGGCCGCAGAGATATTTCCTTGGGACTCATTTTTCTAGAATGGCATTGAAATTGTCTGCGTTAGTTAAAAGAAATTGTATTTGCGATCGCTACACCTCAACAAGCTGATTTGTCCAATTCTTGCTATAAGTATAACATTTATCACATGAACTTCTGTGAATCTTCATCTAAAAAGATTAATTTTCTTTTGTATAAAATACCGTTTTTGTATACCATATAACATTTAGCAGGTTAAAAATCGAACTAATATCACAGTTTAAAAGTTAATCTTGTGAGCTTGGCAGCAATCAATATTCAGTTTAAACAAGTCAAGCTTTCTGCTGGCTTGTAATAGCTAATTCATTAAGGGAAAATTAATCAACCGATGAGTAGACAATTTAACCGACGTAGGTTTTTGATTTATAGTTCTGCAACTATTGGTAGCACCATTTTGCTGAAGGCTTGCGCCAATAACACCCCAACCGCTACGGACACTCCAGCCACCAGTAGCAATGCTTCTCCTGTGGCTGCGGCTAGTGGTGACACCATTAAAATAGGCATTCTGCACTCCCTCAGTGGCACAATGGCTATTAGTGAAAAAAGTGTTGTCGATGCTGAGAAACTAGCCATCAAAGAAATTAACGCGGCTGGTGGTGTCTTAGGTAAGCAAATTGAAGCCATTGTTGAAGATGGTGCTTCTAACTGGGATACTTTTAGAGAAAAAGCCACCAAGTTGATTGATCAGGATAAAGTAGCTGTAGTGTTTGGTTGTTGGACTTCAGCTAGCCGTAAGAATGTGAAGCCAGTCTTTGAAAGCAAAGACCATATGCTGTGGTATCCCGTACAGTATGAAGGTCAAGAATGTTCTAAAAACATTTTTTACACAGGTGCAGCACCAAATCAACAAATTGAACCTTCTGTTGATTGGTTATTAAAAAATAAAGGTAAAGAATTCTTTTTAGTAGGCTCAGATTACGTTTTTCCTCGTACTGCTAACACCGTTATTAAATCCCAATTAGAAGCTTTAGGCGGAAAGACTGTTGGTGAAGATTATTTACCATTAGGTAATACGGAAGTCACACCAATTATCAGTAAAATTAAGCAAGCTTTGCCTAATGGGGGGATAATTTATAACACCTTAAATGGTGATAGCAATGTAGCTTTCTTTAAACAGTTGAAGGGTGCAGGATTAACACCAGATAAATATCCTTCTATGTCTGTCAGTATTGCAGAAGAAGAAGTTAAAGCAATTGGGGTTGAGTATTTGAAAGGTCACTATGCTGCTTGGAATTACTTCCAAACGGTAGACACTCCTGCTAATAAGAAATTTGTCGAAGCTTTTAAAAAAGAATATGGTGCTGACCGGGTAACAAATGACCCAATGGAAGCTGCATATATCGCCGTTTATTTATGGAAGCAGTCAGTAGAAAAAGCTGGTAATACTGATTTAGATAAAGTGCGGGCGGCGGCTTATGGTCAAACTATAGATGCACCTGAAGGAAAGGTGACAGTCAATGCTAATCATCACATATCTAAAATTGTGCGGATTGGTGAAGTTAGAGATGATGGTTTGTTTGATATTATCTATGCTACACCTGCACCCGTTGAACCAGTTCCTTGGAATCAATTTGTGAAAGAAACTAAAGGATTTGCTTGTGATTGGTCAGACCCAGCAAAGGGTGAAAAATATAAAAAAGCTTAAGTCAAGTTATGAGTGCTGAGTGCTGAGTGCTGAGTGAGGAGTAATGAGTGGTGAGTGCTGTTAGCGGTAGCGCGGCGTTTAGCCGATGCTGAGTGAGTGTATTTTAACGTGAGTTCGACGAATTTTAAAAACCCCTCTCCAAACCTCTCCCCTGCAAGGAGAGAGGCTTCAAAACCTTTATTTTTCGTTGATATTTCCAGATATTTAAGCCCCTCTCCGCGTCGGAGAGGGGTTGGGGAGAGGTCATCGAACTCACGTTATTTTACTCAGCACTCAGTTTTGACTCATTACTAAAAAATAAGCTTATAGCTGGTGAAAAAGAATGTTAACAGGTTTTTTAGATGCTGTATTTAATGGTATTAGCATCGGTTCTGTGTTATTAATTGCAGCCTTGGGATTAGCCATTATATTTGGCTTGATGGGTGTGATTAATATGGCGCATGGTGAATTGATGATGTTTGGGGCTTATACAACCTTTGTTGTCCAGAATGGCTGTAAACAATTGGGCGGGTTATGGTTTGAAATTTATATATTTTTGGCGTTAATTATCGCCTTTATTTTCACTGCATTTATCGGATTAATTCTGGAAAGAGGTGTGATTCGTTACCTCTATGGGCGACCCCTAGAAACTCTGCTAGCAACTTGGGGAGTCAGTTTGATTTTTCAGCAGTTTGTTCGCAGTGTGAATTGGGTAATAGTAATTGGCTTAGTGTTGTTTTCTCTATTATTTTTTGGCGGTTTATGGGTTTTAAATTCCCGCACAAATTTAGAGAGAATTCGTAACTGGGTGGTAGGAGTGATTTTCTTGTTATCTTCAGGATTGACAATCACTACAGCTAACTTATTGAGTCAAACTTATCAACTAGCAGTAACTCAACCTTGGTTCGGCGCACAAAATGTAGACGTAACCGCGCCTAGTTGGTTACAAACTGGCATATCTTTAGGTGGTGTGCAATTACCATTCGCTAGGTTATTTATTATTGTTTTGACAGTAATTTGTGTAGGAGGAATTTATCTATTCTTACAGCGTTCTAGCTGGGGATTAAGAATTAGGGCGGTCACACAAAACCGCAGTATGAGTGCTTGTTTAGGTATCCCTACTCAAAAAGTTGATGCGATTACTTTTGCTTTGGGTTCTGGTTTAGCTGGGGTGGCTGGGTGTGCGATTAGTTTACTTGGTTCTGTGGGGCCAAATACTGGACAAAACTATATTATCGACACATTTATGGTTGTGGTTGTCGGTGGGGTGGGTAACTTAGCAGGTACTATTGTAGCTGCCTTGGGAATTGGCACTGCTAACTTTTTAATTGGTTCGGGGACTTTGGCTTTGTTGTTCTCTCCTGTGAAGCCTTTAGCAGATTTCCTGACGTTTTTTGCTACTACAAGTATGGCTAAGGTGATGGTATTTGTGCTGATTATTGTATTTTTACAGTGGAAGCCTGGGGGGATGTTTCCGCAAAAGGGTCGGACTGTTGATGTTTAATTTTTTTTATCTCACGCAGAGACGCAGAGGGCGCAGAGAATGAAGAAGGGAGGAGGGTTAATATTAATTGAGGTTGGGGTGGTGGTGGCGATCGCACTTATCCTAATTTTAATTATGCCATTGGTGCTGTCAGAGTTTCGCTTGAATTTGTTAGGGCGATTTTTGTCACTGGCGATCGTGGCTTTAGGGATTGACTTGATTTGGGGTTATACTGGTTTACTAAGTTTGGGACATGGTATTTTCTTTGGGTTGGGTGGATATGCGATCGCCATGTACCTGAAGCTGCAAATCCCAGAGGGTGAGTTACCTGATTTCATGGGGTTGTATGGTGTTACTGAACTTCCCTGGTTTTGGCGACCTTTTTATTCTTTCCCCATAGCAGTAGCTGCTGTGGTGATAGTTCCAGGGTTACTTGCAGGGTTGCTGGGATATTTAGTATTTCGCAATCGCATTAAGGGAGTTTATTTTTCAATTCTGACCCAAGCCGCAATTATTGTATTTTTCAACTTTTTTAATGGTCAACAACAATTTTTCAACGGGACAAATGGACTGATAGATTTCACAACATTATTTGGTGCAAATGTCAGCAACCCGCAAACAAAATTTATTTTCTACACCCTCACAGTCTTGTTTCTCGCCGCTACCTACGGGATTTGTCGCTGGTTAACAAGTGGACGCTTTGGTAGATTATTAATCGCCATTCGAGACGATGAAAGCCGCGTCAGGTTCTCTGGCTATGACCCTACAGATTTTAAAACCTTAGTCTTTGCAGTTTCAGGTGCGATCGCAGGTATAGCAGGAGCATTTTACACCCTACAAAGTGGTTCTGTCTCACCCAGAGCAATGGATATAGCTTTTTCTATTGAAATGGTGATTTGGGTAGCTGTGGGAGGACGTGCTACATTAATCGGGGCAATAGTTGGGACTTTATTAGTTAATTATGCTCGTACTTTTTTAAGCGAACAATTTGCCGAAATCTGGCTATTTTTCCAAGGCGCACTCTTTTTAATAGTCGTGACAGTTCTTCCTGACGGACTAGTAGGATGGTTGCGTAGTCAAAACATTGCCCTTTTCCAACGCCGTCAACAAATTTCTACATATCCCAGCTTAGAAGAAGACCCAGAAGTGCAACATGAACGCCAAAATCTTGGAAACTGAAAATGTTACTGTGAGTTTTGACGGTTTTAAAGCCATCAACCAACTAAATTTTAGTATGGATGTGGGTGAATTGCGAGTAGTAATTGGCCCTAATGGTGCGGGTAAAACCACATTTCTTGATGTAATTACAGGTAAAGTCCAACCAACTATAGGACGAGTTTTATTTAAAGGAAAAAACCTGCGTTCTTTACCTGAACATCAAATTGCACGGCGAGGAATTGGGCGCAAATTCCAAACACCTAGAGTTTATCTCAACCTCACCCCACGGGAAAATCTAGAAATTACCAGCAACCGCAATAAAAGTGTTTTTTCCACATTGTTTGGGCGTTCTCATCCGACTGAAAAAAATAGTATTAAAGGTTTATTAGAAACCATTGGTTTAACTCCTAAAGCAGACATTCCTGCCGCATTATTATCCCACGGCGAAAAGCAACGTTTAGAAATTGGGATGTTAGTAGGACAGTCCCCAGACTTATTACTTGTTGATGAACCAGTCGCAGGTTTAACAGATGAAGAAACTTATAATATCGGCGAACTACTTTTAACATTAGCGCAGAGTCATTCAATTTTAGTAATTGAACATGATATGGAATTTGTCCGACAAATCGCCAAAAAGGTCACAGTCCTACATGAAGGTTCTGTACTCTGCGAAGGCAATTTTGAAGAAGTCCAAAATGACCCCCGTGTGATTGAAGTTTATCTAGGACAACAGCAGGAGTGATGAGGGGAGGAAGGGAGACAAGGAAGAGAATAACTAATGACCATTAACAAATGCTAAACATATCTAATCTTAACGTTTACTACGGTGAAAGCCATATTCTCCGCAACGTAGATTTAACTGTACCAAATGGGCAAATGGTATGCTTAATTGGACGCAATGGTGTAGGTAAAACAACCCTACTTAAATCAATTATTGGATTACTCAAACCTCGCAGTGGTACTATTAACTTAGCCGGGAATTTAATTAACTCCAAATCTCCAGATCAAAGGGCAAAACTGGGGATTGCTTATGTTCCCCAAGGACGAGAAATCATTCCGCGTTTGACAGTTAAAGAAAATCTGCTGTTGGGATTAGAAGCTAGACAAAAACAGGTTAAAAAAGCCGAAATTCCCGAAGAGATTTTTAGCTTATTTCCGGTGTTAAAAACCATGTTGTCGCGGATGGGTGGTGATTTAAGTGGTGGACAACAACAACAACTAGCGATCGCGCGTGCTTTAATGGGAGAGCCTCAACTACTCGTCTTAGATGAACCCACGGAAGGTATTCAACCCTCAATTATCCTGGAAATTGAAGCAGCAGTCCGCCGCATCATTGAAACTACAGGCATTTCTGTTTTACTAGTAGAACAACACCTACACTTCGTCCGCCAAGCTGATTATTACTACGCGATGCAAAAAGGTGCTATTGTTGCCTCTGGTTTAACTGATGAACTGAGTCAGGACGTGATTCAGAGGTTTTTGGCAGTTTAAACTTTGTGTCTCTGTGCCTTAGTGGTGAAAAAATTTTGAACCACAGAGACACTAAGACACTGAGAGAAGAAGGCTTTTGATTCGTTATGGTTACTGTTTATGTCTAAGTTCTTCCGCGCTAATGTTGACGCAATGGCTAGCTATGTTCCTGGGGAACAGCCCCCACGGGGTACACAAATCATTAAACTCAACAGTAACGAAAATGCTTATCCTCCCTCACCAGCAGCATTAGAAGCACTGAAAACTATTGATGGTGAATCGTTACGGCGTTATCCAGAACCCTTTGGCGGACAATTTCGCCAAGCTGTCAGTCAAGTCTTAGGAGTTCCCAATGATTGGATAATTGTTGGTAATGGTAGCGATGAAGTTTTGAGTATAGTCATTCGCGCCTGTGCTGAACCTGGACGCAAGGTAGTTTATCCGATGCCGACCTATGTCTTATATCGCACATTAACTGAGATGCAGGCGGCGGAAATTCTGGAGATTCCTTATGCAGAAGACTACAGTTTACCTGTGGCTGAATTAATTGCCGCAGATGGGGCTGTAACATTTATTGCTTCACCTAACAGTCCCTCTGGTCATGTTGTCCCGAAAGATGACTTACGAAAACTAGCGAGTAGTTTGTCTGGGGTGTTGGTAATTGATGAAGCATACGCAGACTTCGCTGATGAGAATGCTTTAGATGTGGTGCAGGAATACGAAAATGTGATTGTGATTAGAACCCTATCTAAAGGTTATTCCTTAGCGGGATTACGCTTAGGCTTTGGCATTGCTAATCCCAAATTATTGCCAGGATTGTTTAAAGTCAAGGATAGCTATAACATTGATGCGATCGCCTGTGCAGTTGGTACAGCTGCTATCACTGACCAAGCTTATAAAAATGCTTGCATCGCCAAAATCAAAGCCTCACGCCACAAGTTAACGCAAGACTTAAAGCAATTAGGCTTTCGGGTGTGGGATTCTCAAACCAACTTTTTACTAGTCCAGCCGCCCCAAAACAACGCCGAATATCTGTACCAAAAACTCAAAGAACAAAAAATTCTCATCCGCTATTTTAAGCAACCAGGGTTAGATGATAAATTACGCATCACCGTTGGTACTGATGAGCAAAATCAAGCTTTGGTAGAAGGCTTGAGGGGACAGGTGACAGGTGACAGGTGACAGGTGATAGGAAGACCTCACTTTTCACGTTATGTGGAAAAGCTAACGCGGAACCTAACCCCCTAACCCCCTTCCCTACTAGGGAAGGGGGAAAATTTAAAGCCTCTCTCCTTGCAGGGGAGAGGTTTGGAGAGGGGTTTTCCAGATCCCGTGAAAAGTCAGATAGGAAGACAAGGAAGTAAAAAGTCAAAAGACTCATTTTTTTGACTTTTTACTTTTTCATGCCCTTTTCCTTAATGACCGATTTGGACATCTTCGAGGATGCCGAGTGCGTCAGGGACGAGGACTGCGGTGGAGTAGTAGGCAGTGACAAGGTAGGAGATGATAGCCTTTTCGTTGATACCCATGAAGCGGACAGACAGACTAGGTTGGTATTCGTCAGGAATACCCGTTTGGTGTAGGCCGATCACACCCTGGTCTTCTTCACCAGTCCGCAGTACAAGGATAGAGCTGGTCTGATTCTTGGTAATGGGGATTTTATTGCAGGGAAGAATGGGTACGCCTCGCCAAGCATTCACCATGTGTCCGTCCAATTCAATGCTTTGTGGATAGATGCCGAGGCGGTTGCACTCCCGACCGAAGGCGGCAATAGTGCGGGGGTGAGCTAGGAAGAACTTCGACTTTCTCCGACGGGTAAGCAGTTCGTCGAGGTCATCAGGGGTAGGTGGCCCGCTCCGAGTGTAAATACGCTGTTTGAGGTCGGCATTGTGCAGTAAGCCGAATTCACGGTTATTGATCAACTCATGTTCTTGACGTTCCCGCAATGCTTCGATGGTCAATCGCAATTGTTGCTCGGTCTGGTTCATCGGTTCATTGTAAAGATCCGCAACGCGGGTATGCACCCGTAACACAGTTTGAGCCACACTCAACGCATATTCGCGGGGGGAGAGTTCGTAATCTACGAATGTTCCCGGTAGCTGAGTCTCCCCAATATGCCCCGAAGTCAATTCAATGACAGCTTCACCATACTTGTTCTGTGCGGCTTGTGGGCGATTTCTGAGATTGTCAACATGAGCTTGCAAAGACTCGGACTGGTTGAGTAGTTCCCGAAATGCCTGTTGTGGTAGAGCTAAGACCGTGCATCGGGTGAGAGCTTGGATTGTGAATTGCCAATTGCTTTGAGACTCTAGCAAGGTGCGATCGCCAAAATAATCACCATCAGCTAACACACCCAATATGGTCTGCTCATCATATTTACCGACACCAATCTTATTGACTTTGCCATGTGCAATCAAGAACACCTGATTGGCTGGCTGACCTAACTGGACGATGATGTCTCCGGGTGCAAACTCCTGCTGCACAAATCGACCCGCTAAAGCACTCAATACCTCGGTGTCATCAAAATCTCGCAGCAATGGTAACTCACACAGTTCCTGGGGAATCACCTGCACCGAAGCTCCTGTGTTGGTGAAAGTCACCCTCCCATCACCTACCGCATAGGTCAACCGTCGGTTCACCCGATATGTGCCACCCTTCGTCTGCACCCAGGGCAACATTTTCAACAACCACCGCGAGGTAATTTCCTGCATCTGCGGTGCAGATTTAGTGGTTGTGGACAAATTCCTGGCTGCGGCTGTACTCAAACTTAGTTGAGGTTGTCCACTCTCAACATCTAAATTCGATTCAATAGCTTCTGTCATCTCACCCTCTACTTTCTAGTTACTCACAAAACTGTCTGACCTAATAGATGAGAGGTTAATTTCTCATTGATAAAAATCAATTTGCCTTAACCTCTCACGAATACTCAGATCCCTATTTGGACATCTTCGAGAATGCCGAGTGCATCAGGGACGAGGACGGCTGCGGAGTAGTAGGCGGTGACGAGGTAGGAGATAATCGCCTTTTCGCTGATGCCCATGAATCGAACAGATAAACCGGGTTGGTATTCGTCAGGGATACCAGTTTGGTGTAGGCCGATTACCCCTTGTTTTTCTAAACCAGTGCGGAGCAAGAGGATAGAGCTGGTGCGGGTGTTGGTGATGGGGATTTTATTGCAGGGAAAGATAGGTATACCCCGCCAAGCTGGTACTAAGTGACCACCCATGTCAATGCTTTGTGGGTAGATGCCGAGGCGGTTGCATTCCCGACCGAAGGCGGCAATGGTGCGGGGGTGGGCTAGAAAGAATCCGGGATCTTTCCACACTGTAGCTAGCAGTTCATCGAGGTCGTCAGGGCTGGGTGGCCCATTCCGGGTGTAGATACGCTGTTTGAAGTCAGCATTGTGCAGCAACCCAAATTCACGATTGTTGACCAACTCATGTTCTTGACGTTCCCGCAATGCTTCGATGGTCAACCGCAATTGTTGTTCGGTCTGGTTCATCGGTTCGTTGTACAAATCCGCGACGCGAGTATGCACCCGCAACACAGTTTGAGCCACGCTCAACTCATATTCGCGAGGTGAGAGTTCGTAATCTACGAATGTTCCTGGTAACTCAATCTCTCCAACATACCCTGAAGTCACCTCAATGGCAGCTTCCCCGTACTCGTTCTGTCCTCCTTCTAGGTTGGTTCTGAAGTGGTCAATGTGAGCTTGCAATGCTTCGGACTGGTTGAGTAGTTCCCGAAACGCCTGTTGTGGTAAAGCCAGTACCGTACATCTGGTAAGAGCCTGCACAGTAAAATCCCAAACACTCTGGGACTCTAGCAAGGTGCGATCGCCAAAATAATCGCCGTCAGCTAACACACCCAATATGGTCTGCTCATCATACTTACCCAGACCAATCTTGTTGACTTTGCCATGTACAATCAAGAACACCTGATTGGCTGGCTGACCTAACTGGACGATGATGTCACCGGGTGCGAACTCCTGCTGCACAAACCGAACCGCTAAAGCACTCAACACCTCAGTGTCATCAAACTCGCGCAGTAATGGTAACTCACACAGTTCCTGGGGAATCACCTGCACCGAAGCGCCTGTGTTGGTGAAAGTCACCCGTCCGTCACCCACCGCATAGGTCAGTCGTCGGTTCACCCGATATGTGCCACCCTTCGTCTGTACCCACGGTAACAGTTTCAACAACCACCGCGAGGTAATTTCCTGCATCTGCGGTGCAGATTTAGTGGTTGTGGACAAATTCCTGGCTGCGGCTGTACTCAAACTTAGTTGAGGTTGTCCATTCTCAACGTCTAAATTCGATTCAATAGCTTCTGTCATAATTTCACCCTTGCTTTTTAGTGATCAATAAAAGAACTTGAGAAAACTCCGCACTCTTAATCGAGTCATGAACTGATACCCCATGCACCGAGCAACGATTTGATCCGCGCAGCCGAAGTACCTAAACCTGTAGGGCCGTTGAGTAGCCGCCCTTCTGCTGAACTATTACGCAATTCAAATTCCTTATAGCGGTCTACGGTGATATGCCACTTGAGTACGCCGCACATCCATTGCTGTAGTTTCTCGACATATCTGTGCAGTTTCTCGCGGGTACTTGTGTCCAGGTTGAAATCGTCGAATAGGGCTGGCAATTCGGTGGCGACTATGTGTTCAAACTGTTGCGCCCTAGAAGTCATCAGGTTATTGACGACCTCAACAGCCTGCGCTGAATCACAGTTGAGAAATTGCTGAACGACCAGCACGCCGTTATTGAGTTCGCCCTCGAACTCTATTTCTTTCTGGTAAGAAAAGATGTCGTTGGTTAAACAGGCGAAGTCGGCAGCCGAATTGTCCAGCCCACGTATTGGTCGGGTGCGGTATATCTCCGGTGGGATCTCGTCGCCCTGGGCTATTCGGGACAGGCTCATCGTCAGATCCGATCCAAACGTCTTACGACGCATTTCAACGTAATCTACCGGGTCTGGAATTCGGTTTTGGATCTGGTTAGCAAGTTCCCACAACCAGCTTTCGGTCATGTCCTCGACAGCACGGCGAAACTGAGACCGCGCGATCGCGGACATGGGGGCAGCTGTACGAGACCACAAATCAGCCAAACCTCGTTCCACTGGGTTGGTTGGCTCTGGAATGGGGGCGGAATCTAATGGCATAAATGCCGCTAGTCTGGCGTTGAACACTTTCGCACCAGCCATGTTGCGGCTGTGTCCGTAGAGTGCGGGGAAGTAATCGTCGGCATAAGTTCCCCAAACCAACCAACCCGCCGTCAAATTCAGCTCAGACGCGGACGCATTCGGATGGATCAATGCACCACATAAAGCCACATCGGCGACATCAAACTTATGGTCATCCCAGATGACGGCATCAGGAATGCCAGGTAGTGAGTCCAGCATCCCCATCTGACGCGCCCATGCCTTGGAATTCTGCCGCGCAGCATCCAAATGGGGATTTAAACTTGTAGAAAATGGCATATAAAACTTTGGCAGTTTCACCGGCCCTACAGCCTGGTATGGAACGTGAGTGAAACTCTTGAGCCTTCCCAAACCCAAGGCGGCATTTAACGATCCCATTCGTGCAGCTGATGTCCCCAGCCCTGTTGGCCCACCTAAAACCAGCGAAGGTATCGGAGAATTGTCCACTCCCTTGTTCATGTAGCGGCTCGACCTCATATGCCACTCATGACCGCCCGACTGCCAGTCCTGAAGTCCTTTAATGTATAACAGAACGTTGATCCGAGCCATCGGATCTAGTCCGTACTCTTCAAAAAGAGGGGGTAGTTCGGTGACGGCGGTGTTCTCGAACTGGTATAGCCGCGAATTTAGCAGTTCGTTGGTGAGGTTGGCAGCCTCCTGTGGAGTCACATTCAGGAATCGCTCCAAGACCAAGACGCAGTTAGCATTTTCGCCTTCATCTTCGACTTCTCTCTGATAGGAGAATAGGTCGTTGCGGAGATGGACTCCATCGGAAAAAGTGTCTTTGAGGACGCACATTGGGCGAGTTGCGGCAATTTCAGCGGGGATTTCCACAAATGCGGCGTGTTCGACCAGGTTCGCTGACCACGGCGCACCACCAACCTTGCGGCGCATCTCAATATACTCAATGGGGTTAGCAACCCGATCCTGGCGAATATTGGCGAGTTCCCACAAAGATTCTTCGAGAAGGTTTTTGGTACTCTCGGAGAACCGAAGCCGCCAGTCTATAGACTTGGTAAAGGCCGTCCGCAGCCACAAATCAGCCAAACCTCGTTCCACCGGGTTAGTCGGTACTGGGAGGGTGTCGCTGGGGTACAAAGGCATAAACGCTGGTAGTCGGTCAAGATACTCCTTCGCCCCAGCCATATCTTGACTACGTTTATAGGTTTCCAGAAAGTGATCGTCGAAGAAAAACACCCAGACATACCAGTCTGTCACTAGGTCAAGCTCCATCCCTGGCGCATCTGGATGGGTATACGAGCAAAGCAAGGCGTAATCGTGGGAGTCAAACTTATGCTCATCCCAGATCACCAAGCTTTCCGCTTCCTCTTGTGAACCAAGTATCCCCATTTCGTAAGCCCACGCTTTGGAATGCACTCGCGCCGCTTCCAGGTTTGGGTTCAGCCGCGCTGGCCAAGGCATATAAAATTCTGGCAGTTCAAAGGGTTGCATGATCTGCGCTTAACCTCCTCTGGAGTCTTTTTGCTGTCTTTTGGGATTCAAAATAAAAAAATGTCCCAAATTTTTTTGAGGGATGGGCATCTTGCCCGTCCTATATTCAGAGCGGACAAGATGCCCACCCCACAAGATGAATAATTTATTTTTTGGAAAGCCCTTCTTTCGTAATTCTAAATATCGTTGCGCTTCACCAGTATCCTCACCACTCCAGCGATATCCTCTTATCTGGTTTGCTTGTGGTGGCTCGTGTGAAGGCAATCGTACAAGATGTTTCTCATCCAAATAACGAGCTAAGTAGAACGACGTAAATAATTAGAGGTTGTAGTAAGGACTAGTAGTTCATCAAGTTTGAATTGATGGATAAGCAAGTTTGTAGTAAGGACTTTATTCCTTAGAAAAATCAGGACTAAAGTCCTTACTACAAACCATCAAAACTAACTTGACACAGCACTAGAGTCCTTACTACAAAATCGATCACAATAACTTTCTATTACTTAACATAGTTAGGTTTATTCCCATCGACTTACTTATGTCTGTTTTATTTGAAGTTATCTATAGCAAAAGTTCAGGTTTTTGAAAAGGCTATTTAAGTCATTAGTTATTTCCGATATTGGTAGATGAATTTTGAGAGATTTATCGTGTTCTTATAAGTTTTCATAGTTACATAAAAAAAGCAATACGTAGACTCAAGTAGTGAAGCAGATAGTTAAATGAAAAATTTAAAAAAGATTAGACATTTAAGACTGTTAAGATAGTTAAGCCGATAGTTAAATCGAAAAAATAAGACAGTTAAGACTGTTAAGCCAATAGTAAGAACATTTAATACAGTGGTTAAACAATAATTACTAATTGTCGATATTTGTAACTAGTTTTCTTGTTAATGACTAATAACAACCCGAAACCCACAAATTCTTAATCCCCCGTCTGACTCATTCCAACTGCGGCTAGCACTGCGACATAGTTCTGCACCAAAGTTCCAAGAACCACCGCGCAAAACTCGCCGATATATATCACCGCCTTCTTCCCACACACTACCGTCAGTGGGTGCGCCATTATAATTGTTGTGCCAAGGGTCAGCGCACCATTCCCACACTAGCCCGTGCATATCATATAATCCAAAGGCGTTGGCTACCCGAAAACTTCCGACATCTGTTGTTTCTTTGCGGAGGCGGTTTTTGGCTTCTGTGTTGTAACTCTCGCTACTGCTAAAGTTAACTAATTCCGAGGTGATGGTTTCGCCAAAGTGAAAAGATGTGGTTGTGTCGGCGCGACAGGCGTATTCCCATTCGGCTTCACTGGGTAAACGATAATCACGTCCAGTTTTTTCTGAGAGTCTGGCACAAAATTCTACGGCTTCATGCCAAGATACATTTTCCACTGGTCGATTTTGACCTTGAAATTTAGATGGGTAAGGATTTAGAGGTTGGTTGATTTTGGGTAAAGCGGCGACCGATCGCCATTGGGCTTGTGTAATCGGATACTTACCCATAAATAAAGGCGCGATCGCTACTTCATGTTGTGGGCGTTCGTCAGCGTCTCCTTCAAAGTTGGGCGAACCCATCATGAATGCACCCCCAGGAATTTCTACCATTTCCAGGGTGATGTCTTTGCTGATGGCTTCTAGAAAGAATTGGGCAATATTGCGATCGCGATTTACTATACGTCCGCCTGTATCTACCGTCACCACCTCAAACTCACAGGTTTTTAAAGGTGGTAGTGGTATTTTTGTTTTTTGTAAGGTTGGTGGTAACGGGACTAGTGTCGGTTGATTAACTAACAATATTTGCGTTTCAATATCAGGCAGAGTTGTACCTTTTAAATCATCTAAAGCCTCTATAGCTGATTGATATCGATCATTAGGTAAATGCTGAATTAATTTATCTAAAACTTTGCTTAAATTATCACTGATAATAATACCTTTCTTCTCTAAATAATCTTGCCACAGCCACTTAGCATTCATCGGATCATAAAGACCATCATCAATATGTCCATAAAGATTTTGTTGGGGCAAACATTGGGTTAAAAGACGCACACAAGTTACACCCAAAGCATATAAATCACTAGCAGGGCAAGCAAACCCCGCCATTTGTTCAGTTGGGGCATAACCCAGGGTATAAATAACTGTCGCTTGTCTCGCTATACTAGTTTGTGTAACTTGTTTAGCACCACCAAAATCTATTAATACTAGTTTCCCATCACTATCACTACGAATAATATTTTCTGGCTTAATATCCCGGTGGATCACATTACAAGAGTGAATAAAATCGAGAACTGGTAACAAATCCAACAAAACTTGCCGAATTCTGGCCTCATCAAAGGGCTGTTGCTGCACCTCTTGTAAGAGAGTTTGCCCTTGTATAAATTCCTGCACCAAATATAAGCTTGAACCTTGTTCAAAATAAGCCAATAATCGGGGAATTTGACTATGATTTTCTCCCAGTTCATATAACCGAAAGGCTTCTTCTTTGAAGAATTCGGCTGCTTTGCTACGTTGTCCCGTTCCCTGAACTTGGGGAAAGAATTGTTTGATGACGCAAGGCGCATTTAATCTGTCTACGTCTTCAGCCGCGTAGGTTTTACTAAAGCCACCTTCACCTAATAGCCACAACACACGATAGCGGTTTCTCAGCAATTGGCCAAAGCCGCTTTGCCCGCAAGTCATGCAAAATCTATTGCCATCAGGGTTGAATGGATTTGAGCAATTGGGATTTTGGCAAATTTGCATAATGAGGTGAGGAGAGCATATTTTCCAAAGTTAGCCCCAATATTAACGAATGGGAAACTGATATTGAAACAAATAAAATTCTATGATTGATATGTGTATACTGTTATCAAAGGATACATATCAAACATTTTGATTTATTTGTTACTTTTTACTGATTGCTCTACATATTAGCAACCATATTTTTATTGATAAAATAATAATATAACTAAGCTGTTTAACTTGTCAATACTATTTCAATATAGTGATTGTTTATCAACTTATTCGGGTACAAATAGGTTTTTATTGACTAAGTATAGAAATATAAGTTACTGGCATGATGTTAAATTTAAACCCACCTTGTTAAAATTTGGTAATTTTGATACAGCCAGATGCAAGTGATTTCCACGGCTGAACTAACTTAAGCAGGCAAAAACAATGCAGTCGTGAGCTGTTATTGGAAAACTGATCTTTAAGTGAACTGTTATTTGATCTAAAACAGAAAAACTGCACATTTTTCTGATCATTAACTGAACTGTTCTCAGATCCTATCCTTCATTTTCTCTATGTGAAATAGTAGAAATGTGGGTGCAACTTATTGAGACTGGGTAAGCCACTAAGGAGTTGCACAGCAGAACATCAACTTAACACGGATAAGAGGATCAGGTTATGTCACCTACTCTAAAAACCCTGGCGATAACAGCGATAACACTGTTTTTAGGAATGCAAAACTCAGCAACAGCCTTGGTTAAGCCATCCATTTCTGTAAACGACGCAGTAACTACTAATCCTAGCAACCAGATACCCAAACAGCCAAATGTAATTGCTCAAAACTATACCTATTGGGGACCCGAAAGAGATTTCACAATTAAGATGCCAGGTAGAATCAAAAGCAATACAAACGATCAATTAACATCTGTAAGTTCTAATACCAACACCGCATACACGATTCTGCACAGAGATTCAGCAGCAGTGGCTCAGTTAACTCCTTCACAAGTTCGGCAAGTTTTGCGTAGCTCAATGCTGGAAACTATAGGTCTTACTGGCCTAGTGATTAGAACTACTAATTATCAAATTGAAGGATATCCCGGCTTAGAACTAATCATACAACACGCCGATGGCACGCTGGGAAAATATCGCGCCTTTGCAGTTAATCAGCGTCTCTATTTTATAGGAGCCATAACATCAAATCAATTTAGTAGAGAATCCACTAATTTCTTTGATTCTTTCCGCGTTTATCCTGAAAGGATTCGTTACTCAAATGCTGGTGTTTATTAATAAATAGCTGTAATATCTCTCAAAACCAGTAATTCACAGTGAGTTAGATGTAGGTTGGGTTGAGGAATGTAGACCCGGAGGGGCTTGCCATCGGCTAACCCAATAAAGCTGGGAAATGTTAGGTTTCACTCTGTTGAACCAAACCTACAAATTTTATTAGCTGAGTAGTGTTGTCTCAAAACAAATAAGTCATAGTGAGTTAGTTTCAGGAGTTGCAAGGTGTATTTTATTCACACATTATCACCACATGATGTAGAGCCAAATTTTTGGCAGAAATTGAAATTTATTGACTGGCTAAGAATATTTTTGAGACTAGTCAAATCTGATCACAGTCAAAAATTCAGTATAATCCAAGCTTTATCGGCAATTAGAAAGTATGGACTATTCTTATTGTTACTTCAAAAATACCCCAATACGAGAATAGTTCCTACTCAAGAAATTGATGCGGTTTTACACGCACACATGGCTAATGTTGATCAATTTGAAAGAGATTGCCGAAAACTATTTAATGTTTCTCTTTTCCACATTCCAGAATTTGGGCTTCGAGGAGACAATGAACGTTTAGAATGGCAATTAATTTTTGCTCAAACTCAGGAACTATTCGAGCTAAATTTTGGGCAAGATTCTCTGGGGAATTCTCCACCCGCTTGTTGTGAAATTCTCTTGAGGTATACATAATTAACTTGCGTCTAGAACTATTCTGCTCCCGTCGGGTATCTTGTCAATCTGGCATGGGTGGTTCTCACCCATGCCTTCAAACTCCTTACCCTTGTGGGTAGAGGGTTTTAAATTTCCATATCTAATGTTTGTAGCAAATTTTCTGTTTCTTCCATTTCCGTTAACATTCCCAGTTTTTCAAAATTCTCTAATGCTTTATTTGCCCACTTTTGAGCATCAAATAAGTTACCTTTTACCTTCGCTAGAGAATATAGTGAGCGTTGACAAAATGCAGCGCGACTTTTGTCTTCATTAGCTTCAGCAACTCGCAGTCCTTCCATGAGAAGTCGTTCGGCTTCATCTAATCTTTCTTGTTTGATGGCAATTTCAGCCAACCAATTTTGTGTACAGAAGATAGCGCGTATCCATCGCATCTGTTGTGCAAGTTCTAGGGTTTGTTGAAAAATAATTCTCGCCTGTTCATATTTTTTATATTTAAAGAAAATTTCACCTTGATAATATTGAATTTGGATTAATTGCCGCGATCGCTCCTCTTCATCTAGCTGTTTTTGTTCTAGTAACTCCCTGGCTTGAGTTAGCCAAGTCTGCGCCTCATCCAGCCTTTGCTGTTGAATGCGTAACACGGCGATATTTCTAGCCAAGCACAACATAAATAAGGCTTCTTGATAGTGACGTAATTCCCAAGCCTTGGTAAATAGTTCATCTGCTGCTTCTAAATGCTGGAGTCTACCTAGGGAGGTGAGAGTCCAAGCGCGATCGACCATGACTTTGGCTGTAACTTGCCAGTCTCCACGTTGTTCTGCGGCTTGAATTAGCCATGCTGTCCAAGTCAGGCGATCGTCCCAATATCGCAAGCGATTCTCCCTTCTACCCATCACATGGGTGTAAGCCTCTAGATTTTGCCAAAACTGCCACATTTCGGCATATCGACTCTGAACCATACACCACTCAATCGCAGCTTGTAAATTTTGCCACTCCTCTTCTAAACCATCAAACTGTCCTTGCCAGCCTTTAGCATCTTGTCCGGCATAACCTTGAGAAAAATTTAAGTACCAACCAATCCACCTCTCCCTTGCCTCCCATTCAAAATCAGGGTAAGCATTGAGTTCAGCTTGGGCATACTCACGGGTTAGTGGTAGCATACTGTAGCGATTATTGTCCTGTCTGACTAATGAAAGGTTTCGCAATTGGGCTAAATCTGCATTTGTTATACAGGCGTTAACTTCTGGAACTGCAACTTGTACGAGTGCATCTTGTAAAGGTGGCATCGGAAACAGTGCTAGTGCCATAAGTAACTTATGGGCTGATTTCCCTATAAGTGGATTAACGGAAGTTTCAAAGCAAAACCGGGCAACATCTCCCCTCGGTTCAGATATTCTTCCCAATACTTCTTTCATAGAATAGCCGTTAGCTAACTGACCAATTGAGTAGGTAATGGCTACCGGAATACCTCCTGTTCCTTTATAAAGTATTTGACTATCTTTGTCACTCAGAGAAACACCCTTTTCTTGAGCTTCATGCTTAATTAAACACAAACCATCTGATTCTGGCATTGACGTTAACCGCACGGGGACAAACAAAATTTGTTCGCGGGTAGTAATGATCGCTTTTACACTTGGTGGTAATTCATGGAGAAAAGCCAATATATCCTGCTGATTTTCTACAGTCTCTAAATTATCAACAATTAGCAATGTGCGTTGACAAGATAAGGCTTCTTTAATTAACTCTAATTGCTCTTCAAAACTCACCCCTGTAATATCTAACTCATCTAATATCCGCGCCATCTGCCGAAAAATATCTTGCAACGTCCTTTTGGGAGCTAAACTTGGCAGTAAACCAAAGGGCATCAAGTAAGATTGTTTGGCTGAGGTAAAAATAATAGTATCAAAGGTAGGCATACCCAAGAAAGCTTCGTGCTTTTCACTGGCGTGCAGACAGCGATAGGCTGCTTCTAAAACAAGGGTTGTTTTGCCTACGCCACCAATACCATCAACGCTAATTAAATGTGCTGAATGTGTGGGTGAAAGTAACTTCAAAAGCCGAATAATTTCTTCTTCTCGCCCAACAAATGTATTACAACTACGCGCAGGTAAGTTTTGACGTACCTGTTTAGGGGGGATAGAAAAAGGTACTGGAGGTAGTTTTATAGGGGTATCAATCTTACCTTCATTATCCAGTTCCTTTGATAATTTTTCTAACGCTGATAGCACTGTATTGATGCGGATTCTTTGCCCTGTCGTGACTGATAATAACTGCCAAAGTTTTGGGCAAAAAACTCGCTGTACAGTGCCGTCAGCAAATCCTGTAATCTGAATATCTTTTAGCCTATTCCCCTGTAAAACTTGCTCTAGAATAGACCTTTGCTCATCTGTCAAAGGTCTTCCTGTTTTGGAGACAACTCGAATATTTGCCACTCTTATAAGTTTTGATATTTTTTCAGCGTCCATATATTTGCCGGACATAATTCCTTTTAGTGAGCTTAACTTAATTTTGAAACTAAATGATATCTTGAATAAAATGAATTTTCAAAATGAAAATATTGAATATTTTGAATTTAAAAGTTGAATAATATGAGCAAAATTTAATTTGTAAAATAGATAAAGCTTCTGATATTGTATTAATAAAGGTTACTTTGGTTTTGATAGTTTGTAGTAAGGACTTTAGTCCTTAAAGGATGCGTGGAAAGTCGTGTTTGCGTTAGCTTCTTTACAGGAAAAGGATACCAGAAAATTCTCTCTCTACCTCCTCTTAGAAAAATCAGAACTAAATTCCTCTCTACGTTCTCTTCTCTTCGAGAGGCTACGCCAACGAGAGGCTACGCCAACACGTTGCGTAGCAAAGACAGACGCTACGCGAAGACCACGAACTTGCTAATCCATCAATTTAAACTTGATGCACTACTACTGCTATGACAAAAATGTTAAATTTTTTTATAAATACTCTGAAGTTCATAGTTGCTGTATTGATTTTTTTGGGATTAACTCCTTTGGGAAAGGTAAATGCTGAAGATTCCCCACAAGTTTCAACCACCGATAAAAGCACTAATTCCCTTCCAGAAATTAATCAATATGCTCAACTAGATGCTGCGCCAGTTACCTCAGTGAATCAGCTTTCTGATGTGCAACCCACTGATTGGGCATTTCAAGCATTGCAATCGCTAGTTGAGCGTTATGGGTGTCTGGCGGGATACCCAGATGGGACTTTCAAAGGAAATCGCGCCATGACTCGCTTTGAATTTGCAGCCGCCTTAAACTCTTGCATAGACAAAGTTAGTCAACGCCTGAGTGCTGAGATTACAGACTTAGTTACTCAAGAAGATTTGGCAACTTTGCAAAAGCTGCAAGAGGAATTCACTACAGAACTTGCTACCTTGAGGGGTAGAGTTGATGCTTTGGAAGGACGTACTCAACAGCTAGAACAACAACAGTTTTCTACAACCACAAAACTTAATGGTCAGATAATATTTGCTGCGACAGATGCTTTTGGGGATGCTAGCCGTAGTGGAAATGGGGATGAAAGTAATCTCACGTTTTCTAGTCGGGTGCGCCTTAACTTGGACACCAGTTTTACTGGAAAAGATCAGCTACGTGTAAGACTTCAGGCGAGTAATGTGATTAATCCAATATCACCGGGAAATGAGGCTCGTTTAAGCTTCCAATCTGGTAGTGATGCAACTAATGATGTTGTCCTCAGTAAGCTGGAATATCGTTTTCTCATAGGTAAGAAAGTCAGCGTTCTAGTTGGTACAGGTTTTAATACTTACTTTGATGATGCGGATGTGATTAATCCTCTACAAAGCGATGGGGATGCTGCTATTTCTCGCTTCGGTCGATATAATGCAATCTACCGCTTGGGTGGAGATACAGGCGTAGGTGTGACTTTTAAGCCGAATGGCAATTTCAAAGCAGAGATGTTTTATCTAGCCGGTAATGCCAACAACCCTACTAGCGGACTATTTAACGGTAAATATGGTCTATTGGGACAGATTATATTTTATCCCAACGCCAAAGACAAAGTTACCCAAGTTGCCTTCACTTACGTCAATGCTTACAACGAGAACGGTTTAGGACATAATACTGGCAGTTTAGCCTCTAACTTGGGCGGTAGAAAAGTTTCCTCTAATTCCTATGGGATTGAAACGAATGTCAAAATTAATAATGGCCTGCAAGTTGGTGGATGGGTAGGTTATACCAATGCGCGGGCTTTAACTGGCGATGTCAAAGGTGATGCTGATATTTGGAACTGGGCTGTGACTCTAGCCTTTCCTGATTTGGGTAAACAGGGGAATTTGGGCGGAATTATCGTGGGGATGCAGCCTAAATTGACTGGTTCTTCAGCCGAATTATCCGGCTTATCTCGTCGTGATCCCGATACGGGACTTCACATTGAAGGGTTTTATCGGTATCAAATCAACGACAAAATCAGCATTACGCCTGGTTTGATTTGGCTGACATCACCAAACCACAACGAGCAGAATGGCGACGTTTTTCTGGGAGTAATTAGGACTACTTTTAAGATATAAACAACATTGTGTAAGAACCCCGATTTGATTAAAAAAGTCGGGGTTGTAAAATCATCAATTTTTATTTTTTCAAAGGTTATTATTTTTTGCAAAAAATATTACTAGTAGTATGTTAAAAACATCATAACTATACTAGAATTATTACGTAAGTAATATTTACTAAAAAGTGGGCGTAACTTCAATCTAATTCGTAATAGCCTACGGCAAAGTTTTCCATTACGTAATTTTTGGGCTTAATATCCCCGCTTCTATAAAAATTATAAATTTAGCTCCTCGATTTATTAAAAAAGTCGGAAATCTGAACCTATCAATGTTTACGAATTTAAAAATATCTCATTATCCAGTGTGTAATTAAACTAAATTTAGAGGTGAATCAATGGAAGTTTACTGCACCCGTCCAAGTTGTACAAAACCTGAAAATACTATTCCAGATGAATGTTTAATTGCACGCTCTGCGACAGAAATATGTTGTGTTAATTGTAAAATGCCATTGATTTTACAGGCGCGTTTTGTAGCTATAGATTTATTAGGAAGTGGCGGATTTGGTAGAACTTTTAAAGCCAAGGATATTCTTAGAGCCAATGATCAGATATTCTCTCGTAATATCCGTGTAATTAAACAGTTACATCCGATAAATCATCCTGGACAAATATTAACTCCTTCAACACTGAACTATATAGAGGAAAAGTTTGGTGAAGAAGCAAGTACTTTGGAAGAACTGAGACATCAACAGATACCCAGATTTTGGGATTATTTTCATGAGGAAGTTAATGAAGAAATAGGCCGTGTACAAAAGTTTTTTTATTTGGTGCAGGATTATATCGAAGGACATAATTTAGATCAAGAACTCCAGCAGAAGGAAAAATTTACAGAGGATGAAGTTATAAATATTCTCAAGGAAATTCTAAATATACTAAAGTATATCCATAATTATGACGGTACTCATGGAGTTATACATAGAGATATCAAGCCTGCCAATATCATGCACTGTAGCTATGATGGGAGGTTATATCTAATAGATTTTGGTGCAGTTAGACAGATAGTACAAGGATTACCTGTTGATACAACATCTATAGTCTTAGATGCTCGTTTTGCACCGCCTGAGCAATCCCGTGGGGAAAAATTATCCCCTGCATCAGATTTATATGCTTTAGCTACAACTTGTCTCTCTTTATTAACAGGAAATAAAAATCCTAATCGGCTGCTGTTTAAGTCAAAATTGAAAGAGAATTTACAGGTGAGGGATCAGCATTTTGCCGAGGCTTTAGATAAAATGCTGCAATACGAACCGGAAGATCGTCCTCAGTCTGCTCAAGAAGTTCTGGATATTTTGTCTGCTGAACTTAAACCAGATTTGCTTGCTACTCAAGCACCTGCTCCAAATTCACTTTCTACTCAAACATCTAATCCAGATCCGCATCCTAAAGTTTCTTGGTTTAAGAGATTTAGTAATGGGGTAGAGCGACTTCCTCAACGTTGGCGTTCGATAATAGGTTTTAGCTGGCCATTTTTTTTAGGAATAGCGATCGCAGTTGCTGTCCATCCTAAACCTCCTGAGAAGCCACCAGTTAAACCACCACTACCTAATTCCCAATACTTTAGCAGGGGGGAAGAAGCATTAATTCCGCCCAATCCAAAAGTAATTCCTTCTCCTTCGCAATGCTCAACAGCTTACGATTACAAGAGACAAGGGATGGAAGCCTTCGCGAACAAAGATTTCACACAAGCTGAAAATCATTTCAACCGAGCTAAACAGCTATTTAAACAAGCTGCTCAGACAACAACGTGTGAAGTTGATCCAGAGACAGTAATTTACGCATATAATGCCACAGTTGCTCAAACTCCATCAAACCTTAGTCTGCCCACAATTGTAGTTGTGATTCCAGGTTACTCTGACCATCATGAGATTGCATTAGAAATATTGCGTGGTGTAGCCCAATCTCTCAACGCCGATCAATCATTATTCCAAGTTCTTATAGCCAAAGAAAATATTGACGGTGATCAAATTACTCCTGAGAAAGTAGCTACGTATATTTCTCAAAAAAATATTCCCGAAGATAGTGATTTTGTCAAAAGTGAAATACTAGGAGTTATTGGTCATTATACCAGTATTAACACTTGGAAAGCAGGAAAAATTTATGGCGCAGCACAACTTAGTGAAACAGAAAAACTTGTGCTGATTTCACCCACAAGCACTGCCATTAGGAAACCTAATATTCTTGATCCAAGTAAAGATTTAAATCAATATGTTTTCCGTACAGCTTCTAACGATGCCTTAGCTGCTAGTGATTTAGCTAAATATATGTGGGATACGTTGCAAGTGCGTAAAGCAACGATTGTTTATGATCCATCCGATGGATATAGCGATTCTCTCAGACGAGAATTTAATGAGTATTTAATACGTAACGGAATAAATCATAATAATCATATTCAGTATTGTAGTTTAATTACATATACACCAATGCTTTGCATACAGCAAGCAAAAATTTCACCAGCAGCAGAAGCATTGCTATTATTTGCTAGTCGTGATGCTTTAGATATAGAAATAGACATTATTAACTTAGGAAATCAACAATTTAAAATGCTAGCAGGAGATGTTTTATATAGTCAAAAGATATTGGCTCTCAAAGAAGCTGCTAGTGGTATGATTATTGCTGTTTTTTCTCATAAAGATATTGCTACTCCTCAGTTCCGTCAAAAAGCTGAAGACATTGGGTGGATCAAGGATATCACATGGAGAAGTATGAGTTCTTATGATGCAGCACAGGTATTTGTTAAGGCTTTGACTGACCTTAATGGTAAGAGTAATAAAACTCGTCAAGATATATATAGTAAGTTGAATGAACCTAACTTCTCAACTTTGGGTTCAACTACGGAGATCAAGTTTTATGATGATAAGGATAAAAAACATGAACATGATCGCAAGTTAGTTAAAGGTGTGGGTGTTTTAGTCAAAGTTAAGGAAATTACCCCTGATAAATATGGCTTTGAGTTGGAGCAAATACCAGAGAGAAATAATCCCTAACAAGTCTTATTAACTTGCAATTGCATCGTGTAAATTGTTAGCAAATACTAGGAAAATTATGTCTAGAAAACGCTTATCTCTCAAAGCTTCTCAACGTGGAAAACAACTTATCCAGGAAGCTAGGACGAAAAAAAATGACCAAGCCAGAAAAGACAGAATTAAGGAAAAAGGATGGATTGAGCCAGGTTGGGATATGGAAGCAATATTTCTTAAGGAAGCCAGTAAAATTTTAGAACCGCATCGAGACTGGGATAATTTTGGCCCATACGCTGTGGGGTTAGCGACTTGGAGACGCTTTAAGGAAGCAAAATGTCAGATTACGGCTGAAAATTTTATTGCTTTTTGCCAAGTATTGGATTTGAACTGGGAAGAAATCAAAGAAAATGAAACAGATACCAACAGAGATTTGAGCGAAGCACCCTCTCTGGCTAAGTTTTATGGACGTACCCAAGAATTAGATCAACTTCAGCAACAGATCATCGCACAAAACTGTCGATTAGTTACAGTTTACGGCATGGGAGGAGTTGGTAAAAGTGCCTTAGTTCGCCATTTAGTAGAAAGAAATGAAATTGCTAAAAGATATGATTTCGTAATCTGGCTTCCTCTACAATCAGCACCTCCATTTTCAGAAATATTGATAAAACTTGTACAGTTTTTATCGAGAGGTGAACAAGAAACAGGCAATATTGATCAAATCATGCAGTATTTACATCGTCAAAGATGTTTGATAGTGCTGGATGGTTGGGAAGAAATTATTGGCAATCATAGTGAAGATTATACAAACTATAATTTATTTGTAGAGAGAGTTGCTAAAGAATCTCACAAAAGCTGTTTATTATTGCTGAGTAGAAGAAGACCTAAAAATATTGAAAGATTAGAAGGTCAATTTGTTTACTCCAAAAGATTGGGAGGGTTAAGTTATGAAGATGGACAAGAATTTTTAAGAACAGAAGGTTTGTCAGGTACAGATAGTGAGATAGAAGAACTTAGCAGGCGTTATAACAATCCGTGGATTCTGAAAAGAATTATTGGGAGTGTTAATAGTTCATTCGGTGGTGACATATCAAACTTTATGATGCTCTCAATTTTTGTTGATGAAGTTACAACTGACTTCTTAGATAGACAATTCCAAGCCCTCTCACAAGCAGAAATAAATTTGATTTATTGGGTGGCTATCAGACGCAATACAGCATTATGGAATCAATTGCTACAAGATAGTCGGCAATTGTTAACTGATAGTCATTTACTCCAAACTTTAAATGATTTAATTAGTAGGCATTCTTTATTGGATATCAATAAAGAAGAAATTCCAGTGATTTATATACTAGACCCGGTAATTTTGAAATATAGCACCAAGCGATTTATTTTCAAAACTTGTGAACAGATTAAACAAGTATTTACAAGTGGTGTTATTAATGGTTTTGAACTGTTTATCACCCATAATTTTATTACAGAATATCCAAAAGATGAGGAACTGAATCAAGAACAAATGCGACGATTTGTTAAACCTATTCAACAAACTCTATTAGCTCAATTTCGTAGTCAGCAGCACGTGGAAACTCAACTGAACAAGGTTATTTCTCTATTGGAAGCTCAAGGATATACCTCTAAAAATATCTCACATTTGCTTTCTGCTTTTGAATAAATAGAGTTTCAGTTTTAAGAGGTTGTTTGAAAAGTCGGAAGGGGTTGAGATGCTACCCTACGGGAAGGCTTTGCCTACGTTCCTCAGCATGATATAGAAGGGGACTTTTTAAACAACCTCTAAGCGACTGGAAGTCGCAGCTACACAAACAAAACCCTAAGAATCTGTCACCTGTCCCCTGTCACCTATCCCCTATTCCCTCTTATCTCCCAAGGCGCGAATTGATTCAGCTATGACAGCAACCATTGCAGAGGCGACAATTAATAAAACACTTAAAGCATTAATATCAGGTTTAACGCCTGTTCTAATACGACTAAAAATTTCCATTGGTAAGGTATTATAACCGCTACCAGAGGTAAAACTAGAGATAAGAAAGTCATCTAAGCTGAGGACGAATGCTAGTAAACAACCTGCAACAATTCCTGGCATTAATTGTGGTAGTAATACTTTAATAAAAGCTTGTACTGGTGTAGCACCTAAATCTAATGCAGCTTCTTCTAGATGGGGATCTAAATTAGTAAGTCGGGAAGAAACGACTAGTCCGATATAAGCTATACAAAATACTACGTGAGCAGCTACAATTGTCCATAAACTCAAGGGGATAGCGAAGGCTGCCAGAAAAACGAGGGTGGCAACTGCGATCGCAATATCGGGAATAATTAAGGGTAGATAAGCAATACCACGATATAGCTTTTTCCCAAAAAACTGATAACGCGCCAAGCCTACCGCCATCAAAGTTCCTAAGACTGCGGAGACACTTACCGCAGACATGGCGACAATTAAACTATTTTTTAAGGCTGAGAGAATGCGATCGTCACTTAGTAATTTGGTGTACCAATCGAGGGTGAAGCCTTGCCAAGTTGCACTGTAGGGTGATTGGTTGAAGCTATAAAACCCTAGTACCAGAATCGGTAGGTACATAAACACAAACATGACTACTGAGAAAACCGCTTGCCATGTGACAAACGGTTTTTTTTGAGATGGAGATATATTCACGTTTTGATTATTCTTAAGTATGGCAGTATAAAATATATTCGACTTGACAGCAAACGTCAATATTAGATATCTCCAGAAACCTTGTAAAGATGTAGCTTTCTACGTCTCTACAATCTTTTTCACCAGATGTCTAACAGATTTTCTGTAGAAACGACAATTTATCCCGTCTCTCTAATTGTCAAAAATCAAAAAACCTGTATTTTAAGGCTTTGAAAGAGTAAAGATGAGAAAATACATAAATAAAACTCTAATGATGGCAATATACTATCCAATCCGTTAATTTTAAAGTTTTTCCTAACAAAAATACCTAAATTCCCACTCCAATAGTTTAGATTGACTTGGTGCAATGATGCTCTAGAAAAATTACAATGCAACTTCTCTCGAAACGCGATTATTTTTGTAAATTATTGACCCGTATTTCCAATGTACATAAAATACTAATCATAAGACAAATATACTGTATGAGGAATAGGGTAATTTCCCTACTAGGATAGACGAGTAATTAAGAATTTAAAGCATAAGATTTAGGGGTAATGAATTTAAAAAATTGGTGTTAAAAAATGGTTTCTAGTGCGCCCTAAATTAACCGCAAGCACTCTGGAAACTATAAACAAACACACCTAATTCAAATCTTAGTTTGTCGGAGGTTTGTGATGAGAATTGCTCAAATAGCCCCATTATGGGAGAGAGTACCCCCGCCTGCTTATGGCGGTATAGAGTTAGTGGTGGGGTTATTAACTGATGAGTTAGTCCGACGAGGACACGAAGTAACACTGTTTGCTTCAGGAGATTCTATCACTTCAGCCAAGCTAGCATCAGTTCATCCCCGTGCGCTCAGGCTTGATTCTAGTATCAAAGAATATGGCATTTACGAAATGCTACAACTAGGTTCAGTATATGAACGTGCAGACGAATTTGACATTATTCATTCGCACATGGGCTGTGCATCATTGTCTTATACCAAACTGGTGAAAACGCCTACAGTTAACACTCTACATGGCATTTTTACCCCTGACAATGAAAAAATGTTTCAGTATGCAAAAAGTCAGCCTTTTGTGAGTATTTCTGATGCCCAACGGGAACTCAGATTAGGACTCAATTATGTGGGAACAGTTTACAACGGCATTGATGTTAGTAGTTATAAGTTTTATCCCCAACCAGATGAACCGCCATATCTAACCTTTTTAGGTCGGATATCTCCAGAAAAAGGCACACATTTAGCCATAGAAATTGCTAAAAAAGCTGGTTGGCGATTAAAAATAGCCGGTAAAGTAGACGTTGTTGATGTGGAATATTTTGAAAAAGAAGTTAAACCATTAATTGATGGTCAGCAAATCGAGTATTTAGGCGAAGCAAATCATACACAAAAAAATATCCTGATGGGAGGTGCAGTAGCAACCTTATTCCCCATCACCTGGCGAGAACCATTCGGTTTAGTCATGGTTGAATCAATGGCTTCAGGTACACCAGTTATCGCCATGAAACTCGGATCAACTACAGAAGTGATTGCCCACGGTAAAACGGGTTTCCTATGCAATGATGTCGAAGAGTGCGTTAGTGCGATCGCTAAAGTTGCAGATTTAAACCGTTATGCTTGTCGGGAGTATGTCCAAAACCGTTTTAGCCTCCAAGCCATGACTGATGGCTATGAAGAAGTTTATCGGCAAATTCTGCAAAAGAAATTTGCTAATAATGGGCGTCTCCGCAGCACAGTAATCTTAAAGTAAGGATTGGGGACAAATCAAGTCAAAAGTCAAAAGTCAAAATTAATTAACTCCTGGGGATTGGGGACTGGGGAAGATAAAAAGAAGTTTTTTGTTTGTCTCCCTTGTCTCCCTTGTCTCCCTTTTAATTCAACTTGGCTCTAATTGTCTCAATGCGTTGACGATTAACGCCCAAATCACTCTGACCTAAACGGGAAGCCGATCGCACATGAATTACATTAGCATTGCGATCAGCATAAAACTCTACATCATCTACAAATCCCAGCAAAGCACTCTGAAATTCTGCATATAAATAATCTTGTGTTTCAGTAATAATTTTGGTACGTGGTAAGGACTGAATGATTGTTTTGAGATTAGCGATCGCAACTTCTGGTGTGGAAGTAAAATTCAAGGGTGCAATTTGGTGAACTGCATCTGAACTTTGACTAGAAACACAATTAGGCGAACTAGGACAAGCGGCTAACTTACCTTCGCGTACACCTAAATTATTTGGTCTTTTACCTGCAAGCATAATTGGGTATTGGGTATTGGGGACTGGGGATTGGGAAGTTAAATAATAATCTTTTGACTTTTGACTTTTGACTTTTGACTTCTTCAGTGGTGGCTGTAACGTGCTACTATCCATAAACAATAACGCTCTAATCCTACCAAAGTTACTGTAATCCCAACTGCTAGGGCAAATAAAAGTAAATTATCGACATTACCAGCTTTTAAAGCAAAGCTGAGGGAAGTAGAAACGGCTGGGGGGTGCATTGCATCTAACATAATCATTAATGCGATCGCAATTACCATCGCTAGTCCCCCAGAAAGATAGCCCCCACCTAGGACAAAATAGGTGATAAACCCGATAGTTGCTGCCATCATTTGGGCAAAAACTAGGGTACGTACAGTATTTGTACCATGAAGAGGATCTAAATAAATCAGAAATGCACTGGAAGCTAGAGAAGCAAATAGCAATCGCTGCTGGCTAAGAGTTTCTACCAAAAACATCACAATCAACACTATCAAAGTTGGTGCTGCAACTAGAGCAAGTTCGCCTTGAATATTGAGTCTGCGTCTAATCGACCGATTGGCCCCCTGTAGGGGTTTTAAGCTAGAACGTTGTTTACTCATTACTTGAATAAATACTGCTGGGCAAAATGTAAAACTTTGTTCTGGTTGCTGCTTCCTGCCAACGAGAGGTTTTAGAGATTGACTGGGTAAAGTACGCCTTTGGTAATAGAAAAAGATAATCTCAAGGCAGAGTCAAAAATCGGTCATGCGATCGCTTTATGATCCGGTAAGTACCACTGAGGCGAAAATCATGACCCAGACAATTGCTATTAATGACAATCAACGCTTACAACTCCAACCTCTAGAAATTCCCACCCGTCTGCTACTGGGGCCTGGCCCTTCTAATGCCCATCCCACAGTTCTGCAAGCGATGAGTACCTCTCCAGTAGGGCATCTTGACCCAGCTTTCTTAGCTTTGATGGATGAAATTCAGTCTCTGCTACGCTACGTTTGGCAAACTGAAAACCCCCTCACCATTGCTGTTAGTGGTACAGGTTCAGCTGCAATGGAAGCCACTATTGCCAATGCTGTAGAACCCGGTGATGTCGTGTTAATTGGTGTAGCTGGTTATTTTGGTAATCGTCTGGTAGATATGGCTGGAAGATATGGCGCAGATGTCCGCAGCATCACCAAGCCTTGGGGACAAGTCTTCTCACTAGAAGAACTCCGCACCGCCTTAGAAACCCATCGTCCAGCAATTTTGGCTTTAGTTCATGCGGAAACTTCCACCGGCGCACGTCAACCATTAGAGGGAGTAAGTGAATTGTGTCAGGAATTTGGCACACTGCTATTAATAGATACAGTCACAAGTTTAGGCGGTGTCCCCATATTTTTAGATGCTTGGGGAGTAGATTTAGCCTATAGTTGCAGTCAAAAAGGCTTAGGTTGTTCCCCTGGCGCGTCTCCTTTTACCATGAGTTCCCGCGCAATGGAGAAATTGCAAAAACGCCGTACTAAGGTTGCAAATTGGTATTTGGATATGAATTTGCTGGGTAAATATTGGGGGAGTGAACGCGTTTATCATCATACAGCCCCAGTTAACTTATATTATGGACTGCGGGAAGCATTGCGTTTAATTGCCGAAGAAGGACTAGCAAACTGCTGGCAACGCCACCAAAAGAACGTAGAATATTTGTGGCAACGTTTAGAAGATATAGGATTAAGTCTGCACGTAGAAAGAGAGTATCGCTTACCCACCCTTACCACCGTGCGTATTCCGGCTGGCGTGGATGGTAAAGCAATTGCACGGCAATTACTCAATGAACATAATATTGAAGTTGGCGGCGGCTTAGGTGAATTAGCCGGTCAAGTCTGGCGTGTGGGACTAATGGGTTTCAACAGTCGTCCCGAAAGTGTCGACCGACTCATAGAAGCATTGCAGAAAGTTCTACCCAAGCAGTAGGAATGAGTGCGAACAGTGGGATGAATTGAGGTAAGCAGGGGAGGTCGGGGTGCAGGGGCGAGTGGCAACACTTGTCGGTTAAGCTAAAAACATTAAATCAGGTAGGTTGGGTTGACATTAGGAAACCCAACATTTACGGACTTTTGTTGGGTTGCGCTGTCGCTTAACCCAACTTACAAAAACTGAGGTTGCAAGAATTGATGAGAAATCTGAGTTAATGTATCGCCTGACATTGCCAATGTATCGCCTGACATTGCTAACGTATCGCCTGACGTTGCCAATGTATCGCCTGACGTTGCCAATGTATCGCCTGACGTTGCCAATGTATCGCCTGACATTGCCAATGTATCGCCTGACATTACCAATGTATCGCCTGACATTACCAACTCGAAGAACGCTTTCAACAACAATGGCGTTAACCGTATTTACCCCAATCCCAATTCACGTTTGAGCAAGTTAATCGAATTTGTACCAATGTAACTTTCTACTCTAATCAGCTTGGGTGGACGAATGATGTCCTCAGAAGCTGCTTGGACTGCTGTTTGCACGATGCTGAAACAGGCCTGATCGCAAATAATTACCTCGGCGCGTTTGACAATAGCTTGCAATTTATAACTATCCTGTGGTTGAGTAGTCATGATTAGTAGGTCATCACCTCGTAAACCGTGTAAGATTACCTCCGCTTGATGACCAATTCCAGAACTGAGGCTAACTATACCTACACAGTTATCTTTAGGTAGGGTTTTTAAAAGGTTGAGTTCTTTACTGTAGTCGTAGATATCGAGAGGAATCACCCGCACAGATTTAGGTGCTGCGATCGCTTCCACATCGTTGATAAAATAGCGACTGGTAACTACTGTAGCTGAAGTAGTTTTATCTAGTATTGCCGCTAACTCTTCTATTGCTACTAGTTGTACTGGGATTTGCAGTGTGTCTTCTAATTCATAGACCATTAAATCACCAACACCCAAATCTTTAGAAGGGGCTGCAACTATTACCCGCGCACCACAACGTAAACGCCAGTCAATTTCTGCTAAGAATATCTCTCGTGCTTGATTGAGTGAACATCCTTGGCCAATTAGTTCATCCAGGGCTTGCTGCAAAACCTTTGAGGCTTCAGGATGTTTTTGCAAAATGGGTGATTGTAGCCGACTTCCGCCTTCATGACCTTGGGCGCGGACATAAATTCCTGAACCAGCCAGACTTTCTACAAAACCATCTTCTTCTAGCTGACGGTAAACTTTACTAATGGTGTTGCGGTGTAGCCCAGTTTGCATGGCTAAAGCCCTGGTGCTGGGTAACTTATATCCTGGCGAATATTGCCGAGAGGCGATCGCAAACCGCATTTGATTAAATAGCTGGGTTGATGCGGGAATTTCACTATCTGGCTGAATACGGAATTGAATCATCACCCAAACTCCTGAATACTAGTATCACTAGATCAATTACGTTAGCGTAGCGGGGGGAGCATCGTTACGAATTACGAATTATATTGACTCTTGGTAGTTGAGATTTAATTGGTAATGGACTAAACATACTGGCATAGTTATATCAAATAATCACAAAGCTTTATCAGGTTGCATGGGTAAAAATTATTATGACTGAGCAAGCATTAGATACTAAATTTGTGCAGATTCCGCACAATAATTTACAAATCTCTGCATACTTAGCACAACCCCAAGCACCGGGTTCTTACCCAGGAGTTGTGGTTTTACAAGAGATTTTTGGTGTAAATGAGCATATTCGGGAGGTGACAGCACGCATTGCCGAGTTAGGATATGTAGCGATCGCACCCGCACTATTTGAACGGATTGCGCCTGGTTTTGAAACAGGTTATACCCCAGCAGATGTTGAAGTTGGGAGAAAATACGCTTGGGAGCAAACTATAGCATCAGAATTATTAAGTGATATTCAAGCCGCCATCAACTACCTCAAAACCTTACCCAACGTGAAGAAAGATGGCTTTGGTTGTATTGGTTTTTGTTTTGGCGGTCATGTAGCCTATCTTGCTGCAACTCTACCTGATATTACTGCAACAGCTGCCTTCTATGGTGCTGGAATACCCACTCGTATACCCGGAGGCGGCACACCAACCATTACCCGCACCCCAGAGATTAAAGGCACAATCTATACATTTTTTGGCAAGAAAGATGCTAGTATTCCCCCAGAACACGTCAACCAGATTGCAGCAGAGTTAGAAAAATACAACATTTCCCATCGTGTGTTCGGCTACGATGGAGCTGACCACGGATTTTTCTGTAACCGTCGTGCTAGCTATCATCCTCAAGCAGCAGCTGATGCTTGGGAGCAAGTACAGCAACTATTTGCTACTATTTTGGCAAAATAGAAACTGATCTACTTGCCCATACCACGGTTATAGATTTGTAAACTTAACACTGCTGTTAGTTCAGATAGTGTTAAAGATTCAGTCAAAATTCATAATTTGTGATTTCTCATAGTGAATCAAAAATTTTCAACAGCCTTGCTGAATTACAAATTACAAACTCCGTCGGTATCCAATCAAATAACAACAATTTATTGTCAATTGTCATGAATTCCGAATCGCAACTTTCTCAAAAAGCCAACTCGCCTTTTACGATGGATGATTTTGCTAAGGCGTTAGAAAAACACGACTACCAGTTTCAAAAGGGACAGGTTGTTTACGGTAAAGTTTTTCAGCTTGATCCTGATGGGGCTTATGTTGATATTGGCGGCAAATCGTCAGCTTATATTCCCCGTGATGAGGCTTCTTTGAGAAGTGTTACCGATTTATCGGAGGTCTTACCGTTACAGGAAGAATTAGAGTTCTTGATTATCCGCGAACAGGATGCAGAAGGTCAAGTAACTTTGTCTCGCAAACAGTTAGAAATTCAGCACATCTGGGAAAAATTGGTGCAGATGCAAGAAAGTTCCCAGACAGTGCAAGTACGGGTGACAGGTGTGAATAAAGGTGGTGTCACCGTCGATTTACAATCATTGCGAGGATTTATTCCGCGATCGCACTTGGCAGAACGTGATAATTTAGAAGCACTCAAAGGTCAAAATCTTACTGTTGGCTTTTTGGAAGTAGACCGGAACAACAAGAAATTAATTCTTTCTCAGCGTTTAGCAACCCGTTCTAGTAACTTCAACTTATTAGAAATCGGTCAGTTAGTAGAAGGTAAGGTGACAGGAATTAAACCTTTTGGTGTGTTTGTTGATGTTGAAGGTATGGGTGCTTTACTGCACATCAAGCAAGTCAGTCAAAGGTTTATTGAATCCCTAGAAAAAGTCTTCCAAGTTGGTCAACAAATTAAAGCTGTAGTTATTGACTTAGATGAAGGGAAAGGTCGCATTGCTATCTCTACTAGAGTGTTAGAAAACTTCCCTGGTGAAGTGGTAGAAAATCTAGAAGAAGTGATGAACTCAGCAGAAGCCCGCGCTCATCGAGCTACTAATAAACCGGCTGAATAAGCTTTTTTGAATTTATTGCGATCGCCGAAGGCGGGGCGGAGCATCGTCCCTTTTCTTATGCAAGGATGAAGATAGGCGATCGCTTTTTTATATTGATGGTAAAATTTTTTACTTATATTCTTTCATTTATTGTGCTTTTGCCTGCAATACGTTCTGCAAAATCTTAATTACTATAGCCTCAACTGAGCAATTTTCAGCGTTTGCTAACTCCTGAAGTTGTTTGTATAAATCATCGGGTATGTTTACAATAGCCATCCTTGACTTCTCACAAGAATTTATTGTTAATGGTAGCACGATTGAGATTGGGTGAAGAGGTGAGGGTGCGATCGCATATCATTTTGGACAAAGTCTAGGCAACTTATTAAATATCAGTAAAATAATCAACATAATTAGTCAATTTTCTGCAAAAAGAAAGACTCAACCACTGACGAAATTATACATAAAAAGTAAGTTGGTAATTAGTTTTAAAGCTAATATTAATAATTGGTAGTGAAATTAAGCATTATGATCAGCAATAGTTCAAGTCCATTAAAGCTTGTTGTTTGGAAACCTTGTCGTTGGGAAAAAAAATACTTTGATACCAACACAAATACTTTAGTTGAACCGACATTTTATCAAGATCCTATTTATTCTTGGGAACCGTTTGGAGATCCCTTTGGCTCAGTGACTAGCAGTGATCAAACTCAGCGACTAAGAGAAGAATTAATTGAAAAATTTACACTAGAAACAAAACCAGAAAAACGTGGAATTGAGCAGTTTAAGCAAGTTATCCAAGTAATAGACGAGATATTATCTAACGACGAATCATCTTGGAGTGACTCAGAAGAGTTTGGACGCTTATCTAATGCTGATAGTGTAAACCTTCGTCAACATCAACTTCTGGCCTTACGCCAGCATATTCAGTGGGTGTGTGATACTTTTGTTAATGTTCCAGATGTCAATGTGTCCCTTCATTAAAATAATAAGCATATGGTATTAAAATTGTTGAGTAAAGAAGATGCACTAAAATTTATCGCCCAAATAGGTAAGAATGGAGAGCCATTTGAAATATTTCTTGGTGAAGATATTTGTTTTGGGCGTGACAAATGGGTAAATATTGGGACTATTACATTACAACCTGGAGTAAAATATCCTGAGAATGAGACTAGATATGATGAGTATTGTGCTGCTAAATTTGGTGGGTTTGAATGGCAACTACTATCTTCAGAAAAGCTCGATGAGAATATTACTAAAGCTCTTGATAATCAACAGAATAAAGATAGTGTTCAAAAAGCTTTCAGGGAAGGATTACAGGATGTATTGCGGAGGACTTTCCTACTTCTACCGATTTTTGATGTTGAAACGATTTCCAAAATACCTTTACATAAGCCGATCACAGTTGTTACAGATACATCAGCAGTTCACCAAGGAGGAATTGATTTTTTATGTCGCTTTCTTACGCCTTGGGTAAGAATTAAAGTACCAGCGATAGTTCATATGGAAATAGTTACACAAGTAGATAATTATCTTTCTAAAATTCGCTGGAGTAATGAAAATAAGAACAGAACTAAAAATAACCCTGCAACACTTCGTCAACATCTTCTTAGTCAAGGAGGGCAAAGAACTTTACTTCGTCTAGAATTACATTCAGATGCAGAAATAGAACGTGGTGATTTAGGTGCTGATCCCCTAAGAGGTATTGTGACACCTAGTAGCGATTCTGAAGATAAAGCTCTAGGTTTACAAAATGTAACTAGAAGTTTTGCTGATCGTCTAATTTTAGAAACTGCGCGACGCTTTAAAACCCTAGTTCGACCGGATCATCCACTTGCCCTTCTTACTAGTGATCAAGGTCTAGCTAGAATGACGCTAGCTGAAGGAATGGATGTATTATTTTTTGAATCTCGTTCTGTTCCTAAGTTTGATAGTAGAAAACTGACTGGCTCTCTTTTTCATCCTTTCAATCAAGAAATATATACAGTAGCACTGACAGACGTCCTTTGGGAATTAGCTGTATCTTTTGGGTGTCTGCGCTTACAAAATTACAACACTAACGAGTCATTAGAATTATGGGGCATACCTAGCGGGGAATATACCTGGCAACCGCTTCACGTTAAAGATGATCTTCTTTGGGGAAATTTTAACTCTGGAATATCCTCTGCAACAACAAATAATACCTTCATTGCGCTATCAACCGCAAATGATATAGAAAGCCAAGATCAGACTGATGAAGTTTCTAGGCAAAATATAGAAGCAATAGCTAAGACATATGCATTTAGTCCAGATCAGATGTTCTTACTAGTGAAAATGTTAGTAGACAAAGGAGAGCTAACTAATCAAGAGGCTCAAGAAAAATTGGGTTTAACACATCAATCTCGCTATAATTTGTATAAGAATTTTCTGCATAGTGGAAAATTTGTTGAGCTTAATGATAATAAGATTATATGTACAGAATTACTAAAGCTTCTATGGGAAAGTATCTTGAACGAAGATTCTATAAAAATTTTATATTATTTGAAGAAAGTACCATCATTTGACGCAATATGTAACTATGTAAATCAAAACAGAAGTGTTGAATATAGCACATTACCAATTTCAAATAAAGCGAAACCAACCTACATCAAGCTTGGTGAGGCAGCCTGTGCTTGGTTGAATATACAAAATCAAAAAATTGTTGCCACTGATAACATACCTAATTCACTAGATTTTGCTAATTTAGCAGTAGAGATTTATAAATTAATTCGTTCACAGGAAGACACAGAATGGATACTTACTGGTCGCTGGTTAGAAGAACTAGCTATTAGATATGCTGTTCATCCCATATTGGCTAGAAAATTGGTGAAAGAAACGCAAGAACAAAACCTAGTGAATGTCTATGCTGAAGGGTCTACTCCAGATACTCGTTTTGAACAGCACGATTTGTGGATAATTAAGACAAGTGACAGACTTCCCCAGTTAGAAAAAGTTTATCTGTATCATGGAGATTTTCTTATACCTGGTACATCTGCTGTACGTATCAAGCTAGAAGGAGTTAAAAATGCCTCTTGAAAATCTATTTACAGATGAGGCGACTGCTAACGCACCAGAAGAGCAACCAAAATTGCTCTACAGAAAGTTTGGTGTATTAAGTAACCCTTTTCCCAGTGCTGGACAAACCAGTGGTCATCCACATATGTCAACAGAAGCAGATAAACAAGTTGATGCTGCGGTAAAAACATTTTACTCAGATCGCAAGTCTCATGTAATTTCAATAACTGCTAGCCAAGGAATTGGTAAGACTAACCTTCTGAATGCGTATGAAAATGCTTTGCGTGAAAAACTTTCTCCACATGGTTTTTTCGTTATTAGATACGTTCCAGATCCAGAACCATTTTTTGATCCACTGATTAGATCTATATTTGAAAATTTAGGAGAAGAATACTTACGTCGTTCAATTGATGCACTTGCTAAGGAAAAACAAAAGATAGGGGATATTGATCAATTATTAGAATTTGTGCGAATGAGTGAAATTAAAACAATGCTTAAGGCTTTATTAGAGGTTAAGTCAGAAGAAAAACGAAACGAGCGTATATCTTTAGCATATCAATGGCTTTTAGGATTACCTGTAAGGAAAACTCATCATACTGAACTCGGAGTAAATTTTCGTCTAGATACTGTAGAAGCAAAAACAAGAGCATTAAGAGATATTGTATACTTAGGTTCACAAATGAAAACTCTAGAAGGTATTTTCATTCTTCTAGATGAATTGGAAAAGCAAGATTTCAGCTTATCAAAAACTATAGTTTTAAGATATTTATCGGCTCTGCGAGCTTTAATTGATGCACTACCTAAATATCTTTTCTTAATGGTTGCTCTAACTACAGATGCTCTTAATCGTTATCGTGAGATGCTTCCAGCTATTAGAGGTCGTCTTGCTAATGAAGTTCAACTTTCACCTATAAGAAATGAAGAGGAAGCCGTCAAACTATTCCACTTCTACCTGGAACAGTCTAAAATAGAAGCCAGAAATTTTGCACAAAATAAACAATTACAAGCAGGAAGTGATGTTCTTTTACATGAAGATTCTGCTCGGCTTTTATTTCATCAATTATTGAAAGGTAGTAACATTAAAGGTGTGCGGCAGCGTGATTACCTTAATGCACTGTATGAAAAAGCAGATGAGTCAATCAATGAATCTATATCGGCATCCCTTTAGCTAAGTTTTTTGAAGTTCTTCCTAACTTGAAGAATTCAAGAGGTGCTAATCAAGAATAAATCACAATTAAGCCATTGCTCAGATGAAATCTAATCAATGGCTTACCCGATTAATAACATTTGTAAAATCGAATTTTTACTCAACGGAGAGGGGGAGATTCGAACTCCCGGAGGTTTTAGCCTCATCCGATTTCAAGTCGGACGCAATCGACCACTCTGCCACCTCTCCAAATAACCTGTCGAGCTACTGCTAATCCCATGTTTGTGGGTTGGCAATAAAGCTGACAGATAATACTATATCCTATCATCTACGCAGATGGTACTACTGAAGGCGAATATCTACGATAAACTAAGCGATCGCTCATAAAAAATTTCCTCTGATGTGACCTGAAAATCTTTGCCAACCCAAACTAGGGCAGCTTTGGTAACTACACCCGCCTCTAAGGACACTAGGGAAAAATTCCGTAGTTTCTGGCCGTCATTCTCTACAATCCTGGGTACACGGGCAGCATTTAAGTAAATTATCCCCTCTGGGCTTCTAAAGACTGTTTTTCGCAGTTCCTTCTTCGTGTGTCGTAAGGTATGGTGCATATGCCCAAATGTCACCAAGGAAATCTGTTTACCAATGGTGATACTTAGAGAAATCGCCTCAGCTAAATCGGGGTCGCCAAAGTCGCCACCTACAGGATGCCAATCTTTACCACAGGGGTCTTCTGGGCGATGGCCTAATCCACTCGGCCCGTTATGACCGAGAAAAATGATCGTGTCACAAGCGGCACTTTTCACCGCCGCAAAGATTTTCTCTGCTGATTCTTCCAAACTTGTCACACCGTAACGTTCTTTGCAGATGTCCGCAAATCTCCATTCATGACCACCCCAACTGAAGGGACGACCCCCAACTATAGTTAAATTCCACTCTGGAAAATCTAGCTTACCGTAACCGACATGAGCTACACCTAGTAAATCGAGTTGTTCCTGTACCCAGTCTTCCTTGGTGCGATCGTAAGGACATTTCTTCCGTCCCCACTCTGTCGCCGTGTACCAAGCATCGTGGTTGCCCATAACTGCCGCTTTGGGAATGTCGAGGGAAGCGATCGCTCTGACTACTTCCACCGACTCGTTACCAAAATCCCCCACAAATAGCACTAAATCAACACCCAGATGCTTGAGTGCAATGCTATCTTCTGTTTCCCATTGGTCGTGAACATCTCCCACTACAGCAATTTTGAGAGTAGTTATTGATTGAGATTTTTGACTGGTCATGCCACTTTCCTTGCCGTACAACAAATGCCACAAAATCAACACTTCCAGCACTTAACATAACTTTCATGCTCAAACAATGTTCAAAAATGTTCCTTTCAGTGTTTAGCACCCCCATTTTAAGCATTGTTTTATACTGAGCGTTCATACTCAACTAATGCTCATTCACTATTATCTCTCTTTGTACCCTTAACTATGCTTTTTCTATTCGCCCGAACTCGATAAGCTAGCTCACGCATTCAAATTTTCAATAGGCATAAAATTACACTTGCATTGCCGTATATTTCCACCATAGGAAACTCGGCCGAATTTGGATATAAATTAGGGCTATTACCCCACCTACTATTTTTGGTAAAAACTACTATAATTGATTCACAAGATCACAACCTGCAAATTTAAGCAACTCTTAACTGTGTTTACCACTGCTTTAGCTCAACGCGAACAAACTCAACCAGGTGGACTACCACTAGATTTATTTGCCGCTATTGAAGGTCTAAAAAAAGAACTCAACGCGGTGATATTGGCGCATTATTATCAAGAGCCTGATATTCAAGATATTGCAGACTTTATTGGCGATTCATTACAACTAGCTAGAGCCGCAGAAAAGACAGATGCAGATGTGATTGTCTTTGCTGGGGTTCACTTTATGGCGGAGACAGCCAAGATACTCAATCCTGACAAGTTGGTGCTGTTACCGGATTTGAATGCTGGTTGTTCTCTAGCTGATAGTTGTCCACCAGCAGAATTTGCCGCTTTTAAAGCCGCACATCCCAATCATTTGGTAGTTTCTTATATTAACTGCTCTGCCGAAATTAAGGCAATGAGCGATATTATCTGCACCAGTTCCAATGCTGTGAAGATTGTGCAGCAAATCCCCAAAGAACAGCCGATTATTTTTGCCCCAGACCGGAATTTGGGACGGTACGTGATGGAACAGTCCGGGCGGGATTTGGTGTTATGGCAAGGTAGCTGTATAGTGCATGAAACCTTTTCTGAGAAGAAGATTGTCCAATTAAAGATAACTCATCCAGAAGCAGAGGCGATCGCACACCCAGAATGTGAAAGTAGCGTCTTGCGTCACGCCAGTTTTATCGGCTCTACAGCTGCTTTACTCAAATATTGTCAAACCAGCCCTAGCCAAGAATTTATCGTCGCTACAGAGCCAGGCATCATTCACCAAATGCAAAAATTAGCTCCTAATAAGCACTTTATTCCTGCTCCCCCAGAGAATAACTGTGCTTGTAATGAATGTCCGTTTATGCGCTTGAATACTTTAGAAAAACTCTATTGGGCAATGAAAAACAGAACGCCTGAAATCACTATGTCTGAGGAAATTCGCATTGCCGCACTAAGACCAATGCAACGGATGTTAGAGATGAGTGTTTAGCTAGAATATTTAGATTCTTCTGCTCTGACTGCCTCTACTTGTATCTAAATCTTTTTTTAATACTTTTTTAGTAGATGCAGCAACTTTCTTATTAACTGTGAAATAGTTTCTGCATAACGCATAAATAAGTAGGGCTTGCAGAATAAACAAAAAACCTAGATAAATCAAGAGATTTGGGGGGATAAAAGAGAATAAAGTGCAAGAAAAAAGGATAAAGTAGGTAAAAAACCTTGTAGCAAGTTGCGTTTATATGTATCGAAAAGCGCAAAAGCAAGAGACAGCAGCAGAAAACTTTGAACTACCCGTTGGGGGAAAACTAGCCTCAGATAACCGTTGGGTAATCATGGCGAAGATGATACCTTGGTCAGAATTTGAAGCAGAGTACGCAGCAATATTTTCAGCAAGTATAGGTGCGCCAGCCAAAACATTTAGGATGGCATTAGGGGCATTAATAATCAAAGAAAAGTTAGGAATAAGTGATAGAGAAACAGTAGAACAGATTAAGGAGAATCCTTATCTGCAATACTTTATAGGAATGTCTTGCTATAGTAATAATGCCCCATTTGATGCGTCAATGTTAGTTCACTTTAGAGAAAGAATAGATATAAACTTAGTCAACAAAGTGCATCGAGAAATAGTCAAACAGGGATTAGAAAAAAAAGCGGAGGCAGAAAAAGAAAAAAAGTCAGAAGCCGAGGATTCAACAAGTGAATCGACCAATCGGGGGAAATTAATATTAGATGCGAGTTGTGCGCCAGCAGATATCAGTTATCCCACAGACTTAGGATTATTAAACCAAGCCAGAAAGCATACAGAAACAACTGTAGATATTTTATATAACTCCTTCTTGTTAAAAACTATCCAAAAACCGAGAACCTACAGAAACATAGCTAGAAAGGATTACTTATCAGTAGCCAAAAAAAGAAAGCCGACCATTAAAGAAAGAAGGAAAGCCATTAAAAGGCAACTGCAATATATCAAAAGAAATTTAGTTCACATTCAGCAGCTAATGGAGTTAGGTGCATCACTCTTAAACCTGAGTAATAGGCAATACAAGAAGTTATTGGTAGTAGCAGAAATTTCTCGTCAACAGCTATGGCTATATGAAAATAAAAAAATTAGTATAGAAGACCGTATTGTCAGTTTAAATCAACCACACATTCGTCCGATTATCAGAGGTAAAGCTGGAAAAACAGTAGAGTTTGGGGCAAAGTTTTCAGCTAGTTGCTATGACGGCTATGTATTTTTAGACCGTATTAGTTGGGATAACTTCAACGAATCAGGCGACTTAAAATCACAAGTAGAAGCCTACAAAAACTACACTGGATAACTGGATATTATCCTCAATCAGTTCATGTTGATAAAATTTATCGCACTAGAGACAACCGAGCTTGGTGTCAAGAAAGAGGAATTAGAATTAGTGGACCACCACTAGGGAGACCACCCAAAAATATCAGTCCTGAAAAAAAGAAACAAGCACGAGACGATGAGCGAATTCGTAATTGTATTGAAGGTAAATTTGGACAAGCTAAACGAAGATTTAGCTTGGGCAGAGTCATGGCTAAACTGCCTCATACTTCTTTAACTTCTATTGCCCTAACTTTTTTAGTTATAAATCTTTCTACCCTGCTCTTACGGCTTTTTTGTGGATTTTTTTGTCACTTTTTCACAACCACATCTTTTTTCACTTCTTTTATTAGCAAAAGTGATCATCCGGTGAATTTTAGACAACAAAAACTTATCTTTTTGACTGCCTGACTACCTACTCAATTATTCTCAGTTTTTTCCAAGACTTTTTCAGCAAGCCCTAAGTATTTATGTTGTTTTGATATAGCGAATCTAGATTAACTATAAATACTAATGGATGATTTCAGAGATTCTCTTGATCACATCAAATCCACTTGCTCTAAAATTGCTGCACAGTTTGAGTCTTATGATGTAGCTGAGTCAATAAAGACACTGCAAGCAGCAGCAAATCAAGCTGGGAAATCTTGGTCTGGTTCATGGCTTGGCTACCATTCACTCATATATTACGATCAACTGAAGCCAGCTCCTGCTGGAGCAAGATTTAGTCAAGAATGGGGTTTTTTAGAGAGATACTCTAACGATACTAGAGGGGAATGGCGTGAATATGATTTCGATTATGTTTACAACATCCTAAAATCAAGCATATCTAATCTTTCCTTAGAACAACTAGAGGAACTTGCAAATGAGATGAGTAAAGTGATTCCTGATTTACGAGAGGAACTGATATCGATAATTTTTTCCTACCTAGCTAATGGCGAAGATGAATACCTAAGTCGTTTAAAGGAAGAAGCCGAAGACTGCAAAGTAGTATCTACAATACAATTTATTGATTATTTTAGACCAAAGGGAAATGTCATGTCCCGTGACATGGTTGCCATACAGTCTGGCTTGCACACCCCGCCACATATTGATCTTCAAGCACAGTTGCTAGCAATTCAGTCGCCTGCCAGAGCAGCAGAAAATTTAAAGAGGATCACAAATAGGCTCTCATTGCACTTAACAAATAAATCTCGTGCTTATATGCAATCATCTCAACCAAGTACACATATTTTTATTGGACACGGACACTCACCTGTTTGGAGAGACCTTAAGGATTTTATCAGTGATCGATTGAAATTACCTTGGGATGAATTTAATCGAGTTCCAATTGCCGGGATCACTAACACTACTCGTTTGGCTCAGATGCTAGATAATGCAGCAATGGCATTTTTGATAATGACTGCTGAAGATGAACAAAGCGATGGTAAGCTCCGAGCAAGAATGAATGTCATACATGAAGCTGGGCTGTTTCAAGGACGTTTGGGCTTTACGCGTGCAATTCTTCTTTTAGAAGAAGGATGTGAGAACTTCTCAAACGTTGATGGGCTTGGTTATATTAAATTTCCACCTGGAAACATTAAAGCCTGTTTTGAGGATGTTCGTAGTGTTCTTGAACGTGAAGGATTAGTGTAAGTTTCATTTCACAAATTAATTGGAGCAGACTAACTCAAACTCTTAGTGAATATGCACAATCCAGTAGGTACGCCAGACGTCTTAAATGCACCAATACCCCTGATTGATTATATCTATCATTGGAGCTACTCGTATACTATTCAAGCCATCGGCGGTATTTCAAAGGTGATATGCCGCAGTTAAATTTCACTCTTAGCCAGCAATATTTAATGATTCGCCACCAGCAGTGTGATACTAGCCACCACTTAAACCAATTAAAAAACCTATGACAACAAAGAAGACTGTCAAACTTATACTAACAATTGCCCATGTTCTTTGATGAGCTTTAAAAGCTTCAACACTAGCCCATCTACGGCTTTTCCATGCCCATTCATTACCCTTAATTCCTAGGACAATTGCCATGACAAAGCCTATATAGGGTATAAAGCATAAAAGACCTATCCAAACTTTGTTACCAATACTCCAAAAAACTCCCATCAAAAAAGCTCCCCAATTCCAACCTTTAATTTCTTGTGGAACAAGAATAGATTCGTCAAAAATACGCCCACACCCTGAATTATTAGCTGGAGCAGGTGTAGAGTTACCAGAATAGGTAGGCGTTGAATAATCTAGATTTTGGTAATTAGGTGGAGGATTTCCCGAATAATTAGGTGTTGAGTAACCTTGATTTTGATAATTGGCTGGAGGATTTCCCGAATAATTAGGTGCTGAATAACCTGGATTTGCCTGTCTCAGTCCCAAAAATAATAGAACTTCATCAGCAGACTGGAAACGATGATCACCTCTCGGAGCTAACATCCGATTTAAGGCTTGACTCATGAGGGAACTGACAGTTATTTCCCTATCCCATTTCCAAGTTAATGTATATTGATCCAATAATTGTTGAGGCTGTTTACCAGTCATCAAAACAATAGCTGTCACAGCCAAAGCATATAAATCGCTATTTGGAGCGACGATTCCCAACCTGATTTGCTCGTCAGGTGCATAACCCACCTTCCCAATACTAGTACCTCTAGGGGCTGGTGTTGTTTGTAAATTAGTTGCAACATTAACTGTTACTTGTTTAACAGCACCCATATCAATTAATACTGGGAGTCCTGTTTTGGTGCTGCCAAATCCTCCTTGACCTAGCAGTTCTCGGAATATGTAGCGATCGCGGAATCTAGTTCCCGGTTGAATACCAATTAAGGTAGGATCTAAATTATGACTAGAGTTTTGTAATGATTCACCACAAGTGGAACAAAAGTTAGATCCAGCAGTGGTTTGGTGTCCTCTACTACAAGTAACATAACTCATAGATAAACTTTTATATTTAATACTTCTGTCTAAAAAGCAACTCCACTTAAGTATATAGGGTTTTTACACACAAAAATATTCTGTGTTACTTAAATTGTTTGCAGTAACAGTTATTTACATTAATTAAGAAAATCATGCACTTTGGGTAATTTACAACTTACTCTTTGCTGCTTCTTGTTGCGCTGTCTCACTATATTTTCTATACAGTTGTGTACGTATTTTCGCTTCTTGATAGCGACTGTATTCTGGTGGTACTGCTGCCATTAAATCAGAAGCTCTTTGCCACATAGCAGCTAGTTCCAACCATTGTGTTGAGGTTGTCGCTGTTTTACCGGCAGCAGAAGCTTGATTAGCAATTCGCACGGCGGCGGCAAAGGAATCTTCAGCTTTATCGCTTGCTGCCGATTTTGTCTGGCTAGTATTAGCTGTAGCAGAGATCCTCCTATTTTCTAGCTGCACTAAGTTTTTCAGTTGTGCGCCAAATTGGGTATAAATCATCCAACCTAGGGATAGCAATAAGCAGAAAGCTAATGCTGATTGCCATTTAAATTTAGGTAATTTTCTGGGTTTATCTTTGTAAGTTAGGGGTGATAACTCAGGTAAATTATGTTGTCCGAGTTCTTGAGCTACTTGAAAATCTTTAATTAATTGCTGGACAACATTTGGTTGATCCAGGGTGATTTCTTGTGACCAGAGTAATTGATTTTCGCGCTCAATTTCTGTCAACCACAATAATTGCTGTTCCCGAACAATACGACTATTGATATTTACCCGGCGAATATTACGCGGTGCAATAGATTCAAGAATTTGCTGGATTTGTCCTACTAAGCTAGATTGCTCAAGTAGCTCTACTTTAGCAGCCTCACACAACAGTTGTAAGACACCATTAGCAAAAACAGCCCGGATTCTCACACCCGACTTCGTGAGGTTGTCGTTTAATAGTTGAATAATCGCCGCAACGCTACCTTGATGGGCTTGCCAAGCGATATCGTTGATCCGATCTACCATTTGATATGTATTGATGGCTTTTAATCCCTGATTTTTTAACTGAATGATAAATTAAGGCTGCCGTTCTACTGAACTTTACCTTGTCTTCGATTTTACGGTTAAAAAGATCAGGTTGCCACATAAAATCTTAAAAATCTTACCTCTCTCTACTGATTAGCCGGTGCTAAAACGCGATATATCGCGTTTCTACAGGATGGGGTTAGCGATCGCTTGCGTAGTTTTCACCCTGTTAGTATAGATATTGCGATCGCGATGACTCTAACAACAAGCAATGGATGAACTCAAGCGATCCTATGTTCCCAAAAGAACAACAGCCGTAAATCGCAGCAATTCTCAATTTGACATGGCAAATCTCAAAGACGCTCCTGCGTCGCTACCGCTACGCTATTGTCAATCTAAAATCCCTAACCTGCATCCCTTTATGGGTGCAGTCAATCTAAAATCTAAAATCCGTCTTGAAAAGTTGAGCCACTGCGTTGGACGAAGAGAAGTGCGGTCTTCTCTACGAGAGGCTGCGCCAAGGGCTTTGCACAAGTGGAGCAACTTCGGGGTTTCCCGGCTTGTAGCAAGTGGCGTTCCTAGGTTGGGAAACCCGCCTACAGAAGTTTTGTCTACGACACGCTACGCATAGCTTGCTTCCACGAAGTGGTACGCAAAATCTAAAATTGGTTGACTCCCCTTAGGAGGAGTTAAAAATTTACCAGTTGTTGGTCTAAAGTGAAATTGATAGATTGATAAAAAAATTTTCAAATGACCATTTACTTTTATAAAGCTTGGCAACCTTTCGGCTGTTTTTCTAACTTTTCTCCTCACGGTATTGAAATTCACGGTAGTTACTGGTCAACGGTAGAGCATTTCTATCAAGCACAAAAGTTTGTTGGTAGTGTCGATGCCGTCATTATCCCCGTGATTCGTGCAGCCAAAACCCCAGAAGACGCTGCTGCTTTGGGTCGATGTAGTAGCCGCAGACTACGCTTAGATTGGGATTTAGTCAAAACCCAAGTTATGCGAGAAGCCGTATTAAAAAAGTTTCTCACCCATAGTGATATTCGAGAAATTCTTTTGAGTACGGGGAATGAAGTTTTAGTAGAAAATTCACCGACTGATTATTTTTGGGGTTGTGGTGCAGATAACACTGGTCAAAATCATCTCGGTAAAGTTTTGATGAGTGTACGTGAAGACCTCCGTCAGCTACAACTATTAACAGTATTATCTGGTGATTATTTGGGAGAAAAAGGTTAATTTTATGACCAAACTTTGGAGAAAAATTTTATAATTTTCTTTCCTTTAAAAATAGGGCTTGATGTTTTGCCTAACAGTCAACTAATTTTGGATTTTAGATTTTGCGTACCACTTCGTGGAAGCAAGCTATGCGTAGCGTGTCGTAGACAAAAGTTCTGTAGGCAGGTTTTCCAACCTAGAAACGTCACTTGCTACAAGCCGAAAACCCCGTCCAACACAGCTTTTCTTCCATCTAAAATTAGCACGGTCAAGAAAGCTCTTTTGTGAGGCTGTTAGGCAAAAACTAGGCAACCTCTATTTTTGGCTAATATCTTGGTAAATATAAAAATATTTAAGTTGTATTATTTAGATATTTTTACTGGATTCATAGCCGGATTAACAAGATAAAATCAGATAAATTATTATTAAAATTTTTACCTTTCTATCATTAGCCACTCAGGGTAAAAATATTTTAGTTTCATGTTGGGTAAGATGAGGCCAAAAATTTTATCTTGTTAGGTACACTGAGTAATGCAATTTACTGATAGGTTAAGTAATTTTTCACTTAATTTCGAGCAAGAGAATTTATTATATCGGATCACCAACCGGATTAGGCGATCGCTAGAACTACAAGAAATTCTAACCGCTACAGTTGTTGAAATTCGGGAGTTTTTAGCTACAGATCGGGTAATGTTGTATCAGTTTGATCCTGATGGTAACGGCAAAGTCATTGCTGAATCTCTTCATGAACAACGTTTACCATCTTTATTGGGGTTACATTTTCCCGCAGGTGATATCCCCCAAGAGGTGAGACGGATGTTTCTCTTAGCAAAACAACGCTCAATTGTCGATGTGGTTAGTGGCACAATTGGGCTATCGTCCTTAAAATCACAAGATGAAACACAAACTCAGTTAAATCAAAATATCTACTATCGCCGAGTAGATTCATGCCATATACAATACTTACAGGCGATGGGTGTGCAGTCTTCTTTAGTTGTACCAATTTTATTATCTGACCTGCAAAAACCAACTGCACAGCCAGAATTATGGGGATTGTTGGTATCACACCACAGTCAATCACGCACCATTTTAAAGCGGGAACTGAAATTAGTTCAGCAAATTACTGATCAAGTCGCGATCGCGATCGCTCAAAGCAACCTCTTGGCGGAAACTCGCAACCAAAAACGACGAGAAGCCATTATTAACCACGTCAATACACTTTTACATCAGCAAACACAAATAGAATTGCAGTCAGCTCTAGAAGCAACTATCAATATTTTAGGTGGCACAGGTGGCAGACTTTATATTGGTAGAACTCAGAAACTATATATCTGGGGTGAACAACCCAGTCTCATTTCCGAATCAGCCAACAGTTTGATTGAACAGCATCCCGTATGGCAATATTGGATAAATAAATCCCAACCGGGTGATGTTTGGGCTATTTCTGACCTTTACAAAGAAACACATTTACAGATTTTAGCTTTTGCGTTTGAGTCTACTCCGATTCGGGGAATGTTGGTGATGCCTCTACACTATCGCCAACGTTTGATCGGAGTCATGAGTATTTTTCGCCCAGAATGGGACACACAAATTTTATGGGCTGGACGATGCGAACATAATCAACGCCAACGACTACCGCAGATTTCTTTCGAGATGTGGTGTGAGCAAAAAAAAGGTCAAGCACCTCAATGGAGTGCAGCAGAAATTTCTCTAGGACAAAGCCTGGCTGCTGATTTTGCGGTTGCTCTTCAACAGCAAAATACAAATCAACAGCTACAAACACTTAACATTGACTTAGAATGTCGGGTTAAAGAGCAAACTGCCGAATTAGAGAAATCATTCTTAATTACCAAGGTAATTAAACAAGTTACCGAGCAAATCCGCAGTACCTTAGATTTACAAACTACCCTACAAACTATTGTTGAGCAAGTTCGTTCCCTGCTCAATTCTGACCGACTCTTGATTTATCAAATGTTAGGTGAATTTAATGGTGAGGTAATTGTTGAAGAACTAAATGGTGATTGGGATTCAGTTTTAGGATGCAAAATGCCGTTGGGGTGCTTACCTGAAGAGTATACCCATCTTTATGGTCGAGGTAGGGTCAGAGCAATTAATAATATTGCCACTGCTTCTTTGAGTGCTTGTCATCAAGATTTTTTGCAGAGTTTGCAAGTACAAGCTAACTTAATTGTTCCCATTAATATGGGGCAAAAACTTTGGGGATTACTCATTGCTCATCAATGTGATGCGCCTAGAGATTGGCAAGAGGCAGAAATAGATTTATTACAACAGTTAGCAGATCAAGCTGCGATCGCTATTTATCAAGCAGAACTTTACGAACAAAGGTGTCTAGCGGGAAATGCCGCGAAAGCTCAAGCGGCACAGTTAGAAAAGACTTTGATAGAATTACAAGAAACTCAAACAAAACTGATTCAAAATGAAAAAATGTCTAGTTTGGGACAATTAGTTGCAGGTATAGCCCATGAAATTAACAACCCTGTCAACTTTATTCACGGCAACCTCTGCCATGCTAATGAATATACGCAACAATTATTAGAACTTTTAGCACTCTATCAAAGTTACTATCCTCAACCCCATAATAAAATTTCTCAAGCACTAGAAGGCATAGATTTAGATTTTGTTATAGAAGACTTGCCTAAAATTATCTCTTCTATGCAGGTAGGTGCAGAGCGTATCCGGTCTATAGTTTTGTCATTACGCAATTTTTCCCGGCTAGATGAATCTGAAAATAAGTTAGTTAACATCCATGAAGGTATAAATAATACTTTATTGATTTTGCAGCATCGTCTCAAAGCGAATCCTGATTTCTCTGGGATTAAAGTCATCAAAGACTATGGCGACTTACCATTAGTAGAATGCTACGCCGGACAGATGAATCAAGTCTTTATGAATATTCTATCTAATGCCATTGATGCTCTAGAGGAACAGGGATTAGAAAATAAATCGATTAAACCAGAAATTTGTATTTCGACTCAAATATCTCTAGATAATTACCGTCTGTTGATTCGCATTGCAGACAATGGGCTAGGTATGAATCAAGAATTGAAAAACCGGATTTTTGACCCATTTTTCACTACTAAATCAGTAGGTAAGGGTACAGGATTAGGACTAGCTATCAGCTACCAGATTGTTGTTGAAAAACACGGTGGGACTATAGATTGTGTCTCAGAAGTTGGCATGGGTACAGAGTTTTGGATTGAGATCCCTATTAAACTTGCTAGGTAAATTTAATAGGGATTTTTCAGGAAGTCTAAAGAAAACGAAAAACCACCCCCTAAAATCAAGCAGTAAAATTAGGAAACAAGGGAATAAAAAGCGATAAAAAGTATTGCCTGGGTTAAAAAAAGAATTTTGCTAACTTGACAAACTTACTTATTGATAAAATGAATGAGTTAGATGATTTTTTACAAAAAAAGAGCATGAGTTATGTGGGAATGATCGCAAAGTTTCCATTATGTGTTCATGATCTTGAGTCTTTTATTACTGCTGAAAACCATCTATTTGTCCTCAGTCATTTGGGAATTCCCAATATTGATATTGCTCAATGGAAGTTAAAAATTTCCGGATTAATAGAGCAAAGTATTGAATTTTCATATGAGAATTTGCTGAATCTAGAGTATCAGGAACTAACCGTTTTTCACCAATGTTCTGGTAACCCACTCCAACCCAAAATTCCGACAAGACTTATCACTAATGTTACATGGGGAGGCGTTTCTCTAGGTAAAATTCTTAATCAATTGCAAGTTAAACATCAAGCACATTATGTCTGGTTTGTAGGGCTTGATCACGGTATTTACGAGGGAGTTGCGAGTAATTCCTATATTAAGGATATTCCTATCGAAAAAGCATTAGATAATGATGTGCTACTGGCGTATAAGCTAAACGGAAAATCTTTATCGGCAGAGAGGGGTTTCCCGTTACGGCTTGTTGTTCCAGGTTACTATGGCACTAACTCAGTGAAATGGCTCTCGCATATTTATGTCACAGATAGGCGATCGCCAGGAATTTTTACAACTACCTTCTATAATGATCGAGTGGGAAAGGATACTGCAACTTTAAAACCCGTTTGGGAAGTTGCACCGGAGTCTGTAATTGTTTATCCCCACAAAAATGAGGTATTAAATCTTCAACCTCAAACACTTTGGGGCTGGGCTTGGGCATTCAGTGGTATCCAGTCAGTTGATATCAGCACGGATGACGGCATTACTTGGCAAGCTGCTGAAGTTGAAGCACGGTTGCAATATGCCTGGCAAAGATTCACATTTCAATGGACTCCATCAACGCCAGGACAATATAACTTGATGAGTCGAGCCACTGACTGTAATGGGGCAATTCAACCAATTAAGGAAGAACGTAATGCTGTTTATGCAGTAGCAATTACTATTAAATCAGCAAGCCCTAAATAGAGGAGAGAGCAAAATCTCCCTCCTCCATCGCATAATCAATGAAAAAATGCACAGATAGCTTAGACAGAACTTAGCGATCGCTCTGACTGATAAACTCTAGTAAAGGGTTCTTGATAGGAATGAGTTGTAATATAAGCATGGAACTCATTGATCAAGTCGGCAAAATACTCAAACGCCACATCAATAAATTCTAGTATTTGCTGATGAATCTCCTCTGGCACTTCAATCTCTGCCATTACTTGCAGAGAAGCAGGTGTATGGAGAGTGTGAGTATTTTCTATATGGTTGTGCCGCATTCCAAAATAACGAAACTCTGCTCCCATTGTTTCTTGCAGTTGCAGTGCCGCAGACATAGTTGAACGGAAAAAGACATTTGCTGTCACTTCAGAGACTTCTATGGCAACTAATTTGATAATCGGATGCGCTCCATGAGTATACCGCTCGAACAGAGGAAACATGGAACGGGAAACCTGAGTATGCTCACTCCAAATGAATCGCACTGCATCGCTAAACCGCATAGGATAGTCAATTCCCATCTTTTCCATGTCTTCCAATAACCATTGCCAATGGAAATGCTCTTCGTGGGTATGCACATTGACCATATCTTGAATGTAATTGGTCGTTGGCTCATCTCTGAGAACTCTTTTGCACAACTCACTGAACTCCATTGCCAGTGGAGCAATTACAGGTGCAAATGCCAACCTCTGCCGGGGGTCAATTGTCTCATCTTCCATATACTGAAAGAATGGCAACTGGGCATATTCCTGGTTCTTTTTTTCGATCAACTCAAGAATTGATTTCATTTTAATGCTCCTAAAGATAGACAATGGATAATTAACCAACTTGTTGATCCAGTTGGTATACCACTCTCAGAGGAAAGGGTCTAACAAATGCAATTTGATTTCCCGTGGATACAAGCTCTCTCTTAGAAGAGAAGTAACCTGCGGCAAGTATTTTCTCTTATTTTTCGCCTATCTTGTTCAACATTTATGCAATTCAAAATGTGAATTTTACAGATAGGCTGATAAACAGTTATCAGCACAATTAAAGAATAGCTGTCCGTTGGGAGTCAGAGTCCTTCAAGAATACAATTGGTGTATTTCAGTGGGATCAAATCCTCAATTGAAACTGTGATAACTGTTCATTGATTTAATATCTCATGAGTTGATAAATACTTCTCCTTTTTGATGATTATCTAGCTTATGAGTTACTCATCAATTTAGCTATCTTATTCATTCTGTCTCTGGCTTGTAAATTGGTTAATCTACGGTTCTTCTATATTTAATATGGCAATTATCTCAGTATTTTTTATTTTGATTAAAGTATTTTTTTGAAAATTATACTACGTAAATCTTCTATGATTTTTGGCTTTAACTGCTATATATGGGATTCCTATATAAATCATCTTTGATTTATGGAAAAAACTAAGAGATAATACGAGTACGAGTATTTGTATAAAAAAGCAACAAATAAAATTCAGTGCCTACAAGCTGCGATGGCAAAACTACAAAAATTTATCAAACTCAGTGCTGAGTGTTGAGTGAACTAAGAGTTAGCGCAGCTAGTGTATACGAACGCTAGCTGCTGTCACCAAAACTCGCAGTACCAGAAATATTGATGAATAAATTGTGATCAAGTGGGTGGATTAGGGAAAAATACACTCGGATTATTTATTTATGCAGTAATAATTTTTATGGTAGAGAATCGAATTGATATTCCTGGCTATCGCATTGGTGAACTTATTTATACTAGTACCCGCACTCTGGTTTACCGAGGTTGGCGAGAATCGGATCAAACCCCAATTGTGATTAAACTCCTTAAAAGTGCCTATCCCAGTCCCATTGAATTGGCTCAATTCAAGAATCAGTACGCAATTGCAAATATTTTAAATGTCCCCGGTGTGGTTCGGATATATAGTCTAGAAAATTTTCAAAATCGGCTTGCCCTGATTTTGGAGGACTTTGGTGGAATTTCTTTGAAGGAGTACACTGCTTTAAGAAGGAAAGTATGCCATCAAACAGATAATCAGAAAAATTCCTTAACTGTACATCCTCATTTCTTGATTGAGTTTTTACAGATGGCGATCGCGCTTGCCGATATCCTGGCTGATCTCTACCATTATCAAATTATCCACAAGGATATCAAGCCAGCGAATATTCTGATTCATCCCACTACCAAGCAAGTGCGACTCATCGACTTTAGCATTGCTTCGTTATTAACCAGAGAAACCCAACTTTCAACCAGCCCGACTGTTTTAGAAGGAACTCTCGCCTATCTTTCCCCCGAACAAACAGGGCGCATGAACCGGGGGATTGATTACCGCACTGACTTCTATTCTCTTGGAGTCACCTTCTATGAACTATTAACGGGACAATTGCCATTTCAATCTCATGATTTGATGGAATTAGTGCATTGCCATATAGCAAAACAACCAACCGCTGTTCATCATCTCAATCCTGCTATTCCTCCCCAACTGTCAGCCATCGTCAATAAATTGATGGCAAAGAATGCTGAAAACCGCTATCAGAGTGCATTAGGACTAAAGCATGATCTAGAAATTTGTTTGTATGAATTAAAAGAAAGCGGCAATATTCTACAGTTCCCACTAGGGCAAAAAGATGTTTGCGATCGCTTTGTCATTCCTGAAAAACTTTATGGACGCGAAGTAGAAGTCGCAAAGCTGCTAGCAAGTTTTGAGCGCGTGAGTCAGGGAACATCTGAATTAATGCTGATAGCAGGTGCTTCTGGCATTGGTAAAACAGCAATTGTCAACGAAGTTCACAAACCCATTACCCGACGACGAGGATATTTTATTAAAGGCAAATTCGATCAATTTAATCGTAATATTCCTTTTTTAGCATTGGTGCAAGCGTTTCGAGACTTAATGACACAATTGCTGACAGAAAGTGATGCTCAAATTGAACAGTGGAAGAGCAACATTTTAGCCACATTAGGTGAGAGTGGCCAGGTAATTATTGAGGTAATTCCAGAACTCGAACGCATTATTGGTCAACAGCCTGCTGTCCCTGAATTATCTGGCAGTGCTGTTCAAAGCCGCTTCAATCTGCTATTTCAGAAATTCATTCAAGTATTTACAACTCATGAACATCCCCTCGTCATTTTCCTGGATGACTTACAGTGGGCAGACTCTGGCTCGTTAAAGCTGATGCACCTGTTGATGAGTGAAGCCAGAAACACTTATTTGCTCGTAATAGGAGCATATCGAGATAATGAAGTAAGTGCCGCGCATCCCCTGATGTTGACTATTGAGGAGATGCGTCAAGAGAGGATTACAGTCAATAACATTGTCCTTTCTTTGCTCACTCAGACTGAACTCAATGAGATGATTGCAGATACACTTAAATATTCACCAGAACAAGCACTGGCTATTACAAATCTAGTGTATCAAAAGACCAAAGGCAACCCATTTTTTACTAATCAATTTCTCAAATCGCTGCATGAAGATGGGCTGATAACGTTTGCGACTAGAACAGGAAATTGGCAGTGTGATATGGCTCAAATCCGAACACTTTCTTTTACACAAGATGTTGTCGAGTTTGTCACGCTGCAACTCCATAAATTACCACCGCAGACTCAGCATATTCTCAAATTGGCTGCCTGTGTCGGCAATGAATTTGATTTAGAAACTCTGTCTGTAGTGTATGAAAAATCTGTAACAGAGACTGTATTGGCTCTTTGGCCAGCCCTGAAGGATGAATTAATTTTACCTAATGGGGAAGGGTATAAATTTTTTCAGAATGAGTCGGCGATCAACACTAGTTTCTTATCCTGTGAGAACAACCCGCAAATCACAAATGGTAAAGGCTCAATAACTATCAGTTACAAATTTCTCCACGATCGCGTTCAACAAGCTGCTTATTCATTAATTCCGGCAAATCAGAAAGCCGCAATGCACCTCAAAGTTGGTCAACAACTGTTGAGCAATACCTCAGAAACTAAGCTAGAAGAAGTCATTTTTGAAATTGTCAACCAACTCAATATCGGGGTAGAACTAATTACAGCCCAGGGCGATCGCGATCGCTTGGCACAACTCAACCTACTGGCAGGGCAAAAAGCCAAGTCTTCTACAGCTTACTGGGTAGCAATCGAGTATTTGACCACTGGGATTAGTTTATTGAGAGCCGACTGCTGGCAAAGCCAATATGATTTAGCTTTGGCATTGCACGAATTAGCCGCCGATGCTGCTTACCTTTGCGGTGCGTATGGTCAGATGGAGGAATTAGCCCAAACTGTGATGCAGCAAACCAAAACTCCACTGGATCAAGTTAGCATTTACGAAACTAAAATCCAGGCATATACAGCCAAAAATGATGTGTTGGGGGCGATCGCGATCGCTCGGCAAGGAATGAGTCAGTTTGGCTTGGTTTTTCCAGATATACCCACCCCCCAAGATATTCAGCAAGCCCTTGAGGAAATTGCTGCTTTGATTGCCGGACATGAAATTGCCCAATTGGTTAACTTACCTCTCATGACAGCGACAGACAAGCTAGCAATTAGCCGAATTGTGGCTAATGTTGCTCCAGCCGTTTATATTTCCGAACCAAATCTGTTTCCTTTACTCATCCTGTCCCAAATCAAAGCATCAATTCAATACGGCAATGCCCCATTTTCTGCCTTTTGTTATGCCTGTTATGGCATTTTGTTAAACGGAATTCTTCAGGATATTGAAACAGCCGATCAAGTTGGCAATCTGGCTTTGGCACTAACGAATAAATTTAATATTAGCGATATCAAACCCACAGTATTTTATGTCGTGGGTGCTTTTATCACCTATTTGAAATCTCCTCTACAAAAATCCTTACAGTTGATGCTGGAGGGCTACAAGATTGCTTTGGAAACTGGAAACTTATACTACGTAGGCTTCAATACAAAAGAAATCTGCCAGTATTCTTATTTCATGGGTCGAGAGTTGAACTCATTAGAGCAAGAAATGCGGGCTTACACTCATGTTTTGGAAAGTTGTAACCAAGGCACAACCCTCAACTACTGTCGAATCTTCTGGCAAGCAGTTTTGAATTTGCTTGGCAAGGCTGAAAACCTCTGTAACCTCCAAGGCGAGGCACTGAACGAAGCAGAATTTGTGACTCAATTAATTAATGCCAAAGAGTTTACTGGGCTGCACTATTTCTCGTTGCACAAATTGATTCTCTGTTATCTATTTGAAAACCTCCCTCAAGCAGTAGAAACAGCCGCTCAAGCTAGAGAATATCTAGTTGCAGGCACGGGTTATGCTACTGTACCAATATTTTATTTCTATGATTCACTGACAGCTTTGGCAGAGTATTCCCAAGCGACAGTTTCTCAGCCAGAAAGGTTGTTAGAACGAGTCACAGAAAACCAGAGCAAAATGCAGACATGGGCGCACCATGCACCCATGAATTATTTGCACAAATTTGAACTAGTAAAAGCAGAACAATGTCGTGTTTTGAAACAAATGGGGCAGGCGGTGGATCTCTATGAGCGTGCAATTACTGGAGCAAAACTCAATGGCTACCTCCAGGAAGAAGCCCTAGCCAATGAACTGGCTGCTCGATTTTATCAAGAATGGAACAAAGAGGCGATCGCTCAAATATATCTAGCAAATGCCTATTACTGTTACCTCAACTGGGGAGCAGTAGCTAAAGTCGAGCATTTGGAAAACCAATATCCTCAATTGTTAGTGGGAATCTATCAGCAACAAGAACCTAGTTCTTCAAGCTGCAACCGAATTACGACGATTGGATTGGGACACAGCAGTTCCAGTGTCACTGAAGCTTTAGATTTAGCCACGGTCATCAAAGCCTCTCATGCACTGGCTGGAGAAATTGAATTAGAAAAGCTGTTGACGGCTCTCATGCAGGTCGTAATCGAAAATGCCGGGGCTGAAAAATCAGTACTCTTGCTGCTTCAAGAAGATAATTGGGTGGTTGCGGCTCAAAAAAGCAGCAAAGCAACCATAGAAACTGGTATTGCTAATGAAACTAATCAAAGTCTCCACTCAGAGAAGCAATTGGGTAAAAACCTTGGTGTAATCAACCTGCACTCTCTTCCTCTTTCGGACAGTCAAGATGTTCCCAAAGCTGTGGTGAACTATGTCTCACGTACTTGCGAAACTCTTGTACTAGATGATGCTCGTATAGAAATCACCTTCGCCAATGATCCCTACATCATTGAAGAGCAACCGAAAAGCTTGCTATGTACACCTATTCACAATCGTGGCAAGCTTATTGGCATTTTATATCTGGAAAATAGTTTAACAACTGGAGCTTTTACCCAACAACGTCTTGAGGTTTTGCATCTGCTCACAGCACAAGCTGCCATCTCGCTGCAAAATGCCATACTGTATAACAATCTTGCTTTGGCAAAATCCCAACTTGAAGAGTATAGCCATAGCTTAGAACATAAGGTACAGCAGAGAACTCAAGAGTTGCATGAGAAAAATCAACATCTGTCGGAAACTTTAGACAAACTTCAACACACGCAAACCCAACTGATTCAAACTGAAAAAATGTCTTCGTTGGGACAAATGATGGCAGGTATTGCCCATGAAATTAACAACCCTATTAATTTCATCTATGGCAATCTCACTCATGCTAACGAGTATTTGCAACAGATGTTACACATAGTCAACCTGTATCACCACTACTATCCTCAACCATTTCTGGAGATTGAAGAAGAACTAGAGATGATAGATTTAAACTTCCTCAAATTAGACCTAACAAAAATGCTGGAATCAATGAAAGTAGGGGCAGATCGCATTCGTCAAATTGTCCTTTCTCTCCGCAATTTCGCGCGTTTGGATGAATCCGACATGAAATCTGTCAACCTTCACGAAGGCATGGAAAGCACTTTATTAATCTTGCATCATCGTCTAGAACAAAAACCACATCGTCCCGAAATAAATGTGATTAAAAAATATGCAAATTTACCAGAAGTTAATTGCTATGCCAGTCAGATAAATCAGGTATTTATGAATATTCTGAATAATGCTATTGATGCTTTAGATTTATTATTTCCAAAAAAAGCAGGAGTAATTAGTAATGAAGATAAACAAACAAAAATTCCCACAATTCAAATTTCTACTAAAATGTTTAATTCTAATGCAGTCATCATCCAAATTATAGATAATGGAGTCGGGATGTCTGAGGAAGTGAAACAGCGTTTATTTGACCCATTTTTTACAACAAAACCTGTTGGTGAAGGGACAGGCTTAGGACTATCGATTAGCTATTCTATTGTTGAAAAGCATGGGGGACAACTAAGTGTAATATCTGAACTAGGACAAGGGACAGAATTTTCGCTTTTAATTCCCTTAACTTAGTTTTTTATGATTGGTCTTGTCAGACGCGGTTTGTCGCGTCTCTACACAATACTGTTCGGTTAAGAGTTTTTGTAGGTTGGGTTAAGCGACAGCGCAACCCAACAAAAGTCCGTAAATGTTGGGTTTCCTAATGTCAACCCAACCTACCTGATGTAATGTTTTTAGCTTAATCGACAAGTATTGCGTCTCTACATGACTATTTTGGGTATATATTTAATTATCTGGATTTCCACAGGTAGGCAAATGCTATTAATGCCAACCCTAATAATAATGGTGTCAACCAATCACCCCAACGCACATATAAAGTTTTGGTCTGTCGTCGATAGATAGTTGCAGCTTGGGTTTCGTAGGTATTATATCCAGATATCCACAGGGTTTTACCGTGGGGATTAACAAAGGCTGAATATCCGGTGTTGGTTGCCCTGACTGACCATCTATCAGTCTCAATTGCTCGCATGATATCCTGGGCATGGTGCTGGAATGGCATAGCAGCACTGTAATGGGCATCGTTGGAAGCACTGAGGATAAATTCCCCGCCGGCTGCTGCTTGTCGGCGAAATACTTCGGGAAATGCTGATTCGTAACAAATCCCGACAATTGCCCGACCAAAGGGAGTATCAAAAGTTTGATTGGGTGAACCATGCACTTGGTGTTCATCTAGTGGTGATAAACGCTGAATAATCGCACCTAAAATTTCCTCAAAAGGAATGTATTCACCCAAAGGTACTAACTTGGATTTATCGTAGCGGCTGGTAAGTTCACCTTGGCTGTTGACTGTAAATAAACTGTTGGTGTAGCTGCGTCCCTTTCTCCCAAAAGCCCCAACCCAAGCAATTACGCCTTTATCTTCTATGGCTGAGACTAGGGGAGTGACCGCTAAATCTTTGTCAAAAAAAGGCATTGCTCCTTCTGGAGTCAAAACAGCATCAACGCCTTGATTAACTAAGGTTAAATATCCCTCGGTGTAACCTTTAAGGGCGCGTTGGACTCCTTCAGGAAGCAGTTTAATTTTGTTGGGAATATTTCCCTGAATGATTCCTACCTTCAAGGCGGCGGTTGGAGGTTGGGCGATGGGGCGAGTATATAATAAAAAACCAATCAGGTGCAGGGTAATTAATAAACCTGTGGCGATCGCTAAAAGGACTGGGGACTGGGGACTGGGGATAAGGGATAATGGGGACTGGGAACGTCTAGCTTGCTGGTAATTAATCCATGCTTCAGCAATTAAACCATTGATGGCGACAATAGAAGCGGTGACGGTATTTGGCCCCGATAGTTGCCCTAGGTGTAAAATTACGAGATTGTGCTGACTCTGGGTGTAAGCTAGAGAACTCCACCACAAGGGACTAGCACTCCACAGGCTTTCTAAGCCGCACCAAATTGCTGTGCCAATTAGGACACGTAGTAGCGATTTTTGCGGATTCAGACAGGCGATGGTCGTAGACCGACCGTAGGTCATCGCACCTGCCCAAATCGTGACAAAAATGCCCCCCCAGAGGCTAATGAATGATAAACAAAAAAAGGCGATCGCTAAACTCGGCCACCAAGGCACACCCAACCAATCCATTGGATGAATACCGGTAATCCAGAATAAGGCGACACCGTGATAACCGATACCCCAGAGTAAAGGCAAAAGGTAAAAGGAAAAAGGTAAAAGAAAGAACTTGTTTCTTCTACCCTCTAAATTTTGACTTTTTTCTAAAACCATTACCCAGAGGGGGGCAAGGGCTACCCAAGCCAAGAACCATGCACCCACAGGGGCGACGGTTAACCCCATTACAACCCCACTGGTAAGAGCAAGTAAAAGGTAGAGTACAAAAGGGAAAATTTCTTTTGCCTTTTGACTTTTGACTTTTGACTTCATTCCACCTCTTCTGTCTCGGCTATGTCGCCTGTATCGGCTGTATCGGCTGTATCAGGAGGAACGATCGCTACTCCATTAATTACGTCATCTTCGTCGAGGCGTTGCACTCTCACCCCAGTTGCAGAACGGGATTGGATAGAAATTGCATTTACTGCCTGACGAATGATGATACCGCGACTTGTTACCATCATGATTTCATTGTCACTGTTGACAATACCTAAAGTTGCTAACTTGTCTTTGGTTTTGCGGTTTTTGAATTTAGTCGCCATCAAGCCTTGTCCAGCCCGATTTTGTAGGCGGAATTGGGCGACTGGAACGCGCTTACCATATCCTCCCATTGTGATGACTAACACCCAAGGGCCAACGCTGACGTTACCGGCAACTTCTGCGATTTCGATTTCTTCGGTAGTTTCTACCTCTTCGATAGTTTCGATTTCTTCGGTATCCACTTCCTCAGTATCTAAAGTCTCTAGAATCGCCGCCGGCAGAATATCCATCCCGACGAGTTCATCACCTTTTTTGAGTTTCATGGATTTTACCCCACGAGTTGCTCTACCTAAAGGACGGAGTTGTTCGTGGTTACATCTAAAATGAATTGCCATCCCGTGACGAGAACCGATGATGACGCTGTCTTCGACTCTGGCGCGACGTACCCAGCGTAGTTGATCGCCTTCTTCTAAGGAAATTGCAATCAAACCATTGGCGCGAATATGGCTAAAAGCTGCTAATACGGTTTTCTTAATATTCCCGCCTTTGGTCAGCATCACCAGATATTCTTCGCTGCTAAACTCATCCACAGGGACAATCGAAGTAATTTTTTCTTCTCTGGGAATGGGTAGTAACTGGACAATGGGTGTACCGCGACTGGTGCGAGAACCCACGGGGATTTGATAGGCTTTGAGACAGTAGACGACACCGCGATCGCTAAAGAATAAAATGCTGTCATGATCACAGCAAGTCAAGAAATGCTCAATGTTGTCATCGTCTTTCACCTTCGCGCCGGCTTTACCTCTGGTAGCACGGCTTTGCGCCTCAAAGGTGTTAACTGGCATCCGTTTGATGTAGCCTTGTTCTGTCACCAGAATTAGAGCTTTTTCATTAGCAATCAAATCGCGTTCGTCTATTTCCCCTTCGGCGTGGGTAATCACGGTGCGCCTGGGTGTAGCAAAGCTGGTTTTGATTTGGCTAATTTCGGTTTCAATGATTTCTAGAATCCGTTCCCGCCGTGCCAAAATATCCTGTAAGTCGGCGATGCGTGTCTGTAAGTCCTCATGTTCTAGACGGATTTTATCGGCTTCTAGGGCAGTTAATCGCCGTAGCTGCATCTGTAAAATCGCATCGGCTTGCACTTCCGAAAGTCCATAGGTGGTGATTAACTCACCTTTAGCAGTGGGTGCATCGGGCGCGTGACGAATTAAGTTAATAATTGCATCTAATTGGGATAGAGCAATTAATAAACCTTGTAAAAGGTGATCACGTTCTTCCGCTTTTCGTAGTTCGTAACGGGTGCGTCTTGTAATCGCTTCGATGCGAAAATCTAGGAAGACATTAAAGAACTGCTTCAGGCTGAGGATTTGGGGTTCGCCATTCACCAACGCCAACATATTCGCGCCAAAGTTGGCTTGCAGTGGTGTTTGTTTATAGAGGTTATTTAACACCACGCGGGGATAAGCATCACGCTTGAGTTCGATGACGATTCGCATCCCGTCGCGATCGCTTTCATCCCGAATATCTGCAATTCCGTCGATGCGCTTGTCATTCACCAACTCGGCAATTTTTTCAATTAACGCCGCTTTGTTGGTTTGATAGGGTAATTCGGTGATGATAATGGCTTCCCTGTCGGGACGGCCTCGCTGTTCAATGGTTTCAATGTTGGCGACACCGCGCATGGTAATTGAACCGCGGCCTGTGGTGTAAGCCTCTTTAATTGCGGCTGTCCCCAGAATTTGCGCCCCCGTGGGGAAGTCTGGCCCTGGGACATACTGCATTAACTCCAAATCAGTGATTTCGGGGTTGTGAATCACTTGCACCAACCCATCAATTAGTTCGCCTAAATTGTGGGGGGGAATGTTGGTAGCCATCCCCACCGCAATCCCCGAAGAACCATTGAGAAGTAATTGGGGAATCCGTGAGGGTAAAACTGTTGGTTCTTGTTGAGAACCGTCGAAGGTATCAATAAAATCAACGGTTTCTGATTCAATATCTTGTAGCAGGGAAGCACTTGTTAAAGCTTGCAAGCGGCATTCAGTGTAACGCATCGCCGCCGGTGGGTCGTTATCTACTGAACCAAAGTTACCATGCCCGTTAATTAATGGCGATCGCATGGAAAAATCCTGCGCCATCCGCACCAACGCATCATATACTGCCGTATCGCCGTGGGGGTGATATTTACCCAATACTTCCCCGACTACACGGGCGCACTTTCTAAACGGGCGATCGTGGGTTAGCCCTAACTCGTGCATAGCAAAGAGGATGCGGCGATGCACAGGTTTGAGACCATCCCTGGCATCTGGTAACGCCCTGCCCACGATCACACTCATGGCGTATTCCAGATAAGACCGGGACATTTCATTCCGCAGATCCGTCGGGATAATCCTCTCCTGTGAGGTTGTCATAAACTAAAAAACTCCAAAAAACTTAGATTTTAGCCTTCGTACTTGACAAAGCGCAAAATTATGCCAAATTTCTCTTGAATAATTGCCATATTTTGATACAATTCTAACACAATCTTGTCTTTGTCTGCCGAGGGTGCTAACCCATCTTTCGTGCCAGAAATGTTGTTGAGATGTAGTTAATTAGCTTCATTTAATTTCAATTAAAAATTGAAAGAGTTTTTTGTTTGTAAATTCTTAACTTTGAATTTACCAAAGAGTCTGTCATAACTTGGGTTGAGAAGATATTAAGGGAACTTTTGAGGCAATAAAAAAACAATTAAACTAGTAAAAAGAGTGGGCGTAAAAAGACTAAAATTAGTAAATTTTGATAGTAGCAAATTTGTACTTATTGATGTGCAGCTTATAAGACCTCAGACAGTGTCGCCCTAGTAGCACTAATGTTTAAGCTGGTGCGTGTATGTTTGAGGCCATAGTCATGAATAAGGAAACTGTTCCAAGTCAAGCTGAAAAGACAAATCCAGAAGGCGATGCTTCACAATTAAGCCCAGAGATGCGGGATAAAATCAAGCATCCAGCCAAAATGGACGATGTGATTCGTGAACAATCGCCAGAAGAACGTCGCGGGAATCAAGCTTTAGTACCAGAAATGCTAGATCAACCCACTGATGAAATGATTGGTTTCACAAAAGATTGAGTTATAAGCTATTGGGTATCTCGAAAACCCAAGCCATAAGTAAGGGTAGAATGGCATTCATAATCCTGTTGCTGTGATGTCTTATGCTACCAGTCATCTACTCCGATGAGTTTCTAGACCACAAAACTGGAAGCTATCATCCAGAAAAACCAGAACGTTTGACGGCGATTGTTAATGCCCTGAAAGATGCTGCAATTTCTACCCAAATTGATTGGCGTGAACCTACACCATCACTAGAAAATACATCGGTGATGCCATGTTTGGTAAAAGCCCATAGCCCAAATTACATCAATAAAGTCAGGGAAATTGCGTCTACTGGTGGTGGTTATTTAGATGGCGATACTCCCATTTCTCCTCGTAGTTATGATGTGGCTTTGTTGGCGGTGAGTGCTTGGTTGGATGGCGTAGATGCAGTATTAAGTACAGCAAATCCGGCTTTTGTCTTGGCGCGTCCACCGGGACATCATGCTGAAAGTGATGCAGGAATGGGCTTTTGTTTATTTTCTAATGCGGCGATCGCGGCTTTATATGCTTTAGAACAACCGGGAATTAACCGTGTCGCTATTTTAGATTGGGATGTACATCATGGCAACGGTACGCAGGCGATCGTGGAACTTAATCCCCACATCGCTTACTGTTCTCTACATCAGTATCCCTGTTATCCCGGTACTGGGAGAGCCACAGAACGCGGCTTTCATAATAATGTCTTAAATTTGCCCTTACCTCCCGATAGTGATATCGGTGCATATCAGCCGCTTTGGGAAAACAAAGTAGTACCGTTTTTTACCGAGTTTCAGCCAGATTTACTCATCGTTAGTGCTGGCTATGATGCCCTGGCTGATGATCCTTTAGCCAGCATCAATTTACAACCAAATGATTATGCTCTGTTTACAGATTATTGTTTGGGGCTAACACGTAAAATTCTTTTTGGCTTGGAAGGTGGTTATGAACTTGATGCCCTGGCTAAATCAGTTATCGCCACCATTGAACGTTGCTTGGTTTAGGGTCTATCAGATAAAAAAATATCACCTATGTTGTCGGGTACTTCAGTACGCATAACTATATTAAGTAATATTGCAGCTTCAATAACTCTCTACATGAAAGCAAGGTTACTAATTCTGTGTATAAATCGGTTGACAAAGTTCATATTAAGTTTATTCACAGTTTTTTTAGTTTATCTCACCAGTATTACGAAACGTCGGAAACCCTTTTCATGCAAGAAAATGATGTTCTGAGTTCTCCTAAATAATTTCAGACCGCCATAAATAACTAAGTAATATTACTTTTGATCTCCGTAGATAATAGCACTAAATTAATTATCTTGATGAACTTGTGAGTAACTTACTGATATGAGTCTATCTTCCAAGTTTGTTATCCGGATCTATAAAGAAATTCCTAAATTTATATTATGTAATTGCTGAAAGTAAAAATAAGGTTACACAGCTACTAAAGCTAAGTAAATTTCCCGAAGCTCTTTATCAAGAATCAAGGAAACAAGCTTAAATATATGTCTTAGTACAAGGTTATGGTTGATTTAATATCTCTAAACCAGAAAATGTGTGATTGTGCTATAAGTTACAGTAAATTAATTTAGCAACCAGCAATCTCAGCACGATAATTTTCACTTTTAAATTTTTTCAGTATTATCCGTAACTAAATTAGGGATAATTTCATCGAATCTTCAGAAAGAAAAATCTTATTGATCTCATACAAGAGCTAAAGTTTTGTTAAGATGCAAGTGCTAGCAGTTTCTCAACGGAATTTCCAACTCCGCAGGTGGAGAAATAAACATTACTAGCAACACATAGTTCAGAAGGTGAAGCTATGACCACCTATATTTTCTTTGATGAAGCTCTTCGGATGTTAACCAACGCCTACTTGCTGTCAACGATGCTGTTAATTACAGCTTCTGGTATTGGGTTAGCAGTTATTGAAACTATTGAAAAGACAGAGCAACGGTAAGTTAATCTCTATTTTGGCACTGTACATCTAGCTAGAATCATATTGAGCGAAAGTGTTCACTGTCCAAAAATCCTGGGAACACTAAATGATGAAAGTCTCACAGCGTTGCAGCCTGCCAGAAAGGTTAAAAACTGTAAAGGTAACTGTACGCTACTGAGACACCCATCCAGGAGCAATTATGATAAATCTACTAGAGACAGTTCTGGACGCGGAAATTTCCACACCAGAAGCACTTACCCTACCAGAAGCTTTTGCCGCGATCGTTTTACTGGCCACAGTGTCAGATAGTTATTTGACTGATGAACAAGAGCGTTCTATCTTCTCTGCATTGTCACGCTCAAAGCTATTGAAAAATTATTCCCAGGATGCCATCCATAAGGTATTGAACAGAACCCTAGATATTCTCTGGCGGGATGGCTTCAATGCCTTATTTAATTTAGCTAAAGAATCTCTACCTCTGGAATTAAGAGAAACCGCTTTTGCTCTCTCTGCTGATTTAGTCTGGGGTGAAGGTTCAATCACCGATGAAGAAAAAAACTTTTTAAACGATTTTTATCAAGCTTTAGGCATTTCTCGCGATATAGCAACAAAAATTTTACAAACAATGTCAATTAAGAATCAGGGATGAATTCGGGATTGGGGACTGGGAAGAGAAATTTTCAACTTTGTAGCGGTACTAGTTATCTATCAGGTTATTTTTGACGGTTCGTAGTAAGGACTTTAGTCCTTCAGTCCTCATTTTTCTAAGGACTAAAGTCCTTACTACAAACTTGCTTATCCCTCATTTCAAATTTGATGACATAGCATATATACTTAAGTGTGCCAAAGGAGTTGAGCTTCTTTGGCACTACTTTTGTTTTGACACAGAACCCAGGACAATACGGTTCGGTTAACGTTATGGGTGGGTAGAGTCGTTGCACTGCAACGTCTCTACAGGCGTTATTATTGTGGCAAATTATCTTATCCTAACCGTATTGGGAGACAGCAGGCAGGAGGCAAGAGGTAAAACCAAATGTTTTTTGCTTCATCATTTCCCCGTACCCATATTGAATTTTGAATTTTTATGTCTGCTACCATAACTCAACTAGTGGAAGTTCTTTTAGCCCAGCCTGTAAATTTAAGTGCGGCTGATTTAGCAAAAGTCAGTAGTGGTATACAAACCGATAGCCGCATCATCAAACCAGGTGAAGTCTTTTTGGCTTTACGAGGGGAGAAGTTTGATGGACATGAATTTGTACCAACGGCGATCGCTCAAGGTGCAATAGCTGCTATTGTCGATTTTGACTACGAAAATCCGGGAGTGCCTGTATTACAAGTCAAAAATACCCTAGAGGCGTATCAAAAAATTGGGCGATGGTGGCGCGATCGCTTTGAGATTCCTGTCATTGGGGTGACGGGTTCTGTCGGTAAAACCACCACGAAGGAATTAATTGCCGCAGTTTTGGCTACCCAGGGTAAGGTTCATAAAACCTTTGGCAACTTCAATAATGAAATTGGTGTACCAAAAACCCTCTTAGAACTTAATTCAGAACATGACTACGCCGTGATTGAAATGGCAATGCGGGGGAGAGGACAAATTGCCGAACTCACACAAGTAGCTCATCCGACAATTGGCGTGATTACCAATGTCGGGACAGCACATATTGAGTTACTGGGTACAGAAGAGGCGATCGCTGAGGCAAAATGTGAGTTATTAGCGGAAATGCCCCAAGATAGTATTGCTATTCTTAACTATGACAACCCCTTATTACTAGCAACGGCGGCGAAGGTTTGGCAGGGGGAAGTTTTGACTTATGGTCTTTCTGGGGGAGATATTCAAGGCTCACTCATTGATAACGACACTGTAGAAGTAGCAGGAATCAAGCTACCCTTACCTTTACCTGGCCGGCACAACGCTACGAATTTTTTAGCCGCCTTAGCTGTAGCTCAGGTTTTGGGGATCGATTGGTCAAGCTTAAAAGACGGTGTAACGGTAAATATGCCGACTGGCAGATCCCAGCGTTTTCATTTACCCAATGATGTATTAATCTTAGATGAAACCTATAATGCTGCACCAGAAGCTATGTTAGCAGCATTGCAGCTATTAGCAGATACCCCAGGAAAGCGTAAAATTGCCGTGTTGGGAGCAATGAAAGAATTAGGAGAGCGATCGCCACAACTACACCAGCGAGTCGGGGAAACAGTACGAGATTTAAAATTAGACGGGTTATTAGTCTTAGTTGACGGACAAGATGCCGAAATAATAGCTAAAAGTGCCGAGGGTATCCCCTCAGAATGCTTTACCACCCACGCCGATTTAGTGGCAAGATTAAAAACATTTATGCAAGCAGGCGATCGCATATTATTCAAAGCTGCCCATTCTGTAGGACTAGATAGGGTAGTGAATCAATTGCGTTAAGTGCTGAGGTAGCGGTGCATTGAGCAGCGTAGTGAGTAATGACTGAAGACTGGGAAAACTTCTACCTTCTCACCTGTCACCTATCACCTGTCACCTGTCACCTGTCACCTATCAACCTTCTTACAGCTGCGACTAATTCCTCTGCATTCACAGGCTTGGCTAAGTGGATTTGATAGCCGGCGGCGAATGCTTGCTCTTGATCGTATTGTCTAGCAAAAGCGGTTAAGGCGATCGCCGGAATTTGTCCATTTTGCTCTCTTACCCAAGTTCTCACTTGTCGGATCAGCATATAGCCATCTATGTCTGGCATACTGATATCACTCACCAACACATCCAGATGAGACTCTGCTAATGTCTGTAATGCTTCTGATGCGGAAGTCACTAACTTAACTTCAGCACCTCTTTCCTGTAAGATAAAAGCTAAAAAATCCCGTGAATCATGGTCATCATCAACAACTAAAACTTTAACGCCAGCTAGGGATAAAAGCTGGGAATTTAATAATAATAGATGATTTTTTTCATTCCTCGCATCCAAACTTTGCTCTGGGAGAAGCGGTAATCGGACTGTAAATTTTGCTCCGTGTTCTTCTCCCATACTTTCGGCTTTCACCGTCCCACCGTGAATTTCTACAATCTTGCGGACAATCGCCAGTCCTAATCCCAATCCGCCAAATTTTCTTGTAGAACTGCTATCTGCTTGGCGGAAGTAATCAAAGACGTAGGGTAAAAACTCTGAACTAATTCCTTTACCTGTATCACTTAAGACAATCTCAGCATAGTCATCAATCTTCGTTAAACACACCTCTACCCTTCCTCCCTTGGGTGTAAATTTGACAGCATTGGAAAGGAGATTCCAAACTATTTGCTGCAAGCGAGCTGCATCACCCATGACTGGTCTCAAGTCTGGTGCAAAGATTGTCTTAATCTCAATCAGCTTAGTTTCTGCTGCTAATCGCATTGTCTCTAGTGCTGCCAACACTACAGTTTCTAAGTTAACCTTAGTAATATTCAGCACTAATTTGCCTTGTAAAATTCTAGAGACATCTAGCAAGTCTTCAATCAGTTGCACTTGTAATATGGCATTACGTTCAATAGTGGCTAGTGCTTGGGCTATTCTTGTCTCATTCAGAGTACGATTTTGTAAGAGTTTAGACCACCCCAAAATGGCATTTAAAGGGGTGCGGAGTTCATGAGAAAGCACTGCTAGAAATTCATCTTTGATGCGATTGGCTTTTTCTGCTTCGGCTCGTGCAGCTTTTTCCGATTCTAGTAATTTTGCTCGTTCTTCTAGAATTTGTTTTTGTTCGTGGATATCTGTACAAGTACCGAACCACTTCACAATATTGCCTTGTTGATCTTTAAGTGGTAAACCTCGTGCTAACTGCCAACGATATGAACCGTCAATTGCTCGTTTGAAACGATATTCATTCTCGTATACATCGCCAATTTTGACAGCATCTAACCATACTTTATAGGCTCTGTTAACATCATCTGGATGTAAAGCATTTATCCATCCAGAACCTCTTGATTGTTCTAATGTTAGTCCAGTATATTTAGACCAATTTTGATTAAAATAATCGGTCTCACCATTAGCATCACTAGTCCATACCAGTTGAGGAATTGCTTCTGCCAAATAACGATAGCGTTCCTCACTTTGTCTCAGCACTTCTAGAATACGCTGCCGTTCCGTAATTTCTTGTTGCAATTTTTCATTTGTCTTAGTAATTTCATTGGTACGCAACGCAACTAATTCTTCTAAATGATTCTGATATTTTCTTAGTTCTGCTTCTACCCGCAATTTCTCGCTTATTTGGATTTGTAATTGTTGATTTGCTTGTTCTAGTTGAGCAGGACTAGGAAGTGCTAAAGCTTTTGGAACTAAAGGTACTAGTTGGATAGCTGTAATTAAAGATATTGTGGCAGTGATGGCTTTCACAAAACCTGATAACCAATAGGTAGGATGCCAAAGTGTCCAAATCTCTAAAAGATGAGTTGTACCACAAGCGACGATAAATCCACTAAACAACAAAAATATCCAATGAAATGGCAAATCTTGCCGCTTCCGCACGAAGTAAAAAAGTGTTGCAGGAATGGAATAATAAGCTATAGCAATCAGCCCATCAGATATTATATGTAGCCAAACTAAATCTGTTTTCCATAGATAGCAGTGTCCATGAGGGATAAATGACCCTGAACTAAAAAAATGAGTCCATAATTCTGACATGGTGTTTGACGTAGAAACTTAGTTAGTTTTAATTCACAAAAATTAATCTCTAAGTCCCTCTTTAAAATAGGAGGGTAGGATGAGGAATTAGAGTAAAACAAGGCAAAAATCAAAATTCAAAAATCAAAATAAATAATGTTAATTTTGTTTGTAAGCTTTTCGCTTATTTCAGATCGTAGCTTTATTTACCCCATACTGTACTCGAAAAATTTGGGTAGCGATTTCAAACCCAATTAACGCTTGAAATAATTATTTCCTCAGTCTCTTTTAAAAGAAGAGTATGCTGAGTCTAATTTTATGGGTTGACTTCGTCAATTTGGCAAAAAATATACTAATGATCAAATTAATATCAAAATATCTAGCGATCGCTATTTTTATCCGCAGCAATGATCGTACTGCTGTAACCAGAATCATCTGGCGCATTGACAAAAATCCTTTTCATTGGTGTTTCTTAACGTTTATCGGCGGTTGATTTCATCTAATTAATGCACCATGTTAGCTTGGTCACGCTAGTATCCTGAGTCGGAAATTGACCAAAAATTTGAAAATTACTCAGCATTAATTTTATTTACAATTTCAGGTAAGATAAATCTCTGTGGACTGTGGATAGGGATATATTGGGGATGCCTACACTTGGTGTAAACATAGACCATATTGCCACCATTCGCCAAGCGCGGCGGACGGTAGAACCAGATCCGGTGGCGGCTGCGGTGCTGGCAGAATTAGCCGGTGCTGATGGAATCACCGTGCATCTGCGAGAAGACCGGCGGCATATTCAAGACCGGGATGTGCGTTTGTTGCGTCAGACTGTGCGATCGCACTTAAATTTAGAAATGGCCGCTACAGACGAAATGTTGGAAATTGCCCTGGATATTAAACCTGATTATGTAACTCTAGTTCCCGAAAAGCGGGAAGAAGTGACTACAGAAGGAGGTTTAGATATAGTCGGGCAAATTGCTAGAATAGGTGAGATTGTCACTAAATTGCAGGGTGCTGGTATTCCAGTGAGTTTGTTTATTGATGCTGAGATAGCACAAATCGAAGCTTCTGTCAAGGTGCAGGCCAAGTTTATTGAACTACACACCGGTAGATATGCAGAAGCCAGCGATGAAATCATTCGTCATCAAGAATTAGCTGTGTTAGCTCAAGGATGTGAACAAGCAATTAAAGCTGGCTTGCGAGTTAACGCCGGTCATGGGCTTACCTACTGGAATGTATATCCGGTAGCTGCATTGCCAGGGATGGAAGAGCTAAACATAGGTCATACCATCATCAGCCGGGCTGCATTAGTAGGAATGGAAAGAGCTGTTAGGGAAATGAAGGAAGCGATGCGTAATTCGTAATTCGTAATTCGGATTAGTCATTTCTTTTTTTTCGCTTTTTTACTTGATGGTTCTAGAGGGGTTGTGACTGCGGAATCTTGAAAATCGTTGGTTTGTGGAAGACTTCGGAACATAGTTCTGAGAAGTCAGAATACTTACCATGAAAGGTTTTCTCAATTTTGAATGTGGAATTTTGAATTGTTATGACCGCAACACAATCTAACGAGCTTCCGCTTTGGGTACAGGACAGAGATACAGTTATCGCCGAAAGTAGTGATGCTCTGTGGCGTTATGATAGTCCTCCAGATTATTCTCGCTCTAATGAGAATCTAGCCAAAGAGAGTACACGGAATCATCTTGAGGGTACACTGGAAGCGATCGTTCAAAATTTAGTCAGAACCTTTGAGATGGAGGTATCATTCAAAACTGATCCGCAACAGTGGTTGTCAGTTGTGAATGACCAGTTTCGTATCAGTACCAATGGGGGAGACGAGTTTACAGCAGCAGATGTATCAGCCCAAGGTACTTACAATTTATTCATGGCGGATTCTGAGCATTACAAAGCCTCTGAAGAAAGCTTTGAATCATCTGCTAAACTTTTTCAATCTGCGTTTCCCCAAGGTTTCCCTTGGGAAGTGCTAGAAGTGTACTCAGCTCCTCCAACTGTCACCTTCAAATGGCGACACTGGGGACATTTTCAAGGCACATACAAAGACCATGCACCAACAGGAGAAACAGTAGAAGTTATCGGCTTGAGCATTGCCCATGTCACCGATGACTTGAAAATTATTTCTTTGGAACACTACTTTGACAACACGCTGTTTTTAGAAAAATTAACAGGCGGCGGTAAATTAGGTAGTGAAAGTCAAGGAAAAGCTTGTCCGTTTAGTTCTTGGTTCAAAAAAACCTCCAAGAAGTAAGATAGTGCTGAGTGCTGAGTGCTGAGTGCTGAGTGCTGAAATACTAACATGACTCAGCACGAGATATGCTAACAGTAACACTCAAAATTCAGCACTAAGTAAAGGTAAGAGGTCATTTGTAAAGTAAATATTTAGTTAGGGTGTGTTATTACGGCTATGTAAGAATTTGAGCGTTAGAGAAAGTAAAAATTAGCCGTAACGCACCGTATGATTGTGATGTGTTAAAGCAACGCGAAGCACACCCTAAAATTTAAGGGTTACTTTATAAATCATCTCTAAGCCTTAAAATTATTAGTTAGTTAGTAATCACAGGATGACAATGCAAACATACTATTACGTTTTGGCCAGCCGTCGCTTTTTATTGCAAGAAGAACCTATAGAGGAAGTGCTGAAAGAACGCACCCGTCACTATCACGAACAAGAAAAAGAAATTGATTTTTGGTTAGTATCACAACCTGCTTTTTTAGAAGCACCTGAAATGGCTCAAATCAAAGCTAAGTGTCCTCAACCCGCAGCTGCGATTATTTCTACTAATGCTCAATTTATTACTTGGCTGAAACTGCGGCTAGAATACGTCGTTACAGGAGAATTTGAAGCTCCTTCTGGAACAATCCCTAATCCCATAGCATCTCTTGCTCCAGTGTCTTGATAATTTAGTCAATAGTCCATAGTCATTAGTAGTTTGTTTGTGTGGACTATTGACTCATCACTAAAAAGAAATTTTAAACAAAATCCTCTTATGCGTCCCAATTCTGTGCAGAAATTTGCCACTTTATCCAGTGTATTCGGACTAGCGATCGCAGGCGCAGGTCTAATGGGTAGCATAAATTCAGTAACAGCCCAAACAGCCCTTCCTATGTGTCAACCTCCCAGTGCTGGGGAGTATCTGTTGCTGGTAGTCAGCCCTACAGCCGAGAATCAGAAGCAGTTGCGTAGTGCTTTACCAAATGAAATTAAGACTACCACCTGCCAATATCTGACGGAGACAGTAACTAGGATAGGAGGTTTTAGAAAAATTGATGATGCCAACCGTTGGGCTAGGTATATCAACACTATTGTGGGATTGTCTGCCATTATCACCACCAGACCAGGGGAAATAGCCCAGCAGCCGCCCCAAATAACTTATAATCCCCAATCCCTGGGGCAGGGTTTTGCTGTGTTAGTAGATTATTTCAACCGTCCAGAACTCGCAACTAGTTTACAGCAAGCGGTAGGTGGTAACGTCGGTCTGGCATCCTACGGACAGAAACCCTACCTGCTGGCAGTTCATACCACTAACCAACAAGAAGCTTACAACACATTGCAGAAACTCAACGATCGCGGCTTTTTTGCTGTACTAGTAGATAGCCGTAAAGTCATGTTACTGCGATCGGTTGTGCAAGTACAGTAGGTCAATAGTCATTAGTCATCTCAAACCTCTAGGAGACTCCTACCTGTCACCTATCACCTACCTATTGACCAATAAAGAAAGATCCAGCTAACAGAGAAATTGTTATCCCTAAAGCCGAACCTGCTATGACTTGTACAGGTGTATGTCCTAACAATTCCTTGAGGCGGTCTTGGTTAAAGTCTGGTTTTTCATGAAATAATTCATCAATCATTTGATTGAGGATGCGGGCTTGCTTACCGGCAGCTTGGCGCACTCCGGCTGCATCATACATGACGATAATGGCAAAAATTGTAGCCAAGGCAAAGTCAGGCGATGCCCAACCCAGGGTTTGTCCAACACCAGTGGCCAGAGATGTCACCAAGGCTGAATGCGCACTGGGCATACCTCCAGTGGTTACTAAAACACGGACATTCAGTTTGCGGTGTTGAACTAGCTCAATCACCAGCTTTAATGCTTGAGCTAAAAAACAAGCTGCCAGCGCAACCAGCAGCACCCGGTTGTCGAAAATGTCGCCTATGTCCTGCATGGTCTTTTGGTTCGGTTAGTCAGTATTAGCAGTAGTCGTTTTTTACAGAGTACGTTGAGATGCAACCCAAAATGCAGTTACTCATTACTCATGAGAACGTTGAGATGCAACCCAAAATTCAGCGTCACCACACTCCAATTAAAAATACCCTACGGGTAGGCAGGCTTACGCTAACTCAGGAAAGCAAGCTACAAAATCCAAAATTTACAGCCCATTGTGATTGATTGCAATGAGTTTTTGTATTTAATTTGGAATTTCCCCAGATGTTAATCTAATGATTGCGACTGGTGATAAATTGAGCGAGTGCTTTGAGTGGCTGTGCTAATTCCCCAAATGGGTTTAGTTCTGCACAGGCAGACTCAATTAGTTCTTGGGCTTTGGCACGGGATTTTTCAATACCCCACAGACTAGGATAGGTAACTTTTTGCGCTACGAGGTCTTTACCTGCGGTTTTGCCTAATTGCTCTTGGGTACAGGTTATATCGAGAATATCATCAATGATTTGAAATGCTAGTCCGATGTTTTGGGAATAACGCGTGAGTCTTTGTACATCTTCACATGATGCGCCTGCGACAATTCCGCCGCAGACAACAGAGGCTTCTAGAAGGGCAGCTGTTTTATGGTTATGGATGAAGTTGAGGGTTTCTAGGGGAATATCTGACTTACCCTCTGAATCTAAATCAACCACCTGACCACCAACTAACCCCGCAGCACCTAATGCTCTTCCCAGTCGGGCAATTACCTGCAATACCCTCTCCCTAGCTACACTTTCAGGTGTACTAATAGCAACCAATTCAAAGGCGTAAGCCAATAAGCCATCGCCGGCTAAAATTGCAATGTCATCACCATAGACTTTGTGATTTGTCAGCCGACCACGACGGTAATCATCATTATCCATTGCTGGCAGGTCATCATGAATCAATGACATGGTGTGGATCATTTCTACTGCACAAGCCGTAGGCATGGCCATTTCGATTGTGCCGCCCATCATTTCACAGGTAGCTAGGCAGAGAATGGGACGCAGACGCTTACCTCCAGCTAATAGAGAGTAGCGCATTGATTCATAAATTTTTTCTGGATAAATGACAGGAAGAGACTCATCCAGTGCAGCTTCACAAAGTTTTTTTCGCTCTTGAAGATAAGCTGTTAGGTTAAATGAGGCTTTTTCTGGCATCTTCTGAAGGTTATCAGCTGCTACCATCCTTAGAATTCCTTAAATTTTTGGCTTGTGGCTATTTGTCATACACGTCACAATTTTAAGATGCTCTGGAGTCAAAAGATTAACTAATACTTCATTAATCATGGAAGATGGATGATAAATGATGAGTCATGTTACATTTCATAATTTTTCATTTATCAATTAAAACTCCCTTCTCCTTTGCTGCTTTTAAATAGCTGGCAAATGTATTTTCTAGCAACAGAGCCACCGTCATTGGTCCGACACCGCCAGGAACTGGGGTGATATATGCCGCGACATTAGCCGTTGGTGCAAATTCAACATCGCCAACTAAGCGACTTTTGCCACTATGATCAGTGACGCGATTTATTCCCACATCTACCACAACAGAGCCTGGTTTCACCATGTCAGCAGTAATTAATCCGGGGATACCTGCGGCGACAACGAGAATATCAGCGTTTCTAATGATACTGGTGATGTCTTGCGATCGCGAATGGGCAACAGTAACAGTAGCATCTGCTTCTAGTAGCATCAAGGCCATCGGTTTGCCAACTAAAATACTGCGTCCTAGCACTACCGCCTGTTTTCCCGCCAAAGGAATGTCATACTCTGCTAATAGGCGCATCACTCCTGCCGGCGTGCAACTGCGTAAGCCTGCTTCCTCTCTTACCAGTCGCCCTAAATTGACTGGATGCAGTCCATCAGCATCTTTATCTGGGGTAATTTGATGCAGTAACTTGACAGAATCTAAATGTTTTGGTAGAGGTAGCTGTACAAGAATACCATCTACTTGTTCATCTTCGTTGAGTGTCGCGATCGCATCTTCTAATTCCTCTTGAGTGGTTTCTTTAGGAAAGTGTTTCCCAAAAGAAGTAATACCCACCTTAGAGCAAGATTTTTCTTTGTTACGCACATAAGCAGCAGAAGCCGGGTTATCACCAACCATTAACACCGCTAACCCAGGAGGACGGCCAATTTTGGGTTGTAATTCCTTGATTTGGGAAGCCAGTTCCTGCTGAATTTTTTCAGCTAAAGCTTTACCATCCAAGATTGTGGCAGTTTTTGTTTCCATAAGAATTCCTCAATTTCAGTATAGACAAGTTCTAATAGTCAATAGTCATTAGTTATTGAGTCAATAGTTACAAATAACCTTACTTGTAGATTATTATGGCGTTGCCGTCCAATTGTCTATTTTCTCATATTGGGGACTGGGGATTGGGGACAGGTAACAGGTGACAGGGGACAGAGAAAAGAATTAATGATAGGACTTACGCACAAATTACGGAATAACGTATCGCTAAAGCGAAAGCTCCGCTAACGCGTAGCGTGCGCGTAGCGCATACCACAGAGACGCAGAGAACACAGAGAAATAAGGGTTTGAGAGAGTTTTTGCGTAAGTCCTGAATGACTCTAATCTATTTTTTAAATTACAAATTATGAATTACAAAGTACGAATTGGTATTACCTTAGTCTTAGTGGTGGGACTTTGTAGCTGTGCGCCTTTGAATGTGTCTGGCTTGAAAGGCAATAAAATTAGCTTTGGTAGCAATGTGACGGCGATTCAGAAAATTAAAGCCACACCAGACAAACAAGGTACTGTTTATGTCCAAGGGAAGGTAGAAAGAAAAGTTCCCTTATTAAAGCGTTGGGCATATTTAATTAATGATGCCACTGACCAAATTTGGATTGTTACTAATGAAAGCAATTTCCAACAGGGGGAGACAGTAGTCATGCAAGGTAAATTACTATACCAAAGTATTCCCATCGCTGAAAAAGATTTTGGGGAGGTTTATTTAGAAGAAAAGTAATAATACTTAACATAGATTCCAGTAATAAAATAGTATGAATGACCAAAAAATTCATGTAGCGATCGCCATTCTTTACCAAGATAATAAATTTTTAATGCAACTGCGGGACAATATCCCCAATATTCCCTACCCTGGTCACTGGGCGTTGTTTGGTGGTCACATCGAACCCGGCGAAACACCAGATGTAGCAGTACAGCGAGAAATTCTAGAAGAAATCGGCTACACTCTGCCACCTTTTGTTCAATTTGGCTGTTATCCCGATGAAAAAGTTGTACGTCATGTCTTCCATGCACCCCTACTGGTAGAATTCCATCAATTGGTGTTAAATGAAGGTTGCGATATGGCGTTATTAACACCAGCAGATATTAGTCAAGGTAAATTTTATTCAAAAAACCTTAGAGAAGCAAGACCTTTAGGTTCTGTAGCCCAGCAAATCTTATTAGACTTCATTAGTCAATAGTCATTAATTCTTCTCCCTGTCACCTGTCACCTGTCACCTGTCACCTGTCACCTATATCCCCTATCCCCTGTCACCTATCCCCCCATACCAGACACAATTAACTTATAGCGCGTGTGGAGTCACCACTAAATGCAATCAATAAACAAATTGCCTCGATGGTTAACTGTGGGACTGGCGTTTCCTGTTGCTATTCTCAACGGTTGGCTATTAATTCAGGTTGTACAGTATTTTCAACCCTTGGTGAGCGTTTTAGCATCTGCCACCCTCCTGGCTTTTGTTTTAGATTATCCCATCCAATTTTTTCAAAGCCGTGGAGTGAAACGCAACTTGGCGATTGTTAGCGTATTATTGTTAGCTGTGGTGATTTTAGTAGGCTTAGGTCTGACCTTAGTACCACTAATCATCGGACAGCTGAACGAACTAGTTAATATTTTGCCTCATTGGATTGATTCTGGCGTTCAGCAGCTTGACGTTTTGCAAAATTGGATAGCAACGCAAACTTTACCCGTAAATTTGAGCGGTTTAGCCACACAGATTTTAGAGCGATTTTCTAACCAATTGCAGTCTGCAACTGGTAAGATATTAGGCTTGGCTTTCGATACTATTGGGGTTGTAGTCAATGTGCTGCTGGCGGTAGTGCTAACTATTTATATGGTACTAAATGGCGATCGCTTGTGGGATGGCATTTATCAGTGGTTTCCCTCTCACATCGGCTCGAAAGTCCGGCAAATACTACGAGAAGATTTCCATAATTACTTTATCGGTCAAGCGACATTAGGTGCTGTACTGGCCGTAGTGGTGACATTAGCATTTGTAGCGTTGCGAGTTCCTCTAGCACTACTTTTTGGGATTGGTATTGGATTGTTCTCTCTGTTTCCCTTTGGTACAGGTATCGGAATTGCTATTGTTAGTTTATTAGTCGCTTTAGAAAACTTTTGGCAGGGAGTGGAAGTTTTAGGGGTAGCTGTCGCCATCGACCAAATCAACTCTAATTTTGTTGCACCGCGCATTCTTGGTAATTTGACCGGTTTAAATCCTGTTTGGGTGGTAGTTTCTTTGTTATTGGGAGCTAAATTAGGCGGCGTTCTAGGTTTATTAGTTGCTATTCCTACTGCCAGTTTTATTAAAGATATAACCGATACTTGGCGGTCTGGGGAATTCAATCAGAGAGAGAATACAGAATCAGACTCAGCAAAGGTTGAAGGTGAAGTAGTAGTTACCCATAGCTAAGTAATAGGAAGTAAATTCGCTCAACCCTTTTCCTGGTAGAAGCTACGGTGTAAACATTGGAGTCAACTATTTCAGACTTGTGTATACACCGTAGCCTGGTAGGGGAGAGGTTCGGAGAGGGTTTTTTGAATTCGTCGAACTCCCGTTAATTAGACAAGAAAAGGAGAGTTAATTATTAAATAAGGGCGACGCTGCTATCACAATTCGATTTATTTGCTGAATGTGCCTTACAGTAAGCGGAAAAATCGTTAGTTTTACTTGATTTTTAAAGTTTTATTGCAGATTTACTAAAAACTGCATAAGTTCCAATGATTTGCACTGATATATATAGTTTGAATAATTAAAACTATCAATCTTATTATCTATCTAAAGGAGTAAATTTTACATTTTTAACTTTATATTGGTAGATTTTGATAATCTGTTATGCAAGAATGATTCTTAGTACATGAAAATCATGTAATTCCAGCCTAGATTTTTTTTCGGGCAGACATAATAAACCAAACTACAACTTTTTATATATAAAAGATTGTATAAGTATTTGAAAACGCAAAAAGGTTATCTATGCTAGAGCTATTAACTATCGCTAAAAAAGCTGCAAAACCTATCAAATTAATTAAAAACGCGTATGATTTAAACAAAGCAGGAAAAATCAAATTTGATACTATCTCAGATGTACTAGAATTGAAAGATGCTATTTTATCAAAAGAATTTTCAGACCAAGTTGAAAAGATCATGGCTGGCCTTGCTAACGATATTGCGGTACAACATGAAAGAGTCGCAAATAAGCAGTTAAGTATAGCTCAAGGCCTAGGTAATCCTAATGCTTTAATAAGTAATTTGACTGTTGCAGCATCTCAGTTTGACATGGCTGCTGGAGTTTATGGAGATAGTTTAAAAAGAAAGAAGAATATAAAGCTTTATGAAGCAATTTTTAATTGTCATTTACGAAGAGCTATATGTTATGACCTTCTTTATAAAATTGCTCTTGCAGATCAGAAATCTTATTTGAATGATTCAGATAAATATCTTGATGAATTTTATAAGAGTATTAACCAAGCCATATACTCATTCTATAGCTATTGCTGGCATGAAATACACGATAATAAAGGTTATGATTTTGATATGGTATGTTATCGGGATAAAGATATATTTAATAGAAAAATAGTTTTAACTGAAGATATTACTGATCTCCAAAATAAAGAAATAAAATTTATAGATGAGTTGACTGATTTATTTGAAAATATTCAAAAATGGTACATACTTATAGTGACGCAAAGAGTAGTTAATGAGCAACCGGGATTTTTTGGATCAAGCGTCAATATTATTGTGAATCCTAAACCTATTCCATGTATATCAAGACAACAAGAGGAACAAATTTTAGAAAAAGAGATTTTTAAGTGTACAGCCATGAAAAGAGATGGAATGTTTAGAGTTTATATGAATTGTGAGTTTATTATCAAACATAATAAAATTGAGTTTCTTGGCTATGAGCATCCATCGATTTCCTTTGAAATTCCTGTTGATCAATTAAGGGATGCTAAGTTTAAAATACCAACTTTTTATTTAGAGGATGATCTTCTTATAGTGCTATCAAATGGGAAAAAATATCAGATTGGTTTTGAAAAAGGTGATAGAGATAAAGCATTACAAGTTCTTCAACAAGAGTTGAAAATTCCAGTAGTATTGAAAGGGGTATTTTCATGAAATCAAGATAGACAGATAATCAGTAGACCTCTTGTATGAATCAAGAAAAAAGAGCATATGATGAACGATAAGCAGAACTGATTTATCTCTTAACAGACTTAGGTGCTACAAAAATAAATTTTCGAGAAATAAATAATCAGAGTAATAAGTACGGTGCAAATGCCGAAGTTAAGATAATTAGAGCAGCAGGGTAAACTCATCTAAATATTGATGAGCCTGAATCAGAGTAGAAATTACCAAAACCCCAATTGTCCGTTAAATAATTATTTGTCAGTTTTAAACAATTACTGTCAAGTCATTCGGGTTTTTTAGGTCTTATGCAATGGTTGCATCCCATCGTTGTAGGCTCAGGTACTTTGGTATAAGTTACTTGACCAAAACGAATTTCAGTATTTTGAAAAGTGCTATCAAGAATTGTAAAACCTCTCCCAACTATTTCATAAAAGAATGCGGAGAGATTGAGTTTATCAAAAAAGAAATAATTTAATTCTACGGATGGGTTATATTTCATGTGGAAGATGGAGTTAACAATACAATAGGGAAGTTTGGATAGGCGATATCATCTTATTCTGTGTAAAGATTAGAGTCTCCATCAAATTGGAACGAAAGTGACTTAACTATTGCTTCTGGAAAAATACCACTACTAAAAGTTGAGTCATCAAAGCTAAAAAAGCCTTTTCCCGTCTTTGTAGGACTATCAACATTAAACGCATAATTAGTATAAGTCGCTAATTACTTAGACTTAGCTAATTTTTAGGTCATTAGTTTAAGCAGAATTTAATTAGAAGTAAAATAATAACCGATTATTTAATATTAATTTTTATAACTTGTTTTTACGAAAATTTTATTAACCTCTGGATAACTCTATCTTTACTTGTTGTCGTAAGAGCATATGGTAAACACTTATCCTGTAAAACGTTTGCTGGATATTTCTATTAATTGCTATGGAATCTAATCATCGATTAAAGCTAAATCGTCGTCGGTTTTTGCTAAGTTCAGCTGTAACAGCCAGTGGAATCATTACCACAAACCTTTTATCAAAATCACGAGCTTTTGCCCAAGCACCTGCAATTATCACCTCAGATAGAATGCGTCCTGCTGTACCTTATGGCATAGCTAGCGGAGACATTACTAATAATAATGTAGTGATTTGGAGTAAGAGCGATCGCGCGTCCAGAATGATTGTAGAATATTCCACTAGCCCATCTTTTAGTAGTGTGCAACGTATTTTAGGGCCACAAGCTTTAGCAGATAGCGACTTTACAGCCAGATTAAATCTCAGAAATTTGCCTCCCAATGAACAAATATTTTATCGGGTGCTGTTCCAAGATTTAAATCAAGACAGCTACAGTGAACCTGTCAATGGAACTTTCCGCACTCCCGCGATAACTGGACGAGATATTTGCTTCGTTTGGGGTGGAGATACTGCCGGTCAAGGATGGGGTATAAATCCTGAATTCGGTGGGATGAAAATTTACGAAACTATGCGCCAAATGCAACCCGACTTTTTCGTTCATTGTGGCGATACTATTTACGCTGATGGCATCATTCAATCCCAAGTTACACTAGACAATGGCACAATCTGGCGCAATATTACCACAGAAGAGAAATCTAAAGTAGCAGAAACACTCAAAGAATTTCGTGGTAACTATCAATACAACTTACTAGATGAAAATTTGAAGCGTTTTAATGCAGAAGTTCCCATGCTGGCACAGTGGGACGACCACGAAGTCACTAATAATTGGTATCCTGGGGAATTTCTTCTCAGTGACAACCGTTATGTAGTTAAGGATGTTGACTTGTTAGCACAACGGGCAAGACAAGCATTTTTAGAATATATGCCCATTGGCTATACAACCAATAATACAGACCAAGCTAGAATTTATCGTTCCTTCAACTATAGCCCCTTGTTAGATATTTTCATGCTAGATGAGCGTACCTACAGAGGGCAAAACACTCCTAATAATCAGCCAGTACCCGGCAAAGATACCGTTATGCTGGGTAGCAAACAAATCCAATGGATAAAACGCCAATTGCTGACATCCAAAGCTACATGGAAAGTAATTTCCAGCGATATGCCTTTGGGACTGATAGTTAGAGATGGAAGCAGGGACTTTGAAGCTTGGGCTAACGCAGACAACGGCGTACCTTTAGGTAGGGAATTAGAAATAGCTGATTTACTCCGATTTATTAAACAGAGAAATATCAAGAATGTTGTGTGGATAACTGCTGATGTCCATTACGCAGCCGCCCACTACTACGACCCTAATAAAGCTCAGTTTCAAGACTTCAAACCTTTCTGGGAGTTTGTCGCCGGACCTCTGAATGCTGGGACATTTGGGCCAAACACACTAGAAAATACTTTCGGGCCACAATTGATATTCCAGAGCCTACCTCCAGGTACAAGAGGAAATCGACCCCCAAGCGAAGGTTTGCAATTCTTTGGTGCGGTGAAAATCAATGCTGCTACAAAGGTGATGACAGTATCACTACGTAACTTGGTAGGGCAAACTGTTTACAGTACAGATTTGCCACCAGAAGCTTAGTTAAATACTACACAGTCTAAGTCCGGATGGTGCGCGGACTTAGCCTAAATTAGGTCTTTGTAGATTATTTACAGCACTTTCTGCAATAGGTAGAGGGCAGTCCCAATGAAAAAATTTCATCACCATGAATGAAAATGTGGTAATTTCCAAGATAAGGCTGATACAAGCGAGGTTGTTTCCTTATTAGAGCACTAGAGCCTGAAGGGCA
>NZ_JACJRG010000001.1 GCF_014697125.1 Anabaena minutissima FACHB-250 | reverse complement strand
ATCTATTTTTCCCCAAATAGTCGTGTCTCTTCTTTTACTTAAGATTGAACGCCTCGCTACCCTTACACGTAGTTGTGGTTTTGACATCTCTATTTCCAGGTGCAAGAAGTGAGGCAACAAATATTTTAGATGAAGCCGAATTAAGCCATGAAGAGATGATTGTTGAATATCAGGCACAGCAATCATGTGAAAGAGGATTTAGATTTCTGAAAGACTCCTTGTTTTTTGCAGATAGTTTGTTTGTAAAAAACCCTGAAAAAATAGAGACAATGATGATGTTAATGGGATTGTGTCTGTTGGTTTATAATCTAGGACAAAGACAACTAAGAAGTGCTTTAAAAGCCGAAAAAGCCACAGTTAAAAATCAAATTAATAAATTAACCGAGCGTCATACTTTACGATGGATATTTCAATGTTTTCAGGGGATTCATGTTCTGATTACAGCAGGAGTTAAACAAATTATTAACCTGACAGATGAACGTTGTCGAATCTTGAAGTTTCTTCCTACTTCTTGTCAAGAATACTATTTTTTAACCTAAAAATATCTAATTAATTAGGGGACATATTTCTGTTCTCATAATTGAACATAAATTAAAATTAAATATTTTTCGATGACTAGCTTTTTCAACAAAATATCAAAGCTGGAGTTTTTTACTGCTTAATTTATTTTTTTGATACTTACATCGGCTTAAAAATTATTATTTTGGGTTTGATTTTCATGTAGTTTAATTATACTTCAAGCTGAAGTGCGAAATGTGGGTTCTAATTTCGACCAGAGACGCTCGCTATCAGAATCTAAACTGCGGTTATGAGCCGCACGTACCAAAACTCCTGTGTGCTGAAGTTGACGAACTTGGTCGAAAACTTCTGTTATATCACCTTCCCGGTCAAAAGCATGAATCACACGAGTGGACTTACTTACACGGTTTTCTACAGTAGTAAGTGCCTCTACCCATCGGTAAGATTCTTTCTGCTCAAAGGGGCGTTTTCGGGCTTCTTTACGGGTTTGTGCAAGTCGAATTTTCTTTTGTGTCGGGGTTTCATCTTTTGGTGGTTTCTGTTTTGGCTCTCGATTCCAAAGTTTTTGCCATAACAGACCAAGGGACTGACCTTTTTCAGGTTCTATAGCTAAAGCGCTGTGTAATATTAAACCGTTACCACCCTTACCAATTGGACCGTAACCTTCTTTTTTAGCTTCAATGCTGCCATAATCAAGAAAAGTAGTGTCTCCGACACACAGCACTACATCATATTATGCAACAGTTTCTCCCGTCATCAAACAGTGCGGCTCTATTAACTTGGTAAATTCCACTTTGGGGTTGGCAAAAACTCGTAAGCTCTCTTGAGTACTGTTCCACTACTGAAGATTTCTGACAATGCTTTGCCAAACCCAAGGCTCAGAGCATAGCCTATCGACATTGCACGCTCATTCAATCGGCGATCTCCCAACTCACAGGTCGCAAAATTTTTCTCCCACCAGTCCAGCATTGCTCGTCACCTTTAGCACAGAATTTCAATTAGTGTACCGTATATACTTTGCTGTTACTTAAATCCTTTGCTAGTAAGCTTTTTAAGACTTAACGGGAAAAGTCAGATCTAGTTTTCGCCGCGCTATTGCTGATTTTCAAGATGCTAACAGTGAGCAGCTACCCTTTTTTTCTCCAAACTAATCCTGGAAATTTTGTGGTAATTAGGGCTACAATGCAGACATGATAAGCCTCATAGCCCATATTGAAAAACAATAGCTAATTTGATGGTCGTAACTCGGCTTGAATTTGTTCACCGATTCTGATGGCTTCACGCCGAATTTGCTCTGTATTAACCGTGAATACCTTACGCCCAGACATAAGAACCTGACCATCTACAATTACAGTATTAACATCTTGGGCTTTCGCTGCATAAACGAGATGAGAAATTACATCGTAAAGAGGAGTCAGGTGTGCAGATGTCAGGTCTACTTGAATTAAGTCTGCTTGAAGCCCCACCTTAATTGCACCAATTTTATCTGCCAAACCGAGAGCTTCTGCACCTCCCAAGGTTGCCATCCGTAAAACTGTCTTAGCCGGTAAAGTAGTGGGGTTGAGGGTTGTGCCTTTATGGATAAGAGCAGTAAGACGAATTGCTTCCCACATATCTAAATCATTATTCGATGCAGCACCATCCGTACCCAGACCAACTTGAATTCCCGCCCGCACCATTGCCGGAACTGGTGCAAAGCCAGAAGCCAGCTTTAAATTTGATTCAGGATTATGAATCACACCAACACCATGTTTTGCCATTAGTGCAATTTCACTTTCGTTAGGCCAGACTACATGAGCAGCAAAAACGCGGGGTTCCAGGAAACCAATATTTTCTAAATGTTTTACTGGGGTAGCATTATAGCGTTGTTGAATGTCTTGGACTTCGGTTTGTGTCTCTGCCAGATGAATTGTCAATGGCACATCATATTGACGTGCCGCCTGTATAGCCTGTGTTAGATGCTCTGGCGAGACAGTATAAGGCGCGTGTGGTGCTAGGGCTGGAATAATTCGTGAGTTTCGTCCTTTCCAACTTTTCACGAAATCTACTGCCGCAGCAAACGCATCATCCCAACCGCGAAAACCAGGGCTGGGGAAATCTATAGATGAAGGTGCAATTACAGCCCGCAAGCCACATCGCTCAACTACTCTAGCTGCAACATCCGGTTTGAAGTACATATCAACAAACGTTGTAGTGCCACCACTAATCATTTCCCAACAAGCTAGTTCTTCACCAACACGAATGAAATTTTCATTAACGAAGCGTCCTTCTGCGGGAAATATGTAATTTTGTAGCCAATCTTGTAAGCTTAAATCGTCCGCTAAACCGCGAAACAAAACCATTGCTGTATGAGAGTGTCCGTTGACCAGCCCCGGCATCAGTACCATACCTTCGCCGGGTAATCTTTTAGATGCTTTGTAAGATGCTTGAATTTTGTCAAGTGTATCTACAGCAACAATTTTGCCGTCCTTGAGCGCAACTGCACCGTTTTTAATTACGGGTTGTGCGTCATTCATTGTGACCACAAAATCACCACCGACAATCAGTTCTACTTGTTGTCTATCTTGATTGCCCCAACGATAATTATATTGGGCGAGTGCTACTTGCCCTGTAAAGGCAATAAACACCGTACAGGCAAATAAAATAAGTAGCCTATAGTATTTTGGAGACTGGCGTTTCACACTATTTTTCCTTCTAATTTTTATTTGTCGTGGGAGAATAGGTCTAATTCTTAACCTAGAATTAAACAGTAATTTTACTGGCACTAATCAATATACAAATAACCTTAAATATTTCTCATAAATATTTATAACAGGAGTAGTTTTTTCAAATCTCCAAGCACATCAAGCGTAATGGTAGACGATGGTTTTGGAAAACGCTCAAGGATTGGGAGGAAACTCTGCTATTTTCACAACATCAGCAATCAGACGAGCGATGGCGCAAGCTCCCACCGTAGACGATCGCCAACTTGAGAGATAATTTCAAGTTGATTGATTTGAGCCACTCCGCGCACTAAAGTGACGCGGATTCAAGCAAAGTTCACGCTAACTTTTCGCGCTTAATAGCTATCTGGTTAACGCTTTTGCCTTTTAGATCGAACTGCTCTGAGGGTAAATGAGATAGCCTACTTTCAGACGCGCTTACTTGTTCGCAGTTTGTTTGATATTATTGCCATGCCGACCTTAAAATTGGCTCCAACCCCGGATACTGGTTCACAGCATCCTGCAATGACAAGTATCATCCTCATTAACGTATCTACTCAGAAATGCACTGAAAATATCACGGTGCATAACAATTCCTGTCACATCTCTATGAACTCTCTGGGACAGCGATTTTTTGATACGACTACCATCTAAATGAGTTTGAGAGAGTGCAGTTTTCTGAGTAGAAAAAGTGATGAATTGAACACCAGTATTTTCAACAATGACATAATTCTCTTCTTGAGTTATTCCAAAAACTATCCGCGAAGCGATCGCCTAATCAGTTCAAATTAAAACGAGAAGTTCTCAAGCGTCTTTATCCTTCAATTCAAAATTGACAGAGTACTAGCTTGAGTGCAATGCCCCGAAATTCTCAGGGCATCACTTTTTTCTACCGAAATTTGAACGATTTCACAGTGGCTTGAGTTAACCCAACATCCTCGCTGGCCAGCCTTTGCAGATTGTGCTGCTCATCTACGAGTTTGGAATAAATGGAATCAATCTTCTGCTGCAACTGACTGCGCCCTTCTGAACCCAAGTTCTTTTCTGCGATCGCTGGGTCATTGACGATGGAATCCAAATGCTCCATCATCTGTTGCAAACTACCGCCAACTTCAGGACTAGCATTCGCCAGCAGCACCTGCACTTTTTGAAGATGCTTGGACATCTTGCGCTTGAACTGTACGGGCTTTCGTCCTGGTTGCCAGTCAGCCAACTCTTCTAGCAACTGTGCAGCTAGTTGTTCACCACCGGCTACTGCTGCTTCCCGCAACCTTTGTTCTAGGTTTTGGTCGTATTGTTGGATAAATTGCGTAATTTGTTGAAGACACTTGGCTTGTTTAGAGTTAAGTTGCTCGGACAGTGCCGGGATGATCACCGGACGACCAATCACAACTTGCAAATAATCTTCCAATTCAGGGAGAGTCGGGAACGCCTTGATCAGATTCGCCTTAACTTCCTCTTGTTTGTCTTGGGGTAGTTCCCATACATTTAGCGAGATGAAGCTTTTGATCCGCTCTTGATAATCAGCCAAGCCTTGCTCGTAGTCGTTTTTGAGTCCAGCACGAAGTTCGGGAGCGATCGCGTCTTTAATATTGAGCAACTGACTCCAGACCAAGGGGGCAAGGTCTATAGGACAAATCCAATCACCGTTGTCGCTGGTTATCCACTCTTGAACTGAGGCTATTTCTTGCCTCAATTGGCTAGCAGCTTCGTCCAAAGCTTTGAAAACTTTGATTCCTTTCAAACCAACTTCGGAAGATTTGACCTTCAGCAAGTCTGATTCTTCTCCTTCATTCAACACATCAGTCCATTTGGGAGCATTTGATTTTGTGGCTTTCTTGAGTTGAATTTTGCAGCTAATCCGAGTTTTATTTAGTTTGGAAAAGTTGTAATGTTCAACTACTGCATCTGCGAGAAATGTTTCGTTTGGCGCAATTGCTTGTACCATTTTTCAGTACCTTACTATTTTCATTAACAAACCGCTTTGCGGTATCAATTTTCAACACAAAACGAATGTTTTTGGAATTAATTCTTGAGTTTTTTTGAATTGATAGTTTGATAAACTATCTTTTTAGAACTACCCTTTTGTAATTTGATAGGATATTTTACCACTGGAGGTTTATACTTCATTTTTTAGACTCCAATTCCAGATAAAATCCCATACCAGTATTAGTAATTTTCACCTGATGCAGATTTACTAATCCTTGAATAATATAGGAACTGAATTGCACCTTACATATCTGCGGTAGGGGTTTTGTTTTCACGCTTCGTAAAGGATATAGTTACGAAGCCTACCTACCTACCTACCTTTTTGGTCACAGCCTAGCAGGGATAATTTGGCTGTTTGGCGAATCACGCAGTTTAATCAGCAGCTTAGACCTTGTTCATCCTTCCATCTATTCCCTCTCGCTCCTTACCGCTTAATCCCTAGCAGTTTCGGCTTCTTTTAGGGCTTGCATTCCTTCCGTTTCATTACTTACTTTGGAAGTAGCCGGACTCAGAGAGTTTTTTCTATGAGGGCTGGAGGTGAAAAGCTCCAGGGGATTTGGTATCCCGTTCCAAATGACCAGTTCAGGTCGCGCACATCCTCCCGCCGCTAACCCTTGTTGGTGTAGCGGGGGATTCCTAAGACTCACGACTTAGGTTTCTGTTTCCTTCCCTTACGGGTTTTTTGCAACTGCCCTTTAGACTCATGCCCAAGAGGTCTTATGTTCGCTCCACAGACTGCAACGGTGTGTCCCACCGCCAAGATATTTTTAGCTGCGTTGATGTCCCGGTCGTGGTGCGCCCCACAATTTGGGCAATCCCACTCCCTGATATTCAACGGCAATTTCTCAACAACGTGACCGCAGTTACCACAGCGTTTAGAACTGGGAAACCATCGGTCATCTTCGCCAAGGTTCGACCATACCATTTGCCGCCAAACTTTCCTGCGGAACGCTACGCGAACGTTGTGGCGTGAGTCTCCTGGGGGTGCTAGATGAGAATTTTCTCATCAAAGCTTCATGATTTTTTCATCTGATAATTAGAAACTAATAAACATACAGTGTTTATCGGTTGAGTGGGTTAAAATAACTCTGCCCTAACCGCCTCCCCGCAAGCAAGGAGGCGGCTACGATATACCCGATGTGATGAATCAACGCTATAGGTTCGATTGTAACCTTTTTGCCTGATCTACAGAATATAAATTCTGTCGTAAGATGTGTGTGTTCCCTATATGACCGGAATTTTGGATGTAAAGATTGGGCTTTTAAAGTTAATATTTCAAATCCCAATCTTTAACACGTATAAAGCCCACAAAGTTATAGTTTATATGGGGAAACAACCAAAGAGAGACAAATCTCAAGTTTCTCTATTTAATCCCGACAGTCTGAGATTAGTGCTGAACAATCAAACTACAATAGCTAAAACATATATAAAACATAGTCGAGGCTTCTTTTGGGCTACGCGTACAAGAATTTTGTCCTGGTATGCGATAATTTTATTTGTGATTTTTCTGGTTTTTATTCCTGCAATCCGTCAGGCTTTATATGCACAAGTTGATCAACGTGTAAATGATGAAGCAAGAGAAAAGATAGAAATATTTGAGCAATTAATTAGGGGTGCAAGTAACAATTCTGAGCCTCTGGATGAAGAAATTATTGAAGTTATTGATAAACTTAGAAACAATGATACCCGTCTACGGAAACCCCCAAGGACAAAAACAGAGTTAAGAAATTTTTTTGATGCTTTCTTAGGCAATCAACTCCCAGAAGATGATACATTTTTGATTGCGTTAATGGACGAAAGATTTTATAAATCAAGTCCGAGAGCTAGACCAAAAGAAATGGATAGAGATGCAAAAATAATTCTAGACTGGGCAAGGTTAACAAAACCAGCACAAGGAGAAAAGGTCATCCTTGGTAGTGAAGTTGATAGTATCCTTTATCTAGCTCAACCTGTAAAAATTGACGGCGAAGTTATGGGAGTGTTAGTCGTTGCTCACACCACGGCTGGGGAACGTGGAGAAGTCTTAAAAGCTTTAGCAGTGATTGTTCAGGTGAGTGTAGTTGTTGTGCTATTTGCTTTAGTTTTAGCTTGGTTTGCTGCGGGAAAAATTCTTGCACCTTTGCGCTTACTAACTCAGACGGCTCGCACAATTACTGAAACAGATTTAAATCAACGCATCACTATAGATGGTAGTGGAGAACTAGCAGAATTAGGAGCTACTTTTAATGACATGATGGATAGGTTGCAAGAAGCTTTTACCAGTCAACACAATTTCATTAACGATGCTGGACACGAACTGCGCACACCTATTACTATTATTCGTGGTCATTTAGAATTGATGGGTAGTGACCCGCAGGAAATACAGGAAACTCTATCTATAGTAATGGATGAGTTAGAACGGATGAACCGCTTTGTCAATGATTTGATGTTACTAGCAAAGGCGGAGCGTCCAGATTTTTTGCAGTTAGAAACAGTTGATGTTCGCATTTTAACTGAAGAATTATTTGCTAAAGTTAAAGGGCTTGGCGATCGCAACTGGCGACTTGAAGCTGTTGCCAGAGGTAAAATTGTTGGAGACCGTCAACGTCTGACTCAGGCCATGATGAATTTGGCACAAAATGCTACTCAACATACAAACAACACTGATATAATTGCTTTGGGTTCAATGATTCATCGGGGTAAAATCAGCTTTTGGGTACGTGACACAGGAGTAGGTGTTGCACCAGCTGATCAACAGAGAATTTTTCAGCGTTTTGCTCGTGCTGCAAACAGTCGCCGTCGTTCTGACGGTGCTGGGTTAGGATTATCCATTGTGCAAGTCATTGCTGAAGCACACGGGGGACAAATTACCCTAGAAAGTGAACTAGGAGCAGGATCTGTATTCACGATTACCTTACCCTTGGAATCACCCCAAATAAGAACATTAATTCAATAATGTCAGTGGAAATTACAGCAATTAAATCAATTATTTGCAGTGTTATTAGTTTATCTCTATTAACATTTTTATTAGCTTGTTACTATTCCCCAAATCAGCAAAAAGCCATAGTAGTTCCTCCATCCGTAAAAGCAGCTTTTCAAGCTAAATATCCTGATATTCCTCATACTTGGCAAAGACATGATTACGGTTATGAGGCAGTTTTTACTCAAAATAATATCCAATACGAAGCAGAGTTCTCAGACACCGGAGAATGGCTGGAAACGGAATACTATGTGACGGAGAAAGAATTTCCTCCTATTGTATTAGAACGCATCAAGGAAAAACGCCCTGGATTTATTGTCACAAAATATGAAATTGAAATTACGCCTAAAGGCATATTTTATGAAGTAGATATTACTGACGGAGAACTCGAAGAAGAATTATATCTTGATAGTAATGGTAATCTTCAAGTTGATTTATATGAGGATTAGTAGGAGTGCTGAGTGCTGAGTGCTGAGTTAGGAGTGAGGAGTGGTGAGTTAGGAGTAATGAGTGATCTATCTCGACTCCTCGGACTTCTTCCACTTACTGATACTTAGAAGGTAAAAGTTGTCCGAACTGTACCAATATAAATTTTGTCGTTATTATTATTATGTTCTGGATTTGTGATGAGAAATAACCCCGGAGTTATTGCCAGATTATCTGTGATTTGCAGGTGATAAAAGGCTTCTAGATGTAAAGATGTATCCTTCTCTTCAAAGGCATCACCGAAACTATTATGATTCACTTTAGGCGGTTGACCTACCACAAATCCGGCAAAACTACCTTCTTTACCAATATCTCTGAGCGTTAGTAGTAACGCCCATGTGGAGATAACAGCATTTGGGTTTGCTGGTAAGTCTTCTGCTCTTGCATGAATAAAACCAACTCGACTTCCCAGGGTGATAGTTGGGTTAATTTGCCAAGCAGCCTCTGCACCAAAGGAATTAGCTGTAATCGCATCTGCTTGGTTATTAAAGGGATTATTGGTTAATTTGCTGCCAGTTCCGGTATTTACATTATTGTAAGAGTGGATATAGGTAACGCTGAGTGCTGTGGTTTGGGATGGTTTAAGGGTGAGTTGAGCGATCGCGCCGTAAGGACTAGCAAAAATTCCCTTCTCTGGATCAGCTGCATCCTTAGTGACGTATCCTAATGAAAAATTGAGCGATTCATTGAAATTATGAGAAATACCGATACCTGCGCCGCCACCTTGTCGCCGAATCGGATTTTCTCGTCCAAATGTAGAAATTGAACCGTCTCCACTACCGCTAAAAAGAGGATTGACACTAGGAACAAAATCCCCTAATCCTCCTCCTAAAGCATACAAAGTGACGCGGGTTTGTTTACCCAGACGGAATCTATAATCTAGCTCATCTACTTCCACCTCATTATCATCGTCACCGTCAAATCCCAAATTAGCCATTTTAGTTCCAGTAACATCTGCTAATTCTGGTGTGTTGCGTCCTTGCAAGCGGATTTGTAATTTGTCTTTACCAGTAAAACTTGCTTCTAAGCTGAGACGGAGGCGATCGCTAAATGCTAAATTCTCATTGATTGGCTTGGTTCTACTGTTGGCTTTTTTCCCACCAGCGACTCCACTCACAGCAAAGATAATCTCTCCCTCTAGCTCAACTTGGGGCGAAAAATGTTGTGTTTCTAATGCAGATATCTTGTTTTCTAATAAATTTATGCGGTTGCCAAAAATTGCTAATTCCGCAGAAAATTCTGTTTGTAGTTTTTGGATTGTAGTTAACGTTTCTCGATTAAATTTATCAAAGTTACTATTATTTATTTTGAGAATACAAGCATTTAATTTAGTGGCAAATTCATATCTAGTCATGGTTTGATTGTCAGTATTCTCCTGACTAACACAATCATATTGCTCAATTAATGCTTGTAGTGCCTGAAATGACCAACTATCACGGGTAATATCCGTTAATTGAGAAACTGATATAATTTTATTTAATTTACTATTTTCTCCTACTGGAATATTTGTTGCACTAACTTTAGCTATACTACTAAAAATAATTGCAATGATTAAACAACTCAGGTGTATTTGCTGACAAAAAAATGAACCCATTAATTATATCTCCTGAAAATCAAAATCTGCATCACTAAATTTGTAGCGATTCCTAGTTAAGTGAGGTACATAACTAATATTTTTTAACGCAGAGGGGCGCGGAGTTTACCCTATTTTATTAGTGGTGTACTCAGTACCTCAGCAGATTAGGAAACGCTATATAATTACGAATTACGAATTATATTAAGTCGCTGTTCGCAGAGATTTAATAATGCTTCGGTAAAAGGATGACGTTCAAGAAATTGGGTGCTTATGTAAATATGTCGGACTAATGTTAGGGTAGTATAGGCTTTAATTGCAGGTAAAAATTCATTGCCTGTAAGCTGAATAAATCTGGCAGTTAGAGCATTTTCATACTCCTGTAATAATTGGGAATTACCAAAAGTACGCAGACTGTATTCTTGAAGATGAGCGATGAAATTACCGATATCAACTGCCGGATTACCTGCACAATATAAATCTAGGTCAAGTAGATACAAACGAGAATTATTAATAATGACTTGATCAGGATAAAAATCACGATGAATACCACAGGGTTTTGGTTCTGGCGTGTTTTCTCCTAAATCATCACTAGCTGCTAATATGCGTTCTAAACGTGCTTGCCATTGTGAATATTGTTCCATTACTAATGGAATCCGTTCATGCAAAATTCTTAATTCATCTGACATCCTATGAGAACGACGAGGAAGAATATTAGCTTGGTGCAATTTATAAGCAGCTTCAGCAATGAGTTTTGCAGGTAAAATACTGTTAGTTTGTGAGAGCATTTGAGTAGCAGTCACCCCCTCAACCTTACGCTGTAACCACATTTGCCATTCAGGAATCACACCCACAGCTTCAGGTACAGAAATTCCATCAGAACTATCATCAGCAAATCCCGATTCCCAGAGAGATTTCTGTAACTCATAACTATAAAAATCAGTACCCTTAGACCTCACCTTCCCAATTAACGTAATGACTTCCCCCGCATCATCAATCAACTCATATTCAATCAAACAACGCCGCCCCAACTTATGACGAATCACCCGGATATTCTGCACACGACAATTTTTAGCTATGGCCAAACACCCCTCAAAACACTCCTCCACCCGCACCCGATCAACCGCATCTGCCAAAAAAGGCATCTTCTCATCACTAAAACACATACTCAGCGTACCTCCGCGCATACCTCTGCGCCCCTCCGCATTAAAAAACTCTCTCTCTAAACCCTCAAAGAAGCCTGCACCTCATACAAAGCCGCATAACGCCCATGTTTGTGCATCAATTCCAGATGAGAACCTTGTTCCACTATCCGCCCATTTTCCAGATAAATAATCATATCTGCACGAGTAGCAAAATCTAGATCATGAGTAATCAAAAAAGTCGTGCGATGTGCTGATAACCTTTGCAGCGCATCAATCACAGCCTTCTCACTCTCCTTATCTAACCCCGTAGTAGGTTCATCTAAAATCAGGATAGGAGCTTGACGAATAGCAGCACGAGCGATCGCAATTCGTTGTCTTTGTCCCCCCGAAAGAGTTGCGCCTCTTTCCCCCACCAGGGTGTCATATCCTTGCGGTAAAGCTTGGATAAAATCATGAGCATGAGCTAAACGCGCCGCCTCTTCAATTTCCGCATCAGACACCCCAGCAATGCCGTAGGCAATGTTTTCTCTAATACTTGCAGCAAATAAAAGACTATCTTGCAAAACTACACTAATTTGGGAACGGAATGATGCCAATGTATATTCTCGAATATCCCGCCCATCAATCATCACCCGCCCGGATGTAGGCTCATAAAGCCGTAATAATAAACTAACTAATGTCGATTTACCACCACCAGAAGTCCCTACGATCGCTACTTGCTGTCCCGATTGAATGTCTAAATTGATGTCTTCTAGTAGAACTCGTCCTGAGTCATAGGCAAAGTGGACGTGATCAAAACGCACCGCACCCCGGAAAATTGGTGCGGGAAAAGCATCCGGTGAATCACTGATATCTGGTTTATGATTTAACACATCTAAAATCCGCTCACCAGAAGCCGCAGCTTTAGCAAGTCTTCCCGTGTACTTAGCGAAGTTCTGCACTGGCTTAAAGGCGTTCTTTAGGTAGGTAAGGAATACCAACACATCCCCAGGGGTTAAAGCATCTCGCAGAGCCAACCAAGAGCCATACCATAAAATAATTGCTGTTCCCATTGCAATCACCCCATCTACAGTACGTTCCAAGTGAGCCGCCAGTCGTTGAGTTTTGACGCTTTCTTTCAAACTACTCTGATTTTGTTGAGCAAATACCCGTGCAAAAGCATCCTGTAAGGAGAGGGCTTTCACTAATTTAATCGCTGCAATAGACTCAGCCGCCGTCGCTGCTACAGCACCCTCTTGTTGACGTTGCTTTAATGAGGACTCTTTGATGCGCTGGCTGAGTCGGTTAGTAACTAGCCAAAAGAACGGTAGTGTGATGAGTGAAAGCAGGGTGAGGCTGCGATTCATCCAAAACATCACCCCAATCATGCCAAATAGAGAGAGAATGCTGACTATTAGGGGTAATGCTGCCGTAATCATAATCTCTTGGAGACGGCTAGCATCGCTACTGACACGGATAATTAAATCACCGCTACGGGCTTTGGTGTGATAAGCCAAAGATAAATTTTGCAGATGACAATATAAATGATTTCGCACTTTCGCCATGACTCGGCTACCGACTATGGCTAATCCCACGGTACTCCAATAGGCAGCCAGGGCGCGTAAACCTGTGATGAGTAAGACTGCAACGGCTGAGAGTGTCAGTAATGTGATTGGTTCTAAACCAGCAATCACGGGAATACTATTGAGCCTTTCGCCACGCAGGAGAACGTAATCAAAGACAAACTTGAGCGGCCAAGGTTCTAATACACGGAGTCCGACATCTGCAACTAAAGCGATCGCCGAAACCAAAAGTAGTCCATACTGGGGACGAATATCAGGCCAGAAATAAGCCAGCACCCCCCACAAACCGGGAACACCTGGTTTTTTGGGTTTTGGCATTTATCGTTTCACCTCCATCGGTAATGGAGATGCTATATGCAGAATTTGTTGAGCAATCGCATCCCAAGTATGATGAGCTATCACCGTTTCACGCGCCGCCTGTCCTAAACTGTGACGCAGATTAGGCGATCGCCATAATTGTTCTAAAGCCTCTGCTAAAGCGATCGCATCACCAGGAGGGCAAAGCATACCATTCACCCCCGGATCAATTAAGTCTGTCAATTGCCCAATCTGACTAACAACTACAGGTAAACCAGCCGCCATATATTCATACACTTTCAACGGCGAGAAGTAAAAATCAGATTGTGCGGCGTAGGGTGCGACAGCCACATCCATCGCCGCTAATAACTGAGGAATTTCATCAGGATTCACCGCACCAGTGAATTGAGTATGAACATCTAATCCCCGTGCAGCTAATTCAGCTTCCAGATTTTCTCGTTCCGGGCCATCACCAACAATTAAAAGTTTGGCATGGGGAACACGTTGATGCAGTAGACTAAAAGCTTCTGTCAGGATGGGCAATCCATGCCAAGGTTTCAAACTTCCGACAAAACCCACTGTAAAACTTTCTCGTTGACTTGCCGAACGCAGATTAGAAAAGCGGTGAGGATTGACACCATTAGGGATGACATGAACCTTGCTACCATCCACATAATTCAGCAAATAAGTTTTCACTGCATCAGAAACCGCAATCAATGCTGTAGCGGCTGAAAAAACCCGACGCGCCACAGCTTCCGCACCTTCACGATCAATTAAACCCCGATGCTGTGCTTGTTCGATAATCAGAGGCGAATTAACCTCCAACAAACCAGGTATTCCCTTATCTTGGGCATATTCCATCGCGCCATAACTCCAGAGAGAATAACGCTCATAAATCAAGTCAAAAGAGCCAAACTTCTCTAAACTTAAACGTAAATCAGGATTCATCCCCAAAGCAACCTGCTCACGTACCCCCCGTTCTAACTTAGGAACAGGTGGAAGTTGATACACTACCACATCAGCCAAATCCGCCGGTAACTCTCCCCCAATCCGAGTAGCAAACAATGTAACTTCTCCACCTTGCCCTTTTAAAGCCCGGATCACCTCCTGCACATGAATAGAGCAACCCTTCTGCCCAAAAACAGGAATCCCCGCATCAGCACAAACATAAGCAACTCTCACCTTCATACCTCCTCTGCGCCTCCGCGTCTCTGCGTGAGAAATAACTCCCTCAAAACTTCCGTATTACGACAAATATCAAACTCAGACTCAATCAACTCCCTAGCCTGAGTAGACAACCTCACTCGCAAAGCCGGATCTTTGAGAAGTTGCCCAAGAGCATTAGCTAATTCCCCCGCATCATATTGCGGGACAATCAACCCAGTCTCCCCATCACGCACCAATTCAGGGATACCCGTTACAACCGTACTAACACAGGGAGTCCCCAGAGCCATAGCTTCTAGTAAAACCGTAGGTAAACCATCCCGATTACCATCTTTACCAATCACATAAGGCGCAGCAAACACAGCCGCTTGTTGTACTAATTGAAACACCTCATTTTGGGGACGCGCACCGATAATTTGCACACAAGATTGCAATCCTAAATCCTGAATCTGCTGATGCAAAGTTGATTCTAAAGCACCAGTACCGACGATTTGACACTGAAACTCATAATTTTTCTGCTTGAGAATCGCGCAAGCATCTATTAAAACAGATAGCCCTTTCTTCTCGATTAACCGACCAACTGACATAATTAATGGTGGACGTTCAGCCGGAGAAGAATATTGTAACTGTCGCAAATCTAACCCGTTATAGATGCGTTGAACTTGGTTTGCAGCTAAATTGTATATTTTCTCGAGATATTTGAGATTATAGTCACTGACAGTCACTACGCTAGCTGCATCCTTTAGCTTACGTTCCATATCCGCAAATTCCACGCTTTCATGAAAGATATCTTTAGCATGAGCGGTGAAAGTATAGGGAACGCCTGTAAAGTGGGATGCTAGGCGAGCTACACTAGTTGCCACAGTGCCGAAATGAGCGTGTAAATGCGTGATACCTTTGAGTTTTACTTCTCGTGCTAACCATGCAGCTTGGTAGACAGTGCTGGCTTTTTCCCCTTGAGCAAATGCCAATTTTGACCAAAAATCAGGGATAACTTGACTTGCTTCTTGTAATTCTGCCCAAAAATAGCTAGCGGCTGTAGGTGCAAGACTATTGAGTGAATCGCTCACCCGTCCTTGAAGTGGCTTACGAATGTAAGTTACAGGCGCACGCACTTGGGAAATAATATTTTGAAAGTGTGTGTCTGATGGTGGTCTTAAAGCGAAAATTTTTATATCTAAGCCAGCCGCTTCATGAGCCAAAATTTCATTGACGACAAAGGTTTCAGAATAGCGGGGATAACGTTTGAGAACATAAGCGACACGCATGGACATATTTGTTAACTGATGACTGACTGTTGACTCATGACCATTCAAGAAGCTTTTGCTTGTGGGGATGCTTGATGAGTAGACATGAGGATTTCATTGACGAATTGGGGAATGCGGGTTAGTCCTTTGAGATCGAGGAATTTACGGACTGGAGGTGGCTCAATGTCAAGTTTTAACCAGTTGGTTAATGCAGCTGATGTTAATTGATCCGGGTGTAGGAAATCAATTAAGCCTCGTTCTTTTAATCGTTCAGCCCGGATTAATTGTTCTTTTCGGGGTTTGACACGAGGTAAAATAAGCGATCGCTTGCCAAATGATAATAATTCACAGGTGGTATTGTAACCACCCATTGCAATCACCCGTTCGGCTTGATGTAGTAACATTGTCGGCTCGGCTAAATATTCCAACACGCGCAAGTTGTAGCGTTGTGCTGCGTAGTTTTGAAGTTTTTGCCTAACTTCTCGCGGCATAAAGGGGCCTGTCAAGATGATACCGTTCATCTGGGATGGTAGTTCAGCATGAGCAAAGGTTTCTGCTAACCTCGCTCCATCTTGTCCACCTCCCACTAAGCATAATACTAAGCGTTGAGATGGCAGATTGAGGGCTTTAAATGCCTGAACGCTGTCTACATCCAGATGTTTTAGTCGGCTACGTTGGTCAAGATAGCCTGTGTAGCGGAATTTAGCAACGGTTTTGGGGTGGAAGTGATATTCTTTGGCTAGATCGTAGATGTTGCGATCGCCATATACCCAAACTTGATCATAATAGGTTTGAATCGCCTCTTCGTTAGCGGCTCGTTTCCAATCTCGACGCACGGAAGCAGGTTCATCTAAGATATCCCGCAAACCTAGAATGCAATGAGTTTTCCCTTCCCTACGCAAGTAATCTAAGGTGGGGTCTAGCTCTCTGACTGCTCCTCGCGGTACATTATCCACAATGAAAATATCAGGTTTAAAGGTTTTGATAGTGGTAAGGATAACTTGCGATCGCAGTGTAATAATTTCCTGCAATGATAGATTCAATTTTCGTGCCTGATATTGCCCATCAATGTTTTTATGCAAAGCCGGAAGAGTCAAACAATCTACACCTGGGGGTGTTGGTAGATTGCTGGCATCTTGAATGCCACTAATCATTAAGATATCGGTTTGTAGGGGTAAAAATCCTAAAGTTTGAGCAATCAACAAATTACGGCGTTTGTGTCCTAGCCCCATTGTGTCGTGGGAATATAAAGCAATGCGCCACTTACGAGTATTACTAGATAAACTACTAGCCTCCGAAGACACGATACTAGCCGATGTTCTGGTGATTTCTCCAGAGTGGGGTAACAAGTTGTTCATCAGAACATACCATATTTATGGAGTTGAGAAAATTCAAAATTTTGCCAATAAACTAACGACTCTAAGAAAACCCTAATCATACTTTTCGCTGCGTTTATCCTCTTCTATCGGCGGTTAATTTTTTGTTGGTGTACCTCACTTCAGTGGGAATTGCTATCACCTACTTAGTATAAATACTTGCTTTATGGATACAAATGTGAAGAGGAGTAGCAATAGTGATTTGATTATTCAACGGCTTGAGTATCAGAAATATGGCAAAAATCGATTCAATTGCGTATTAAACATGATATTATTAGTTTATTATCTATTTAAGTTCATTTTTCATCTTTCTACTCTTTTAATCGCTTTATCTCCTGGGTACGAGTGAATTAATACTGAGTCTTATTTAACTTTGACTTAAACCAAGTTTAATCAAATCTTTATGAGAAGGTAATTAAGAAAATATGAGAAATTTCTCATGAAACCAGCACCAGAGGTCAAATCTCGCCTATTCGCTTCATAGACAAATAGTGATTACCCCTGGTTTGAACTGGGAAAATACTGTTAAGTATGCTTAACAGCTTGATGAAAAGTTTCTCATACAAGTTTCAAGAAGAACTCATGTGATCGCCACTAAGTTATCAACAAATCCTAAGCGAGGATGGTGACTTCCAAACCAAATACAAAAAATTAGGTGTACGAAGAGTAGCGACGATTATTAAACCTTTAGTTCATCAACTCAGCTTTGGCAATGAAAATAAGCTATTAAAAAGATTATTAAAAAAGTGGGATAACGAACTCAATAACTTTCTGACTAACCGCTATGCTCAGATGCTACCACAACGCAAACTTGATTTACCACCTATCAAAAAAGCAGATTCACTAGTAAAAGAATTGACCCAGATTTAACAGTAAACTTTTCGCTGTGTTCATCCTCTTTCGGTGGATAATTCTTTTATTCTTTGCGTCTATCCTGCGGATTCTGCAAAGCAGTATACGTGAGGTAAAAATCATCCTATTCATCAGCAACACTATTCTTTACTTCGCCTTGTTTGATGATAGACAACGTTAGACCTAATCAAATTATGGGCATACTAAGCATTAATATATCCTATGCAGTTTAACCTGTAAGATGAGGTCGTTGTCCATGAATACAACCGTAGATACAACCGTTTTGCTGTCTGGATATCAGTTGATTGAGCAGCTTTATCACGGCTCTAAAACGCTTGTCTATCGTGGAATACGACTGGCAGATAATTCAGAGCAACCTGTGGTGATTAAGCTACTCCGGCGGGACTATCCTAGCTTCAGTGAACTATTGCAGTTTCGCAATCAATACACGATCGCTAAAAATCTGTATATTCCCGGTATTGTTCGCCCAACTTCTCTAGAAACCTATGGTAATAGCTACGCCTTGGTGATGGAAGATTTTGGTGGTGTATCACTGCGAGTATATAGTCAAGCCCACCCTTTGTCTTTGGGGGACATACTAGCGATCGCCATCCAACTGACAAATATTCTACACGATCTCTATCAACACCGCGTCATCCACAAAGACATCAAACCCGCCAACCTGCTGATTCATCCTCATACCAAAGAAATTAAGCTGATTGATTTCAGCATCGCCTCACTGCTACCCAAGGAAACTGAAGCAGTTAAACACCCCAATGTCTTAGAAGGGACACTCGCTTATCTCGCACCCGAACAAACCGGACGGATGAACCGAGGGATAGATTATCGCAGTGATTTTTATGCTTTGGGTGTGACGTTGTTTGAACTGTTAACAGGAAAGTTACCATTTCCATCAGATGATCCCTTAGAACTAGTGCATTGTCACATTGCCAAACCTGCACCCTTGGTGTATGAATTGCAGCCAGAACTTCCCTTGGTGATGGGACAAATCGTGGCGAAATTAATGGCCAAGAACGCCGAGGATCGTTATCAAAGTGCATTGGGTTTGCAGCATGATTTGGTAACTTGTCTCCATCAACTGCAAAAAACAGGCATAATTGAGGAATTTGAGATTGCAACGCGGGATGTGTGCGATCGCTTCCTCATACCGGAAAAACTCTATGGTCGGGAGGAGGAAGTTACTACACTACTCCAAGCATTTGATCGCGTCAGCAACGGTACATCAGAACTGATGCTAGTGGCGGGTTTCTCTGGGATTGGGAAAACTGCTGTAGTTAATGAAGTTCATAAGCCCATCGTCGAGAAACGGGGCTATTTCATCAAAGGTAAGTTTGACCAATTTAATCGTAGCACTCCCTTCTCGGCTTTTGTGCAAGCATTCCGCGATTTGATGGGGCAATTGTTGAGTGAAAGTGATGAGCAATTACAGACTTGGAAAACCCAGCTTTTAGAGGCTGTAGGCGAAAATGGACAAGTCATCATTGACGTGATTCCCGAATTAGAACGGGTAATTGGGCAACAACCCCCCGCACTAGAATTATCTGGGAATGCGGCGCAAAATCGCTTTAAATTGCTATTCCAGAAGTTTATTCACATTTTCACAACACCTGAGCATCCTTTAGTCATCTTCTTAGATGATTTACAATGGGCAGATTCCGCTTCCCTTAACTTCATACAAGGATTAATGGCGGAGTCAAAAACGGGCTATTTACTACTGATTGGGGCGTATCGTGATCATGAAGTATTTGCTGCACATCCGTTGATGTTGACCCTGGAGGCAATCCAGAAAACAGGCGCAAAGTTGAACACAATCACTCTACAACCATTGAGCCAAACCAGTCTCAATCAACTGATTGCCGATACCCTCAATTGTACAGAAACATTAGCGCAACCTTTGACAAAATTGGTGGAGCAGAAAACCCAGGGTAATCCCTTTTTTGCCACGCAATTTCTTAAGGCATTGCATCAGGATGGACTGATTTGTTTTCACTTAGCAGCCGGACATTGGCAGTGCAATATTGTCCAGGTGCAAGAAGCGGCTTTGACAGATGATGTAGTCGAGTTTATGGCGTTGCAGTTACAAAAACTGCCGCCAGATACTCAGGATATCTTGAAGTTAGCAGCTTGTATTGGTAATCAATTTGATTTAAATACGTTAGCGATCGTGTCTGAACTATCTCAGGCAGAAACGGCTACAATTTTGTGGAAGGCATTGCAAGAAGAGTTAATTCTGCCCATTGGTGAAACATATAAGTTTTTTCAATCTAGCTCACATCAAATACCAGGCGATAGTCTCCGATCGTCGGTCGGTCATCGCCACGTTACAGTCAGTTATCAGTTTTTACATGATCGTGTCCAACAAGCGGCTTATTCCCTAATTCCCCAAGAGCAAAAAAAAGCAACTCATTTAAGAATTGGTCAGCTACTTTTAAATTCCACTCCGGAAGCAGAATTAGAAAATCGTATTTTTGATATTGTTAATCAGTTAAATGTAGGTATTGATTATTTCACTGAAGCAGAGCAAAAAGAGCAGCTAGTTAAGTTAAATTTAATAGCTGGACGTAAAGCTAAAGTTGCTACTGCTTATGTCGTTGCTGTCGATTATTTAAATACGGCAATCAAACTCCTAGAATCTGATAGTTGGCAAAATCAATATGAACTCACCCTGAGTTTGTATAATTTGGTAGCAGAATCGGCATATTTAAACACGAATTTTCCTACTTCCGAATTTCTAGTTAAAGAAATACTTGTACACGCCAAACATACCTTAGATAAAATCAAAGCTTACGAAATTCAAATTCAAGCTTATACTGCTCAAAACAAACTCATAGAAGCAATTAATATCGGTAGAGAAGTTTTAGGACTACTAGGTATTGATTTTCCCGAAGATGGCGATATGGACACCATCATCACCGAACATGGTCGATTGAAGTCACTGTTTGGGGAACGTTTGATTGAAGACTTAGTGAATTTACCCGAACTGAGCGATTTACAGCAAGGTGCAGCTTTAAGGATTTTATGTGGTTTGTTTGCCCCGATTTATCTTGCTAAACCTATGCTGTTACCTTTAAAGATATTCACGATGGTGAATATCTGTATTCAATATGGTAACTCTCCTCAATCTGCGATCGCCTACAGTCTTTATGGATTATTTTTGTGTGCATCGGCAGAAATTACAGATGGCTATCAATTCGGCCAGCTAGCTATGACAATTTTGGATAAATTTAATGCCAAAGAACTGAAAAGTAAAGTTTATTTGACTTTTGGGCTATTTATTAAACATTGGCAAGATGGCATTAACTCCACTTTAGACATATTCTTAGAAGGTCTTAAAAGTGGTTTAGAAACTGGTGATTTGGAATATGTTGGTTATTGTGCAAATTGTTATGCTCAATTTTTATTTTGGACAGGTGAAAATCTAGACTTTGCCGAAGCTGAAGCTAATAAGTATTGCTCTCTGATGCAGGATATCAAACAAGATGTATCTTTGATTTGGGGTAATACATGGCGACAAACTGTCATGAATTTAAGAGCTAAGGCTGATGATCCTCAAATGCTAGTTGGTGAATCTTTTGATGAAACAGTCACGCTTCCTTCTTTAATTCAAAGTCGCAACACCAATGGCATTTGTTACGTTTATCTAGCTAAATCATTTTTAGCTTATTTGTTTGGCGCAGACCAACAAGCTGTTGAATACGCCAGTCTATTTGAAGAGTATGAACAGGGTGCGGCTGGTTTATTGATCGTGCCATTAAAGAATTTTTATCAATCCCTGAGTATGCTTTCATTGTATTCAAAACTGGATAGCCATCAACAATCTAATTACTTAGATAAGATTACAAACAATCAACAAAAAATGCAAAAATGGGCAGGTCATGCTCCCTTAAATTATCAACATAAATTCTATTTAGTTGCAGCTGAAAGACATCGAGTTTTAGAGGATAAAATACCTGCAATAGAATTATATGACCAAGCGATCGCCCTTGCTAAAACCAACGGTTACATCCAAGACGCGGCTCTAGCTAACGAACTTGCTGCTAAATTCTACCTACAATGGGGCAAAGAAAAAGTTGCCGCAGGCTATATGCAGGAAGCCTATTACTATTACGCTCATTGGGGTAGCCTCGCCAAAACTGATGATTTAGAAACCCGTTATCCTCAACTACTGCGCCCCATACTACAACCAGTTATTCAGCCCTTTAGCATTTTAGATACCTTCACTAGCATTTCTACTTCTAGTTACGATCGCCACTCCACTCGTAACCAGAGTTCCTCTAGCTCCAGCATCAACCATATGCTCGATTTTACTGCGCTTCTGCAAGTATCTCAAGCACTTTCCAGCACCATTCAACTAGATAAGTTACTGCAAACATTGACTCAGACAATGCTAGAAAATTCTGGGGCTGATTACTGTGGTTTGATACTGTTTCATAAAGGCGAATGGCAAGTACGAGTGATAGCTAACTTCGAGCAAACTACCTTACAATCCACTCCGCTTGAAAACAACCCTACCGTTCCCATAAAGCTGATTCACTACGTTAAAAATACCTTAGAAACAGTCGTCATCCATGATTTAAAAACTGATCTACCGGGTGTGATCAGCAATTATTTCCATCAGCATCAGCCCAAGAGCGTGCTATGTTTGCCGTTAATTAATCAGGGTAATTTAATCGGCATTTTGTACCTCGAAAATCAAGTTACGAGTAACGTGTTTACGAGCGATCGCCTCCTCGTTCTCAAATTCCTCTCTAGCCAAGCCGTAATCGCCCTCGAAAATGCTCGTCTCTATCAACAGGTGCAACATACCTTAGAGGATCTTCAGCAAGCGCAAGTGCAGATGGTGCAGAACGAAAAAATGTCTGCTTTGGGTAACTTAGTTGCAGGTGTTGCTCACGAAATCAATAATCCTGTTGGCTGCATTGTCGGTAATATTGGTGCAGCTCAAGAATATGTTAACGACCTGTTGGGAGTGATTGACCTCTACCGTGATAAATTTCCCCACCCCGGTAGTGAAATTGAAGATGAACTAGAGGCGATTGACTTGGAATATCTGCGGGAAGATTTGCCCAAATTAATCAAGGCCATGAAAGATGGAGGCGATCGCATCAAAGCTATCAGCAAGAGTTTGCGTACTTTCTCCCGCGCCGACAGCGACCAAAAACAGCCATTTAATCTGCATGACGGTATCGATAGTACCCTACTGATTTTACGTCATCGCCTCAAAGCCAACGAACACCGCCCAGCCATTGAAGTTATCACCGACTACGGCAAGATCCCCCACGTGAAATGCTTTCCCGGTCAATTAAATCAGGTATTTATGAATATTTTGGCCAATGCGATAGATGCGTTGGATGAATCGAATCAGGGATGTAGTGTTGCTGAGATTGAAGCCAACCCCAATCGAATTACAATTCAGACAACGGTTGCCAGTGAACAGGTAAAAATTGCCATCAGTGATAATGGGAACGGAATACCAGAAGAAGTCAAAGCACGAATTTTCGATCACCTGTTTACCACCAAAGGAGTAGGCAAAGGAACAGGTTTAGGATTAGCGATCGCCCAGCAAATTATCGTAGAGAAACATGGAGGCGCGATCGCGGTTAACTCTACACTAGGTATGGGAACTGAGTTTTTATTGACATTGCCTATCTATTAAGTGGTGTTTGATAAATATTATAAAAAATAAACTCAGTAAATTTACTAGGTATAATTTGTTGCTTTCATGATATCATGAATGGTTAGGAAAAATTTAAAATTAAGTTTCCCCCTATTGCCGTTGTCAAGGGAAAAAATTAACAGGATTTACCAGGATTTATAATGATAAGACTAGCTAGCAAATGAGCATCTTAATTTCTATACGGTAGCCTATTGAGAAAAACACTAGTTTCCTCACAGATTGTCGTTGCTTTGAGCAAATAGCTTTTCTAGAATTTGAAAGTTAAAACTTGTTGAAATCGTCATATTTTTTTAGGTTTCAAGATTCAAAGACATCAGAGTGTGAGGACTGGCGATGACTAGTAACGAGCGAGAAAAAATACGCCACCTATTGGTTGTCCACGATTTGCAAGGACAACGTACTATCCTACTGCAAGAAGCTACATATTCTGTAGGACGGCATAAGGGCAATGCTATTGTCCTTATTTCTCGCTCAGTATCAAGACAACATGCAATTTTATTGCGGGTAACAGTTCCAGGAACTGAACAATATGGCTTTCGGATTATTGATGGTAACTTCAAGGGACAAGGAAGCACTAATGGTTTGATTGTGAATGGAGAAAGATGTATCTCCCATAATCTCAGACATGGAGATATCATCCATTTCGGCAGTAATCAAGCTCAGGCCAAGTATTACGCTATATCTAACCTTTCCGAACAAGCCTTTTATGAATCAGCCAATGCGGAAAACCTATCTGATTTTCTGACTGACCAATCTCATCCTGTTTCTCCTTTTCAAACCTTAGTAGTAGATCCTAATTTTGAAGGAGCGAGTGACACTGCACTAGCTCGCCTAGCCTCTTTTCCAGAACTCATTCCTAATCCCATTATTGAGACAGATTTAGAAGGTAATTTAATTTATCTGAATCCAGCCGCCACTTTAAAATTTCCTCGATTAAGAGAACTAGGAAAGCATCATCCTATTCTGGAAGGCATACTAACGGAAATAAAAAAACAGAAAGTTAACTCTTTTGTGCGGGAAATCAAATTTGGTCAAGAAGTTTTTGAACAATCAGTGCATTTCCTGCCAGAAAGTGATTTAATTAGAACTTATATTACTAGAGATATTACTGAGCAAAAAAAAGCTGAATTAGAACTTTACCAACGCGATCGCTTGCTACAAGCAGTAGCAGAAGCAGCTAATTACTTGCTCGTAGAAATGGATTATGAAAAAGGAATTGAAAAAGCTTTGGCTGTGTTAGGTATAGCAGCAGATGCAGATCGCGCTTATTTATTTAAAAACCATTTTCATCCCCTGACAGGGGAAATAGCTGTGAGTCTGCAATGTGAATGGACTCGCTCCCCCCTTCCATCTTCTCGGCATCATTGGCAAAATCAGCCTTATAACTCGCCTGCTCTATCACGTTGGTACACCATACTGTCTAACGGGCAGTCAATTAATGGCATTACTAGAGACTTTTTCCCCAGTGAAAGCGAACTTCTGATGCGAGATGGAATTCAATCCCTGCTATTAGTACCCCTGCGTTTAGAAGAAAAGTTTTGGGGCTATCTCGGCTTGGCAGATTGTACCCAAGAGCGTATTTGGTCTAAGCATGAAGAATCTACACTATTGACAATGGCAGCTAGTATCAGTGGTGCTTGGCATCGTCAGCAGGTAGAAGAACAAATTCGCTACCAAGCCCTCCATGATTTATTAACGGGATTACCCAACCGCTTGCTATTCGATCAACTACTGGCTAAAGCCCTAGCCAACGCCATACGTAATAGCGAAAGTCTAGCAGTGATGTTTTTGGATCTTGACCGCTTTAAAATGATTAATGACACATTAGGTCATACATTAGGCGATCGCCTGCTCCAAAGTGTAGCGCAAAGATTAGGAATATCCCTCAGAAGTGGAGACACCGTTGCCCGTTGGGGGGGAGATGAATTTACCATCCTGCTACCCCGAATTAATTATCTGGAAGAAGTGACTCAGGTAGCTTGGAGAATTTTAAACTCTTTCGAGAGCGTTTTTTATCTAGAAGGACATGAACTTTACGTAAGTGCTAGCTTAGGCATCGCCTTGCTAGATGAGCATAGTCCTGATGCTGAAACTCTGATTCAACACGCAGATGCAGCTTTATATCATGCCAAAGATGAAGGGCGAAATAATTATCAGTATTACACAACATCCTTAAGTCCAAAAACTCCCGATATTTTAAATCTAGAAAAAAATTTACGTTATGCTCTAGAACGGCAAGAATTCACAGTTTACTATCAGCCCCAAGTAAATATTCACACCAACAAAATTACTGGGATGGAAGCACTGTTGCGTTGGGAACATCCAGAGATGGGGGTAGTAGCACCGAGTGTTTTTATTCCCTTAGCAGAAGAAAGTGGATTAATTATTCCTCTTGGCGAATGGGTATTACGGACAGCGTGCCTTCAAAATCGAGCTTGGCAAAATGCTGGATTACCTCCTTTAACAATAGCAGTGAATTTATCTCCTAAGCAATTTCGCCAACCCAAATTGGTAGAAATTGTTGCCCAAACTTTAGCGGAAACTGGATTAGAAGCACAATTTTTAGAGTTAGAAATTACAGAATCAACAGCTATTGAGGATATAGATTTCACTAAAAAGGTTTTGTATGATTTAGAAAAGATGGGTGTTCATCTTTCCATTGATGATTTTGGTACAGGACATTCCTCCCTCTCTCGCCTACAACTCTTACCACTCCACAACCTCAAAATTGACAGTTCCTTCATTCGAGAGTTGACAACCGATACTAGAGTAGCCCACATTGTTAAGGCGATCGTCACTTTAGGTAGAAGTTTGGGGTTAAAGCTCATCGCTGAAGGCGTAGAAAAACAAGAAGAATTGGATTTCTTAAAATCTATCAACTGTGAAGATGTCCAGGGCTTCTTTTTCCACAGACCCCTACCTGCGGAGAAAGTCACAGAACTTCTTCATAGTAAAAACGAAGCAAACGAGTAATTCGTAATTATACTCTTCCGGAGTAGGCTTACGCCTGCGTAGCAAAGCAAGCTACGCGCTAGCCGCAGTGAATAACTTCTGCCCCTCTGCTCCTCCTGTCACTTGCCATGAATCACGGAAAAACTCAGACAGTATCCAGGCTTGTGGTAATTTAAAGTTACCTATGCGAAATATAACTTTACCTTCATGACTGGAGAGCATCACCTTGGGAATAGAACTACGCAGTTTCGTATTTCTCGACAGCCTGCAACCACAACACGCAGCATATATAGGAACAGTAGCCCCAGGTTTCTTACCACTACCAGGTGATACGTCTCTATGGATTGAAATCTCTCCTGGCATCGAAATTAATCGGATTACAGATGTAGCTCTCAAAGCTGCCTCCGTTCGTCCTGGAGTGCAGGTAGTGGAAAGATTATATGGTCTATTAGAAATACATTCCGGTTCTCAAGGAGAAACACGAGCCGCCGGTCAAGCGATTTTGGCGATGTTGGGAGTTAAAAAAGAGGAATGTCTCAAACCTCGTGTTGTTTCTAGCCAGATTATCCGCAATATAGATGCTTACCAAGCACAACTCATCAACCGCACACGCCGAGGACAGCTACTATTAGCTGGACAAACATTGTATGTCTTAGAAGTTGAACCTGCTGCTTATGCTGCCCTAGCTGCCAATGAAGCAGAAAAAGCAGCAATGATTAATATCTTGGAAGTGCAAGCTGTGGGGAGCTTTGGCCGGCTCTACTTGGGTGGATACGAACGCGATATCCTTGCAGGTGCAGCTGGTGCTAAAGCAGCAATTGAAAGTGTAGCTGGGCGGAATAGTTCCCAGATTGGTCGCCAGGAATAAGGGACTTCCCAAAAAAATAACCAATCGCTGAGTGAGCAGGGGGAGCTGAGTGAGCAGGAGGAGCAGGGGGAGTAGAAGGAGAAGAATCGGATAGTCGTCTTAGATGCAGGATAGTTGTAGTTAAAATTTTGAAGTTTCTGAAAGGAGAGCAAATGGCAAATATAGAGCATCTAGCTTTGTTGCAAGCTGGTGCAGTCCGATGGATTGAGTGGAGAACAACAAATCCCCAAATTGAACCAGACCTCAGTACCGCCAACCTGCAAAAACATAACCTCCGAGGGGCAAACCTCCAAGGAGTAAACTTTAGCAGAGTTGATTTAAGTCATGCTTTACTCGTGCGTGCCAACCTCAGCTATGCTAATCTCAGTAGTGCTAATCTTTATCAAGCCAAACTTAGCGAAGCTAATCTAAGTGCGGCTCATTTGAGTGTGGCGAACTTGAGCCAGGCTATACTTACCCAAGCCAATCTGAGCCATACTACCCTCATTGGCTCTAACTTGAGTGAAGCGGATCTGAGGGGGGCTACTATTGTTAATGCTAACCTGATTGGAACTGACTTCACCGGTGCTAACTTAAGAGATGCTGATTTAGATGCAGCACAGCTAAACCGCGCTCATCTTTGTTTTGCTAATCTGATTGAAGCTAACTTAATAGAGACTAATCTAAGTGAAGCCAACTTGTATGCAGCAGACTTAGTAGGAGCTTATCTCTACAAAGCTAACCTAGAAAAAGCCCGTCTCCACAAAGCTCATTTGAGTAGTTCATACTTATTTAGAGCTAACTTAGCTGAAGCTGACTTAACTGGTGCTGATTTGGGATGGGCAAATCTAAAAAAGGCTAACTTGGCAGGTGCGAATCTGAGAGACGCTAACCTCAGAGGTGCAAATTTGACTGGTGCAAATCTAATTGGCGTGAATTTTCAAAATGCAATTATGCCCGATGGGAGAAAACACGATTAATCATTAGTCATTAGTCAATTCTATTCTGCCCATAGGCTTGCCATGCTAAGTCTATCAGCCCATCAGCGATCGCAGCCGCAACAACTGCATTACCTTTACAGCTATCAATAGTGATATTGGGGACAAGGGAATCTTGCAAGCGTCTTTTAGCATCATCTACATCTACAAATCCCACCGGAGTAGCAATCAGCAAAGCCGGGTTAATTTCTTCGGCTTCAATTAAATCTACCAGTGTTGTTAATGCTGTTTGGGCTTGACCAACAATAAATATGCCTTCTGGATAACGTTTGGCTAGAGTTTCAACACCCCAAGCGGCACTAGTTTTTTCTGTTTGGGGACGGGTTGAAGTGTCCGTACTAGAATACACCGGGTTAGCAAAGGTATTTTGAATTTCGTAGGCAATACCTGTTTGCACCATTGGCACATCAACCACAATAGCAGTACGTGCCGCTAATGCAGCAGCCCCAGCTTGCAAAGCCCGCTCAGAAAATCGAATTAAAGATTTATACTCAAAGTCAGCAGTAGCATAGATTACTCGCCGGACAATTTCATATTCTGCCGGCGAGAAAACATGATCACCAATTTCACCATCAATGATTGCTAGACTTTGAGCATCGGTTACGTGCCATTCCATTGCTATTCAATTCTGAGAGACTAGCCTTCAGCTTATCAGCTAGTGCGATCACTAGGTAAGAGGTGACTAATCAATTCAAAATTCAAAATTAAAGAATTACTCACTCAGCACTCTCAAGACTCAGCACTCTCAAGACTCAGCACTAGAAGATGGACGACTGAAAACAGGTGACAAGTAAGCAACCAACACACCAATAAGAAAACCGGAGATATTCCGAACTAAAGGTAACCAATCACTAGTGCGTGTTACCACTGGGCCAATACCAAAGGCAAGGAACAAAATACCCCACAATGGCGAGAAAATTAACGCCCATTGCCAAGCAAAAACTTGTCCTTTGGTGCGGGGTTGACCTGCAAATCCACAAATAATCCCACCAATAACCGAAGTAATTAAAGTTAAAATCCACTGTTCCCTAGGTAGACCAGGAACAACGGTGCAGCCCCCCTTGAGTAAACAGCCTTTTACGGAATTTAAAGCTTGTAAAATGGCTTGGTCTTCCCCTTCGTCCCGCACAAAATACAAATTACCAAAGCGGGTTTGTAGTTCTATCCAGAAAGTGCGGGGGAGAAGTTCATAAACTGCATCACCCACACTAAAGCTGAGGATGTTCCCTCCACGGGAGTCTGCAACCAAAAGAATACTTTTATCATCCAAACCCCAATAATTGATGACTGCTCTACCAGGAGTGCGGTCATATTGAGTCAATACCCGCAGTTTCCAACCAGTATCAGTCTCAAATTGCGAAATTTCCTCGACTAGCTTTTCCTCTTGGGGGTCAGGAAGAGTTTTAGCTAAGTCTACAACTGGAGTGAAATAATTAGGTAACAATTCGGGATTGTCGTAAGCCAAAGCTGGGGAAGAGTGCATAACCCACAGTGACCCAGCCAAGAAAAATACTGTAATAGATACTAAGATTCGTCGCCAAAAACAGGACTGCATGGACGTTTTTATACAAATATCAACAGTAGAAGTGAACAAGTTGCTTTAAAAGAGTATTAGAAAAGTGATACTTTGTTACACTTGTTTACTTTACTCTAATCTTAGGCAATAAAGCAAAGCTTCTTTGTGAGTGCTTCTTTGTGAGTGCTGTTAGCGGTAGCGCGGCGTTTAGCCGGTTGTGAGTGAGGAGTAGATAACACTAACCTGTAACCTGTAACCTGTAACCTGTCACCTGTCACCTGTCACCTGTCACCTGTCACCTGTCACCTGTCACCTGTCACCTATCACCTCTAGCCCCTTAGTATTCTTCATCATCAAGACTGTTTTGCCTAGTAGAAGAACCGTTGTAGCCGTCATGAACGCGGTAGGTTTCTGCTTTAGAGCGGCGAGTTTCTGACTTGAGTGTTTCTCTTTCTCTGATTGTGAGAGAAGATTGTTCAGTTATTGATAGCCGTTCTACTGTGCGCTTTGTGATTTTTTGACGAGTGAAGGTTTTCCAGGCAGTTTTTACGCCCACCACAATACTACGCGTACTTAATTGCAGGTTTTGAGCTTGTTTTTTCGCGCCCTCTAGGCTTTGGTCAACTTGTTTCACGACTTGACCGGCACTTTTAACACCTTGACTAACATCGTCAGTCAAATCTGTGATTTCTATCCCTGTAGCGCGAATAGCTTCTAAAGTCGGGGGCAATTCCCTCGATAGCATATCAAATAACTTTTCGGCACTGCGAGCTGCCCTTGCTAATTCCTGCAAAGCTGGTATTGCCGCCACTAAAACAGCCGTCAGACTGACAGCGACTAGAAGAATAGAAAGTCCCAACCAAAACAGGGGGTCAACCACAATAATAAAAAATACAAAATTTAAAATTCAAAATGGGCATTGGGCATTGGGATAAAAACCGCTACCTTGTCTACTCTACTCTTGTGCTTAATGAAAACGACACCTGCTATACCAATATCAACATCATCATTATGAGTGTTCCAAGTCTTGGGCGAGAGAGTCTGAGTCTGGGGTAGCCTGTTGGCGTTTTAAGATTTGACTTTCACGCTCACTCGCATCTACACCAGCAGCTATGGCTTCTCTCAGTCTATCTAAAGTTTCATCCCAATTTCGCAAGGCACTGGCAGAAAGACGGTCAGCTTGAATTTGTACACTTGTTGATAAGTCTTCTGCCAATTCAGGAATCGCATCGGCAGATTTTTTCAAAATTTTACGAGTTTCGCGTCCTGTGCGTGGAGCTGCAAGTAATCCTGCTAAAGCACCGATAGTAGCTCCTAGCATCAATCCACCAATAAATACTCCAGAACGGTTATTAGACATTTTTACTCTTTTTCTCCTTACACCCATTTTACGTGGGTTTGCTTTCCTTGCAAAACCTCAATGGTTTTATCTAATTTATCTATTGTGGCAATACCTTAGCAATCACTGTTGCTTTCATCTCTTATTTTCTAGAGATGAAATCCATTTTACGAAAATAACGCCGCCAAGTTTGTCGTCCCAGCAAAAGTATGCTGATAATTTGCCTTATTTGTTGGATTTGCAACTGTAAAACTTGGTTACTCTGGCGTAATTGCTGAATGCTATTTTGTCCTAGGTAGATATTTTCCGGTGCTTTATATAGTAAGTCATGGGTGCAGCGTTCGTATTCCGTGAGGCGATCGCCTATAAATGCTATCTTTTGTTTTAGTTGCCACACTCGCCAAGCTACGTAGAGCAGCATTAATGAAATAAGCGTATTCATTACAACAACCACTGTCACCATTGTTGACCTTCACCAATGTCAGCGAATAATTAAGATTTAAGCTTCCCCGGTCTGAAGACGCGGGGATTTCTGAAGAGTCCATAAAAGAACTTTCTTAGGCGCACTTAAAGCACCTCTACTGATTCCGCTAAGGTCTAAACCTAGCATCACCGATACTTTTCTAAGTATGTTGCTTGCTCCGTTGCAGTCGGCATTAATCTTTATGCCAGCAAATGATTGATAGATGCCACGAGTTAACCGTCTTCCACTACTTTTCCACCCGTCGGGTTTTTCACCATATTTAGGTAGAGCATCATGATCTAAAAATGATGTCTTAGAGGTATAGCTTTCTTCCGTTTCAATAAATTCTATTCCGTATTGATCACATAACTGTTCAATGCGGTTTTTTAGTTTAGCTGTAGGGATCTGAACAAATTTTTGATTTGTCTTTACTCCCATGTTGGCACTGTTTTTTTGACCAACATTCCAACCAAAAACAATCGAACCAATCTTGTTCTCAATGCAATGGGTGATAACAATTCTTGCAGCTTTATTAACGCCGGAGCGCATTTGACGATTGCGCTTTTCTGTAATTGCTGCAAGCCTGTTAGACCAAAAGCCTTGAGGTTTATTCTCTTTAATTTTGGCTACTGATTTGTTGTACCATTGGTTCAAACTTTTGAGATGCAACCCATCGACAATAAAGGAAGTCCCAACATTTGAGACACAGGTTAACCAATTGTTTAACCCGTGGTCAATACCAAGAACTTTAGATTTATCAAGCTTGACAACTGCTGTTTCTGTCTTGTAAACAAACTCAGCGTAAAAGCATCTGTTCCGTGGCAATAAACGAATTTCTTTTATTTCTGACCATTCCAGATTTGAAGGTACTGGCAAGAAAAATTCAGATATTCCAAACCAAGCCTTGACTTGATTACCCAACGGAAACCTAATAAAACCGTCTTTTAGTTTTAGCCATCGTTTAGGGTACGTGACAGTGAACAAGCCCCCTGGTTTTCTGTAGTTTGGTGCTTTTGGTTTTTGGTCTAATTCTCCCTTTTTTGATTTTGCTAATAACTTTTTAAACGACTGAAAAGCTTCTCCAACATTCAAGCAAGTTTGCTGCATTGCCGAAGCATAGCCAGCATTGAAATGTCTATTGGTCTTTATCTCAACAGTCAAGTCAAAACCGCTAACAATCTTCCCCGTCTTCAACCAAATTTGTCTAGCATAATAAACCGAGCAATTGTAAAGACTGTTAGATTCAAAACATAAGTATTCGATTATTGATTTTGTTTCTTTATTGCACTTTATCAATTCTTGCTGACATCCAAACACTAAAATCACCCCCGTAAAATGTTGCTCATCTATATTTACTCTAATAATAACTGTTTGAAAACAGCGATAACTCTTACAAGCCCCGTCAGCCTTGTCGCTGGGGCAGTTGACTCATGCGCCCATTCCAGAATATCTTTTCAATCCCGCACGCCATAACCAGCGATTTGCACCTAAAAATATAAATATCCAGCCTAGTAGTGACCAAAATCCTCGTGCTAAATCTACAGGTAGCCCGACCAAAATACTTGCGGGAAAATCAATTAAGTAGGGAAAAGGTGTAAATAAAACTATTTCCCTCACAGGTTGAGGAAATACTTCTAAAGGTGCAATTAAACCAGATAAAAATAAATAAAATAAAAACCAGAAAGTTTCAATAGCATTAGCCCTTTCTGTCCAAAATGCGAACATAGCAAAGGTGTATTGAATAACAAATCTTAAAATAAAAGCCAAGCTAACAGCCAAGGTAAATAGAATTAACTGGACTAAATTCGGCAACCAAAATGACTGTGGATACAGGAAAAAAAACAGGGCTATTAATATTAATGCAAACGGTATGCGAGCCACTCTTTCAGAAAGATGGGAAGCGACATGATGCCATACAGGATCTAAAGGTTGTAATAATTTAGGTGACAATTTACCTTCTACAACTTCCTTTTCAAATTCAAAAATTACCCAGACAACAGATATTTGTCTAACCACAAAAACTGTGAGGAAGTAGCGGGCAAAGTCAATAGAGGATAAACCAAACTGCCCACCTTGCGAAGCTTTTATCCAAACTCCCATGAGAATAATTGGTAAAGAACCAGATAGAACCCATAAAATCAGTTCTGCCCGATACTCCACCATATAGGCGTAGTAAACTGTAAGTAAAGTTAGAGCTTTTCTAATAACTTTTTTCATTTAAATTTTAATGTTTAAATTTTAATTTTTTACACGATTCCCGCCTGAAAAACGCGTCCAATAACTTCTTCAACTGGCGGTTCAGTGACTTTTAAATCTATGACTTCCAATTCTGTTAAAATCTGAGACACCGTGCGGGTAAGTGCCTCTTGTTGCACCATAAAACACACGGCACGCCCTTCTAAATGTTGCACATCACCATAGACTGTGAGTTTTTCTAGGGATAGAGGCTGGGCTAACTCTACGTAAACTTCTCGGTAGGGAGCAAAACGTTCTAGCAGTCTATCTAAGCTACCGTCATACATGAGTTTACCTTGGTGAATCAGCAACACTCGTTCACATAAAGCGGTGATATCTGCCATGTAATGGCTAGTTAACAGCACAGTTGCTTGATAACGCTGATTGTACTCACGCAAAAAATCCCGTACTGCTACCTGAGCATTGACATCTAAACCTAGCGTGGGTTCATCTAAAAACAATACATGGGGACGGTGTAGAAGTGCTGCTAGTAATTCTGCTTTCATGCGTTCGCCCAAAGACAGTTTTCGCACAGGCTGGTTAAGTTTCCCCTCTAAAGCCAGCATTTCTGTTAATTCCCCTACCCGGTGACGGAATTCTTTATCAGGAATATCGTAGACAGCCGCGTTAATTTTTAAAGAATCTAGTGCGGGTAAGTCCCAGAGTAGTTGTTGTTTTTGCCCCATTACCAAGGTAATTTTTTGCAAAAATGCTGCTTGGCGCAAAAAGGGTACATAGCCAGCTACTCTGACTGTACCGCTAGAAGGGTGAATAAGTCCGGTGAGCATTTTAAGTGTGGTGGTTTTACCAGCACCATTTGGCCCTAAGAAACCAACTACTTCACCTGGGGTAATTTCAAAGGAAACATCCTGAACTGCGTTGATAGAACGGTAGGTGCGGCGGAAAAAGTGGTTGATTGTGCCTTTAATTCCTGGTTCTTTTACCGCCACTGGATAGGATTTACTGAGGTTTTCGGCAATGATGATTGACATAATCTAAATGTTAAAACCACTTGTCACGGTGTGGTAAAGAGTAATCTTATTTGATTTTTCAGCAGCTAGTGGTGTGTCCAACCTAGTTTGACGGTTGGTAGAAAGACGCGATAAATCGCCGTCTCTACAGAATATCTATTCGTTAATTATTTCTTGACAGACTACTAGGTAAAACTTCAAGAAGTTTCTTTTGTGTTCCCTGTCACCTGTCACCTGTCACTTTAAACGACCCGATCGCAAAATACTAATAATCAGCCATAATCCCAATAAGCTCGCAGCTGCAAACAAAACGCTGCTGACAAAAGATAGCTGTGTTGTCTGGGCTTTGCTGGAAATAATTGCTGCCCCCATAATCAGTGAACCTACTAGAATACTAAAAGAAAGACGATTAGCGGCATCGTCCATTGTCCGCCGCACGCCGTCTAAACCGTGTAGTGAGAAATTCCAGCGTAGGGTTTCCGATGTTACCCGGTCTAATAACAGTTCGATTTGCCGGGGAGATTGTAAAGAGAGACTTTTAATATCTAAGGCTGTTCTCAGGAGCGATCGCACTGGATTATCGCCCAGTAATTGCCGTCGAAATAAGTCTGTAATTAAAGGCTGTATTTCTTCAAATAAATTTACCTCTGGATTAAAGGTACGCGCTACCCCTTCTAAATTCGCCAAGGTTTTGGCGTACAAGCCCATGTTACCGGGTAAGCGAATTTTATTATTGCGAGCAACTTGCAAAATTTCATAAAAGATTTGACTAAAATTCATCTCCGTCAAACTGACGTTATAATACTTACGCAGCATCCGGTCATAATCACTTTCTAACCGCGCCACAATGACCGGTTGTGCAGAATCTGACAATTGCAGAGTCAATTGAGCGCACCTCCCGGCATCTAAATCCACAATTGCCAACAGCATTTCTGTCAATATCTGCTGCGTCCGGGGATCAAGTCTGCCCACCATCCCACAATCTAACAAGGCAACACGGCCATCGCTCAGATAAAAGATATTACCAGGATGGGGATCAGCATGAAAAAAGCCATCAACATATAACTGTTGAAAGAAAGCGCGAAATAGTAGTGTGGTGACAGCTTTGCGTTCGGCGATCGGGTCTTTACCATTGTTGTCGTTTAAATTAGCTGACAGTATTGGCACTCCGTCTAGCCACTCCATCACCATTAATTTTTCTGTAGTTAATTGCCAGTAAATTTCTGCAACGACAATTTGTTGGGGATCAAACCAACGACTGTGCGATAAATTACGTCGTAACTGGTCTGTAAAACCAGCTTCCCGTGTAAAATCTAATTCAGCTTCTAAAGCTTTGGTAAATTCTTCAGCTATGGATTTGATTTCGTAGTTTTGCCCAAAATCAGTCCGCGCCACCAAATCAGCAATCCCTTGAATTAAGGCGATATCTTGCACAACCGTGACATCAATTCCCGGACGCTGTACCTTCAAAGCCACTTCTCGACCATCCATTAATGTAGCGCGATGAGTCTGGGCAATTGATCCCGCCGCTACTGCGACGTTATTAATGTGCTTGAAAGTTTCTTCCAAGGGTTGTTTTAGTTGTTTGCGGATAACTATTTCAATTTCTGCCCAAGGTACAGGCGGTACTTCATCTTGCAAAGTGGAGAGTTCTTCAATATAAGCTGCGCTTAGTAAATCTGGTCGGGTAGAAAGTAGCTGACCGAGTTTGACATAAACAGGCCCCAAATCCACCAGAATGTTTTTTAAAACCGCCGGGGTGGGTAGCTGGGGTTCATCAGCTTTGCCGCCTGTCAACAGCCGCCGCATATAATCCCAGCCATTGCGGAGAACAACTTCGATAATTTCTCTTTGGCGCGGAACAGTATAGGTGAGGAACATTTTGGGATGGGGGATAAATTAATTCAAAATTCAAAATTCAAAATTAAATAATTTTTAGAGACGGGGATTGGAGACAAGGGATTAAGAAAAGATTTTCTCTTGTCTCCCTTGTATTCTTTGTCCCTCCAACCCCCTGCCCTTTTGACAGCACAGACAGTCAAGTTATAATACGGGCAATAGTTTTACGCATCTGCCAGGGGTTTTAAGTTTTATACAATAAGAGTTATAGCAAGTCGGTAAATCGGGGATCGCTTTGTAGGGTTTTGAGGATTTGCTTAATTTCCTGGGTGCGTTCTTTATTAACTATGAGGGTGACATTGCGATCGCGCACAATTACCACGTCCTCTAAACCAATAGTAACAACTACATCCTCAGGGTTAGTAGCATAAACAATCGCCCCCTTTGTATCTAAACCCACATGGGTAGCAAGTTCCACGTTGGGATTTTCGGGTTTTTTCATGAGGCGTTCGATCGCATTCCAGTCGCCTAAGTCGTCCCATCCAAATTCTGCTGGTAAAACATATGCTAGATTGGTTTTTTCCATGAGTGCATAGTCTATACTTTTTTTAGGCAATTGGGGATAGACATCAACGCCTTTTTGTGCTATTTGTTCAATAATTTCTGGTGCATGGGTATACAGTTCCTTGAGAACAACACCAGCCCGAAACACGAACATACCGCTATTCCAGCTAAATCTTCCCGTAGACAGAAATGTTTCTGCTGTTTCACGGTTGGGCTTTTCAGTAAAGCGGTTGACGTGATAGGCTGGCAACTCATTAAAGCTACCAATGTGTTCGCCTTGTTCAATGTAGCCGTAACCAGTTGATGGGAAGGTAGGCTTAATACCCAACGTGACAATCGCTGGTGTGCTTGCCGCTAATTGGATAGCCGCATCTAATGTGCGTTTAAACGCCTGTGGGTCAGCTATCCAGTGGTCAGAGGGAAAAAAGCCGATAATCGCGTCGTCTCCATAACGTTTTTGAATTTCCAAACTTGTCCAAGCAACAGCAGCAGCAGTATCTCTACCTTGCGGTTCAGCCAGCAAATTTAGAGATGACAATTCTGGTAATTGTTGCCGCACTCCTGTAGCTAGCTGACTAGAAGTAATTACCCACAAGTCATTCCAACTACCTGCAAAAGAAAGCAGTCGATCGGCAGTTGCTTGTAAGAGACTTCTAGAGCTACCATCAAGACTTAAAAATTGCTTGGGTCGGTCTTGGCGACTAAGAGGCCAAAAACGCTCACCTTTACCACCTGCCAGGATTACTGGGAACAAAGAACTACTCATGTTGTCATACAGACCTACGCTAGAACATTTCAAGTGTACAGTGCGGTCTGACACTGGCAAGTTTGGTGGCTTGCATTAACATAACTTTTAGGGAGTGGATGAGTGGGGAGATAATTGTGATTAAACAGGTTCAATGGTCAGAAAATCAAGTCACGCCTCAACAAATACCGAATTTAGAATTAGAGGTCAGACCTTCACAACTACAACGTATAGATAATCAGGTCATACCGCCATCAGCAAAAGACCTGGAAGTCATCCCTCAAGAAGAAGCAGCTAACAGTTCTCGCAATGTCGCCCTGTCTGTAGGGGCAATTCCCAATGAGCTGTATGATCGGTTGGGCTTGACAATGCCTCGCTGGTTATTGTGGATTTTGACATCTGTGCTAGGCATCATTATGTCTGGTCTATTAGTATCCACTTTGGCACTTTGGACTCCTTTATGGAGTAACCTAGACCGCACAGACGAAGAATTGGGATTTGCTGGTCAAGATGAGCAAAAAACACCGCTACCTGGGGAACTGTGGAGCAAAATTTCCCAATATCAGATATCTAAACCAATGAATATTCTGATTATGGGGATTGAGCCAGTTAAAGGTGCAGTCGATGGCTCACCGGAAAGCTTTTCTGGCAATAGCGATACCATGCTCCTAACCAGAATCAACCCCAGCAGTAAAACCATGCGGGTACTGTCAATTCCTAGCGATACCATGATTGCTATCCCAGAACAGGGATTAAATAGGGTGTCTGAAGCTAATACTAAAGGAGGGCCAGTTTTAGCAGCACGGACAGTCAGCCGGACTCTTAATAATGCCCGAATTGACCGCTATATCCGTATTTCTACTAGTGGTTTAAGGCAATTAGTTGATCAGTTGGGTGGGGTAGAAGTTTTTGTCCCCACAGCCATGTCATATCAAGACCCCAGCAGTGGATCAACGATAAGTTTAGTTAGTGGCTGGCAAACTCTCAACGGCGAACAAGCAGAAGTGTTTGCTCGTTACCGAGAAGAAGGTTTAGGGGATTTACCTAGGGTACAACGACAACAAGCACTAGTGACCGCATTGCTGCGAAGGCTTACTAGTCCTACTGTCTTACCCCGATTACCCCAATTAACCCGGCTGATGCGGAAATATTTTGATACAAATTTGAAGATAGAAGAAATGATGGCTTTGGTGAATTTTTCCGTGAACTTAGAACGGGATAATTTCCAAATGGCCATGTTACCTGGTACATTCAGCAAATTTAGTAAAGACCCTAATAGCTATTGGCTGAATCTGAACGGACAACAAAATCTATTGAATAATTATGTAGGCGTAGATATACCTGGTCTGAAGCCAGATTCACGACCAGTTTCTAAGCTCAAAATTGCTATTCAAAATGCTTCTAATCAACCTCAGCTAACTGAAAAAGTTATTGCTTACTTGAAACAGAAAGGCTTTACAAATATTTACACCGTCCCAACTTGGCCTGATACCCAACGCCAAACCCAAATTATTGTGCAAAGAGGCGATCGCTCGGCAGCAATTGACCTCCAAAAAATCTTAGGATTGGGTTTAGTTGAAGTTAAATCCACAGGGGATTTAGAATCAGACATCACAATCCGCATTGGGAAGGATTGGAAGTAGTGAGTAGTGCTGAGTGCTGAGTAGTGAGTAGTGAGTAGTGCTGAGTGCTGAGTGCTGAGTGCTGAGTAAGAAGGAATTCTCTATAATTCACTTATCACTCTTAATTTTTAACTCGGAACTCAAGACCGGCTAAACGCCGCGCTACCGCTAACGCAACTCAGGACTGGGATTGATGAAGAAGATTTGGCTGAGATTATTTAGTTTAATTCTAATTTTGCTGCTGGCTTGGTTTTGGATCATCATCAATCCCAAGCCAGCTTTTGCTCAAGTTAATACAATTAATTACAGCAATACCAATCTGGAAAATCGTGATTTTACTAACACTGATTTAAAAGGTGTAACTTTTGTGGCGGCGGAAATGCGGGGTACGAATTTCCAAGGTGCAAATTTAACTAACGCTGTTCTGACTAAGGGTGTGTTATTAAAAGCTAATTTAGAAGGCGCGAATTTAACAGGTGCTTTGGTAGATCGGGTGACTTTAGATGGTGCAAATTTAAAAAATGCCATTTTCACGGAAGCTACTTTAATTCGCAGCCGTTTTTATGATGCTGATATTACTGGGGCTGATTTTACAGACGCTATCATAGACCGCTATCAAGTATCTTTGATGTGCGAAAGAGCCGATGGGGTAAATTCTTTGACTGGTATTTCTACACGCGAGAGTTTAGGTTGTCGCTGAGTAAAAACAACTTGATCTAAAAATATTCACTTAAGTAGGAAAGCGTAATTATTTGTAAGATGTGAATTCCCTTGAACAGCATGGATTAATCGATGTTAACCTACTTCTACATCTAATTCGACCCACCTCAGTAGAACGACTGGAAAAAACCAAACTATGTTAAGTAATGTAAAAAACTATGATTGATTTCGTAGTAAGGACTTTAGTCCTTTTTTGTTCGCGGAGCGTCTGTCTACGACACGCTATGCAAACGCAGAGAGAACTAAAGTTTTTACTACAGACCTTTAATTATTTACCCTATTCTACCTACTTACTAGGACAGGGAAGTTCAATTAAGAATTCTGTTCCTTCTCCTGGGGTGGACAAACACTTGATTTGACCGTGGTGTTTTTCTACAACTATTTGATGGCTGATAGACAAACCTAAACCTGTCCCTTTACCTGGTTCTTTGGTAGTAAAGAAGGGATCAAAAATATTTGCAGTTAATTCTTTTGGTATTCCAAAACCATTGTCAGCTATTTTAATAGTAACTTGGTTATCCGCAGTTTTCGTGCTGATCCAAATAATTAAAGGTACTTTGGGGCAGCTTTTTGATGAGTCTAAATACTTGTGCCATATAGTTTTAAATTTTTCCTCCAATGCGTCAATGCTATTACATATAAGATTCATAAATACTTGATTAAGTTGTGCAGGGTAGCATTCCATTAAAGGTAAGTTGCCATATTCTTTCACAAGTTCAATAGGTGGGCGTTGATTATTATTTTTGAGGCGATGCCCTAAAATTAGCAAGGTACTATCTAATCCTTCATGAATATCTACTGATTTCAATTCGGCTTCATCAGTACGAGAGAAAGTTCTTAAGGACAGTACAATCTGATTAATCCTTTCCGCACCTATTTTCATCGAATCTAGCGTTTTGGGTAAGTCTTCGATGATAAATTCTAAATCTATTTTTTTGACTTTTGCTTGGATATCTGGAAAGTTGGACTCATGTTGACGGTAGAGCTGCAATACATTTAAAAGTTCTTGCGTATATTCATTTAAATGGATCAGATTACCAAAAATAAAACTGACAGGATTGTTAATTTCGTGGGCGACACCAGCAAGTAATTGTCCTAAACCTGCCATTTTCTCTCCCTGAATTAATCGAGATTGGGTCTGTTTTAATTCATACAAAGCTTGAGTAAGTTCTAGAGTTTGACGTTTAGTTTGTTCAAGTAATTCTCCTTGCTGAATAGCAATTCCTAACTGCACACCTACTTGAGCTAATAAGTTTGTTTCTTCATCTTTCCAATAGCGGGGCTGCGAGTTTTGATAAGCCACCAATAATCCCCATAATTGTTCTCCTTGGCGAATGGGAACAAAAGTTTCATTGCGGGGTAACTTATCATCTTCGTGTGTGTCTTCAAAGGTTTCTAAAACTATTGGTTGAATTTGTGTAATGGGTTTCCAGCCATCTTTGAAGGAATCAGCCACAAATTTACCACTCCAATCAGAGTTAAAGCGATATATAGCGACTCGTTCTACTTCTAACAACTCACGGACAGCTTGGGTAGTAGTTCTAAAAATAGTTTTGATATCAAGGGATTGACGAATTTTATCAATGGTTGCAGCCAGTAATTCTTGCCTCTCCATTGCTTTTTCTCTCTCGTTAGCTTCTGCTAACTGGACGGCTTGGGTTTGAACTTGGTTTAAATAAGAATCCTGTTTTAAAGCGACTCCCAGTTGTTCGGCTATTTGGCTGACAAATTCAATTTCTGAGGATTGCCAGTGGCGCGTGGCTTTACATTGGTGAATGCAGAGTAAGCCCCAAAGTTCACCTTCTTTTAAAAGCGGTGCGACTAGATTGGCACGCACTTGAAATCGTTCTAGAATGTGGATGTAGCAGGCTGGAAAACTTCCTTGATAAATGTCAGCGATCGCATTCACTCGACCTTGAGTATAAAGTGAGGCAAAGCTTTGACCAAAGCAGTAGTCATAAACTTTTTCTGCTATTGCCGAATTCCAGCCATCAGCTACATCTTCATAGACAAATTCTCCTTCCCAATTGGTTTGCTTGTCAAACAGGAAGACTCCCACACGATCAGCTTGCAGCAGTTGTCGTACCTCGCTGACAGAAGTTTGAAAAATTGTCTCTAAATCTAGAGATTCACGAATCCGGGTAATGACGCTAGTTAATGTCTTTTGTTGCTCTGCTTGGTATTGGGCTGCTAATAACAGCTTGTTATGTTGTAGGGCTACTCCCAGGTTTTCGGCAATTTGGCTGACAAATTCAATTTCTGAAGGCTGCCAAATTCTGGGCTGGTTGCATTGGTGAACGCACAATAAACCCCATAAATTACCTTGTTTCACCAGTGGTACTACCAAATTAGCTCTGACTTGAAATTTGCCCAGAATCTCAGTATGACAGTCACTCAATTGTGCGTCGTAGATATCCGCCACAGCCTGCACCCGACCTTGTTGATAATTGGCTGCAAATTGTTCCCCAAAACAGTGGTCATAGACTTTGGCAGCTATGATTGAGTTCCAACCAGTCGCTACATCTTCCGAAATAAATTCTCCTGCCCAGTCTTGTTGAGGGTCAAATTGGAAAATTGCTACTCTGTCTGCTTGTAGCATTTGCCTGACTTCGGTGACACTAGTCTGAAAGATGGTTTCTAAATCTAGGGATTTGCGAATCCGAGTAATTACACCAGTTAAGGTCTTTTGTTGTTCGGCTTGGTAATGAGCTTGTGCTAGTAACTCGTGGTGGCGCAACGCTACACCAATTTGTGTACCGATTTTACTTAAAGATTCAATTTCATAAGCTTGCCACTGTCTAGAAGCAGAATTTTGGTAAGCAGCGATAACTCCCCAGAGTTGATCGCCTTGAAGAATTGGCGCAGTAGCAAAGGCTTTTGCCTGAAATTGTTCCAATAAGACAACATGACATTCACTTAATCCAGCTTGATAAATGTCATTTGCAGTAAATGTCTCATTGTGAGCGTAACGTCCCCCTTGGTTGTGTTGTAAATACGTATCATTAATTACAGGTAACACACTTACCAAAGGTGTCCACCCATCAGCGAAAGATTCTGCGACAAAGTTACCACTCCAATCAGGATTAAAGCGAAATATGGCCACTCGGTCAGCTTGGAGTAACTGCCGAATTTCTTGCGTTGTGCTGTGAAAGATGGTTTCAATATCTAGGGATGGGCGAATTTGATCAACAATTTGAAAAATTACTTGATCTCGCTGGGCTGCTTGCGCTAATTTTACAGCTTGTAATTGGACTTCTTGGAGATGCTTGGCTTGTTGAATAGCAATAGTTAGATGGTCAGCAATTTGGCGAACAAATTCAATTTCTGATTCTTGCCATTGGCGAGTTTCTCTACATTGATGAATACAAATTAATCCCCATAAATCCCGATCTCTTAACAAAGGAACAATCAGGTTAGCACGTACTTGAAATTTACTGAGAATTTCTATATGACAATCATTAAGTCCGGCGGTGTAAATATCTGCAACTGCTTGCACTCTTCCCTGTTGATAATGAGCCGCAAATTGTGTGCCAAAACAGTGGTCGTAGACTTTGGCTGACATGGCTGATACCCAATCTGGTGCAACATCTTCAGCAATAAATTCTCCTGCCCAGTCTTGTTGAGGGTCAAATTGAAAAACGGCAACGCGGTCAGTATTTAACAACTGGCGTACTTCTTGGACAGTGATTTTGAGAATTGTTTCTAAGTCTAGAGATTCCCGAATTCTCCCAATTACCCTGGCTAGGGTTTTTTGTTGCTCTAATTGCTCTTGTAGTTGAGTGCTGGATAATAAAAGATGATTTGCAGGAGATTCCATAGCAGCAAGTTTTGTATATTTTGTGATGGGTGTTTTTTTTATACCCAATCTTACCGGATGGGAATACTGGTAAAATACTGAGTAGATAATTGGTTTTTAAAGATGCAATGAATTGCGTCTATACAGGATAGTTTTTGGGGTATAACCAATTTCAAATATAGACATCTTTATATTTCCCATTTTTGGCTAGTGATACACACGGAAGAAATTTCACGTAAAATTAGCCTGACAGACTGGAAAATTTCCGGTTTAATTTACTCAGGTATGCAGTCTGCAAGAGTTGTCGGGTATTATTTGTGAGCAATCAAGACCAAAAACCCTCTCGTTCTTTCGCTGGGATTGCGGGCATTGTTGCCGCAGCCACGTTAATTAGTAAAATATTCGGTTTAATCAGACAGCAAGCAGTAGCTGCTGCTTTTGGTGTCGGTGCGGCTGCTACTGCTTATAGTTACGCCTATGTCATCCCTGGATTTTTATTGGTATTGCTAGGGGGTGTGAACGGGCCGTTACATAGTGCAATTATCAGTGTTTTAGCCAAGCGTAAAAAAGAGGAAGCAGCCCCCCTGGTGGAAACGGTGACGACTTTGGTGGGGGGTGTGTTATTGCTGGTGACGATCGCGCAAATTGTCTTTGCTGGTAATATTGTTGATATTGTCGGTTATGGTTTGGATGCCAAAACTAGAGCGATCGCTATTGAACAACTGCAAATTATGGCCCCGATGGCTTTATTTGCTGGATTGATTGGCATTGGTTTTGGCACTCTCAACGCTGCTAATCAATATTGGTTACTTTCCATTAGTCCACTGTTATCTAGTGTGACGGTGGTGATTGGTATTGGTGTGTTGGCTTTGCAGTATGGCAAAGACATCATTAAGCCAGAATACGCTCTCATCGGTGGGATGGTATTGGCTTGGGGAACTTTAGCTGGGGCTATTCTTCAATGGGTGGTGCAGTTAATTGTACAGTGGCGGTTAGGACTCGGTACATTAAAGCTCAGGTTTGATTTTAAATCCCCTGGAGTTCAGGAAGTGATTAGAATCATGACTCCAGCAACGGTTTCTTCCGGGATGATGCCAATTAATGTGGCGACTGACTTGTATTTTGCTAGTCCCATTCAGGGGGCGGCGGCTGGTTTCAACTATGCCAATTTATTAGTACAGACTCCCTTGGGGATTATTTCTAATATAATTTTGTTGCCCCTATTACCCATTTTCGCTAAACTTGCCGAACCAGAAAACTGGCCAGACTTAAAGTTACGCATTCGTCAGGGGTTATTACTCACTGCTGTGACAATGCTACCTTTGGGGGCGTTGATGGTGGCGTTGTCTGTGCCGATTGTGCAGGTGGTGTATGAACGTGGTGCGTTTAAACAGGAGGCTACGCAGTTAGTTTCATCACTACTTATTTCCTACGGGATTGGGATGTTTGCGTATTTGGGGCGTGATGTTTTGGTACGGGTATTTTATGCTTTGGGTGATGGACAGACACCTTTCCGTATCAGTACCTTTAATATTATTTTGAATGCTTCCCTAGATTGGATTTTGGTGAAGCCTTTTGGTGCGCCTGGTTTGGTGCTAGCTACAGTCGGTGTAAATTGTAGTTCAATGTTGATGCTGTTATGGCTGCTTAATCGTCGCCTCAATGGTTTACCGTTACGTGAGTGGAGTGTACCAATTTTAGGGTTGACGGCTGGTAGTGTGGTAGCGGGTGTGGCTAGCTTTGCTACCTTGGTGGGAACTCAGAAGTTATTGGGTACGCAGGGTTTAATCATTCAACTGTTGCAGTTGTGCGTATCTGGGTTAGTGGGGATTTTGGTATTTGCTGCGATCGTTTCAGTTATGAAGATACCGGAGGTGAATAGTTTTGCTCTGCGGATGCGTCAGCGATTTTTGAAGAGATAAAATCATCATGACAAATAAAAATGTCATTCTGACTGGAGCAGAGCGTAAGAGGTTGTTTGAAAAGTGGTTGGCTGTGTTTTTAAGCACTTGTTGATCCCCCCTAACCCCCCTTAAAAAGGGGGGAACTAGAATCAAAGTCCCCCTTTTTAAGGGGGATTTAGGGGGATCTGAAATATTTTGCTACACCAATAGGGACTTTTCAAACAACCTTTAAACAGACTTTTCAAATAAACAGACTTTTCAAACATCCTCTTAATAAAAGAATAACCTTTCATTGAGGTATTTAAAACAAAATATAAATAGATTAAGGAAACTGAACTCTAGTTTAGTCTGATATAAAGCTATTCTAAAACATCAAATTAAGTTGTAAAACTTGAGGTTTAGTTTGCTTTTACTACAACTATCGCTGGAACACAAAATGAAGTTGATAGTTGATGTTTAGTTAGCTCAAAGGTGTGAGTTTAAGCTTTCACAAGTTGCTTTTCTTTTTTGGAGTAGCGTTTTTTGAGGAATGCTCCGAAGCCTGCACCTATGGCTAGACCACCCATTGTTAGAGGTTCGGGTACAGCTGCTATAGTCACACTACCAGAGCCGTCACTTGTTAGCCGGCCTAATCTTCCGGTTGCACTAAAAACTCCTGAGCCTTCAATGTCTCCGAAGAATCGAAATGTCCCTACAAGATCAGTTAAATTTTCATATCTAAAGTTACCCAAAGAGAATAATGTTTTTGAAATTTCTCCTGCATCAAGGTCAAATTCCAATGTACCAGGTCCCACACTATCTAAAACAACATTAGTAAATGTCAGGAAGTTATCAACGGCAGCATAAGTATACTCTGAATATGTTGAGCTGTTGTTGTATCCTACTTTCCTGGTCAGCGATAGACTGTTTACATTAACCTGACTACTAATGCCGGTACTTGTTAAACCCAATAAAGGAATAAAACTACCACTAGCAGATGATACCCTTGTATTGGCATTATTTTTCCAGCTAATAGTTACTGAAGAGGGGCTGTTCACAGCCGAACTATCGGTGTATATGACATCACTGTCAACAGTGAAGTCCCCATTTAAGGTCAGTGCATACGCCGCAGAGGGGGCGAAGGATACGGCTGTGACTGTTGCAGCAGCCATAGTCGCTCCAAAGAGCAAAGATTTAAACTTGTCCATGAGTTTCCAGTTTATTTTTATGCGGTTAGTTTGAGACACTGATATCAAATCACTATTAATTCCCGATTCAATATCAAAGTTATCTGCTATGCAAATAACACAATACTTGATGTCGATTTAATAATTGATACTAGTGTTCTTAAGCTATATCATTTCAGAATCACCGTAATTTTACAATGTTCAGTTGTATAGTTCATCAAATCTTTGCATTAAATGTATATTGGTTTTATTGATTTTTCTTAATAAAATATTTAACAATTTATTCTGCGCAAATAATAAAAATAAGCTTTATTGAATTTCTTGATTTATAGCATTATATATATCAATCCTAGACCAGAACCTCGACTTTTTGGAAAAGTTGGTTTTATGGGGCTAACAAACCAACTAGGATGACTATATTTATGGTTTTACCCCCCCTTAATCCCCCTTTCCCAGCTACGGTGTATACACAAGCATTTCCAAGGGGAGGGTTAGGGTGAGGTAATTCGAGGACTGATAGTGATTCGATAACTTTTTTCTATACGGTAGCTAAACTGACTTTTCAGGTTATGTGGAAAAGCTAACGCGAAACCTAACCCCCTAACCCCCTTCCCTACGAGGGAAGGGGGAAAAGTTAAAGCCTCTCTCCTTGCAGGGGAAAGGTACTCTAGCGAGTTCGCTCTTAGCGTTCTCGTAGAGTAGCCGCTCCGCGTCTTTGGAGAGGGGTTTTTAAAACTCGTCGAACTCACGTTACGTTAAACTGGAGTCAGCCTTTGTCATGTAGCAGTTGTGTCCCACATCAGTAAGAGTGCGGTTCACGCAGTTCACTGCATAAATCCCGACTGTCAACGTCCCTATCCCCAACCTTGGGGTAACAAATTTTGTAACAGCTGTGGCGCAGTGCTACAGATGTTAGATCGTTATGTGCCGATACAACCCTTGGGTTCGGGTGGATTTGCCCAAATTTACACAGTCTGGGATGAAGTCACACAAAGCGAAAAAGTGCTGAAAGTTTTGGTGGAAGAGTCACCGAAGGCACTGGAATTATTTACGCAAGAGGCGGCGGTTTTGGTGAGTTTGCGGCATCCGGGAGTGCCGAAGGTGGAAGCCGATGGACATTTTCAGGTGAATTTGACTAATCCCAAGCCGCGCCAGTTAGCTTGTCTGGTGATGGAAAAAATCAACGGGCCGACTCTGGGGGAGATTTTAGAAAATTATCCCCAAGGTTGTCCAGAGGATGTTGTTGTTAACTGGTTGATCCAAGCTCTAAAAATTTTACAGGAATTGCATAAGCGGCAAATTATTCATCGCGATATCAAACCTTCAAATTTGATGTTGCGGACTCCTGTATCAACAGCATTACCAAGTCAAGGGGGGACTGGCTGGGAACAATTGGTGCTAATTGATTTTGGTGGGGCAAAACACGTTAAAGCGGCAAGGCTGCGTCATGAATCTAGTTCTACAAGGTTATTTTCTTCTGGTTACAGTCCGCCAGAACAGGTGACGGGGGGAAACGTCGGTTCAGAAGCTGATTTTTATGCCCTTGGTCGAACTATGATTGAATTGCTGACTGGGAAGTATCCCGCAGATTTGGAAGATCCGCAAACAGGGGTTTTGCAGTGGCGGAATCGGGTGAATGTAAATCCCAAGTTGGCAGATTTATTAGATGAGATGGTAAATGAGGATGTGCGATCGCGCCCCACCAATGCTGCTATCATCCAAAAACGGCTAGCCAAAATTACTCAACCATCTTCATCGTCACTAGAAACCAGTATCCAGCGAGTATTAACCCAAGTTGCTCACCAATCTCAACTTTTAGTGCAAGCGACGGAACAAGCGTTAGGCGACTTTGGTCAAACTGCTCGCAAAATATGTTTGTGGATAGTTAAGACAATATTGCAAATTTTCACAGCTTGTGTGGCGACAATTTGGGCAATGCTACTGACTGCTTTGGGTGCTGGTGCAGGCACAATCACCGGGTTTATTTTGGCATATCACACCAGCTTAGGCGATCGCTTCGTTGAATTGATCTCTACTCAGCTACCTGAATTAGCTACTAAATCTCAACCTGCTGTGGGTGCAGAAATCTTAGTATTTGCCGCCGCAGGCTTAGGGACAGCCTGGGGACTCACAATTTCCGGGTGTTTTGGTCAACAACGACGGTTTTTAACAGCGTCGTTAATGGGTACAACCAGCTACGTCTTCGGCTGGTTATTGTGGCAAGTTATCACATCAACTAGCGATCGCGGTGAAGGTTTAGTAGCAGCAACTGCGATCGCTGTTTTTCTGTTAGCACTGAGTACACGTTTTCGTAGTCATCACATAGTTTATGCCGTACTCGGAGGCTTTGGTGCAGCAATGGGTTTTGCCGCGTTGCTAATTTTAGGATTTCCCACCACTGTCTTACAATTTTCTAGTCGTCCCCTGTGGTCAGAATTATCCCTACCCATAGCCTTTTTCAGTTCCGTCGGTATCTTTACTAGCTTTTGGTTAGCAGTAAGTTATTACCTAATTGTCCCGAGCTTAAAGTTTTTAGGCTGGCGATAGGGGAACACCAAAAAATAAATTATCCGCAATTGATAGTTGGGTAGGGTGCGTCAGTATGAATAATTTCTGAGTATAGTTAGGTTCTATCGCACTGACGCACCCTACTGGCTAGGGACTGGGAGCAGAGGGGGGTAGGAAATATTTCACCCCAATTCCCAACGCCCAAATTAATACCCCCTGATGGTATTTCTTTGGCCATCAGGGGGTTTATATAGGTGATAGACTATAATTTGTTCGGTATAGTTGATTACGATTCGATTCTAAAACTTAAATTCGGATTTGACCACTATAATAAGCAGAATTAATATGATTTTTATAAGTTCTTTATAACCGCTTCATTCACGTTATTTACTGAGAAAACCCGATACAGTCGTCCCCACATAACATAAATTATATTTGTCATCATCCCCAATAATACTTAAAAAAATATGAAATTTAAGTTATTTCTTGCTGTATCTTTCTTAACTTTTCATTACCCATAGGGTATGAGTCATAATACTTATTTTGTTCCTTGCCAATTTCTACGAGTTATTTAATTTTGAGTTTTGATTTAATTTATCCCCAGTTAGAAATACATCATTTAAAATACGTTTATTCGCCATTGCTAAACTTCAAAAAGACTTGCTACAGTATCAAAAATATGTTTCAAAAACCATATTTTGACTGCTGCAATCAACCATAAATTATGTTCATCAAGTGGTAGAGATAGTTTTTGGAAAATGTTATCTTGTAGTACAAAATTTATCTGCATAAATGGTATTTTGATGATAATTGTGGTAAAAACTCCCCAAAAAAGCCCAATAAAGTCATATAGATTGCAGAAAATTTTAGCAGAGTTTGACAAACTGAAATTTATCTGCAAAATCAGATTGCCTAACTCATAACTTACGCACAAAAAGATATAGCTAACCTAAATCATTTGTGAGAGCAGAAAACCCCGGTTTCTTTGAAAAACTAGGATTCTGAAGTCTGGATGGCTATAGATAGTTAACATCATAAATTTGCATCTCACCCTCATAGCTTGTTATTGGCAATGGCGTACCCACCCACCGTAGGCGATGGCTTCCAGCCGACCGAAGGTCATCGCCATTTAAAAAAGCTGTGAATTGAAATATTTATCAGGCATAACATCAAACACTAGATAAAGTCGGAAATTCTTAATTACGAATTTGTAACCTCGCTTTTTGACTTTCATCAACACAATTTCAGATAAACGGGTAAAAAACCATGTCAAGGGTGACTGAGCAGCCAAGCTCAAGAGAGCAGCCACTTGAGCTAGAACAACCTAAGATTTGGTGGGGTCTTGCTGTAGCCCTACCAGTAGCAGTGGCTGCTGGCTTATTAGCTACAGCAAAATTTGAGCAAATCAGCAAGTTCAACCCATCTGTACCCATCAAACCAGTCGCTAGTAGTATTAGTGCTTTGGGACGCTTAGAACCACAAGGCGAAGTGATTAGACTTTCTGCACCAGCAGGAGGATTGCAATCATCTTCACGAGTCAAGCAGCTCTTCGTCAAAGAGGGAGAACGAGTGAGAAAGGGACAAGTGATTGCCATTTTAGACAATCATGATACTCAACTAGCGGCTATGGACGAAGCAAAAGCAAAACTCCAAGAAGCCCGTGCTAGTTTGGCACAAGTTAGAGTAGGGTCGCCGAGAGATATTCAAGCTCAATCAGCAGTCATTGCACGCTTGCAAGCTCAGTTAAGGGGAGAAAGCGAAGCCCAGCAAGCCATGATTACTCGCATAGCCGCCCAATTAAGTGCCGAAAAAATTGCTCAACAAGCTACAGTCAATCGTTTAGAAGCGGAACTCAGAGGCCAACAAGATAGTTTAAGAGCCACACTCAATCGCATCCAAGCCGAGCAACGTAATGCTCAGGTAGATGCTGGACGCTACGATTTTCTCTACCGGGAAGGCGCAATTTCTCAGCAAGAACGAGATAGAAGACGATTGAGTGCGATTACTGCTAATCAACAGGTAATTGAAACCCAAGCGGCTCTCCGTCAAGCAGTGGGGACTATACGACAGCAAGTAGCTGAGGCTAGAGCAAATCAAGTCAAAACTTTATCAACTTTGCAACAGCAGCTAGTGGAAGCTAGAGTTACGCGAGAGAAAACTATCAACACCTTGCAAAGACAAATTGACGAAGAAAAAGCCAGACTCAAAAGACTGGTGGAAGTTAGTCCTACCGATGTGCAGATGGCGCAAGCTCAAGTTAGTAATGCGATCGCTAACGTCAGAAAAGCCGAAGCAGAACTAAAATTAAGCTACGTGCAAGCACCATCGGCTGGGGAAGTTTTAAAAATTCACACCAAATCAGGCGAATCCATTAGCTCAGAAGGTATTGCTGAGATGGGTGAAACTGAACAAATGACAGTAATCGCAGAAGTTCCTGAAGACGGTATTGGTAGAGTGCGTATTGGTCAAAATGTCACTGTCTCTAGCAACAATAATGCTTTTAGCGGCGAATTAAAAGGAACTGTCACTGAAATTGGTAGAAGAATCGGTAAAAAAGACGTACTAAACACAGACCCCGCAGCTGATGTTGATGCCAGAGTTGTAGAAGTAAAAATTACTTTGTCACCAGAAGATAGTGAAAAAGTTTCTGGTTTAACCTACGCCAAGGTATTGGTTGAAATTAATAACTAATTAGGTGACAGGGGACAGGGGACAGGCGACAGGGGACAGGGTACTGTCTTTAATTTTGAATTTTGAATTGGAGCGAAGCGACTTGATTAATGACTAATTTCTTCACAGCAATTAATCGTAAGAAAATACCTCTGGCATGGCTACAACTAACACGAGAAAAAACTCGCCTAGCTGTAGCTTTGGCAGGAATCGGCTTTGCGGACATTTTGATGTTTATGCAGCTGGGTTTCCGGGATGCTCTGTACTACAGTAACGTCCGGTTACATGGCAGCTTGCAAGGTGAAATTGTCTTGCTGAATCGTCAATCTAATGCTGTACTGGCAATGAAAAGCTTTTCACAACGACGGTTGTATAAAGCTTTAGAATTACCGTCAGTACAATCTGTACATCCCATATATTTGGATTACTCGATTTGGAAAAATCCTGATACTGGTAAAACTCGAAGCATTCTTGTTTTTGGAATTAATCCAGAGACTAATATCTTTAACTTAGAAGGAGTGCAAGAAAATTTAGATAAACTCAAACTCCCTGATACTGTTTTATTTGACCGTTCTTCTCGACAAGAATATGGCCCCATTGCCAAATATTTTGATGAAGGCAAAAATGTCACCGCAGAAGTTCGCAGACGACGCGTTCAAGTTGGTGGACTATTTACTTTAGGTGCTTCATTTGGTGCTGATGGTAATTTAATCACCAGTGATGTTAATTTTTTGCGTTTATTTCTTAATCGTCAACAAGGATTGATTGATATTGGTTTAATTAAATTAAAACCTGGAGCTAATACTGAAGCTGTTGTCCAAGAATTGCGTAATTACTTACCTGAAGATATCAATGTTTTAAGCAAGCAGGAATTTATTGATTTTGAGCGTCATTATTGGGCGAGTAGCACAGCAATTGGGTTTATTTTCAGTTTAGGGACAATCATGGGGTTTATTGTGGGAACTGTGATTGTTTATCAGATTTTGTATACAGAAGTAGCAGACCATTTATCTGAATATGCTACGTTGAAAGCCATAGGCTACACCCACAAATATCTACTAGGTGTCATTCTACAAGAAGCGATAATCTTGGCTCTTATAGGTTATATGCCCGGCTGGGCTTTTACAATGTTCATGTATAAAACTGCTAGAGACGCTACGTTACTACCAGTTTTCATGAGCTTAGAACGTGCTATTACAGTATTAATTTTGACGTTTATTATGTGTGTTGTTTCTGGGACAATTGCGGTTAGAAAATTGAAGTCTGCCGATCCAGCAGATATTTTTTAATATGCTGTTATCAAAGTGTATGAATTAAAGATTAACCACAAATAATCTTTATTTAGTCCACATTGTAACAAGTAAAACATATTTTTAATTACGAATTACCAACTACTCATTCCCCAAATAATCATGAAAAATGAACCTGTAATTGCCATTAGCAATCTCAATCACTACTATGGCAAAGGCGCACTCAAAAAGCAGATTTTATTTGATATTAACCTTGAGATTTATCCCGGAGAGATTGTAATTATGACCGGGCCATCAGGCTCAGGTAAAACTACATTACTGAGTTTGATTGGTGGTTTGCGTTCTGTACAAGAGGGTAGTTTAAAATTTTTAGGTGTAGAGTTATCTGGTGCGAATCAGAGTAAGTTGGTACAAATTCGGCGCAGCATTGGCTATATTTTTCAAGCCCATAATTTGCTAGGATTTTTAACTGCTAAACAAAATGTACAGATGGCGGTGGAGTTAAACGAGCATATTTCTCAAGCGGAAGCGATCGCACAATCACAAGCCATGCTCACAGCAGTAGGATTAGAAAATCGCGTTGAATACTACCCAGATAATATGTCTGGTGGACAAAAACAAAGAATTGCGATCGCCCGCGCCCTGGTAAATAATCCCCCACTAGTGTTAGCCGACGAGCCAACCGCCGCTTTGGATAAACAATCAGGACGTGATGTTGTAGAAATTATGCAACGTCTCGCCAAAGATCAAGGAACATCAATTTTGTTAGTCACCCACGACAACCGCATTTTAGACATCGCCGATCGCATTGTCGAAATGGAAGACGGAATTTTAGCCCGCGACTCCCAAACTGCAATCATTAGTTACGAAGCTGGAGCATGGAGCGAAAAACCCTAATATTGGGGAATGAGCAAGGGAGAGTCATTTATCCCCATGACTATTGACTATCGTTTAGCAGAACCTGATGGCTTCTGTGGTGTGGAAGCATTGGGTTGGCGACTGGTGCGGAAAGTCACGTTTACGCCTTCATTAGATTGTTCCAACACTAATAATGGCGTAGGTTTAGCTTTTTGATCCCAGTGCATGGTGGCAATCCTTCCTTGAAGTGTGGGTTGCCAGTTATCTTCTTCATCTATTGGGCTAAGATAGGTTTCAATGCAGTCAATAATTTGGCTAATGGTGGCAGAAGTTGCTTGTGTTGGTAACTTCATCAATCGAATTTGAATCCGAAATAACACGCGTCTAGCGATATTAGGCGGAGTACCCGATTCATATTCAACATCAAAAATTTCATCTATTTGCCGTGCAGCATTGTTAGCAATCCCCACTGTTCCTTGCTGTGGTTGACTGGGGCGTAGAGCTTGGGTAATTTTATCTTTAACCCTGATTTTAATTTGATTAAGAATCGCAAAATGAAATACTTCCTCAGACATCCGCATCCGCAGATAGTCTAGGTTAAAGTCCCGCGAGTTAACCAAATCGGGATTAGTTTCCATTTTGCGAATTGTTTCCAGAGCTAGTTTAAATTTTTTCTCTAATTCTCTGGCACGGAATTGTTCAAATTTGACTTTTTTCTCAAATTTCGTGATTTGGAGTTTCCCAAAAATCATCAACGCAATCAACGCTACAAATAATCCTCCAGAGGACATCATGAAAACCGATGGTATCTGAGAATCTTGTGCCGATGCTTGCTGTGTTGGTGTCAGCTTTTTTTGTTTTGGCGACTGTGTTTGAGCAAGGTATGTAGGAGTTAGCATAGGTCATAAACAGAAACACTGGACTTATTATTTTTAGGATGCCCATATTTTGCCTATGAACTTGCTGTATTATTGGTATTTTTTACAGCTTGTCTCCCACTGCATATGTACAGAAACCCAAGTGTGCCAACGGGGCAATTTCCAAATCTCAAGCCCTTGTCATCAGATACATCGGCTGATTGGAGCAAGATTCGCCTCATCGCTACTGATATGGATGGCACACTGACGAATCAGGGAAAATTTTCTACTGCTTTACTGCAAACTTTGGAAGATTTACAAGCGGTTGGAATTAAAGTCATCATCGTCACAGGACGTTCTGCTGGCTGGGTAAACGGATTAAATAGCCTCATGCCAATTGCTGGTGCGATCGCAGAAAATGGCGGCTTATTCTATCGATCTGGAAGTGAGGAAACAGTGGCTTTAACGCCCATTCCTGAATTAACAGCCCATCGCCAACACCTAAACTCAACCTTTACCGAATTAAAAACCAAATTTCCTCAAATTCAAGAATCAGCCGACAATCGCTTTCGCATTACTGACTGGACATTTAATGTAGCGGAGTTGAGTTTAGATGAACTGCAAACTATTAGTCATCTCTGTCAACAAATGGGTTGGGGATTTACTTACAGTAACGTCCAGTGTCACATCAAACCCCAAGGACAAGAGAAAGTCATTGGTTTATTACAAGTATTGCGAGAATACTTTCCTGATTATTCTCCAGAACAAATTGTGACAGTTGGTGATAGTCCGAATGATGAAAGTTTATTTAATCAAAGTTATTTCCCAATATCTGTAGGTGTGGCAAATGTGTTGAAATATGCCAACCAAATGCAATATCAGCCAGCTTACATTACCACGGCGGCTGAGGGAGAGGGTTTTTGTGAGTTGTCGAGTTATATCTTGGAAAGCAAGAGATAGAGGCTAGGGAAAACTCTTCGATTTCCCCAGTCCCCAATCCCTACACCAAATAACTGGTATTCGGCACAATAGGAAAGAAAGCATACTCATACCAAGCAGTCCAGATAAAACTGCGAATCCAGCGATCGCGTTTTTCTGGACTTAATTCATACTCAAATACGCCACGAGATAAATCAATCGCCGAGAGATGCGAGTTACAACCGCAACCATGCTGATAAGTAAAACCATATCTAGAAGCAATACTTTGCACCTTCATTTGCATGGCAAATACTTTACAGGCATGAAGTATCGCATCCCAAGAACGCTTGTGTGTGATATCCCGCTTGTCAAATCTCAAGGCGCGTTCTTCAAACACATGATCTCGATAAATTGGGGCTAAATGCACATGATAAAAACTGGCTGGGAGTTCATAACCAAACTCATTGAAAAGTTCTAAGCCAATCTGTGCCACTTTGACTTCATCAGCATAATCACACCCCTTTAACTCTAAATTCCGCAAAATTTCCCCAAAATTGGGATAGTTATGAGTCAGGAAATCATGACCATAGAACTCTAGAGTTTCTCGTGCTAATTGCCCAAATAACTGACAAAATGACTGCTTGAGGTGGCTAATTTCTGGACGTTCGTTAAACAAGTCAACATCACCCTGTTCTAACTTGTATAAGAACAACTGCGCCATCTCAACATACACCTTTGGATTGCAGAGTCCGGTATTGACTGCACCTTTAGCAATATCTTGCCATATAGTAGGAAGTTGAGTCACAGCAACAGCATTTTCGCCTGCTATGACTGCGACACTGGGAAATTCAAGAAGCTGCATTAACAATCTCCGTAAGTAAGCTTTAGATTGATGTTTGCTGAAAATACTTACACGCTGTTTGGGCTTATAAGTCGTAGTTCATTTACTGCATCAGGCTTCTAGCTCATAATACGGCGTAGTAACAAATTTTGCTACTGATGCGCTACTAGATTTACACCAGTAACCCATTTTTTCATCCAGAAATTATTGCAAGCGAGTTTCATTTAGTCCCAACACTTGGGGCGATTCTTCTACTAGCTTGGCGAATTTTCGCAGTTCGTCCCAAGTCCTAGCACTAATATCTAATTCCTTTGCTTGGTTGTGCTGGTTATTGTGGCGGCTGGCTTTTCTCAGTTCAATATAAGCCGCGATTGCGGTTAGAATCACCTCGGCATCATTGCCGTGTAACACGGCTTTACCGCTATCTAATGCCCTAGCATAAGCCATGACTTCGGCTTCTAAGGCAACAGGAACACGAATTACTTTCGTCTCGCCATGCTGCCAACTGCTACCCCTTGCCCATGTGGTTGAAGTCTTGCCACCCTTAGCCATAAAAAAAATCCCTATATTGCCGTGTTACAAGGCATTATAGGTGAATTAGCCATAAGTTAAAGTAAAATCTAATATTCGTCGTCCCTCAGAACAAAGCCTGATTCTTTGTGTAAAAAGCCTGAAAGCTGTTTGATTAGTCCACTAAGACGGTTGAACTTGTGTTCAACTAGCTTATCGGTTGCATTGTGCCTATATTCTGCAAATAATTTTTTCTCTCCGTATTCGGTAAGGTGTACGTCTAACTTTTTTTCAACTGTGTACAGCCTATCTACAAAATTATCTTTCAGATGTTCAATGGCAATTAATAAATCATTTTCGACTTTGGTTATTTTGGCGTTGATGTTCGCTTCTATTTGCGCCAAGCGATAAACCCCAGCTACCGACATAAATAGAATAGATAGAACAGTGAAGGCGTTATTAATATCAACCTTCATGTAATTTGTCCTCAGTTATTAATTAATTGGTCTAGTTTGAAATTTATATTAGAGAATTCTTCAGCTAACACAATATTTTCTTGTGTATCGTCTATCCCGGTGTACTGCCAACACTGAAGCTGAACATCCTTAAACCAGTCGGGGAAGTAGAACTTTAGCGAATAACTAGCGGTTATTTTGGTAAATAGAATAGTCGTGATTTTATTCAACCAAATGGGCTGAATGTCCCCGGCTGCATCAGTGTTACCACCAACGGTAAGCCCAGATATAAACCTGCGTTCCACCTTCCCCCCAAAGTTCCAACGTCTACCGTTGGGGATAGTAGTAGTGATGTAAACAGCGATAATATTATTCTCTAAAAAAGTAGGCGACTCTAGGGGGAGAAGTGGAACATAAACATTCTCACTCATGATTGCAGCCGCAGCAGAATAATTAATTAATTGCTCCCAATTCGCGGCGTTAAATTCTACTACTCTCCCCATACTAATAGCCCGCTAATCTACAGTTTGTATCTACAATCGGTAGATATTCATCAATGTTCACGCCTGCCAATTCTAAGCAATCAAGATAGTCTTGGAAAGAAATTTCACCCTTAGCTAATCGTAAATTGGCTAAATATGAAATTTCTTCCCGCTTGATTAAATCGCTTATTTCTTCTTCTGAAGTTTGAGGAACAATAAGAATTTCACATTTAATCAAGTCGCTGATCATCAGAATCGCTCAGGGGTGAAGGATACAGATTTAACGGCGTTGGCGGCTGAAGTTGCAACGACCAAAGATAGAATAGTCGCTTTTTGGTCGCTGTAACTGGGTTGGGCTGTAATCGCCCCAAAGGGGAAGGAATAACCTACATCAGCTTTAGTTTTGTAGGGAAGTCCTGTAAGTTTGCTGGTTACAGTTGAGGCGGTCGTGCCAGTGACGTTGCGACAAGAAGCTTTAGCCGGCTTGAAGCCTTTGGCACGAATATCATTATTATCAACGTCAGCGATTCCCAAGGCGGCTGCACTCAGCCCAAATAATGCGTACTGTACTTGCGCTCGGTCAGAGATAACGGTCACATATTCATCCGTTGACGCTGCTGGTAATGCAAACGGTTTAATAGATATACTATTTAATCGCCCAGGATTTGAAGACCCTGCGCGGGGGTAATCAATATCAACTTTGCCTGCTTTCCAATCTTGATATTTTTTTAATGGTGTTCCTGCTGGTGCATCTGGAACTACCCCATCTTCCCCGACTGTCGCTGGCCGGAGATACTTTAACGCTGCATCCAAATTGTTAAATCGTTTAACCATGATTTGGTGACACTCGGTAATGATTGATACCCAATATCTAACACGGTTTTACTGGTGAAAAATTCATACCGATATCTAAGTATTGGCGAAAATTTTCTAAACGACATTAAGTTTCTCAATAACCTGTCGTAGTGCGACTTCTGGCGTGCATACCAAATTAATCACCTTAGTTCGACCATGTAACATTAATTGGGCATACCTAAATCTAACGTCAGCCGTTGGACGTTTAATGGGCTTTGGCGTTGACTGACCGTAAATAATTTGTGTGCCTGGATTGTTGGGATAAGTGCGGGTATTTTCTACAAAATCAGAATAATCATCATTAAAAGCATGACCGCGAATAGCTAAGACAGCCCGTGTTAATCGCTCGCCCTCGGCTTTAGTTTTTACATACATCCGCAACTGATAACCGTTTTCAACGTCCTTGTAATAATAAACATATTTGCCTTTCTCCCATACAAAAATGGGTGATCCAAATTCTCTTTTTATATCCCTTGCTAATTCTTCCGATTTAGCTCTAGTCCATGTAGCCCCCGTTTCGTTCATGATGCGGAAGCTAATTTCCCCCCTAACTGGGCGTATTCTATCCGCTATATATGGGTATCGCTCTTGAAAGTGTAAATGCACCTGTGGTTTGAATGTAACTTCAGCTTGAAGATCCTCAACAGGAATACCATATATAGGAGTTTGCACCGATTGCAGTCTCCCAGCCGTTACCTCAAATAACCAAAGTCTCATCATGGTCATGGTCGAGGTATCGCCGTCTTTCATGGTGCAGGCGACGCGTAAAGCTTCTTTGGGGGTTTCAAGACTATCAACTTTTTGATTACGAAACCAGTTCGCGACGGCCTTATTGTGCCAAAGCCTTACCGTATCTTGGAGGTGTTCCCACTCATTAAAATTGTCTGGTAACGCCATAATTATTCGTCTGCCTCGAAATCTAAATCAATCAGTTCCAAACCAGCACTAACTAATTTTGATGCGGTTTCTACCGCTTTTAATTGGTCTGGTTCTGGTGTGGGTGTGGGTTGGTTTTCTGGCTTATCGTCTTCCTTAACGGCTTTAACAAAGTCTGTAGCGGCTGTAGTAAATTCAGTCGTTGCATTCACCACATCCAAGGGGGCTTGTGTCACCATTTGAATGGTGCTAGCTCCATTTTGCAAGCCTTCTAAAAATTGAGTAACCCTATTAAATTTTGGCTGCGGGTTCATCCAGCCATAAGCGGACTCCAAAACTTCACCCGATTTTCTTAAAGCATTCCCTATTCTTCCGGTGTAAGCCGCTATTAATTCAGATGCTTGTAAGATAGTTTGTGAGAGATTTAAAAAGCTGTTTAAAACATTGGTTGTAGCTTGATAAATCCGATTAGCTTTGGCAAATGTTTCAGACATTTGCTGATAATTTTCAGCCCCAACAATTCCTTTTACTAAATTCTCTACAGTGCTATTGATTATCTGACCTATATCTAATGCGCCTCCTTCATCATTTTTAATTCCAATAAGCTGGAGTACATTGCTTAAAGCACTACCGAGAGTAACTGCAATGTCATTAGAAAGTTGAAAGGCATTATGAACAGTAGCGGCAAAGGTGAGAAGGTTTAAAGCCCGGTCAAGCTGTAGCCACTGGCTAAACCTTGTGAGTTTCCCCCCAATTCCACCGGGAAGTTGATCACCGAGTCTAGCGAGAATTGTTTGCTGTCCCGTTAGCAATGCAGCGTTAGCTCCAGTATTTACAGCGTCCAGCACGCTGCCAGTATTATTAGTATTGTGCTGATTGATTCTGCTTACAGCATCGTCCACCGAAGCTTTACCACAGCCACCATTTAGGCTTTTACAGATAGCGTTACCAGTTGCCGCTTCTATTTGTGGTGCTGTAAGTAGATTGGGCTTAATAGTGGTCGCGACTCGGCCAGGAATCAAACCCAGTAAAGGAATTATCTGGTCAAGCTTTCCATTGAATTGGTCTAATTTCTTGTTTCCCGCTTCGTTCACCCTGTCAATGTCTCCTATCCGCGTTTTAAGTCCTGAGATATCAGCCGCTAATTGCCTGTCAGTTTCTTTCAATCGACTCTCAAGCTGGGAAGTATCCGGCACGCCCTTAATCTTTGCTTCTCTCAAAGCTGCATCTGCAATAGCTCTTGCTTGAGCGATTTGCTCAAATGCTGTTGAAACCCCGCCAGCCGTAGCAGTGATTTGACGTTTAAGGGTATCGTCTGCCCTTTCCTGGTTGACCTTAATTTGCAAGCCAATATCTGAAGTGGAGAAATCCGAGTAAGTCACCTGTGCTGGTGTCACAGTGGCCAGCCGGGGAACAACAATACCACCCTCCGAGTAAGTTATCTGTGCTGGTGTTACCGTGGCTGGGGTGACGCTAACACCCCAGCGTCGTTGTGCTTGCTGTATTGGAGCAAATGCAGCATTAACAGCTTTGACTGTCGTGTCGCCACTAATTTCTACAGCTTTTTGGATTGCAGAGGGAACTGTTTTAGTAATTTTCTCAGCAGCTACAACACGATTATTAAGCTTTTCTATTTCTGAGTTGAGTTTAACAATATCGTTAGTAGAACCGGGCTTGTTTACCTTTGTATTAATGGATTCAATTTGAGAGTTAGCTTGTTGCAATGCTTTCTGTAAACTTGCAATGGTGGTTTCTATAGTTTTCTGAAAGTTATTGTTAGCAGTGCCTAACAACTTCTCAAATTGAGATTTTAATGCAGCGATATCACTAGCGTATTTTGCTAGTTGCCCATCAATAATCTTTCTCCCTTGCCTAGTTTCATAGAGTGCGTTGTTAGCATCTTCTCTAATTTTGGGTTGCTGTTTTTCTACAGCATAAATTCTGTCTCGTGTCCGTTGGTCTTCTTGTTTGAATTGTTTTACTTGCGCTTCTACGCTGCGTATAGCTATTACAGTTTTCTGGTAACGGTCGAATGATTTTTGGGTTTCACTTCTTAAATAATCTAAATCATTGAGTGTAGAGTCATTGATTACACGCTGTAGTAAAGCTTGAATTGCCACAATTGCTGCAACTCCACCAATAGCGATAAGGGCTGCCAAGCTTCCACCCGCCTTACCAGCTTTATCTAAACTATTTCCCCCGCCTGGAACTTTTTCAAGTAGCTTATTTTGTACTTTTTCAACTACGCCAACTTTTTTAGTAGCAGTGTCAGCCAATTTTCTAGCTGTTGTAGTACCGTTTTTAATAGCAGTGAACTGGCTTTTTAGTGCTTTGCTGTCTGCTAGTTGCTTTACTCCTTTGGCATAATAGCCAAACTCTCTACTTAATTTAGTGATTTCAGCTAAATATTTAATTCCTGAAGTAGTTGTAGGTAAACTCATAAAAACATTCCTACTAATGATTTTATAAGCGGTTCAATGCCTTTAATGAAACTCTCCACACTTTCACAGTAGTTTTCTAATTTATTTAATCGCTTGTATATAGGTGTTAAATCTTGCGGCTTAGTTTGCTGTTGCTTGCCGTTGTTGTTGTTTTTATTAGCTCTTTCTAGCGCACCTATTCTATCTTTCAGGCGTTTTATTTCTGCTTTTGACTCATTACAGCATTGATTCTGTGCATCTATCTTCTTAGCAAGATTCGCTAATGCTTTATCAATATCTTTGCATTCAGCCATTATTTAGCCCTCGTTTTAGCAGCCAAATTATTGATTTTTGATGCTGTAGATTGACAGGGAATACAGCAGTATCCGGGATATTTATTATGCTTGCATTCAATTTGTCCGTCGGGACAGTTGCTGCAAGCTACCTTGTAGTTAATAGGGCATTTACCACTTGCTGTAAATAATAGTGTCCCACCTGCATCCTTAACCTGTAATTGACATATATCAGTAGGTGGTTTCTCACCGGGTACTAACAATTTAACTAGTGTTGGTGTGTCGCCAGGATAATAACCAATAGCACTCCCAGAGATAGTATTACCATCTCCATCCTTAAAGGATGCTGACCAATTACCGATTTGCTGACCGTTTACAGTATCGGTGTTGAGTAGGTTTCCTACACTAAAGTCAGTTAACTTTCCTTTAGCCCTAAACCCTAATTCTGCAAGCGTTGACCTAGGATTTAGGTTTGTGCTGAAATTCCAAGCGTAAATTTCGCCTGGTAGATTAGGATTCTCAAATGGCACGACATTCACATCAATTGGTGATGTTTGAGCATAAAAAACGCTGTCTTCTGTTGCACCACTAACTCTATAAATCACCTTGGGTTTATCACCTATTTCACAAAATAAACTCATAGTGTAAAAGGTAGGCTTGGGTAGAATTGTTTGATGGCTTCAACGCAAGATGTATGAGTGTATGAGGTTTTATCTATCCATGTTGGATAAACGAGTATCAAGGCGATGTCACCATTAAAAGCTTTATCATTCGTTCCAATTCGGAAGCGATCGCCTGAATTGTATGTTTCTGCTCTCAATCCTTTTGATACATTGTCTAGGATTGCTTCATAGCCTGCACTATTTGCATGGATGCTAATTAAATGGCTACCACTTGACGGCATAGCAGCCGGATAATTTTCAATCCTGGCATTTCTAAAAGTGCCTATATAGCCATTACCCCCACTTGTAAAACGCCAGTAATCATCTATATTCGCAGTGCGTACAAGGTTGTAGTTCGTATTGGCACTTACAGTAAACACACAATACAATGTTGCGCCTGTAGTGCCTGACAAAAATGGGCTAACTTGTAACTCCTGGTTGCCTGCACCACTCCATCGAAGTACATTTTTACTATCAATTCCCACTGCAACAGAAGGACTATTAGCACCGACTGGCGTAGCGTTTCTACTATTACCTGATTTATCGGTTAGTTCGCCATTCTCAAGCCACAATCCCATGCCACTGGGATAGACACCGGAAGAATCTAACTGGTTAAATATGGGATACCAACCATTTGAATCATCAAGGTAAACTAATCGCACATATTTACTCGCACCTTGACAAACTAAATTCGCTGTATTGTAGTTTGCGCCGCGATACTTTTTACCTTGAAGATTAACGAAAATCTTACTACTTGCATTAAGATTAAATATCTCAATTTCACCAGAACTAACTATAGGCAATGTAAGAGTTATGTTACCTGTAGAAGTATTGAAAACTTTTTTATTTATTTCAGTAGTGAAATTAGAGTTTACTATCTGCCAATCGTTAACAGCACCCGGAAGCTGACTTAACAATGATTTTCTATATGTTCCGTCTGTTACCGATTGGAACAACAATAAATCATTTATTGTTGGGCTTCCACTAGGAAAATTCTGTATCTGCATATTCTGTGAATTGGTGAATTATTAGAGTGTTGCGAACGACGTAAGAACCTGACCTTTGCTCAATAAAACCATCGAAACGTTCTACCAGTAAAGTTGCGTATAAAACTGAATTGTTATAGGTAATTGGGTTGTTGTTGGGGTCAACTATCTTTTCACCTTCTGGTGTTGTTATCTCACCTTGAAAGTTTTCTAAAGCTTGCAGAATTATTGCTATCAACAAACTTTCTGCGCTGTTGTTAATGTTGGGAGTTAAAGAAGGAAGGTCAGACTTTTGTATTACCAAAGCCTGACTATCTTGTGCAGCATTAACCCCAAATAGTTGTTCTAGGGTTGTTTGCATATTTAGTAGTCGTCTGGGTCAATTGCTGTAGCTGTGTAAGCTTTATCAAGCTCTACAGAGAATGTGTCTCGGATGTATGTTTCTGTTGTTGTGCCATTAATCCGAGAGGTGAAGCTGGGGATTGTTGATTGAACTACCGCAACGCTTTGATCAATATTGCTGTCGCGGTTTTCTTCGCTTAGTGTTCCTGATGCGAGTTTTACGATCGCAGTCAGCAAGGCTTCTGCTGAGTTGTTCGCGGCGGCGGTTAATCCCACTGCCACTAAATCAGTTTTTGAAATTGTCAGAGTGCTTATGTCTTGAACAGCGTTTGCTCCAAACACGGCTGTTAATGTTGGTTCTGGCATAGAAAAATGTGGTCTTATTGAAGGGAATAAAACCTTTGTAATCTATATCGGGCAATTTTAATTACGAAATTGCGCTGAAATTCCTAGTTTTATCGGCTATCTCGTTTAAGTTTGGTTGCTGAAAAGTGCGATCGCAGTCGTAGCAATACCACCGCCGCACCTTCTCCCCAGTGGCGCGTGAGTTGTACCCGTTGCGGTGAGTGTTCCACTGGTGGCAACGGGGGCATGGTATGCGAGTTAGGTTTTTAGTCATGGTCGCTAGAAATATCGTTTAACGAAATTAGCTGCTAGCACCTCTAGTTCTGAAATCATTTGTTCTTTGCTGACAGGCCAATCAATGGATGTGTTGAATCTCCGGTCATCTATATGAAGAACAACCCGGAGTGATTTTCCACCACGTTTGAAACTAAAAGGCTCAAACATCACCCGTTTATTGTTGACCGTACTAGAGAATCCGGCAGGCATAAATTTTTTAGTGTTTGGGCATTCTCTGGCGGGTAGGTCTTTGGAAGTGAGATGAGGTGAATTTAATTGTTCAGATTTTTCTGAAAATCTATCTGGATCAGTAAGTTGAAAATCCTGCGGCTCAGATTTAACATCTGCATTTAAGTGTGAAAATTTTTCTGGAAAGTTTGAAAACCTATCTGGATCTATCTGGATCAATTCCTGTAACCCTTGCTGTGCAGTGGTCGATTGATCCAGATAAAAATGTGTGTTTTTTTCGGGTTGGTTATCGTGTTGATCAGTTAGACCGTCATTTGTATTGTTTTGTACTTGCTCGTAAGTACCTACTGATCCAGGTGATCCAGATAGACCAGATAGGTTTTGCAACTTTTCAATTTTTTTTATCCATCGTCTCACCCAAATTCCACCCTCGCGTTTTCGTTCGGTGTCCCAACCCAATCGGCTAAATATGCCCCCAATCCGACGGGTAATTCCGACATCCTGACGCGCTGTTTCAATTTCGAGATAGTGAAAAATTTCATTGAGTGTCACCACGTCGCGGTGTTTGGCGTATTCTTGGATTCTTTCTGTCCAGGGGTCAATTACCTGAAACTGTCTGTTCATTTCCTCTCTGAGTTCTTCTTGCTCATAGGTCAGCTTCCATTGCTCACCAGTTTTGTAAAGCGCGTAAGCTGCTGCCCAAAGTAAATCTCGCTCTTGTTCAAGCATCTCAACGGGAATTATGCCGTTAACAGGAATTACCCAAAATCGCCTGCTACCTGTGGGGTCAGCTAATATTTCTTGCTCGTTGGTAGTTCCCACCAAAATCGAACGGCGGGGATATTCCTTGATAGTGCGCGAGTAGGGGGTTCTGTAGCTGTCGGTTTTGGTGGTGATGAATTTCTTTAAGGCACTGACATCTTTTTTCTTGTAGACGTTCTCAAATTCCGACCATTCCAGACACCAGAAGTTATGCAGCTTCATTCGCTCATCTTTCTCGTTGGCATCTCCCATGTCATCAGAAAACCATTCCTCACCAAAGAGATTTCGCCAAAAGGTGCTTTTACCTATGCCCTGACGGGGATTAACTAGGATGGGTACTGATTCTAGTCTGCATCCAGGTTGCTTGATACGGGCAACGGCTGAGATGAGGACTTTCTTCATATATATATTGTGGAGTTCGTTGTCAGTGCCAAAGTAGCGAGTAGCGAGGTTGTCTAAAATACTGGTGTCAACGTCGGGGTAAATTTGGGAGACGTTTTCTAAATAATCTTCTACTGGGTGATAAGCATTCTGACTGGCCAGCATTTGCACGATGGCTTGAGCATCCCCAATGGGGACTGCTTCACCAAATTCTAAAACCATGTGTAAGCGAATTTGGTCTAGGTCGAGCTGTTGCCCGCCTAGTTCAATGATATTTTTCATCTGGTTTAACCTCAGTCCCTCGCCCCAGCCATCGCGGATAATTTCAAATTGGCGTTTGAGCTTGCATTTTTCTTCCTCACCTTCATCTAGTTGATGCTTAAGCCATTGTTCTTCTAGGCTTTTACGCCATTCCTCAATAGTTTGTGCATCGACTACTAGTTTGTCGAACTCGTCCTTGCCGTTGTTAAAGATGAAATCATCCATGCCCTTGTTTTCTCCGGGGGGTAAGTTGATGACCATGACCTTTGTGCCCGTGGCAGCCAATTCCTTAGCTAAACCTGTCATGGCATTTTGTACAGGTTTCTTGACCACAATGTCGTTGTCAAAGCAAAGGTAAGCTGTTCTACCAAAGCCTGTAAATAGCTTGATTAAGTCGTGTAATCTACCGTCTTTTTTACAAGTAGATACACCAGGAATAGAAATTGTTATGTAGCCAATTGATAGACCTGCACCTGCTTTTTTAGCTCCTTCTGTAATGATGATTGGCTTTGACTTATCATCTATTACTGACTGCCAGAAATCCTGAATACCGTTATCTAGAAATAGTGGTGCAAGCTGATAATCTGAAGGAGAAAGATACTTTTGCAATTTACCTTGTTTGTTCAGTATTGATGTATCTGGTTTAACTTGAACGCCTAATAATGTAGGTTCTCCGGTTTTGGGGTCAACACCGCTCACAGACCAGCAAGGAATCAAGTTATTAGAATGTTTCCACCTTGATTTATTGTTTCGACTTAGTATTTTGTCTACTACTAATGGGTCTTTAATTGTTTGGACATTTCTTGATATTATTGTTTCCTTAACACCGCTATTTATCCACTCATTCCAGTGCGCTGGGTCTATGTGTTCTGGGTTTCTAGTGTTATAATTAGTAGTGTTATTGATAGTGTTATTTAGTTCTTTTTTGTTGTTTTGAGTGGTTGCAGCCACTCTTTTTTCTTGGGTATATGTCATGGTTTTAGTTCCTTTTTGATTAAGTAGATGTTTACTGGTTTTCAGGTAGCAAGGTGATAAATCGAGCTTTCAGAAGCCCCCAATGTCGTTGCTATTGGTTGTTGGCATTGAAGCCATTGCCAAAGTAAAAAACTCCGGTCGTGCATCAAAAACAGATGGCAGAATCGCTATTAACTTCACTGCCAGTAGTTGGGCATGGTCAGGTGAACATTTAATTTCCTTTTGGATGTAGTCGGCGAGTGGTTGGGTTAAATCATTCATGGTTGTTACAAAAAAATAGCGGCGGCTAACCTTGGACTGGTCAGCCGCCGCTAATCTCTAATAGGAGGGTTAGCAACGCCGATCGCGTTCCAAGTCGTAAATTACTTTTTCTAGATACCAGTTGTCAGACCTGCCTGGGTTAATCTGTCTCTGTTGAGCCAGGAGCCGTTTAGCTGCGGCTGTGTCACCGCGTAGCATTTCGATTAGCTGGTGTTGCAGTTTTCTGTTACTGGGGTTGGTGCGGTATGAGCGTGAAATCTTGCCGCGTGGTTTTGATTTCTGGGTTAGGTTCTGCTTAATGGAACGATTCAGACTTTCTTCAATGTCTACAAATAGAAACTCTGTGCCAGGAATCAGGGAAACAATAAAAAATAAAAGCCATAAGACTAGCCCCCAGGCAAACATGAATAAAATCATCATGATTCCCACTGCAACCGCAAAAAGTGGAGGAGGTAAAGTAACCGATAATTGATTGATAAAGTCCATCATGGTGGTATGAGTTGGTAGAGCAACTCATACCACCATCTACGGGTTCTGCTGATGTAAGCATCGGAGGATACCCGTATTTGTTTTTAAAGTTTTTGAATTTCATAAATACACCTGGTTTTGATGGCTTTGTTTGAGGGCGATCGCGCTTGGCGATGCACCCATAAATAAAGCCGTCTACCTGCAAAGGTGACGGCTTTACTCTGGATATTCGTTTTTTTGAATCTGTGTAGAAAATTGTCTCAGTTCTGCCAACTGTTGTTTTAACTCGGCCGTCCGATGCTCTGACTCTTCTACTAGATGAGCAACCTTTTCGATCAGCCGATCAACGATTCCCCCAACAGTTCCTTGTCCACACTGGTCAGAGAAATTTCCCCGCGCCCAATCATTTCTATCAGTTGTGATCGGCTCACTCCCAACTTCTCGGCTTGTTTGTCTAGTCCCTCCACGCTGGTTGGAGTCAATCCCAGACTGAATTGTTTCTTTATCTCCCCATGCTCGCGGTGTTTCGCCTTTGGTGCTTTCGCCATTTTTAGTAATCATGATCAACTTCTTATTTAAGATTACCAATTCTTGTTTAGAATTTATTGTATAAGAAGCTAGACTATTTTTGCTATCTTATATAAGATGATTGTCATGGATAAAGTCACTTTCGTCAAAACCAAGTAGAGATAGCAGCCTACTGCCAATGAGGCAAAGAAAGACCTGCTAGCGCGAGTAACACCAATGCCCTAATCCCAAACCATGCAGAGATAGCAGCCTGCAAGCCCAAAGACCTGCTAGGGACGAAGACGATAACAACCGATAACACCTGATAACCAATGTCCAGCAAATTCATCCATCTACAAGGAACAGACCTTGAAATCATCCTTGACCTGGACAGCATTAATTACGTAAAGAAAGCTGAAAACCTAACTTGGATTCACTTTCACGGAGACAAAGAACCCTTAACAATCACAGGAGAAACCGCCCAAAAATTTTGGAGATTTATTTATGGCTGTTCCTACACCATCCAGGATGATAGCGCAGCCGCCGAAAACAAAAACGCTGAAACCCCTTCTGCATAGGGCTTCAGCGAAAGCAATGAAAACTTATCAAACCTTGTAAACCCTAGTATTCCCAAATCATGACTGAGCAACAGATAACCGATCGAGCAACTACCAACGGTAGATCAGCCAACACTAGCAAGCTAAAAGGTAAACCAAAGGTATGGAAAGACTTATCAGCAGATCCATTAGCAGAAGGCTTTGATAGCCATCATGCTGAATATGTCGTGGGCAAGTCTCCAGTAAGCTGGTCAGTCGTTGAACCTGGCCAACTATTTTCTAGATCCAAAACTGGTAAAAGCCTATGGGTAAAGATGAACAATGGGCGAGCTGCTTGTTTAGACACTCGCCAACCCATTGAAGTTAAGCCAAGCCTTAGAAATTCTCTACAAGTTTGGCTAGTAACCAGCTTCAACAGCACTACAGCATCAAAAGCAGATTTTTAAGGACGACCGCCCAACGACCAAGAAGCGCGATCGACCCAATTTCAAAACCATCAAGATTATGCAATATCCAAGCAACGAAATCAACTCAGTCGGCTTTCCAGAAGGACAGCTACTAGCTAACGGCGCGACGGCTGAACAATCAGCCGAAATCGCCGCCGCCTACTACCAAGGGCAACCCCTGCCCACAACTGGCAATGAATCAGTAGACAATGTTTCGGCTCGACTTACTCAAATGAGTGCTTACGGACAATATAGCCAAGGGGTAAACGATGCCTGAATTTAACCAGCGACTTTATGAAGCTTCCCTAGATGCGCTGTTATTACGGGAAGTTCCCAAAGAATTAGCCGAAACAGCCTCAAACATCGTCGCCAGAGACGATGCAAGTCTACCCAATTTGGGGCGAACAGCAGAAGACCAAACCGTGATGAGACAAATCGTTGACATCATCAACGCCGATGCACCACTAGAGACGATGTAAAAAATTCCCCCTACCAATATGGGTTGGAGGGGGAATCAATTTAATTTTGAGATATGACAATTATGAATCAACAAACCAATATATTTTGGCTAGTCTTGGCGGTGGTGGTGGTGTTTATCGCCCAATCTTACCAACAGTCTAGTACGGACGAACTGCAAAAAAGCCTAGCAAGTTGTCAAACAGAGTTCAAATCTTTCAAAGATGGGGTGACTTATGGAAAATGAAGCCCCCAAGGTAATAGTCGAAGTTCCCCAAGGTGGCAATTATTCCCCAGTCTCCAGTCCCCAATCCCTAGTCCCCAACAAGCTGGAGGAATTTAAGCGGGGGTGGATAAATGCGATCGCGCTCCCAGACAACCCCACTGATCTAGTTTTTGATATCACCACCTCAATCACCATTCCCGCATTGGTCACTAGCTGTTGGGCATCATTCCCCATTCCCGGTTTTTTGCGAATTGGGGGACTAATCGCGATCGCAATTTTGGCGTTAGTGGGGTGGCAGATGTTAAATATCACGGAAATCAGGAATTATCTAATATTCCGCTTAATTCTAGTAACCGTGGGGGTAGTAATTGGGCTATGAAACAAGAGGAACGCCAGCAAATTTTTCTCAAGGTATTGCAAGAAGCATCATGTCCTGAAGCATTGGCAGAGGAAGCAGCCATCATTGCCACCAAGTATTACCCTTTGGGGTTAGCTGGTGCGACTGACCAAGAAATCAGCACCTTCAAACAAGCTCAAGAATATCTCAGGGAAAGTGATGACTGATTTACACCCCTCACAAGTACACACGTACTTAAAGATGTATAGCCAAGCTCAAAAAGCATCATGGTTATGTTGGGCCACATCAGTTTTAGTTTTGTGCGCTGCTGTCGATGTTCGCCAAAAGCAGATCAAGCCTTGGCTACTGATTGGGGCTACATCTGCCTTAGTTGGCGGCGGCAACCTCAGAAAGTCAGTCAAGCAACTAAATCAAATGCTTGGCGACATTGATCAAGCCTCACAGATTAGCTTTAAAGCACTAGCGAAAACCCAAACCCAGCCCACAGCCAAGTTAGCCGTCACGGTGGGACAAATTTCTGGGGACTGGACACCAGAGAACCTAATTACAGATCCAGTTGACTACATCCAGAAAAAACAGAAACACGTCGCCTTAGTCGGGGGAACTGGTGACGGTAAATCGACATTTACCCAGTACCTATCATCCAAAATTGGTGGTAGGGTCGTAGTCTATGACAGCGACGCAAAACCCGACGATTGGGCATGGATAGATCAAGCCGATGTCATTGGGCGTAAGGGGAATTTTAAAGCCATAGACACCGCAATGGGACAAGACCTAGCCACTTTAGAAGAGCTAGTTCAGCTTAGGGGTGAAGGGGGGAATAACGCGATCGCCGGTCGTGAGAGATTCCTTATCGCTGAGGAGTTCCCAATTTTGGTAGACGAGTGCGACCACGCCACCAACTGGATTAAACGCCACGCCAAACGGGGAAGGCGGTACAAACAGTTTATCTGTGCATTAGCCCAGAACGACACCGCCGAAAACTTTGGCTTGCAAGGGGACAAAGACACGCTCTACAGCTGCTTTGTCCTGGTGAGACTAGGGCAATTCGGACGTGACCACGCCCGCACCAAACTAAAAGATGATCGCCTTGAGCAGTGGTTAAAAGCCGGTGGTAAAAAGCGGTTTATGGTTGATGATGTCCCTTGCGAACTTGATCTGAGTAGTTGGGGACAACCTCAATTAGCACCCGCGCAAACCTCCAGCCGGGAAAATGAGGCGGTCGATACTCCCCAAACCGAACTCAATGAATTTGAACAGTTCATAGTCGATTGGGGACAACAGCACCCAGGGGAACTATTAAAAGCCCGTCTACTACTGCAATCAACACGATTGTTTGAGAATATGCAGCCTGACGAAATTCGGATCATCTTTGCGTCATTGGCTGACAAAGGCTTGGGGACTGTGGAGGGAACAGGCGACCGTTTGGGCTGGAGGTGGATAACTTAGCGTCTACAGTCTGCCTACAAGCTGCCTACAGTTTGTAGGCACGGCTTTATCAGTAAATTACTTGTTATCAACTGTTATCAGTCTGGCAACTATAACCAATCGCCACCTTGTCACCACCCAATCAATAGACCGTCTACACCGCCTACAATTTTTCAGCCCCAGGGGTTGGGCTGTAGACGGCTGTAATCTTTGTAGAATAAGGATTGTAGCAACTGTAGACAAAATTTTTGAAACCTAAAATTTGGGATTTTATGAGCAATAAAATTGTTGAATTAGATTTTTGTTGCCCAGAGTGCAATTGCAGTCAGTGGCAGAAAGATGAAGACGCAAGGATTTACTTTTGCGTTCGTTGCAATCACGTTGTGGCATTCGATGAAGATGATCCAGACTACGACGAATGCGATGATGATTTTGACTACGATGGGGATACAGGACGAGCATTTATAAATGGACAGTGGCAAGTAATTTCACCACGCACTTGGGAAGGGTGGCATCGTGGCGGATAAATGGATCAGCGTCGATAAACGCTCAAATAAGCTTGTCATCCGCTTTAGTGTCAAAGGATTTGATAAGCAATTTTTTATTGCTACTGGGCTAGAAGATAACGCCAGAAACCGGGAACTAGTAAGGCTAAGACGTGATGCTATAGCCCAAGATATAACATTAGAAAGATTTGATTATTCACTTAATAGTTACCAGTTGCAGCCGACCAGGAACGCTGTAACCCAACCAATAAACACTGAAAGTTATAAATATAATCTTTTAGAACTTTGGACTAAATTCACCGAATTTAAAAAAGCAATTTTAGAACCTACAACTATATTAAGTAACTACAAATGCACCGAACGCTATATTAAAAAACTTCCGAGTAAATCATTAGATAAAGCACCCCTGATTAGAGATTGGCTGCTTAAAAATTCTACTCACTATATGACCTGGGAATTACTGGTGAGATTTAGCGAGTGCTGTAATTGGGCTATGAACTCAGGATTAATTACCAATAACCCCTTTGAAAATCTCAAAATTAAAAAACCCAAAAAAAAATCCACAGACGAAACTTACCAAGCCTACACCTTAGAACAGCGCGAAATTATCATTAAGGCTTTTGAAAATCACCGCTTGCATAATCACTATGCGCCACTAGTAAAATTTCTATTCTGGACTGGCACGCGATTGGGGGAAGCATTCGCGCTCACCTGGGGAGATATTCAAGGCAACTGCACCCGCATCACAATTAACAAATCCTGTAATCTCTACGGTATTAAAAAGGGAACGAAAAACGGTAAAAAGCGCGTATTTCCCACGGCTAAAGGGTCAAAGCTGCAATTGATGCTTTTAGAGTTGCAACCGCCGCCAAACGCCTATAACCCCAACGAATTAATTTTTAAAAGTAAGACTGGCAGGCCAATTTCTAACAATATTCTTCATGATTTTTGGAGTGGAACGCACACCGATAACAGCGTCAGGTTTTATCCTGGCGTAGTCAGAGAATTAGCCGCACTCGGTAAAGTGCCTTATTTAAAGCCCTACACCACCCGCCACACCTTCGCAACTTGGGCGATCGCGAGTGGAATTACACCGGATAGGGTGGCTTTGTGGATTGGCGACGAGGTGACAACGGTTTTACGTTATTACTGCCACCCCAACGTGGTAGATTCTGAATGCCCAGATTTTTAAATATTTCCTTGCTACCAAATTACTGCTTCTGTATCGCAACACCAAAAGCCCCAAGAATGGGGCTTTATTCGTGTTGAAAATACTTACACGCAGCGTAAGCCATTGTTACAACTCCTGTCACAATAGCAGATTCATCCACTTCAAATTCAGGGTGATGTAAGGGATGATTGATAATTCGCTCAGGGTAGCCTACACCCAAGCGAAACATTGAACCAGGGACGTGTTCCAAATATACAGAAAAATCTTCCGCACCTAGAGATGGTTCTGGTAAAACTTGGACGCGATCGCTACCCCAAGCTGCTTCACCGGCGGACTGGAATAGTTGAGTCAGCGCATAATCATTATTGACACCGGGTACACCTTGGTGATATTTAACTTTATACCGCGCACCGAAGGAATGGCAGACATTAGCCACAATTTTCTCAATCCAGTTAGGTAGTTGAGTGCGGGTTTCTGGATGGAGCGATCGCACTGTTCCCAATAACTGTACCTGATCAGCAATAATATTAGCCGCTCTCCCGCCGCTAATCTTACCAATACTCAACACCACCGGACGCAAGGGGTTCTGAGTCCGGCTAATGGCTTGTTGCAAAGCTGTAATCACCTGTGCAGCAATCCAAATCGCGTCAATCGCCTCATGGGGACGCGCCCCATGACCAGATTCCCCCATGATGATAATCTCTAAATCATCAGCCGCCGCCGTCAAAGCCCCATAACGCACACCAATCGAACCAGCCGGGATAGAAGGGAAAACATGAACTCCTAACACCGCCGCAACGTTTTTCATCACCCCATCTTCGATCATCCAGCTTGCACCTTGGGCGATTTCTTCCGCAGGCTGAAACAAGAACCGCACATTTCCACCTAATTCCTCCGCCATTTGGGAAAGTATCATCGCCGTTCCCAAACCTACCGTAGTATGGATATCATGACCGCAAGCGTGCATGACACCTTTTGTTTTAGAAGCATACTCTAACCCAGTAGATTCTTGAATCGGCAAAGCATCCATATCAGTACGAATTGCCAAGAAACGCTCATCCTCAGCAACAGTTTTAATTTCTCCCACTACCCCGGTTTTGCCAATTCCTTCTTGTACACGCAGACCACTAGAAGATAAGACACCGGCCACAAACGCAGCAGTTTGATATTCCTGACCGCTAAGTTCTGGATGAGAGTGAATGTGACGACGAATCTCAATGAGGCGGGGTGCTAGTTTTGTGGCTAAGTCTTGAATATGGGTCAGCATTGCTTGATATTAATTTACAGGCTTTGTTCCATCATAAAGAGGGATTGGGGATCGGGGATTGGGGACTGGGAATATGATACAAAATTAAGCATCTTTGCCTGTAAGAATTATTGTCCTGTTATGCAGAAAATCAATATTATGAGGATAAGCCCAGACTGGGGGAATTTTGGACTCTTGATCAAATATTTTTTTATAAGAATATTCTTCACTAATTAAGCTGTTAAAGAATTGATTAATTTCAGGATATAACTCCTTCAAGTTTGCCTTTTTAAAAAATCTTTCATAGTAAAGTGAATTAATAGCAATGTATTTAGGTCGGCGTTTAGCTAAATCTGCTTGCGAGTAAAAGGTTAAACTTTGATCTGATTTTTGAGACTCTCTCCACCTTTTAATAATCCAAGAATCTTCTTTAAACTTACTTGTTAAAATCTGCTGAAATAACTTTCCTCGCCCTGAAATAAAAGGCATATTTCTGGATTTTAGCTTAACTCCTGGTAAGCGATTCCATGTAGGAATATATGCAGTATTTTCTATTGAACTCAACTCAGGTATATTGCGCTTTACCCACTCCTGCGCTACCATACGTGGATCGTCTAAAAATCTTTTACCTACATATAAACTGCAAACAGTATTGTAACTGATAATAATTACTAAAATAACTGATATAGCCGCTTTATTAGACTTAATTTGATTCCAAAACGGGCCTGACAGCATGAGCCAGAAAGGTATTATAGGCAGTACAAAGCGAGTTTCCAATCTAGGGAAATTAGCAAATTTATAGTAGTAAATAATAAAAACACTTAGAACTAATAAAACACCTTTGATACTCTTCTTCTCTTTACTGCTAAAAGTAATGTATAGAGAATACAATATCGCTAAACTAAGAATTATCAAGGAGGGAAGTCCAACAATCTCACGAATATATATGGAAAAGAAAGTGAAGTAGTTAGTACCTGTTATTTCACCATTATATATAGGGGTCGTAATATAGTTATATAAAAAATCGGAAACAAACTGACGATAATTTATTAATGCAAATGGATTACCAATTAAAAAGCCCATCACAACTGTTAACAAACTTAAAATTAGCTTTTTACTGAAAAGGTTTTTTTTCCAAGCTAGTTCGTTATAGGATAAAAGATGAGCCAAAACAATTCCAATACCAACGGATAGGCCATTATATTTTGTTGCTGTCGCAATTCCTGTGAAAAGTCCAGCTAAAAAGTAGTCTGATACTTTACCTTGTAAATATATACTTTGAATAAAGTAAAAAGATAAGAGCATCCAAAAAATTAAAGGAATGTCTGCTGTCAAAAAATGACTATAAACTATAAAGCCGCTACTAGTAGCAAAAATTAGTGTGATAATGCGAGCAGCAAACAATCCAAAAAATCTTTTATTTATGTGAAAATTTAAAAAAATCGATCCCAAAAATAAAGATGCAGTAATAATTCTAGACCAGAGAAGAATCACTGAACCAGAAGTCAGAGAATGTTGGGAGAGACGAAAAATTTTCTCAATAAATTTGAGTGGAATGTAGGATAATATAAAGTTGAAGTATGTATGAAAAGGGGGCTTGAGAAATTCACTAGGGCTGGAGAAAATTTCACCTAGAGAAAGGTTTCCTTTAAAGACCATTTGATCTGGATTCCACTCTTCTACTCTTCCCCAATTGATGCCATAGAGGCAAAAAATAAAGCCAGATATCAGAGCTATGAGCAAATAGCTATCTAGTTTGATTATTTTTAATTTATTGAGAATACCCATCTTAAATTCAAGTTGTTATAAATTTAGCTAATTTGGGTAATCTTAATGTATATTTCTCTAATTAGCAAGTATAAATTTATATTTACTTTAAATCTATAAATTTGCTTTATACTGATTAAGTTAGTAGGTATTGCAACAGTGTTATGATGTCAAACATAGGTTGTATTTGGCTTTTGATTTGTCGTTGTAACAAATAACAACTCTACTACATCATCTCTCCCTCTTCATACTATTTTTTGGCTAATGTATTGCTATAAGTTATAAATTATTAGAAATAGTTTTAAATTTTTCTGATGAACTTAAAGAATAATCTTCTAATTTAAAATCAGCAAAAGGCTGTTTTTCTAACCTATCGCGTAGGGCTTCATCTATAATTACACCTTTTGATTTATTTTTAACTCCCATAATAATAACGCTGCTTTGATATCTAGTTATATCTTGATTTGGCTTACAGTCTCTGCGCTGGAATTGACCTAAGTTTAATAAGCGATATCCTTTAACACTGGGTGTATTTTTAAATAATTTTTGCACTAAGAGTTGTATTTGTTGGGAACGTTCAAATGCTCTAATTTGTGCAGTTGCTAATTTTATATCACAAGAAGCTATACCTACAGAAATAATTTCATTAGGGTCTTCCATTATTTTCTGGATACCTTCTTGTTCTAAAAGCAATTTTAAAACATCAAGACTAATAGTTTGATAGTTATTTGTAACTTGAAAATTACTGTCTGTAAGCCATTTATACTCTACTGATAAAATGGCAATGTTAAATTCAGCACCTCTACCTTTACTATCTCTTCCTTCTTCATAAGAAAAATAATCAATCTTCCCTTTTCTTTCTGGAGATTGAGTTGCTATTGGTAATAATGTTGCGAATTGTGGATAACCTATTATTAAGGCAACTACACTAAGTAACCCTAATGAAAATAGAAGTGCTAAAAATATAGATATTAAAGGTATTTTTTTTTGTTGTTTGGCTGATAGAGAGGGAGGTGTATCAAGTTTCAGCTGAGTTAATTCTAAAGCTTGGGACTTTTTTGGAAGATGAATATTTTGACTTTCAATTATAGTTTTAGGCTGTTCAACTTCTTTAATGCGCTGTAAAATTTCTTTAGTATTGGCAGGACGCTTAGTTAATTCTGGTGTCATCAGCCAATCAATTAAATTCAATAATAGTGGAGAAACTTGATTGGCATAACTGCGCCAATGCACTAAATTATCGGGGGCATCATACATATCTAGAGGATGTTTTCCCGTCAACAAAAAAACGAAGGTGCGCCCCAATGCAAAAAAATCTGACTGTAATGTCACTTTTCCTTGCATTTGTTCTGGTGCGCTATAACCAGATGAGATGGTGGGGTTATTGCTATGATTTTGGTAATTCTTGGTTAGTTCTCTAGCTGTACCAAAGTCAATCAAAACTAATTGTCCATCTGGTCGGATGATGATGTTCGATGGCTTAATATTTAAGTGCAGATACCTTTGGCTATGTACTAAATCTAAAACCTCTACTATCTGTTTTAACCAAATGATGGCTTGTGCTTGAGAAGTGGGTTGAGGTTGTTTTTCTAACCACTGTTCTAAGTTAATTCCGTAAATTTTTTCTAAGACAAGGCAGTATAAACTTAAGTTATTTCTAGTGTGATGCTGAAAATACGCATCTACTCTAGGAATACCTGGATGATTCAGTTTTCCCAAGACAACGGCTTCTTGATGAAACAGTTCTATGGCTTTAACATCCGAGAGATTTGCTTGTAGGACTTTGAGAATTTTAGCTGTGTCTTGTTCATAAGCTTCATAGACTTTCCCAAATCCAGTTATATCACTCAATAAGTGCATCACCCGATAGCGTCCCACTAGTTCCAACTGAGAACCACAACTTTGACAAAAGCGGTTTTTTTCATTTTTGAGATGGTTAGGTTTAGGGCAAACTGGATTAATGCAAAGGCTCATGATGGGAAGTCAAAAGTCAACAAATTTTGGATTTTGGATTTTGGATTTTGGATTGACCCCGACCACCAGGGTATAGGGCTGGGAGATTTTGGATTTTCTTCAATCTAAAATGGGCATAGGTCAAAAGTCGAAAGAATAAAACTGAGTTTTACTCTTTTCTTGGTGTCTATTAATAATCAGATTTGTTTTATTTAGATTCTGCTAAAAATGCTGCAACTGTCTGGTTAAATACTTCCGGTGCAGTCAAAAATGGCCAATGATTACCGGGAACTTGACACAGGCGGAGGTTTTTCAGATAGGTTTTATAGGGCTTGATTTGCCAGTCTAAACGGTTCAGTCCTTCTTTTGGCTGGATTAATAGGGCGGAAGTTTCTACGGGGGTAGTAAAGCCAGGTACTCGCATCACGTCCTCAAAAATGCGATCGCGGGCGTTAATAGTGAATTTACTACCCCAGCTACCATCCGGTTTTTGTTCTAGACCTGCTTGAAAAACCTGCTGTTGTAATGTACTCCAACCCTGATATTGATTTAATTGCTTGGCCTGTGCTTCGGCTACGTCATAACTGGTAAATGGCCCCATACCTTTGAGAAAGGAGAGGTATCGGTACAACAGGGGGAAAGTCAGCCGCAAAATGCTGGGCATTTTCCAAATGAAAATGGGATCGACTAGCACCATACTCCGCAAGCGTTGGGGATTGACTCTCGCCCAGATAACCGCTAGTTTACCAGTCCACGAATGACTGACAAGATGAGCAGATGACCATCCCAAATGATCCATGAGTGCTTCTAGGTCTGCGATCGCACTTTCAAAAGTATAGTCTGTTTCTGGCTTACTGCTTTCGCCATGACCGCGCATATCTGGCGCAACTATATGATAATTCGCCGCTAAATCATCTCCTAAACTCGACCACACCAAAGCATGGTCAGCTAAACCATGCAACAATAGTAAAGGTTCTTTCCCTTGATTCCACTCCAAGTAAGATATTTGAATATCAGGTGTTGATAGAGTTTTACGTACAGGCATCGTCTTTAGTAATTCAAAATTCAAAATACTCTACGAGTAGCAAGCTACAAAATTTCAACCGAAGGGGACAGTTCCTGATAAACACTCTTGCTTCTGGAATGATGCACACATCATATTATCCTCCTCAATTGAGGGGAGGGAGTTGGGGGTGTGGTTCTTGTACCTCACTCAACCGAAAAACTTTATAGTTTCGTGCTTATTATGGTACTGCGAAAGTCTTGACCTACCAAGGGTGGACAAGATGTTCCATTTGACTAAGTGGAATGTGATTAAATGACACATCCATCACGGGAAAATTTCCCAACCAGAGAGATGAAAGTGTCACTATTCTCTTGCTAAACCAATAAAAAACTGAAGTTAGGAAAATTAGCTAATTCTCCTAACTTCAGCGATCGCAATATGGAATGCTAATTAAGGATAGTCAAAAACTACACGACTACCTGGCCGCCAATCACAATGGATAAAACCTCTGTGCATTCCTCTACCGAGTCCTGTGCAATCAGAAGCCCGACAAATGTCTAAAAGTTTGGTAAAGTTGCCGTCGGAAGGGGCAATATCAAGGGCTAGACCATTAATATGCTGAGAATAGCGTGCGCCTCCTATCCGCCGATTCACACTAGGAGGACGATAGGCAGAATTGATAGAAATTGGGATACCGTATTTATCACGAATTTTGCCAAAGCCTTTAGCTGCTTTGATTATGTTATTAAGCACTGCTTTTGACTCTGGGTTTCTTTGGGGATCACATCCTTTAGTGATTTCACCCCAAGTCAGAGGAACTCCCGCCACTATCAGTTCATTTTCGTAAACTGTCTCTCCAGTTACTAACCTTAAAGTACGTCCTGTCTTCGTGGCTATAATGGATACAGGCAGTGGTTTTAATAGCTGAGTTTGTTCTTCATTAGTTTGATGGTTTTCTGCTATCTCTAATAAATTAGATGCAGTAGTCGGGCCTAATAATTCAGGAGAATCTAGCCAAACACTTTCTTTAAATTCTGCAAATGCTTTTTGGCTTAATTCACCTACAATGCCATCAACTTTACCTTTATACAAATTTTTTCTAGTAAGTAAAGTTTGAATTTCTTTGATAATTTCAGGATCAGCTTCAGTGAGTTTGACCGTGCTATTGGTAGATTGAAATTTTTCTAAGTTCGGAAATTCCACAGTAGAATCTGACATAGATGCGTCTCCTTTCGTTATGGATTTCAATTCTTTTTTAGTGATTGCCCAGCCTAATGACGAGTAACATTCATAAATAACAGTAATTCCTCCTGCTATTTCGCAATTAAACTAAATTTTTAGTAATTTCATTGCAATATCTTAACTATCGATGTCTCTGAAGCAGAAATATATCTTAGTTATGTATTGTTTATTTGGTCATTCGTATTTTTGACTAGTTATTATTTATGAGTATAACGCTGTAAATTATACACAAAAGATTCCTAAATTAACTGTTACAATTGCTTAAACAAGTATTAAATTTTACGGTTGTATATTGACATCCTCAGCTTTAGTTGTCAGTAAACAGTTGTAAAGCATTGCAAGTACAGTTGTAAGGGCAATTTGCAATGACTAACGGTGGGTGGAATGCCATCGCACCATTCTTGATGCAGTTGTGCGTAGTCCTGACAACAAACAAATTAAAATATTAAGTTACTAAACCCGAATCTAAGAGATAATGCTGCCTACAGGATGCAGTAAAATTAATCCTTTAGATAGAGGAGGGCAAAAAGATGACCCGTGTCATCATCGTGCGTCACGGTCAAAGCACATATAACACCGAAAGACGCATTCAAGGGCGCACTGACGTATCAAGGTTAACGGAGAAAGGTCGTAGTGATGCTAGTAAAGTAGGCAAAGCCCTCAGTAATATTGCCTTTAATGCAATTTATAGCAGTCCACTCCAGCGAGCTAAACAGACAGCAGATATTATTTATGGTGAGTTAGCATCTGATTCTGGAAAATCGTCTGTTGTCCAAACATCTGACCAATTAATGGAAATTGATCTGCCTCTATGGGCAGAAATGCTGTCTAGCGATGTTCAGCAGAAGTTTCCAGAAGATTACCGCATTTGGCATGAACACCCCGACGAATTTCAGATGTTGGTGAATGATACAGGGGGAATACGTGAACATTTCCCTGTGCTGGCTGTGTATGAACAAGCACGGCAGTTTTGGCAAGAAATATTACCCCATCATCAAGGTGAAACCATTCTCATCGTCGGGCATAACGGCATCAATCGCGCTCTCATTAGCACCGCCCTGGGTATTCATCCCAATCGCTACCATTCCGTTCAACAATCTAACTGCTGCATCAGCGTCTTAAACTTTTCTGGTGGTTTGGGAGAACCCGTACAACTAGAGTCGATGAACCAGACGCAACACATGGGCGAAATGCTGCCGTCATTGCGACCAGGCCATCAAGGCGTAAGATTGTTGTTGGTACGTCACGGTGAAACTGAGTGGAATCGCCAAACCAGATTTCAAGGACAAATCGATGTTCCCCTCAACGATAACGGCAGACAGCAAGCACAAAAAGCCGGGGAATTTCTCCAAAATGTTGCCATTGACTTTGCTGTAAGTAGCACTATGGCACGTCCTAAAGAAACTGCCGAAATTATTTTGCAACATCATCCCAGTGTAAATTTAGAGTTGCAAGAGGGCTTAAGAGAAATCAGTCACGGACTTTGGGAAGGAAAATTAGAAGTAGAAATAGACCAAGAATTCCCCGGAGAGTTGCACCGTTGGCGAACAACACCAGGCGCAGTGCAAATGCCAAAAGGGGAAAATTTACAACAAGTCTGGGAACGTAGCAGTGCTACATGGCAAGCAATTGTACAAACCGCCTTAGAAAATCAACGCCAAACCGGATTAATCGTAGCTCACGACGCTACCAACAAAACCTTACTGTGTCATATCCTAGGTTTACCTGCGGATAATTTCTGGAATTTCCGCCAAGGTAACGGTGCTGTCAGCGTCATCGACTATCCTTGTGGACTGAATGGTTTGCCAGTATTACAAGCGATGAACATCACCTCTCATTTAAGTGGCGGTGTACTGGATAAAACAGCAGCTGGGGCATTATAGGGTGTTAACAATGAGAGAAAACATCTGAAGCACTAAATAGCTCAAATGACAACTGAACTTCTGCAACAAGTAAGGGTGATTGACCCAGTTTCGCAAACTGACCAAGTATCTGATGTGCTAATTGCCAATGGTGAAATCCAAGCAGTAGCGGCACAAATTAGTGATATCAGTCCTGATACCCAAATTAGGGATTGTCGGGGACTAGTTTTGGGGACTGGGTTAGTGGATTTGTATAGTCACTCCGGCGAACCAGGGTTTGAGGAACGGGAAACGCTGTTGTCGTTTTTACAGGCTGCTGCTGCTGGTGGCTTTACCAGAGTCGGTATTCTACCCGATACATCGCCAGCTATTGATAATCCCGCGCTGGTGGCGCAGTTGCAGAAGGGGATGAGAGGACAAGGGGGAAATGTTGCTTTGTCTTTCCCCTCTCTTCCCCATCTCCAAGTCTGGGGCGCAATTACCCTGGATGTGGCTGGGAAGCAGATGACGGAATTAGCAGATTTGGCGGCTGCGGGAGTTGTGGGGTTTACAGATGGGTTGCCGTTAGATAATTTAGGATTAGTGCGGCGGCTATTGGAATATGTGCAGCCTTTAGGAAAACCTGTAGCATTTTGGCCTTGCGATCGCCAACTCGCATCTAATGGTGTAATGAGGGAAGGTGCAGATGCTTTGCGGTTTGGTTTACCGCCTGTCCCCGTGAGTGCCGAAACAACTGCGATCGCTGCTTTAATAGAATTGGTAGCCACCATCGGCACACCCATACATATTATGCGCGTCTCCACCGCTCGCAGTGTAGAATTAATCGCCGCCGCCAAGTCTCAAGGTTTACCCATCACCGCCAGCACCACATGGATGCACCTATTGTTAGATACCAAGGCTGTTAAAAGTTATCACACTAGTCTGCATTTAGACCCGCCATTAGGTGATACAACTGATATGCAGGCTTTGCGGTCAGCAGTGCGTACAGGAATTGTAGATGCGATCGCCATTGATCATACACCCTACAGCTACGAAGAGAAAGTCCAAGCCTTTGCTGAAGCACCACCAGGGGCAATTGGATTAGAATTAGCATTACCTCTGCTGTGGCAGCATCTTGTAGAAACTGGGGAATTTACAGCATTAGAATTGTGGCAAGCTTTGAGTACCCGTCCAGCCGAATGTTTACAAGCAAAAGTCAGTAAAATTGCGCCCCATCACCAAGCTGAACTAACCTTATTTAACCCGCAAACAACCTGGAAAGTAGAAAGGAAAAATCTGCACACCCTTTCGAGTAATACCCCCTGGCTAGGACAAGAATTAAAAGGTCGAGTTGTACAAACTTGGTGTTAATTCTAACATCTCTATATTATGAGTTAGCGATCGGGCTAATACACTTGCTCTAAACGTGATGGTAGCCAATGCGTGATATGGCATATCTTTTCGCCGAGTTGTCGTCATTTCCTCAGACCTAAGTAAAATCGATTCTTTGCAATCTTCTCTGCGCCTCTGCGCCTCTGCGTGAGCTTTTCACCTCTTCCACTGCACAACCCAACGCCGGAACAACTCCACCATAATTCGCCACCCTCCCCCACCTTCCTCAACCACATCATGACGCTTCAAAGTATCCAACGCCGCCTGCAAACTTTCACCACTCATCCCCGTAGACTGAGCTAAGACATCAAAACTCAACCCCTCTACATAAGGCGCAAGCAGTTTTAATATATCCTGCTGACCGTCCACATCTTGCGCCGCCTGACCCCAAACCCCATCAAAATAGTAGCGTCCACGCTGGAAAAACTCAGGATTATTAATCACAACCTCTACATCATCTACTGTAAAAACAGGGTCACGGGGTCTTCCTAGCTCAAAAACTTGGTCATTGTAGCGGCGCACTAACTGAAACCCTAGCAGTTGGACTAAATATGGTTGACCATGAGTTAAAGCATGGATTTTGTCTAAAGCTTCTGGCGTATAGTCAAGGAGAAAATCTTCACCTGGGTTAGCTAAAATTTGGCGGGTCGCTGCACGTTCCAGAAATTTGATATGAATAGGAATAACACTAGCGAAAAAGGGTTGAAAATAATCTGCTGTCATCTCCTGTAAAGTATGCAACCCAGCAAAAGCAAAGGCAACTTTAGAACTCATTTGCACCAAACCCCGCAGATAACCCATAAAATCTGGAGGGATTTTTCCCGCTTCTATGAGTTCCTCAATTTTCTCAAATTCGTCTAAACCAATAATTAACCCAGTCTCTAACTGTGCTTCCACCTGTTTTAAATAGCGTTCAAAACTTCTATAGGGAAGATTCAATAAATCCGCGTCATTTGGTGATGGAATTTTCAGAGTTTGAGAAATTTCATCACTAATTGCCATTAGTACCTCACCCACACCTTCGGGACTATCCCCCAAACGCAGCAGGTTGACGTAAGCTAACTGTATACCTGAGCCTAGACATTGAGACGCATTCAGCAAGATTGAAGTTTTACCCATACGCCTGTGACCATAAAGAACTACGGACTGGAGTTGATTACCCATTACCCATAGTTCTTCTAGCTGTCTCATCACATCTTCTCGCCCCACAAAGAGATTACCTTGAACGGGGTCGCCTATGACATAAGGATTAATGACAGGCTTGGTAATAGAAATTTCCCCGACTTCGCCAGCGATTTGTAATAAGCTTTCTTTCCAAGTTTGGGTAATATCTACTATTAAACCGCGCTCGGCTTGTGGCAAATTATCAGATGTATTGAGAATGCTTGTTAGTTCCCCTAAAGCACGATTAAGTGCTAAAGACCTAGCTGAACGAGATACACTTTTGTTAACAAACTGGATATCTTCTATTACACGACGCAAACGGTTAAGGACTTTCCAGGTGTTAGGACGTAAGACTGGTTCTTGTGGAAAAGCAGGTATTTGCAGAGTAGCAATAGTAGCCACTTGTTTTGCATTTTGAAATGCTGCTAAAGTTTCGGCAAGGATATACATTTCCTTCCCATAAAGTAGAGAAATTACTTTATCAAATGCTTTCTGTGCTTTTGTCGGTTTTTGTTCATGGAGATACCAAAAACCGGCAGCAGCAGCACAAGCAGGGGTGTCTATACGAATATCTGTTAATATACTAGGCTGCCATTTTTTGCGCCAAAAGATAGGAATAATAAAGAAATTATTTATAAAAACTGATTTTAAAGTGGCATTTAGAGAAGCTGAGGCAAAACGTACCAGATTCCAGTCAAAAGGAGATTTAGCCAAACAAGAAACACGCCAAATAATTTGCTCTGATGGAGTTTTAGCAAGTACCTGGTTAACTGCTTGAATAACAGGGATAAATTGCAGAGTATATGCTAAAAATTCATTCGCATTATCTAAACCTTTTTCCCAATCTTGTTGCAGCCAATTCTGCAAACAAGAAGCAATATTGGGTAAAGGGAGGGGGGTTATACGAGATATTGGCAAGTTATGATCATTGGATGATTGCAAGTTTATAAACAAGCCAAACAACCAATTTTCTGGACGTAAATTAGCCACGCATCCCGCCACGCCTAACACTACGCCAAACGCCACGGTTAACGCCACGCCAAACGCCCCACCTCCCCCCACGCCTACCACCACGCCAAACACCACGCCAAACGCCACACCAAACGCCACGCCAAACGCCACGTCTCCCGCTACGCCAAACGCCACGCCTCCCGCTACGCCAAACGCTACGCCTCCCGCTACACCAAACGCCACGCCTCCCGCCACACCGAACGCCCCACCTCCCCCCATGCCTTCCGCCACGCCTAACACCACGCCAAACGCTACGCCTAACACCACGCCAAACGCTATGCCTCCCACCACGCCAAACGCCACACCAAACGCCACGCGTACCAATACGCCTACCACCACGCCTACTACTACGCTTCTCGCCGCGCCAAACCAGTCAAAAGGGACGTTTAAAACCTCTAAAATTAGACCTAGAATTACAGGTGTAACAACGGTTAGTATCAAAACCTGAAAAAGCAACTGACGCTGAATAGGATGTTGACGGAATGATTCCCATCCCTTTTGCCAATTCATGTCCTTTGAGGCAATATACCCACCTCCAAAAGTATCAACATACCACCGCAAAGCCTGGGGAAAGAAAAACACCCAATACAAAAGACGCAGATAATCTAAAGGATTCCACAGTGAAAGGGGTCGCCGCAATTTCGGTGCTAAGTTTAGGCGAGGTACAGGAGAAGTCATGATTCACCCTCCGCCTTTACCTGTAAAAGACCTAACCCCCCTACCCCCTTCCCTATGAGGGAAGGGGGAGTAACATTACTCTCTTCTTCTTGTAGGCTACTGTGTACACACAAGATAGTTAGTCGATACATTGGCGATGTCAGACGACACATTGGCAATGTCAAACGATAAATTAACAATGTCAAACGATACATTAGCAATGTCAGGCGATACATTGGCAATGTCAAACGATACATTAACAATGTCAGGCGATACATTAACCCGGATTTCTTATCAATTCTTGCAACCTCAGTCCAGAGTCTGTAGGGGCGGGTTGAGCGAAATATTCGTGAATGATTCGAGCATATCTGTAAACCCGCCCCTACTGTTTGTGAGAAATGCGGGTTTCCTCCCCTGCTTCCCCTGCTTATCCGAACCGTATTGGGGGGAGAGGTCAAAATACTAAATTTCATCTCGCACCTGCCAAATACTGCGAGTAAGTTAGATAACACAACTGCATCAGTTGCCGAGGATGTCCGCCACTTTCTTGAATCAGTTGGATGATTTCTTCCTCAGTAAAACTCACTGAAGTCATAGCTAAACGACAGCTAATAAAATCACGGATACTGATTTCATCCCACGGCTTGATATTCTCTTCTTGACAAATCCCCGCAAGTGGCGAAGTTTTACCATCATTCTGACTATCGTTAAATAATTTATCTAAAGGTTCAGTTGCAGCTAAAACCAACCGCAGATTACTACCCTCTGCTAAACCCCGCAAATGATCCCGCACTTGGCGAGTAAACCCTTGCCAACTCAACTTACCCACATTATCTATAGCTAGCAACACTCGTTTATCTCGTAAATTGCGAGTTAGCATATAGCCCTTACTTTCAGAGATACCTATCTCGCAACACAAAGCTTTATAGAATTCTTCCTCATCATTAACCCAATTCAAATCTAGAAATACAGGCTGAAGCTGAAGCTGATTTTCTGCTTGTTGACAAATTGCCCATAAAAGAGAAGACTTGCCAATTCCTTCTTCCCCTACAATAACTACACTACTACCACTGTTCAGCACCTCAAATATCCGTTGTATTTCCCGCTTCCGTCCAAAAAACAGTTGTGCATCTTCTACTCTCCCTTGTTGGGGAATAAAAGGGTTGATAAGTTCTAAAGTTGATTTTGAGGTAGTTAGGATTTGTGTAGATTGCTGATTATATATTTTCTCTATTGAGATTTTAAAATTATTTTTCTGAATCTTGATTTCTACTTGAGACACTTCAGAAATCTTATTAAATAACCTACCCCCTATTTCTTTTACAGATTGCTCCTCAAAATTGATTTCTTCAGCAATCACACGATAAGTCTTACCTTCCCAAATTCCTAAAAACACAGCCTTTTCTGCATCACTAAAACCAGATCCATTTTTGGAAGCAACCAGACTATCAATAAAAGTAAATGCGTCTTCTCCGTTCATTAGTTGCTATAAATGACTGGTAGTTATTCATACTAACCCAAAATCGAGAATATTTTTGCATAAATGTCAGTTTTACTGCGTTGTCGTTAGCCTTAAATCCACGTGAGTTCGATGACTTCTCCCCATCCCCTCTCCGACGCGGAGAGGGGCTTAAATATCTGGAAATATCAACGAAAAATAAAGGTTTTAAAGCCTCTCTCCTTGTAGGGGAGAGGTACTCTAGCGAGAAGCCGCTCCGCGTCTTTGGAGAGGGGTTTTTAAAACTTATTGAACTCACGTTAAATCCTTTGCATGGACTGGCTGTTTAATGAGGGCGATTAGTCAAACCAACTTGAACCTACTTTGACCTACCTACCCAAAAAAGTATCGACAGTAATAACTCATACCTCCACATACCGACAAAATATAACTACCCAGATAATCTAATAAATAAGAGATAAAAATTTTCTGGAGTTATCTAAATATGAAACTTTCCAAATTAAAAGTTATGACCCCTATCCTAGTTTCTCTGATCACTGCTGCTGCAACTTTAGGATCAGCTTTTATCAATAAACCTAGTTCTCAAGGGAACACTTCTACTAATTCCGCTCCTACCAATCCATCAAATTCTACTGCTTCAGAATGCCATCCAACTATTGCCAATAAAGTATGCGTTGCTCATTTATTTATGCAGATTAATAGCGATGAACCACAACAAGTTAAATCTAACCAACGTCTTCCTCTAAAAGCTGGGGATACAATGAAATTTTTAAGCTTAACTTATTGCATACCAACTGAAGTAAAACTCAACAAATTAGAAGCCAGGGTATATTTATTTAAAGATAGCATTGAGAATTATCAAGATATGCTATCAACTCATAGCACTTTTCCCATTAACACAGGTTGTCACAATATCAGCAACTTTCCTAACTCATGGCAACTAGCAGCAGGACAACACCGAGTTACCATTCCTATAATTAAGTATGATGGTAGTTATAGAGTGGTTGATAAAAGCTTCTATCTTAACCTCGATGTTGGTCAGTAATGCGATTCTTACGAGAAATAAGATCCCCGACTTCTCAAATAAGTCGGGGATCTGAACACTCAACAATAAGTGTAAATACATTGTTGTTCACTCTCATAATATAAAGAGATATGAAATTAATTTAATAATCAACTAAGGGGTTGTATTAAGATGCCTAAATGGAAAGTTGTCACAGAATTTACCTTTAATGCTGCTCACTACATTAAAGATTACAATGGCCCTTGTGGTCGAATGCACGGGCATAATTATCAAGTCCGCATTGAAGCAACATCTACACAACTATACGCTTCACAATACTGTCCAAACCAAGTGATGGTAGCTGATTTTAGAACGCTACGTTGGGCAAAACAAGATGCCACAAAAGGCGGACTTGATCACTCTGTTTTAAATGAAGTTATGTCTCCTGAATATGAGACAACTGCGGAAATGATCGCTAAGTATATCTACGACGAAACTAAGAAAAAATTACCGCCAGAGGTGCAGCTAAAAGTCCATGTTTCTGAGACACCTAATAGCTGGGTAGAGTACGAAGATTGAAATTAAATATACCTGCTGAAGTCAGTCAACAAAAAAAGAGCAACCAGCCTGAGCGGATTTTGTCTGTATTGCCGCGAATTTCATTTGCTAGGGCTGTCTACTCTCTATCTCATGTTCTTATATATTTACAAAATAGTTCTAATAATTGATTTTTTGGTCATAAATGGTAGAATTTTCTTAGATAAATCAACTATTTAATCATCCATAACAAGTATTTACTCTGGGTACATTTCATTGAACTGTAATATATGGTGTGGGTAGGTTAAATTTTATCTACTCATAAATAAGCACTTTAAAATCCAATTCTCAGCCCCAGAAATTGACTGAATTTTAACTTTTGTTAATCATTTAATGTGGTGGTTACATTATTAAACTTAATCAAGTTTTAAAACCCTATATTAAGTTTTTAATAATACTTGTCTCAGCTTGTACGTTAATGTCGTGATCTGCTGCTGTAATTGTGTAATCTGAAAACAACTAAGCTAAATGATTAAATTGAGGTCTGATGACTCCTACAATTCTGCGTCAACTCTGGGCTGTGGTGGAAAACTCCCAAACCAAAATACTCTTGCAGATGGATGATGCTAGCTTGGTGCAATGGTTAGCACACCAAACAACTACGCAAGCATTTTTAGAGCCTAATGAAACTGGCTTCCTGACTGACTATATTCAATCTCGGCTATCTTTAATACGTGATATTGCTTATGATAGACAGTGTTGATAGTAACGTATCTACAACTTACTAATCCATAGCCAATAGTTACTGCTATTGACTATGAACTACTATCTATTAATTCTTGTGTGGCAAATAACCTTCTACCAAACAATCGCCACCAACGACACGCCAACGAACACGTTCTAAAAGCAAAGCCTCTGTCATAGTATTTAAACCTAAGTCACCAACCGGTGTCGGTGCATGATTACCACCGATGATTTTGGGGGCAATAAAGGCTAAGATTTTCTGCACTGCACCTTCAGATATTGCTCTGGCTGCTAAAGTCCCGCCACATTCCCACAACACACTACAAAAACCCCGCAGATATAAATGTTCTATTGCCGTTTGTGGCGTGAGAGATGGTAACTCTAGTACCTCAACCCCTTGTTCCAGTAAGAATTTTTGGAAATCTGGGTTAGCACCGACTTGTGTCAATACCAAAGTGGGTGCTGTTGCGGTTTGCCACAGGCGGGCATCTGTAGGTAAATTGAGAGAGCGACTCATCACCACCCGCAGGGGATTGTGCGCCTCTAGTTGATGGCTAGTGAGGTAAGGATTATCTTGACGAACAGTATTACCACCAATAATCACCGCATCGCAACCAGCCCGTAATTGATGAACTTCGCTACGCGCTGCTTGGTTTGTAACCCAAGCACTATGACCGGAATTAGTGGCGATTTTACCATCTAAAGTCATAGCGTATTTCAAAATACCTAAAGGTCGTTTGTGCAGAATGCGATAGACAAAAGCTTCATTGAGTTGCTGACAAGCTTCCGCTTCTACTCCCACTAACACCTCTATTCCCGCCGATCGCAAACGCTTAATCCCACCACCAGCTACCAAGGGGTTAGGATCAACCATCCCCACCACTACCCTAGCCACACCAGCCGCCACTAAAGCTTCTGAACAAGGTGGAGTTCGGCCATAATGATTACAAGGTTCAAGACTCACATAGGCTGTAGCACCACGCGCTAGCTCTCCGGCATCTTTTAGGGCAAAAACTTCGGCATGAGGTTCGCCAGCACGGGGATGAAAACCTTCCCCGACAATCTGCCCATTTTTAACAATTACTGCCCCCACTAACGGATTAGGTGAAGTGCGTCCCAAAGCACGGCGGGCAAGTTCCAAACACCGTTGCATCATCGCCCGATCAAACTCACTACCTACAGGTTGTGGGATTTGAGAATGAGAATCAACTGGCGATCGCACTAAAAATTCATTATCCTGAGTGTTATTTGGTTGGGATGCACCCGCTTGAGCAACCACTGGCAAGTTATCCATAATCTTGGGCAATACTGTAAATATTCTGCACGCTAACTGCTTTAATAGCGATACTTACAGAGTAATATCCCTAGGCGATTGTTGGGGATTGGGGAAAACCATTAATGACTAATAACTAATGACTATTGACTAATTTCATCTTCTCCCACCAAACATTCAGGGGATAGTAGAGAACTGGCGCCCAGAGACTGCTGAGAATGGCGGAAGCTAGGGTGACGCGCTGATAGTATGCCCAGATGAAATCTGTGGAGCGATCGCCTGCTAAATTTAATAACAACCCAAACCCAGTTTCTGCAATAATTGCCATCACAAAGACAATTAAGGCAATGGAAATAAAGTCTTCCTGGATAAAACGCGGCTTCTGAATTAGTGCTGTCAAAAATCCTACAAAACCCAAAGTGATAGCATGAGATGGTTCAGGCGAAGTCATCGCATCCTGAAGTAGACCTAAGATAATACCTGCTAATGTTCCCGCCCAGACAGATCGCTTTACACTCCAAGCAACCACCCAAATTAATAACCAATTTGGCCCAATTCGCAATAATTCCGTGCCAGGAAAGCGCGTTGGTAATAATAGCAAACATAAAAACACAGACCCAACTGTGATGCTCCAATCTACTACACGTAACCAACCTGGATGCCAATCCGCCAAAAATTTTTTTCTGGTTCGGAATTTTCGCTCTGGCGGTTTTGACTTGCCACTAAATGAAGGTATCTTCACCATTTTGAGAGACTTAGTTTAATTAGATTTTTGTGTTTTCGGGTTTGCCGATTGCTGATTTTCCAACTCTGGATTTTTGGGTTTGGGATAGACAGCAACCCAATCTAGGGTACTAATTGGGGGAAAAAGTTCAACTTTAGCTATAGAAGCTGGAAGTTTTTTCAAATCTAGTGACTTGATTTTTCCCACCGCTAAACCTGTGGGGAATCTCTGACTATACATAGACGTAGAAACTAAGTCTCCCACTTTCACATTAGGGACTTTTTCATAAAACTCTAATACAGCTTCGGCAGAAGAATCTCCCCTCAATACACCTTTAGCGGAAGTCCGGCTAATGGTGACACCAACTTGACTTTTGAGGTCACTGATTAACAATATGCGGCTGGTGTTGGGTGTGACACTTTCTACTAGACCAACTAATCCCCCTTCAGCCTTCACAACATAACCTTGCTGAATACCCACATTTGAGCCACGGTTGATGGTCACTTGTTGCCACCAATGATCAGCACTACGTCCTATCACTCTGGCGGGAATTGGTCGTGATGCTAGTGGCTCTTTTTCAGCGTAACCTAGTAAATTTTGGAGTTTTTGATTTTGACTTTCCAGTTCAGTAATCCGTGTTTGTAACTCCAAAAACTGAGCATTTTTGAGCAGTTCTTCTTGACGTTCTTTAGGAGTTGTCCCCGTTTGCAACATTTGTACAGGACGGGTGATTAGCTCGTATACTTCCAATAAAAATTCCCCTTGGGTCTGGCGTAATACCCAAGCACCACCCAAAGCTAAAGCAACTAAACCAACTTGTAAGGTTTTGCGATCCCACCAACGACGTAGAGTAACCATCGATAACCTATTTCTATAAATTCAAAAAATACTGGATTCTATTTATATAAAACCCAAATTACAACCAAATAGAACCCAATATCTAAAATTTTTTGATTACATATTTCGAGAACGCCCGCTAAACACCCGTTCTAGCTGTTTGAAGTTCTCTAGCACCCGCCCTGTTCCCAACACCACGCAACTGAGAGGGTCAGCAGCAATATGAGTAACAATACCTGTTTCGTGGCTAATTAGGGTATCTATTCCCTTGAGCAAAGCACCACCACCAGCTAGCATAATGCCTCTGTCAATAATGTCTGAGGCCAGTTCTGGGGGTGTACGTTCCAAGGTGCGCTTCACCGCTTCGATGATCACAGATAGCGGTTCTAGCATACTTTCACGAATTTCTGGCCCTTTAATGGTGACAGTTCTGGGTAGACCAGAAAGCAAGTGTAAACCCCGCACTTCCATCATTGATTCATTATCATCATGGGTGGGATAGGCAGAACCAATCCGAATTTTGATATCTTCCGCAGTCCGTTCCCCAATCACCAAGTTATGCACTTTTTTAAGATACATGATGATGGCTTCTGTTAATTCATCGCCAGCAATGCGTACTGATTCACTAATCACAGTCCCTTGGAGACTCAGCACGGCAACTTCTGTTGTACCCCCACCAATGTCGATAATCATATTACCAGTTGGTTCTGCAACTGGGAGTCCTGCTCCAATAGCTGCTGCTACTGGTTCATCAATTAAATAAACTTCTCTTGCTCCAGCTTGAGCTGCTGCATCCATAACAGCTCTTCTTTCTACGCCAGTGACACCACTCGGTATGCCAATGACAATTCGAGGTAATATCAAAGACCTACCTTCATTAACACGCTGAATAAAGCTTTTCAGCATCAACTCTGCCGTGTCGAAATCAGCGATGACACCATCGCGCAAAGGTCGTAAAGCGATGACATTTCCCGGTGTGCGACCGAGCATTCTTTTAGCTTCTTCTCCTACGGCTAGAGCTACCTTTTCGTTTTGATCGATAGCAACTACAGAAGGTTCTTGGAGTACAATACCTTTACCAGACACATAAACGAGGGTATTGGCAGTACCGAGGTCGATACCCATATCCCACGATGTGCGAAAGTTCCTGAACAAACCCACTCGTCTCACGCCCCCTAATTTGCGATAATTCTAGACTACAACTGTTAAAGAGAATCGTGCTGGATTCTATTATTTTTTTGCTCTAGAGTCCAGCCCGATATCCTATTTTGTTTGTGATGAATGACGGTAATTCTTACCTAGTTTTTTACATCTACCAATCTGATATCCTTTGACTAGTTGAGTATATCCGTATATTTTTTCAGATTGTTCTGGAAATTCTGCTTACTTTTATACCTAAATTTGTAGTGGAGTTGTTCACAGTTTTTCAAGTTAGTCACAATTAGTTATGATTAAAGTCAGAATAGATAAGTACTTTTGTACTAAAAGGTGAAGCACATGAGTATTAATATCGTCACTTTAGTTGGTCGGGTAGGTGGTGATCCAGATATCAAGTATTTCGAGTCTGGTAGTGTTAAGTGTAGATTAACACTAGCAGTCAAGCGGAGAACTCGTAATAGTGATGAGCCTGACTGGTTCACTTTAGAACTATGGGATAAGACAGCAGAAGTAGCTGGGAATTATGTCCGCAAAGGCAGTTTAATTGGGATCAAAGGTTCTTTGAAGTTTGACACATGGAGCGATCGCCAAACTGGAGCTAACCGTTCTACACCTATTATTAGAGTAGACCAACTAGAACTACTAGGTTCTAAGCAAGATAGAGATGGAGGAGGAGGCGGCGACTTCCCTTCAGAACATTTTTAATGGGAGTAGAGACGTAGCATTGCTACGTCTCTACTTTTTCACCAGATACCTAATAACTAATTTGCAACGTCACCGATGCGTCAACTTGTTGTTCGCCACCAATTACAGGGGTGGAAGCGTCGGCACTAGATAATTTAGCCGCCTCAGCACGATATAACATGGGTGGTGGCGGCGCACTTGCACCATTAATTTGAATACTTACTACCTCCTTTGACTGGAGACCAAGAGCATTAAACACAGCTTCAGCTTGTTTTTGAGCTTCTTGAGTAGCTTCCCTTAAAGCTTGTTGTCTAGCAGATGCGATCGCTTCATCAGTAGCCACAAACCTGATACTATTAATTTGGGTCGCCCCAGCTTTTACAGCTTCATCTAACAATGTCCCAGCTTTCTCCGTCGCAATACGAAAGCTGACGGTATTATTAGCAGCATATCCAGTAATTCGCTGTACATTGTTGGTGTAACTATAAACTGGATTTAGACGAATCCCCGTAGTCTGTAATTTATCCACATTGCGACCTTTGAGGAAAGCCACTACCGCCGATGACCTCCGAGCCGCTTCTTGCTGTACTTCTTGAGCAGTTTTACCCTGAATTTCTACCCCCAAGCTCACTTCTGAAATAGTTGTGGGGATTGATTCTTCGCCTCTACCTGTGACGGTCAAAGTCTGCAATAATCTTTCTTTTTCTTGCGCCATTCCAGGCTGTCCAAAAGTCACAAATACCAGCAAAACTAATGGTAGAGTTTGCCAAAATTTCCCAGCACGCCACTGAGTAGCAAATAAAGTAGTTCTAGACATAAGACTTACACTCCTCTGAAAAATGTGTACACATACTTTGAATAAGTCGTATCTAGCCATTTGTCATTAAGAATTTAATGTCTCGACTTGATACAATTTGTATGTTTCTACTTTGACAGTTGTATCGTCAAACTCTATAACGGTTACATTTTTTGAAACTAAAAATTACACCAAAATTTTTAATAATAGGTACTGAAGTAGAGATACGATGTGAAATCAGCAAAAACCATGAAATCCCGATATTTTGATCTTTCCCCTTTTCGCTATAAAACCCTGGTGAAGAATCACAAAACGAGGGGATTGGGGTAAAATTTCCTCTGTCTTCAGTTCCTGACTACAAAACAGGCATTTTCTCATGGCATATTGGCTGCTCAAAACCGAACCAGACAATTACTCATACTTTGATTTAGAACGAGATGGCAGTACAGTTTGGGATGGTGTTAACAATGCCCTAGCACTCAAACATATACGAACAATGCAGTCTGGAGATTTGGCATTTATTTATCACACTGGTAAAGAACGGCAAATTATGGGTGTAGCCGAGATAACTAGTCAACCTTATCCAGACCCGGCGTTAGATGATCTCAAGCGGGTAGTTGTCGATGTGCGATCATTGCAAAGAGTTAGCCAGTCTGTGACTCTATCCCAGATTAAGCAAATCGAAAAGTTTGCAGAGTTTGATTTATTGAGACTTCCCAGATTATCCGTAGTACCAATACCTGATATTTATTGGCAATACCTGCTGGAATTAGCAAGCAGTAGCGCGTCCATATAAAGCTCTTGTCAACAGAATTAATAGACATCTCCAGAAATTAATTATGTGTTGCCCAAAATGCTTGTTAGGCATAATTCAAGGATTTTGCCTAACAAGCATTTTCAGAGATGTCTAATTCATCTCTCCAAGAATTAACGTAACAATGAAAGAGAAGGATGTTCACGGAACAACGCGTAACAAATGCAGTTTTTAAGTGCAATCAACCTCTGTTTTCCTCTGTTGGCTAGTACGACTACAGCCGCAGATAGTTCAATGGTAGTGGCTGCTGTACTACTGAGTTTAGTGGTAATTTACCTAGCTAGTAAAGTCGGTGGAGAGTTATCCAACCGAGTGGGTTTGCCACCTGTTTTGGGCGAACTTGTAGGTGGTGTATTTGTAGGTGTCTCTGTTTTACATCTATTGGTGTTTCCAGAAGGTAGTGTAGATAGTTCTAGTTCTTTGATTATGACTTTTCTACAAACTACAGCTGGTTTAACTCCTGAAGCTACACCAGAAGTATTTGCAGCTCAATCAGAGGTCGTTTCTGTTTTGGCTGAATTAGGTGTGATCATCCTACTGTTTGAAATTGGCTTGGAGTCAAACTTAAAAGACTTGATGGCTGTTGGCATCCAAGCCATAGTAGTAGCTTTTGTGGGAGTAGTCGTACCTTTTACAGCAGGTACGGTAGGTTTGATGGTGTTGTTTGGGATTGACGCTGTACCTGCCATCTTTGCAGGCGCAGCTTTGACTGCTACCAGTATTGGGATTACTTCCAAGGTGTTATCAGAATTAGGGCGACTCAATTCCAAAGAAGGGCAGATTATTCTGGGGGCTGCGGTCATTGATGACGTACTAGGAATTATTGTTTTAGCCGTGGTAGCTAGCCTAGCCAAAGACGGCGCAGTAGATGTGAGCAGTGTAATTTACTTAATTATCAGTGCTAGTGGTTTTCTGCTGGGTGCAATTGTCCTGGGCAACGTTTTCAACAAGACATTTGTCGCGATCGCTGATAACCTCAAAACACGGGGTAGCTTGGTGATACCAGCATTTATCTTCGCTTTTGTGATGGCATACTTTGCTGCCGTCATTCAATTGGAAGCCATTCTGGGAGCATTTGCTGCTGGTCTTGTCTTAGAAGAAACAGATAAGCGCAAAGAACTGCAAAGGCAAGTCTGCCCCATCGCTGATATGCTCGTGCCTATCTTCTTTGTCACTGTAGGCGCAAAAACGGACTTAGGAGTATTAAATCCAGCCATTCCCAGCAACAGGGAAGGTCTAATTATGGCAATTTTCCTGATTGCCGTCGCAATTCTCGGTAAAGTGATCACAGGCTTTAGCATCTTTGGTGAATCCCAAATTAACCGCCTAGCTATTGGTGTAGGTATGATTCCTAGAGGTGAAGTCGGATTGGTTTTTGCTGGAGTTGGATCTGCCAGTGGCGTTCTTTCTCCATCATTAGGGGCAGCAATTATCATGATGGTTATCCTCACAACCTTCTTAGCCCCTCCCTTGTTAAGGTTTGTTTTTCCTGAATCAGACAAAGTAGCAGAAGATTCAGAGAAGCTGATTTTAGAGGAATAAGGACTGGGGACGGGGAATTTTAGATTTTAGATTTTGGATTGAATAATCTAAAATCTAAAATTGCAAATCCACTCATTGAAAAGCTGGGGACTGGGGACTGGAAAGAATTTTTTTGCATCCCAATCAATATCTAATGCCCAATCGTTGGGAAACTTCTGTCCTAGATTATCCGTCCCCTGTCATTGTGAATTGTATTTTTCGGTTCATTCGTACTAACATTTGGAATGTTATTTGTTACCAGTTTTATCTTTTTGCCAATCTTAATCTATGATGATTGTTCAGTAATTAAAAGGTAGCGACTAGAAATCTTGTCCCATCATTTAACATTAGTTGGAGTTTTTACCTAAAAATTCAATACCAGCAATCAAGAAAATCAATAATAAATATCTGGTCAACTCATTGTTGCATCTGATGCTTTATGAGGAGAAATGGTATGTCCTGATAGTTAGGTGAAAATTGCGGGCATACTGAAATTCTAACCCATTAATTTGTAATTTTATACCCATTTTCAAATCCAAGAAAGTTACTGTAACTAAATATTTCGGTGGTGAAGGTGTGACGACTGACCAATATGTTGAGATATTAAATCAGTAAACAGTGAACAGTTATCAAGGTTGCTTTCCTCAGACTGATAACTAATAAATGTTTACTGATAACTGTAGAAAGCTCTCATGAATGCGAATCAGGAGAAAGGATTGTGAAACTAGACTGGCTACTAACTGGAACTGTGGGAACGGTGTTGTTACTTTCATCGCCAACTTGGGCAACAAGTTTGAATTCTTGGCGATTTGATGCTAATCAAAACCGTTTGGAGATTAATACGACGGGAGCGGTACAACCAAAAGCACAACTGATTTTTAGCCCCACACGCGTAGTTATTGACTTACCAGGTACAACTTTTGGCAAACCCCAGTCCACACAACAGGTAGGGGGTGCGATTCGAGCAGTGCGTGTGGGGCAATTTGACCCCCAAACCACCCGAATAGTCGTGGAACTCGCTCCTGGTTATACCCTTGACCCCCAACAAATCAAATTTGTTGGCATTACTAGTAGTCGTTGGACTGTTCAATTACCCACCCCAACGGCGGAAAGGGCAGAGTCTAACCCAAGTAGTGTTTACAACGTAGTTACGTTGGAGTCTGACGCTAAACCAGAGTTTTCTAATAATGTCGTTACTGCCGCCGCCGGAACGACTCAAGTTGAAAATTTACAAGTAACTGGGGATGGTTTTTTTGTTCGTACCAGTGGCGGTAATCCTCAAATTAAGGTCAATCGCAGCCGCGATCGCGCTACCATTTTTATGGATATTGCTGGTGCAAGTTTGTCACCACGTCTCACCCAGCGAAATATTACTGTCAACAAGCATGGTGTGAGCCGCATAGAACTCAACCAACTGCAAACCCGCACCCCGTCTGTCCGCATGACTTTAAGGGTAGATAAAAATAGCCCTGACTGGCGCGTCACCTCTAGTAGTGCTGGTGGTTTGGTAGTTCTCCCCAGTCGAGTTGTCAGACTACCAGGAAATGATAATTCTGATAACTCAGCAAATAACGTTACTGTACCTAGCAGAGTACCTGCAAGTAATGACGTAGCTACGATTCAATCTATTGATTTAGCTGATAACCAATTACTCATTCGCGCCGATCAAAATATATCTGCTACTAGTGGATGGGATAGAAATACTGGTCTTTTCCGCATTGCTATTACTAACGCTAAGTTAGCTCCTAATGTTAAAGGGCCAACTTTTAATGCCAATAGTCCCATTCTCCGAGTCCGGTTGCAAACCCAAAACCCCAATACTGTAATTGTCTTAGTCCAACCAGCCGCAGGAGTTCAACTTGGCTCACTCAACCAAGTCGGTAATCAGCTTTTGGCTTTGGAATTACAAGGCTCGCGTCGGAACATCACCACACCACCTTTACCTCCCATCCAAGGACAACTACCAGACCCTCGAAATCCTCAACCTGTAACTCAACCAACACGTCCTCTTCCTAGAGGTAAGGTCGTAGTATTGATTGACCCCGGACATGGTGGTAAAGACCCAGGTGCAATTGGTATCGGTGGACTACGCGAAAAAGATGTCATATTACCCATCAGCCAACGCATTGCTCAAGTTTTACAACAAAACGGTGTGCAAGTGGTGATGACGCGTAACTCTGACAACTTTGTGAGCTTACCAGGAAGAGTACAGATGGCAGAAAGAGTAGGTGCTGATGTGTTTGTCAGTATCCACGCTAACGCCATCGGTGGAGGACGCACAGATGTCAATGGTCTGGAAACCTATTATTACGACAGTGGTTTGGGTTTAGCTCGCGCAGTTCATAACAGCATTCGCCAAGGTGTGAATGTTAGAGATAGGGGAGTACGGCGAGCTAGATTTTTTGTCCTCAGAAAAAGCTCCATGCCCTCTATTCTGGTGGAAACAGGTTTTTTGACTGGTCGAGAGGACTCGGCTAAGTTGCGAAGTACAGCTTTCCAAAACCAAATGGCAGATGCGATCGCTCGCGGTATTCTCCAATATCTCAAACGCTAACAGTAATTCTCCTGAAAGCTACTCACCTCACCGAAAAAAACCACAACCAAGGATGAAAATTTCTTTTCTCTGACACCGTGGTTCAAAATAAAGCGATCGCTGGCATCTACAAAAGTGTCTGTGCTGAATTTAGCCATAAATTTATGGACAAATAGCATGGCAAAATCAAAAGTGCGTGCTAAGATACAACGCCATCAGCTTTATTTTTATACCGATACAAAATTTGATTGCCCCAAAAAAGCCAAAGTTTGAACGGTGACGGTGTGAGGATTTGCCCATATGTTGAGATTGCATCAGTGAACAGTTATCAAGCTTGCTTTCCTGGCACTGATAACTGATAACTGAATAACTGATAACTGTCGAAAGCTCTCATCAATGCGAATCAGGAGAAAAGATTGTGAAACTAGACTGGTTACTAACCGGGACTGTGGGAACGGTATTGTTACTGTCATCACCAGCTTGGGCAACGCGGTTAAATTCTTGGCGATTTGATGCCAATCAAAACCGCTTGGAGATTAACACGACAGGAGCAGTACAGCCGCAAGCACAACTAATTTTTGAACCCACACGCTTAGTCATTGATTTGCCAGGAATAACCTTTGGCCAGCCCCAGTCCACCCAACAGGTAGGGGGTGCGATTCGATCAGTTCGTGTGGGGCAATTTGACCCCCAAACCACTCGGATAGTTGTAGAACTAGCCCCTGGTTATACCCTCGACCCCCAACAAATCAAATTTGTCGGAATTACTGCCAATCGTTGGACTGTCCAATTACCCACACCAGTTGCTGAAAGCGGAATAGATAATCCAGAAATTGCCCAGCAACCACCCTCTAACCCACCTGCTAGAAATATTTACACGGTCACGCCCACTAGTCGCGAACCAGAAGTTAATACTGTTGCATCCGTAACTCAAATCGAAAACCTTCAAGTCACAGGTGATGGCTTTTTTGTCCGCACCCGTGGTGGTAATCCTCAAATTCAAGTTAATCGCACAGAAGATAAGCAGGTACTCAACATCGATATTGCCGGCTCATCTCTATCACCCAATCTGAAACAGCAGGATTTTGCTGTCAATCGTTATGGTGTCAGCCGCATTCAATTTAGCCAACTGCAAAACAGACCCCAAACTGTACGGATGACGATGCTGCTGGATCAAAATAGTCCAGAATGGCGAGTCACTACCAGCAGCGTAGGTGGCTTTGTAGTTCTGCCTAGTAGAAATTTAGTCAGATCGCCCAGAGAAAACAACTCAGAACCTATTTCTGCTACTAATTCACCAGCTACCATCCAGTCCATAGAACTAGCTGAAAATGGTACACAACTGTTGATTCGTGCTGACCAATTAGTCTCGGCTCAAGGTGGTTGGGATAGATCGACTGGATTATTCCGCATCACGATTAATAATGCCAAATTAGCTGCCAACGTCAAAGGCCCTGCTTTTACTGCCAATAGTCCAATTCTCAGGGTACGATTGCAACCCCAAGCACCCAATACAGTAGTTGTTTTAGTACAACCAGCAGCAGGAGTACAAATAGGGGAACTCAATCAAGTCAGCAACCAGCTTTTGGCATTAGATTTACAACCCTCACGACGATTTATACCCCCAGTTGCTTTACCATTACCATCAGCTAACCAAGCTCAATCATTAGAGACAAATATCGATAATCCCAGAACTATATCCCGCCCCACTGCAAATTCTTCAGTTCCCAGGGGTAAAGTTTTGGTAGTTATTGACCCTGGACATGGTGGAAAAGATCCAGGCGCACCTGGTTTGGGTGGACTCCTAGAAAAAGATGTAGTGTTGCCCATCGGTCGCAGGATAGCCGCTATTTTAGAACAGAACGGTGTGCAAGCAGTATTAACACGAGATGCTGATTTCTTTGTAGAGCTTCAAGGTAGAGTAGATATTGCTGAACGAGTTAATGCCACAGTATTTGTCAGCATTCATGCCAATTCTGTGGAGAATCGCCCCAATGTCAATGGCTTAGAAGTTTATTATTACGATAGTGGCTACGCCCTAGCGGAAGCAGTCCGCAAGAATATTTTACAAAGTATTGGTACTATCAACGATAGAGGCACACGCAAAGCCAGATTCTATGTCCTCAGAAAGAGTTCTATGCCTTCGATTTTAGTCGAAACAGGTTATATGAGTGGTCGGGAAGATAATCCTCGATTGGGTTCACCAGAATATCAAAATCGGATGGCAGAGGCGATCGCTCGTGGTATCCTGCAATATTTAAAGAGATGATCAAAACTTCATTCAGATTAATATATAGTACAAATGATTAATTGGTATACCTACGGAATTTAATGGTCATTTAGGGAATTGTCTGCTAAATTCTGTATTTTAAATCCCCAAATTTTAATAGTATCTGCCTGTGTATTCATCTTCCGGCTTTGAAGGTAATATTTACGAGTTCTTAGACCAAGAGCCTCAACGCGCTCCCATTGGTGTTTTTGATAGTGGTGTAGGTGGGTTAACGGTATTGCGCCAACTCTATCGGCAATTACCGAATGAATCAATTGTTTACTTTGGAGATACCGCTAGGCTACCTTACGGTATTCGTTCCCAAGCCGAAATTGTCCAGTTTGTGCGCGACATCCTGGACTGGATGCAGCAACAACGGGTCAAAATGGTCATCATGGCTTGTAATACCAGTTCTGCTCTCGCACTGGAAATAGTTCGCGCCGAATATGACATCCCCATTCTTGGTGTCATTCTCCCTGGTGCGAAAGCAGCCGTCCAGCAAGGTAAGCGTATCGGTGTCATCGCCACACCAGCCACAGCTAAAAGCGATGCCTATAAGCACGCCATTTTAGAAATTAACCCTGACGTAGAAGTGTGGCAAGTTGGCTGTCCAGAGTTTGTCCCACTCATTGAGCAGAATCGCATTCAAGACCCCTACACGGCTGAAGTAGCTAGGTCTTATCTTGAACCTTTGCTGCAACAAGATATTGATACCCTAGTTTATGGCTGTACCCATTATCCCTTGCTCGCGCCCGTGGTGCGATCGCTCCTCCCAACTCAGGTAAAAATTATTGACCCTGCTGTTCATGTTGTCACCGCCTGTAGTCAAGAATTAGACCTACTAGGCTTAACCAACACTCACCCCCCCCTACCAACTCGCTTCGCTGTTAGCGGTTCACCGCAGCAGTTTGCTCAATCTGGAGTCAATTGGCTAGGCCATACCCCCATCGTTGAATCAGTTGATTTTGCTAATATTCCTAGTCATTAGTCACAATAGTCATTAGTCAATGACCATTGTGACTAATGACTATTGACTAGGCTTTTTTCCAGTACGTTTTGCTAAACCCAACAATAGATAAACAGTCAGCAAGTATCCCGCAGCTAAAATAAAAATCATCATAGGCATATTCCCATAAACCATGATTCCACCCGCACCTTTTCAAAGAAATAATTAAATTGCATAAAATTAGCAAAAACTTAACTAACCCAGTAATATCTCGGTAGCTGGATTAATCTAAGGCAGATTCCCCGATAGAGTCATTAATTCTCTACGGTTTAAGTATTTGCTATTTAATTAATTGCAGACCATACATCCGACAACAGACATTGGATTGCCTTACAGCAACCTAATACTGCACTCCTCAGCAGCCTACCTAGTCTGCTTTATTTTTGCCGACATCTTGACAACAAGAGCTGTGCTTACGCTCAACGCAAGCAAAAAATATATAACAACAACTCTCAAAAGAGTTGTCTAGCTCCTAGTTAAGAATCTTTCGCCATAGACAATAACCAAGAAAATCTTTCTTGATTGATGATTGGACGAAGTTATATTTGTAACTCACAACACTGAAAGAGTAATATCACTAAAAAGTGAATTACTGTTGTGGGGTGAATAACTGAAAAATCTAAAATCCCTAGATTATAGCGTAACATAACAAAGTTAACTTTGAGGGAAAATTTGAAATTTTCTAGACAGTTACAGAGGAATACAAAACTGTAAATTTATACATAAATTTTGTTAATATATAATTGATATTACGTATTTTCAGTAAAAATATTTTTAGAGATGTATTATAAATTAATATAAAAGTTCATTACAAAAAAATAATACTTGCTGCAAAAGACTTTTACAGAAAACACTTAGTAGTCTAACTTAACGCGTAAAAATGGAGTAGTAACAATACTTAAGCAAACTTAGTTCTAAAACACAGACATTAATACATAGAAAACATTTATTTTTCTAATGAATTAGTCACTTTTTAATGATGTAAGTAGCCAGATGTCACTAAATATCTAAGTTTCGGCTAGTCTGACATCCAAAATTATTGGGTGAGGCTCAGGCACACTAGCAACGCACCGCCCGTGATAAGTAAAAGAAACGATCAAACCCCCTGTCCCCTATATTTCTTCAGAAGTACAGATAAACAAAAGTTGGTATTCTTATGAGCAAAACTTTGCGCTGGCACAGGCTTATCTTAGAATGATTATTAGGATATGTAAACTTTCGTAACTAAAGTCAGAGTCCGCCCATCCATGACCCCAGCCACCTCCCTGTTTACCCCTGTGGAAGCAGACCTGCAAATACTAGCAGATAACCTCAAGCAGCTAGTTGGAAATCGCCACCCCATTCTGTTTGCGGCCGCCGAACATCTTTTCGGGGCTGGGGGAAAGCGTATCAGACCAGCGATCGTGCTGTTGATATCGCGGGCGACCATGTTAGACCAAGATATTACACCGCGTCATCGTCGCCTAGCAGAAATCACCGAAATGATTCACACTGCCAGCTTGGTACATGATGACGTAGTAGATGAATCAGACGTGCGGCGGGGCGTTCCTACCGTTCACAGTTTGTTTGGTAATCGCATTGCCATCCTCGCCGGAGATTTTCTCTTTGCTCAATCTTCATGGTATTTAGCTAACCTAGACAACTTGCAGGTAGTCAAACTACTTTCAGAAGTCATTATGGATTTAGCTACCGGGGAGATTCAACAGGGATTGAATCGCTTTGACACCAGTATCTCAATTGAGACTTATCTCGAAAAAAGCTATTACAAAACTGCTTCGTTGGTTGCTAATAGTGGTAAAGCGGCAGGACTACTAAGTGAAGTTTCCGCAGAAGTTGCAGAACATTTGTATGCCTATGGTCGTCATCTGGGTATAGCCTTTCAGATTGTTGATGACATTTTAGACTTCACCAGTACCGCCGATGCTTTGGGTAAACCAGTCGGTTCGGATCTCAAAAGCGGTAATCTGACAGCACCAGTTTTATTTGCCCTAGCCGAAAAACCTTATTTGGAAGTGTTAATAGAGCGAGAATTCGCTCAAACGGGAGATTTAGAGCAAGCACTCGACTTGGTTCAAGATAGCCAAGGTATACAGCAGTCCAGAGATTTAGCTGCTCACCATACTAAGTTAGCAATTGACCATCTAGCTGTTCTCCCACCGTCAGAATCGCACCAGACGTTGATCAACATCGCGGAATATGGACTAAGTAGGTTGTATTAGCTGGGGACTGGGTATTGGGGACTGGGAAATCACTATTAACCAATACCTACTCCCTACTCCTTACTCCCCACTCATGATGTAGGAAAAAAATTTTGGGTTTTTAGGAAAAATTTTTGAGATTTTTGAGATAAAAATTTCTGGATGTTGGTGTGTGTTTAAAACAGCCAACATCCAAATTTTTTTTAAGCAATATCAGGAGGTATGTTTTTACTTGAAGGCTGTTGTCGTAGCTGTTTCTGTATGAGTTTTTGGAATTTAGCACGCTCTACTTCATACGAGTGAGTGGTTTTACCCGGCGTTTCCAAAAAAACGATACTATCTACGGGTTCTAATGCCACCAATTGGAACAAAATGTGGGTGGCGGGAACAATTTTTGGGGTGATTTGAGGGTCTAGCCCAGCAGGGGAAATTAGGGAAACATCCTGTATGGTAGGGAAAGCGTAAACAACACGCTTTTCAATTCCTGGGTTGACACGATTCCTCAAGGTAGTTAAAACCCAGCTACCCTCCGCATCTTGGAGAATATGGTACTGGGAATGACGTAACTTTTGAGCGATCGCCACCAGCACAGGAGCAATTGCTGCAACAAGATGTGGTGTTACACCATCGTTGGGTGCATTGTTAATCAGCAATTGAATTTGTGTTTCTAAATCCATAATGACTTGTTAACGTCTGTTGGGTAAAGGCAATAACATTTATCGCCATGTGATTAATCCCATGAGAGTTGGGAATAATAAAATCAACCACATCCTTAACAAGGATGTGTATGCGTTTAGCTTATACGCAAAACCATAAAGCCAATACCCACCTTCGTCACAAGTTCTATTTAAGTTTATGTATAGGGTCTTTTGACAACCGACACTATGAATTCAGCCGCAACAGCAACTATTCCAACCGCTCCCACCGCTCCCACCACCAACACTTTCGGAGAAAATACTAACGGTGAGGAAGTAATCTTCCAACTTGCCTACAAAGAGCTTAAGCAGTTCACCAAAGCTTCAGACAAGAACTGCCACGATGTAGCCAATCGAATCACCATCGAAGTATACCGTATTTGCCACGAAAGTAAACGTATTCAAGCTTCCGGTGCTGTAGAAAATTCAGCGATGACCCTAGCCAAACACAGGCTACAACAGTGTCTGAGATACTATCAATTGGGTTCTAGCCGAGGCAGAGTTGAATTACACAGTACCCTCAGTGCAATTATTTATCGTTACATTAATCCTCCCCAACGCCAATTGAGTTATCAAGGGCGGCTGACAATCATAGAAGATTTTCTACAAAGTTTTTATTTAGAAGCATTAAACGCCTTTCGTCGGGAAAACCAACTTGGCCCTACCTATCGCCCCCAAACTCTCCTAGAACTATCAGAGTACATGGCCTTTACCGAGCGTTACGGTAAGCGGCGGATTCCCCTCCCTGGTCGTCAACAGCAGTTAATTATTCTCCGCGCTCAGACTTTTTCTCAACAGCAGCCCCCAGAAGCGATCGTTGATATCGAACAAGCAGCAGAAGGTAGCAGCAACGAAGGTGATGGTACTTGGGAAGAACCAGCAGTACAGCAGTTACGTTCAGCTATGGCTACCCAAGCAGCACCCGAACCAGAAGAAGATACACTCCGCTCCGTTGTGGTTACGGAATTAATGAGTTATTTGGAGCAACGTGATCAATCTGACTGTGCTGATTATTTCTCCCTGCGCCTCCAAGATATGTCAGCCCAGGAAATTGAAAATGTTTTAGGTTTAACTCCTCGTCAGCGAGATTACTTACAACAACGCTTTAAGTATCATTTAATCAGGTTTGCTTTATTACATAAATGGGAACTAGTACACGAGTGGTTAGAGGCTTCTTTACATACTAATTTGGGCTTAACTCCTCAACAGTGGGAAGCCTACACAGCCCAACTAGACGAGAAGCAGAGGGCTTTACTAGACTTAAAACAACAAGGACAACCCGATGACAAAATTGCTAAAGCTTTAGGGTTATCAATGGCACAACTACAAAAACGGTGGTTTAAAATTTTAGAACAAGCTTGGGAAATTCGTAATTCCTTAGTATCCGGATCTAGTGCATCTACTCATGAATAGAGACTCAGAATCCTTTCAAAAGTACCTACTTGGTTTTCTGGCTAGTATCAATCAACCAGAAAACCAGAGAGGAAACCGTGAGGATACCGATAAGGGAGATCACCTTCTCAGCCAAACTGCCACTATAAATAGTGGTGAGCTAAAGTTGGGAAGTATACCCCAAACCTTTTTATTGGGAGAAATTCCTACTGTGCAAGAACGTTTTCAAGCCGTCATCAAACGTCGGTTACAAATTCACACCGAAAACCACCCACCCTTGTTTCCCTGGGAAACACAAATAGTAGACTATCCAGATACTCTGGATGAGCCATCACTAGTATTTAGCCCTAACTGGGGGTGGATGGCGCAGCAATCAAAGCTGAATCTACCTATTCCCCTACCAGAGAAAGTATTCCAAGAATTATTAGCAAGATGTCAACAAATGGTGACATCTTCGCTACCAATAGGGGCAAAATTAGTGCAAGTGGTGGAAGGCTTATTCCCCACCGAATCCCACACAATCAACAATCTTGCTGGTTTGGTGTTACGCAGCAGCTATCGATCGCCAGAAACTTTGGAGACAGCACCTAATATCGAGAGTGATTACTCAGATTTAGGGTCTCAACAACAAATGGCAATTTCTTTGATGGCAGCTCAACAACTGTTAGATAATCTCACTCTACCAGTTTCACCAAGCAAGCCAGTAGTAGAAAGACTCTGGTTAACTAGTGCAGGCGCACTCAACCTGCGGGTAGAATACCACTCCCAAGGTGACACGAAACTATTACGTGTTTATGGTGATTTACCCACTCAAGGAATTTTGACACTGCGGGGCGATAACTCTATTGCCATGGCACAGTCATCAATTCCTGGATGCTTGAGTGTGGAAATCTCTTGCCAGCAACTTCACCCAACTTACACCTTAGAAGTTGAGTGTCCAGAACTCGATCAATTGCCATTGTTGTTTGTGATTAATCCCACAATCTAGCTGAGATTACCACCGCTAGCACACCATTATTGATCAACACCAATAGATAAGAGCATTATCGTGGTTTTGCATCAAAATATGTTTCTCAAAGGGCGGTCATTAGGGCTTCTACAATCACCCGCAACGAGAATGAAAATTTACAAGACATCTATACTCCCAAAGGCTGCTTTCGGGGAGTTCCTGTTTTCTTAAAGGAACTTCCCGAAAATTTGTCTCTATCAGCATCTACTCTATAGCTTTTCCGAAATTGGAAATGTTTAATTTAACCAGGTTGAATCGATTTTGGCATCTGCCTGTAAGTTATGGGCGACACAATAACCAGGGGTCGCCTTTGTTGGAAGTGGAAGACTCCATTTCCTTGCGGGTACTAGTGCTAGCGTTGGTAATCACAGGTATTGTAGCGATGGATATTGCTGCCAATACTACTTTTAGTCTGTGGGCAATTCCACTGAGTGTCTTAGGTACGGCTTGGAGTTATTACCGCCGTCGTGAAGCTAATGTCACCGTCAAGTTTTGCATTGCCATCGGGATGTTAATGGCATTGGGTGCTTTCTTTGGCCGGTTATTTGGCGAATTGAATGATACGCGGTTGGCTTTGGCAGAGTTATTAATTCAACTCCAAATTCTGCATAGCTTTGATGTGCCTAGGCGTAAAAACCTGGGCTATTCCATAGTTATTGGCTTAATTTTATTGGGTGTGGCGGCAACGTTGAGTCAAACTTTAGCTTTCGCACCCATATTATTGTTATTTTTAGCGATCGCACTGCCGACTTTAGTTGTGAATTATCGTTCGCAACTGGAACTGAAAAAGCCACAAGCCAACAGTCAAAAGTCAAAAGAATTTAAATTATCTAAACAGTTACCTACTTATTTTTTACTATTTACCGTAGTTGTTGGGCTGGGATTGGTAGTATTTGCATTTTTACCCAGATTCCCTGGCTATCAACTGCGAACTTTTCCTGTGAGTTCTCCCATTGAGGTGAAAGGTGGCTTTACTGGTCGCAGCATTATCAATCCTGGTTATGTGCGCCAAGGTAACGCTGACAATCAAGGTAATGGTAATAGTGCAGCACCGAGTAAAAATGGTCAACCAGGACAGGTAGATAGCGGTTTTTATTACGGTTTTAATAGCAAGATTAACCAAAACCTGCGGGGAGAGATGAAGCCCAAAGTGGTGATGCGAGTGCGATCGCAAGCTGAGGGATTTTGGCGGGTGCTGGCCTTTGATCACTATACAGGTAAAGGCTGGGAGGTTTCCCGTAATGAAGAGGTTACTACTATTAAGCGATCGCCTTGGTCTTATCAGATTTTTTTATCATCCCCTGCTATCTCCGGCAAGACTAGGGAAGTAGTACAGACATACACGGTAGTATCAGACTTACCTAACTTAATTCCGGCGATGTCTTATCCCAGGGAAATTTACTTCCCGACACCGATGATTGCAGTAGATAAAGAAAATAGCTTGCGATCGCCGGTGGGATTATCAGAAGACCTCACCTATACAGTAATTTCCGAAGTACCGTACCGCGATCGTACTTTACTAGGAAAAGCTACTACAAATTATCCCCGGAATATTGAAAAGTATTATCTACAAATCCCCCCAGAAATTTCCACCAAAGTTAGACAACGTACCGAAGAAATTCTCGCTAAATATAACCAAGAACAAGTAGGGAAATCGCAAAAAACCTTAGATTCTACCTATGAAAAAGTTCTTTATTTAGCCCAGTACCTCAAGCAAAACTATTCCATCCCTAAAAACCACTTCGAGTTCCCTTTTTTAGATGAAAAAGAAGACTTAGTAGAAGCATTTTTATTTAAACATCAAGGCGGCTATCCAGATCATTTCTCAACAGTTCTCACAGTGATGCTGCGTTCCATTGGTATCCCATCGCGGCTAGTAGCAGGGTTTGCTCCAGGGGAATTTAATCCCTTTACGGGGATGTATGTGGTGCGAAACACTGATGCTTATGCGATGACGGAAGTTTATTTTCCTAAATATGGCTGGTTTACCTTTGATCCCATCCCCAATCATCCCCTGATTCCACCTTCCATTGAAGAAACACAGACTTTTAGTGTGCTGAAGCAATTTTGGAATTGGGTGGCTGGGTGGCTACCTTCCCCAGTGACAGGCTTTTTCAACAATGTTTTTGGGACGATATTTAGCTGGTTTGGTAAAGCGATCGCTTGGTTTTTCGCCTTATTTACTCAAGGTTGGGTAGGTATATTAACTGGCTTAATATTAGCAACCACAAGCGCATTTTTGGGCTGGTTAGGCTGGGCGCAGTGGCGAGAGTGGTTACATCGACGTCGCTTAGGTACACTACCGCCAATGGAACGACTGTATCAACAAATGCTGCAATGGGCAGATCAAAAAGGTCTAGGTAAACATCCAGCACAGACACCTTTAGAGTATGCCAAAGTATCATCTGGGCATTATGCTCCAGCCCATGCTCAGGTCATAAATGATATTTGCCAAGCTTATGTGAGTTGGCGTTATGGAGGTAATACTCCGAACTTATATCAACTGCAACAAAAATGGCAAGAATTGAAAAAATCTACCGGTCATCAGAGGAAGTAATTCGATTAATAATTAGTGATAATTTTCTGCAAGATATACATATTTTGCAGAAAGTAACAATGTGGACAAATCACTTTTAGATACTATTAGTAATTAAACCTAGGACTAGCTCTTATATGTATAAGTCTTCCTGTCTCTAGAGGCATATTTTTATGCAATTTAACGGAGTAAATCTCTAAAAAAGCAGTCCTTATCAAGAAATTCAAGCTGTATTGAATGAATGCGTTGTAACTCGCATTTTTTAGGGATAACATGGGAATAAATTCATTACTAGCTTTGAACACCACATTTGGTGTCAGTTTTTTTATGGAGATACAGTTAATTAACATTGGTTTTGGTAACATTGTCTCGGCCAACCGAGTTGTTGCCATCGTGAGTCCAGAGTCTGCCCCAATTAAGCGGATTATTACTGATGCTAGGGACAGAGGTCAGCTAATTGATGCTACTTATGGTCGCCGAACTAGGGCTGTAATCATCACCGATTCCAGTCACGTAATTTTGTCGGCGATTCAACCAGAAACGGTAGCTAATCGCTTCGTGATTTCTAGGGAGCATCATACAGTAGAAAATTAATACAGGGTAGGAGTAACACTCCACCTCTATTGAGACCACATCAGCAGTACCATGTGAGTTAGACAAGTTTTCTGTCACTAGTGCTACAAATTCGTTAGTTAAGGATTGCTCTGGGGACACATACCAGATTAAATTACTAATTTACTAACGAATGATGTCTCTTGATTAATTCACAGGTTGAACGGATGATGCCAGTCTTACCCATCCAGAGTTGTGCTAATACCAAAGAAAGTGCTTTGTTAGGCAAGCTAATTGTGTTAACCGGACCGAGTGGGGTCGGGAAAGGTACTTTAATGCGATCGCTCTTACAGCGTCATCCAGAACTTTATTACTCTGTCTCTGCTACGACTCGTACCCCTCGCCCAGGGGAGATTGATGGCAAAAATTATTATTTTATTAGCCGTAACAAGTTTGAACAGTTGGTTGCTCAAGGCGAATTCCTAGAGTCAGCAGAGTTTGCTGGTAATTACTATGGCACTCCCCGCGAAGCTGTACTTAATCAAGTGCAGTCTGGTGGGTTAGTAGTGTTAGAGATTGAACTAGAAGGCGCAAGACAGATTCGTGCTTCCTTCCCGGAAGCTCTAAGTATTTTTATTTTGCCACCTTCCTTTACAGAACTAGAGAAACGCATTCGTGAACGCGGACAGGATTCTGAAGAGGCGATCGCCCGTCGTCTACAACGCGCCCACGAGGAAATTCAAGCGGCTAATGAATTTGATATCCAAATAATCAATGATGACTTAGAAATGGCTCTCAATGCCATTGAAGCGGCTGTGTTTGGCAAATAAAGCTTTTTCGTCCCAAACTAATTGGTAATCAGGCATAGGTACTAGTCAAAAATCACTGACTTTTCACCAATGCCTAATTACCCAAAACAGAAAATTAGCCTATCAGACCTTGGATGATAGCCAAATTACTGGTCAAGAAATAAGCTACTACTGCACCACCAATACCACCAATTAAGAAAGCACTGGCAAAATTATTCCAGCCTTCTTTGGAATTAAAAGCATCTGGGGGATTAGGTACGGTAACACTAGCCAAAGCTTTGTCTGGGTTAGTGTTGGAATACAGAGATAGACAGGCAGTAAGAATCACAACCAAGCCTATAGAGGCCAACAATCCTGCTAAGTTAGCATTGTCCGCGTTACGCAGTGGGCCTAATTTAGCGAAGGGGCCAAACAGCAAGTAGCCATGAGCCATACCAACTTCTAAACCACGTCTAAAAGGGGTCAGACCTGGGCGATAAGCAGGTAAATTATTAATGAACCACTTGATTGCAGGAGAAGAATTGACTGGGGTTGCCAGATTACCAATTTGTGGATCACCTGCGGGAAAAACAACTTCCCGATTTCTCGGATCGCTGGAAAGATTTTTTGATGCGTCTACTGCTTGCATATTTTAGGTTACCTCTAAATTGAGAAGGGTTGCATTTTCACTAAGAGAAACAAAGGGAGTGGGGAGTGGGTAATTGCAGGAGTAAAGGAAATTATTATTCCCGATGCCCAATGCCCAATGCCCAATACCCAATGCCCAATGCCCTGACTTCTGAATTTACGGTAGGGGGTGGAAAAGTAAGTCAGGGAAAAAGCGATTGAATTCAATCAAGATACCTGCTGTAATTGTCAGCCAAATAGTGGCTGCAACAGGTGCTGTGGAAATAAACTTAATCAAATAGCTGCTTTGGTCAGTTTTGTCTGCCATGATTTAGTCTCCAAAACAAATGAATGAATTAAGTTGAACTAGCGAGGAGAAACAGTAATTTCTGAGTCTTTCGCAGTTAATTCGCCAGAAAGTAGTTCTTTGAGGGCTGCTGCTGGCCAAGCAAAACCTGTAGCAATGATAGACAGTGCTAGACCCAAATCGATTTGGATTTCTTTTTGCTCAGTGTCAGATTCTTTTTTGATGGCTTGTAAGTAAGCACGACCTACCCAACCAATCCAACCGGCAATATACAAGAACAGAATGCTAGGAATTAAAAAGTCACCAGCGCGATCAAGGCGACCATCAACAATTAAGTGAGGATAGCCTTCTGGTCCACAGAGTGCCTGAGAATAACGTTCAAAACGCTTTTTCCCAGATTCTGGATCAGCTGTAGTATTACGGGCGTTTTTTGCAAGTGCTTGAAATGCAGGATTGTCTTGACAGGGAGTCAGATTCGCGCCTAGAGCTTTAGCTGGGGGTGCGAAACTGAACGCAAGACAAATCACTAACATCAAAGCAAACAATCTTTTCATCGGTATGTTTCCTTTTATTACAAAAGAAAAAGTTTTTTGTACAAAACGAAGCGGCTTGTACACTCTTTATTTGCTTAACTAGCAAGTCATCATACTCTTGGGCGGGAATCGAGTAAAGTTGAAGTAAATAAAAGTTAAAGCTTCTCAAACAAGTTCTTACAGAGTCCTGAGTGCTGAGTGGTGAGTGCTGAGTAATGAGTGGTGAATGCTGAGTGCTTAGTATTTGCTTGGCCATCATGTCTAATGTGAATGAAAAACACTCTTATCCCACAATAGTTACTTGATTCACCCAAAATCATTTTTTTGGGCATAGCTACGAAATCACAAGAGTCTCAAGACTTAATTCACATTCAACATCAATCGTAATTCACCACTCGGAACTCAGCACCCGGAACTCAGCACTTAATTACTCCTTGGTAGCAATGGTAACTGTTTTAGCAATAGAAACTAGCTGTGATGAAACTGCCGTGGCAATTGTTAAAAATCGTCAAGTTTGCAGTAGTATTATTACTTCCCAAATTCCCGTACATCAGCAGTATGGTGGGGTAGTGCCAGAAGTTGCATCTCGCCAGCATTTGGAAACGATAAATCAGGCGATCGCTCAAGCCTTAGAACAAGCTCAATTAGATTGGGGACAGATTGATGCGATCGCAGCCACTTGCGCCCCTGGATTGGTAGGAGCGTTGTTAGTCGGGTTAACGGCGGCAAAAACTTTAGCGATTTTGTACAATAAACCATTTTTGGGAGTTCATCACCTCGAAGGTCACATCTACGCCACTTATTTGAGTGAGCCAACTTTAGATCCCCCTTTTCTTAGCTTACTGGTTTCCGGCGGACACACAAGCTTGATTTATGTTAAGGAATGTGGTATGTACGAAACCCTAGGTGAAACTCGTGATGATGCTGCCGGGGAAGCTTTTGATAAAGTAGCTAGATTATTAAAGTTGGGCTATCCAGGTGGCCCAGTCATTGATAAATTAGCGCAAACAGGAAATGCCCAAGCCTTTGCTCTACCAGAAGGGAAAGTGTCCTTACCGGGTGGAGGTTTTCATCGCTATGATGGCAGTTTTAGTGGCTTAAAGACGGCCGTATTGCGTTTAGTACAGCAGTTAGAAAAAGATGCTAAACCAGTGCCAGTGGCGGATGTAGCAGCCAGCTTTCAGGAAACTGTAGCCAAAGCATTAACCAAAAGAGCGATCGCCTGTGCCATTGATTATGGTCTGGATACAATTGCTGTCGGTGGTGGAGTAGCAGCTAACAGTGGCTTAAGGAAAAACTTACAAGCAGCAGCCTCCCAACATAACATCCGTGTCCTCTTCCCACCATTACAATTCTGTACCGACAACGCCGCCATGATCGCCTGCGCCGCCGCCGATCATTTATCCCGTGGTCATACATCCCCCCTAACGTTGGGTGTAGAATCTCGACTGCCACTTACCCAAGTCATGAAGTTATATCAACCAGAGTCCTGAGAGGGTGTAAATTTTACCCCAATGCCCTACTGACTATTAACCATTGACTCCTGCTTTGTGACTATCGCCCGAATATGATTAGCCACTGCATCTGGCTGTTCCAACATTGCCAGATGTCCACAATCAGGAATTTCAATCACATTATCGCCACAGTATTGAAAAAGCCTATGAAAACTAGCTAAATGACGCACGTACTTAGGTTCCATGACCTTATCGTCAGCACCAGCTAGAAAATAGACTGGCTGTTGTAACTGTGATACTAAAGTTGGTAGACGATTGACTTCTTCTTCAGTTGTGGATTCTAATAATGATCCCAGAGCTGCTTCTGGATCAGCCACAACAAAATCAATCACGCGCTGACGCGCCCAATAGCGATCCAAAGGACGAGAGACACTGTTTCTGGTAAAAAGTAAATCAATTAAAGGTACTTGAGACAGCCAACGGGGACGAACTTGTAAAAATTTCTGCCCGGCGGAACGAAACTGCTCAAAAGCTTCTTTCAGGTAAATACCACCGCCTGCATTGATACAGATTACACCCTTGATACACTCAGGCATTTGAGCAGCTGCCCAAAGTGCGATCGTACCCCCTAAAGAGTGACCAATTAGCCAAGCACTAGTAATATTTAGTTGTTGCAGAAGGGCTACTAAATCCTGAGCATAGGCATCTGGCGTATGGAGAGACTCAACAGAGGAACTAAGGGTACGAATAGAGCTAGACGACAAACTCACAGAAATTTCTGATTGACTAAAATCAGTGTCTAGCTGAGACTGAGATTCGCCAAAGCCTCGTAAATCGTAAGAAAGACATTGCAAATCAACTGACAACCGAGAAATCACAGGTTGCCAATATCCACGGCTATTTAGCCAACCGTGGATAAACACTAAAGCATGGGGGCAGGACGTTGGAGCTGTTAACTCGTATGCGTGTGGAAAACCCAAGATTTCAATAGTTGCCATATTTATATCGTACCCTTAAGAGTGGGTACGACTAGATAGAGAGTCAGGCAAACTATTGAAAATTCAAAATACCCTATAAAAAGCAAGCTAAAAAATTCAAAAATGATTTGGCAAGTACGAAAAATGTAGGGTTATAGAGGTTTGCAGTAAGAATTATGACCTACTATTGTACTTATGATTCACAACTGTTTACTTACCCAACAATCTTTGACGCACTCCTTCAGCAATTTTATGTCCTAAATACTCAGGAATTAGGCTTTCATTAGGCCCCAACAAGTAGAGAATTAGCCGTGTACGTCCCCGCCAAACTAGTAAATTAGCATTGACAACTAAAAGGTCTTCCTGCCAAATAGCATACATCACCTTGTAAAATAACCCTGGCTGATTATCCGCCTCAATTACTAAAGCTGGGAGATGAAATACAGGATCGACATAAAATTCAGTCTGTACCTGTTCTAAACCCACGTCTAGGTTAAATTCTACTGCCAACATCTCTTCCACCTCAAATCGCCCTCCCAAAGCCTCGCGAATGGCGCGACAAACATTTTCTGCGGTTTTCTCCGTCAAGGCTTTACTACCACGAGATACCAACAGTTTGATAAAAACAAGCATGGGGGGGCGAATCTGTCCATATAAACTCAGACCGTGGATTGTTAGCCCATAAGCTGCTAGCACACCAAAAATATCGCTGAGGAGAAAGGACTGATTGCGGTAAGCAAAATGCAAGGCACTTTTACTACCTTCTGGTTTTAGCTCAATTACAGCCCGTTTGGTTTTATAGAGACGATACGCTAACCGTAAATTTTGCAGTTGAATTTCACTGCTGACGAATTGCTCATAAAACTGTGGAAACGCTCGATTAAAGCGTTTTAGTAGTTCCAGTGTTGAAGATTTTAAGCCAGAAGCCATCTTGGGTGTTAAAACTCGCTTGCTTATTTCGCCTGGGAATTGGGGACTAAGAATTTTAGATTTTGCGGAAAGTTCTGTAGGCGGGTTTCCCAACCTAGGAACGCCACTTGCTACAAGCCGGGAAACCCGTCCAACGCAGTGGCTCAACTTTTCAAGACAGATTTTAGATTTTGGATTGAATAATTTAAAATCCACTCATTGCAAATCCACTCATTGAAAGGCTGGGGATTAGGGACTGGGCATAAAAAAGTCAAAAGATTCTTTGATTTTGCTTTTTACTTTTTTACTTCCTTCTTCCCCATTCTCCCTAGTGTTCCCTATCTTGCCCTGCAATCATCTGAATTGGAAAGTCCTATCCGTCTGGCAGGGTAGTTCACTAAATTTCTCCTAGCCTTTACAACAAAGTGCTAAAGTTGAATATGATTGGTATGAAACACGCTATTAACTAGCTGTTGCCATGGAAAATCCTGATAATCTTGAAAAAAATTGAGAGTAAGGGTTAAAGATATGGTGGCGGTTATGTTGAGAGTGGATCAACACTTTTAATAGTGGAAACCAATTCAGTTATACTCCCCGAACCACGTTGGCATGGGTTTTTGGAAAACTTGGTTTAGTACTTCTGAATCTGCGACAACAAGTAAAACAAACTCTTTTGAAGAGCATACAGTAGACGCTACAGGCAACTCTTACTCCAACAGCGATGCCTCAGGAGTCACACGGAGTGCAGAACGTATTGTTTTTAGCACTGAGCGAGATATTGATCTGTATGAACTAGAAGAACTTTGTGATGCTGTCGGTTGGTCGCGTCGTCCCTTAAGAAAAGTAAAAAAAGCTATTGAGCATAGTTTTCTCGTAGCCACAATGTGGCAGGTGCGAGGCAATCAGAGGCGGTTGATTGGTTTTGCCCGTGCTACCTCAGATCATGCCTTTAACGCCACTATTTGGGATGTGGTAGTTCATCCAGACTTTCAAGGTAAAGGAATGGGTAAGGCATTGATGAAATACGTCCTCAAAAAACTCAGAAGTGAAGAGATTAGCAATGTGACTCTTTTTGCTGATCCTCATGTGGTAGATTTCTACCGAACTATGGGTTTTATGGCAGATCCAGAAGGTATCAAAGGTATGTTTTGGTATCCTCATTAATTTTCTGTACCAAAATTTATAGCTGACTATAAAAAAGTCAGCTATTATGGTATAGTATTGATAATGCCGATTAACACAAAATCAGCAATATTCGGGATGTAGCGCAGCTTGGTAGCGCGCCTGCTTTGGGAGCAGGATGCCGCAGGTTCAAATCCTGTCATCCCGATTTTGAGTAAGTTTTTGATATATAAGCATATGATATAAGCCCAAGTTGAATGAGGGTTGGAGAGCTTTTGTCTAAGATGCACAATTAATTGCGTTATAGATAAAAATTTTGGGTTGATTGTCTAGAACGGGGATTGGTGGAACAATTAACCATTTGATGATGTCTCTCATTTTTAGAAAAGCACTACAATGGCATTGACTGTTTGAAGTGGGAAAGTTTCTGCGCCATAAATGCTACAAAGGCTACATATCTTGGGCATTTACATTATTCCTGGGCGCATAGCAAGGTAAATTTCATAAACACGCGACTTTACCACAGTCTACCAGTAGCAAATAGCAAGATAGCAATTCTCAAGGGCTAATATAGCATCTCTCGTTTGAGTGAGGTAAAAGAACCTCACCTCCTCCCCGCAAGGAAGGCAACGCCATATCACGTTTTGAGAGATGGTTGTTAGGATTCAACAACTGCCACAACTTTTTCACATCTCAAATGGATTGCTATATAACTAAGACTAGTTGGTGCTGTGCAAATCCAACTATTTGTCTAACTTAATAACTAAATTGAAGTATTGATGCGAGGAAAAGTCATGAAAGCATTGGTTCGCTTGGGCGTAATATTGGGTATTGCTGGCAGTATATTATCAGCCGATTTACCAGGAGTAGGGAATCTACAAGCAGTAGCATTACCACAAGAGCAGGTTGTTAAAAAGCTGCAAGAAGTTCCTGTGTTTACACTCACCAATGCTAAAGGTGAATTTGTAATTATTTCTAGGAACAACCAAGGTAAAAGCATCTCTCAAGTAGGATTTTTTATTAGTAAGCAGGATGCTCAGAAATTTTTAGACAATCGCCTGAAGAAAGAAAATCCCCAACTGGCAAACACGCTACAAGTAAGACCTCTGTCCTTAGCCGACTACTATAAAATAGTCCTAGAAGGCAAAAAGAAGTCAGATGCGACAATTTATACTTTAATGCCGATGCAACAACAGGTAGATTCAGCAGTCAGCCTGTTAAATCAGAGTGGTCAAAAAGGAGATCAATTTAATGGTATCCCCTTATTTGTGCCTAAATTTAAGAAAGAGAATAGCTATTTAACAATCCCTCTTGCACAAGGTAACGAGCGATATATTCCTTTCTTCTTTGAGAAGGAGCAAGCAGTGGCTTTGTTAGATCAATTCAAAAAAGCTGTACCAGGGGAAGGTGCTAATACTGAGATTCAGGTAGTGGATCTGTTTGGTGTGATGGAAGCTCTTAATAGCAGCAATGATCCTATGATCAATAAAATTGTTCTGTATCCATCGAGAGAGTCCATCAGTTTTATTCAATCGCTAGTTAAAAAATCCCCTGCACCAAATCGACCAGCGTCTGCACCTGCGCCGAAAAAATAATCAACGTTGGACTTACGCGTTGTACAAATGGGAAATTTTTGTATTAGCGAAAATAGCTCGTTTGAGAGTTTTGGCGACTAATATTTAGATCAGCAGCGATCGTTGATAGCTGATGATTTTGATCAATGCGTAAGTCCTATGAACTATAAATACAACCTCTTGTCAATTTTCATAGGGGTAGCGATCGCCCTTATACAGTCGCAGGTAGCACAAGCAATATCCTGTACGAAAGAAGTAGATATCATTGCCGAAAAAATCACTGTATTAATTGATAGTCAAACACCTGGTTCTGGGGTGATTATTAAGCGAGAAGGCAATACTTACACCGTCCTGACTGCCTATCATGTAGTCCAAGAACCAAATCTGAAATATGAAATTGTCACCCCAGATAATCAGCGTCATCAACTCAAATACAGCAATGTGAAACCTTTGTCAGACAAGGTAGATTTAGCAGTTGTGCAGTTTACTAGCAATCAAACTTATCAAGTGGCTAAAATGGGTAATTCTGATGTAGCCACAAGAAGGACAAATATTTACATAACTGGTTTTCCGAAAAAGAACGCCGGGATTGAAATCCCTTTTTATGACTGTCGGGATGGGCAAGTTCTAGCTAATGCGACTCAGATATCTGTTGATGGCGGATACACCTTATTTTATGACAATGCTACACTTCCAGGCATGAGTGGTGGGCCAGTGCTGAATGAGAAAGGCGAGGTCATAGGCATTCATGGTAGGGGTGAAGCAGCAATTGATGTTAATTTTGATCAGATAAATCCCAGTGTTGCTACTGTAAAATCAGGTAGGAATGCGGGTATTCCTATCAACACCTTTGTCAGACTGTCCGCAAAAGTCGGTGTAGATGTGGCTATAAAGTTGCCTGCACCAAAAGTGACCACACCTCAAGCAGATGATTTCTTTGTTCGTGACCAAGTAATAAAAAATAAATTAGACTCCATACCTGTGTATTTGATTACTAACGACAAAGGTTTACCCTTATCTCGTACCCTACCAAAAGGTCAGAACGCTCAACAAACAGGTGGTTCGGTGACAGGGGTTTATTTAAGTCGGCAAGAGGCTCAGACTTTTATTAGAGAACTGGGGAATAATGCCAAAGGTAAAGACCCCAAAATGGAGGCAATTGTCAAAAACTTACAAGTAACGGCAGTGCCTTTGGGTGTAATTTATCAGCAATTGCAACAAACTAAAAACAACCCTAATCGTCTTGTATTTGCTTTCAAGCCCATAGATCAGGAAGTTAAAGCGGCTATAGAATTATTACGTCAAAGTGGTCGGCAGGTAAATGAATTTAAGAGTGTACCAGTTTTCGCTGTGAGATTGGCCCCGGATCAAGGCTATGTAACCATTAAACTAAGAGATGGCAAAGAACAACTCATTCCTCTGTTTTTCAGTCAGCAAGATGCAGTTAGTTTATTAAACCAAGTTAAACAAAAGCATCCCCAGGCTGATATTCAAGTAATAGATGTAGATGGAGTAATTAAGACCTTTCAAGAGAAAAACGATGCTTGGCTGAACCAAGTTGTTTTAGTTCCATCCACCGAGTCTAGGGAATATATTAGGACTTTGCCGAAGGATAATAACTTCAATTTAAATTCACAGATGACAAAGACCAATCAACGTTAAGGAATGATAGAACAACAGCTAAATTTAGTTTCTGGGTTACAACTTTGGCAATGGCGTAATAGAGCAATTCCAAAAGCGATCGCGCATAATATTCCAGTAGCAGAAATAGATTGGTTACTGCAAGAAGTAGCAGGTTTAGACCGCTTGTCACTGCGTTTAGACTCTTTTAAAGACAAGGCTGAGATTATCATGGCTTTGTCTTTAGAAGAGTTAGACCAGTTTTGGCTGAGGCGTTTAGATGATCGCTTGCCAGTACAGTACATTGCTGGCAGTACACCTTGGCGAAATTTTAGACTAAAGGTGTCGAATGCGGTGTTAATTCCCAGGCCAGAAACCGAATGCTTGATTGATTTAGCTGTGATGGCGGCTACAAGTGAAGTCTTGTCACAGCTACAACAAGGACATTGGGTAGATTTGGGGACTGGTAGTGGCGCGATCGCTTTGGGACTGGCGGATGCTTTTCCAGAGTCTACAATTCATGCTGTTGATTACAGCTTAGAAGCTTTAGCGATCGCACAAGAAAACGCCCATAATCTAGGTTTAGCTGACCGGATGCGATTTTATCAAGGTTCATGGTGGCAGCCGTTAACAGCCCTTAAAGGTCAATTTAGTGGTATGGTATCCAACCCACCCTATATTCCCAGTGATATCGTACCGACACTACAACCGGAAGTAGTTAACCATGAACCTCATTTAGCTCTAGATGGTGGTGTTGATGGCTTAGATGACATTCGCCATTTGATAGAAGTGTCTCCCAGCTATTTGCGATCGGGTGGCGTATGGTTAATTGAAATGATGGCTGGACAGGCTGAGGAGGTAAAAACACTCCTGCAAAAACAAGGTAGCTATGAAAATATTCAAATTCACACGGATTTAGAGGGTGTTGAACGCTTTGCGTTAGCTTATGTGAGTGGTGGTGAGTGCTGAGTGCTGAGTGGTGAGTGCTGAGTTATGAGTAGTGAGTGCTGTTAGCGGTAGCGGGGCGTTGAGCAGCGTGCTGAGTTATGAATGGTGAGTTATGAGTGCTAAGTTATGAGTTATGGGTAGTTTAAGTGATGGTTGGCGTAACTCATAGTCATAATTATGACCAAAGTTTCTTTAGAAGAATTAATAGCTGGCGCGCGTTCTGGTTTTGTAGTCAGTTTTCCTACGGATACTGTTCCAGCACTGGCAGTTTTACCAGAAAAAGCGGCGTTAATTTTTGCTACTAAACAGCGCAGTCAAGATAAGCCTTTAATTTTGATGGCGGCTGATGCAGAAGATTTATGGCCTTATGTCCAAGGTAGTGAAGCAGAATATCAGATTTGGCAGCAAGTTGTAGATCAGTATTGGCCGGGGGGATTGACATTAGTTTTACCGTCTAGCGATCGCGTCCCAAAAGCGATGAATCCGACTGACCCCACAACAATTGGGATTCGAGTTCCGAAAAGTGCGATCGCTCAAAAAATTTTGTCTCAAACAGGCCCTCTAGCTACTACTAGTGCTAATTTGTCAGGTCAGCCAGCTTTAGAAACTATGGCAGAAATTGCGGCTCAGTTCGCTGAAGTAATGACTTGGGAATCCACAGCCACGGAATTTTCCAGTAAAAATACTGCACTGAGTCAACCTTCTACTGTTGCTAAATGGACAGGTAGCAATTGGCAAATTTTACGTCAAGGTGCAGTAAACTTAGATGTTTAATATTTAAGTTGGAAACTGATTTTTCATTTTTGTGGTCAATTAAAAAGTTAATAACTGCCAAATTATGAATTGGAGTAACTGGATATATCTCGGCTTAGGACTATTAATAGGGGTGGGTTATCGTGGATTACTAACAAAACGTTCTGTAAATTCCATTGCTAGTGATTCAGCAATAAAGCCAACAGATAAACAGCAGACGCTATCATTCCCAGAAGAGATCAAGAACACGCAGCTAGCATATGAAATGGCTAAGGAAATGAGCCAATTTAAAGGGGGATTTTTAGCGCGGACTACCCATGAATTGCGATCGCCTCTCAATGGTCTGATTGGGTTACATCAGTTAATTTTGTCGGATTTATGCGAAGATCCAGCAGAAGAGCGTGAATTTATTGCCCAAGCTCATGAACGGGCATTAAAGCTATTACATTTAATGGATGAAATTCTCAATGTTGTCCGAACAGAACACGGGACTAACAAGCTAGACATTCAGCCCCAACCTTTAGCTGAGATTTTACAAGAAGTTTATAACTTAACTTATATGCTGGCAGTAGATCGCAATTTAAAGTTGCGAATTTTGCCTCCAGATAGCGAGACTTGTATTTTGGCTGACAAACGGTGGTTCAGGCAAATATTACTGAATTTAGTCGATACTGCTATTTATCAGATGTCAGAAGGCAGTATTTGTATTTCTACTTCTATTGATAGTGATTTTGTCCAAATTTGTCTAGATTTACCTAATCATGCTTTCCTGAATCATGAATCTATAGATTTGCTTACATCAGACGATAAGTCTGTTAATCTTGAGCCAGATCAAACTGGTCTGTCTTCAGGTATGAAGCTATTACTTAATCAAAAGCTGTTAGATGTGATGGGAGGCAAGTTAGATATTTTACCATCTCCCGTCTCGGAAAGAGAGCCTTTAACTAGACTACAAATATCTATGCCCCTAGCGATTCTTGAAGCTGAACTTCCGCAGTATTTATAGTGCTAATATTCGATTGGTTGTCCAACACCATAGTTGTAGTGCTATTAGCTTGGAAACCAATTTTTTCGTAGAATTTTTGTTGGTGAGTAGTCATCAAGTAAACTCGCTCAACCTGCATCCGAGGATGACTTAAAACAGTTTCGACTAATTTGCTGCCTAGTCCAGTACCCTGATACTCTGGGTGAATTACCACATCCCAAATTGTCGCCCGATAGATACAATCAGAATTTGCCCTGGCAAAACCAATTAGTTTTTCTGCATCCCATACAGAAATCACTGGATCGCTGTTGGTAATAGCTATACTCAAATCCTCAATACTGCGTCCTTTAGCCCAAAAAGCTGCAAGATTAAATAATTCTTGGAGTTGGTAAAGGTCTATTTCAGCGTGGCGATGTTCCCGAAACTGAATCTGAGGGTAGTTCATCATGTAGGCACTCCGATGTGGCAGTAGTTTTACTGTCTTCACATCATATTGTGCAAGAAATTACGGAGTTCGTGTATGTGTATGCAACAGGGATAGGGGACAGGGGACAGGGGACAGGGAGCAGGGAGCAGGGAAAAACTAATGGCTATTGACACACCCACTTCCACAAAGGATGAGTAGGGCCTTGCTGGCGGATCTGAAATACTTGTTTTTCTAGGCGTTGCTGTTCTTGGCGTGGTAAACCCAGCAAAATATTTCGACTTTGCCAAACTAAAACAGAAGTAGTCATCCCAATACAAAAAGCTAAACCGATCGCAGATAGTGGATGGTAAAAAAGTCCATAGCGCACTGCTGCCCAAGTAAAGTATTGTTGCCACAAGCTAATTTCTGAGCGGAGATTCCACAAACATAGAGGCGCAATTGTCAACCATAAAAACCCAACAAATAGCCACCTCCCATACACAGTCAACTGGTGCAGCTTTTGGACTTGTTGTGCTAAAGATTGTTCATTGCCAGGAATTGCAGGTTGTTCTGGTTGAGTCATAGGCAATTCTAGGGACTGGGGACAAATCAAGTTAAAAGTCAAAAGTCAAAAGTCAAAAATCAAAATTAATTAAATAACTCCTGGGGACTGTTGACTCTTGACTACTCGACAGATGTATCAGTTACTCCAGCAGTCGCTACCACTGTGGATTTAGCTGTACGTTCGCGCCACACTGTTAAAAGGGTGCTGGCGATGAAAATACTGGAGTATACTCCGGCGATGAAGCCAAAAATTAGAGCTAAAGCGAAGTTTTTCAGGGTTTCACCACCAAATAGGAAGATAGCGAACAATGGCAGCATGGTGGTCAAAGTTGTATTGATTGATCTGCCTAAAGTTTGGTTAACTGCATCATCAACAATCTCAGTAATCGGTTGGTTAGGATTTAGTTTTAATGTTTCCCGAATGCGATCGTAAATTACTACTGTATCGTTGACAGAAAAACCTGTAATGGTTAGTAGAGCTACGATAAATAAGCTATCTACTTCCGTGCCGAAAACCAAACCGAAAATTGAGAAGATTCCTGTTGTGATGAGTACATCATGAAGCAGGGCAATAATTGCAAATACGGCGTAATCTAACTGAAACCGAAAGCTTAAATAAGCAATGATGAGTCCAAAAGAAACTATTAAGGCGATGATACCAGAGGTAAACAACTCTCGCCCCAAGGTCGGCCCTACGGTGTCAATTTGATTTTTCTGCTCATCAAAAGTGCCGACTTTTTCACTTAAGGCGGTTTGTAAATTGGTACGCTGTTCGCGATCTAAGTTTTTTGTGCGAATTAAGATGCCATTATCTTGGCGTGTTTCTTTGTCAGCAATGATTTGGATGCTGCTATCCCCAAGTCCTTGGGCTTTAGCGACTTCCCGCACAACGTTAATATCTAATGGCTGGTCACAGTTCCCTGGTTTGGTACAATCTCGTTCAAATTGTAATCTTGTGCCACCAACAAAATCTAAACTCGGACGTAGGGGGGCGCGAATGTTGGGGTTTTGCCAAGAAATCACCATTGAGATGATACCAGCTAAGGTGATGGCACAAGAAATAGTCCACCAGAGCGATCGCGATTTGTTAATACTGAGTTTCATTGAGCTACCTCTGCCTTGTTAGATGCCCCTGATGCTGGCAGGTTTGGACAAAATAGTTCTGGTTTACGCAGTGCGGGAATGGAAATGGCGACAAACATTAAGCTGCGACTACAGGTAATTGCTGTAAACATACTGACTACTACACCCAAAGCTAGAGTGACAGCAAAGCCTTTAACTAAACCAGCACCCAACCAAAATAGTGCTGCACAGGCGATTAATGTTGTCACGTTGCCATCTAAGATACTGGAAAAAGCACGGTAAAAGCCGGACTCTACAGAACGATACAGTGATTTACCAGCCCTTAATTCTTCCCGTGTGCGTTCAAAAATTAGCACATTTGCGTCTACTGCCATGCCGATACTGAGAATAAAACCAGCGATTCCTGGTAGTGTGAGGGTTACATCTAATAGAGAAAAGCTAGCCCAAGTCAAGATGGCGTAGACGATTAAGGATAAATCCGCAATTAATCCTGGTAGTCTATAGTACACCACCATAAATATTAATACTAAAATCAGACCGCCAATCCCAGCATAGATGCTGCTGGTGATACTGTCTTTACCCAAGGTTGCCCCAACTGTGCGAATTTCGGCAATTTCCACTGGTACAGGTAAAGCACCACCGCGTAATTGTACGCCTAAATCATTGGCTTGTTGGGCTGTGAATCTACCAGTAATCACCGCAGCACCACCCGTAATACCAGTAGATGCAAATTCTACCCCAACAACTGGCGCGCTAATTAGTTCATTATCGAGAAAAATACCGATGCTACGCCCTGTACCTGCGAGATTTTTTGTCAGTTGGGCAAATAGTTCACCACCTTTTTCATTAAAGCGAATGGCAACATTCCAGTTATTACCTTGTTGGGTGGGTTCACCATTAGCATCTTTGAGGTATTGACCATCAAGCGGTGGGTTGGTACTCTCAAACAATTCGGCGATCGCTTGATTATTTTTCTGTAAATCTTCTAAATTTTTATTAATTGCGTCTTGATCGTTACTTTTTCTTAATTCTTCTTGCTTGACTTTTAGTTCTGCCCGTGATGCTTGAAAAGCAAATAATTGAGTTTCTGTATTGGGTTTTTGTTGGCGGAATTCTAACTGTGCTGTACCACCCAATACTCGTTCTGCTTGTTCTGGGTCATTCACCCCTGGTAACTGCACAACGATTTTATTTGAACCGACAACTTTATCAATGATGGGTTCGGAAACACCAAGGCTATTAATCCGTCCTTCGACAACTTTTTTCACCCCGTCTAATTCACGTTCGGTGATTTGCTTGATTTCGGCTGAGGGTTTTACCTGGATAGTAAGCTGTGAACCCCCGCGTAAGTCTAACCCCAAGGGGACAGGAATCAACGCAATGGCCGCAACGGCGGCTATGACTAAAACGAATATCAACGCTAAAAGCGATCGCTGTCTCTGCATACCATAACTCGCAACTGACAAACGCTATAATAACGCTCTTTGCATCAGTTATGAGTGCTGAGTGCTGAGTGAGGAGTGCTGAGTGCTGAGTGAGGAGTGCTGAGTGCTGAGTGAGGAGTGCTGAGTGCTGAGTGCTGAGTGAGGAGTGAGGAGTGAGGAGTAAGAGAGTAGCGAGTAGGGTAAAGGGAAAAAGTTCTTCTTTGTCTCTCCAGTCCCCAGTCCCCAATCCCCAGCCTTTCAATGAGTGGATTTGCAATTTTAGATTTTAGATTATTCAATCCAAAATCTAAAATCCCCAGTCCCCAGTCCCTATTCCCTAGACTCGCATTGCTACCATTTTCTGCACGGCTTCCACAATTTGCTCTGGCTGAATAATCGTCAGGCGTTCCAGCGCGCCGTTGTAAGGGGTAGGGATGTCTTGGGAGGATAATCTTAGCACTGGGGCATCCAATTCATCAAATAGGCGATCGTTAATGGATGCGACTAATTCCGCGCCAATACCGCCGGTTCGCATACATTCTTCTACCACAATGACGCGATGGGTTTTCCGTATTGATGCACCAATGGTATCAAAATCTAATGGTTTGAGTGATATTAAATCAATTACTTCTGGGTCGTAACCTTGTTTTTCTAAAGGTTTTACAGCTTGCATCACATGATGACGCATCCGTGAGTAAGTTAAAATTGTGACATCTTTACCTTTACGGACAACCTCTGCTTTATCTAAGGGAAGTACGTATTCTTCATCTGGTAGATTTTCTTTTAAGTTGTAAAGTAAAACGTGTTCAAAGAACAATACTGGGTTATCGTCACGGATAGCAGCTTTTAGTAGTCCTTTGGCGTTGTAAGGGGTAGAACAGGTGACAATCTTCAATCCTGGGACGGCTTGGAAGTAAGCTTCTAGACGTTGGGAGTGTTCTGCACCCAGTTGTCTACCTACACCACCTGGGCCACGAATCACCATTGGAATCTTAAAGTTACCGCCGGAAGTGTAACGCAACATCCCAGCGTTGTTAGAGATTTGATTAAAGGCTAGGAGCAAAAAGCCCATGTTCATGCCTTCAATTATCGGACGTAACCCAGTCATTGCTGCGCCTACTGCTATACCAGTAAAGCTGTTTTCGGCGATGGGAGTATCTAAAACTCTCAAGTCACCATACTTTTGGTGTAGGTCTTTGGTAACTTTGTAAGAACCGCCATAGTGTCCTACGTCTTCACCAAGAACAAATACGCTGGAATCACGCGCCATTTCTTCATCAATGGCTTCCCGCAAAGCGTTGAAAAATAGTGTTTCTGCCATTTAGACCTTTTTTTACAACTATTGTTTTAGAATCTTATCGCGCTACCGCGTCCAATACGGTGAGCGATCGCACTAGTTAGAGATCAGTTAGAAAAAGTTATCATCCAGCAATTATCTACTGTGAATTTAAGCCAAAGTTATCTACTTTTAGATAGACTTTGAATTAGCAGGCTATCAGCTGCAAACTGGCGAATCAGTTACCTGTGTTACCTGATCTTCTGGAAAGCGTCTGGGCCTTCCTGGTTTACGCTTATGTCGTTGATTAATTGACTTTTCGCTAGCGATCGCCAATTCTTCCGGTGTACATTTAAATATACGTAACGCTTCCAAGTATTTTTTTGGGGTCATTGTAGGTTCAGTCCGCCCAGCTTCCCAATTGCGAACGCTAGTTTCACTGATTGCAAGCCTGAAGGCAACTTCCGCGCGGCTGATACCAGCACGCTCTCTCAGGACTTGCATATCCATACCTCATGCTCCCTTTGCAGAAATTAAAGTTTTTTGGTAAATTAATTGACATTATTTGTCAATTATGAAATTCAAAAGACTAAATTTATTATTTATATTTATTTTATAGGCGATCGCACCACTCTTTGACAAACTCAGTCACTAATTTCTGTAACACCCCATACAAAATCTACTATTTCACCTCAACAGTAGTAGGTTGGGAAACCCCTCTCCAAACCTCTCCCCTGCAAGGCTACAGTGTACACACAAGTCTTAAAATCCCGGTCACCACTTGCTTTATAGCCCTGAAATGTCATTCTGAGTGGAGTCCTGAGCGAAGGGAAGGAACTGGAAGGAAGAATCTCGGACTTGCACCGTAGTCTCTAGATGTTTCATTTCGCTGTCGCTACATTCAACATGACAGTTAAGAATTTTCTCAAGGTTCTGAAATGTATGTGGGTAGCACTTGTGTGTACACCGTAGCCCCTGCAAGTAGAGAGGCTTTGATTCCTGCTCCCCTTCCCTTGTAGGGAAGGGGTTGGGGGTTAGGTTTCAGAGAAAGTTGCACACGACGTTATTTATACAAGAAGTCTAAGAATTAATTTCTCCCAAACAACCTATCCAAGAAATCAACCTTTACCGCCAGATTAATAATCCCCCGCCTTGTGCGTGAATCTGTCATTTCCGCATTATTCAACGCCACAATATAAGGCTCACCACCAATTAAGCCAATGATAGCTCCACCGGAAGAACCCCCAGTAGTATCGCAATCATGGAATAATACGCCCTGCTTCTCCTGAACAATACCGCATCCAGCTTGATATGAAGCAGTCCAACCGCGACCAGCAGACAGGAACTCATAGCCTTTTTTTCTAGTATCAGGGAAGTCACCAGAATAACCAACAAAGAAGAGTTTATCTTGATTTTTCAAGAAACTAGCAGTAGAAAGAGATTGCCAACCTAAATAACCATACTTACGACCAAGTGGTTTATCAATTACCATCACCGCCCAATCATTGATTTGATTACTGAGTTCATCTCCAGTAAAATCAGTACCATAAATGACACGCTCAACAACAGCGATATCCCTTCTATTAGAAACAACACCATTAATTAGATTAGGAAAAAACCGAATTTCTCGACTTAATTGATTGGTTCTAGAGTCAATCACACAATGAGCATTTGTTAAAACCAGATTTTCACTGATTAAAGTTCCCGTGCAATGATAATTTTTAAAATCAGTAGTTGTTCCCTGCACTCGCCCAATCGTTGACCAAGGATATTCTCTACTAATCATCGGGATACGGTCATCCCAACCAATAATTGCTCTGTCTGCTGGATAGGGTTTTTCTGATTGTTGCAGATTAGCAGGTTTGAAGGGCTTATTATTACTTAATAGATTTAATTTACCTGCATCTTCAATTTTAATAAATTCTGGTGCTTTCGTTTCTTTCGCTTGCACAGATACCCAACTGCCTAAAGTTGTAAAACTCAAAATTCCTGCGAGGAAGCAAGCGAAAATTACAGTCAAAGGTTTCTTATAGAAAGGCTTTTTAGTCATTTTTCAAACTCCTTAATTACAAATTCATTGGTGATGCTATGAGATTCTTTATGTTTCACACAGAGGCGCAGAGACGCAGAGAGTTAGGAAGAGTTAATCACTTGAGCCACCATAATCTTGTTTACAAATTATGAATTACGTTAGCGGAGCGGGGCGTTAGCCCATTACGAATTACGAATTACGAATTACGAATTACGAATTATTCCCACTTTCCCTGGATAGTAAAAGCTGACCAAAAACGAGGGTTTTGCCATTGTTTTTGTTGCCATAATTTCAATTGCGCCTCTCTCAAAGCTACAGCCGGGGTTTTCCCTTCCCTCAAGATTTGGGTGTATAATTCCTGCATTAATAAAGATGTGGCTTGATCATTCACCTTCCACAAAGACACAACTATCCGGGCTGAACCTGCATACATTAGTCCCCTTGTCAACCCTATTAAGCCTTCCCCTTGGACTTCCTTACCTAAACCGCTTTCGCAAGCACTCAGGACAATTAACTCGGCGGGGAGGTCGAGGTTAAAAATATCGTTGAGGCGTAAGAAACCTTTTTGCGCTTTACCATCTTTATCTACCAGAGATGTCACAATACCTGATAATTCTGGGTTGGTGTCATCGAAAATACCGTGAGTAGCAAATAGCAGCAGGCGATATTGACTTAGTTGTTGACTAGTGACGAAGTTGTAGTTAGCGTCAAAGTCAAAGGCTTGTAGACTCTCTTGAGGTGACACCATTTTCAACACCGCGTCAGCCTCTTGGCGCGTACCGGGAAGTCTATCTAAGCCACTACGATTAATATTATTTAACGACCTTTTCAGGGCTGAACGTTCTAGTTCTAGGTCGAGGGATGCAGAAGTTTGCGGTGCTTTACCAGTGACGCGTGTATCATCAGCACTGAATACGGGGTCAGCCATAACCGCGAGGGTTTTCGGTGCGGGTTTACGTCCTTTGAGTTGTTGTCTGTGGGTAGCGAGGCTAGTAACAGAAGGGAGAGTAATAATTTCATGGTTGACTAACAAAGGTTGGTAATTGACCCCTCCCCCAACCCCTCCCCGAAGCGGAGAGGGGAGTTTATTGTTCTCTTGCGCTTGCTTCTGCTCCTTCTCCTTATCCTTCTCCTGCTCCCCCTTCCCTCGTAGGGAAGGGGGTTGGGGGGTTAGGTCAGCCAACACCGCAAATGGAATCTTATGCAAAACACCATCAGCCACCACCACTAAACGTTTTCTTCCCAACTTCCCAGCTACAGGCGCAAGGATAATTTGACTCAGTTCCTTAGCGGCTTTAGTTGTATCAGCAAAAGATTGGGCTTTTTCTTCTTCAGTTGCACCAGCAACAAGTGGACGTGTTAATTGTTGGTGTAAATTTCTCACCGCTTTTTCTATCTGTTCACTTCCTGGGAGTTCGTAAGTATTGAGAGAGTTGGGAGTGACTAACCATAGATAGCTGCGGTCTTTATCCAAGGAGTATTGCAATAATACGGTGTCCTTATCTAACTGTTGTTGAATTTGAGGTAAGGTAAGGGGTTGGGGATATTTCAGCGCAGCATATTCTGGGTTAGTAGTGCGGATTTGATTTTTTAAATCTTCCTGTTGTTTGATTAGGGCTGCAATTTGTTCTTTAGTGGCTGTTATAAGTTGGGTTGGTGGTTGTTTTTGACTGACTAGTTGGGATAGTTGTTTTTCTCTAGCATCAAGTAGCAAGTTTAAACGGCGTTCTTCTGCGATGACTTTGGGGTCAACATTTTTACGAATATCTACGTTAGCTTGGGTTAACAGTTCTACTAAACCCCTAGTGCGGGAACGTTCACTGATGTGCAGTGCTAATGCGTCGTAGCCCTGGGAGGGGTCTTTTTTGTGCAGTTGCATCAGCAGGTCGGTGTAGAATTTATAGTAGTTCTGCACTGAGGCAAAGTAGGAAGTACGCAGTTGTTGGTCGATGATTTTGGTGCGTAAATCTTCAATTATGTCGATAGCGGCTTGGATATGTGTGCGGGCTTGTTGGAGGTTGTCTCTGTTGCGTTCTAAGTAAGCTAAGTTGAAAAGGGTGGTGGCTTCCCCTCCCCTATCTCCCACTGCTTGTAATAGGGGTAGGGCTTGGTCGTAGTATTTGAGTGCCTCTTGCTTTTCTCCTAAATCGGAGTAGACAACACCAATATTGTTGAGGGCAGTGGCTTCCCCTCCCCTGTCCCCCACTGCCCGGAGTAAGGGTAGGGCTTGGTTTAAGTATTTGAGTGCCTCTTGCTTTTCTCCTAATGAGTCGTAGACACGTCCAATATTGTTGAGGGCAGTGGCTTCCCCTCCCCTGTCCCCCACTGCCCGGTATAGAGGTAGGGCTTGGTTGTAGTATTTGAGGGCTTCTTGCTTGTCTCCTAATGAGGCGTAGACACGTCCAATATTGTTGAGGGCAGTGGCTTCCCCTCCCCTGTCCCCCACTGCGCGGAATAGGGGTAGGGCTTGGTTGTAGTATTTGAGGGCTTCTTGCTTTTCTCCTAATGAGGAGTAGACTAAGCCAATATTGTTGAGGGTGGTGGCTTCCCCTCCCCTGTCCCCCACTGCCCGGATTAGAGGTAGGGCTTGGTTGTAGTATTTGAGGGCTTCTTGCTTTTCTCCTAATGAGTCGTAGGTACGTCCAATATTGTTGAGGGTAGCGGCTTCTCCTCCCCTGTTCCCCACTGTCCGGAGTAGGGGTAGGGCTTGGTTGTAGTATTTGAGTGCTTCTTGCTTTTCTCCTAAATCGGCGTAGACACGTCCAATATTGTTGAGGGTGGTGGCTTCCCTTCCCCTGTCCCCCACTGCCCGGATTAGAGGTAGGGCTTGGTTGTAGTATTTGAGGGCTTCTTGCTTTTCTCCTAAATCGGAGTAGACAACACCAATATTGTTGAGGGTAGCGGTTTCCTCTCCCCTGTCCCCCACTGCCCGGATTAGGGGTAGGGCTTGGTTGTAGTATTTGAGTGCTTCTTGCTTTTCTCCTAATGAGTCGTAGGTGCGTCCAATATTGTTGAGGGTAGCGGCTTCCCCTCCCCTGTCCCCCACTGCCCGGATTAGAGGTAGGGCTTGGTTTAAGTATTTGAGTGCCTCTTGCTTTTCTCCTAAATCGGCGTAGACACGTCCAATATTGTTGAGGGTAGCGGTTTCCTCTCCCCTGTCCCCCACTGCCCGGATTAGAGGTAGGGCTTGGTTGTAGTATTTGAGTGCTTCTTGCTTTTCTCCTAATGAGTCGTAGGTACGTCCAATACCAAGCAGGATAAAAGCTTGCCCAGTTTTATCATCAACTTGTTGCCAAAGTTTTAAGGCTTCCAACCATCTATCCCTCGCCTGTCGCAGTGATTCTGCTGTCCCTTGTTGAAAAAGTTGCACCCCCTCTTGTGTCAGTTTTAGCGCAGCAGCGCGAGTTGCATTTTGTTGTGTGTTTTCTGGTTGCTGTGCTATCTGCAACCTTTGATTTCTCTGGGTTGCTCCCACTGACTCCGATAGCAAAACGGCACTCAGCAAGAAAATTAAACCGTGGCGGGTGACTTTTGCTAGACAGTACCAGCAACGCCATTGAGACTTTACACTCCTCTCCATTCTTCAGCCTCACACCCTCAATTAGTAATTAGTTACAGCCCTATCCTGCCGATATTAATTCCCTCTGTTGGTAAATTATTTAATTGTCGCCAGTGATATTGCTGAAACTTTCATGTTGATTCTACTGGGTATAACTAGCCAACTCATCCGTGGTTGCAGTTTTGGTAACGAATTTTTGGGGTAGGGACTAGAAGAGGCAGGGGGCAGGGAGCAGGGCGCAAGGGGGAGCTATTGAGCAATGATTTACAATTGAGATATCTCAAATTAAGATACCTAAATGAAGCAAATAAAACGACTGACTGGCATTATTGAACGTGAAGGAGATGGCTATGTATCGCTGTGTCCCCAATTGGATATTGCTAGTCAAGGTGACACAATTGAAGAAGCTCGAAATAATTTGATTGAAGCGTTGCAATTGTTTTTTGAAGTAGCACATCCTGCTGAAATGGAAGAAAGAATGCACAGTTCCTATTCCTAATTACGAAGAAATCCTCATCGGTACTTTGCGTTCTATCATTCGTCAATCAGGATTAGCCTGTGTTTTATTTGAGCTTCCCAACCTACAATTTTTTGGCAATATTTCGGGCTTGCCACGCCAGTAGGGTGTGTTCAAAAATCAAATATGAGTCCTATAGGAATATTAAACTTATGAATAAAGGTATTATTGCCAAAGTAACGGCAGACGGAAAACTAGAAATTCCTCCAGAAGTTCTGAAAGAATTTCAGCCTTCTACTGAGTATGAAGTTTCAGTTACAGAAGATGAAATTATTTTCAAGAAAACAAATAAGCAATTGACGCTACAAGAATTAAGAAAAAGAGTAGAAGCGGCTGGTTCAGATCCTCATCAACCAACACTTGAGGAAATAAACCAAATTGTTAAGGAAGTTAGACACGAACTAAAAATCAAATATGAGTCCCATATGTTAAATAATGCAAAAATACTAGGACTGAGTTCGTAGTAAGGACTTTAGTCCTTTTTTGTTCCCTGCGGGACGCTGCGCGAACGCGGAGCGTCTCGCAGAGAGAACTAAAGTTCTCACTACAAAACTTTAATTATTTACCCTGTTCTACTTAATCAGGAGTTACGCAAGTGTCACAATCGATGGTTGGTGCGTGACGCTATAAGTCTTATTACTACGTTCAAATACTTTCGCAGCGTCACACACCCTACATAAAAAATATGCCAGTTGCGTAAGTCCTATTAATTACGAATTACGAATTGTACTAAGAGACGCTGTATTACAACGTCTCTCACAAGGGGAAATCGTAGCTTACCGCAACCATCTAGCTGCATCTTTGGCGTGGTAGGTTAATATCAAGTCTGCGCCGGCACGTTTGAAACTGGTTAAGGTTTCCATGACTACGCGTTCTTCATCAATCCAGCCATTCAAAGCCGCAGCTTTCACCATTGAATATTCGCCAGAAACGTTGTAAGCAGCTACAGGTAAGTTACAGGCTTCTTTCACACGCCAGATGATATCCATATATGCTAAGGCTGGCTTGACCATGAGCATATCCGCACCTTCGGCAATGTCTAGCTCAATTTCTTTAATTGCTTCCCGCGCGTTACCGGGATCCATTTGGTAGGTTCTTCTGTCGCCAAATTGCGGTGTTGAATCGGCAGCATCCCTAAATGGGCCATAGTAAGCGGAAGCATACTTAGCAGCATAGGACAAAATGGGGGTGTCTTGGAATCCTGCTTCATCTAAAGCAATACGAATTGCTTGGACAAAGCCATCCATCATCCCGGAAGGGGCGATAATGTCAGCACCGGCGTTGGCTTGGGAGACGGCTGTTTTTTTCAACAGTTCTAGGGTGGGGTCGTTGAGAACTCTTCCTGTCAAGTCACCAACTTGCAAATAACCGCAGTGTCCATGACTTGTGTATTCACACAAACAAGTGTCGGCAATGACAATCAAATCCGGCACTGCTGATTTTACTGCTGTTGCTGCTTTCTGGACAATGCCGCAATCATGCCAAGCACCGGTTGCATCTGTGTCTTTGTCGGCAGGAATACCAAATAAAATAATGGCGGGAATGCCTAGGTCATAAACTTCTTTAGCTTCTTCGACAATCTTATCTACGGAAAGTTGGTACACTCCAGGCATTGATTTGACTTCTTTGGCAATGCTCTCGCCTGGTACAGCAAATAAGGGGTAGATTAAATCATTTGTGGTGATTACGGTTTCTCGTACCATCCGGCGCAGTTGGGAATGGGTACGCAGACGGCGGGGGCGATGGGTGGGAAACATAAATTTCTGTGAAAAAGTAGGAATATAATGGACACAAGATAAACCGTCACAAAAGTCAGACAAAACTCTGTTATTGTCAGACAGACTACAGACAGTGCTTAACTGTCCTTTGCCCTACTCCTGATCAAGCTGTGGGGCAATTTTGTATTCTACAGGAGGCAGGAGGCAGAAGAATTTTAGATTTTGGATTGAGTATCTAAAATCTAATGTGGTAGATGTCTGTTTCCAGTATGAAGGTAAACAAGTCTCTGAATTTGTCTTGTTAATGAATTAAAGTCGTTGAAAATTATGAATTAACGTTCAATTATACTATTTATAAATTCTCAATTTTTTGGGAAGTTTTATGATAATTTTTATTAAAAGTTTCTCCTGCGGTTGTTTAAGTTTAAATTAAAACGCAAAGTGGCGCGGAGGTAATCGCAAAGGTGCGCTGAGAGTTTTTTGTGAGTTTGTGGCGTGTTTGTGTCAGTAATTGGAATGTTACGGTTGCATGAATACTTTTAAATTTTGCATTATTTGTGATGAGCTTCGTTGTTTTAAGATGAAGGGACTCGCTAAAGTAGAAAAAATTAAGTTAAGTAACGTAACAAGGAACTCAATAAAATATTATGTCAACTGAACTTCAGACAGAACTTAGTCAAGCAGTTGAACTTCGCCGCAATTTTGCGATTATCTCTCACCCAGATGCTGGTAAAACTACGCTGACGGAAAAGCTACTACTGTACGGGGGTGCAATTCACGAGGCAGGTGCTGTTAAGGCTCGTCGGGCGCAACGGAAGGCGACTTCAGACTGGATGGCGATGGAGCAACAACGGGGTATTTCTATTACCTCTACAGTATTGCAGTTTGAATATAAAAACTGCCAAATTAATTTACTTGATACGCCGGGACACCAAGATTTTAGTGAAGATACTTATCGGACTCTGGCGGCGGCTGATAATGCTGTGATGTTAATTGATGTGGCTAAAGGTCTTGAACCTCAAACGCGGAAATTATTTGAGGTTTGTAAACTACGGGGTTTACCAATCTTTACATTTATTAACAAATTGGATCGTCCGGGTAGAGAACCACTGGAACTGTTGGATGAAATTGAGCAAGAGTTGGGTTTGCAAACTTATGCAGTCAACTGGCCGATTGGGATGGGCGATCGCTTTAAAGGTGTTTTTGACAGACATCAGCAACAAATTCACCTATTTGAGCGTAGCGCACACGGCAGTAAAGAAGCCCGCGATACTACTGTAGACTTGGGCGATCCCAAAGTTGAGGAACTACTGGAACAGGATTTGTACTACCAACTGAAAAATGATTTAGAACTATTAGAAGGGGTAGGGCCAGAGCTAGATTTAGATTTGATCCATCAAGGAAAAATGACCCCAGTTTTCTTTGGTAGCGCAATGACAAACTTTGGGGTAGAGTTATTTCTAAAGAACTTCCTCGACTACGCGCTTAAACCAGGTGTCCATACAAGTAGCCTCGGCGAAGTACCCCCCACTTATCCAGAATTTTCAGGGTTCGTTTTCAAACTGCAAGCCAACATGGATCCAAAACATCGCGATCGCGTTGCTTTTATCCGGGTCTGCACTGGTAAGTTTGAAAAAGATATGACAGTTAATCATGCTCGCACTGGCAAAGTTGTCAGGTTATCAAGACCGCAAAAACTCTTTGCTCAAGAACGCGAATCCATTGATACGGCTTATCCAGGTGATGTAATCGGTTTAAATAATCCAGGTGTTTTTGCGATCGGCGATACAATTTATACGGGGCAAAAGCTGGAATATGAAGGAATTCCGTATTTTTCACCAGAACTTTTTGCGTCTCTTCGCAATCCCAACCCCTCGAAATTTAAGCAATTCCAAAAGGGCATCTCCGAATTGCGGGAAGAGGGTGCAGTACAAATCATGTATTCAAATGATGAAGCTAAACGTGACCCCATTATGGCAGCAGTGGGACAGTTACAGTTCGAGGTGGTGCAGTTTCGCTTACAAAACGAGTATGGTGTAGAAACCCTGCTGGAACTACTACCCTACAGCGTCGCCCGTTGGGTAGACGGTGGCTGGGAAGCTTTGAATAAGGTGGGACGTATATTTAATACCACCACAGTCAAAGACAGTATGGGTCGCCCAGTTTTACTGTTCCGCAATGAATGGAACTGTCAACAGTTACAGGGAGATCATCCAGAGTTGAAACTCAGCGCGATCGCCCCAGTGTTTTCTAGTCAAAAAGTAGAGGAAGAGTAAGTGAGTGCTGAGTGCTGAGTGCTGAGTGCTGAGTGCTGAGTTCTGAGTGCTGAGTTCTGAGTTCTGAGTTCTGAGTTCTGAGTTCTGAGTATTAGAAATATTAGCCTTCTGCCTTCTGATAGAAACCACTGGGTTGATGTACACGGCATCTGTTGATTCGCGCTTTGCTATAACCGTGGAGCAAATCACACAGATGGAGTGTCAAAATTTCTATGCCTTCACACGCTAAATCGTCTTTGGAGGCTGGTTTAGTTGCCCTCAAACAAGGAAGTTATCAAGCAGCGATCGCTCAACTAGAACCTTTAGCAAGTCATCAGGGCAATGAAACTGCTAGTCTGCAAGCTAGGGTAGGGTTAGTGATGGCCTATGCACGCTGTGGTGAAGTTCGCAAGGCGATCGCTCTGTGTCAGTCCCTCACTGACAGTCAAAACCCCAAGGTGAAAGAATGGGCAAAAACGGCTCTTGTACACCTCACAAAAAGCAAAACAAAGCACAAAAAATCAGCCAATACCCAAGTTAAACAAGTATCAAAGCAGCAAGCCCAAGCCAAATCTAGCTATTCATCTGCTTTGCCCTCTGTGGGTTTTCAAAATACATTTATTGACAGACAAAATTTAGCTGCTAACCCATTAATTGACACGACAGGTTACGCCAAAACTAAAGAATTTGGTATTTATTGGCGACAAGCCAAACGCGCCAAAGTCTGGCAACCTTTACAAAAACCAAGTTTAATCCCCTTGCGACTCCTAGCAGCAGGCACATTCATGGCACTGTTTTGGGTGTTGCGAGAACTGTTTAAGTTTACAACGGGTACAATCAACTGGACTTTAGTTAAACTGCCTTATTTAGAGCCATTGCAGTTGCTCTATCGTGATCCTACCCCAGTCTTAATTAGTGTTTTGTTTGTAGTGATCGCCCTATCGCCTTGGTTACTAGATTGGTTGTTAGGAGAGTTTTACGGTCAGCGTGAGTTATCAAAAGATATTCTACACAACCATAGTCGAGAAACGCCCCGTGTGCTGCATCGCTATTGCCAACAACGTCATTGGCCATCGCCCCAACTGCGAATTTTACCAACATCTGCACCCATAGCTCTCACCTATGGCAATTTGCCCAGAAATGCTAGAATTGTAGTTAGTCAAGGTCTGTTAGAGCAACTAACAGATGATGAAATTGCTACCATCTATGCAGCGCAACTAGGACAAATAACCTACAAAGATTTTGTCCTTATGTCTTTAATGCTGTTGGTAACGCTACCAATTTACAAACTCTACCAGCAAGTTGCCCTCTGGGGAAATACATCAGCTAGGGGCGTATGGCATTGGCCATTTACTATCGTCTCTAGTCTCATTTATGGTTTATGGTGTGTGCTGACTGGGACGGCATTATTATACTCACGCTTGCGCCCTTATCATAGCGATCGCCTCGCCGCCGAAATCACCGGTAATCCCAATGGTTTGATTCGAGCCTTACTCAAAATTAACATTGGCATTGCTGCTGATATCCAAAAAACAGAAGCCACCAGTTGGCAGTTAGAAAGCTTAAATATTTTGTTACCAGTTGGTTATCAACAAAGTATTACTTTGGGTAGCATTGCAGGTCATCTCAACTTTGAATCAATGTTGATGTGGGATAATACAAACCCCTATCGGCGTTGGTTGACTCTGAATAACACGCATCCGTTAATAGGCGATCGCATTGAACGTCTATGTCAAATAGCACGGTATTGGCATATAGACCCCGAATTACATCTAGCTAGCCAGCAATCACTCAGTCAGCAAGCATTGACCGTTACCCGTCAATCTTTCTTGTTGCAAATTGCGCCATTCCTAGGGATTCCCCTAGGTTTTTTGTTTGCGGGTTTGATTTGGTCAGCTTGGCAAACTGCTTTCGCACTCAAGTTTTTAAATCTCAAGTGGATTTACGAAGATTGGTCATTCGTGATTGGTTGTCTACTCATCTGCTTTAGCATTGGCATGGTAATCAGGATGAACTCCTTTTTTCCAGACATTAAAGCTAATAGCGTCCACACTGATGAACAGTTACCTTACCTGTTAGCCAACCTCTCCAGCATCCCCATCGATAGTGTCAAGGTGCGTTTTGTTGGTAAGTTATTAGGTCGTCCCGGCATTAGTAATGCTTTAGCACAGGACTTAATCTTACAGTCCAGCACAGGTTTAGTGAAACTACACCATGTTTCCTGGTTAGGACAACCAATTTATCATCAAGATTTAATTGGTCGGCAAGTGATAGTTACAGGCTGGTTTCGTCGAGGTGCAACACCCTGGGTAGATATCCAAACCCTGCAAACTCAAAATGGTAAAACCCTCAATAGTCCTCATCCCATCTGGTCTACGGTTATAGCGGTTGTAGCCCAGGCTTGGGGGGCTTATATTTTTCTCACAGGCTAACCCTGCTACGCAAAAGTCAACGAATTTTGGATTTGTTTCACTAGACCTCTTGCATAAATGCTGAAGCTGTCATGTTAAGCGAAGCGAAACATCTCAAAGATTATACATTATTCACGAAGTGTCCCTCAGGGTAGGGGTTGACCAATGCCCAATCATCAAATGTAAATAAATATTGCAAATTTTCTTTTGAAGTGTTACATTTGTTTACAAAATCATTGATAACTGAAATAACTTAGCGTCCCAGCTTGGTAACTACCGTTAGCTGCCTGCGCCAATCTATTGATGTTTATCCTCCCAACACAGCAGGGAATCAACCAGCCAATGGCTGGTTTTTGTTTCCTACTATTCAATATTCGTTCTTGAGAAAATATGTATTTTATGCTACGATACAGTAACTCTATTGCAAAAAAAGTATATGCTGAACTAGCTACGTAGAAAATACCGTGGTAATGTAAGGGATGGTATTTAATTCTGCGGGCGAAGGCATTGAAACAAAAATGCTGAAGGCAAGAGACAGTTAAAAACAAATTTACAACTTTTAGAATTAAGGTGGTACTAACAGAGCGTTGTATGCGCTTTTGGATTCAATAAGCTTGATCCCAACAAAAAACTGTATTGTATAGATTGACAGTTTGGAGTAAAAAAATTGGTTTATGGCAGTCTTGGTCAATAGCATTTAAAAGCCAATGCCAAGCAATTGTTTTCTTGCCTTGCCATGTTCATTCAACTCTGGAGGTATAGTTCATGTCCGTTCGCCTATATATAGGCAATTTGCCAAAAGAAGAAATAGATCGTCAAGAACTGCAAGCAGTTTTTGCAGCAGAAGGCGATGCTGTCACTACTAAGTTAATCAAAGACCGTAAAACTGGCAAATGCCGGGGTTTTGGTTTTCTAACAGTCAATAATGATGAACAAGCTGACCAAATTATAGAAAAGTATAACGGTCAGATGTTCAAAGAAACACCCATCAAGTTAGAGAAAGCTTTACCTCGGACAAAAGGTGAGGAAGGAGAAGAACAAGCAGCACCAACACCAGCTGCTAGTGCTACCCCCACTCCTAGAACCAACAAAGAAGGTAGTCGCCGTGATAAAGGTGCTAAAAAGTCTCGTCGCGGTGGTGGTGGACGTGAAACCAGTACAACTACATCTGATTCAGATGCAGTTCGTCCCGATCCACGTTGGGCTTCTGAATTAGAAAAGCTCAAGCAAATGCTTGCTGCTCAAACCACAAACTAGGTGAAAGGAGTGAATGATTAAAAATTAAAAGTCAGATTTTTTTGATTTTTAATTTTTAATCGCTAACGTTTCCGTCATCGCTCAACTGTGGGTTGATTATAGCTACGATTGTGAGTGCGATCGCTGTTGTAGGATAAAATGTGTTGATTGGCTTAATTTGTCTAGACTAATTACCTGCATAGCTCGTTCTACCAAAAATTGCGATGACCTATGGTTGGGCGCAGCCCATCGTACTTAGTTTAGTTAACTCATCAAACTTTTCTGAATCTTCCAGAGTCATCATCACCAGAGTGAGGGCAAGGAACAACTCCTCGACTAGAATCAAATCTCATTACAGCTTTTTGGTACTTTCTTTCTCAAAAAGAAGTCCAATTTGTGATTAATAACCCCTTCAGTCTTATCAGGTGTTGGATTAAGGCTGGAGGGGTTTCCCGTTTTGAATTTAATCTCATATATACAGATGACAGGGAAAAGAAAGATTCCCTGCGGAAAGCTATACGTCGGCGTAGCCTCTGTCTCTAACGGATAGAACACCATAAGACGTTCCGCGTTCGCATCGCGTCCCGCAGGGAAGCTCAGTCGAGTCCCTTTAGCCGAACGATGACGAGGGATAGGAAAGAGGTTGAGTTTCTTTCAATTTTTACTAGTAAGTAACTGCACTAGTGGGAGATCCTCAAGAAATCATTCAAAATTCAAATGAATTTAAAAGTCTTTTACACCCCTATACCCTTTTTGAAATTAAACACAAAAAATGTAGCTAAGAAAATTTTAAAAAATCTGTATTATAAGCTACAAAAATTTATCTTGACATTAGTAATATTAGACATTTTTTTAAGTAAAACTATTATTCAGTATTAACCCTGATAACTTAGCATATTTAGGGATTTATTTGATTAATTCTGAATAATTTAGGATAAAAAATAAGTAAAAATACGGTAGTAAGATTTAATAATAATTACTAAAAATAGTACATCTATTGAGATGAAAACAGTGTTTTAAGTAAAAACCTGATTTATTAATATTTATAAGAAGTTTATATCTGCATATTTATCGGTAAATAAATAGAGCTTCATCTATCACAAGTATGAGATTTCCGTATAGCTAATTAGGTATAAACAATTTAAATATAACAATAAAGGTAGAAAAGAAAAGTATCATCCTGGCAATAGATAGACAAAAAGATTTGACATATTAAATTAAAATAAAGATTACTCAATGTTCCTACATAATTTCAAGTAAATGCACTGTAAGTAATCTCGAAATAGCCCACAACTTTATTCACATCAGCAACACACAAACTATGAACTCTACCACTGAAAAGCGTATAGCTTTAATTTCTGTCCACGGAGATCCAGCGATTGAAATTGGCAAAGAGGAAGCCGGCGGGCAAAATGTTTATGTGCGTGAAGTAGGTAAATCCCTAGCTGAGTTGGGATGGCAAGTTGATATGTTTAGCCGCAGAGTCAGTCCTGAACAAGAGACAATTGTTCAACATACTCCACTCTGTCGAACAATTCGCTTAACGGCAGGGCCGGTGGAATTTGTCCCACGAGATCATGGTTTCAAATATTTACCAGAATTTGTCCAAAAATTACTACAATTTCAACGAGAAGCTCACATTAAATATCCAGTTGTACACACAAACTATTGGCTTTCTAGTTGGGTAGGGATGCAATTAAAAGCTCTCCAAGGTAGTAAACAAGTCCACACATACCACTCTTTAGGAGCAGTCAAATATAAAAGTGTAGATACGATTCCTTTAATTGCGACTAAACGTTTAGCAGTAGAAAAACAAGTCTTGGAAACAGCAGAAAGAATAGTTGCTACTAGCCCTCAAGAACAGCAACATATGCGATCGCTAGTTTCCACAAAAGGTTATATTGACGTTATTCCTTGTGGTACAGATATTCAGCAATTTGGCTCGATAGACAGAGCATCTGCCAGAGCCAAATTAGGAATTGCACAAGACACAAAAGTCGTATTGTATGTAGGGCGTTTTGATTCTCGCAAAGGTATAGAAACCTTAGTCCGTGCAGTTAACGAATCTCAGTTACGCGACTCTGGCAAACTCAAACTCATTATTGGTGGTGGTAGTACCCCAGGTGCTAGCGATGGTAGAGAGCGCGATCGCATTGAAAGTATTGTGCAAGAATTAGGCATGAGTAACTTTACAACTCTTCCCGGTCGTCTTGGTCAAGAAATTTTACCGACTTACTACGCGGCGGCCGATGTATGTGTCGTTCCCAGCCATTACGAACCATTTGGACTAGTAGCAATTGAAGCGATGTCCAGTGGTACACCAGTTATCGCCAGTGATGTTGGTGGTCTTCAATTTACAGTAGTTACAGAAAAAACTGGTTTATTAGTACCACCAAAAAATGTAGCAGCTTTTTCAGTTGCGATTGACCGAATTCTGATGAATCCAACATGGCGAAATGAATTAGGTCTAGCCGCTAGAAGACACATCGAATCTAAGTTTAGTTGGGGTGGTGTGGCGGATAATTTGAGTGAACTATATACCCAGATTTCAGCAGCATCAATCCTAGAGCCAGCATTAGTTGGTCAATAAAGGTTGCGATTTTACTTTGGGGCATGGGGCATTGGAGAACGCTAACTGTCCCCAGTCCCCAGTACCGAGTCCTCTACTCCCCTGCATGATAGGAACTGCGAACCAGAGGGGCAGAACGTACATGGCTAAATCCCATATCCTGGGCTAGTTTACCGAGTTGCTCAAATTCCTCTGGTGTCCAGTATTTTTGGACTGGTAGATGTTCTAAAGAGGGGCGCATATACTGACCAATAGTTATGCGATCGCACCCTACTGCTCTTAAGTCTCTCATCGCTGTGATCACTTCCTCCACAGTCTCACCGTGTCCCAGCATTAACCCTGATTTGGTGGGAATAGTAGAATCGAGTTCTTTAACTATAGCCAATACCCGCAAAGAGCGATCGTACTTAGCACCCCGGCGGACTGGCCCTGTTAACCGTCGCACTGTCTCAATGTTGTGGTTAAAACAAGCTGGCTGGGCTTGCGCAATCATTGCTAGACGCTGGCGTTGAGCTACTTCGCCTGCACCTACACCACCCCAAAAATCGGGTGTCAAAACTTCAATTTGCGTATCTGGATTAAGTTGGCGAATAGCTGTCATTGTGCTGACAAAGTGACTTGCACCTTGATCTGGCAAGTCATCGCGGGCTACAGAAGTTAGCACTACATAACGCAATCCTAAAAGCTGTACAGACTCTGCTACCTTTTGCGCTTCTTCAGGATCAATAGGCATGGGTGCATGACCTTTATCTACTTGACAAAAAGCACAAGCACGGGTGCAAGTTGGCCCCATTAATAAAAACGTAGCTGTTTTTTGCGCGTAGCATTCGCCTCTATTGGGACAACGCCCTTCTTCACAAATAGTATGAATTTGGCGTTGCTTAATAATGCGTTGTACTGTGGAGAGTTCACTGGCTTTGCCAATAGAACGGCGTAACCAGCTAGGCATAGCTGCAATTTCTGCTCTGATTTCGGCTGATTGAGAGGAAGTCATAATCAATTCAAAATAGGGGAGTAGGGAGTAGAGAGTCAGGAATTTGAGGGCTTTGAGGATCAAGCCTGAAATTTTACGATGACACAAAATTTCCCCTACGCAAGTAGAGGTTTGGTAAAACACGAGCTGCAACGAGATTTATACCGAAATATACTATCCCCTAATCAATAACAATGTTGAGTATAGTGGGAGCATTCTCACAGTCAATCGGCGTAGCCGTTATTGAAACTTAAATATTCTTTTAGAGCAATCAGTCGTGGCAAGTAACAAAATTCTAGTTATCGATGACACTACCGTTGTCAGGGTAAAAGTAAAAGAAATGCTACCTCCTGGCAATTTTGAGGTATTGGAAGCAAAAGACGGTTTGGAAGGACTAAATTTCATCCGTCAAGAGAAACTCAGCTTGATTATGTTGGATTTTTTACTACCCAAAATGAGTGGTTGGGAGGTTTTCCAGCAAGTTCAAGCTCACCCTGATTTAAGAAAGATTCCTTTAGTCATTATGTCTGGTCGAAAGGAAGAGGTCACAGAGAAAATGACCGAACCTTTTGAGTATTTTGAATTTTTGGGTAAGCCTTTTGACCAAAAGCAGTTAATTGGTGCTATTAAGTCAGCAATGACTAAGGCTAAACTACCACGCCCAGAACCTTTGCCAGTAGCAGTAACCAGCGCAAAAAATGTGACAGCAACTACTGCTACTGTCACAAATGGTTCTGTAGCAACCGTTAGTGTTCCCAAAACTGCGACAGTTGCAAATGCTGAAGCTACTTCTGCGGCTGAAATTCAACTACTGAATGAGAAAATTGCCAAAATGCAAGCAGAGATTGATGGCTTGAAAAAACAGTTAACTCAGGTAGTAACTTTTATTAAACAGAAAATCAAGTAGCAAGAGATAACTCAATGCTAGACAAACCCAATTAAGTAATGATCTTCCATCAAAATTTGGGTGTGACGGTGAGAGTGTCAAAAAAATGAGGTAAATATATATTTATCATAGTCCGCCTAAGCGGGCTTATTTTGTATGTAGGTGAGTTCAAGTGACGATCAAGCAGATATAACATTACCAACTGCTTATTATCTTAATATATACTCAATCTAGCTAAATAAACTAGTAGAGTAATGCCTGCGAAGAGCTACACCAACTTAGCAATGTATCTCATGATATTGATCCTAGGATAATGGGAAAAATAATGCCAGAGATTTATACTCAGATTTCCCAGCTATGCAGAATTAACAACAATGACGCATCTTGGTGTTCAACGTTCTCAAAAGTTGCCTCTACGCTTCATCTTAATTGTCCCTTTTATTATGCAAATTTTCGCCACAGTAGGACTTGTGGGATATCTCTCTTTTAGAAATGGACAAAAGGCAGTAAATGAACTTGCTAATCAACTTATGATTCAGGTAAATCTAGTAGTTGATCAGCACCTAGATACTTACCTCACAACGCCTGATCAGCTTAATAAAATTAATTTAGATGCGGTAGAAATGGGGATGCTGAATTTAAGCGATTTCCAAGCTACAGTCCGTTATTTTGCAAAACAGATGCAAGTATTTAATGTCGGCTATATTAGTTTTGCTAATTCCAAAGGTGAATTTATTGGCGTTGAACGATTAGATAATGGTCAACTATTAATTAATGAAGTTTCCCAAAACAAGGGAATTGGTAAACTTTATGTTTATACAACTGATAGTCAAGTAAATCGGCAACAATTAATAGCAATTAAAGATTATGATCCTCGGTTAGAAGCTTGGTATAAAGATGCAGTTAAGGTAAATAAACCTGTATGGAGTCAAATATATCAATGGGAAGATAAACCAGAAATTCTGTCGATATCTTCTAGTTATCCTCTGAATCAGAAGCAGCATAAATTTACTGGTGTGCTTAGTGTTGATTTGATATTGTCACAAATTAGTAATTTTTTAGCTGATTTAAAAATCGGTAAAACCGGTAAAATATTTATCTTAGAACGCTCTGGATTAATAGTAGCTACTTCGGCAGATGACTTACCATTTAAGGTGGTAAATGGTAAAGCACAAAGACTATCAGCATTAAATAGTAAAAATATTTTAATTCAAAGTACAACAAAATATATACAGCATAATTTCGGGAAAATTATAAATATTAAATCTACTCAACAAGCTGTAATAAAAATACAAGATAAAAATCATTTTGTGCAAATTACTCCTTGGCATAATCCATTGGGGTTAGATTGGGTGGTGGTGGTAGTTGTCCCTGAAAGTGAGTTTATGGCACAAATTAGTACCAATACTCGTACAACTATTTTGTTGTGTTTAGGGGCGTTAATTCTAGCTACTGCACTGGGTATATACACTTCTCGTTGGATAACAAATCCCATTTTAAAGTTAACTAAAGCTAGTAGTGCGATCGCCTACAGTGGACGGAACGCCATCGCATCTGGAGAACTTGAGCAAACAATAGCGATTTTTAGCATTCATGAACTGAGTATTCTTGCTCAATCTTTTAATCAAATGGCAGATCAACTACGCCAATCTTTTACATTTTTAGAAATCACTAATCAAGAGTTAGAACAACGCGTTGCCCAAAGAACAGCAGAAATTACAGCAGCTAAAGAAGTCGCTGATGCTGCTAACCATGCCAAAAGTGAATTTTTAGCTAATATCAGCCATGAACTTCGTACACCATTGAATGGTATTCTTGGCTATGCACAAATTCTCCAATTTGATCCAAATATCAGTGATGAACAAATGGAGGGGGTTAATATTATTTATGATTGTGGATTTCATCTGTTGAATTTAATTAATGATATTTTAGATATTGCTAAAATTGAATCAAAAAAAATGGAGCTTTATCCCGAATCTTTTGATTTCAAAAAATTTTTATTAGGAGTTTTTCATATCTGCCGAGTTAAAGCAGAGCAAAAATCTATCGACTTTATTTGTCAAGTAGATCATCATTTACCAACTACCATCCAAACTGATGAAAAACGCCTACGTCAAGTTCTAATCAACCTTTTAGGAAACGCTATTAAGTTTACACAACATGGCACAGTAACTTTTTTGGTGGAAGTAATTGATAATTATAAAACAAATCAGCAATTACCTGTATCTATAATTAGATTCCAAATTATAGATACAGGTATTGGAATGACGAATGAACAACTAAAAACAATATTTTTGCCTTTTGAGCAGGTAGGAAATACTTTAAAAAAATCAGAAGGTACAGGTTTAGGACTAGCTATCAGTTACCAAATTGTAGAAATGATGGGTGGTGAAATTAAGGTTGAGAGTATTTATAATCATGGGAGTAAATTTTGGTTTGACTTAGACTTACCAGTGGTTAACATGGGAATAATATCAGATTTATCCATAGTGAAGGAAAATATGATTGGATATAATCAGGAAGCTCATGAGGATAATAGGGAAATAATCTTTCCCCCTTCAGTAGAATTGATAAAATTATATCAAGCTTCTAAAGCTGGTTATATTGTTGATATTCAAGAAGAAATAAGCCGCATTCAAAAATTAGATGAAAAATATAACCAATTTTCTAGGCAAGTTTTACAATTACTAGAAGAGTTTGACGATGAGGTAATTGTCAAAATGATTCAGCCTTATTTAGATTGTTAATTATTTTCAAAAAATTAATTCAGGCATAAATAAAGATGATATCTGGATACTTTTAGAGGAACATTTAGATGAGCGATTCTTTTAAAAATTCAATTTTAATTGTAGATGATATACCGACAAATATCAAAGTTTTATTTGTAATTCTCAATCAAGCAGGATTTAAAGTTTCTGTTGCTAAAAGTGGCAAAAGTGCCTTAAAAAAAGCGGAAGAAACATTACCTAATTTGATTTTATTAGATGTAATGATGCCAGAAATGGATGGTTTTGAAACTTGCTATCAACTCAAGGAAAATCCGATAACTAAAAATATCCCAGTAATTTTTATGACGGCTCGTTCTGACTTAATTGATAAAGTAAAGGGATTAAAACTGGGAGCGGTAGATTATATTACTAAACCCATTGAATATGAGGAAGTATTAGCGAGAATTAATATTCATTTGGAATTACGCCGCACTCAACTAAAATTAGCACAGGAAGAAAAAATGTCTACCTTGGGACAGCTAATATCAGGGATTGCTCATGAAATTAATAATCCAATCAATTTTATTTCCGGTAATTTAATTCATGCTCAAAATTATATTGCAGACCTATTAAAATTATTAAATTTATACGAAAAACATACCAAAAATTCTATTCCAGCGATTCAAACTTATACCAATGAGATTGATCTAGATTTTATTAAACAAGACCTGCCCCAGCTATTATCTTCCATGAGAATAGGGACTGAACGGGTTGAAAAAATTGTGCGATCGCTCCGTTTATTCTCACGCTTAGATGATACACAATTTCAATTATTTAACATCCATGAAGGTATTGATAGCACATTAATTATATTAAGTAATCGAATTAAATCTACATCAACAAGTGCAGAAATTAATATAGTTAAAAATTATGGTGAATTACCTTTAGTAGAGTGCTATGCAGGTCAACTAAACCAAGTTTTTATGAATCTTCTTGCTAACGCTATTGATGCTATAGAAGAATCATTAATTGGCCAAATATCTGATACACCCAAAATTGAGATTTGTACAGCTATTACAGATGATCAAACATCTATATCTATTACAATTAGTGATAATGGTATAGGAATTTCTGAAGAAGTTCAAGAAAGAATGTTTGACCAATTTTTCACTACTAAGCCATTAGGAAAAGGGACAGGCTTTGGATTAGCAATCGTTCATGAAATTATAGTAGAAAAACATAGAGGTACTTTAGAAGTAAAATCATCTATAGGAGAGGGAGCGCAATTTTTGATTACTATTCCTATTCAGCAAGCCAGTATGAAGATATCATAGGTATTTATTCTTTATTAGTAGAACTGTTGTAATCACTAATTTTATGGGAACTATAATCTTGTATATTCTTGAAATAGAGATAATTTATTGTCCCTAAATAGTCATTATTAACTGAGTATACAATGAACAATAAAAATATTTCTAGATAATGGGGGAAAGAGTAAAGTCTTTTTCTGATTCTCAAACTACAAACCTATTGTCAATCTTCCCATAATAAAAATATGATTATTTCTATTTTCTAGTATTTAACTTCTATTGTTAAACCGATGGATAACTATACAATAAAATTACCATAAAAATGCTTGATACATCAACAGAAAATAACTTAATTTTAGTTGTAGATGATACTATCACCAATTTAGAAATTATCTCAGCAGAACTGATGGCAGCAGGCTTTACAGTAGCTACAGCCATTAATGGTGAACAGGCAATCCAGAAGATACAATTTCAATTGCCAGATTTAATTTTATTAGATGTGATGATGCCAAAGATGGATGGATTTGAAACCTGCAAATATTTAAAAGCTAATCCAGTTACCCAAGATATTCCAGTTATTTTTATGACTGGAATTACAGATACAGACAGCAAAGTCAATGGTTTAAATTTGGGCGCAGTTGATTACATCACAAAACCTTTTCAAAAAGAAGAGGTATTAGCTCGCATTAAAACACATCTACAACTTAGAAATCTAACGAAAAATTTAGAGCAAAGAGTAGCAGAGCGTACTGCTAAACTCGATAACGCATTACGAGAATTACAAGAATTTCAAGTCCAGCTTGTAAAACAAGAAAAAATGTCTGTGCTTGGGCAGTTAGTTACAGGTATAGCTCATGAAATTAACAATCCTGTTAGCTGTATTTATGGCAATTTAGGTCATGCTTTCATATATTTTCAAAACATGATTAACCTCATTAACCTTTATCAACATCATTATCCTGAACCCATAGCACAAATTCAAAACGAAATCACAGCAATGGATTTGGAATATATAAGTTCTGACTTACCTAACATGATTTCCGCAATGAGAGAAGGGATTCAGCGCATTCGAGATATTAGTAGTAGTTTAAGAATTTTTTCTAGGGCTGATACAGAAAATAAAGTTAAGTGCAATATTCATGAAGGTATTGATAGTACGCTTTTAATTCTCAAACATCGCCTCAAATGTTCTGAAAATTGTCCTCCTATTGAAATTATTAAAAATTATGGTGACTTACCCTTAATCGAGTGCTTTCCTGGACAATTAAATCAGGTATTTATGAATCTATTAGCGAATGCCATTGACGCTATAGAAGAATCAAATACCGGACGTAGCATAGATGAGATTCAAGAAAATTCTCATCAAATTATTATTCAAACTATACTCAATACTAATAAAAATTTTGTAGTAATTAAAATTAAAGATAATGGTTTAGGTATGTCTGATCAAATTCAGAAAAAAATATTTGATCATTTATTCACTACAAAAGCTGTAGGTAAAGGTACGGGTTTAGGATTATCAATTGCCCAGCAAATTATCGTGCAGAAACATCAGGGGAGTTTAAATGTAAATTCCATTATCGGGAAAGGTTCTGAATTTACCATTACTATTCCTACTGAATAGCTTCTAAATATCTCAAAATCTACCAAGAAATTTTGGGAGTGTAAATACTCCGCTTTGCTCAACAGTAAATTTTTTATACAGATTTGGGAACTATATGGCTAGAGAGGTTGATTCACTAAAGAGTTAAATTGATGTTAAAGATAGTAGTTGGCCATAGCAATGACCCAGACTCCTTAGCAGCAGTGGAGGAACTAATTCAGCAATGCAACACTTCCTTAACTGGAAATATTCCTCAAGCGGGTATTCTGTTTAGTGCTATTGACTTTGACCATATTCTCATCCTGCAACAAATTCATCAGGCTTTTCCAGGAATTGAGTTAATTGGTGGAACTACGGATGGAGAGATTTCTTCAGTCTTAGAGTTTCAGCAAGACTCAATTGCCTTAATGTTGTTTTGCTCAGATGAAATAGAAATTTGTGCAGGTGTTGGACTGAAAGTTTCTCACGATCCGATTGCGGCGACCAAGGAAGCTGTAGAACAGGCAAAAGCTAAAACTACCGCAGTTCCTCAACTATGCTTGACCCATCCAGAGAGTCTGACAACTAGTGGTGTATCAATATTAAATGGATTAAAACTAGCTTTGGGAGAAAAATTTCCCATATTCGGTGGTTTAGCAGCTGATCAATCAAAATATCAAAATACCTATCAGTTTTTTCAAACACAAGTCCTCAGCGATTCTGTTCCAGTTTTATTGTTTTCTGGTAACGTTCTATTTTCCCACGGTGTAGCTAGTGGTTGGTTTCCCATCGGTAAAACTAGCAAAGTCACTAAAGTAGAAAAAAATATAGTCTATGAAATTGATGATAAACCGGCTTTAGACTTCTATCGGCATTATTTAGGTACACTACCACCTTCAATGGAATATCCTCTAGCAATTTTGGAAGAAGATGGAGTGAGTTTTTATCTTAGAGCACCGATTGCCTATGATGAAACCACAGGTAGCATTACCTTTTTTGCAGATATTCCTGAGCAAGCAACCATTCAAATTTCTGAAGCTGGACATCAAGATATTTTGGTAGCTTCTCACGCATCATTTATGAATGCTATCAATAATTATCCAGGCACAGAACCAGCAGGCGTACTATTTTTTTCCTGTGTAGCTAGGCGGCAAATCTTGGGTATGCAAACCCAACAAGAGTACCTCAATACCAAAAATTATGTTAATCAGTTTTTACCTGCCTGTGGTTTTTATTCTAATGGCGAGATTGCCCCTATAAAATCTGCTGGTAAATCGCAATTTCATAATGAAACATTCGTTACTTTAATTTTAGGGACTAAGTAAACATTCACGGAAATTATGAATTGCGAAGAGAAAATTCAACAGCTTGAAAAAGCTAATAGGATACTACAAAAAAAATTAGACCGTGCCGCCATAGACCGAATGCAGTTAGATGAAACTAATAGAAAAAAGGAATCATTACTCAAAAAAGTAATTAATGAATTGCAAGAATCACAAACACAGTTACAACAAAGGACTCTAGAACTAGAACAGACATTAATAAACCTTCAGACAATGCAAGATAAAATGTCTGTTTTGGGTGGATTAGTTGCAGATGTAGCTCACGAAATTAACAATCCTGTCTGTTTCATTATAGGGAACATCACCCCTGCTATCGAATATATTCATGGCTTATTATATCTCATAGACCTCTATCAGCAGTGCTATCCTGACCCACTCAAAGAAATCAAAAACCAGATTAAAGTCATGGATTTGGAGTATGTGTGTGAGGATCTACCCAAGCTCATTATGTCCATGAAAGAAGGTACTGATCGCATTAGTAATCTTAGTTCTAGTTTGCGGATTTTTGCGCGGGCTGATACAGAATTTAAATTATCTTTTAATATTCATGAAGGTATTAATAGCACTCTATTTATCCTTAAGCATCGTTTAAAAGCTAATCAGAACCGTCCAGAAATTCAGGTAATCAAAAAATTTGGAGATATTCCGATAATAGATTGTTTCCCTGGACAATTAAATCAAGTGTTTATGAATATTTTCGCTAATGCAATTGATGCTTTAGAAGAGTCTAACTCTGATTTGAGTTTTGCAGAAATTCAAACAAAAAATAATCAGATTATTATTCAAACATCTTTAGACCACCATAATAATTATGTATTGATTCGGATTAAAGATAATGCTTTAGGGATATCGGAAGATGTGAAAGCTAAAATTTTTGAACATTCATTTACTACTAAACCTGTAGGCAAAGGTACGGGTTTAGGATTATCAATCGCTCACCAAATTATTGTGCAGAAACACGGTGGTACTCTGGAAGTAGAATCTGTATTAGGAGAGGGTACAGAGTTTGCGATCGCTATTCCTATTTACTAACATAATTGAATTAGTTTTTATTATTAACTTAAATTAAATTAAATTAATTATCTTTGGTGTAGAGATTTTAGATAAACTTCGGGGAATTCTAAGTTTAGAGTTTTAACCTAGTTATAGATAATTTTATGAACAAAATCCTTCAATCAACCATAAATACTGCGAATATTCATTTGGAGCGAGACATTTTCTTACGTACCTTGATTCGTGAATTATCTGGGACTTTACAGGATATAGTCGGTTTAGAAGAGGCTTCTGGGTTTATCAGTGTAGTCGGTCAACGTATGGGTGGACAAATCAACCAAGAATATAAATCAGCCTTAGAAGTACCCCAACTTACTCGTGAGCAAATTGCTGATGTCTTAGTTGATTTAAAAAAACGGATTCAGGGTGATTTTTATATCATCGAACAGAGTGATGAAAAAATTGTTTTTGGTAACAGAACCTGTCCCTTTGCAGAAAAAGTGTTGAATCGTCCAGCTATGTGCATGATGACCTCTAACGTTTTTGGGACGATAGCGGCTGATAATTTAGGCTATGCCAAGGTAGAACTTCAAGAAACCATAGCGTCCGGTGCTAATGGATGTAGAGTTACGGTTTACCTCAAGCCAACAGATGAGTCAGAAGACGCAGAAGGTCGAGAATATTTCAAAAGTACAGATAGTATCTGAGATTTTCTAGCACTAGTCCAATATCCAAAGATGGGTGAGTGCTTGTATATACTCTGAAGTAAATTTATGATGCCTGAACAATTTCTCCAACTGGCCAAAGTGCTACCAGAACCTCTACTTTTGGTAAATAACGAAGGTCATCTGCTAGCTACTAACCAACTAGTAGCAGATATGCTGGGGTTGCGTTGTCGTGACTTACAGGCAAAAAAGCTGATTGATTTTGTTACGGAATCTCCACATGAGTTAAAAGAGTACCTAAAAGCTTGTTCAACGAGTAGAGCAATGGTTATTGGTACTTTAACTTTGCGCCAGCACAATGGAGAAAAATTAATATGCCGTAGTCAGGGAGCAGTTATTCAACCGTGGTCGCCTGAATCTCCGGCTCTAATTCTTCTCCGCTTAGAAAATAAAGTTATGGCTAACAGTAATTTTATACTATTAAATAAAAAAATAGATGAGTTAAGGCATGAAATCCAACACCGTCAACAAGTAGAATTTGCCCTGGCAAAAGCTAATGAAGAATTAGAACATAGAGTAGAAGAACGTACAAACGCTTTACAAGAAACACTTAAAGAACTACAACTTACTCAAACTCAACTCATACAAGCTGAAAAAATGTCAAGTTTAGGTCAAGTGGTTGCTGGTATCGCCCATGAAATTAATAATCCTGTAAGTTTTATTTTAGGCAACCTTTATCACACTCAACAATATACTAGCAATTTATTAAAATTAGTAGAAGTTTATCAAAAATATCTTCCCAACCCTCCTTTAGAAGTACAAAAAGCTATAGAGATAATAGACTTAAATTTCCTCATTCAAGACCTGAATAAAATTTTCCATTCTATGAAGGTAGGAGCAGAGCGGATTAAGAAAATAGTCAACTCACTACGTAATTTTTCAAGATTGGATGAAGCGAATATTAAAAAAGTTGATATTCATGAAGGTATTGATAGCACTTTAATGTTGTTGTCACATCGGTTACAAATTAGGCATCAGTCTCTAACAATCCAATTGATCAAAAATTATGATGTTCAACTACCAAAAATAACTTGTTACCCTGACCAACTCAACCAAGTATTCATGAATATTATCACTAATGCAATTGATGCTCTAGAGGATTTAGAAGATATGGTTCAGGAAGCACCAACAATTACAATTCAAACTAAATTAATTGATATTAATTGGATAGAAATAACAATTGCTGATAATGGAGTAGGAATTAGTGAAAGAAATAAATCCAAGCTATTTGATCCTTTTTTTACAACTAAACCTGTGGGTAAAGGGACAGGGTTAGGATTATCTATCAGTTACCAAATTATAGTTAAAAAACATAATGGCAAACTTAACTGTTACTCTACTCCCGGAGAAGGCGCAAAATTTGCCATACAGCTTCCTATTAGTTTATAAAAATTGCAATAAGTGAGCATCCCATTTTGGGAAATTACTCTGCACAAAGGTACACATTATGCGAACAGAATTTATTTTTAAAATTAATATTAGTTGCAAACATAAAACATGGCTAATAGTTTTTCAACTATTAGCCATTTAGATAACAAAAGGTAGAATTTACAACCCTTCTGGTTTCTCAGCAGGTATTACGCTTACCTGGTTACTGACAACTGCTGCTGTTTGCAAAATAGCAGTATGAGTAACAGAATTATTTGCCAAAGTAAACAGAGGATTTGACAAAATCCCGGCAAGGGTAGTGGCAATTAAAGTCACTATTAATCCTACTTGCAAAGGTCTAAATCCAGGTAAATTCCAACGTATTTCGGGGTAATTTTTCACTACGTCGGACATTTCTTGGGGTTCTTTAACTACCATCATCTTAACTACACGAATGTAGTAGTAGATGGAAACAACGCTGGTAACTAGACCTAGTAGAACTAGCCAGTAAAGACCCGCTTGCCAACCAGCCCAGAAGAGGTAAATCTTCCCGAAAAACCCAGCTAGAGGCGGAATCCCACCTAAAGAAAGCAGGGATAGGCTTAAAGCCAAGGTTAGTAGGGGGTCTTTTTGATATAACCCAGAGTATTCCGTGATTTGGTCTGTTCCTGTCCGTAGGGAGAACAGAATCACGCAGGTAAAACCACACAGATTCATGAACAGGTAAACCAGCAGGTAAAAAATCATGCTGGCGTAGCCTGCGTCAGTCCCAGCAATTAAGCCAATCATCACAAACCCAGCTTGGGCGATGGATGAATAAGCCAACATCCGTTTCATGCTGGTTTGGGCAAGGGCGACGACGTTACCCAAAATCATGCTGAGAACAGCCAGGGCTGTGAAGACAAACCTCCACTCCTCGGCGACAAGGGGGAAAGCTGTGGTCAACAAGCGGATAGCTAGGGCAAATCCGGCTGCTTTAGAACCAACAGACAAAAAGGCGATAACTGGGGTAGGTGCGCCTTCATAAACGTCTGGTGTCCATTGGTGGAAGGGTGCAGCAGAGATTTTGAAGCCAATACCTGCAATCACAAATACTAGGGCAATCACTAAACCCAAGGATTGACCAACATTCGCTTGAGCAATACCATTAGCGATCGCACCTAATTCTGTTTGTCCACCAGATAGACCATACAGTAATGATACACCGTACAAGAATACTGCTGTACTGGAAGCCCCAATCAACAAGTATTTCAGAGCCGCTTCATTAGAACGGGGGTCACGCTTGGTATAACCCGTAAGTAAATAAGAGGAGATACTCAGTGTTTCTAGTGAGATGAAAATCATCACCAACTCACTAGCCCCAGAGAGAAACATCCCTCCTAGAGTAGCGGTCAATAAAATCGCGATGAATTCGGCTAATGCAGTGCCACTCTGCTCAATGTAGCGAATTGACATCAGTATAGTCACAACGGCAGACAAGGCAATGATACCGCGAAAGACAATACTGAGGTCGTCACCATTAAAACTACCGCTAAAGGCGATGGGATTGATAGCATCCCATTTAAAACATAGGGCGACAATCGCAGCTAGTAAACCTGCGATCGCTAGATATCCAATCCAGCGTGAGGATGTGCGCCCTAAAATCAAATCAACAATCAAAACCGCCATGAGGGTGATAATGACAATTCCCTCTGGTAAAATCGTCCCGGCATTTAACTGGGATGCAAGATTAGCAAAATCCATGAGATATATAGGTTTTGGCGATTAGACATCAAGGCTAACTGTGTTCACTCTAGCAATTTTTCCTGCCCAAAGTTGCATTTAACTTACTGTCTTTTGGATCAGGGCTTATTTTAACTGAAAACTAATCGCTGTCAGTGTAGTAGCTTGTGGTCACGCCATGTTGCTATCTATACCATTTAATTAATTGATGGTTTGGGGTTGGAGAGTGAGAATTGCGTAAGAGATTGAAGCTGGGAATTTTAAAATTAAAATAGAGATAACGCTTGATTAGGAGATTTTATGATAACTTTACAAGAAATTATTAATTCTATTGAAAGTTTACCGAAAGCAGAACAGGACTATTTGTTGGAGTTCCTCAGTAAAAAAAAGGAGGAATCTAGAGGGGATAATTTTTGGCAGGGATTACGAAAATTTAGAAGTGTCATCGAAAGTGGGGGGATTATCTATACTGATGATGATTTCGCTGAACTACGAGATCGCAGTGTGGGCAGAGAAATTAATCTATGAGATTGAAATACTTCCTTGATACCAATATTATGTCAGAGCCAGCACGTCCTATTCCTAATATTAATGTTTTGTATAAACTAGATATTCATAAATCAGAAGTTGCCGTTGATAGTATTGTTGTTAATGAACTTTGACACGGCTGTTTGCGATTGCCAGAATCTAAGCTGCGAGAGTCTCTTTGGAATTATATTCATGAATCGGTATTAAATTTACTAGTCCTAAACTACGCTTTAAAGGCGGCACAATGGCACGCCCAAGAAAGGGCTAGATTATCCAAAATTGGCAAAACTCCTGCTTTTGTAGATGGTCAAATTGCGAGTATTGCTTATTGTAATAATTAAATTTTAGTCACTAATAATTTTTCTGATTTTGACTTTTTTAAAAATTTAAGGGTTGAAAATTGGTTGCTTCCTCATACTCCTCCCTAACTACAATCAGGAAACTGTCGTTTTAATGCTGAGAACACTGGACAGGGAGCTTGTTCTTGTAAGTTGTCTGGTTTACTCCAGGTAAAGGGGGCTTTTTGTGCCGCAGACATCCATAATAATTGTTTGGCTCTGGTCATCGCCACATATAGTAAACGATACTCTTCGGCTGTTTTGAGGTGTTTGGCTTGTTCCCACGCTGGGGTTACTTCTGGAATACTGACTTCACCGTGGAGGGCAGCGCGAATCTGGGCGCGGGCGACTTCTGATAAGGTAAAGTCACCTAAAAATTGGCTTTGGGGAGGTACCCAAAACCTACCAGGAATGAGGTTTTCATGGAGGAAGGGTAGAAATACATAGTGCCAATCTAACCCTTTGGCTTTGTGCATGGTGATAATTGTTAGTTGACCAGCACGGGTGTAGCGGGCTTCTACATCCTCTGTTTCCACTGGTTCAAAGCGTTCAGAACTGACAATTTCACTTAAAACTGACAGCATTGACCCCATTGAGTTATTACTAGCGATTTGCTTGTTGACTCGTTCGGAGAGTTTATCAGCCGTAGCCAGTTCGGCTTGGTCGTAATTTAAAGTTAAAGCTAAAAAGGAAATTAGCTGATATAAAGGCAGTTCCAAGCGGGCGCGGAGTAAACTACGGCTTATGTGAGAGGCTTTTTGTACCGTCTCTGCTTGGGGTGTAGCTAAGGGGCCGGGATAGAGAAATTCTTCTGGGAGACTGGCTAGGGCGTTGAGGTCTTGGGTGGGAATTAATTGACGCTTTACCAATACTTCTAAGGCGGTTTTGAGGTAGTCGGGAGAATGGGGGCGATCGCAAAATTGCAGCAGTGTTAAAATTTCCTGGGGAACATGGGAACGGCGATCGCTTTCTCCGACATCAAATATAGTAATTTTATGCTCTTTACACAGTGGTTCTAGTGCCTGTGATAACCAACGTCCCTGACGATTTTCCCGTACTAATACCGCCACGCTTTTAGTTGGGTCTGCTGTTAATAGCTCAATTACCCTGTTACCTAGCAATTCGGCTGTGTGATGAATATCACGGGGCGTATATAGCTCTAATCCTCCACCTACTGCGGCTGGATTGACATTAGCTTGGTTGACAGGACGAATCATTTGCAAACTAAATGGACTAGGAAGATGGGGAGACTTTTGATTTTTAGCCCCATAAAAGCTATTCACCCATTGCAGCGCAAAATTAGCCGCTTCGATAATCATCTGGGTACTGCGACCAGCTTGATCCATTGTTGCTAGTTTGCCAGAGCAATCGCACTCTTGGCAAAATTCCCGAAAGTAAATCGGATCAGCCGGGGTAAAGGTCGAGTTAATCGCTTGGTTGGGGTCGCCAACTCTGATTAAGTGGAGTGGGGAATTTTGAGTGCTGAGTGCTGAGTGCTGAGTGCTGAGTGGGGAGTGAGGAGTGGGGAGTGAGGAGTGGGGAGTGCTGAGTGGGGAGTGAGGAGTGGGGAGTGTGAAATTATTAGTATTCTCCTCTGCTCCCCCTGCTCCCCCTGCTCCCCCTGCTCCCCCTGCTCCCCCTGCTTCTCCAGTCCCCAGTCCTCTGCTCCCATCACTTGCCAAAATCTCTAATAGCTGCGTCTGTAATGGGCTAGAATCCTGGGCTTCGTCTTCAAATACAGCAAAAACTTGGTTCTGCTCGATGCGGCGTGCGCTGTCGTTTTCTAGGACGCGGAGGGCGGCTAAAATCATGTCGTCGTAGTCAATGAAGTCACGCGATCGCATCAGGTTCTGGTACTCTTCATACAATCCTGACGCTATAGTTAGAATTTCATACGCATCTATAGTTTGTTCGCTCCATTCCCGCAGTTTGGCTGGGGAGATACCGGAACTTTTGGCTTCATGAATGACCGTAGTTGCTAAATCTGGTAAAACTTCTGTTCTTAACACCGACTGACGACGTAATCTTTCTGTTTCTTCGCCGTCAAATTGCTGTCCTTCTAATAACTGCAAATACAGCCGGGGATGATTAGCCACCCATTGTTCTACGGCGGTGCGAATGAAGCGGTGGCTTTGATTGGGTGTGATCAGGGTGACGTTTTCTAACTCTAAACCAGATAAATTGGGGTGACGGCTGGCAATATTTAACGCTAAACCATGCAAGGTATAAACAGTAAAACCTGTTTGAGGTAAAGATAATTGTTTGAGGTAGTCGCGGATTTTTAATTTAATATTCGCCGCCGCCGATCGCGTAAAAGTTACTACCACCAACTGACGACGATTAGATGGGCGCGACTGTATTGTATTTTGATATTGCCTAGCAATTGCGATCGCCGCCGCCGCCGCCATCCCCGTAGATTTACCCGCACCAGGAACAGCAGAAACAGCCAGTGGACCTGATTGCCAATCAGCCATTTGCTGTTGTCCAGGGCGCAGTGTCTTGCTGATAGCTAAAACTTTCTCCTGTAAAACTTCCATCGATGACGCTTGAGATGCTGGCGGTGCAATAGCAGTAAAGTTAGTATCTGACATTTAAAATTAGTAATTCGTAATTCGTAATTCGTAATTAATTGCGATCGCCTCTAGCAAGCTAACTATATATGATTGCTTTATTATTATCTTTTATGATGAGTTTATCTAATTTTTCAGATCGATCAAACTGGATAACCCGCATTTCTCACAAACAGTAGGGGCGGGTTCACAGATATACTCGAATCATTCACGAAAATTTTGCTCAACCCGCCCCTACAGACTCTGGACTGAGGTTGCAAGAATTGGTGAAAAATCCGGGATAAGCATTGCTGCATCGAGCCAAAAATCACCCCACAATTATGCAAAGCCACTTGATATATTGAGTTAAAATCATAAATCCGTGTCAGCCATATAAACCTAATTTAAATCTAATGGAAATTGCTAGTTCTCACCATCCCCAATCTTCTTTACAACGTCCTGAAATCCTTGCACCTGCTGGTAATTGGGAGTGTGCTAAAGCTGCTGTAGAAAATGGGGCGGATGCAATTTATTTTGGTTTAGATCGGTTTAACGCCAGAATGCGGGCGCAAAATTTTGCGGAGGCTGATTTACCGGAATTGATGACATTTCTGCACTATCGGGGTGTGAAAGGTTATGTCACTGTCAATACATTGATTTTCTCGCAAGAGTTAGCAGAAGCGCAGCAATATCTCCGCACAATTATTGCGGCTGGCGTGGATGCAATGATTGTTCAAGATGTAGGTATCTGTCGCCTAATTCGTCATCTATCCCCAGATTTCCCCATCCACGCCTCAACACAAATGACTGTCACCAGTGCAGCTGGGGTAGAGTTTGCTAAATCTCTCGGTTGTCAGTTAGTGGTGTTAGCTCGTGAATGTTCTTTAAAAGAGATTAACAAAATTCAGCAGCAAATTGCCCAAGGGGAAGCGGTTTTACCGTTAGAGGTATTTGTGCATGGTGCATTGTGTGTGGCTTACTCTGGTCAGTGTTTAACCAGTGAAGCTTTAGGCGGACGTTCAGCGAACCGGGGTGAATGCGCTCAAGCTTGCCGGATGCCCTATGATTTAATCGTTGATGGGGAAATTATAGACTTAGGCGAACGCAAATATTTACTCAGTCCCCAAGATTTAGCCGGCTTGGAAGTATTACCTGATTTAGTTAAGTCTGGGGTAACTAGTCTCAAAATTGAAGGTCGTTTAAAAGCACCTGAGTATGTTGCTAATGTCACCCGTGTTTATCGGCAAGCATTAGACCAGGTGATGAGGAAATTGGCAAGACCTAACCCCCTAACCCCCTTCCCTAGTAGGGAAGGGGGAATAAAATCTTCCCTGTCTACATCGAACAACGGGAGAGGTCAAGAACGCTACAACCTTGAGATGGCATTTTCTCGCGGACTTTACACGGGTTGGTTTGCGGGGATTAATAATCAAGAATTAGTTCATGCGCGGTTCGGTAAAAAACGGGGGGTTTATTTAGGCGAAGTTACCCGCATTCGTAATGAACAGGTGACACTTAAATTAGCAGCACCCCTGAAACCTGGGGACGGTGTGGTATTTGATTGTGGTCATCCAGAGACTAAGGAAGAAGGCGGTCGAGTCTATGGGGTGGTACAGCAGGGAAAAGAAGCTGTGATCACATTTGGCCGAGGTAATGTCAACTTCCAGCGTGTTCATGTAGGCGATAAGCTATGGAAAACCAGTGACCCAGAATTAGATAAACAATTACGCCAGACTTTCGCCGGGGATAACCCCCAATTTCAGCGTCCGATTGACGTGGAAATTTATGGAGAGATTGGTGAGTTATTAATTGCGATCGCCCGCGATGAATTCGGTAACATTGTACAGGTAAAATCAGAAATTCCCGTGGTGGAAGCACACACCAAACCTCTACATATTGAACGCATTAAAGAACAGTTTGGTCGTCTTGGTAACACCCCCTTCCATTTGGGAACATTAACGAATCATCTCAGTGGTAACGTGATGTTACCTGTAAGTGAATTAAACCGGATGCGGCGCGAAATCGTCACCCAGTTAGAAGAGTTACGCAGTCAACCCAAACGCTGGGAACTAAATCCTCACGCTTCCTTCCAAGACCTACTCCCCCCCACATCTCCCCCATCCCCCACATCTCCCTCACTCATCGTCCTAGTCCGCAACCTCAAACAACTCCAAGCCGCTCTAAAAGCAGGTGTGGAGACACTTTACTGTGAATTTGAAGACCCCCGCGCTTATCGGGAAGCCGTGCAGTTAGTTCGTGAATCCCCTGTCTCCTGTTCCCTGTCCCCTGTCCCCTGCATTTGGGTCGCCCCTCCCCGCATTACCAAACCTGGGGAAAACTGGATTTTGCAACAAGTACGCGCTTCCGAAGCTGATGGCTATTTGGTGCGGAATTACGACCAACTCGAATTTTTTGCCGCAGACCGTTGTATAGGTGATTTTTCTCTTAATGTTGCTAATCCTTTAACAGCAGACTATTTCAAGCAGCGTTTTGGTTTGGAACGGCTAACAGCATCCTATGACTTGAATATTACGCAACTGGAAGATTTACTGACAACTTGCCCTAGTGAATGGTTTGAGGTGACAATTCATCAACATATGCCGATGTTTCATATGGAACATTGCGTTTTTTGTGCGTTTCTCTCTGAGGGGACAGACTATACTAACTGTGGCAGACCTTGCGATAAGCATGAAGTGAAATTACGCGTAGACACAGAGAGGCTTGTCGGTAGACATCGCGTCGGTAGTGAACACGTTCTGCAAGCTGATGCAGGTTGCCGCAATACGGTATTTAATGGTATAGCCCAAACTGGAGCAGAGTACGTACAGCGTCTGATAGAATTAGGATTGCGTCACTTTCGGATTGAATTTGTCAATGAAACTCCAGAACAGGTGACGAAAACAATACAGCAATATGATCATCTATTAAAAGGTGAAATCACAGGTTCTCAACTCTGGCGCGAGTTAAAATTACAGAGTCAATTAGGTGTAACTCGTGGGCCGTTAAAATAATTCGTCAAAAATTTATTCTTCCACACGGTAGCCCAATTCTGCTAACCTGACGCGGGAGTGTCGCCATTTGGGTTGGACTTTGACAAATAACTCTAGATAAACTTTGCCAGAAATCAGCTTTTGAATTTGCTCCCGCGCTGCACTACCTACGGCTTTAAGCATTGAGCCACCTTTACCGATGAGAATCCCTTTTTGGGAATCGCGTTCAACGTGGATGGTAGCCATGACGCGGGTAATAGCTGGTGTTTCTTCTACTTTATCAATTGCGATCGCTACAGAATGGGGTACTTCTTCACGAGTTAGCAGCAAAATCTGTTCTCGAATTAACTCGCCCATAATAAACCGTTCTGGTTGATCTGTTACTAAGTCCGGTGGGTAGTAGAACGGCCCATGATCTAAATGTTCAATTAATAATGTTTGCAGTTCGGGTAATTCTGCGCCAGTCATCGCAGAAAACTTGACTGTCGGCCATTTATGTGAATCTGCCATCTGTTGATAACTCTCGTCGATGTTTTGGGCATTTGCTGGCTGTTGATCAATTTTATTGATACCCAAAATCACTGGTGTTTTACTGTTGATTAGTAAGTCGGCAATAAAGCGATCGCCTGCACCACAAGCTACTGTTCCATCTACCACAAACAAGACTACATCCACCGAGTTAATCGCTATTGTGGCATTCCGCACCAATACCTCACCTAATTGATGATGTGGTTTGTGGATTCCTGGTGTATCAACAAATATTAATTGTGCTTCTGGTGTTGTAACAATTCCTCTTAAACGGTTGCGTGTAGTTTGTGCTACTGGTGAAGTAATAGCAATTTTTTGCCCGACTAATTGATTCATCAACGTAGATTTACCAACATTAGGACGGCCAATAATGCCGATAAAACCTGATTTAAATTCAGGGGGAGCTTGGGGAATCGATACCCCTTCTGAAAAAGATAAGATGTGATTATCAATACTAGTCACTGTCAGTTCCACCGTTATATTTTATAGTTGGGATATAGTGGTTATAAGTTTTTTTACGAACATACTCAACAAAACATCAATTCACCCTGAGATGTGCGGGGAACTAGTCTTTAATTTTAGTTTAATCTACTACTAAATATATTTTGCTTTAATCTCAAAAAATGAGATGATAACAAGCAAAATATCTAATATTTTATTTCTTAGAGAGGATTGCTTTTAGTTTAATGTTGTGATGTTCTAATTACGTTTAATTACAAAGCATTGAAAATATACATTTATCTAAGACTTACGCACTATACAAAATAACTATCTTGTGTATTAACGTAAATACGTTTTTTCAGTCTTTTATCAACTAATAAATTTGATTTTAAAGCTCTATTTTGATGTTTAACTAATAGTTTTTTATATTAATACAACACTTGATGTAATTAGAATATAGTTTGAAAAACTAACCCTGACGATTATAAATCGCGCCCCACTTGCTACAAGTCGGGAAACCCGCCCAAAGCAGTGGCTTGGCTACACAGACAAAACCCACCTAAGTGGGTTTGAAAGACTTAATTTTTGGTTAGTCCGCGCACCATCCGGACTTAGCGTGTGTAGTGTAGTGGCGAATTATATTTGCCCAAAACTTTTCAAACATCCTCTCAGCCTTGAGATAAGCGTTGCTGATAGTGCTTAACAATTTCTTCTGTAACATCAGAGATGGTAAGACCATCGGTTTGAAGTTCAATGGCATCTGCTGCTTTTTTCAGGGGCGAGACTTTGCGAGTGCTATCTTTCCAGTCACGTTCAGCAATATCTCGTTCCAGTTGTTCTAGATTGACTTCTGGTTGTCCTTGTTTTTGAAAGTCTTGTTGGCGACGACGGGCGCGTTCACCAACGGAGGCGGTTAAGAAGATTTTGATTTCCGCATCGGGGAATACATGAGTACCAATGTCTCTACCTTCAGCCACTAAACCACCTTTTTTGCCCCAGCTTTGCTGCTGTTTCACCAAGGCTTCCCGGACAGCACCTTGGGCAGCGATCGCGGATACTTGAGATGTGACGGCAATAGAACGAATGGCTTGGGTAACATCAGTTTCATTAATCCAAACCCGTACCGGAGATTGCAAGTCCGGGCTGGGAGTCAGTTCAATTTTACACTTATTAGCTAATTGGGCGATCGCACACTCATCATCAATGGCAATACCTTGTTCTAGGACTAACCAAGTCATAGCACGGTACATCGCGCCTGTATCTAGATAAACTAGACCTAACTTTGCTGCCACCTGACGGGCTACTGTGGATTTTCCAGCCCCGGCTGGCCCATCAATAGCGATGATAGGTTGGCGATCGCGCAAGATGGTATTATCAATCAACCGTGTAGACCCAAGACGAGATGCGATCGCAAGCATTCCTTCCTCCGTAACTTTATCTAAAAACATCAATGTAGTCGGTTCAACTAATTCAATATATTCCACTGAGACTGTACTGACCTTGGCTAATTCTTGTTCTACTGCTGCTATCAACTGATTGCGATCGCGTACACCTGCACGAAACGCCGTCTCAGCTTGTTGCAAGCCGCGATACAATACGGCTGCTTGCTGTTGTTCCTCCGCAGTCAAATACTGGTTGCGAGAACTCAAGGCCAGACCCGAAGCTTCCCGCACTATCGGACAAGCAATAATCTCTACCGGCAAATTTAAATCAGCCACTAACCGTTTAATGATAGCTAGTTGCTGACCATCTTTTTGACCAAAGTAGGCTCGGTCAGGTTGTACTAAGTTAAAAAGCTTAGTCACAATCGTCGCCACACCTTGAAAGTGACCTAGCCGAGAACGACCACACAAGCCAGATATCATAGCAGATGGAGGGATTACTTGTGTTACCTTATATTCTTGTATATTCTTGTCTATTCCCATTTCTTCCGGAGTCGGCGCAAAAATCGCATCGACCCCAGCTTCTTCACACAACTTTCGGTCTTGTTCCAAAGTCCGAGGATAGCGTTCAAAATCCTCATTGGGGCCAAATTGCAGGGGATTGACAAAAATACTCACAATCACCGCCGAATTTTCTTGTCGCGCTCGTGCAATCAAGCTTAAATGCCCTTGATGTAAACTCCCCATCGTTGGTACTAGACCAATGGCTGTCTGATACCAACTGCTCATTCCATCCAGGACTAGATCATCTGATCCTGTAAGCTGATTTTCCCAGCGATGTTGATTTAAATAGCAACGTAAAGCTGCAACTGTTGTCAGCAGACGCACAAAAAAATACCCCTAGTTCTTCTTTAGCCTCTCCTCCGTTAGTTTATATCTGAACTAGGGACAAGAGACAGAACTAGGGGGAATTAGGGATTGGGGATTGAGGATTAGGGATTGGGGATTAGTTTGAATCTAAAATCCAAAATCCAAAATCTAAAATTCCCCTTCCCCCAAACTATCGACCCAGGACTTCAATTTTCACTGGTGCAATACCACTACCGATCATGCCTATCATTCTGGCTGCACCGGTCGATAAGTCAATCACTCTCCCTCGAATGTATGGGCCTCTGTCGTTGATTCGCACTACAACAGAACGACCATTGCGGGTATTGGTAACACGCACCCTTGTACCGAAGGGTAAACTGCGATGGGCGGCGGTCATGGCTTCTGAATTGAATCTCTCACCTGTTGCAGTGGGTCTACCATGAAAACCACTACCGTAAAAGGATGCTATCCCTTGGAAGCTGAGTCTAATGTTGCTAGCAATTTGTTGGGGCAAATTAGCTACTGTCTGTGATGAACCTGAACGTGATGGTAAGTTAGCAATCTCTTTGAGAGGAGAGGCGTTGCCGATGAGTCTCCGTAGGCGGTTTGTGGCTTGCAACGCGTCTTTTGCTAGGTCATTGGTGGTATCTGCCAGGCGGGTATTTTGATTAATTTCCACCAATTCTTGGTTGTTGATTTTGATGGTGTAGCGATCGCCTGGCTGTTGTTGGATTGAGACGTTTTTGTTTCGAGATGGATTGGCAACTCTCGCTTCGTCTTGTCCTTTCCAACTGACGCTGATTTGATCAGCTTTAACATTATTGCGGATCATCTGGTTGATCCTGGCTGCTATGAGACCTGCTTTATGCACTGGGTCATCTTGCAGCGAGCCAGTTGGAATCTTCTTGGCATTTGCTATATTGCCTAGACTCGCTACCTGAAATGAGTTCCCAGTATTAAGGGCGTACAATTGCACGCCCTGATCATCTTCTCCCACCACACCTACTTTCTTTTCAGTGCTGGCAATTGGTTTAGAACTCAAAAAGGTAATAACTGGAATGTTTCGGATATACAGGGTTGCCGCCCTCCGACCGCCAACGTTGTGAGGATGAATGCTCGTATTCACAGCATCAGAGGTGTTTCCCCCTGTTGAAGTTTTCAACTCTCCTACCTTGACTACATCACCAGCTGCTGCTTTTGGTGCAACTGGTGTACTTAGCTTGGTGGTTTGAGTCCGACCAACTGAGGGTGAACCCCCTATGGTCAGAGACAGGGCGACAATAGTCCAAAAATGTCTTTGATTCATGCGTCCGATTTTAAAGCGACTATAGAACAGCAGTTTCTTATTAGTTGGGAGTTTGTAAAAAATTTTATTTATTAGCAAACTCTCCTAAGATGCGAACTCGTTCCGCTTTTACTTTCTGTTTATAACTGCAACAGACTAGCACGAAGTTCTAAGCTTGGGGATCAGGGTTTTAGCGTAGGAATTATCATGTTTTTCCAATTTAAGTTCTGAGGACAAGGGCTAAACCTTGGTCAAATGCGGATTTCGCCTATGTAACGTTTTTTTCAAACTACTAACATTTTTTTATTTAAACTTAAGATTTTCCGGATTTTAAAATGCTGGGATGAAGAATAACTCTATCAGTAATTTTTCTAATAACTAATGTAATATTTTGAATGATATAAATCTTACTGATAATACCAATAGTAATCCAATATAATACAAAAAAATAGCAAAAGTTTTATTGAACTTAATTTATTTTATGTTTTTTTACATTATCTTACAAACTAGTCACATAGAGATTTATAGCCAGAATAGTTTTGTATTTTAGTAAAAAGAGGGAAATAAATTTATATATTTTTTATAATGCAGAATCTGTAATAATACTTTTTAGGTAGCTTAAAGATGTAGTGACAGTGACATAGCACTACAGTAATCATGAGTAAAAAAAGATGCTGCTTACTGTAGCAGATATTTTATTTTATCAAAATAAAGTTGATTAGGGAAAAGTGAAAAATTATCATCGAAAAGTGTGTAGACTATTTTAGTAAGTATTAAAAGTTACACTTAAACAGTAAATTTTAAGTCAGTTGATCAACTAAGCTTTTAAATATCAAGCTATTAGCCTCATGTCCAACCCAGGAAATCAAGAAAATTTAGAAATAACTTCCTCTCCACTTTTGAAGGTGATCAATGAATTGCACGTTAAATACCAGTCACTGAAGGAAGGAATATTAGCAAATTACATTCCCGAACTGGCAAAAGTTAACCCAGATTTATTTAGTATTTGTATTGTTACCGTAGACGGTCAGGTTTACGAAGTTGGAGATTATCAACAGCTATTTACTATCCAATCAATTTCTAAAGTATTTGCTTACGGACTGGCCTTAGAAGATCATGGACGGGATTATGTGTTGACTAAAGTCGGAGTAGAACCAACAGGGGAGGCATTTAATGCGATTATCCTTGATGAGCAATCAAAGCGACCTTATAACCCAATGGTAAATGCTGGAGCGATCGCCACGACCAGTTTAATTAAAGGAGCGGGAGCAACAGAACGCCTCAATCGGTTACTGGATATGTTCCGGCGGTACATTGGTCATGATGTATTTGTGGATATTTCCGTATTTACCTCCGAACGCAGCACCGGACATCGCAACCGCGCAATTGCACATCTAATGCTCAACTTTGGCATGATTGACCAAAATATTGAAGAAGCCTTAGACCTATATTTTCAACAATGCGCCGTGATGATGAACTGTCGGGACTTGGCCGTCATGGCTGCTACTTTAGCCAACAGAGGTGCAAACCCAGTCACAGGTGAACAAGCTGTAGATAAGTGTTACATCAAAGATATTCTCAGCGTCATGTACACCTGCGGGATGTATAACTTTGCAGGCGAATGGGCTTACAAAATTGGTATCCCTGCTAAAAGTGGTGTTTGTGGCGGAATTATGGCCGTTGTTCCCCATCAAATGGGAATTGCTGTGTTTTCACCACCTTTAGATAGCCGTGGTAACAGTGTCAGGGGAGTAAAAGTTTGTGAAGAACTATCCCAGCGTTTAGGCTTACATCTATTTGATTGCTCAGGTTCACAAGTTTAATGGAGACACTTTTAGAGCAACTATATCTATATATATAGGAATCCGATTTGATTTATGTTGGCGTAGCCTGCACTTGCACTTAAAAATCTCAGTGCGTTAAGGCTTACGCCTAACATACCCTACTGGACTGTCTACTACTTCTCTCAATATACGAGCTTGGGTTAAGCGCAGCGCAACCCAACATGGATCTCGGAGACTCAAAACTCAAAACTCAGCACGCTGCTCAACGCCCCGCTACCGCTAACAGCACTCAGCACTCAGCACTCAAAACTCAGCACTAAACTTCTGACTTGCCATCTAGAAAAAGAGATGCCAAAACTATAGGTAAATTCTGCAAATTTGGTACAGTCAGGAAAATAAAATGGCAAATTTTGAAATTATTGAACGAGAAAGTTTACGTTTAGTTAAAGTTACATTACAAAACGAAACAGTTCGTACTGAATCTGGGGCAATGTATTATATGCGTGGCAATATTACCATGCAATCTAAAGCACCCTCAGCCGGGGGCTTTTTAAAATCTCTAGCCACAGGAGAAAATATTTTTCGTCCCACTTATACAGGTACAGGCGAATTATATTTAGAGCCTTCATTGTCTGGATATCACATTTTAGAATTAGATGGTAATGAATGGATATTAGACAGTGGTGCTTATTGGGCTAGCGATGGCAATATTGAAGTCGGAATTGAGCGCAATAAATTAGTATCTGGCTTAATTGGTGGCGAAGGTTTGTTTCAAACCAAAGTCAAAGGTAGAGGGACAGTAGTAATGGTGGCGCAAGGGCCTGTAGAGGTGGTCAACTTGCGAAATGAGCGATTAGTAGTGGATGGTAACTTTGCGATCGCCCGGACAAATACTATAAACTATCGCGTTGACAAGGCTACTAAATCTCTCTTAGGTTCAATGACCTCTGGCGAGTTTTTAGTTAATACTTTTGAAGGAACTGGTACTGTCTTGCTTGCACCTATACCTTATTGGCAAGTAATGATGTTACGCCAAATTACAGCAGCAATTCCCAACACTGCGAGGTAATAATTATCAGTTGATTGCAGCAAGGAATTAAAATTTAAGCATTTACTAGGGGATATTTTTTGACTTAAAATTTTAATTCCTTTAATTCTATTGCTGAATCAGCAATTAACCAAAAGCAAAATTGTATAAAATTACAAAGTTAACTAAAGGCACAATCATTAACAAAATCAGCCAAGGATTTTTACCTAACTTCTTGACAATATTTACAAAGGCCATAATCAAGAAAATTAAAGCCACAAATGATATCTATAATCATTACAATCCCGCTATTCTAATCAATACTACTGACAAAACAAATATAGCGGTAATGACCCACCACATTTTAAAAGCCACCAAATCAAATGTGCATCTAGGGGGTTTCTCTCACAGACTAGAACCTGTATTAACTATTGATTCTGACGACACAATTGACGTAGAAACCTACACTGGTTACTACATTTACGATAAAGCACCACCAGAATTTATCACACCTGAATTTTTAGATATCTGCAAAAACTTGCCCCCAGAACGCAAAATTGCCGCAGGGCCGCATTTACTCACAGGGCCAATTTACATTCGAGAGGCAAAACCGGGGGATGTTTTAGAAGTAAAATTAGAAGCGATCGCACCTAGTTTACCAGTCGGGTTTAATGCCATTCGTTCAGGTTGGGGAGCATTACCCAATCAGTTTCCTCAACCTGCTTTGAGATTTATCCCCTTAGATTTAGTCAACAACATCGCCGAATTTCCGATTAATAGCGGGATCAAAATTCCCCTCAGACCTTTTTTTGGGATTCTTGGTGTCGCCACCCCAGAAAACGAGCGATCGTCTGTTCCACCTGGCTGTTATGGTGGTAACATCGACAATCGCGAACTACAAGCAGGCTCACGCATATTTTTACCTGTTTTCGTTCCTGGAGGATTATTTTCTATCGGTGATGGACATTCTGCACAGGGAGACGGGGAAGTAAATGTCACCGCCATCGAAACTTCCATGAACGGACGGATTCAAATTAAACTCCGTGAGAATTTACCCATTACAACACCCATTGCAGAAACACCAACTGATATTATCACAATGGGTTTTGCTCCTACATTAGATGCAGCTTTAGAAATGGCTCTGAAAAATATGGTTGATTTTCTAGAGCATTTTGTCAATTTATCACCAGAAGATGCTTATGTTTTGTGTAGTTTAGCCGTCAATTTTCGCATCACCCAAGTTGTAAATAGTCCCAACAAAGGGGTACATGGTCTGCTTCCCAAAGCTATCTTGTCACCTAAAATCAGTTTATAGTTACAACAAAACTCACAGTTTTCTATGTCTAATTTACTCATTCAACTATTGCTAATTGGTTTAGCTGCCGGCGTTGCAGGTGGAATGTTTGGCATTGGTGGCGGTGCAATTATGGTGCCGGCAATGGTGTTATTAATGGGAATGGATCAAAAATTTGCTACTGGTACATCCATCGCCGCCCAAGTATTACCAATTGGGATTTTAGGAGCAGCAGTTTACTATCGTAGCGGTAAAATAGATATTAAATATGCAGTGATTATAGCTATTGGGCTAGTAATTGGTAATCTGTTTGGAGCGATGTTTGCCAATCAGCCATTTATTAGCAGTGCAATAATGAAAAAGCTTTATGGCATATTTTTGTTAGCTATTGGTATACGGTATTTATTCATACGTTAGGGGGATGGGGGATTGGGAACTAGGAAAACATTCTCCTTTGTCCCCCTTGTCTCCCCTAAACCCCTTACTGCACTTTCTCAGTAGGGAAAGCACCCGGTCTGATAGCTATGTTGAGATTTTGCCCTTTGCGTTTTAGTGCTAATTGCAACTGTCCGCCAACTTGCGTATTTTCTACTGCTCTTTGAACACTACTAGCATCGCTGACTGATTGACCGTTAAGTGATTGTATGACATCACCTGCACGTATTCCTGCTTGAGCAGCTGGTGAGTTTGGCATCACTCTGACAATTAAGACACCTTTATCTTCATTAATACTCAACCCGCTATTAGGGTCAGAGTTGATATTTTCCTTGATTTGCGGAGTCAACCCGACCATTTGAATACCCAAGTAAGGGTGTTGTACTTTACCTGTAGCGATTAATTGGTTAGAAATTCGTTGTACTGTTTTAATCGGGATGGCAAAACCAAGTCCTTGTGCGCCTTGGATGATAGCTGTGTTCATCCCAATCACCTCACCACGAGCATTGAGTAATGGCCCGCCAGAGTTACCAGGGTTAATGGCTGCGTCAGTTTGAATATATTCTACGCGCTTATCAGGTGCGCCAATTTGATTACTAGAGCGTCCAGTTGCGCTGATGATACCTGTAGTTACTGTATTATCTAAACCTAAAGGATTACCGATCGCGATCGCCCATTCTCCTGGTTGTAGTTCGTCAGAGTTACCCAATTTTACTATTGGTAAATTCTCAGCTTGAATTTTGATCACCGCTACATCGGTTAATTCATCTTTGCCTAACACCTTACCTTGAAAGCTACGCCCATCTTTGAGTATGACTCTCACGGTATCAGCACCATTAACTACGTGAGCGTTGGTGAGAATACTACCATCTGCGCTAATGATAAAGCCAGAACCAGTACCACGTTGTACTCTCTCTTGGCGTTGCGGTACTTGAGAACCCAAGAAGTCACGGAAAAATGGGTTGTTAAATTCTTCAGGTAAGGATGTTCTGACAGTGCGAGACGCTTCAATTCTCACTACAGCTGGCCCCACTGTCTGCACTACCTGAGTGACAAAGTTAGCATCTGTCAAAGTTGGTAAAGGTGGTGCTGCATCAACTCGACTCACCGCCAAGTTAGATGCACTCTTGGTTAACTGCTGATGGTTTCCAGCTAGATAACCACCTGCTAAGGTCATCCCCGAACCCAGAAACACCAGTGATATGGAAGCGGCTGTTTTTTTCCAAGGTGCGTAATTATGACGTTTACTATTTAATGGGTGAGAATCATCTTGTACTTGGTTTTGCATGGCTATCTTAAACAATATCAATATGTATTACTAATGTAGCGATGCTTTATTACAGTTATGTTGCGCTCATATTGCGCCGTTATGAAGTCAATATTAATAATGGAAGTTTGAGGATATGGGAAGAGAAAGTAATGCTGATATTTCGCCATCTTCATCTGAGTATTTGCGGTTGTGGTGTGATGCTGAAGCCAAAGTTAGGGAGAATGTGGACGCAACTTTTGCACAAATGGGGGAACTAGTTGAATGTAAAGCCGCCTGGTTAATTTCTCAAATCCTGCCACCAGGGACACCATTGTTTATCTTCAACAGTATAGCGGAATGAAATATAGCGATTAGGAAAATATTAATAAACGCTCGTGGCATTACAGTTAAAATTGCTTGACCACAAGCGCGTTTATCTTGCTAATGCTGAATGCGAGTATTGCAGGTTAGTGCTAAAGAATTACCCAATTTAATCTTGTGGAGGTGATTTGGTTTCACCATAACACTTGTGACCATACAATACAGTAATCTTATCTCTTATTTCTGACGGATCAATTAATGTTTTTAGTATTTCATACTCAAACTCAGTAACTATCAGCACTACTTCACTAATAGTAAATTTGAAAACTAAATCATTGTCTCTGTCAAAATAAGAGAATCGTAATGAATTGTCTGTAATCTTATCAATCTTTTTAATAGAATATATATCCCCTTGGGAAAAACTAGTTCCAAGATGAATCTTATTACTATTGATTTCAGGCTTTTTTCTGTCAATATTATAAGCAATTTGAATCTGCATTTGGTATTTTTGTAGTTTGGTTAAATTTCCAGTTTATTATACTTATTTGCACTTAACAAACTCTATTGGGTTAAGCAAAACCACCATCTAGCCTTGCTCTTAGGGCGCAAATATAAAGAATAGCTGGAATAACTCTTTTATAACTAGGTCCCGCTAACTGCCATATTGTGAATAATCCTGCACCTATCCAACCAACTGGCCCGATAATGACAGCTATTGCACTTGACATTGTTGTATAAGCAACAAAGGGTAAAGTAACCCCTATTACTCCAGTAAGTGTACCCAATGTTGTTGAAGCCAGTAAGTAAATACCAAAACCAGACAATTGAGCGCCTGTCAAAGCAATAAAAATACTAGTACTTCCTAATAATTCACCTCCTTTATCAAATTGTGATGCTGTTGTTCGTAACTGCTGTTCCATTTCTCGCTTTTGTTCCGGTGTCATTTTCTTCAACATTGTTTCCATAACCTTCTGTGCAATTTTGACCTCCATTCCACTAGCCGATTCATATTTACTACATTTGATTTTTAACTTTTTAGCAGCTCGCCTAACTATCTTTTGATAACTTGGATGGTCATCAAATATTTCATTAAATAAATAACTGGCAGGATCTTGACTCTTCTCGCATAGACGATCAACAATAGAATCAGCTGTTGGTTGTGATGTTTTAAGAATGTCTGCTAATGCTTTCCTTTCCTCAAATGAGGCACGATTTAGTAAATTTTTAAGGTCATCCATATATTTAAATCCTTTTACTGAGAAAACAAATTTTAATAATAGTATTCCCAGTAATATTATTTTTATATCGATTTTGAGAGATTTAAGCGATCGCAACACCCTACGTCCGCGATAAAATTCTCAAGCACCAGAGCGGACTTCATTCCCATGCAAATCAACTGGCAACCTGTCAAAACATACGAAGATATCCTTTATCACAAAACTGACGGTATCGCCAAAATTACCATTAACCGTCCCCATAAACGTAATGCTTTTCGACCAAAAACCGTCTTTGAACTCTACGATGCTTTCTGTGATGCTCGCGAAGATACTACTATTGGCGTAGTTTTATTTACGGGTGCTGGCCCCCATACTGATGGCAAATACGCCTTCTGTTCAGGGGGTGACCAAAGTGTGCGGGGACAAGCTGGCTATGTAGATGATGCTGGCGTTCCTCGCTTGAATGTGTTGGATTTACAACGCCTGATCCGTTCCATGCCAAAAGTCGTGATTGCCCTTGTCGCTGGGTATGCGATTGGGGGTGGACACGTTCTTCACTTAATTTGTGACTTAACTATTGCCGCAGATAATGCAATTTTCGGTCAGACTGGCCCGAAAGTTGGCAGCTTTGATGGGGGTTTTGGTGCTAGTTATATGGCCCGGATAGTTGGACAGAAAAAAGCACGAGAAATTTGGTTTCTCTGTCGTCAATATGATGCCCAACAAGCTTTAGATATGGGTTTAGTAAATTGTGTTGTCCCAGTAGATGAATTAGAAACAGAAGGAATTAAATGGGCAGAAGAAATTTTAGAAAAAAGTCCGATTGCTATTCGTTGTTTAAAAGCTGCATTTAACGCCGATTGTGATGGACAAGCTGGTTTGCAAGAACTGGCTGGGAATGCCACCTTGTTATATTACATGACAGAAGAAGGCTCTGAAGGTAAGCAAGCTTTTTTAGAAAAACGCCCGCCGAATTTCCGCAGTTTTCCTTGGCTACCTTAAACAACTTCCAAGTAAGCAGGGGGAGCAGAGGAAACAGAGCCACTGGAAGAGGAAAAATATGAGCATTCTCTTCGCTCTCAAAATTGGCTAATTTAATTTCTGTAATTCCTGAAACTAAAAAATCGCACCTCTAGACAGGGTGCGATTCTTCCAAATGTTGCACTTGACAGCACTAAAAATTTTAAAATCAAATTTTAATTTGATACAGACTGCACATAGAGTCAGGTAGTATTAATGTTGGTTAGATAAATACTGTCTCAACTTTTGTTTGTTCAGAAGTGGCGGCAGTCTTTTCCTGAGTAGAAACAAAAGTATCGTGATCTAAAGTTGATATTTGACAATCAGATTTAATTAAAACTGGTGTAGCATCTGGTAAACTCCAAGCATCTTCCAAAGTTTCCCAAGACGGGGCAAAAGGTGGTAGAGCTAAAGAGCAAGCCTTCCAATTAGCTTGGACTGGTGCGCCCAACTGTTGGCAATTTCCACCACGACGGCCTTCTGGCTTATAGTGGCGGCAATATCGACAGGCAGATGTCAAATAATTAATAGGTTTCATTTGGGTTCATCTTTAACGCCGTCTAGGGCTAATTTCTGTCTTTTTATTTTCCTTCTAGATATAAATACGTAATGAACCCATAACCCGTGATTATATCTAGATCATAGCCTTTTTCTGCTAAAATAAACTTTAGATTGTTTTTAGATTTGTGTTATATTTTTCAATGTTTGTTGTAGTGGTCACATATAAATTATTGCCTATAACTCATTGGGGATCAACGGTAAAAACAAAGTTTTAAATGTTATGCAAATTTTCAACTAATCTATAATATGTATCTTTTGAGCTATTTACTTACCATTTCATAGGATATACAAGTAAATTTAAATACTAAAAGTAGATTTTTAGCTCAAGCCTTCAAATATTGTTTGATGATTGTTTAACACTACATAAGGCACATACACCCCAACGCTGAAGTTCACCGGGTGGTGTGGGAGATTGACATTGAGGACAAAGGGGTAAGCCTTGCGATCGCGCCTGCCTTATCCTAGACCAAGACTCAAAAGCCTGATTGGCATTTTGCTCAGTAGTTTTACTATCAGTGGAACAATTAGCAATGTCGCCTAAGTAACTAGGATGCTCACTGGGTAAGAAGCTAGGTTGTGGCTGTGATACCTCTTTTGACTTTTGCCAGCCAGCAGTAGAAAAGCGCATATCCACCAAAGACATAGATAACTTTGCATTTAACTTCACAAGTAATGTTTGACGGCTAAATGTCAAATTCTGCGCCCAAGCCGCGCTAGAAGTTGCCACGCGTAACACATCACGCTGCATTGATAATGGGCGAGAGTGTTTAGCCGCAACCGTACCAACAATTTCTGCCCAGGACTGGATGAGAAGTTGAAATGGGTCTTCCCGCCATTTAGCTTGCTGTTCCAGAACACCTAAAATATCATTAATTGGTTTCAAAGACATCTTGTCTAAAAGTAGTAAAAATAAAGATTAGTTCTGGGATCTATACTAATCAACAATTTTCGTTACGATTGGCACAAAATTATCTAAAGTTAATCCAGCAGCCCACGTTGGAGGCATGAGGCAATGAGTCAAAAACCCCTGATCGATTCTGGTACGCGATCGCCTAAAAAACCTAGTTTGAAGCCAGCATTAGCAGCAGCACTAGGGAGTTTAGAAGTACAGTTAGAGCAAGAATTAGCCCGTTACCGCCGCTCACGGATGGGAGTGAGAACAACCAGCCAGTCATCAGTGCATACCTATGGCAGCAGTCCGCCTCAAGATGTCACGACAAAAACTACCACAGTGGGTAATCCTCAGCCCCCAACAGTAGAAATTAGAAACGATACAACCCCTGTTCCTGAAACCCCACCAGAACAATCAGCACTAACAACTACTAACAAAGAAACACCAGAACATACATCGATATCTACTCACACCGAATCCAACACCCAGATTCCTCTACCTCAACCCAACCTTGCTAGTAGCATAGTTCCGGCCAGTACCCAGACCAATCAAAATGACAAGCTTTTAACTAATGACACTCCTAGTCAGCCGGATGACTACCTAGAATCTAGTGAAGCACTATTACGTAGTTTAACGGATGAACAGTCATCAGCCGACAACCAACCAAGCAATTCTAATGATAGTCTACTATCACCTTTGGGTATAGGTTCTATGCTGCTGTTATTATTAGCCAGTCTGACATTAGGCTATGTGGTATTTAACCCGAAGAGTTTACCCCAACTGAATCTAAGTAAATTATTCAACAGTAACTCCTCTCCCAGGAGCGAAAATTCAGACGCAGTTGGTACGAATGCCCAGCCCCAACTCCAGCCAGAACTCACATCCATACCCAAATATCCCAACCTAGCCGCCCAAGAATTTCCTGAAGTCAGAGATCCCAATGATGTAGTTGGCTTGCAGCCAAAAATTCAACCAACACCAATAGCACCATTAAACCCCCTTGCCATCCCCACACCGGTTATTCCTCCTTTAACGCAGGTACAGCCGTTACCACCATTGAATATATCCCCAATACCCTTACAACCCCTACCGCAACCCACAGCTACACCAACCCAGTCAAACGTAGAAATCAAACCCGCAGCAGATGGACGATACTACATAGTGACCGACAATCAAGAAGCAAGTTCTCTAGCGGCTGCACGAAAAGTAGTTCCGGATGCTTACTTATCAAGTGGTAATAAATTAATTTACTTGGGTGCGCTGAAGACTAGAGAAGAAGCACAACAAAGGCTACAACAACTACAAGCTAAGGGAATTAAAGCCAGGGTACAGCAGCCATGAGCAGTAATAATTTGCGATAGGATGGTTAAGACATATAGAAAATCGCCTGTTTGTTAACCGTCGCTACGCTCAATTCAAAATTATTTTTTGGGAATTTTGAATTTGGAATACTTCACATAACCGAGAAGTATTCCCACGACAAGCTCAGTAAAAGTTTTGAATTTCCCAAAGGGGATGACTGGCAAAGACCGAATGGAGATCTGACATGGAATTAATCAAGCGTATCGTGCGAGTGATTAACGCTAATCTCAATAGTTTGCTGGGCAGTACCGAAGATCCAGAAAAAATCCTGGAACAAACCGTCATGCAAATGCAGGAAAATTTAGTGTTGTTGCGGCAGGGAGTAGCCCAAGCGATCGCCACCCAAAAACGCACTGAACGGCAAGCTGCATCTGCCCAGTCAACAGGAGAGGAATGGTATCGTCGCGCCCAATTGGCTCTCAATCAAGGTAATGAACCCCTAGCGAGAGAAGCCTTAACTAAACGTCATGCCTACCTAGAAACTGCAACAGCCCTGACTAACCAAATACAGCAGCAAAATGATGTAGTAGCCAGACTTAAGCAAGATATGCGGACACTAGAGTTAAAAATTTCCGAAGCCAAAACTAAAAAAGATATGTACATTGCCCGCGCTCGTGCGGCAGAAGCATCCTATAAACTGCAAGATATGCTAAGTGAAGCGTCTGCTACCAGTAGCTTGGGTGCTTTTGAGCGTATGGAAGAAAAAGTTTTACAGATAGAAGCTCAATCAGAGGCGATCGCTCAACTGGGTGGTGATGACTTAGAAAAACGATTTGCCTCTTTAGAAGCTACTAAGGACGTTGATAGCGAACTAGCAGCGATGAAATCTCATCTCTTACACGATGCTGAAAATACACAGCAACAAAAATTGCCCCCAATTTAAGCATCTGAAAAATAAGAATCTGAAAAATTGGGCAACTTTTAAATCTAGGAGATATCTTAGCAATTATATAGGTGTCAGGATGTACTGATCCAAACCGGAAAGATTACATTAAAAATGGAAGTTATTAAATAGTAAAAAAGCGAACCACCCAACCAAGCGCGTAAACTTCACAAGGGAAAACAAAATTATGGGATTATTTGATCGGATTAGGCGAGTAGTCGGTGCTAACCTCAACGATTTAGTCAGTAAAGCCGAAGATCCAGAAAAAATGCTAGAACAAGCCATCCTGGAAATGCAGGAAGACTTGGTGCAGTTGCGTCAAGGCGTAGCTCAAACAATCGCCGCTCAAAAACGCTCAGAGAAACAGTATAATGACGCTCAAAACGAAATTAATAAGTGGCAACGCAATGCTCAACTAGCACTGCAAAAAGGTGATGAAAACCTAGCAAGACAAGCTCTAGAACGTAAAAAAACTTATACCGAAACTAGTACAGCCCTAAAAAGTAGCCTAGATCAACAAAGCACTCAGGTAGAAACCCTCAAACGCAACTTAATCCAGCTAGAAAGCAAGATTTCTGAAGCTAAAACCAAGAAAGAGATGCTCAAAGCTCGGATTACTACCGCCAAAGCCCAAGAACAACTGCAAAACATGGTAAGCGGTATGAATACCAGCAGTGCCATGTCAGCCTTTGAGCGAATGGAAGAAAAAGTCTTAATGCAAGAAGCCCGCGCCCAATCATCCGCCGAACTTGCAAGCGCAGACTTAGAAACCCAATTTGCACAATTAGAAGCTGGTAGTGATGTTGATGATGAATTAGCAGCGATGAAGGCATCTTTAGCACCTGCAACCCCAGTCAACCAACCCCAATTACCTCCCCAACAAGAACAACAATCCACTGCACCTAAATCTAACGATGTGGTTGACAGTGACTTAGAAGCCCTACGCAAGCAATTGGATCAAATGTAATACTTGCAACATAGTAATTATAGCTAGTCCCACGCCTCTCGGTTGTGGGATTTTGTCTTTTCATTAGTCAACAGTCATTACGCAAAATTTCTTTCCCTCATCCCCTTGCCTATGACATCCCTTTTATGGGCAGTTCAAAGTTTTCTAGGCATCTGAAGTTGTGTATATATAGTCTTTGGAGCATAGGAAAATGATTCCAAGGAGTGGAAACTGAAAGAACTTTGTGATCTACCTAATTCGTAAATAAGCGTTGCCACGAATATCCTGATAATTCGGGTACTTTACTGATATAGACGGGGATTAGCTACATATTAGATGACAATAACATCCTGCTCACCAATCGTTAACATCAGCAAATATATATGCACTATAGACTATGGAGTGTTGACGACTTTGGGATACAGTAATTTGTGTGTCAACTTTGATCAATGCCAACTAATGGAGACTGCAATGAGTAAGGGTGTAATCACCATCACCGATGCTGAGTTTGAAACTGAAGTGTTGCAAGCCGAGCAGCCTGTATTAGTTTACTTTTGGGCTTCCTGGTGTGGGCCTTGTCAACTGATGTCGCCACTGATGAATTTTGTTGCTAAAACTTATAGCGATCGCCTGAAAGTTGTCAAACTAGAAATAGATCCGAATCCTGTCACGGTGAAACAATACCAAGTAGAAGGTGTCCCAGCCCTCCGACTGGTTCAAGGCGAGAAACTCTTAGTATCTGCTGAAGGGGTGATCGGCAAAGAGAAATTACTCAATCTCTTGGATACGCACTTAAATAATAATTAGTTCCTAGTCCATAGTCTTTAGTCTATAGTAACGACGGTTGACTATGCCAATTTTAGATTTTGCGGAAAGTTCTGTAGGCGGGTTTCCCAACCTAGGAACGCCACTTGCTACAAGCCGGGAAACCCGTCCAACGCAGTGTCTCAACTTTTCAAGACGGATTTTGGATTTTGGATTGCTTCTTTCTAAAATCGCCAATCTAAAATTTAAAATTGATTGACTAATGACTAATGACTAATGACCATTGACTAATGACTAATATGCAATTTGCCCAACGTTTACAACCCCTGCAATCTAATGTATTTGCTGATATGGATAGAGCCAAGTCCTTGGCTCTCTCAGCAGGGAAAGAGTTAATTGATTTGTCCCTGGGGTCTTCTGATTTGCCAGCCGAAGCCCACGTCATTAAAGCGATCGCGCAATCTCTCCATGACCCTAGTACCCACGGCTACTTGCTGTTTAACGGTACACGGGGGTTTCGGCAAGCGGCTGCTAATTGGTATGAACAAAAGTTTGGGATCAAAGTTGATCCTGAAACTGAGGTACTGCCTTTAATCGGTTCTCAGGAGGGTACTGCCCATTTACCTTTAGCTTTGATCAATCCTGGAGATTTTGCCTTACTGCTTGATCCTGGCTACCCTTCTCATATGGGCGGAGTCTATTTAGCTAGTGGGCAAATCTACCCTATGCCCCTGAAGGCTGAAAATGATTTTTTGCCTATGTTGAGTGATATTCCCGCTAATGTTTTAGCCCAGTCGCGGATGATGGTATTGAGCTATCCTCATAATCCCACAGCCGCGATCGCACCCTTATCTTTCTTTAAAGAAGCCGTTGCCTTTTGTCAGCATCATAATATCGCCTTGGTTCACGATTTCCCCTATGTAGATTTAGTATTTGAGGAGACTAGGGACGGGGAAAAGAATCTGCCTGATGCTCAATCCCTTGTACCTTCCATTCTGCAAGCTGACCCCGATAAAAGCGTGTCAATAGAGTTTTTCACACTTTCTAAGTCTTATAATATGGGCGGTTTCCGGATTGGTTACGCCATCGGGAATGCCCAATTAATTCAGGCTTTACGGCAAGTCAAAGCAGCCGTTGATTTTAATCAGTATCGAGGAATTTTAAATGGTGCGATCGCAGCTCTCACAGGCCCCCAAGCCGGAGTGCAAACGGCTGTGAATAGATTTCGTCAACGTCGTGATGCTTTTATCAATGCTTTACATCGTATAGGTTGGTATGTACCCACACCCAAAGCCACAATGTACATTTGGGCGCAATTGCCATCTCCTTGGAGTCAAAGTTCTGTCAAGTTTTGTACCCAGTTAGTTCAACAAACTGGTGTAGCTGCTTCCCCTGGTGCTGGCTTTGGCAAATCTGGCGAAGGATATGTTCGTTTTGCCCTAGTCCATGAACCTGCTGTACTAGAAACCGCCGTGGAGAGAATAGCCAAGTTTCTCTAGTTTTATGAGTTGAAGGGGAGACAAGGGAAGGGGGACAAAGTAGACAAGGGGGAGCAGGAGGGATGGGACTTCCCAGTAAAAGCCATAGCGTTGGTAGCGAGCGATCGCGATCCGGTGGCTGTATCCGTTCCATATATAAAGAACCATCATCTTCACGACCAATACAAATAAACTTGCCCTCTCGATCACCAAAGTTAAGGAGAGATAGCCTACTATCCCGACTGCACCAATTATCTGAACTACAAAGGGAACAATTAATATTACTCGCAGTGACGGCTTATCCCATAAGCGAGTCAATCGTGCTTTTTTTTGAATAAATGTAAATATCATCTAACTTTGAGTTTACCTGTGTCAGTCTGAAATTGAGTTTCCGTATAACCGTAATATTGTGCTTAATTATTAAAATATTATGCACAAATTTCAGTAATTGCCGAAATGAAATAATTATATAAGTATTAACGATAATTCCATTCCTTTAAGTAAAGTTTTTGAAATTATTTAGCCATGAGTGTCACCAAAGATTTATATAAAATTTATCCTTTTCTAGAAGGTAAAACACGCAGTAGCGATGTACTCGACGAATCTTTATTAGAATCTGTAGTACAAAAAGCGGCAGAAAGTCGAGAAGTTCAAAAAAAATACTTTGAGCAGTATGGCGCTACCCTGGTGGCTGCGGCACGGGCTTTGGCTCTAGTTTACCGTAATGGAGGACGACTTCTAGCTGTGGGTAATGGTGGCTCTAGTTGTGATGCAGCTCATATCGCAGTGGAGTTTATCCATCCCATTGGTGTAGGAAAACCTTCTTTAGAGGCGATTGATCTATCTGTGGATAGCACCTCAATCACCGCCATTAGTAATGACTTTGGTTTCGAGCAAGTTTTTGCCCGCCAATTGTTAGCGAAGGGAAGGGAAGGCGATGCTTTGATTGGTCTGTCTACTAGTGGCAATTCTAAAAATGTGTTAGCTGCTTTTGCTCAAGCCAAAAAGACCGGCATGGTAACTATTGCTCTTGTCGGGGGTAATGGTGGCAAAATCGCGACTAGTTCAGATGTTGATTACTGTCTAGTGGTAGAAAACACTAGTATTCACCGAGTGCAGGAAAGTCATTTGCCGACTTATCATATCCTCTGGGATTTAGTGCATACTATTTTGGCGGGTTAGTAGTTAAGCGTGTTAATTGTCACGGGTTAAGAAACTTACACGAAGTATTTTTAGTGAGAAGTTTTTATTCAGCAAAATGAATGGAACAAACTTCTATGGAGTATTCGGAAAGTTTCATTATTCCTCTAATAAGAAGTGAAAAAATCATGACTGGACTTGTTGAATCGCCTCAATCCCAACAAAATCAGGTAATACTATCAGATATTCAACGTCTTAGCAGTTCTTTGATGCCGAAATTGAGACGCTCTGTGAAACTGATGGTAGTCTCTGGTGAGCAAACTTTAGCCATTGCTGACTATAATCTGAATAGTATTGCTTTGGAACATCTAGAATTTATCCAAGGTTACGGTAAAGCTGCCTGGTCATTACCTATTGATCGTGTTGATCATGCACTGGCGATCGCTCAAAAGCCAGATGTGATTTTTACAACGTTACCAGAATTGATCAGTATTCGGGCTAAACAACAAAATCTCTCAGATATTCAAACCACAGATGCAGATATTCGCACTGTTGATTCGCCTCAAGCAGCGCTGCAAATTGCGCGGAATCATCCAAACAAACAAGTTGTATTCTTTACTGTAGGTTACGAAGACAGCGTACTCAGTACAGCAGAAACGGTGTCGCAAGCGGCTGCTGAAGAAATTAGTAACTTCAGCGTTTATTGCAACCACATGAACTTAATACCAGCTTTGAAAGCTGTTGTAGATTCCCCGTCAATACATATTGATGGCTTTATTTGTTCATCAGAAATTGCTTCAGTTGTTGGTCTTGAGCCTTATCAATTTATAGTAGATTATTACCGCAAACCTATTGTAATTGCTGATTCTAGTCAAGATGCCATCTTAAAAGCTACTCACACACTACTACAACAGTTAGTAGAAAATCGGGCAGAGTTAGAAAATCAAGCACAAGTCTTAGCAGAAGGCAATTTATCAGCTCTAAAAACTATTTGCGAAGTATTGGAACCACGGGAATTTTATGAATGGCGTGGTATGGGTTCCATTGATTTTTCTGGGTTGAGATTGCGGTCTGAATATGTGAGATTTGATGCCGAAGTTAAATTTAGTTTACCTAAATTAAAACTTGCTGACGTGCAGTTTTCCCAGTGTATGACTATTTTGACAGGAGTGTTTGAACCGTGTCAGTGCAAGGTATTTGGTGCCGGATGTACCCCAAAAACTCCAATGGGAACTTATATGACAACACCAGAAGGTATCTGTGCCATGCACTACAAGGTCTTTCCTTTTGTTGCGGCTATTAGTACTTAATTAGGTTATGGGAATTAGAGGAGAAGCATTATGGCACTAACAGAATTGCAAAAACGAAAACTGAAAAAAGTTTTTGATTTATACGATGTTGACGGTAGCGGTGTAATTACCGCAGCTGACTATGAACAAATGGCGCGATCGCAAGCAGAAGTTCAAGGCTATAAACCAGGTTCGTTGGAATACAACATCATTCGTTCTCAGTTCAGAACCTTATGGAATAACCTGCAAAAAGAAGTAGACTTTGATAACAATGGCAAAATTACTCTAGAAGAATTTTTAGAACATAAAGAAAAACAACTAAATTTCAAAGAATCTTATCGTCCTTTGTGGTTAGAGCGTTCATCAGGAGGACTCCAGACCGCACAGTCCTACGAACGTTCCCCGGCAGAAAATGCGATCGCTAAATTAAGCAATTTAATTTTTGAGCGGCTAGATGTTGATGGTAACGGGGATATTTCGCGAGAAGAATATAAACAGGGATTCATGACCCATACCTCAGATAGCAATTTGAGTGATGAAATTTTTACCAAACTAGATTTAAATGGTGATCGACATCTCACTAAAGAAGAGGTGTTACAGCATATTCATGATTTCTTTTACAGTGACGACCCCGAAGCACCTGGAAACTGGATTCTTGGTCCCTATTAATTGAATTTTGGATTTTAGATTGATTACCCTCCTAGGGCGAACGCATCTAAATATTAAAGATTGATAATCAAGGTGGAATTCCCCAATACTCTATCCCACAGGACTTTCAGATAATTAGGGAAGAAATTGAATAAAAATGATAATCGTTATGGGGGGGGTGAGTTTGTGGCAGCCATCGGCTGCCAAGCAATACGGGTTCGTTTTTGTAGTAAATTCGATAGTGAGTTAAACAAGAAGAACCAGATTATAGTCGAATAAAGCTCAAGCCCAAAATCACAATTGCTGACCACTTTGGTGCAATAGAAGATCCACGCATAGATCGTACCAAACGACACAAGTTAATAGATATCATGACCATTACGGTATGTGCAGTGATTTGTGGGGCAGATGGGTGGGTGGCAATAGAGACTTATGGTTGTGCTAAATATGAGTGCTTAAAAACGTTCTTAGAACTGCCAAATGGAATCCAATCACACGATACATTTGCAAGTGTATTTGCACAAATAAATCCCCAACAATTCCAAGAATGTTTTCTTAATTGGATGAAATCTATAAGTAAAATGACTAATGGTGAAGTTGTTGCAATTAACGGGAAAACATTACGTGGTTCTTATGATCAAAACAGCAAACAAAGAGCAATTTAAATGGTAAGCACATGGGCGACTACAAATAAATTAGTGCGCTCCACCGAATTTTGTAATTCTCAGACATATTGCAGTCAATCTTTGAACTCAAGAGAAGGGTGTCAAACGTGGAATAAAAAATAAACAACACAAAAGTTGTTGCCGTCAATCCTAGAATGACATCTCAAAAATGTAGTCATTGTGGTGCAATAGTTAAAAAATCTCTTTCAACTCGCCCCCCATAAATGTAGTTGTGGATGTACACTTCAAAGGGATGTGAACGCGGCAAAAAATATTCTGAATCTTGCAAGACAAGCTAGGGATGGGCAATCCTGAAGTAACGCTACTGGACTAGCAACCTCTACTCTACTTGGGGAAACCCTGGTTGAGCAAGTGGCTAGGGTGAAGGTAGAATCCCCTTATCTTTAGACCGGGGAGTGTCAATAACAATAGTTGCATTGCTAAATGTGCTTTACCTGAGTAATCTTCAGATAATATCTGCAATAATGTCTTCATAAACTGGCCTTATCAAATTTCATAGAGACTTGTAATATTAAAAGTTTTAGATTATTGTGCTGCTACTGCCCTCTACTACCTACCTCTTACTTTAAATTGCTACATCTAGGAAGTATTAGCTTTTTTTATTTATCATCATAAATTCTTGGTAATTTAGCTTATTTAAAAATTACTTGGGCTGAATATTCACTTTGGTAGTAGAATTACGATGTTAAGTTTTATATCCTAAGTATTAGGGACATAAAACGGCTAGGCGCAAAACCTGTAACTTTGTACGCTGCCGTAATAGGTTTTAACTAGAACACAGTAAAGAGAGGACTTGACAAAATGGCATTCACACAACCAGCGTTACCTTACGACTTTAATGCTCTAGAGAACTATGGCATGAAAGCTGAAACCTTCGAGTATCACTATGGTAAGCATCACAAAGCTTATGTAGATAACCTTAATAAGCTGACCGACGGTACAGAATTGGCTGATAAATCCCTAGAAGAAGTCATTCAAATCTCCTTTAAAGATTCTTCTAAAGTAGGAATCTTCAACAACGCTGCCCAAGTTTGGAATCATAGCTTCTTCTGGAATTGTTTAAAACCCGCAGGCGGTGGCACACCTACCGGTGAACTCGCCGCTAAGATTGAGAAAGACTTTGGTAGCTTCGACAAATTTAAAGAAGAGTTTTCCAACGCGGCTGCAACTCAGTTCGGTAGTGGCTGGGCTTGGTTAGTTGATGATGGTGGGACGCTCAAAGTGATGAAAACACCAAACGCAGAAAACCCTCTAGCTCATGGCAAGAAGGCAATCCTAACCTTAGATGTTTGGGAACACGCCTACTACATTGACTTCAGAAATGCTCGTCCAGGATTTATCAAAAACTTCTTAGATCAATTGGTAAACTGGGACTTTGTTGCTGAAAATCTAGCTAAAGCCTAATTTACCTTAGTAATCTTTTGAGATGTTGCTAATATTTCCATAAATCAACAGTCACGACTAAATATCGTGGCTGTTTTGTTCTCTAATTGGCGTGGATAGCGATCGCATCTTCCCATAATTTAATATTATGTTAAATAAGTATTGCAACAATTATTACAAATGAATAGCAAAGAACTCGCACAATACATGGAAGCAACCAATAGTATTGCCAAACCCTGGCTATTGGTACAGTTGCGGCTGAAAAAACTCCAAGAACGCAAAGCCACCATTTCAGAAGATACCTACGCTAATGAATTAGCAGATATTCACCAAGACTTAATGAATTTAGGTGAATGGTGGCGTGGTATTGAAGAAGAAGTTTTTTAATAGGTGACAGGGAACAGGTGACAGGTGACAGGGAATCGACTTGATTAAGAAGGGTTTAGTCATTAGCTCCATCGACTATTGACTATGGACTAATGACTATGGACTAATGACTATGGACTAATGACTAATAACTAACTCTTATGGATTATCGGGATGCAGGGGTTGATGTAGAAGCTGGTCGAGCTTTTGTAGATCAAATTCGCAATTTGGTTCACAGCACTTTTAGACCAGAAGTGATTGGTGGACTGGGTGGTTTTGGTGGTTGTTTTGAACTTCCAGGCGGTTACAAACAACCTGTATTGGTTTCTGGGACTGATGGTGTGGGGACAAAGCTAAAAATCGCCCATATTCTCAACCGTCACGATACTGTGGGGATTGATTTAGTTGCTATGTGTGTCAATGATGTGTTGACATCAGGGGCTGAACCATTGTTCTTTTTAGATTATGTCGCCACAGGCAAACTAGATAAAGAGCAGCTAACTCAAGTAGTGGCGGGTATCGCCTCTGGGTGTAAGCTGGCGGGTTGTGCTTTGTTGGGAGGAGAAACAGCAGAGATGCCTGGTTTCTACCAAGTTGGTGAGTATGATTTGGCTGGTTTCTGTGTGGGAATTGTGGAAAAAAGCCAAATGCTCAAAGGTTCGCAGGTAGAAGTGGGAGATGTGGCGATCGCACTGGCTAGTTCTGGGGTACACAGTAATGGTTTAAGCTTAGTTCGTAAGGTTGTCGGTGATGGGGGCTTTAGTTGGGGCGACACACCAGAATTATTAGGTGGTGCAACTATCGGTGAAGCATTCATACAACCTACACGCATCTACGTCAAACCTGTTTTGGCTGCACGGCAAGCAGGCATAGAAATTCACGGAATGGCACATATTACAGGCGGTGGCTTGCCGGAAAATTTACCTAGGTGTTTGGGCAAAGGTCAATCCATTAAAATTAACCCCAACAGTTGGACGATTCCCCCGCTTTTTCAATGGTTAGCTGAAGCCGGATCTGTCAGTGCGGAAGCAATGTATAACACTTTCAACATGGGTATTGGTTTTGTCTTGCTCATCCCACCCCATCAAGTAGAACAGACAATTAAATTCTTTGCAGCCGAGAATATTCCCTCTTTTGTGGTGGGGGAAGTGATGACTGGTGAAGGTATATTGACCGGATTGTAAAAAAGTTAATTTTGATACAATAATTCAGAGGTCTTCTAGATTGGTAGGGCGTTATCGTTCTACCAAATCCAGGATTTAGAGATAATTAACTCAGTATTTCTCTAGGTATCTAAAATAAGATATCCAAAGTATATGTTACTGATACTTATGAAGGCAATTGGATATACTCATGACCGTAATCATTTAGATTTGCTAACGTAGTCTTAACATATTGAAAAAATCTGACTGATAAAACTGAGAAAATAGCTGTTCAGCACTAACTAAAGGTGCTGTTAAATGCTCATTTCTGGGTGTGGCGTGTTGGTGTGTCAGAAATCACGTATTTTTATTCAGAGAGGGTTATGGTAGTAAATTTTGCCCGGACATCTGCTTCTAGTGAACTTCTACAGGAAGTTTTCCAGAATATAGATGCCCAAAGTTGTCCGAGATTATTTAACTTTCATATGCACACTGTCTACTCAGACGGTAGATTACAGCCAAGTGTGTTGATGGAGCAAGCGATCGCTATTGGCTTAAACGGCTTGGCAATTACCGACCATCATACTATCGGTGGCTATGAAGCGGCAAAGGCTTGGCTAGAAGACTGGAAATGGAACAATCCCGGCGCAACCACTCCGCACCTATGGAGTGGTGTAGAAGTGAACGCCAATTTATTGAATGTGGAAGTTCATATTTTGGCCTATGGTTTTCAGCCAGGACACCTGAGTATGAGACCTTATTTACAAAGAAAGGTGACTACTGATCAGGAATATGAAGCAGGTAACGTGATTGCGGCGATTAAAGCATCTGGGGGATTGGCTGTATTAGCGCATCCTGCACGTTACAAGCGATCGCACTTTGACTTAATTCCGGCAGCCGTGGAATATGGGATTGATGGTGTAGAAACATTCTATGCTTACAACAACCCCAACCCCTGGAAACCCAGCGTCAAAGAATCAGAGCAAATACAACAACTGGCTCAAGAATATGGGCTGTTAAATACTTGTGGTACTGACACTCACGGTTTAAACCTCCTGCAACGTCTGTAAACTAGGGTTTAGGGGTGTAGGGATTAAGGAAATGATGATGTTTACGTTAATTTTATTCTTTGGTTAAAAACCTATACTTGTTAGTCCCCAGTCCCCAGCTTTTCAATGAGTGGATTTGCAATTTTGGGTTTTAGATTATTCAATCCAAAATCTAAAATCTAAAATTCCTACACCACGGCGTAAATAAACCACCCATTCCAAATCAACAAAACCCTTATGTTGTCTTCATCTTGACTTTTGACTTTTGACTTCCGCGTAGCGGTACTAGTCCTCAGTCCCCACTTAATTCTGATTGTTGTAATCTTTTTCTAATGCCTGAAGAATCTTGAGATATAGCTGTTCAACTCTATGAATTTGAACATCTCCTATTGAGGCATAGTGAGTTAAGCTAGGCGAACCATTAATTTCGATGATGACATAATCTACCATTGGTCTGGTTAGATCATGGGTCATAATATCCAAACCTATTAATCTTAAGCCCATATCTTTAGCGACATTTAAAGCTAGTTTTTGAAAGTCAGGATGGATGCTTTCAGTGACATCTATTGCTTCTCCACCACTAGATAAATTAGCGTTGTCTAAAATATGGATGATTTTACCATGAGGAATAATACTGTTAAAATTGAGATTCTGCCTTTTTAGTTTGCGTTTGATGCGGAAATCATCAAAATCTATAATTTTTTTTCTACCGCTTTGTATAAAATTTTCTTGCTTTTGTTGAAGTAGCTCTAAAATAGTAGATTTACCATCACCGATCACAGATAAAGGTAGTCTTTGATAGGCTGCTATTACTTCATTCTCTATGACTACAATTCTGTAATCTTTACCTACATAAAATTTCTCTACAATTAACCCTGAATTAATTCGCAATATTTTTTTAACTACTTGATAATACTCTGTCTTATTATGAACTTTAGTAACTAGTTTTCCCTGACTGAGATTGATTGGTTTAACGATTACAGGAAATCCTAAACTTTGAGCATATTCAAATCCAACATCTATATTTCTATCATTAGCAATCTTTTCACAAAATTTATGACTAAAAAATGTTTTCCCTTCAGTAACTTTATATCCAAAATGTTTGAGAAAAAAATTAGAATAACCTTTATCCTTTGCTATTTCGGCTGATCCAAAACCATTAATATTTAATTTCGTAGTGCTAAAAAATGCTTTATGCCCGTTTTTAAAAGTAATATGTCCAACCAATTGATATTCTGGGTCTATGACAACTACTGCACCTATCTGGGGTGCAATTTTTTGAATTATTGACGTTACTAATGGCATTTTATGTTTGAAAAGTATAATTTATTGCCCAGATTGTAACTAACCTACCACTATCGGTCAACTAATTGGTGATTTTGGGTTGACGAAAGTTACGATTTTTAAGGTTGAGACGTAGCATCGTTAAAGTTTATTATCAGGACTTACGCAAAAACTCTCTCAAACCCTTATTTCTTTATGTTCTCTGCGTCTCTGTGGTATGCGCTACGCGTTAGCGGAGCTTTCGCTTTAGCGATACGTTATTCCGTAATTTGTGCGTAAGTCCTAATTATTTAGTAATATTTTCTTCATAAAAAAACATTTGATTAGTTCTTGATTATGCAGATAAACTTGTTTCTAAAAAAATAGCCTACTCAGTATGATTTAAGACAATTAAATTTAAATTTTTACTAGTATGTGCTGAATTATATAAACTTATACCAATAATTACAAAAATTATTAACTAAACTTTTGAGCAAAGATATAATTTCTGCTTCTAACCTTTACAAGCAAAGATTTTGAAGTTCATCCTGTATCGGGATTTCCAAATTAGTTAGTCTAAAATATAGCACTCGGTGTTGACAATTTATAAATAATCGAATAACAAGGTGGCAGCACTATAAAAAAGGAGCTAGTGAATTTCTGTAAGAAGATTCACTAACGCCTTTACTGAAACTTAATACGGTTAAGATAATCATGCCACAAAATACTGAATACAAAGCACCAAGCTCTGAAACTCAACCAAAGGATTACAAACAACGCCTAAACTCGTGGGCAATTGCACGGTTACTTCCTGATGCCAGTCGTGAAATTGTGGCGCGTTTTCGTAGTCGTTATGACGCGGATGGTTACATACAGCATCTGAATCAAGTAGTCCCAAATGCTTCGTTCATGGTGGTTTTTGATTGTCAGCCTCAAGAAGCAGCGATTTAGAGTGTGATTAGTTTAAAAGCTAAGAGTAAAGGGGTATGGGGGTGCTTCTATTTTTGGGTTAAATGAGTCTAAAATTATGCCTTAAGAAAGCTTTATAAGTACCTTGGGGAAGATGCCATTACTGAGTAAATCAGTATCCAATATATCAGGGCAAAAAGTGGCATCTTATTTCCAGGGAGACTGATTTAATGAATTTACAGGCGATTTGGCAACTTTTTCAGGAAGCATTTAGAGAATGGAATGAGGATCAAGCTTCGCGCTTGGCAGCTGCTTTGGCTTACTATACGGTCTTTTCTATCGCACCGTTGCTAATTATGATAATTGCGATCGCAGGTGCAATATTTGGTGAAGAGGCCGCCAGAGGTGAGATTGTTAACCAAATTCAAAGTGTAGTTGGTAGACAAGGGGCAGAATTCATCGAGATCGCCATTCAAAATGCCAGTAGGCCACAGGCTGGAACAATCGCCTCTGTAATTAGTGTAGTAGTGCTGCTATTGGGTGCAACTGGTGTGTTTAACGAGTTACAAGATTCTCTCAACACGATTTGGGAAGTCAAAACCAAACCAGGACGTGGTGTGAAGAATATCATTCGCAAACGTCTTTTATCCTTTGCCATGATCTTAGTTATTGGCTTTCTGCTGTTAGCTTCTTTGGTAGTTAGTGCAGTATTAGCAGCAGTCGTGAATTATTTTAGTGGAGTATTACCAGGGATTGGTTTTCTCTGGCAGATACTGAGTTTTGTTCTTTCCTTTGCGATCGCTACAATCATGTTTGGGCTAATTTTTAAAGTCCTACCTGATGTGAGGCTAGCTTGGAGTGATGTGTTAATCGGTGCTAGTTTGACTTCACTGTTATTTTCTATTGGTAATTTTTTATTAGGAAAATATTTAGGTAGTAGCAGTTTTGACTCGGCTTATGGTGCGGCTGGTTCACTGGTAGTTCTTCTGATTTGGGTTTACTATACTGCCCAAATTCTGTTTTTTGGGGCTGAATTTACGCAGGTGTATGCGAGGAAGTACGGTAGACGCATTGTCCCCAATCGTAATGCTGTGTCTATAAAAGGGGATAGGGGATAGGTGACAGGTGACAGGTGACAGGTGACAGGTGACAGGTGACAGGTGACAAGGTAAATCGTAACTAATGCCCAATGTTCAATGCCATCGCACTACAAAAAGGCGATTGAGATGGGTAAATAGACTGTAGAATATGACAGTTGTATTCTGCCGCGAACGTTGATTGAGCGTTATACTTTGCCCGAAATGGGCAACCTGTGGACTGAATCTTATAAGTTAACAACCTGGCTTCAGGTAGAGATTGCAGTTTGTGAAGCCCAAGCTGAATTGGGCTATATTCCGTCTGCGGCTGTTGAGGAAATTAAAGCGAAGGCGAATTTTGATCCGCAACGGGTGTTAGAGATAGAGGCGGAAGTCCGCCATGATGTGATTGCTTTTTTGACAAATGTCAATGAATACGTAGGCGATGCAGGACGTTACATTCACCTGGGATTAACCAGTTCAGATGTATTAGATACGGCTTTAGCATTGCAAATGGTTGCTAGTCTGGATGTTTTAGCGCAACGCCTGGAAGATTTAATTCAGGTAATTCGCGAAAAAGCACGGGAACATCGTTATACAGTCATGGCCGGCCGATCGCACGGAATTCATGCTGAACCCATTACCTTTGGGTTTAAGCTGGCTGGGTGGTTGGCGGAAGTGTTGCGTCATCAACAACGGCTGCAAATTCTCCGGGAAACCATTGCAGTCGGGAAGATTTCTGGCGCGGTGGGAACTTATGCCAATATTGAGCCGAGAGTAGAAGCGATCGCTTGTCAAAAATTGGGACTCCAACCGGATACCGCTTCGACACAAGTTATTTCGCGCGATCGCCACGCCGATTATGTGCAGCAATTAGCCTTAGTCGCCGCCTCCATTGAACGCTTTGCTGTAGAAATTCGCAATCTGCAAAAAACAGACGTTCTGGAAGTGGAAGAGTTCTTCTCGAAAGGTCAAAAAGGCTCTAGTGCTATGCCTCACAAGCGCAACCCCATCCGTTCAGAACGATTGACGGGGATGGCGAGATTAGTTAGAAGTCATGCTGGTGCAGTTTTAGAAAACGTCGCTTTGTGGCACGAACGGGACATTTCCCACAGTTCTGTAGAACGGGTAGTTCTTCCGGATGCTTGCATTGTGACCCACTTCATGCTCAAGGAAATCACCGAATTGGTGAAAAACCTGCTAGTCTACCCAGAAAACATGGCGCGGAATCTCAACTGCTATGGTGGGGTGGTGTTCAGCCAAAAAGTGCTATTGGCTTTAGTAGACAAGGGAATGAGCCGCGAAGAAGCGTATGCGATCGTTCAACAAAACGCCCACAACGCTTGGAACAAGCCAGAAGGAAACTTCCACGACTTAATTACCCAAGACCCCCGTGTAACTCAAAAGCTATCACCAGCAGAAATTGCTGTATGTTTTGACCCCCAGCAACATCTGCGTCATTTAGATGAGGTTTACCAAAGGTTAGGAATTTAGGCAAAAACTATGAGAGGTTAACATCTGTTAGCCTCTAAGCTCGACTTTATCCAAAATTAAGAACTCGGTTTTCTTTATCCGGCAAAAACCCTGGCTTTTTGGCAAATACTTTTTCCACGTCATAGATTATCGATGAAGTTAAAAAAGCAAAACTACTGTTACACAAAGGTTTTAGCGATAGCGATCACGTTGCGAAAAAAATGGATAAAGTCGAGCTAAGAAGTTGTTTGAAAAGTCGGAAGGGGTATAAAACCAATTCGCAATGGACTAACGTCCCGCTCCGCTAACGCAATTCGCAATTCGCAATAAATAATTGAAGATAGTATAAAACAGAAAAAACTAGCAATTGCTATAATAAACATAGACTAATTAACATTTAATTTATTATGGAAAACATTATCATTCAAGTTGACCCAGAAATTGCCAAAGCGTACCGAGAAGCAGAACCAGAAAAACAGCAAAAAATCCAAATATTTCTGAACATAATGCTGCAAAAAGCAGTCAGTCAAAAACCACTCTTAGATATCATGGAAGAAGCGAGTCAACAGGCAATTTCTAACGGAATGACCCCAGAGATTTTAGAATCAATTCTCAATGATGAAAACTAACCGTATCGTAATTGATACAAATGTAATTGTTAGTGCATTAATCTTCTCTAAATCTACCACAATGCAAGCTTTTAGAGAAGCTAAACAAAACGGATTGATTTTAATTTCTGTGGAAATTTTATCAGAATTAATTGATGTACTCAGTCGTCAAAAATTTGACCGCTATCTATTGAGAGAAATTCGTGAAGACTTTTTAGCCAGTTTAGCCAGAGAAACAGAATTAATCACAATTAATGAAACAATAGATATTTGTCAAGATCCTAAAGATAATAAATTCTTAGAATTAGCCATTTCGGGAAAAGCCACTCATATTATCACAGGAGACAAAGACTTATTAGAACTGCATCCTTTTCGAGATATCTTGATTGTTACACCGAGTCAGTTTTTAGATAGTGTATCTTCAAATGAAACGCCCAAACCATGAAATAGAAGATTTTGTGTAATCCTATTTACAAAAACCGCGATACTTTGTTGCACATTAGCTTTTTTAATAGCATAGAGAAACACTTCTCGGTATTCACGACGACTCAGTGCCAAAGAGTCATCGCGTAGCAATTAATGCTACATTATGAAGTGTGGAATGTGGGTTTAAAGAACCTCTTACATTAAATTCTGATTTTTAGTTTTCACCCGTTGATAAAGTTCCTCCATCGTCTCAAGAAAAGAATTATCTTTACGCCAAAAAGCTGGAAAATCGCCTTCCTTCTTCACCAAAATCGCTGACACGCCGCTATCATTGGCGACTTCAATAGTAGAAGGTAATCGCGTTGTTCCTAACCAAAACTCTCTTAAATTGGGCTTTTCACTCACAGATTGCTTTTCTAACTTTGGATAAAAAGATTCGCTAGGTTCAATCGTTAACTCTTGAGAATCTAATACTGTAGATAGTGCTTTACCTAAAGGAGAATCCGCTAGCTTTGCTTGTAGTTCTACTTTCGAGAGTCCCCGCCACTCAAATAATAAAAATGGGTTGTTATCCAGTTGAGAAGCTACTAAATAATAAACTCCAGCTATATGCTTACAGGGATTAGCATAATCTGGACAAGAACATTTAGTTTTGAAGTCTTTACTACTATGGGGTAATAAATGTAACCCCATTTGGGAGAAATTTTCTTCAATATTTTCGGGAACTTCGTTTAATAATAACCGGGAAACAATACTGGCTTTAGAAGAAAGGCTTTTTATCGCTTCATTCCAGCGAGTTTTGGCAATTGGGGTAATTTCAATGACTATATTATATGTAGGTTCTTTGTAAACTCCAAAGTAGGGATTAACTGAACCTCTAACTTGAGCCGTGATAATATTTTTATCAATTGCAAAACTTTTAACTTTTCCACCACGAGCATAAGAACGTCCCCTTTGCAGGCGGCTATCATCGGTAAAATCTTCTAGTGCTTTGATAAAGCGATCGCCCCACCAAGTTCTGCTAAACTTATTCATATATTTACTCCAAAATTGTGCTTTTATTCAGGGCAATTAGTTGTTTAAAGGCTTCGTTATCTAATTCTGTCAGCCAAGATTCATCACTTCCCACGACTGCGGAAGAAAGTTTTTTCTTATCTTCAATCATTTGGTCAATTTTTTCTTCTAAAGTCCCAATCGCCACAAATTTATGTACGAAGACATTCTTTTTTTGACCAATCCGAAAAGCGCGGTCTGTGGCTTGGTCTTCTACGGCTGGATTCCACCAACGGTCAAAATGGAAGACATGATTGGCTTTCGTTAAAGTGATACCTACACCGCCTGCTTTTAAGGAGAGAACAAACACAGATGGTTCTGTATCGGGATTTTGGAAATCATTAATCATTTGTTCCCGACGTTGGCGACTTGTACCACCGTGTAGGTAGTAAGTATTGCAATGCAGATTGTGTTTGAGATATTTTTCTATTTGTTCGCAGACTTCCGTAAATTGACTAAATATCAGCAGACTTTCACCCTCAGAGACAGCTTCATCTACCATTTCTACTAAGCGCGAAAGTTTATGCGATCGCTCCGGTAAAAATTCGCTACTATCTTGAAGGAACTGTCTGGGATGATTGCAAATCTGTTTCAATTTCATCAGTGTGGAGAGAATTAAACCTTTGCGCTTTATTCCCTCGGTTTCTTGTAATTTCTCTTCCACATCTTTGACTACTACTTCATATAATGAAGCCTGTTCTTTCGTTAGGTTAGTATAAAGTTTTTGTTCAACTTTATCTGGCAAGTCATTAATAATAGATTGGTCTGTTTTGACGCGCCGTAAAATTAAAGGTTCTACGAGTTTCTTTAAGGTAGTTGATTTAACTTTGTCGTTATCCTTCTGAATGGGAATCTCGAAGGACTTCCGAAATTGTGCTTCTTTACCCAAGTAACCAGGATTGAGAAAATTAAAAATAGACCACAAATCAAGTAAGCGGTTCTCGACTGGTGTACCGGTTAAAGCTAGTCGATGTTTTGCTGAGAGTTTGAGAATTGCTTTAGTTTGCGCCGCTTTGGGATTCTTAATATTTTGCGCCTCATCTAAAACTAGGCGTTGCCATTCAATACTACCCAGGAGTTTTTCATCCTTGCGCGCTAGGGTAAAGGAGCTAATGATCACATCATACTGTTTACAGGCGGCTTTAAAATCGGCAGAGTCTTGCAGGCGATCGCTACCATGATGCACCATAGTTTTTAAATGGGGTGCAAACTTGGCAATTTCTCTTTGCCAGTTACCGACAACGGAAGTCGGCGCGATTAATAATGTGGGTAATGGCGCATTTTGGCTATCTTTCTCCTGGACTAATCTGGCAATTACCTGCACAGACTTACCAAGTCCCATATCGTCTGCTAAACAGCCATTTAACCCCAATTTTTCTAAATATTGTAACCAAGCCACACCCCGCTTTTGATATTCTCGCAGGTTTCCTTGCAGATTTAAGTCTTCAGAAATCGGTTCTAACTGACTTTTATCTTGCAACTTCGCCATGATTTCTGACAAACCTGCGTCATATTCAATTTCCCATTCATCCCCGCCTTCCGCACTGCGTTGCATGAACTCCAGCAAGCTCATTTCCGGCTGTTCATCACCGTGGGATTGCCAAAACTCTAGTAACTGCTGCATTTTATCCCGGTCTAATTCCATCCATTGACCGCGAAAATGCACTAGCGGTGCTTTAGCATTAATTAACTGTTCCCACTCTTGGGGTGTGACAGGCTGTTCACCAATTGCTAATTCATACTGATACTGCACCAGTGAGTCTAAACCGAAATAGCTTTTGCTTTCACCTTTAGTTGCAGCCTGCTTACGACTTGACGCTTTGAGGCGAACTTTCGCACGCCGACGACCAGCCGGAGTATACCAAGCCGGGACAATGACCTTAAATCCTGAGTCTTCCAATACCCAAGCACTGTCTTTGAGGAAATCAAACGCCTCTTCTAAAGTCAGCTGCATTCCCGTGGGAGAGTCCGTTTCCAAACCTTGCCAAAGTTTGGGATACATCCGTGCTGCATACCCTAAATTCAGCAGCAAATTAGTATCAAAATCCTTACCAAATTCTTTGTTTACACCAGTTTTGGTTTTTTGGTTCATCGTCCAGTAATCAGCCAAAGCCAACTTTAAAGAAGGGTCTTTTTTACTGGATACCAAAAATTGCATCTGCCAATTGTCTATTTGTTCCGCCGTAGGGGAATGCAACTGAAAACACAGATGAAATAGTGAATCAGCTTGAGTACGGATAATTCTATTTTTCCATGCCAACCATTGCTGATATTCTTGGAGAGCAGTATAGGTTCTGAGTGGGTTGTGCTTTTGGGGATAAAGACAATAATAAATTAGAGAATCAGCAATTTGTTTGTCAAAAGCGGCTGTAGAGGGTGTATTGGTAACTAAATTGTTGAGGAGACATTCAGAAAAGTGACGTAATAGAGTTTCCTGCTCAAAAAATTCTATTTTATCGCTCTGTATAGTATTTCCTGCCACACAAATTAGTGGCATATATTCAATATATTTTTGAATATTGGCTTCGTATTGTTCAGAAATAATTTCCCACCCAGCATATATCTCAAATTCCTGCGGTTGTGGGGATTTACTTTTTTTCTTAGTTGTTTTAGCTGCCGCTATAGGTCTATATTTTAGAGACGGAATATATTGGTCTTTGAGAATTATTTGTCTAAATTCTTGAGTGTAATGATACCAAAATAATAAATCTGATCCTAGTTGAAATTCATTAGCATTATACAGAGCTAAAAAATGAATATCTTTGAGTAATTTAATAATATTAATCGCCGTTGCTGATTTAAGTGAGCCAACTGTTTTATAGCAGGTTACTTGCCAATATTGAAACTCTTCATATTCTTCAGGAACGTCAACTTCTAGATACTTGATTAATTCTGGTGAAGGTAAAGGTTGATTATTAGCTGTGGGTAGGGCAAAATATTGGGTAGATATGCGTTGTTTTAATTGTAATTCGCGCTCTTTAAAACCTAAAGTTTCCGCTAAAAAAGAGATTAATTCCTCTGAAGATAGATTTCCGGGGTGAACTTGTGGATGAGTACGCTTTTTTTTACTTACAGGAGTTTCTACCCATAGGTAAAATGAACCCGACTGCATAAAATCCGCAGATGTGTTTGGTATCCATGAGCCATGCAGAACTTTCATCGAAACCTCCCTTGGAGTCTCACCCCTTACTTAAGGGTTAGGTGATGTTATTAAGAATATTGGTATCTGTGGACTTTCTAGAAAGTGTCACACTTTCCCCTTACTTTACCAAAAACTAGAAACTTTTTTACATCTAGTTTAGTCACTCTCTTGTATTAACTTGGTAGGTAGTGTTGAGGAGCAAGTATGAATAGAGCAATTATTGCCAAATCAATCATCACATCAATAGGATGTTTAGCTTTATTCGCTCCTAGTCCCGCAGCAGCGCAAATCATCCCTCAACCTTGGGTTTCAGTCGGCGGTAAAGATGGAGATACCACCTATGCTGTCGGCGCGAGAGCTGTGAATTTAGGTGTAGAGTTAGGTGTTGGCCCTGATGGTGCTACAGGGGTAGATGTGCTGAGATTTCTGAGTTTACCAGTAGTTTCCCCTTATGTGGGAGTGGGATATTATTCTGAAGATAAAGGCGTGGCGTTGTCTGGTGGTATGCAGGTAAATGCAGGCGATCGCTTCTTCATCGGTGCTGGTTATAATTCTGTACGGGGAGTCAATGGACAGTTGGGAATCCGATTTTAATAAATATCGCTAAGTACAAAATAGTCAATCTACCTGGGAAACACTCCGCTTTCCTCCACGTTTAAAAAAATTACCAACTAATGTGAAACTGTACTTAGTATCTTGTAGTATCAGTCTGTAAAAATTAGCATTTAATCACCAAAAGAGAAGGATAAAAAGCAAATATGCTATCCTTCTCTTTTTTCTTTGATCAATCAAATTTTTAGGGAAATAAACTTTTATGGCAAAAGGATTCCCTCAAGTAGTAGGATAGGCCATATATAGAGATATCTTTAGGTAGATGTCACCAGGAAACAAAAAGCAAATTAAAGTATCAGTTTTGTCGATTGGCTAACTAATACTGGGGTTATCAGTAAAGCATTAAAGTTATTAATTTAACAGGAATCTCCTTATGGAGCAAGGATTAAGGCTACTCATTCAATTAGTGATAGAGTTTGCACCTGTGGTTGTCACTCTTATACAAAAGAGAACGGAAAAAAGTCTAGATACAACTAAATACCCACTTCCTCAAGCAATTCAAGCATTTATTGAAATTGCTAATGTAGCCAAACCGAAAAAAAGCGTAGAGATAGGATTTGAGAAAGAAAAGCTTTTCCAAAAGCAACTAGCAGTTTATTATCGTGAAACACAATTAGAAGTAACCAAACAAGAAAGGGAGACGGCTCTAAATTTACCAGAAATTAATAAAATTCTCGATAACTGGCCTTTAAGATTATATCCTTCACAGATATTAGGATCTCACAAAGATTATGGTTGTACACCATTAAAAATTTTCCTAGCACCACCGCAAGTAAAATTTGATGAATTTGACCACAATAATAATGAGAATGCTGGTGTAGAAACAATGCTAGCGGAGGGAATCAGGGAGTTCATCAACAACAACTACTCCCTACATAATCCCATTAGACCAACAGAATTTTTAGCAGGCGCTTGGGATAGTAAACGTTTCCACAGTGAATCTAGCATTAAGGCTTTATTCGGCACATTAAAAACAGAGCCAGTTTTAATTTTAGAAACCGAAAATGATGGCGATTATTTAAATTTCCGTATTGCTTATTGGGGTTTAGGACAAACAAATTATTACTATAAAACTATTTCTCGTATCCCTTACAGAGAAATTATTCAGCAATCTGCTAAAAATCGGGCTTTAGAGTGGAGAAAAATCCGCAATGATTTATTAGAATTGGGAGAAGATATTGCAGAAATCAACAAATTTGGTAAAGATAATGTAGTTAATTTAGCGATTTTAGAGAAAGCTGAAAAATGGCAAGCACAGGGAATTGATACCAGTAAACTAGATTTAAAATACCAAGTTAATCATCAAGATTTTGAGCAACTTTCTCAAGTATTAATTACCTGTCATAGTTTAGTAGCTGCATGGGTAGCAGATATCTATCATCTGGTACATCATGATGTCCCCCCCCTCCTGCCAGAGTTACTCTCAAACTTACTCAAAGACACTTTTGATTTACAATCAGTGCAAGCGATCGCTACAAGCTATCAGCAAATTTACCAAGCTTTATCAAAAGAGCGGCTTTATTGGATACCAGAATTAGCTTTACAATTAGCTCAGAGTTTAGCTCATTTACCTGATCGCACCTGGTCACAAGCACAGGTAAACTACTCCATAAATACTTGGTTAGATTTACATCAAGTCTCACTCCAAGAGTTAGCTAATCCCCTAGAGGCGATGCAATCAGCTATCAAAATCGAAGATGAGGAATATGTACAAAAGTTACAAGAATATTTCCTCACAGTTAATGATAGACAAAGTGTTCTAGATGTTGAAAAATTATTAGCAGCGATCGCACATCTCAAATACAAACGCACCTTAGCAACTCCCGATCTAGGTTACACACTCACAGGACATTCCGGTAAAGTCACATCTGTCGCCATTAGTCCAGAGGGTGAAGTGTTAGTGAGTGGGTGTACAGACCAAAATCTCAATGTTTGGGATATTAATAATGGTAACTTTGTCAAGACTTTAGCCGGGAATCTAGGCGAAGTTTCATCAGTCGCCGTCAGTCCCAACGGTGATTTTGTCGCTGTCGGTAGCTGCGAACACCCCAGAAGTAACGTCAAAGTCTGGGATTTAAAAACAGGCAAACTACTGCATACACTCCTAGGACATCAAAAACCTGTCAATGTCGTAGTGATTAGCCCAGATGGACAGATTTTAGCAAGCGGTAGCAATAAAATCAAAATCTGGAATTTACACAAAGGCGATCGCATTTGCACCCTTTGGCACACATCAGCCGTTCATGCCATAGCTATCAGTCCCGATGGTACAATCCTCGCCAGTGGGAGTTCCGACACCAAAATCAGACTGTGGAATCCCCAGACAGGCGACCCTTTACGTACACTTATCGGTCATGCTGGTGATGTGAAAGCGATCGCCATGAGTCCTGATGGACAGTTACTTTTTAGTGGTAGTGCTGACAGCACTATCAAAGTTTGGCATTTAATCACAGGTAAGCTACTTTACACTTTAACAGAACACACCGACGAAATTACGTCCTTAGTCGTGAGTCCTGATGGACAAACCCTCTTTAGTAGCAGTGCAGATACAACCATCAAAATTTGGCGTATTTCCAGCTGTGAAGCCATAGAAACCCTGACTGGACATTCCAAAAAAGTTAATACCATTGCTCTGAGTCCCGATGGTAAAATTCTCGCCAGTGGGAGTTCTGATCAAACCATCAAAATTTGGCAGATAGATAAAATACATTAAAATAACTCTGAGAACAAACATCATGTTTATTCCCATCATCAAAGAACACATCGAAATTACTCCTGGTGTGTGTGGCGGAAAACCCAGGATTGCTGGACATCGAATTAGAGTTGAAGATATTGTAATCTGGCATGAACAAATGGGAATGTCACCCGATGACATTCTTTATCATCATCCGAGTATTAGCCTAGCTGATGTTTATGCAGCCTTAGCTTATTATCATGATCACCAAAAAGAAATTCGGCAGCAAATTGCTGCTGATGAAGAATTTGCTCGCCAACTGAAAGAACAAAACCCATCATTATTACAACAAAAACTAAAGCATCGTCAACATTGCTAAGTCTAGTTTGATTATGCTTTATCCCCGACGATAAACATCTCTACGATGACCAATTTTAACCACTCTAACTATTAATAAATCATCTTTAACTTCGTATAAAATACGATATTTACCCACACGTACACGATAGGTGTCTTCATCACCCTCTAACTTAACTACGCCATCAGGGCGCGGATCGTTTGCTAAATCGTGAATTTTATCTTCTATTTTAAGCTTAATATCTTCAGGCAGCTTTTTTAATTGTTTAGCTGCCCTACTTGTAATTTCTATTTGATAAATCATGCACTCTCTTGCTTATATTCTTCCCAAGAGATAGTAGTATCATTTTTTGCCATGTAAATATCTTTCATATCCTCCTCATCTTCATTTTTACGAATTTTTAGTAACTCTAGAACATCTTCTAAAGTATCTTCATAAGCTTGTTCTAATTCTTCGTAAATAGCTGCAATTAATGCTTGTCTAGTTGTTGTTATTTCCATTTCTCTACCTCATTATTTTTTAATAGTTTAATTGCGATCGCGCTGTTCTACCTGCAAAACTAGCGACTACCATTGCTTTCTATTGGCGGTGAGCTATGCTTGTCGTTTGGATGATCGTTCATCATGGGGTAAATGATGGCTATAAAAGCTGCGATCGCTCCTATACCCAAACCAAGTATTAAAATAAGTAATTTATTTTCCTGTGTAGCCAGATAAATTTTATTTACTAAAGCTTTTGTATTATCTTTACCTTTGAATGACAAAACACTCTCAGACACACTCTGAGGAGATTCATTTAAAATATGATTTTCCAAGATATTACTTTCTTGTTGATGTTGAAATATCTTGGCTGTAATTCCTTTTTTATTTACTTGATGTATTTGATTAAGTATTTCATAACTTTCCTTAATTTCTTGTTGATCTCGCTTCTCAAATTCTCTAGCTTCTTGCCATAAAGGGTGACGTTTCACTAACCAACGTCCCACTAATTCTATTTTGACTTTATTACCCTGTGCGTTTAAAAACCCTCTAGATACTAATTCTGTGGTGACTAATTTTAATTCATTTTTAGATAAAAGATTGTAACTTTTCAGTAGCATCAATGGGTCTTGGCTCAGGCGTTGATCGTGTTTTTCATTAACTATCCTTTGGGCTTCAGCCACCGCCGCAAATACGACCTTCTCTGGTATAGATAAAGCTTCCCAATACCATGCTAAACCAGCTTCAGCTAGTTCAACAGATGCTTCTACAATAGCTTCTACATCTTCTTGATTTATTTCCCATTTTTCTAATTCTCGCGCTCTACTAAAAATTGCAAAGCAGATAATTTGAGTAAAATAGGGATGTCCTGAAGATAAGTTAATAATCGCCTGTATAGACTCTGGTGTGTACTTTAGTAAGTTAGAAGCAGGTTCAATGATCAACTGCTGCACACTGGTTTCATCTAATAAACCAACTTCTGCAATTGGTACAGATTTAAATATTTTTAATAAATTTGTTATATCTGTAGACTTTCTACCAGCAAAGATAACTGCAAAAAGCCTTTTATTATTTTCAACAACGCTTTTTAATTGCCCGAATAATGATTCGAGTGTTGCACCTATATATGTAGGTTCTAAAGCATCAAATTCATCTAATAATAAGACCAACTTAGTATCTTTTAATCTTGCATAAATTTGGGGTAAAAATTTATTGCAGAAAATATCCTTCTGGACTTTTATTTTTTCTGCCTTTGGTATTTCAATTTCTTGAGTATTTATATCTAACTGTTCAATAATAGCTGCTGCTAATTTCTCTAACAGAGACTCTAGTGTTTCTTGGCTATGATACTCTAAATCAAAGCTAACAAACTTAAATTTGTCTAATTTTACGAATTTAGGGATATTTTGCAACAGAGATGACTTACCAATTCGTCTTTCTCCATGCAGCACTATTACTTTTTCGCCTCGCCTCAGATTTTCCTCAACAAAAGATAATTGCTTCTGTCTCCCACAAAACAGTTCTGGTTCGTTGATGGGACGACCGATTATATAAGGGTTTCTCTGAGACTTTAAAGATATCATAGATAATTAGTTGCGATAGGTTTACTAAGCAGTCGTTAATTATGCAGCAGTTACCCATGCGCTGTCTTAGCACAACAAAGAAAAAGCAAATCTTTACTCTATTGTTTGCTACAACTTTTATTATTGATCATTTATGGTTAACCAGCTGATAATGCTCATGTTAAGTTTTCCCAGTTTTCATTACTGTATAACATCAAACGTTTCTTTTTTAACCTGCAATGGAATAGCTTCTCGCTGAATTTCTCTACTACTTTTGTTAAATTTAAGGGTTTCTCCAGATGTTTCTCTAGGTGTAACATTGATGTGTTTTAAGTTTTCTAACACTCTTGATTTAGAGATAGTAGTAGATATTTTTAAAGAATTAATAAAAGCCTGGGTAGCGTCAAAGCTAGTTGCTGTACGCCAACTCACACCGCCTTTCCATTGTGTCTCAGCTATATTTGCAAAGTTCTTTGATGACTCTGTATTCCGAAACCAAGGCACAGCTAAAACTAATCCTTCTACAAAACGGGCTTCTGGGATATAAAGAGAATCACCTCCTAATAGTTGCACTCCTTGAAGATTCTGATCTTGTTGAATCATCTGTGCAAACTCTATAGCATTTTGACGATTATTGGTATCGGGGAAAAATACTATCGCTTGTAATGGCGATTCATCTGAAGTTATACTTGCTAAGTCTTCCATCATTTTATCTGGGGTAGCTAACTTAATCTCAGCAGGAGAATCTACATCAACCTGTTTTTTGGTAAACTGGCGGATAAATTCTTCACTAAATGCTGATTTAATACTTCTACTGTATCCATCACCAGGATTCCAGACGATTAATACTTTTCTTAAATTCTTTCTGAAAGCATATTCAGCAAGCTTCTCACCAGTTGCTTTATCTGAAGGTACTGTTCTGAAAAATACAGAGCTTCTTAACTCTGTACTAGTGCTTGTAGGTGAGATGATCGGTAAATTAGCTTTTTCGTATATCGGTAATGTTGTAGCCGTGACTCCACTAGACAGATGTCCGATAACGCCTAAGAGGGATTCATCTGTAACAAGTTTCTCTGCAACTTTTGCTGCCTGCTCGTTTTGTCCTGCATCATCAGCAATTACAATCTCTAAGAATCGACCTTTTAATCCTCGTTGATTAAAGTTATCTTGCGCTTGTGCAATACCCCGTAACATTTCTTGAGACAGGTCAGTTTTACCTGTAGCCGGTACTACTGCGGCTACAGTTAAAGGATTACCTTTTTGACGAGCCAGAGCGTTGTTTCGATAAATTAACACTTCCGGGTCTTTAGGTTGAGTATTATTGAAAGCAGCTTTAAACTCTTCCTCAGCTTTGAGGTAATTACCTTCTTTAAAACTTTTAATTCCTCGGTCACGAGCCGGGTTTAGTATCTGACGAAATAAAGTGCGATCGCCACGGCTAATGCTATCTTCTATATTATTACTGGTAGTAGTCTGATGTTGATTTGAAACAAAAATCCTCCACCCAACGAATATACTTCCAGCACCACCAATTATTAATAAGATTGTCAATAAAATAGGTGATAGGATAATTCTTCTTAAGTTAACACTAAAATTATTCTTTTTAGCTTGAAATACTTTAATTTCTGCAAGCTTTTGTTTAGCTAAACTATGATCAGGATCAATCCCTAAAATTTTTTCGTACTGCTGCTTGGCAACTGTAAAATTATTTTGTGTAATTAACCAATGTCCATATTGTTCTAAACCTTGGATAAATTCTTGTTCATAGCTAAATCTATCTACTTTGTAAGCTCGCTCATAAAGTTTTAAAGCTTGCTCAAATTCTTTTACTTCCAAATATTTCTCTGCTAACTCCACTACATTACTAAAATGATTGGGATTTAGCTGCAAAACTTCTTCATATAGAGTTAAAGCATTTGTTTGTTTACCCTTTTGTTCCCAGCGACTACGAGCCACACTCAAAAGTGATTCAACATCCTCTGCTGCTATTTCTTCTAACTTCCTAACTTCATCCCGTAATGGGTGACGTTCCCTCAGCCAACGTCTTACTATTTCTACTTTGACTTTAATCGGGTTACTATCTAAAAAACCCTTATTAGTTAGTGTTTTGATGGCTTCTTCTAAATCATCTGTGATCACTAACCCATAGTCTTCCAGTAATTTTAATGGATTGTTGGTGATATTTATATTTTTATACTCTTGAGCCTCGGCAACTGTTGCCATCACTACCTTTTCGTGAATATTCAAACCTGCCCAAAAACCACCTAATCCCCCTTCAGCCATGCCAATGGCTTCAGGTAAAGCCTCAACTACATCATCAATTAAAATATTGTAAATTCTATTAGTATCATTGTTAGAAATTGTATTTTTTTGAAAAATTGCATAACATAAAGCCTGTGTATAAAAAGGATGTCCTGATGAAAATTTACAAATCTCTTCTATAGTTTTTTGTGGGTATTCTAAAATATTACTAGCTGGTTTACGAATCAACTGTTCAGCACTGTTATTATCCAATAAACCAATTTCTTGAGATGCTGCATTTTTAAATACTTGCAGTAAACTAGGTATAGAATTGAGATATCTACCAACTACTGCAACTACAAATAATTCGTCTTCTCGTTTAACTAAATTTTCTAATAGTTGTAATAATTTTACTGCTTGTTCCGTGTCATCATAGGTTACAACATCAAATTCATCTAACAATAATACTAATTTCTTTTGCTCCAATAAATTATAAACTTCTAGGGTTAATAAACGTCGAATATTTCTCAGAATATTTTCTGAGTCTGTATTTAATAAAATATTTAATTGATTACTATCTAGCCCAATTTTATGGAAAATCTCATAGAATATCGCATAAAAAATTTCATTTAAATTAGAATGTCCGTTAGCTTGTAAATCACAATATACAAATAAAAATTCATCTGGAGATACTACCAGAGGTATTATTTTTAATACTGATGATTTACCTATACGCCTTTGTCCATGCAGTAGAATAAATTTTGTATTTTGTACTAAACTATCTTCAATATTTTTCAACAGAGATTCTCTACCAAAGAAATTATCTGAGGTTTCCACAGGAATCCCAAATATGTAAGGATTTTTAGCCATTATATTTTGTTAATTTGATTTATTTTGCCAAAAACTGCATGATTTTCTGAACTATATTGCCAACAAATTGCAGAGATGCAATGACATCATTTTTATTTTTACCTATCCAAACGATCGCATTCTTCATATTTTCAGATTGCTGGTGACTCATGAGGTTCAAAAACTCTTTTTGTCTTTGCTTTAATGAATCATCGTGAGAGTTCCAAATTTCTTGAATTACCCATTTTTCCATTAATGAGGAAGTAAAATTAGAAGTATTGCTACCATTAGTAACTACACGTTTAATTACACCTTGTTCCTCTAGGGAAGTTAAAATCCTATCATTTTGAGTCAAAATTAAATCAACATCTTTTAAGTCATATCGTCTTCTGGGATGCAAACGACCTCTTAATTTTGATAGTGCCATCAGCATTAATAAATTTTGTTCTTTGTTATTACATCTTTGCCAAAGACTATCAAAAAATGGTTGAGTATTTCGTTCAAATTCCTGAATAAATTCTTCTATTTGCGGCTGATTATTATGCTTCAAATCTTGATATAACCAAAAGCCGGCATTTTGTAGTAGGGTAGGATGTCCCCCAGCAATTTCTCCGAGTGCTTGCCGTAATTCTGCTGTAATAGGTTTATTAAATGGCTTGAGTAGTTGTTCAATTTCTGTATTATCAAAGGGTTTTATTTGTCTAAATAAATAATGGTTATACCACGGTGATTGATTAGGATTGAGACGAGGACTGAGATCATTCAGGCGTTTTTTAGAAGTGACAATAATTGACAAATTGCGGCTTCCTTCGGAATGAACTGCTAAGTTGCGACATTCACCCAAGAACTGTTGCATACTTTGCTCAGAGTATTCCTGATGTTCGTCCAGAGCTATATCGTAGTCATCTATGAGTAATACTAATAACTTCTGATTTTTTCCCAATTCTCGTAATATTTGACGTAGGCTATCTTTTGATGCTCGACCTTCTGCTAATAAGGTGTTAACTTGCTCTTGTAGTTCTGGCTCAGTTTGCAGATGATCTGTAATTAAGCTCAGTATTTTTGTCCAGAAAGCAGAAGGAGTAAAATAAGGTTCTATTGCTTCACAACTAAAGCGAACTATGACTGCTGAAGATGGATCTTGTCCATTCTGTCTCCAAGTGTCGGGAGAAGCTATTTTTGTTAGTAAAGAGGTTTTCCCTGTTCCCAGTCCACCCCATATTGCTAAGTGACTGCAATTATTAATTTGATCGAACGCTGTTTGGATGAGTGACGTTCTACCGATGAATTTTTCCGGTGGAACAGGAGTTCCGACGACGAAAGGATTTTGTGAGTGGGGATACATTCTGGTTTTTTGGGCTGTATGGTTTTATATAGGTACTTAAATTAAAATACTACATGATTGCAAGTACGCTTTTACAAGTATTAGAGCAGAAAGCCCATAACAAACGTAAGCGCACCCTTTGCTGCGGGAGTGTAAGTCTAATCGGAGAGTACCTCAGCATTCTCAAGACGTTGTTGGGTTTTGCTTTCGCTCAACCCAACCTACTTTGCCTACTTTTCCCTCCGTTGTGTAACGAAGACATAAAAAACCGGGATCCTTTTAAGTTTCCCGGTTGATTTATATAAATATCAAAAATTTTTGCAGGAGCAAAATATTACCCCTATTTATCTTTGACTAAAATTAAACTTTAGCCGCAGCCTTGGTGATCATATTGAGTTCACCTTTAGCATACTTAGCAGCAAACTCTTCCAGAGTAACTTGCTTAATCTTGCTAGCATTACCAGCAGTGCCGAATTGTACATAGCGTTCAGCACAAACCTTCTGCATATATGTGATAGAAGGCTTGAGGAAGTGACGGGGGTCAAATTCCTTGGGATTTGCTGCTAAAGCTTCGCGCACAGCCGCAGTAATAGCCAAACGGTTGTCGGTGTCGATGTTAACTTTACGAACACCACTCTTAATACCTTTTTGAATTTCTTCTACAGGTACACCGTAGGTTTCAGGAATCGCACCGCCGTGTTCGTTAATCAAGGCGATTAAATCTTCAGGAACGGAAGAAGAACCGTGCATTACCAAGTGGGTGTTAGGTAGACGACGGTGAATTTCTTCAATGCGGCTGATAGCCAAAATTTCGCCAGTAGGTTTGCGGGTAAACTTGTAAGCACCGTGGCTTGTACCAATAGCTACAGCCAAAGCATCTACTTGGGTTGCTTCTACGAAGCTAACAGCTTCATCGGGGTCAGTCAACAGTTGAGAATGGTCGAGTGTACCTTCAAAACCGTGTCCATCTTCAGCTTCACCCGCACCGGTTTCCAGAGAACCCAAGCAACCGAGTTCGCCTTCTACACTTACGCCCAAGGAATGAGCTACATTGACAACTTCGCTGGTAACTTTAACGTTGTACTCGAAGCTGGCAGGGGTTTTAGCATCAGCTTCCAAAGAACCATCCATCATCACACTAGTGAAGTTGTTCTTGATGGCTGAGTAGCAGGTAGAAGGAGCATTACCATGATCTTGGTGCATGACAATGGGAATCTGAGGATAGGTTTCTACCGCAGCCAAAATCAGGTGGCGGAGGAAGTTTTCACCTGCATAGTTACGTGCGCCGCGAGAAGCTTGTAAAATTACGGGGCTATCTGTCTCAGCCGCCGCTTTCATGATTGCCTGAATCTGTTCTAAGTTATTAACGTTAAAAGCTGGGATGCCATAACCGTTCTCAGCTGCGTGTTCCAACAGTAGCCGCATTGGTACCAGCGCCATAGATAGTCCTCCTAATATTGATTTTCAGCTAGTCGTTATAAGACAAGCGTAACTATTACGCTAATCTTAAGACTTTTTTCAACTTATAGGAAATTATAACTAGTGTCGGGTGTTTATGTTGAAAAAGTTTACGCCATTAACAATCAAGATGCCCTATACTTGACCGCAAATACTGTAAATGATGTAACGCCACGGTTATAGGGTTTGGTAGTCTGGTATGCTGGATATCTATCTCAAACTGCGAGTTTCTTGACAAATGTCGCGTGTTCGGCGGATTGTAACCCGCTTTGTAAAACAGCCAATACAGACTGAATATTCCCGGCTAATAAATCTGCGATCGCTAACCACAAACCTGGAAAAACTCGACTTCGCAAAATTTTATCATCATCAGGGACTAATTCCAAATATTCACCCTGTTCTAAATAAAACCAACTCAGTTTTTGCTCTAGAACTTGCCAGACGATATATTCTTTAACTCCATTGCGGCGGTAAGCCTGTTTTTTGCCATGAAGATCAATGGCGACACTGCTGGCGGCAATTTCGATAATTAACTCTGGTGCGCCTTCGATATAGTCATCATCACTTAGTCTTGTTTGACCGCCTGCTTCTGGCGTGATGATAAGAACGGCATCTGGTTGAGGTTCATTATCTAAATCTAGCCGCACAGTTGGTTCAACGCCCAAGGCTACACCAGGAGTAGCGGCTTCATAAGTACCAAGCCATGTCAGAATCCAACCATGCGGTTGACCGTGACTTCTAAAACGCAAAGCAGCAGGCATAATGTAGACAATCCCTTCGATTAATTCAGCTTTTCTCTGGTTGGACATGGCGTTGTAGCGACGCTCAAATTCATACCGGCTGAGTTTGTCGCCGTTTTCTAGAAGGGGAATTGTCCGATGCTGTGGAGGTGTTTTTACCATGACGATCGCATCTTGGTTGAGCCTATGCCTATCTTATATTTCTTCTGTGGTTGGATGAAAAAACTACCAAGTTGGGTCAGTAAATAGATGGATGGTTAATTCTTCATCTTTTGGTGGTACAGATGTAATGCAAGCACGAATAGTATCTCCATCATCAAGGTCTACTGTACAAGCATGACAAGTCCCCATCAGACAACCAGTGGGAATGAAAACCCCAGCTCTATCTGCTACATCTAATAGGGGTTCTCCTACTTCAGCATCAATGGTGATATCATCTGGCAAAAAGCGGACACGAACATTCATGAAATCTAGCCTAACTACGACAAAAAGGGTGTTAAATCTAAGTGGGTTTCAACTTCAGTCGCCAGATGGTCTAGCATCTGCTCCCGTTGTTCTCGGTAGTTGGCAACACCTGTAGGCAAAGATTTCAATCCTCGTTGTTGGCGGAGGCGATTGAGCCAAGCGCGTCGCCAAGGGCCATTATCAAACAGTCCGTGGAGATATGTACCCCAAACTGATTGACAGCTATCTACCAATCCTAAGTTAGCATCATCAAATAAAGCTTGATAGGCCTGAGTATCTCCTTGTGGTTCTATACGCGATCGCCCCTGATGAATTTCAAACCCAGTTACAGGTAATCCCGCTTGGGGGAAATTTGAGCTAACTTGACGCTGACGGGCAATTTTCTGGCCTGTAATCACGGTTTTAATGGGCAAGAGATTTAAGCCTTGATATCTGCCTGCTTGTCCTTCCACACCTTCAGGATCGGCAATGATTTGTCCTAGCATTTGGTAGCCGCCACAAATACCCAAAACTGTCCCACCAGAAGCAGCATAGTTTTGAATTGCTTCAGCCATACCAGTTTTTTGCAGCAGAATTAAATCTGCAATTGTGGTTTTTGTCCCTGGTAGTATCACCGCATCTGGATGTCCCAAATCATGCTTTGGACTCACGTATCTTACTGATACCGTTGATTCTGATTCCAGGGGGTCAAAGTCGGTAAAGTTGGCAATTCTGGGTAGGCGAATCACACTGATATTTACATCAGTCTGGGCTTTTGATGGTTTACGGTCGAGCAAATCTAGGGAATCTTCGGCGGGGAATAATTCTTGCAGGTATGGTATTACTCCAATGACAGGAATTTTTGTCCGTTCTTCTAACCATTTGATTCCCGGATCTAAAATCGATCGCTGTCCCCGAAACTTGTTAATTACTATACCTTTAATTAATTGACGTTCGTCTGGATCGAGTAATTCTAGTGTGCCAACAATGTGGGCAAAAGCTCCTCCACGGTCAATATCAACTACTAGTATGGTGGGGGCATTTAAATATTTTGCTATCCGCATATTGGTCAAGTCGCGGTGCTTGAGATTGATTTCGGCTGGACTTCCCGCACCTTCGCAGACGACGACATCAAATTCTGTGCCTAAATGCTGTAAAGATTCTTCAATTGCCCGCCAACCCATTTCAAAATATTGCTCGTAATAGTCAGCCGCATTAACTTTACCTACATACCTACCTCTGATAATTACCTGAGATGTCATATCTCCTTGAGGTTTGAGCAAAATCGGGTTCATTTCTACCCAAGGTATCACACCTGCTGCCCAAGCTTGCACTGCCTGTGCGTAGCCAATTTCTCCTCCATTGGCTGTAACATAGGCATTTAAAGCCATATTTTGTCCTTTAAAGGGGGCTACTCGCCAGCCACGCCGAGACAAAATCCGACAAATAGCCGTAGTTATCAGTGATTTCCCTGCGTGAGAAGTTGTCCCCACTACCATAATAGATTTCATAGACGCTGTTAATTATTCAAAATAAGGGGATGTTACTAATTCGTAATGACGTAAGTTGTGTGAGTTTTAGCATAAAGGCTAGAAATCTCCAATGCCCATCGTAGGCTGAGGACAGATATTCTGCTTCAAATTAAAGAAAATATGCAACCCAGCTTAACAATCCCACCAATTGATCAAGATGAAGATGGTAAAGGATTGATAAATGGGTTGATGTTTCTCCGTATTTATTGTTCCCTGAAAATACTTAATCCTAACTTTTGGCTGGTTTCAGCTATAAAGGGAGTCTCAACCAACGAATCACGGCATTATATAGGCGATCGCGCCATGAGGGAGCAGGTAAGTTTTGACCTTGGTATTTTTCGCTCAGTTGATGACCTAAAGGAGTCAGGCGAAAACCATCTGTAATCCCCTGTCCATCGACTTCGCGCCGCAGTATCCCTACTTCGATTAACCAACCCAAATCGTTATCACAGGACAATTCTGATAGAGGTTTTTGGGTGTAGCCATGTTTGACACCATTTTCTGATGCGATCGCACCCAAGGCCACACTCTGACGACGCATAGTCTCAAATAATTTGATTTTGAAGGGAGAACAAAGCAGTGATTTTTCAGCCCTTTTGACGCTGCTAGGCGGATAAGTCAGGATTTTGGAGTTTTGAGAGTTAACCACGGACATAGTTTTATCTTTGGGAATGAGTCATTGGGAATGGGGCATGGGAAATGAAATTGTTCTCCTCTGCTCCTCTGTCCTTAGCCTTAGTTTTTACACTAATGTCATGAAATTATTGTAAATTATTGTAAAATCTCAAAGTCATCAACAATCTAAAACAGGAAAGGTTCATTATGCCTCTAGCGGTTGGTACAAATGCACCTGCATTTACCGTCAAAGATACTAACGGCAACACCGTTTCATTATCTGATTTTGCTGGAAAGACTGTTGTTTTATATTTTTATCCCAAAGATGACACCCCAGGCTGCACTAAGCAGGCTTGTAGCTTCCGGGATGCTCAACCAGACTATCAAGGCAAAGATGTAGTTGTTCTGGGAGTTAGTGCTGATGATGAAGCTTCTCATCAGGCATTTACCCAAAAATATAATCTGAATTTTCCTTTATTGGCTGACACCAACCAATCTCTCATCAAAGCTTACGATGTTGATGGTGGTGGCTATGCCAAACGTGTTACTTACGTCATTAGTCCCGAAGGTAAAATCACTCACGTTGATGCTAGCGTCAACACAACTACCCATGCTGGTGATGTTTTAGCTGCTTTAGGGCTGTAGGTGAGTGGTGAGTAGTGAGTGCTGAGTGCTGAGTGCTGAGTGCTGAGTGCTGAGTGCTGAGTGCTGAGTGCTGAGTGCTGAGTGCTGAGTGCTGAGTGCTGAGTGCTGAGTGCTAAGTAGTGAGTAGCTAGCTAGTAGGTTGGGTAAAGGGTAACGCAGCCCGATATGGATTTTGGAAACCCAAAATGGATCTCGGTGTTGGGTTTCGTTCCTCAACCCAACCTACATCTCATAACTTAGTCAGTCCACTGCAAGTAGGATATTTTTCAAGAGTGCTGAGTAGTCGCTTGACTCATAACTCAGCACTCTTATTCATTTAAGGTTGAACTGCTGGCTCGTTAACACTTGGACTAGTAACATTTGGCAAAGGAAGTATCTGCCCTCGCTGCTGATTATTGGTATTTGCTCGGTTTTGTTTTTCTCTAAATGCCTTGGCGGCTTCATCTATTTGTTGGTTTTGCTGGTTAGCATCCCAAGAACCAGTTCCTAAAGTTGCTCGATGAATCAAGTCAAACATATTGAAATTGCCATTGCTAAAGTCAATATTATTTTGCTGATCTGCATTATTGCCACCTGCGTCTACTGTACCAAGTTGAGCAAGGCTAGGTTGCGCTGTGAGTAAAGAAGCAAAACCAACGCTGGCAACTGTTGCCATTACAAGTTTAGTGATTGCTGAAAGTGATTTTTTCATAAGTTCCTCTAACACCATCCTTAGTTGTGAGTGCTGAGTGCTGTTAGCGGTAGCGCGGCGTTTAGCCGGTGCTGAGTAAAAAATTACTAGCCTCTAGCCTCTAGCTTCTAGCTTCTCATCCCTAAACTCTTTTTCAGTTAGCAATGTATGAATATAAAGTTGATAGGGACTGCTTTTATATTACGCAAGAGTTCGGCGAAGTTGGGGTTGAATGCTGAGTAAAGCAACTAAAGCAAACCCAAATAAGATTAGCAATGCACCACCAAAGGTAACATCACCCCAAGGTGCTTGCATGACTACACTACTCAGTCCCCAAGTGCTGTGAGTATAAAGATAGCGAATGGGTTCAATGGCGTAGCTGAGAGGATTAAGGGTAGCAACAACCTGCAACCACTTGGGCATGAAGGATAAAGGTGCTAGAGCAGTGCTGGCGAATAGTAACGGTAGGTTAGTAACAAAAATTACTGCGATTAATTCAATATGTCCAGGTAGAGCAAAAGCTAAACCCAGGGAAATAGCAGTAACTCCCAATGCTAGCAGGAAGACGATAAGAGCGATCGCACTTAATCCCATAGCATCAGGTAGCCCAGCACCCAGAAACGCCGCCGCACCAATAATTACAGCCGCTTGTAGTAAGCTCTGGCTAATAATAAAAATGGCTGATGCAAACACAATCGAAAACCGCGAAGCCAGGGGAGCAACTAACAAGCGGTTCAAAAAACCAAATTCTCGATCAAACATGACAGGTAAACCAGCATTTAACGCTCCCGCAAAGGCTGTGAATACTATTATACCTGCTGCCAAGAATTGACCGTAATTTGTCGTACTGCCGAATAACCCTTTAGGCGCGTTTTGGAACAACGCACCAAATAATACTAACCACATGACAGGCTGAACAATACTCGCCAATAAGCTTGAGGGACGGCGTTGTAATTGAATAAACAAGCGACGAGTTAAAGCTAATGTCTCTTGGACTAATTCACCAAAAAAATTAGGGGTTGTTTCGGTGTTGGCTTGCGGTAATGTCGCTGGTTGCCAATTGATATCAGGTTTAGGGGTTACACTCATAGGAATTTAGGGAATGGGGCATTGGGCATGAAAAAATTAAAAGTCAAAGGTCAAAAGATTCTTTCATTTTGGATGTTGAATTTTGAATTGATTTAACGCATATTCTGCTTTTTCTCAGCTTTAGGATCGCGGTTGGCGACTCCTGCTAGTTCGGCATCCATGAGGGTGCGTCCAGTGGCGGCGAGGTAGACATCATCTAGGCTAGGACGGGATTGGGCAATGCCAAAGATTGGTAAACCTGCATTGTTTAATGTTTGTTGGACATTAATCAGAGCATCATTTTGCGGTGTTACTACCAAGTTGAGCGAGTTACCTTGAGCGTTGTTGATGATGACTTCTTTAACAAAAGATAATTCTTGTAAGATTTCTTTGGCTTGTACTGCTTCTTCTGTAGGGGAAAATTCGCGGATGCGTAAGGTGATGCGATCGCCTCCTACTCTATCTTTTAATTCTGAAGGTGTACCCACAGCAATCACTACGCCCCGGTCGATGATGGCGACGCGATCGGCTAATGCGTCAACCTCTTCTAAATAATGGCTGGTAATTACTACCGTTGTTCCTGATTCCCGCAGTTTCCGTAAGAATTCCCATACCACGAAACGGCTTTCTATGTCAAGTCCTACTGTGGGTTCATCTAACACTAGAACATCTGGTGCATGAAGTAACCCAGCCGCCAAGTCTAGACGCTTGCGTAAACCCCCAGAGTAAGTCCCAGTTTTTTTATCGGCGTATTCTTGTAAACCAAGTAAATCTAAAACTGTCTGAATACGCTGTTTGGCTACTGCGCCTGGGAGGTGATAAAGCGCGGCTTGCAATTGTAGCAGTTCGCGTCCTGTTAACACTTTATCTAAAGCGACTTCTTGCGCTATGTAGCCTAGCCGTTGTCTAGCTACTCTGGGGTTATCCAACACAGAAATACCAGACACTTCAATTTTGCCTGCATCTGGTGTAGTGAGGGTACACAATGCACGCAGAGTAGTTGTTTTACCTGCACCGTTGGGGCCGAGTAACCCAAAGATTTCTCCTGGTTCTACCTGGAAGGAAACATCCTTAACGGCTTCAACAGTACCGTAACGCTTTTGTAGATTTTGAATTAAAACGGCGGCAGCCATGACAGCTAAACCCTAACTATACAATTCGCAACAATATCTATATATATTGTAGTGGAGTGGTGTGAGGTCAGGCGATCGGATGGCTACACTTCCTCTATTTTATGAACCTCTGACTAGCATAGCTACACAATAGCAACCAATGAAAGAAACCTTGGGTTAATAAGTCTGTGGGTGATTTAGTTCTTGCCAATGTCGCCAGTGGTAAAAGTGCGGGATTAGCTAGCAGTGGTATAGGGTCTTCTTCCCACAATCTAATCGTTCGATATCTGTGTGTAGTATTCGTATCTACATACTGATTCTTCAACACAATTTCTGAGGAGGTGGGTTGGAGAAAAATTAACACCTGTTTAATATCGCACCCGTATTGACGTTTCAATCTGGTGTAATAATCCAGCATCCGAAAATCGAGTGGGGGTGTAGATTTAGGTGTAGTCTGAAACTCTAAGTGTAAGATTTGACTGGCAATTTGTAGGAATGTCACCGAATCAGCGCGAATGGGTTCGAGAGTAAGTTCGGTTTTAAGTACCTCAATATCTGTTGTCTCAGATGCGAGTAACCATCTGGCAAAATCGGCTGGGTATGTTTCGGCTAGGTATTTGCAGGTGTTATCGTAACTCAAGGCGATCGCTGATTAAATCAATATATACACATCTTGCACTAATGCGATCACCTCCGGTGGGCGGGTACGCCATCGTCTCCGACCGACTATTGCAGCAAAAAGGACTAAAGTCCTTACTACGAACCGGTAAGAGTTTATTCCCCGTAGCCATTACCAGTCACCTTACCCCGGAAAACAATGTACTGATAAAGGTTATAGAACAACATCACCGGAATCAGAAAGCCGATAAAAATGATCATAATTACCAACGAGCTAGGATCAGCAGCCGCCTCATAAATGGTAATCTGCGGGGGAATAATGTAGGGAAAAACAATTAATCCCAAGCCAATGAATGACAACACAAATAATAGGATAGTCCAGATAAAAGGCGCACGTTCTTCTTTGCGGTTTAGACTATTCAAAAGTTGCCAAATTAACCACACTCCCAAAATCGGAATAATGGCGAAAATATAAACTAGTGGTTGCTGAAATAAACGCGCTCTAGCATTTTCATAAATCAATGGTGTGCTGATAGTAATGAAAATCGCACCTATCAGCGTAGTCAAAGCAGCAAGTTTCGCTGTTTTATAGTGGGTTTCTTGTAATTCTCCGGTGGTTTTCCATACCAAATATGTAGAACCAATCAACACGTAACCTTGAATCAAAGTTAACGCCACTAACACCGATGGTAAACTGAACCAATCCCAGGTAGTACCAATAAAGTGTCCCGCCTCATCAACTTTAATTCCTTTGAGTACCGCACCTAAAGCAAAACCTTGTCCGAGTGCAGCCGTAAAACTTCCTGCACCAAAGGCGAGATTCCAAAAAAATTTCCGTCTAGATAATTCCCGAAACTCAAACGCCACACCCCGGAAAATAAACCCAAACACCATGACAAGAATTGGGATATACAAGGCGTTTAAAATTGTGGCGTAAGCGAGGGGAAATGCACCAAACAAACCTCCACCCATGAGAACTAGCCAAGTTTCGTTAGCATCCCAAATGTTGCTTAAGCTAGTCATCAAAATTCCCCGACGTTCATCATCGGAGGAAGTGAGAGATAAAATCCCTACACCCAAGTCAAATCCATCTAGCATGACGTAGAGGAAGAGAAAGAGGGCTAAAATTACAAACCAAACTTGCGGAAGAAAATATTCCAGTGTTTCCATAATTAGTGCTGAGTGCTGAGTGCTGAGTGTGGAGTGTGGAGTGTGGAGTGCTGAGTGTGGAGTGTGGAGTATGGAGTGCTGAGTGTGGAGTGCTGAGTATAGACAAAATTATTAGTAACTTACCTGTCCCCTGTCACCTGTCACCTATCACCTGTCCCCTGTCCCCTACTTCTACTCCCTCGCTTCAACTGGACGCTCATCGGGGACAAACTCGCCAGGGGTGGTATCGATGGCGGGTTTAGTGATTTCTGTTCCTGGGATTGGTAATTCTAGATTTGGCCCTGTGCGGATGATGCGACTACCAAAGTACATGGCTGTGATAAACAAAATTGTATAAACTACGGCAAAAGTAGTAAGCGAAACTAGCACGTTACTTGCAGGTAAACGCGAAGCAGCATCAACGGTGCGAATTTGTCCGTAAAGTGTCCACGGCTGTCTACCGACACAACGCACAATCCAACCTGACTCTACAGCTATGTATCCTAAAGGCGCAGCGAATACCCAAGCCAACATTAACCAACGCTGCTGACTAATATTGTCGGCTGCAAGCTTACCACGCAACCATTGCAGAGTACTCAACAACATTAACCCGGCAAAGAAAAAGCCGATCGCAATCATGGTACGGAAAGCGTAGTAAATTAAACCTACCATGTGGGGGCGATCGCTCGCTTTCCACTCTTTCAATCCGCGTAGTGGTTCAGAAAGGTTCTGTTTAAATTCCAGAATGTAACCCAACGCATTGGGAATCGTGATTTCCCAATCATTTTTCTCAGCTTTTTCGTTGGGTATCGCGACTAAACTCCAATCAGCAGGTTGTCCGGCTGGTGAACTTTCCCACTGGGCTTCCATTGCAGCTAGTTTTGTGGGTTGATAGTGATAAACCTGTTCGCCGCTTAGGTGTCCGATGTATATTTGTAATGGAGCAACTGCGATCGCAGCTGCTAAAGCAATTTTCAAAGATTTAGCAAAAAACTCCGCATGGCGTTGCTGAAGAATATACCAAGCACTAATCCCACCAATCACAAATAAAGATGTCTCCAGTGTGGCAAAAAACATATGCAGCACACTGTTGACCATAAACGGATTTAAAATTGCCTGAAAATAATCGTGAACAACAAACTTACCGTTCACTAATTCCCCACCTGCTGGGGTTTGCATCCACGAATTAGCTGTCAATATCCACACAGTGGAAAGGTTCGCACCCACAGCCACCAAAATAGTTGAGAGATAGTGAATTGCAGGATTTACTCTCTCCCAACCAAATAACATAATTCCTAAAAAAGCAGCTTCTAGCATAAACGCCCAAGAAGCTTCAAAACCAATTACACTACCAAAAAAGTTACCTACCGCTTCCGAGAATGGGGCCCAATTTGTGCCGAACTGAAATTCCATTGGGATACCAGTCGCTACACCAATCCCAAAATTCAGCACATAAAATTTAGCCCAAAAACGAGCATGAAGATAATAGTCGGGATTTTTAGTTTTTAGCCAAATTCCTTCCACGATGACTAAATAAATTCCCATCCCTGTAGTCAGGACAGGCCAAAGCATATGAAAGATTGCAGTCAAGGCAAATTGCATCCGTGATAGCACAACGGAATCAGATAAAAATTCCACTAACTTTCTCCATTAGCTAGCCACCCTGCTTAGGATAAACTTTTTAGTCACGGTGCAAATATACCGAAAGGCTACTTCTAGTCTCATTTTTATCGAAATTAGATGATTACAAATTATTTGTGTATCATTAACAATTAATGTGTAAAATTGAAAAATATTATAATTTATCTGAATTACAAAATTATTTCTAAGTTCTATGAATCAATCATTGTTGCGCTTTTTAATAACAAAAAATTATAAAAATTTGTCTTTAGATGAAGTGGTCGAACTCAAAAATCTCAATATCTTTATAGGTTCAAATGGATCAGGTAAAAGTAACTTTATTAGCTGTTTGAAATTCTTAAAAGATAGCCTCACTACTATTCCTGATGAGAGTCGTGGTGTTAGTAGTTTTGAAGATGCGATCGCTCAAATTGGTGGTAGTAGAATTTTAGACATCAGTGTTGAAAGTCCTGCTAGAGTAAGACTCGCATATTGTTTTACTTTTCTTCAAAATTCCCAAAGTAGGATACCTTTCAATGACGGTAGAATACTAGATTTAAATATTTTTGTGAATAGAAGCGAGATCCGAGGAGTGAGTCTTGCTGAAGAATATTTATACAGTGGAGAAAATTTACAAGAATTAAATTCATCAACTCCATTTTACTATTATAAATTTCACGACAGAGAATTTGGCAAAGGTGCTGTATCAGTTTATGATGATCCAGGTCAATCTTTAACAACCCATTTTGAAGGGTTAGACAATATACCAACTAATTCTTTAGGTCTTGCTGTCATTCCTAGGCTACTTGAATATAGTCAACATTCTCCTGAACATACACCTATTTATAGGATTAGAAGAGATGTTATAGAGTTAGTTTCAAAATGGCAATTTTACAATGCCAACAATATGGATTTAAATGAAATACGAATGGCAGAGCCAAAAATAGGAGGGAGTGATATTTATCTATCTACATCTGGAGATAATTTACCTTTAGTTATAGATAACTTAATTCAACAGGACATTGATTTTGAAGAAAGTCTTAATCGAGCAGTGAAGGCTATTTTACCAAAAAGTCGTCGTCTTCGTCCCACACGTTCTGGTAGATTGTCTCTAACTTTAGAATTGTATTTTGAAGATATCAAAGAAGCTTTTTATCTGAATGAATTATCAGATGGAACTGTCAGAATGTTATGTTGGGCTACTATCTTACATTCCCCAGTTCTACCATCATTACTCGTAATTGATGAACCAGAACTAGGGTTACACGTCTCATGGATGCCAATTTTAGCAGAATGGATTAAAAAAGCTGCCACAAAAACCCAATTAATTATTACTACACATAGTCCTGATCTTTTAGATCATTTCACCGATTGTTTAGACAATATTTTTTGTTTCTATTCAGAAGATAAAACGCATTTTTCTATAAAAACACTCTGCAAAGAAATGCTTAATGAAAAATTAGAAGAAGGATGGCAATTAGGTGATTTATATCGTGTTGGCGATCCCAGTATTGGAGGATGGCCGTGGTAGTATGGGTTTTCGCAGGTGGTGGAGACGCAGAAGTTAGAGGCTTGATTCCTTTTTTAGAAAAATATTTTCCTGGGTGTAAATTTATCAGAAAAACTCCAGTTCGTCAGAAACCTGGGCCAAAACCCAATAGGGTAAATAGTTATGGCAGAACTAGACAAAGCTTAATTGAGCAAATTAGACGAGAGCTACCTATCGCATTAAAATACGAACCAAATCAATGTGATTTGATTTTAGTTTTCGATGATTTGGATTGTCGCAATCCAAGTGAGCAAAAAGAAAAAATTTTAGCAGCAATATCAGCGATACCAGAATCTGCTGATATAAACAAATTTGTTGGGTTTGCCGCTCCTGAATTGGAAGCTTGGATTATTGCTGATTGGGACAATACAGTAGCTAAACATCCAGATTTCAGAAGTAGAAATGAGCGTATGCGTTGGTGGTTGAGTACGAAAAAGAATATTCCCTTTGCTAAACCAGAATCATTTAGTGAATATGATCGTGAAAAAGATTGTTGTCGAGAAAAACTGTCACAAGCACTAGTTGATTCCAGTGTTCTAGATGAGTTTGATAGTAGTTCAACACGTTTTTCTAAAGGATTGCATACACCAGCATTATTGCTGTATACCAATCCATCAGAAATCCAACAAAAATGCCCTTTATTTCGAGAACTTTATAACTATCTAAATGAATTTTGTCATCAGGATTGAGTGAAAAATTATATTTATATCGCAAAAAATTTCCCTCCTCGTTGGCGAAGAGGGTTTAGAAGAGTTTTACAGGAAATCTGAGAATCTAACTGACCAAATCAGGAAACACCTCTTGCACAGCCGGATGTACTAGACGGTGATTCTGCACATTCAAACCCTTAGCTAACGCGGGGTTGACTTCTAGTGCTTTGATGCCCAAATTTGCCAACTGCACAACATAAGGTAATGTACTGTTATTCAGTGCTTGAGTAGCTGTCCAGGGTACTGCGCCTGGCATATTGGGAACGCCATAATGTACTACACCTTCCTCTATATATGTAGGGTTGGTGTGGGATGTAGCGTGTAAGGTTTCCACACAACCGCCTTGGTCAACAGCAACGTCAACGATGACTGAACCAGGGTGCATTTGTTTAACCAATTCGCGGTTAACTAAGATTGGCGCTCTGCGTCCCAACACTAAAACAGCACCCACAAGTAAATCTGCTTCTTTCACAGCCGCTTCAATATGAGCAGAGCTACTGTAAAGTAATTCAACTCTAGAACCAAATAAAGTTTCTAAGTAAGATAAACGCTCAACATTGACATCTAAAATTTGTACCGCCGCACCCATCCCAACAGCGATTCTGGCGGCTTCTGTACCGACTACGCCACCACCTAAGATTACTACTTTGCCTGGTTTAACTCCAGGAACGCCACCCAAAAGCACACCTCTACCACCTTGTTGACGTTCCAGGTAGCGTGCGCCAAACTGCACGGCTAGTCTACCGGCAATGATGCTCATGGGAGTAAGTAGAGGAAGTCTGTTTGCACCTGGTTGCTCTACGGTTTCGTAAGCGATCGCACAAATGCCACAATCAATTAAACTTTCTGTTAATTTGCGATCGGCTGCTAAATGCAGATAAGTAAACAATATCTGCTCTTTTTGTAAAAATTTGTATTCGCTAGTCAGTGGTTCTTTCACTTTCACCACTAATTCTCTATTCCAAACAGCTTCTGCTGTGGAGACAATTTCTGCACCCGCGTTTTGATAATCTTCATCTGTAAACCCAGCACCACTACCAGCTTGAGTCTCTACAAAAATACTGTGTCTATTTTCTTTCAGCACTCGCACACTAGCAGGACTTAAACCAACTCTAAACTCTTGATCTTTAGTTTCTTTAGGAACACCGATTTCCATGTAACGCCTCTACTCAATTTTTTATTTAATTTAGCCTGCCAGTATCAGACTGACAGTTCCGTATTAGGGATAGCTATCTACAACATTAGGTTTCCCTATTTCAATTAACTAAACCTCAAAGCACTTATCCCTTGACGATTGCCCAATTATTTCTACAATATATAAAGAATAATTACAAATTATTAACGAGCATTAGCATAGCTTTTTAAGTTATGTTGAAACTCAAGCCCTGCAATCATCTCACAACTCGCTATTCATTCCCGTTTGCCGAAAAGAGGTTTTTAGAATATGTCACAAACACAACCTACCGTTACACCCAAACTAGAAGAGCCTAAATTTGGCTTTAATGAGTATGCCGAACGTTTAAATGGTAGAGCTGCCATGATTGGATTTCTCTTAATGGTGGTAATTGAGTATGCCACCAATCAAGGTGTTCTCTCTTGGCTTGGCCTTAAGTAGTTCTTAGTGTTGAAGTTGTAAGCTAATAATTAGAAGAGTCTAAACCAGCTGGAACATCTAGCTGGTTTAAACTGTATTAGTTAATAGTGGAATACCTATACACAAGTTACCCTTTATCTTTATGAGGCGTAGTAGAGAGTGCTAGTAATAGCTTCAACTTGCAAAAACTTTATGCAAAGGCGTTAATTACTACACGTACTTCTATACTTAAGGAAATTATAATCTTTTTAAGAAGCGTTTTCTTGAGAAGGGTAATTCCCAGGTGAGGTATTCTTGGTCAATCAACAAAAGGTAATCTGGATAAACCAAGCTGTGATGAATGCTGTATTACCTCGTTTTTTAAAGTCAGCCTACCGTAGAGAACCTATAGTCACCATCTTGATGACTATGGGTGTAGTAGATGCCCTAATTGGTGGGTTGGATGATAGTTGGTCATTATTTGCTGTTGGTTTAGGGACAGCAGGTGTTAGCCTTGCTTTTAAGCTGTGGCGCAATAGCCAGCAGCAACGTTCTGCACCAGAAGAGCCTGTAGTACAACATTACCTACCGCCTCGTTCATCGAGTCCGACTTTGCCTATGCTAACTGTGAATAAGAAAAGACCACCTTACTAGGGAGTGGTGTTAGCGGTAGCGCGGCATTTAGCCGATGCTGTTAGCTGTAGCGGGGCGTTAAGCAGCGTAGGGAGAAAAGACGGGATAAACGCGTCTGTATAAAAGTGTTGAGTTTTGATTTGTGTATTTAATCAGGTGAGGAAAAACAGTGAGGAGTGAGGGAAAAGGTGGCCTGTATTTTATTTTGGCATTCATAGCAGCGATCGCTCTGCCGATAAACCTCTGGCAAGAGTTAAAAATCAATCCTGCTTATGCTAATCCAGTAGTTAATACCCCAGAAACGACAGGAGCATTTACCAATCCCCGCCTCCTTCACAGCCTCGCGGCACATCAGGGAACTGTAAAATCTTTAGCCTTTAGTCCTGATGGTAAAACTCTGGCTAGTGGTGGTGCTTACAATGAGGGGATAATCCGGATGTGGAATCCCATCACAGGCAAAAAGGCGGGTAGTATTACTAAAGCTCAAAAAACGAGTGTGGAATCTTTGGTAATTTCCCCAGATGGGCAAACTTTAGTCAGTTGTGGTAGTGACAATACTATTAACCTGTGGAATATCAAAAACAATAAATTTACACGTTCTTTTGTCGGACATAGTGCTAGTGTCTTGTCCTTAGCAGTATCTCCTGATAGTAAAGTTCTTGTTAGTGGAGCTTTAGATGGGATTCGGATGTGGGATTTGCTACAACAACGCCCACTAGCTACGTTAGTACGCTTCGATAATACAATTCACTCCCTAGCAATGAGTCCCGATGGTCAGACAGTGGCTAGCGGTGACAAAAGAGGTGTAATTAAGCTGTGGAATTTAAGCACTGGTGAGTTAATTAGGACATTTGTCGCCCATACTGACGCAGTGACAGATATTGCTTATACTCCTGATGGACAAAATTTAGTTACTTCCAGCCGCGATCGCACCATCAAACTTTGGAATCTCGCTTCTGAAAACCCAGTGTATACCATCACCGGACACAACAATTGGGTAAATGCGATCGCTATTAACCCCGATGGACGAACTCTTGCTAGTGCGGGTAGGGATGGCATTAAAATGTGGAATTTAACTACAGGCGAGTTATTAAATACACTAGTTGGACACAGTGATTGGGTAAGCGCGATCGCTTTTAGTCGTGATGGGCAAATGCTTGCTAGTGGCGGATTTGATGGGAATGTAAATATTTGGGGTAATCCATCAATCACGACACGTAAGTAATACCAATTTCAAAAAATACAACAGACACAGCTTTTGTAAAGACGCGATAAATCGCCTCTACCAAAAGATTATGTTGCAATCATTAATTAACGTGTGTTCGGGTTAAGAAGATTTATTCAGCGTTGTTTGACTGAAACGACGCAAACACGTTGACATATCTCAGAATCAAGCAATGGTGTAATCAGGTTTTCAGCTTATTCCGAACTCAGGTTATATTTAGGTTCACTTCTGCGATTCTTGAAGATATTTGAGGATTACCAGACAATTCCTCGCATCATCGCTGCGTTCATAAACAACGCGATCAGCCAAACGTCGCAGCAGAAACCAACCATAGCCGCCTACTTGTAGAGTACCTGGTGCTGGTTCTGCGATCGCATCTGGGTTAAAAGGCTTGCCATGATCCCAAATTTTAATTTCTAACCTATCAACCCATAGATTTACTTCAATTTCTATGGTTGTCTCTGGCGGTAACATATGGTGGGCGTGACGAACTGCATTTGTAAAGCCTTCTGCTAATGCCAAGTTGAGGCGATACAGTTGGGTTTCTGACCAGCCAAGTTGAAATAAGTGTTTTAGGCAAAAGTCCTCAAACCATTGTTGTACTTGGTTTAAGAGCTTTAGTTCGCTTTTTACTTTTAGATGGTCTTGCTGCATAATGCCAAGCGTTGACCGTGGCATGAATTTAATATGTACAAGAATGTCTGTAATTTATTGTTCTTCAATCTATTTTAAATTTTGAAATAACTTTCGGATTCAAAATAAAAAATTTAACTAGACAGAATTGGGGACAAATTAATTCAAAATTCAGAATGAAAGAACTCTTAGGGAATGGTAACTAGGGAAGCCGGGGGGAGAAAAATTCCATGCCCAATTCCCAATTTCCAATTCCCCATGCCCAATTCCCAATTCACTAAAATTGACGCTTGTTGATTGTTTTCAAAAGTACATATACCGAAGAACTGAACGACAGCTTTGTCGTAGACACCCAAGGGTGGCTTGTCATCAGACATCATAACTTCAGATATGCACTCTTGAAAACTACAAGCGTCAAAGAAGTTTTTGACGACTAGCTTCAGCTTAGAACAAGCCCAAGGTCAAGGATTTGTCTAATGGTAAAGCAGCACCAATGCCTAGCCACAGAGTCACCAGAGTTCCAAACAAGAAAACTGTGGTTGCTACTGGACGGCGGAAGGGGTTTTGGAATTTATTGACGTTCTCAATAAAGGGAACGAGGATTAATCCCAAAGGTACGGAAGCCATTGCTAGCACTCCCAACAATTTGTTAGGAAGCGATCGCAAAATCTGGAATACTGGGTATAAATACCATTCTGGCAGAATTTCCAGTGGTGTGGCGAAAGGATTGGCTGGTTCACCTGTCATGGCAGGATCTAAAACAGCTAGAGCCACAATACAAGCAAATGAACCCATGATTACTATTGGGAATACATATAGTAGATCATTTGGCCAAGCTGGTTCACCGTAGTAGTTGTGACCCATACCTTGGGCGAGTTTAGCTCTTAACTTGGGATCGCTCAGATCGGGTTTTTTTTGGATTGACATATTGGAAATGCGCTCTCCTGCGGAGTTTTCAGTTAAAGCTTTGATGGCAGCCATCAATATCATTCAGGCAAACCTAAAGTCAAACTAGCCCTGCTGCTGTGTTTTTGGGTAGCCAACCTTAAGTCTCAAATACGAGCATTTACCGTGAGGGAAACTGTGAGCCATTAATTGCTGATTTCTCATCAGTTTAAACTAAATGACTCGCTCTTGTAACTGAGTGCTGTTGCCTGTTCGCATTAAGGCTGATGAAATTACAAGGGGCCGGAAATACCTTGTTTACGGATCATCAAGAAGTGGAACAGCATGAAGACCGCAATTAACCAAGGCAATACAAAGGTGTGCGCGCTGTAGTAACGTGTCAATGTTGCTTGACCGACACTAGAACCACCACGTAGTAGGTCGGAGATGAGTACGCCGACTACGGGAATTGCTTCTGGTACACCACTGACGATTTTCACCGCCCAGTAACCAACCTGATCCCAAGGCAAAGAATAACCTGTAACACCGAAGGAGACGGTGATCACAGCTAGGATAACACCACTTACCCAAGTTAATTCGCGGGGCTTTTTAAAACCACCGGTCAAATACACGCGGAAGACGTGCAGAATCATCATTAACACCATCATGCTGGCAGACCAGCGATGGATGGAGCGAATTAGCCAACCGAAGTTCACCTCATTCATGATGTACTGTACTGAGGAGTAAGCTTCAGCCACAGTTGGCTTGTAGTAGAACGTCATGGCGAAGCCAGTGGCGAACTGAATTAGGAAGCACACCAGGGTGATGCCACCTAGACAGTAAAAGATGTTGACGTGGGGAGGGACGTACTTGCTTGTGACATCTTCAGCTAACGCCTGAATTTCCAAGCGTTCCTCAAACCAGTCGTAAACGTTGGCCATACAATCTCAAGTTCCTAAAAATCGGTTGCGGTTGATTCAATCTCCCAATTAGCAGTTTTGGGATTTTCTTGTAAGAGGATTTTGTTCGTTTGCTTTTGCACTTTGAGAGTGCTAAAAGTTTAAAAACTTAACACTCTGTAAATATGGAATATATTACGTTCCCTTTGCAAGCCAACACCCTTAGTGGTGGGTACAAAGTAGATTTTATCTTTTGTTGAGGTGGTTATTCACATGGTTTCTCTAACAACTTGATGAGAACAATGCACCACTTCTATAAAAAAAGTAACATAATCGAGAGATAGATTTCATCAACGACGTGGTGACTGGGGAATTCTTAGGCAATTTGGGTTGAGGTGACATTGATAATGGGGTTCATGCACAAACAGGTTTTTCGGCTCGGATTTTCACTATTAGTGGCTTTTGGTTTAGTTTTTGGCACACTCATCCAACCAGCAGACGCATTGACGGAGGAACAAAAACTAGTTTCAGAAGTTTGGCGAATTGTCAATCGTGCTTATCTGGACGATACTTTCAATCATCAAAACTGGGCAGCAGCCAGACAAAAGGCACTCGCAAAGCCCTTTAAAGACCAAAAAGCCGCATATGTGGCCATTCAAAATATGCTCAAGAGCCTTGATGACCCTTTTACTAGGTTTTTGGACCCTGAGCAGTACCGCAGTTTGCAGGTTAATACTTCTGGAGAACTAACTGGAGTAGGTTTACAAATTGCCCTCAATGCCCAAACTGGGCAGTTGGAGGTAGTATCACCCATAGAAGGTTCACCAGCAGATAAAGCGGGAATTCAACCGCGCGATCGCATTATCAAAATTGAAGGCATTTCTACAGAAAATTTGACCCTAGATGAAGCCGCCGCGAGGATGCGCGGGCCGATTGGTAGTTTAGTCACGCTATTAATTGAACGAGATGGAGATGGCGAAAAGGAAATCAGAGTCATGCGCGATCGCATCGCTCTGAACCCTGTTGTAGCGGAATTACGCTCGTCCCCTGAAGGTAAATCTATTGGCTATCTGCGCCTCACACAATTTAATGCCAATGCCTCTACAGAGTTGGCACACGCCATTTCTAGTCTAGAAAAAAAAGGCGCAGATGCCTATATTTTAGATTTACGAAATAATCCCGGTGGCTTACTACAAGCCGGCATTGAAATAGCCCGTCTGTGGTTAGATTCAGGCACTATAGTCTACACCGTCAACCGCCAAGGTGTTCAAGGCAATTTTGAAGCCTTTGGCCCAGCTTTGACAGACGATCCTTTAGTAATTCTAGTCAATCAGGGAACTGCCAGTGCCAGCGAGATTTTAGCCGGCGCACTCCAAGACAACGATCGCGCTAAGTTGGTAGGTGAAACTACCTTTGGCAAAGGTTTAATTCAATCTTTATTTGCACTTTCTGATGGTTCTGGTTTGGCGGTGACAATTGCCAAGTATGAAACGCCTACCCATCGAGATATTAATAAATTAGGGATTAAACCAGATCAGGTGATTTCCCAACCACCCCTCCAGCGCAACCAGATTGGTACAGAGTCAGATTTGCAATATCAAGCTGCTCTGGAATTGTTGCAGAAAAATTCTGTGGTAGCAGGTGCAAAGGTTTAGGGGACTGGGAATTTTAGATTTTGCGGAAAGTTCTGTAGGTGGGTTTCCCAACCTAGGAACGCCACTTGCTACAAGCCGGGAAACCCGTCCAACGCAGTGGCTCAACTTTTCAAGACGGATTTTAGATTTTAGATTATTCAATCCAAAATCTAAAATCTAAAATCTAAAATTGAAAGGTGGGGACTGGGGTGATTGATGAATATTAATCCCATCCCCTATGTCTAAAATTCTTAATTCTTAATTTTGAATTTATATGCCCAATTGCCTACAACAAGGTTTGTAAATCAATTGCTGCCAGCCGTTGATAAGCTTGGTCTATAACTCGCTTACCTCGCAAAAATCCGGTGTTCGCACCAGGACAAATATACTGAAGTGTTTCGGGTGTGAAGAGTTCTAGTAGTGCTTGTAGGCTTTTAATTTGTCGTGGCCAATGAAATGTCTTTGCGGTTCGTAATGGCACTGGTTCGCCTTGCAGATTGGGGACTAAATGACGGCCTGAAAACAGCACTCCTCCCATATTGTTATAGTGTAAGCAAGATGAACCAGGAGAATGTCCTGGTGTCCAAATTAATTTGGTTGTGGCATCTAAAGTCAGTTCTTGAGTAAAGGTAGTGACTGTCAAACCGGGTAATAAATAAGCTTCTTGTTCTTGAATTAGTACCTCACAAGCAAAATTTTGCTGAATTTCTGAGGTTTTACCCATAGCACCCCGATGGGTGAGGAATAAGTATTTTATGCCTCCATGCGATCGCAAAAAATCTTGATTTATTTGGTCTAGTGATGGGCAATCTATGAGGATATTCCCTTCATTTCTTACAATAAAATAAGAAGTTCCCCCTAATGTGTCCCGATTTGGTGGAAAGGCAAAAATATTTTCTAAGATAACCCGTGGTGACTTGGTTGTAGAACTTGGTGATTGAGATTGGGGGAACATGAGCAAATGTGGGGATTAGGGAGTAGGTAGAGACGCGACTAATTACGTCTCTACTAGGGAGTAGGGTGTATTCAACAGGTAAGAAGCTGAGAAAATAATATTTCTTGCTTTTTACTTTTGCCTTCTTCTACTAGGAGGCTGTTTTTTCCAAATTAATGAAGAGCAAATGACATTTTGGTTTCTCCTCCTATTGGGATTGGCTACTTATCTAATGGTGCAGCGCAGTGTTGCTAATATCACCCGCACACCAATTTGGTTGTTGTGGTTGGTATTAATGACACCAGCATTATTGTTGAGTGGTTGGACGTTGGCGTATGGAGTAAAGCAACCTCCACCGCCATCACTGATTATCTGGCCTGCAATCATCTGCCTTTTGTTATACTGGCTGTTGTTTCAGTGGGGACGGCAACCGCCGAGGGATATACAGACTCAAGCCCAAACCCCAGAATCACAATCGGCTATCCATCCTACCGCAGAACAAGTACCTGTGCGCCCCATTGAACCGACGGAAGAAACCCAATTGCGAAATTGTTTTCCCTGGTCTATTTACTACATCCAAAACATTGAGTATAGACCCCAGGCAATTATTTGTCGCGGTCAGTTGAGAACAACACCTATTCAAGCCTATCAGCAGATTAGAGCAAATATTGAATCACGATTTGGCGATCGCTTCTTGATTATTTTTCAAGAAGGTTTTAATGGTAAACCCTTCTTTGTGTTAGTTCCCAACGCACAAGCAGCTAAAGAGGGAAGTGTCAAGAAGCCAGAAAAATTAACCCGCCCTGGACTAGCGTTATTACTGGTGTTAGCAACTTTAGTCACTACTTCCTTGGTGGGGGTAAAAATGGCTGGCATAGATCCCAAAATCTTAGCATCAAACCCAGCAATACTTTTGCAAGGTTTACCCTATGCTTTAGGTCTGATGACTATCTTGGGTATCCACGAACTGGGACATTATTTAACCGCTAAGTTTTACAAAATTCGCTCCACTCTGCCGTATTTTATACCCATACCATTTTTCTTGGGAACTTTTGGGGCATTCATTCAAATGCGGAGTCCCATTCCCAACCGTAAGGCTTTATTTGATGTGAGTATCGCCGGCCCAATAGCTGGGTTTCTCGCCACACTACCCTTAATTATGTGGGGGTTGATTCACTCAGAGATAGTTCCCATGAGTGATAAAACAGGTCTATTAAACCCCGATGCTCTCAATCCTAAATATTCCATTCTTTTAGCGATACTATCCAAAATAGCTTTAGGTAGCGAATTAACGACAAAATCAGCAATTGATTTACATCCCGTCGCTGTAGCTGGTTTTTTGGGACTAATTGTGACAGCTTTGAATCTCATGCCTGTGGGACAGCTAGATGGTGGTCATATTGTCCATGCCATGTTCGGACAACGTACTGCTATGCTGATTGGGCAAATTTCCCGTCTGTTGCTGCTAATGTTGTCTTTAATCCAGCCAGAATTCTTTGTGTGGGCAATTATTTTACTGTTCATCCCCTTGATTGATGAACCTGCCTTAAATGATGTCACGGAATTAGATAATAGGCGGGACATCTTAGGCTTAATGGCAATTGCTTTGCTAGTGATTATTATATTGCCAATGCCACAGGCGATCGCTAATTTGTTGCAAATTTAGCCAAACTGAGTCAGTGCTGAGTAGTGAGTGCTGAGTGCTGAGTGCTGAGTGCTGAGTAGTGACTGCTGAGTAGTGAGTAGGGAGTAGTGAGTAGGGAGTAGAAAATGCCCAGTATCAGTATTAGCTGCCTTCAGTAAATATCCTGTCCTTTCTTAGCGGTTTTTAAACTCCGCAAGGGCTTATGCTCTAGCTACACCAACAGCACTCAGCACTCAGCACTCAGCACTCAGCACTCAGCACTCTCTTAACTTGCTGAATTAGCAGCTTCAGAAGCTTTCTTCGCAGGCGCAGCAACACCCATGCGAATCTCAGAAGTAAAGGAAGCTAGACTTGAACCATCAAAATGTTTCAAGACACTTACCCGCATCCGTAAATTAGGGCTGGCAAACCACAAGCGTTCTTCAGACGTCATAGTTTCGGATTCTGTAATTAGGGTCAATGCTTCATCACTGCCCATTTTATACCGACCAGCTACAAGTGTTTTCTCGGCATCACCCATTGCTCGCAGTAGTCTGCCTTCATTGGGTTTATCATCATCCGGGACAGTCACTAATATAGTAGAGCGAGTGTGTTTTTTGTCCTCTAATCCCATTGTGCCGTTCCAGGTAACTTTTATGCCAAAAAAGGCAGCACTAGGAGAAATTTCATATTGTTGACACAGTGTGATAACTTCTGGGTGATCTGCTGTCAGTGTCTCAATAATCACCTCTGATTTACCGTCTTGCGATTGTTTAAAAGCTAAATTGTGACTAGTACGATGGGAAAACCATTTACCAGCACTCAATTCCAAAAATTCTTCAATATTCATAATGAAAATTACCCTGCATCAAAATCCGAAAAATCCCACTTATTATTAAAAAGCAGTTAGAGGCTTTAATACTAGACTTGATTATCTCTTTGCTCAAGTCGTGTGAGTGAAATCTTAGCTGCTTCCGCAACGTGGGGATGACTATCTTTTGCTAAATACTTGAGAGCTGATACACTCTTATCCGTAGGCAGATGACCCAAAGATTCCGCCAGTCTTTGCCTGACCAACCAATCATCTGATTGAGCAAAGCGTAGCAGATTATCTACCGAATCGATATCTTGAATTTCTCCGAGAGCTGAGATTGCAGCTTGTTGTAAGACAACTTCTGGGCTATCTAAAGCTTGAATTAAGATTTTACTTGCCCGTGGATCTTTAAGATTACCCAAGGAAACAGCCGCACTAAAGCGTACTAACCAATCAGTATCTTCATAAAATGCTCGTGCTAGCACCTCAAAGGCTCTAGTATCACCCAAATAGCCCAAAGCACCGGCAGCATCTGCACGCATACCATAATCTGGGTCATTTTCGAGAATTTTAGCCAAAATTGGATAACATTCTGTTGTTGGCTTGATGCCTAGGGCAAATATTGCCATCGATCGCAGCTGCAAAGATTCATCATCTAAGACTTTTTTGATGAGAGGTACAGCATCTTCAGCTGGTATGTGTCGCAAATTAGCCAACGCTACCATGCGATCGCGCAAATTTGGACTTTCTAACTGAGAGGAAATTTCCTGCAATTGTGGAACAGTCATTTAATTATCAGCGCATTCTTAATCTATCTTTACTTTACTTTACTAACGCTCTCGTGTGGGATGAGGGACAAGGTAGAGAGTAACTCATATCCTCATCTCCCAATGACTAATGATTATGTATTTTACTTAGCATTCATAATTAACAGTCAGTTGTTCCTCTGGTATGACGAGAAGACAGAATTGATTGGCGAAGGTAGAACGTAGTTTAAAAGTACAAACACCAAATCACTTGGTGTCCAAACCCCAGGAGAAGAACTATGGTTCAACTAAGTGAACGCCCCGTTAGCAAAATCACTAACTTACAAGAGAAATTTATCTACGAAGTTGGTGCTATGTACGACGCGGAACAACGCTTTTGGGAAGCGCAGCAGATGATGTTGCAGTGTTGTCAAAACAGCCAGTTGAAGTCTTTGATTGAGACTCATATTCGAGAAACAGAACAACAGATTCAAAATTTAGAACAGGTGTTCAACGCTTTAGGACAGCAACCAAAGCGGATCACTTGTGATGCTGCGGCTGGTCTGGTCAGTGATGGTCAAAAATTCATGCTACTAGCTGCGGAAAGTCAGAAAGTTCTCACCTTGGGACTGGCTGGATGTCAAGCTAAGGTCGAACAATTAGAAATTGCTTGCTACCGTGGTTTGATTCAAGTTGCTGAACAGATGGGACAACAAAAAGTTGTGCAACTGCTACAGCAAAACTTGCAGCAGGAAGAACAGACAGCTAAAAAAATAGAGCAGCAGATGCCGCAATTACTTAAGGAGTGTAAGTCATAAAAGGAAACAGGTAACAGTTTACAGGTGACAGGGAAAACGAAGCCGCTCACTTAGGCTAATTATCCTCTTTGCTGAGTGCTGTAAAGCCCTGCGGGCATAGCTGCGCTTAGAGCGGTAGCGGGGCGTTCAGTCGGTGCTAAGTGCTGAGTGCGGCGTTTAGTCGGTGCTGAGTAAGAAGATTGCTCAGTACTTTCGCACTCGGTAAAAGCCCCGCCCCTCCCTATGGGAAGCTGCGCGAATGTAGGCAGTCTTTTAACTCAGCACTCTTCATGAAGGTTTATTTATGCTTGATTACCGAACTTTTTGCAGTTTGCAAATATAACAATTTATACTTAATTCCTGAGTATATTATCAAAAAAGTATCTAAGCGAGTTCATACATTCAGTGATATTACATAGAATCTCTATTTAATAGCTTCTTAAATTCTAACAATACAGATAATTCCACAGTTAATTAGATGAATATTTGACCATCTTCAATTTCTTAATTCAGTAATGACAAATATCTTTTAAGTAGTTAGACTTCATTTCATAAAGAGATTACCGAAAGGTGAAGAGCTGAAGTTGTAAGACAGCAACTTTAAAAATAGGTTTAGAGTTCAGTATTTCACTTAAATTAACCGTAGTTGTTCCGCTACGGTTTTTTTATTTTGCTATAAATACTCATTTTTGATATTTTCGCTTGTATCGCTAAGTAAAGATTTTCTAGTGATTTTACCACACCGAAAACAATACTTTATGAATAAAAATAAAGTATAGCTTTACAAAAATATTAATTATGTGGTTAAAAAAAATTGGTGGATTGGTTGCACTACTCTCATTATCATTTAGTGGTGTAGCAATAGCTGAAACCTCAAAAGATAACTTTTACCTGCAAGTAGGTTCTAATAGAAATGGTGATCCAATTGTTTTAGATTTGGCATCTGTCAAAGGAACTGAATATACTCTGTTAGAACAGCATGGTAATGGAATAGCAAGGAGAACCCTTCGTGCTGCTTGTATCCAAGGCAGATTGTTCTCTAGAAGATTGGCTGTCTATGGATCTAATGGTCATTTGCATCGTGTTGATAAAACAGAGCAAGAAATTTTTCCTAAACCCAGAAGTGCTGATGCTAACTCTATGGAAATTGTTTGTCGGGTAGAAGCTAACAAGACAAAGTAATTGCTTTTTTTGCATTGCCATTTGTTGGGAATTTACTTAGGTTATTTTTCCTTATTTAGAAGAAATACATAGTCATTTTTACAGAAACTTTTGTGAGGTTTTAAGAGTCTTGACATTACAAATTCTGTAAAAATCACCAATGTCTCCTAATAACCAGGGAATTCCCGGATTACCAGATTTAACACATCCAACAGAGCTACTTCAAATTGGTTCTCAATTACTCCCGGCTTTTATATTATTAGTATTTTTAGTCATAGCTTTGGGAGTAGCGATCGCTATAATCAGTTTTACGTTACGAAGTCATCCAGCAGAACAAAAAGTTGTCATTGGTGACTGGACAATTCGTTACTCACAAATTTTATGGGGATTGCAGCATCTATTATTGGTATTAGTGCTGTTGGTTGCAGGATTTTTTCTGTGTTCCACTTTAAGCAATCGTTATCACCATTGGGAACAAGCCAAAGTTACTCAAGTAGCTCAAAGTGTCGCTGGGGATAAGCTAGAACAAAGTGTCCCCCAAGTGCGCTATGTAATGCAGGAGGCCTTTAGCTATACAACTCAGGTGAATGGCAAAATAGTTAAAGTTAACGACAAGCGAGAAGTTAACCGTTTACTAGCGTTGGCAGGGTCACAAATTCTAGTAAAGTTAGATCAAAGTACAGATGTACAGAACCGTAGCGCAATTTACCGCGTAGACTATACTGCTGAATACAAAGTAGTTAACCGCCTCAACAATATCGATAGTTTCTTCTTTGAAGCACAGCCACCCATTGGCTATTCACTTCTGTCTAACTATAAAATAGAGCGCGATCGCACCAGACTAGAGTCTGTCGAACCAGGGAATTATAGTTTTGCTTTCCAGTTAAAACCAAGGGAAGAAACTAGCTTTCGCGTCACCTATCAAGCGCAAGGCGGATCACGTTGGGTTTATAACGCCGCAGGACAGTTGCTTTCTAACTTCCGTCTGACAGCAATTGCTAACTTTCCTGGTGCTGACTTTGCGAGTGGTATTATCCCCAGGGAGACGAAACTTGATGGACGCAACACTCAATTTACTTGGATATTCGACGATAACGTCTCTGTGAAAAATCCCTTTGGAGTCTTCACCAACACTAACCCCATTCGTGAAACTGGTATTCTTCCGAGGTTGTTATTGCTTGCGCCAGCTTTATTTTTGTGGTGGATATTGTTACTTTATTTATCCATCCCCATGAATTTAAAAAATATCGCGATCGCTGCTAGTATCTTCTTTGCTTGTCTGTTGACTTTAACCTATCTTAGCCGCTTTATGAATGCTCAGTTTGCTTGGACAATGATTTCCCTGATTTTACTCACATTATCATGGGGATTGGGTTACAGTCGTAGTGCTTCTCTAGCGGCAGTTATCTGTACTATTGCTGGGGGAATATTACCCGTGTTCGGCTTATTAGTTCCGTTTAGCGGTTTGACTTTAAGTGTCGCTGGTTTGTTGTCCGCTATTTGGTTAGCTGTACATCACTGGTATGGTTGGTATGCTTTGCAACCTGAAAATAAATAATTTGGGTAAATATTTATTATTGTGATGTGAATAGCTGCGATCTCACCCCTAATTTGCCACTTTTCAAAGTAGCGTATACTTGCTAACAACTGACATTGATATTTTGAGTATCTGTTGTGTCATTTCTGCATCTACCCATCAGGAGTATATACCACAGCATAAATTATGCTTAGTAGCGTTGATCGTTTATTGTTTGTCCGCCGAGTCCCAATTTTTAAGGAACTGCGGGATGATTTTATTGTGCGCTTGACTTCAGTGATGCACGAGTTGCATTTTCCCGCCAATCACACCATCTTCAGACAGGGAGAAGAAGGGCGATCGCTATATATAGTTGTCTCAGGTAGAGTGAAAGTTCATATTGGCGATAAACAACTCGCAGTTGTAGATCAGGGAAAATATTTCGGGGAGATGGCAGTATTTGATACTCAACCCCGTTCCGCTACCGTTACCACTTTAGAATCTTGCGAATTTTTGGAACTGACCCAAGAGCAACTTTATGATGCCATTGAAGAGACTCCTGAAATTGCAGTGAATATTATTCGTGAGTTATCGCGTCTGGTTCGCCGACTCAATGAAAATATCAACGTCACGGTTTCAGGTCGGCATTAATGCAGCAGAGAATAGGTGACGGGATAGGGTTTATTATGAAAATTTATATCTCTTGAGAATTGATGTTGTGTGTGTTCGCAGCAGTAAAATCAACTTTCTTTTGATTTATATCTGAGTCAAATCTAGCATTCTCTAAATTTGCACCTCTGAAATTAGTAATACTAGTAGTGGTAATTTCTTGGATGGCTAAATTTAGTGATCGCATTGTCACAGCTAGTAAAATCACAGTTAAAATTCCCCAAATACTGCCCATTAGATAATTTTGGGTACTCAAATACGCAAAGGCGACACTACTAATTAAAAAAGCTAAACCATAATTACAAGTAAACCCCGCAACTGCAACAATTACTCGCATCAAACCATTCTTAAATACAAGACATAAAATTGCCACTATTATAGATGATACAATTGCAGATATTGCTGCAAATTGGGGGTTTTTATTTTGCATAATACCACCATAATAAAAACCAATTAATGCTGCTGAGGCCAAACCTGATAGAGTTGTAATTAAATTTTCTAAGCTTGATTTTTGAGGGAAAACTCTCCTCAAACTTGCGCCTATTCCAGAAATTGCCAAGCTGACAACTAGAGCTTTAGTGTATGACCATGCGGGTATTTCTGGAGTGTTCCCTATTACCCCAAATGCCATTTGACTAACTGCTATAAAAGTTAAGCATAAAACAATGAATCCAGTGATTCGCAAACTCAGAAATATTCTAGTTGACTGACCAAATTTCGCTTTCACAAAATTAGCTCTTTGTAATTGTGCCTGGGAAAAATCACATCCACGCACATCAGCACCGCTAAAATTTGCATCATGAAGTTCCAGTGCTTTAAATGAGTGATTTTGCAAATTTTGGTGACAAAAATTGAGATTATCACTATCCATTTTTTCAGTTTAGAGTAAAATTAACTCAATATTCCAATTACCAATAAATTAGCAAATTTGGCAATGCAATGGCGATATATTCCCAAAACACCTAACTATTGCTTTATTGTCGGTACTATGTTCTTATCTTTACCAATATTAATGTATGGTTGGGGTCATTTTCGTCGTCCACCCCGTAGCGCAAAACAACAAGAATTATTTCGGGGGATTGTTTATCAGCGTTTGATCAAGTCAAAGCCACGTCCTGTAATCATTCATATCGTGACAATTGATCTAAATATACCTGGAATTAAACCATTTGTAACTCCAGATATTGATAATTTATCAAAAAATATCGGAGTCGGGAAAAAAGAAATTATCGACAATGAAACCAAAGCGAGAACAACATCTGAATTTGTCGCAGAATTTCAAGTTAAACTCGCAATCAACGGTAGCTATTTTCATCCTTTTAGGGAAGTAACACCGTGGGATTATTATCCTTACAGTGGAGATAAGACAAAGGTATTAGGACAAACTATTTCTAATGGTAAAATCTATGCCAGTAAAAAATCAAGTTGGTATGTTTTATGTTTTAATAACAACAATAAAGCCCAAATTACAGGCAGTGAAGAATGTCCAAAAAAGACTATTCAAGGACTAGCAGGAGATGACGTATTAGTTTTTCAAGGAAAACCAAAAATAAATATTTATGCAAATTCCTCAACCGACAAACCATATTCGAGAGTAGTTGCAGCTACCGACAAAGCAGGTAAGAAATTGTGGTTAGTTTTAGTAGATGGTAAACAACCACTATATAGCGAAGGATTTACTAAAAGAGAATTAACCCAATTTATGACAAAATTGGGTGTTTATAATGCCATAAATCTCGATGGAGGAGGTTCTACTACATTGGTAGTAGCAAACCCAGACAAAGAGGGAAAGCCCAAAATTTTAAACGCTCCCACCCATACTAAAATACCAATGCGCGATCGCCCAGTTGCTAATCATCTGGGATTTTATACGGATTGATATTTCACGGCAGCAGACATGGTAGCTTTGCGTTTAGAAAAGATAACAGAACAGCACACCCAGCATCTCTATCCATTGATCAGTGATCCACAGATTTATGAATATCTGGAAGAATCAATCCCCACTATTTTAGAAGTTCAGCAACAGTTCCAGTTTGCAGCCTTAGAAAAATCACCAGATAATGAAACTATGGTTTGGCTAAAATGGGTTGCTGTCACTCCTCAAAACCAAGAGGTTGGTTTGGTAGAGATAGGTATTTTTGATGACCTATATGCAGAAATCGGCTTTATGACATTCGTTGGTTTTCAAAAGCGAGGATATGCACCTGTTTACTGTTCCCTAGCCATTAATGAAGCGAAACAACGCTTTCAGCTTTCCGCGTTACACGCATCGGTGAACGAACACAATCTTGCTTCTCGTAAGGTAGTAGAGAAACTAGGGTTTAATCTACTCAAAGTTAACCAGAACGCTGAGTCTATTAAAGGTAAGTCTACTGATGAATTAGTTTATCGGTTAACATTTGGAAGTTAATTACTCTCAATTCTATATTTAGTGCATAAACAGTTGAAGTCATACATATCAAGTTTATGTAAAGACGGTAAATTGGTAATGCGAATGAAAAGCTTAACTCTAAACTCAAAGATGATTTTAGGAAGTTTTATGACCTTAAGCTTCCTCTACGTTAACCCGCAACCTTCAATGGCACAACTCAACTGTAACGTGGTGGAATCATTTGGTAATGCTTCCCAGTCACAGATTTTGAGAGAACTGAATAATCGCCTCGCAGGAGGAAGTCACAATATCAACCGACGAAAAGATTTACGAATTAATCGGGTAGAGAATGTTTCTTTTAATGGTTGTCGGATAACAGTTAAAACCAATGTAACTTTAGAACGGAAAATTCGCCGAGATGCCCACGGAACGGTGACAATACGTGCAGACATCACATCTTTTAGCTTACCGAATCGGCAATTATGTTATGAAAATGCAAAAGTGACTGATGTGAGTTTGAGTAGAACTCTAGGTATTGGCGAAGCTGTGTATAAATGGGTAGCAAATAGAGTCCTTCCCAATAAAGATTGCTTAGGGGTTTAATCCAGCACGAAATATTGCCCGACATTGACGCATAAACTGTTGGGGAATTTCTACACTTTCCCCCCAGTGCAGATGAATATAAGAAGCATGAATATTTATTGGTAAACCCCATCCCTCACATCCGAGATTCTCCTCCACATCGTAGCGATAAGTGGTAAATAAAGGCTGATCAGGATTTGAGATGAGATGAGAACGATGGAATTCATGTCCATAAATATTTGTTCCTGCATTGACTAGGAGACTATCTTGTAAAGCCACAGCGCGACGATAGCCCAAAGTCAGCTTTTTATCCATCATCGCTGATGTGGGCAATATTCCCACCATCGGCCAAGATTTACCTTCAAAATCCACTATTTGCTCACACAAATACATCAACCCCCCACACTCTGCAATGGTGGGCATTCCTGACACAATAGCTTGTTTAACACTATCACGGGCATGAGTATTAGCTGCTAATTGTTGAGCAAAGACCTCTGGAAAACCACCCCCAAAATACATACCCTGCACACCTTGGGGTAATTCATCTGCTAAGGGACTCCAAAAGACCAACTCTGCACCTAAATGTTGCAGGATATCTAAATTATCTTGATAGTAGAAATTAAAAGCGCGATCGCGTGCTACGGCAATTTTAACAGGCATCGGGTATTGGGCATTGGGAAAAACTTCTACCTTCCCCAATCCCCAGTCCCCAGTCTTCAACAAGGGTAATAAAGTTTGCCAGTCAAAGCAAGTATCACCTAAATCAGCGAGACGACTGATTACAGCATCCAATTCGGGGAGTTCGGCAGTAGGGATTAAACCTAAATGGCGATCGGGAATTGTAATATTATCTTGACGACGTAAAACGCCAAGAATAGGTAAATGTAAAGGTTTGAGGGAATCTTTCAAGAGAGAGAGATGGCGATCGCTACCTACACGATTCAGCACTAAACCCGCTATTTCAATTCTAGGGTCGAATGAGCAATAACCGTGAGCGATCGCTGCCACTGAACCAGACAAGCGACTACAATCAAGCACCAACACCACAGGTAAATCCAATAGTCGCGCAATGTGTGCCGTACTAGCAAAATCAGTGCTAAGTAAATTGTCTTCCCCAGTCCCCTTCACCCCATCAAACAACCCCATCACCCCTTCAACTAAAGTATATTCACTTTCTTGATGATGAGTAAAACACTGACGAACGTAGGCTGCTGAAGTCAACACTGGGTCTAAATTCCGACACGCACGACCTGTAACGTAAGTATGAAACATCGGGTCAATATAATCTGGCCCGACCTTAAAAGATTGCACCACAGCACCACGCCGAGATAAAGATGCTAAAAGGGTAAGCGTGACTGTTGTCTTACCCACTCCACTACGTTCCCCAGCAATAACTAAAGCCATAAAAGCAGGATAGGAGGTGTTTACTTAGAGGAGTAGTATACCGCCTCATCCGAGATTCTGACTTGGCACTACTTACCTACTAGTTGCGTCACGTTCGTAGTAAGGACTTTAGTCCTAATTTTTCTAAGGACTAAAGTCCTTACTACAAACTTAAATAGAAGGTTGTAAATTAAGCTCATTTATTAAGTATAAATATCTAGACAGTAATGCCGAATCAATTCCAGCACAAAAATAGAAGTTTTTCCCCCTACTCCCTCTTTCCATTCCTTAAGCGTCTTTTCCTAGTGTTGTTTGCCATATCATTGTCTACAACCTTGCTGCTGGGCAACTTCACTCCCGCAACGGCTCAATTACCACAGTTACCTCGTCAAGAAATCCGTGGGGTTTGGCTGACGAATAATGACTTTAACATTCTCAGAGATCGCGCTAAAGTACAGGATACATTTGCTAAGTTACGGCGGTTAAACTTTAACACAGTTTATCCTGTGGTTTGGAATGATGGTTATGCAAAATATCCCAGTGCAGTAACGCAACGCATGGGTATCCCTTTTTTCTTCAAAGGGACAGAAGGCCAAGATGTAATTGCAGATATTGTTAGTCAAGCCCGCCGTCAAGGTTTACTAGCGATACCTTGGTTTGAGTTTGGTTTCATGACTCCCCTGACTTCAGAACTAGCATCCCAACATCCAGAGTGGTTGACACAAAAGCGGGATGGCACTCAAACTTCAATCTCAGCTGCGGGTGAGGTAGCATGGCTGAATCCTTTTCGCCCAGAAGTACAACAGTTTATTACTGACCTGGTAGTAGAAATTATTAGTAAATATGATGCTGATGGTATTCAATTTGACGATCACATGAGTTTACCTGTTGATTTCGGGTACGACAAATACACAATTAACTTATATACTCAGGAAACTGGAAGTCCACCACCGCCTAATCCTCAAGCCCAAGCGTGGATGAAATGGCGGGCAGATAAAATCACAGGCTTCATGGTGCAACTTAACCAAGCGGTGAAAGCTAGAAAACCCAGTGCAATTTTCTCGGTTTCTCCCAATTACTATAACTTTGCTTACAAATTTCAACTCCAAGACTGGCTGAATTGGGTGCGGTTAGGTGTTGTCGATGAGTTGGCAGTACAGGTTTACCGTGATGATTTGCAAAGCTTTGTTAGTACAATTATTACCCCAGAAATTATAGAGTCACAAAAAATCATACCTACTGCTATAGGTATTATGACGGGGTTGAGAAATCGTCCAGTTTCCATACAACAAATTCAGTCTCAAGTACGGGCGGCTCAAGAACGTGGTTTAGGTGCAGTCTTTTTCTACTACGAAAGCCTTTGGGACTATGGTACAGAACCAGTGGCGCAGCGTCAGGCTGGGTTTCAAGCACTGTTTCCTAATCCGGCTGTACGTGATACTTCCCAAGTCATAGCCCGTAAACCCAGCTTTGATACTATATCAGTTCCCTTATATCCCAGGGGTGCAAGCGGTTATTTCCTAGAGGTAGCAGTAGCTAACGGTCAGCCTAGGCGTGTTCTTATGGATACAGGCTCGGCGGGACTAAGAGTTCCTAGGGAGTTTTTAGGCAATACCCCCATTAACAGAACGGGTCAAATAGTTAGGGAAATATTAAGTGATGGTACTATCTTAGAAGGAGAGATAGTTTACGCTAATGTACGGATTGGTTTGATTGCCACAGAAGAACCTGTTCCTGTGCAAGTCGTTACTAGCCGTCAATGTACCCCGCAAAAACCTAATTGTTCTGCCAAAAGTAGTACACCGTTTGCTGGTATTATCGGAGTCAATTATTCAGAACGCACACTTCCCTATAATCCCTTGAGAAAACTACCAGGAAATCTGAGTAATGGATTTATAGTTACAGGTAATCGTGGTAGTAGTAACGGTAGTCTGATTCTCGGTTTAACTGCACAGAATCGAGCAGGGTTTAAAATAGCCTCTCTGAGTCAACAACCTGTAATTAATGGTATTCCTGGCAACAGATGGGATTCTCGACTCAATGGAGTTTGTTTAGCGATCGCAGCCAGTTCTATGAAAAATACCTGTAATGCCAGAATGGTAGTTGATTCGGGGATCAACAGCAGTTTAATTGACTTTAAAACTGCTTCCCTAATGGGTAAACTCAAACCAGGAAGATTACGCCCACAAAATACGGTGAAACTATCAATTCCTCAAATTTTTAACTACAGCATTACCCCAGGAAACACCAATGGGTTGAATGTGTGGAATGTCAATGTTGTTCCACAGCTAGACCAACCTGTGGTGGTGAATAGTGGGATAGGATTTTTCAACAGATATGATGTACTGTTTGATCCAGTCAATGGAGGACAAGGTTTTCGCGATCGCGCTTAAAACCTAATACCCTCATTCTGAAAATTTGGCTAACCACTCACCACTCCTTACTTATCGGGGATGAAATTCTACAGTTGTTTCTAAAATTTTGATGTCGTAATGACCAAAGAAATCATTACCGAGTAATCCGATTGGTGCGTTGTGTGCGATCGCTACTTCTACATTTTGAACTCCAGCACCACCTGCTGCCATCGATTGTACTGTACTAATAGGAAATTCGATTTGGCTACCATCAGCAATTTGCGCTGTCATTACTCCTGTCGTTTTGAGTTGCAGCGCATTTGCTATTCCCATCGTAATTAACGTATTGTTAGCACCTGTATCAAAAATCATCTCAAAGGTTTTGTTGTTATTAAAGGTGACATCAATTACAGGAGTTCTACCCAGACGGCGTTTGATCGGAACACGAAATACTCTTTTTTCTGCCTGGGGAGATATTTTTTTCTCAATGTTAACGCCACAAAGCTTTTCTAGTTTAATTGTTCTACCAGAGGCGTTAATCATAAAACATTCACCTGGATCTTCAGCATTTACACGATGTGGTAAGACTAAAAACATCAGTGTTGGCAGGACTGTAATTAAAGCTAAATTGATATTTGTAATAATCAGCTTGTTAGCATTTATCATTTGATTTTCTTTTTAGTATCTAAATGAAATATTATTTATAGAAATAGATTAATTCGGACTAAAGTTCTTACTACGAAGTTTATTAGTGACGTTTATTTAATTATTAGAATGACGTTTATTTTATATATATTACCTATATTTACTGAACAAAAAATTAAAGTTTAGGTGAAGAGTAGATAAAAATACTGGTGGTAAATAAAATTTTGCTAAACTTGGCAATTTCGCAACTTTAATCACAGTTTTTTGCTGCATATATAGGAGTAGAGATCGCATTATAGTAGGAGGTGTAGAACCTAAATCATTTTGTCCAAAGCCAATGTGATATAAACTTTCCCCGGACATATTGTTGACGACATTTTGATGCTGGCATGATATTACATCAGATTGCAGATTTTCTTGACTATGAGTGGACTGACGTTAACCAATCTCCTAGTTATTGGTACGAGGGGCGTTGTCTGCAAACTGGTGATTTAATTAGGCTACCACGCACACCTTTAGTAGAAGCGATCGCCTGTGGTTTAATGCAACAACTAGCCGAAGATGAGCGTTATTTCCACGAAGGTAAAATGTATGGTGTCTTATTAGTAGAACTACTCACAGGTGAACAACGAGTTTTAAAAGCTTTTTCTGGCTTACTCAATGGCGAACATCTTGTAGATGGCTGGGTTGCGCCGATTCCTGGGAGAGAACAAGTAGCTTTACAAGAAGCGAAAACTTTGGCTGAGTTAGAAGCAATTAAGCAAGAACTCATTACCCTGAAACAATTACCAGCGAGACAAGACGATGAAAATTTATCGCGGGAGTTTGCACAACAATTGCAAGTAATGAGCGATCGCCATTTTATGTTGAAACAGCAACGACAGGAAAAACGCCAGCAACTTAGCGACACACTCACAGGTGAAGCCTTAACTTTGGCTTTAGAACAACTAGATGCAGAAAGCCGTCAGCAGGGCATAGAACGCCGCAAACTCAAACGCCAACGAGATGTAACTTTGGCAACTTTAAAAGCAGCGATCGCTACAGCAGATACTCGGATTCAATCACTCAAACAACAGCGTAAAGCCCTATCTCGACAACTCCAAGCACAGATGTACGCCGCTTACTCGCTAATGAATTTTTTAGGGCAATCTTTATCATTGCAGCAATTAATGCCCGATGGTTTACCGACGGGTACAGGCGACTGTTGCGCCCCGAAGCTACTCCACTACGCCGCCACCCACGGACTTAAACCCCTAGCAATGGCAGAATTTTGGTATGGGACATCTAATCAAGATAAAACCCAGGGGGAATTTTATGGTGCTTGTGTAGAACGCTGTCAGCCATTGATGGGGTTTTTGTTGGCGGGTTTAAGACCTAACCCCCCTACCCCCTTCCCTGTCTTCGACACGCTGCGCGAAGGTAGGGAAGGGGGAGTTTTAAGCCCCTCCCCCACAAGGGAAGGGGTTTGGGGAGAGGTAAAAACTATTTATGAAGACGAACATTTGATTGCTGTCAACAAACCTGCGGGACTGCTATCTGTTCCGGGGCGTTATCTGGAAACTCAAGACAGCGTGATCAGTCGCTTGCGTAATTTATTACCATATGGTGATAATTTAGCGGCGGTACATCGCTTAGATCAAGAAACCTCTGGGATTCTCTTGGTGGCGCGTGATTCTCAAACTTATCGTCAACTTAGCCAGCAATTCCAACAGCGACAAGTCCACAAGGTTTATGAAGCCATACTTGCAGGCATTGTCGCCATAGACACAGGTTTAATTGAATTACCATTATGGGGAGATCCACAAAATCGACCTTATCAACAAGTTGACTGGGAACATGGTAAACCCAGCTTCACGCGCTTTCGGGTAATGGCGAGGGAAGGAGAATATACCCGCGTTGAGTTTGCACCATTGACAGGACGCACCCATCAGTTGCGGGTTCATGCTTTGGTAGGATTAGGAAAGGAGATATTAGGCGATCGCCTATATGGTTGCAATGCTGAGGCTACTCGTTTACACTTACACGCCAGAGAACTCCGCTTTCAGCATCCGCACACACAAGCAATTATTCATTTGCAGACTGAAACACCATTCTAATGTTTTTGCAGTTGTTTGCCTACGTCAGAGAGGCAGTTTTGCAATCCGATCAACCCACTCTTCTGCACTCGATACTGCCCAAATTAGCAATAGTTCCTCAATAACGATTTCAATTGGTAGTTTCCTGGAAACGATGATCACTCCTGAACTCTGATTGTTGCTGATAAATTCAGCAAATTCTGATGGCATAGTTTTGCGGTCGTGGCTGACGAGAACGCGCCCCTGTTTTGCGGCGATCGCCAATACTTCTACATCTTTAACACCTTCCAACCCAGCAGCAAAGGCAGTTTGAAAATTAATCGTAGGTTCTCACCGTAACACGCCAGTGACGATCGCCTGATTCAAGTCAGCATCGGCTTGGTAACAAATAATCACGATCCCACTCGCTCATTTGCTGACTTAGCTGCCATCAGCTTATTGTACAAAGCAGGATCAGTAGTTTGTAGGGGTTGGGGCATAGCATCAAAAGCTACTTCTTCATCTGCTAAGTAAGAATCTATCTCCACACGATTAGCTAGATAGAACGCGATCGCGCCATAAACTTGTTCTAATGTTAGTAACGGAAAAGATTGAACAATGCTTTCAGGTGATAATCCACCTCGGAAGGCGTAAACAACAGAGTCGAGGGAAATCCGAGTTCCTTCGACCCAATAAGCATCCTTTCGATACTCTACATAAGATTTAGCTGCAACAACTGGCATATATTTATTTTGCTTCTACCTACTCTTAATCATAAACTCAATATATCAATCGGGTTCATGCTTTTGATATTAGGCGATCGCCTATATGGTTTTTCAATTTCTTGACGCCACTCAGATCCAGGCTTGTTGCTGTTTCTCAGGGGTTGTCAAGCTAACCTTGATAATTTTCCAGAGTTTCGGGGCTGGCGATCGCCAGCTGGTATTAACTACTCAACCTTATATTTATCTTTATTCAATATCTTGCTGAAAAACTAAGATAAAATCATTGACGGTTTTTTTGTAGTGAAAACCGTAATCTAACAAAGCTTCCTTTAAAGTTTCTACCTCGGATTCGGTAAGTATATTTTTCTTAGGTGCTATCTCAATAGCTTCATCATTTACTGTAAAACTGAAAGATTCTTTAAATTGGTTATAATCCCAGTTTAATTTTCTAGCTGCATTTAACTCAATGGCAGCTATTGTATGATCAAATTTGCTTGTAACCATTACTTTGGATCTCATATTAGCTTACCTAAATTTTAACAATCACAAGAGAGAATAAACTAAAACTAAGTTCTTAATTAAGAGCTAAGAAGTAATACCATATATTTTCTAATTCTCAAAAAATCAGCCTATTGGTCAATGTCTAAAAGAGAATAATAAGCTAGGAATTTCCAGTTAATCAATAGATAATGATCTGATGTTTGCCAGATTTAACCACAATCATCATAAGCTAGGGCAATACTCGCGATACTACTAGAAAAATTGAACTATAAAACCACAAAAGGCTATGCTATTTTATTAAAGCTAGGATACATTAACTTAATTTTTGTATTCATAATTTGTGCAGCCAGTGCCGTAACTGCAAGTCGCTCACTTAATCAGTCAATGGGAATAATTTGATTTCACCATAATCATGTAATGTGCGACTTATTATTTCGTTACACAGGGCTGGTCAAATAAACAAGAGAGCTTATGCGACACTATTGAACGATAACCTCTCTAGTTCAATTAACTTGTTACCGAATATTAATTTGCACATGGCGTAATGAATAACCAAACTGGAAGCTTTTTTGACGACCTGCCAATGATTTTGGCTGGGCCAATACTAAAAAATACTGAACCGGAATCGGTGACAGTATTGGTGGCATTAAAACAGTCTTGCCAGGTAGAACTCAAGGTTTATAAGACAACAGATCATGGTGAAAGTTTAGAAAATTATTTATTAGTGGGGCAACGTTCTACAGTTGCTTTAGGCAAACATTTACACGTTGTAGCGATTACAGCTGTGTCTGCAAATGGGGAGAGTTTAACGAATGATAGCATCTATGCCTATAACCTCCAGTTTACCCTTGCAGACCAAACTGTACTCACACTAGAGCAAGCTTTATCTTCTCACCGCTTTCCTCACGTTAGCATTAGCTACTTTGCACATCAAAAACCAACTTTTGTTCTTCCACCCAACCACCTGGAAGATTTGCATATTGTCCATGCTTCCTGTCGTAAACCTCATGGTCATGGATTTGATGCCTTACCAATTTTAGATGGGTTAATTGCAACTGCCAAACAAACTCGCAATCGCCCCCATCAGTTATTCCTGACAGGTGATCAAATTTACGGTGATGATGTAGCAGCACCATTTTTGTGGTGTGCTAGTCATTTAGGGGATGCTTTATTAGGTTGGGAAGAACAACTACCCATAGATCAAATTTATCTTACACCCAAAGAACTACCTCCCGGCGATCGCGCTCAAGTGGCTACAGAAGACGCTGGCTTTACGGCTGGATTACACAATAAACCAGAGAAAGTATCTAGTCATCTTTTCAGCTTGGGGGAATATTACGCTGCTTATATACTTTCTTGGTCGCCAGTGTGCTGGCCAGATGCGTTTCCTAAAGCACACAGAGTCACCAACAAGCGTCATGCTATCAAGTATTGGAACAAGTCAGTTAAGTATTTACGCCAATATATTCAAACTCTGCCGCAAGTGCGCCGTGCTTTGGCTAATATTCCCACCTACACCATTTTTGATGACCATGATGTGAGTGATGATTGGAATTTAAATCAAGCTTGGTGTTTACGGGTGCTGGGAAATTCTCTGGGAAGGCGAGTTGTGCAGAATGCTTTATTAGCCTATGCAGTGTTTCAGGCTTGGGGTAATACACCTAGGCAATTTGTCGCTAATAGTTCCGGTGAAAAGTTGCTAGTTGCGGCTAGTGCATGGTCAAATTCTCAAGGGACAGATCAAAATGCACAGGAGGCGATCGCGCGATATGTTGGCATACCAACTACTGATCCTCACACTGACTTACCTAATTTGATTTTAGAAGATGGGGTGTTTATTTTAGAACGAGATCCCCAAGTATTGACTTGGCACTACACCATCAAAAGCCACTGCCATGAAGTCATCGTCCTAGATACACGCACTTGGCGGGGCTATCCAGCCGACCAAAAACCCATAGCCCCACCCATGTTATTGTGTCCACGGGCAATGAATCAACAACTACTGCAACCTTTACAACAAACAGCAGACAATCATCATCTCACCACCTTTGTTATTGCCCCGACAAATGTATTTGGTTTGCAAGTAATTGATTGGATTCATCATTGGCAATTAAAACGCGAGCAAGTTTTTTCTACAGATGTGGGAGATGCTTGGAATATTAATTTTCCTGCCTTAGCAAAACTGTTAAATATGTTGTGTGAGCAACGTGAAAAACTTGTGATTCTGTCTGGAGATATTCACTACAGTTGCACCGCTCGCTTATCTTATGCAAAAACGCTCAATTCACAAAAACAATCTGTATTAGTACAGTTGACTTCTAGTGCTTTAAAGAATGAAGAAACAGTCACCAGATTAATTCATACACGTTTAAAAGAGTGGCTATTACCAGAAAAAATCAGACGGTGGCTAGGCTGGAATCAACCACCAAATATAGTGCAAGTGTCTGCGAAAAAATCAGCCCGCTATGAAGGAAAAAATAAACCTGATTGGTATTGTGTACTGGAGTGGATACCGCGACAAAGCACGCAAGATTTCCACTCTCAAAGAGAAATGTCTTTTTTAATAAATGCCCACAAAAAAGCCCAAAATTCTTACTTGCAATGGTTACAACCTTTTATGTTTTGGCAATATCGATGGTTTCAGGATGGTAAAGAAGTTGTGGGATTGAATAATATCTCTTTGGTTCATTTTGACTTAGCAGAGATGGAGAATGATTACAAAGTTATTCAGGATGTTTTTTGGTGTGATTCTAAATCTTCAACTCAAATTGTCTATAGTCGTTTTGCAATCAATTTACAACCAAATCAGAAATTCTTATAAGTGCTGAGTAATGAATCAATACCGCTCAGTTAAGCCTAAAACATCACTTTGATGTAGATTGGGTTGAGCGATAGAAAAACCTAACAAATCCAACATTTTGCTGAGTTTTCTTCCTCAACCCAACCTATAAGTATTCTTAATCCCAACTACAAATATTTAGGCAGACTAACTTATCACAACTTCTGCAACAACTCTTGAGTTAACTGCAAAAATGCTTTAGAACCGGCTGATTGGGGTGCGTTTAAAACAGCCGGAACAAAACTATCAACAGCTTTAGCCACATTAATATCTACCGGAATTTGTGCTTTACAAATTTGTTCTACACCAAAATCTTCTACAACTCGGTGCATGACCTGTTTGTAATATCTACCCGTCAATAGGTTAGTATTACACATACTAAAAACAATTCCCAGCATTTTAATATTTATCTTAGTCTCATGTTCATGACTATCTTTTAACTGGGCAATACGTCTTTCTAACAGTTGAATACCTACTACAGATAAAGGTTCTGGTTTTGCTGGGAGAAGATAAAAATCACTGGCTGCTAAAGCACTCCGCGTCAATAAATTGTAGCCAGGGGCGCAATCTAGAAGAATAAAATCATACTCATCGCGTACTGATTTTAAGATATTATTAATCAAGACTCTCTCAAACCGATTCCAAACACCTTCAAAGTTTTGTTCACCTAAAGCCACTGTTTGTCTATGCAACATTTCTGACACGACAAACTCATCATATAAGTCTATATCTCCTGGTAATAAATGTAGTTCTGGCAGATTACAGACTTGAGTTTGAATGATATCTTTGATAGTTAACTTAGTATTTGGATCTGGATTGATAACTTCATCAATGAGATATCTAAATGTCAATCTTTGTTTGCGACGCTTGGCAAAATCTAAAGGCGACATCAAACTGAGTGTGGCACTGATTTGGGTATCTAAATCCAGAACCAGCACCTTTTTACCATAATTTTTTGCCAAACAAGTAGCCAAATTGACAGTGAGGGTAGTTTTACCTACACCACCTTTCATATTTGCAGTAGCAATTACATATCCCATTTGTTAATTCCTCTGATGACGCGTTCCCAGTTAATGAAAATTTCCGGTAAATTTAATCTTTACAGGAAAATTAAAAGAGTTGTGCCAGCAATATTGCCTCGATAGAGTATATAGTAATACGCCCTTATGATAATTCGTAATTCGTAATTCGTAATTCGTAATTAAGCAAGTTCGGTTATACAAACCATTTGTGATAGCCGAAACCCCGGTTTCTTTAAGAAACCGGGGTTCTGAAGTCCCACAATTTTTACAAATTAAATAGATTGCTGTAGTTGTTACACCTAAAACTTATTTTTCTGATAACTGAATCTCTATGATTGATGGTTAAACTATACTTAAAAGCGAATCAATATCATCTCTATATGTAATAGTTTAATATTGAATTAATACACAACATTCCTGTTAGTTCGGCTGAGTGCTGATTATAAAATATCTCAGTATTTTGCAGTACGCCCTTACCATGAATTATCTCATAGTGATAATATCCATATTGGTCAAGATAAACAACTAATGTAAGTTGATTAACAGCTAGCATCGAAAGCAATTTGGTACTCATTGTTGTACATCCTGTGTGTAGGGTAGGAGGTGTATATATATTTATTGTTCAGTTGTTTATTAGCCCTACAGGATGAACTTAGATAAGTTTTGGAGAAATTTTCTAGTAATCTGCTTGGATGTTTGAATTTATTGGCATAGATGGGGTGTAAGAGATATGAAATCAGTATTTGTAAGTAGGGAGTTTAACAATATCATCAATTATTAATAATGATATCGGTGAAATTGCGTCTACTGAGTTTTTTCTGATGGGATCTGAATTTGTTTAGCAAATAGGCTTTGTAAACGATACAATTGGGGGCCAATCTGGTAGAGTAAGTCACCTTTACCTAATAGATAAGAGGCGGATGTTTCTGTACCTCCTAAGACAATTTTTGAGTCGGCTTCGCTAGCGGTTCTTAAAGCAACTCTTCCTGGCAAATTTGAACGGATAATTGGGGTGACAATACCGGCTTCTGGACGTTGGGTAGCAATTATGAGATGAATTCCCGCCGCCCTTGCCATTGCTCCTAAACGTTTTATACTGAGTTCTAATGCTTTGCGGATTTCTTTTTCTGCCATAAAGTCAGCATATTCATCAAAGATGCAAGGCAATTTTGAGATGGTGCGGGGTATGACGATATAGTGGGCTGAAGTAAATCAAGACATTTATCTTTATTTTCAGCAAAATTACTAAACATAATTTTATTTCTATACTTAGTATGCAGTAATTGTTATGGATTAACTAGTTTGCTGTGTGTCATAATGAACACCAATACATATTTATTGGGGTAAAAAATTTGCTTTTTAATCCTGAGTTGTGCCGTAATGAAAGCGAAGTAGAAAGCAAGCTCATCGTGCAATATTTACTACCACAGCTAGGTTATACTCCAGACACCTGGCATCAGGAAGTTGCTGTTGGTAGCATCCGGTTAGATTTTTTAGCATTTGCGGCACAAGTCCTTCCCTTTGTCTTAGATGCCAACTCACCATTAAGTGTGGTCATGGAGGCAAAGCATCCCAAACAAAACTTAAATAATCATGTCCTCAGACTCAGGCACTATTTAACAAGTTTGAATGTAGGATATGGTTTATTAACAAATGGCAAGGAAATCAGGATTTATGAAAAACTTGAGAATGATGTTAAGTTAGTTTTTCAGTGTTCAGGTAAGGAAGTTGAGACGAAGTTAGAAGAAATTAAAAATTTCATTGGTAGAGAAAGCTTAAAACAGAAAAATAGCCAAGATAACTCAAATATTAAATCTAAGTCAAATCAGCCAATACAAATTCAAATAATTTCTAATGAAATCCAGGAAAAATCTTCTATGAAAACAATAGCAATTTATCATCATAAGGGTGGGGTAGGTAAAACTACAGTCGCTATTAACTTAGCAGCAGCATTAAGCAAAAAAGGTAAAAAAGTTCTTTTAATTGATATAGATGCTCAAGCCAATACAACTTTTGCTACAGGATTAATAAAATTCCAGTTTGAGGAAGAAGATGATTTAAAAGATCGCAATATTTATCATTTACTAGAGTCTAGCAAAAGTAACTTCATCCCAGAGCTAGTTCGTAAGTCCCACTTTTTTAATAATCCAGAGATTGACGTAGTTCCATCACACATAAGCTTAATTGAGAATCAGTCCAATCTAATTGGTTTTGCTGCTAGTCGATTTAGGCTAGCTAGAAAATTAGAAAAAGTTAAAAATGATTATGATATTGTAATTATTGATACTCCACCATCTTTAGATGTTTATGCTGAAGCTGCCCTAACTGCTGCTGATTACTTAATTATCCCTTCAGATTTAAAGCCATTTTCAAATCAAGGCTTGATAAGTGTTAAAAACTTTATCCAGGAAAAGATTGCTGAGAATAAAGAAGGTGAAGGTCAAGCACCTATTAAGATTATGGGTGTGCTTCCCTCAAAAATTTCTACTAACGCTCAATACCTGAAATATAACTTTACTAAACATAAGAATGTAATTACTGAGCGTTATGAACTGCCACTTATGGATAGTACCATATCTGAAAGAACAGCTTTATCAACTTGTATTAACAAAACTATCCCTTTAGGTAATATGGAAATTCCTGATCCTAAATCGGTTCTAGATTTTGCAGAGCGTGACTCTTCAGCCAATCAATCAGCTGCTGAGTTTGAATTTTTAGCTATGGAAGTTTTGAAAAAAATAGAGCCAAAACAATGACTAAGTTCTTGATGGTAGATATTGACAGTGTTACCTCTAGTTTTCAGCGTTCACACTTTACTGAAACAGATTTAGATATACTTGCTGAAGTAATACTAGACGCTGGAGGACTTATAAAACCATTAGTACTAAAAAAGATTGGTTTTGAAAAATATGAGGTTATTGATGGGCATTTTGAATACTATGCTGCTGTTCGAGCTTGCGAAAAAAACCCTATTGCGGGAGAAATGGTTAATGCCTTAATTATTACATCTGAAAAAGAACAAGAAGCATTAAAGCAAGCTAATCTTCTTAAAAAAACAAAATCTACTAATGAACAATCAGAAAGTGTAATTGAATCTATTGGTTCAATTACCTTGAACGCAGAAAGTAATAAATTTCGTTTATTAGAAAAACAACTTGATGATTTAAAGTCTGAATTGGTACAGGAAAGACAGGAAAGGCAGAAGTTATATGAAACTATCAAGTTATTTGAGAGTCAGATGCCGAAACAGATTGCACCATTAGAAGCATTTAATAATTTAAGTTTAATAGAACTGATTTTTAGATTACGAACGGCTGGAATTACTGATAAAAAAGCTGTTCAAGTTGTTGAAAGTATTGAGAAAGAACGTAAAAAGAAAAAGTTTGAATCTTTAAAAGATGTAGTAGAACGAGTAACAGTTGCAAGCGGTAAAAAACGTATGAAAGGTATCAGTGGTGATAAAATGGTAGATATTGTTGATACTTGGTCACGCGTTTTGTTTACTTAAGATTCATTTCGATCTCGGTTGTAGTGATCAATATGGGGCTAATATAGATGACCTAGAATCTAAAATACTTGAAATATTAAAGTGTGGCACTCCGTTAAGAGCAGTAAATATTGCTCAAATGCTTGAAAGGTAAATATAGCCAATACTGCTTATCAACAAGGACAACTAAGCTTTTGGAAGGCTAATCGTTTAGCGATCGCAGTTGTATCTATTGCGCTAGCTATTGGTACAATCTTTGTTATTGCTCAACTGCGCTCAAACTCAATTTACCAACCTACTCCAATTCTTCCACAAAGTAGATAGGTTTAATCAAAAACTTGCAAAAAATTTTAAGTTTGTATAACTGATTTTCTCCAGCACCTTAAACCGGATTTCTCATCAATTATTGCAACCTCAGTCCAGAGTCCGTAGGGGTTCTTTGAGCGAAATATTCATGAATGATTCGAGCATATCTGTGAACCCGCCCCTACTATTTGTGAGAAATGCGGAGTTACGCTTCACTAACACGCCCTACGTGTATTTCAAAATCAAATACCAGTCATATATATTGATAGATGGTTCTAGTTTGTTTGCTATAAAATAAAGTAAATCTAGAACAATTTTAGATTCCACGAATATCTGTAATGCTGATAGCATTTATTACACAGATGCTTCTCTCACTTGCTCAGTGTAATCTTTAGGACGAACTTGGCGAAAAACCTGTAAAGCTAATTTGCGTAAACTGATTGGTAAGTAAGATAATATCAAACCAAGCATGATTCTGCGATCGCTACCCAATAACTGAGTTGATTGCTGCAAAAGTCTGCGTCCCTCCACAGAATCGCCCTTTTCAATCAATCTTAAACCCAAAGCACGCTGGGTAGCTGCTAGTTTTTGCAATCGTAGTTTTTCTAATTCCTCATCAGGGAATTTATAACTACTAATACAGAAAACTTTGGCAGAAAGAAAGTGCAAATTTTGTTTCAAACTTGTTTGTCCGCCATGAAAACGATATTCCATCAGAAATTCTGGCAGAAAATACCCTTGCTTACCAGCGATCGCTAAACGTACTAATAAATCAAAGTCCTCACATCCGTCAGCTTGTGGACGCATATAATCAACTTCTGTCAAACACTCTCGACGAAATAGTGTTGAACCTACTTGCAAGCTTTGATGTAAAAAGGTTTGCTCTATCAAGTCAGGAATCACTCCCTGTTTGAGTTTATCCTTTCCCCATTTAGTAGAGTTTTCGATTGTTGCCGATTCAATTTTTTCGCTATTTTGATTAATAATCCAGTGATTTGTACAAACAAAATCTACATTTTCTTCTGCTTCTAAGACTACCACCGTTTTTGCTAAAAATTCGGGAGTCAAAGCATCATCATCATCGAATTTTATAAAATAATCTCCACAAGCAGCTTCAAAACCAGAGCGCATATTGCGACTACGCCCACCATTTACAGGCTGTCTAATGTAGCGAATTCGTGAATCATTCCACTGGCTGACTATTTGAGGCGTGTTATCAGTAGAACCATCATCACAGATAATTAGCTCAAAATCTGTATAAGTTTGAGCTAGTACGCTATTAACTGCGTAAGGAAGTAAATTTGCTCGGTTGTAAGTGGGAATGCAGACAGTAATTTTAACCACAGGACTTAATCTCAAATTTTAAAGATTACAAATTTACTCATTAAAAATATCGTACAATTTGAACTCACCACGAATCGATTTTGTGATCCATCTATAGTCCAATAGGGCTTTTATTCTCATAAGTCTTGATTTTATATTTATTTTTTTATTTCTATCTTCAACTTGCAAGTAATTATTTTGCCCATTTTTGGTATATATAGCACCTGCAAAAGGTAAAGGCTCTAGTGGTGTTCCTTTTTTTGCTAAAGTCTTAGTTATTTCACGATGCCTATAATAGTTAAATATAGATTCTACATATTTAGCTTCAGTGATTTCATCTAAAATTTCGGGTACATCATACAAATCATATCTAACTATATTACTTGTCCCGCAGTATTGATCGAAGCCTTTCCTCATAAAACGGATAATTTTATTCCCTTCTGTATAGGAATAGCCTTTCTGAATCACCCATCCATTTGCTTCAGGATAACTATTCACAAATTTGGCTAGATGCTTACTAATGCAGTCATCAGCATCAACACACATAATATGTGATGCCTTGAGATCCCTAGCATAAGTTAACCCAGTGATTAATTTGCGTGTTCTATCTATATTTTTGCCCTGCCAATCTAAGCTGGGTAATACAAAATCGCGCTCAATATATATGATATTTTTATGCGTAAATTCAATATTGGGTTTTTCATTACAAACAACAATTACTCTAAATTCATCTGTTGTCTGATTACAAGTTGATTTGATAGTTCTTTCAAATAATTTACATACCCTTGCCCAAGATTGCGAAATATATTGACTTTTGAGTGGGATTACAAAAACTAGCATCTTAAGGTTTATCCTTACGAAAATACCTATTACGTAAATACCAATAAAGCTGCCATAAAATGGCAGCAGTTGCATCTACAATTTAGTCCGAACTAAGAAATACTGGCTTGGATTTTATTGGCTACTTTCTGTAAAACCCGATTGCTTTTTGTGAAAATGCCAGGGGATTTTAAACGTTTTGGCATTCTTTCTGGTTCTTTGAGAAAGCGATAGTGCAGAAACTCATTTTTATAACGGATATTAACATCTTCTCCTTGGCATAATCGAGCAAAATCCTTAGAGGAATAGTTCATGTAGTGAAGACGATAAATAGGTTTTAGTCCCTCTTGGTTATAAAGAACATTATTAATATTCACAAAAGGATCAGCATTAGCACAATTACCTGTTCTATCTTGACCGTTGGGGCTAAGTGTGTAGTTAAATAAGGGGCGATCGCACCTCAAGGTCATATAGCTAAACAAAAAGGCATCTGATAAATACCAATCGCGCAGCCATTGGATTTCATTATCTTCAATTAGTAACTTCTTAATCAATGCAATTTCTGACTCAGAAAAAATACCTTTTTTAGAGCCAAAGAAACTTGAGCAATGCAACTTAGGACGTACATCTTCTTCCGTATACAAACCTGTTTTTTCTATGGAAGATAAATCTAAAGCTGTATATTCTCTAGATTTTTTATGCTCCCAATCATCAAATATAAAATCGTAATTATCAAGTTCAGCTAATAGATTATCTATTGATCTCATTGCTAAACTATCCGCATCATAAAACACAAACTTCTCAAACTCCCCATCAAAAGCACATAGCTTTCTTAATAAGGGGATGCGATTCCAAGTCTTACGTAATGACTGTCCTTGCTGTACTGCTGGATGCACAGTACAAATCTCATTGCCAAAATTATCCCAGCGTTGAATAGATTCGCTATTTTTAAATAGAGTGACATTTTTTCTAGATTCAATTTCCCGCTTCACCTTATCTATTTTGTCATTATAAGGAATCACACATATAGGAATGTCTGGACTAACATTGACCTCAATGCTATTTAGCAAGGCAATTAATTGGTCAAATACAGCATCATTGGCAAGGGTGTAAATACCGACAGCTTTCATCTTGCTAAATCCTACTTGACTGACAAAATTACTTATAATTTTAGCATTATGCTGTATACTTATAGCTAAAACAATCTAGCTTACTGTAAATTTACGGTGAAGTTATGAGAGTTAACGAAATTTATAGCGTTTCCCGACCTGGTGAGGTAAGTTTTTAAAGCTACTAACCTTGGTAAACAATATTTTGGTCTACCTCAGTTGCGTAGGAAACGCCATAACTTAGATAAAGTTATGTTTATTACTGGTAGAGCAATGGCTTTACACGGTATCTCATATTTACCACCTAATTTAGAACGTGTGGAGATTGTCGCAATGGATGGACAACTCCAACAGCAATGATACCTGCCGTGTATACACAAGTTGACCCTGAGCGAGTTTCCAGCCTGAAAAGATGGATTCAAGTTGCCTCAAACCACGAACAAGAGTAGGCATTCTTGGAGGTCTTGGAGAGAAATATCTAGACAATCCAGCTAGCCGAGTAATGACTTTCGACCATTGTGATTCCAACCTCAATACAGCAAATAGCCCGTTGAATTTTAATAATTCAATAATATCCGCTTCCAAATAGGGAACTATATGCACAATTGCAGCAGCCGATGTTGAGGTAAATTCCAGGGATTTTTTAGAAAAATGCCGTAATTTTACGGAAGTATTTTAAAAAATCAGCCCAAATTAAGTTAATTGAAAAATTTTTAAGTGTAAATACTGACCAACGCTAAGTTAAATTCTGTTAATTTTGCATTATTATTTCAGTGTTTATCAATTAAAAGTTACTCATAAGGTATGTGATTCGTTAGAGTTTTTGCCTTTTGTTGACTTAATCCCACTCAGTGCCTATTAATTTAAGTACAAGTAACTACAGCAACAATAGCTTACGCATGATTTTCATGGGGTTTAACCACAAGTCTTGGGTTCAAAAATTTGTATGTAAGATTACAAAAAACTATTAACTGATCCTTGATAGGAATTGTGGTAAAACTGCTAAACAAATTTAGCTGAAGTAAAGAAAAAATGAACACAACTCCTATAAGTAGCTACAGGTTAATCCAGAAACTACATCCCATATCTTTATTAGCACAGCTAACTAGTCGCCATGCTACGGGATGTTTACGTATATTTACAGAGATAGCTTTTTGGACAATTAATTTAGAGCAAGGTAAACTTACTTATGCCTCATATTCAGATAAGCTATTTGATCGTCTTGATAGTCACCTGCGGCACTTGAGTCAGAAAATTCCTACTCTCAACAGTGGAACTCGTGTGCAAATGCGCTTGATGTTTGAACCCCAAGATGAAAGTCAGTCTTTAACCTACGCTGATTACCAAGCTATTTGCTGGTTAGTTAATCAAGGCCATATTACTGTTAGACAAGCAGCCATTCTCATAGAAGAATTAGCTAAAGAAGTGCTGGAATCATTTCTAGTTTTAAAAGAAGGAAGCTATGAGTTTTATCCTGAAACTACGTGGGAAGAACTACCAAAGTTTTGTTATTTAGACTTACGTTTATTAGTTGAATCTTGTCAAAGACAGTTAAGAAATCGACAACGTATTCCATCTTCATCTAATAGTGGTGGGAGTTCCCCAGTTTTACCTACAAATAAAACACCACAACCTCAGCCACAACAACAAAATCGGCAAATAATACCTCAACCAAATAATTTAGACCCAGTTGATAGCCCTCGCTTAGTGAGAAGAACTTTATATACTATTGCCTGTATAGATGATAGTCAAACAGTATTAAATTCTATAAAAAGCTTCTTAGATGAAAATGTATTTGCCGTGGTGACTATCAATGATCCGGTAAAGGCTTTGATGCAAATTCTCCGCAGTAAACCAGACTTAATTTTATTAGATGTAGAAATGCCAAATTTAGATGGTTATGAGCTATGTTCTTTGTTACGTAGACATTCAGCTTTTAAAAATACACCAATTATTATGGTGACTGGAAGAACAGGCTTTATTGACAGAGCAAAAGCTAAAATGGTCAGGTCTTCTGGTTATTTAACAAAGCCGTTTAACCAATCAGAATTGTTGAAAATTGTGTTTAAACATCTTGGGTAGGGGAGGAAGGTGATAGGTGACAGGTGATAGGAAATTATTTAAGGAGATTTAAAAGTGAGTTTAACTTTAGTCGGAACAATTTTAATTGTAGAAGATTCGCCCAGCGAATTAGAATTAATGAGCCACTATCTTCAAGAGAGTGGTTACAACGTGATTAAAGCTTCTGGAGCAAAAGAAGCAATAGAAAAAGCTTTAGTACAAAAGCCAGATGTGATTGTGACTGATGTAGTTATGCCGGGTATGAGTGGCTTTGAATTGTGTCGTTCTCTAAAGAGAAACCCCATTACGGCAAAAGTACCGATAGTTATTTGCAGTTCTAAAAATCAAGCAATTGATCGTTTGTGGGCAATGAAACAAGGTGCTAGTGAGTATATAACTAAGCCATACACCCGCGAACTTTTGTTGCGTGCTATTAAATCAGTGGTGATTTAAATCGATGAAAAATAATTCTAAAGCTATCTTGGCAACAAATCATCATCAAAATAAATTAGGAGATGCTTATCTTAAGTTTCAACTAAATCAACAGACATCTGCTATTTTAGCAATGACTTATACACAAGAAGCCGTGATTTTACCTGTTGATACTATAACACCAATGCCAACTATGCCTGCCTGTATTTTAGGCTTAATGAATTGGCGTAGCCGCATTATTTGGACAGTTGATTTACCAAGAATGCTCAATTTAGAATCCTTAGATCATCGGCTGCGTCAGTATAACGTTGTTGTGATTAAGGTGGAATCACTAATTTTAGGATTAGTGGTGCAAGAAATTAAAGGCATAACTAAATTTACGCCAGATGAAATTCATTCTCCTATAGGACAGGTGGCATCTAGTTTAGTGCCTTATTTGCAGGGTTGTGTGGCACAACAGGAAGAAGTATTTTTGGTATTAGATGCCCAGGCGATTGTTAATTCGGCAGTTTTGTATAAGTAGCGGTTAGTTGCTATAAATCAAAAATTGGTTTGTGTTCTCTTTAAATAGTTAGGAAAAATTAAGTGATGTTTCATAAAACTGATATGGCGAAGAGTGGCGACTCTCAAAATAATCAACCATTTATTGTCAATCAAAAAAATACAAATAGTCTAGTCAAACTGTCAAGTGCTATTCAACTTCAAACTAGTCGGAATACTTTAGATAATTTAGTTAATTATGTACAGCGATTGAGTTTGAGAACAAAAACGGTAATTTTAGCGATCGCACTTGGTACACTACCTGTATTCACGCTCGGCGCGATCGCCTATAATTTGCTCAATAAATCCATTATGCAGCAAGTCACCAACGCGCAACAAACCCAAGCAACTGATTTAGCCAATACAGTCAACCGATATATTTTAGAACGTTATCAAGATATTCAAACTCTTGCCAATTTACCATTTTTAACTAATTCTAGGGTGAGGAACATCACCACTGATGCAGAAAAGCAAGGACTGCTTAATCAAATTCTCCAGATTAATCAAAATTATGACAGCATAGCTGTATTTGATATTGAAGGTAAGGTAATTCTCCAGTCTACAGGTGAAGCCTTAGAGACAGAAAGATATCAAAATTATTTTCAAACAACTCTACAAAGAAACACTCCGGTTATTAGTCAACCAGAAGCAACAAGTATTTACATAGCTGCACCAGTTAAAGATACAGTTACAGATGAAACTATTGCTGTAGTTCGCGTGCGGATGCCGATCAAATCACTAGCAGCAGTGATGAAAAATTACGTCGCTAATGGACGTACATATAGTTTACTTGACCCATCAGGCAAAGTATTTTTCAGTCCAGACAAAGAATTATTAGGTAAACAAGTAAAAACAGCTTATCCCGATTTATCGGCACTTATAGCGCATCAAAAAACCGATAGTTTAATCACAGATGGGAAACTTTATAGTTACGTACCATCACAACGTCTAGAAGGTTTACCTAACCTCAACTGGCAAGTCTTATTAACCACAGATGCAGAAATTTTGTGGCAGCCCCAAAGGCAATTATTGTGGACAATAGCTATTGGCACAGTTATGACAGCTAGTCTTGTAGGTGCGATCGCAGCTTGGTTAGCTAACCGTACCATACAGCAGCTATCCAAAGCCAATACTGCCTTAACCAAGCTGAGTCAAGGGGAATTTAACACCCGCGTAGAAGTTACCACCGCCGATGAATTAGGAGTTTTGGCTGCCAATGTTAACCAAGTAGGAGAACATTTGCAAATTTTAGCCAAACAAAAGGCAGTTATAGCCCACAATTTTAGTAGTGAAGGGCAAGAAGCACTACAAATGCAACTTTTAGAACTGCTGAGTCATGTAGAAGATGCAGCTAGAGGTGACTTAACAGTCCGCGCCGACGTGACAGCAGGTGAAATAGGCACTGTTGCCGACTTTTTTAACTCCATTATCGAAAATCTCCGGGATATCGTCACCCAAGTTAAACAAGCCGCGAATCAATTGAATACAGCCATTGGTTCTAATGAAGGCGCAATTCGCCAGCTAGCAGAAGCCGCCCTCACTCAATCTGTAGAAATCAACCGTACTCTTGATGCTGTTGACAACATGACTTATTCCATGCAGGCTGTAGCCGCCAGCGCAGAACAAGCCGCAACTGTCGCTAACCACGCAGCCCAAACCGCCACCAAAAGCGGACAAGCAATGGATTTAACAGTACAGAACATTCTATCTTTGCGGGAAACAGTCGGTGAAACATCTCGGAAAGTTAGACGCTTAGGAGAATCTTCGCAACAAATTTCTCGTGTCGTCTCCATCATTAACCAAATCGCCACCCAAACCAACTTACTAGCAATTAATGCTGGTATTGAAGCCGCCCGTGCTGGGGAAGAAGGGCAAGGTTTTGCTGTCGTCGCTGAAGAAATCGGCGAATTAGCCGCCAGAAGTGCCTCAGCCACTCAAGAAATTGAATATATTGTAGAGAACATCCAACAGGAAACCAGCGAAGTAGTCAAAGTAATGGAAATTGGCACTACCCAAGTAGTAGAAGGTACGCAAATTGTTGAAGAAGCCAAGCAAAGCCTCAGCCAAATTTTAGATGTATCGCAGCAAATTGACTTTTTAATTAAGTCAATTTCTACAGCCACAGCATCCCAAGTACAAACATCACAAAGAGTCAGCCAACTAATGCAAGATGTTGCGGCTGTGTCACAACGCACCAGCGATTCTTCTCATTTAGTTGCCCAATCTCTGCAACAAACCGTAGAAATTTCCCACCAGTTACAGGAAACCGTTGGAACTTTTAAAGTGAGTTAGAGGGCAGGGGGCAGGGGGCAAAAAATCCAATGCCCATCTTAATTACGAATTACAAATTAATATAATTATGTCAAAAGATAAAGAATTAGAAATCCAGATGCAATTTCTGGAAGAAGCAACAGATTACATTAATACCCTCGAAGTGGTGTTATTAGAAATTGATATTTATCACAGGATTGATTTAGATAAAATCAATGGTGCTTTAAGGGCTGCTCACTCGATAAAAGGGGGCGCAGCGATGATGGGTTTTCGGGCTTTGAGTGATTTATCCCATCGGTTAGAAGATTCTTTTAAAGTTTTAAAAACTAGTAAAAATTCCTTAGCAATTGACACCCAATTACAAAGTTCCCTACTTACTGCTGTAGATTGGTTGCGGCAAATTGTGGCATTACTAGCAGAAGGAAATACCATAGAAGAACAGTGGTTAAAAACTTTTTGCTATCCTGTTTTTGATGAATTACACGATCGCCTGGGTGATCCCACCCCAGAAGATGCTGCTACCATCTTATCTACAGATGAGGGGCAAGATATTATTCCCCTGCTGTTCGGCACGGAAGTAGATGAATATTTGCAGCGTCTAGAATCAGTGTTAGCCGATCCATCCCAGCCAGGCTTACAGGAAGAAGTGGCAACGATGGCGGCGGAATTAGGCGGCTTGGGGGAAATGTTGCAACTCACAGCCTTTACCCAGCTTTGTGAATCTATTAAATATCATATAGAAAACGCATCAGGTCATCGCATCTGGTCAATTGCCCAACTAGCCTTAAAAGCATGGCGGCGATCGCAAGCTTTGGTGTTAACTCATCAACGGGAGAATTTACCTACAACCCTAGATTTAGATGACTTAGCATCTGTATCTCAGCCAGCCGAAATTACTCCCTTAATTTCTACAAATATTGATGAAGTTCCAGAATATGACACCCCAGCCGCAGAATTTATTAATGCTGGGTTAGCCTACAACAATGAAAATATTAATCATGAACTAGCAGCAGTTGATTTTGCGGGAATAAACACAATATTTGCGGAAAAAGCAGAAACTGGAGATGTAAAACCCGACCAAATTTTTCCAGAAACTCCTTCCCAGTTCCCAATTCCCAGTCCCCAATCCTCAGGCGACAAAGAACGGGAACATCAACAAGAAAACTCAGTACGAGTTCCTAGCAAACAATTAGAAAAAATCAATGATTTATTTGGGGAATTAATTGTCCAGCGTAATGGATTAAATTCCCAACTAGAAAAATTACGTAAACTAGTGCGTAATTTAAATCAGCGCGTGCGAACTCTAGAGCGAGAAAATCAGGAGTTGCGGACAGCATATAATCAAACATCCGCCAGGAATTTTATCTCTGTAAGTCAGTCCTTAGCCCAGAATGAAGAAAATCCCCATACTGAATTAAACTTGCGATCGCAAGTCGTCATGGAAACCATTGTCCAAGTGCAAGAAGTTGCCACAGATATTCAACTCAGCGTTGACGACACAGACCAAATTACCCGCAAACTCAATAAAACATCAAAACAATTACAAACCAAACTCAACCACATCCGAATGCGTCCCATCTCGGATTTAGTCGAGCGATTCCCCAGAGCCATCCGTGACTTAAATGTGGAATACGGCAAAAATGTCCAATTACAAGTTAGAGGCGGCGATACTTTAATCGAACGCAGCATTTTAGAAGCATTAAATGAGCCTTTAATGCACCTTTTAAGAAACGCCTTCGATCATGGTATCGAAGAACCAACTACCCGCCGGACTGTTGGTAAACCAGAACAAGGATTAATTGAAATTACCGCCACTCACCAAAGTAATCGCACCATCATTACCATGCGTGATGATGGTCGAGGTATTCCTGTAGAGAAAATTCGCACCCGCGCTATAGGAATGGGGATAGATGAAGCTTTACTTGTTCACGCTACCGACGAAGAACTGTTATCACTCATCTTTGAACCAGGGTTCAGCACCTCCGACCAAGTGACAGCCTTATCTGGTCGCGGTGTGGGGATGGATGTAGTTCGTAACAACCTCAAATTAGTGCGTGGCGATATTAAAGTTGATACAGAAGCAGGCGTTGGCACAACTTTTACCTTATCTGTGCCATTTACCCTATCTATGGCACGAGTCCTGTTAGTAGAAAGCAATAAAATGCTCTTGGCATTTCCTACCGATGTCGTAGCAGAACTGTTTTTACTGCAAACCGAGCAAGTTATTTCTACCTCCGGTAGTGAATTAATCAACTGGCAAGGGTCTACACTGCCATTGATTCACTTGAGTAACTATCTAGAGTTTAACTGCCCACGCTACGATAGCCCAGAACTAGAAACACCCCCCGCCATTAATGCCACTAGTGTGTTAATCATCCCAGGAAATCAACCCGTCGCCATCCAAGTAGATAGATGTTGGGGTGAGCAAGAAGTTGCTATTCGCCAAGTTGAAGGCAATATACCCTTACCCACAGGTTTTAGTAACTGCACAATTTTGGGTGATGGGCGGGTAGTATCCTTAGTCAATACTAATGAGTTGCTGTATTGGATTGCAAATCATCAGCGTACTCCCAGAAGCCATCAATTACCATCAGCTAGGTTAAAAACACCATTTCTATTTTTTAATAGTGGTAAAACACCAGCACCCGCTATTGAGTCTAAGGGTACAATTTTAATCATTGATGACTCAATTAATGTCCGCCGTTTCTTAGCACTCACCCTAGAAAAAGGAGGGTATCAAGTAGAGCAAGCCAAAGACGGTCAAGATGCTTGGGAAAAGTTAACTGATGGTTTACAAGTCCAAGGTGTAATTTGTGATATTGAAATGCCACGCCTTGATGGTTATGGCTTCTTAGATAAGGTTAACTCTAGCACCACAACTAAACATATCCCTGTAATGATGTTGACATCTCGTAGTAGTGATAAGCACCGACAATTAGCTATGCAATTGGGGGCAAGAGCTTATTTTTCTAAACCTTACAACGAGCAAGAATTACTCCGCACGTTAGAGGAAATTATTGGTCAGGTTGCAGAACAATTAACTTCTAGTTGAAATATATAGCAATCTAAATCAAATAGGATTGCTATATATTTCAGAAAAACGTCACCCAAAATACATTTTTTTTTATTAATTTGATATAAGATTATCGCCAACACAGTTGGCAATTCTTGAGTCTGGCTTGAAACTAATCAAAGGTATGAGTAAAAATGTCAGAACAATCAGATTTTCTCTCTAATCTCTCTGACTTTCTATATCCCCGTAGTTGTTATTATGGTCAATTCAAGCCAGAGTATTTAGTATTTAACGCCAATCTCCAAGAGTTTGCCCAACGCGTGAGTTATATCAGTAATTTGCAAACTAATGGGAAGCTGTCTCCCCAAGAGGCGTACCATGAAATTAAAACTCTTTGGAAACAGTTAAAAGCAGCGAAAAAACAACTCGAAAGTAGCTTAATGGATGATGTTTCTAGTTTGTGATTCGTAATAAGAGCGTTTCCTCGTCACTGGTGGGGAGGGTGGAGTGATTGTGCCTCACTCAACCGAGAAACGCTATAAAACTTTAATTTTGTTGGAATAGCGATCGCCTGATCTGATGCCAAATTAATCCTGCTACAATCAAACCTAACCCGACTTGCCAAATCGCAGAGTCTACCCAAAAGGCTAGGAATAAACAAGATAAAAGCCCTATCCAACCTATCCACACAGGATAAAGACGTTCTGAAGCTGGGATTCTTAAAGCGGCAAAATTAGTGATGGCGTAGTAAATTAAGACACTAAAGGCACTAAACGACCATGTTGTTTTGACATTGCCTAATAATACTAAAAGAGCGATCGCTATCCCGACAAATATCACAGCCCAATCAGGGGCTGTTTGTTCTCGATTTAGATGTGCTAAAAATTTGGGCGCATCTGTACGTCTACCCATTGCCAGTAATACGCGGGATAAGCCCAAAATTAAGTTTAACAACACGCCTAACATGGCTGTTATTGCACCGATAGCTAAAACCACAGCCGCACCAGTACCCCCGACAGTACGGGCGACAACTTCCAACGGTGCGGCTTTAGTCTGTCCTGTAGCATTCGCCAAAGTCTCCACACCCACAGCCCCAATTCCCACCGTCGCCACTGTCACATACAGCAACATCGTGACAAACAAACAAATAATCATCGCTTTAGGAATCGTTTCCCTAGGCGAACGGGCTTCTTCCCCCATAGTTGCAATCCGTCCATAGCCAGTATAAGCCACAAACATCAAAGCACTGGCATGAAGCACTGCTCCCGGAGAACTACTAAAAAACGGTGTTAAATTATTAACTCCTTGTTCTACTGCGCGGGGTAGGCAAGCCAAGATAAAGAAAGCTAACGATAACAGCGTTACCGAGACAATAACTATATTAGTTAGATTAGAACGTTTAATCCCACTCAACACAACTAAAGTCATAATTACTACAGCCAAGACAGCTATAGGAATCACCCAATCAGAACTCCCACCCAAGAGATTCAGCAAGTAACCAGCAAAACCCAAAGCAGCCGTCGCCGCCGAAGCCGTCTTAGCTACTAAAAACATCCAACCTGCGGTGAATCCAAAAGCAGGAGTGAGATACTTGTAACCATATTCATAACTACCGCCACTGACTGGGTGATTAGCTGCCAGTTGCGCGCTATTGAGTCCATTGCAAGTAGCCACAATTGCCCCAATTGCTACCGCCAAAATGACCGTCGTCCCTGCAATACCGGACGCAATGCCAATGCTGACAAAGACACCAGTCCCGACAATCGAACCTAACCCCATCAGTGTCGCCCCAAAAACCCCTAACTCTCGTTTTAGTTGGGGTGATGAATTGGTAACGGACATCTTGAATAGCTCCCCATTTATCTGAACATATGATACAGATAAATGAGCTTAGGTGAACATGAGTATAATTAACCCTCATTCAGTGCATACACCAGAAACAAAACCCTTTTTCCCTCCGTGTCTTAGTGTCTCTGTGGTTAAAGATTTTTACCTTTTCTCCTTCACCATCAAATTCACACCCCCATTAGGCGCAAAAACTACACCACGACGTACAGGTTTGAGAGGAACTTTATCTAGCAATTCCAGAGAGTAATTTGAGAGAATCGTTGCTAAAACTAACTTCATTTCAAACAGAGCAAATGCCATACCTAAACAGCGACGATTTCCACCACCAAAAGGTACAAACTCGTAGGGAGAAAACTGGCTCTCTAGAAAACGTTCTGGTTTAAACTGCTCAGGTTCAGGATATATATCTGGACGATGATGAGTCAAATAAACACAAGCAGAAATCATCATTCCTTTGGGTAAATCATAGCCCTGGAATTTCATTGGTGCTTTGAGAATGCGGGGAAATGCAAAGAAAGCTACTGGATAAATTCGCAGAGTTTCTGAACAAACAGCATTTAAATAAGGTAGTTGAGTAATTATTGCGGGGTCTGCATTAGCTATATCAATTGAGTTGAGTTCTTGCAGCAATTTTTCCCGCACTTCTGGCAAATAATTAACCCAATATAACGCCCAAGATAAAGCGATCGCAGTAGTTTCATGACCAGCAAATAGCATAGTCATTAACTCGTCTCGTAACTCAACATCGGTCATGGGTTGACCATTTTCATCCCGCGCCGACAATAACAAACTCAGAATATCTTCACTTTGAGCATCAACTTGGTGGCGACGTTCATTAATTTCTTGGTAAATCAACTCATCAAGTAGCTGGCGGCGGCGCAGAAACCGCCCCCAAGGAGTCCAAGCCCCTAAATCCCGTTGCAAAGATTTGAAAAATAAGAAAACAGCACTCAAAGGTTGGTTAAAAGTATCCAACATCTCAGTTAAGACTTGCTTGATTTGTTGGTAACGTTCGCCTTCCTTTAGCCCAAACACAGACCGTAAAATTACTTGCAGAGAAATATCCTGCATACTGGGACGGGCGATAAATGGCTGTCCCACAGTCCATTTACTAGTGACTTGCTTGGTGATTTCACAGATTAATTGACCATAAGCCCGCATCCGTTCACCGTGGAAGGGGGGCATTAACAGTTTACGCTGTTGTAAGTGGCGATCGCCATCTAGCAAAATTAGCGAGTTAGCCCCTACTAACGGTTGAATCAGATAATTGCCTTTCCCCGCATCAAATAATTGAGCGTCAGCAGTAAATAGTTCTTGAATTGCTTGAGGATTACTAATAATTACTTGTGGGGGAAAATTATTAAACTCTGATATGAATATATCTCCATATTCTTGTTGTGTTTTTTTGAGATAATATACTGGGTTAGTAATGCCTCTAAAAGTTTGCAACCATCTAGGTACACTTGGTTTAGCTGGTAATTTAGGGACAGTTTGATTATTGGTATTCTCTTTAATAGTAATCATAGGTAATGCTCCTCTTTTCAGGTTTTAGACTGTATTTTCGGAAATATTCGTCATTAATTATACTAATTTTAGACTCTTTCTTAATTCCTCAATTGGTTCTTGCCAATGTTCTTCAAAGTGATAACCCAACAAAAAATCTGCTATTTTCCCCAGTTTTTGACCTTTGTTTAGGTTAGCGTAAATCATCTTGCTTTGTTGGGGAGCAAGTATAGGATAGATAAATTGAGCTAACCGTAAGCTGATTTTGAGTGATTTACTATAGTTTTGTTCCGCAGCAAATGCCAATACGCCAATTTCCCCAGCGTAGGTAGTATCAAAGCCGAGTAAAACGTGAAAAATATCGTGGGTGACAGCATAACGTAAAGCAAAGACATTGCGTTGAGCAACATCCGCTAATTCTGGACTAACATTCAGTGGTTTAAGATGATTAATCTGCATATGATCGGCATATTCGCGTCCGAATGTGCCTAGAGGATATTGCCTTAATTTATCCAAATCAATTGGAGGATAATATCCCTCTACTGATTGCAACTTTTCAGCTACTTCAGGAGCAACTTTAGCCCCGAATAAATCAGACTTAAGAATAGCAAAATCACCGAATTTCCCTAATTTTTTGGCAGCAAAAACTGCCTGGATTTGTTTAAATTGTTTAAGCACAATGAGTTTCCTTTTTTACTTTGCACAAAGTATAGAACTCAAGCAATATTAAACATTTCCACATTAACATCTGCAACTTTAATAGCCAAGAAATGAATTTCTTGGCTATTAAAGCACAATTTGTTTTTGGGATATTACTACTCTGTAATGTCTTCAGACATTGTCAGGACACACTAATTCTATCCATGCGATCGCAGTTCAATCTCCAGGTGATTTACTCGCCACCGTTGCAGATGGCTTAACCCTCAAAAGACCATGAAGATACATTGCAGGCGATCGCTTTTAGCCCTGATGGTAGTATCTTGGCTAGTACCAGCAGTAACAACACTATTAAACTCTGGTACATAGATAATGGTAATTGTATAGCTACGCTAGAAGGACACAATACTGGGGTCTTGTACACCGCCTTCAACGCAGAAGGTAATATGCTGGCAGCTGGTGATGGCTATGCTGCTATTACAATTTAGGATATAGACACAGAACAGCGTATCAATACGTTCACAGTCGAACAAATTTACGAACAGATAAACATCTATCTATGCAGTAACAGGTTTGACCACACCTCAAAAATCTGCCTTGCTGACTTTGGTTACTAATTGCTCAACCCCTATTTCTTGGCTCTCCTTTAAAACAGCCAGGCTTTAAAGTCAAGTAACAGCTTTTACCCTCTTCATTACGAATTAGTAATGATTGGGTCAACTACTAACACTTGCGATATTTGATGTGATACACCAAACCACGATGTGTAAGATCAAAGGAATCAACAGTCGCCATACCTTGACCACTAGCGGTCATCGCAGCATTCACCCGCATATTTACACTGTCACCACAGCGTGACCAGACGTTAGCTATAGTTGCTAGTTTATCTCGGACGTTATAGTCAGTTTCCCCTTTAAATGCTCTGGAGAAAACAGGGCCACGCTGACCAGCAAAAAAGTATTCTGCTCTCAAATTACCAGTAGTCCTAGGAGCAACATAACCCCGATAATCAGCATCATAGAAGGAAATTTGAAAGCCTTGGGGTACTTTAATCGGAATGCTCATATTACAGCTTTTGCGCCTTTCTGTGGCGTTATTCCCTTGGGCGATAAATTTATCAAAGAGAATACTTAGCTCTTGTCCGTCAGGGCTAACGCTCACACTAGCAGATCCTCCAGGGCAACCATTACCACCGTAATTTGCTCCTAAAATCTCAACTTTGTTAGCCAAGGCAGGACTAATAGCAGCCGTCATTAATACAGTAGTTGTAGCCAAAGCAACTTGTGCAAACTTGATAGATGTTTGCTTGAAATTCTGATTATTCATAACTCCACTTCCTTTGGGTATTTTTACAGACTTGATTGAAAATTTTCGACCAGAGTTTGGTCTGTCAATCTTCGTATATTCCGTGACTTGACTGAGTGTGAATTAGTTTCCCAAGTAAAAAAACTTAGTATTCTTAGCGGAAACTTCACTAAATCTCAGAGTTTACTCTAGTCATGTTTGCAATGTTGAGCCTAGCAACAAAATGCTCGCAATCATTGCGATATCAGGGTTCTCTCCAAAGTATTGGCTAGAGAGAAAAGAACTGCGTACTGAGTAGAACTATTAAGACACTACAAAGTTAATAAAGCCACTTCCAGAAAATATACCCTGATCAGATAAAAATTTTTTACTAAATACAGCACGGCGTAAATAGCGCAAAGTTGGCGGTGTCGGTTTCCGTCCCGCCAAACTTTGTAAGAGAAACCACCTATTCCAAATCAACAAAACCCTTAAGCTGTCTTCATTTTGACTTACCCTCCGGGTTCGCTCTACTCTACGAGAGGCTGCGCCAAAGCGTTCTCGTAGAGTAGCCGCTTTCGTGTCTATGATTTTTGAGTCTATGATTTTTGACTTTTGACTTCCGCGTAGCGGTACTAGCCCCTGATCCCCAGTCCCTCTTTTGCAAACAACCGTTAAACTTCGTTGCAAATTAAGAAGCCCAGCAAAACAACATGATAAGTTTTTATGATGTGAAGACACAGCACTAGAGATAAGGAGAACACAGTGGCAATGGAATCAAATTTATCCAAGGGCGCGGTTTTAACAAACGAAGATATCAGTGAATACGTTGCCCATCTACAGTTGCACATGACTCTACAAGCGCGCAATCTGCTTCCAACCCTCAAGCCAACACAGGAAGATAGTAGAGAACAATTGTTACATCAAACCCAAGCCACCGTTGAAAAACTGGTTTCTCGTCAGGGCTTATACTAGATAGCACCGAAAAAGTACATAAAAGCCTTGTGTAGTCAGGGTTAATACTTCACTCCTGGGGATGCGTAGTTAAGAAAAAATATAATTAACAAAAAAAGCAAATAAAATAAAAGCAGATTATGTTGGGTGAACACCAAAAGTCTACTCAACAGGTCTGCTTTTTCTATTTTTTAAGCATTTTAGTGACGAAAATCACCCTTTTGGAGCAATAGCAAAGAACGGAAAGCCGTTAAGATAATTGCAGCAGTTCCTCTCTTCCCAGTTAGTTAAGGCTACATGGCAGCCCAAATTAAAATGAATTCCTTACTTCCCCAAAACCTCAGCGTTGTCATCCGGCCAGTCCAATACCGGGATCTGGATGGAATTGAGCGCATATCTCAAGAGTCATTCTTAGCCTTGTCTCCCAAGGGTGTCAGCGTTGTGAAGCAGCAAATGGAATTGTTGCATCGCTGGTATGGGTTACTGAGATTTTTGAGTTGGTTTCCCAACCCGCTAAAATATCGTTTCTGCGCCTATGTAGCCGAACAGGGACGAATGCTCTTAGGGATGATTCAAGTATCACCGTTCAATCGAACACGCAGCACTTGGCGCGTTGATCGGGTGGTGTTGGATCGAGCTGCTGATAAGCAAGGAATTGGTTCGCAACTCTTACGCCATTGCTTTGAGTCAATTTTAGAAGCTCGGACTTGGTTATTGGAAGTGAATGTCAATGATCTAGAATCGCTAGCACTTTATCGCCAAAATGGATTTCAGCGTCTAGCAGAAATGACTTACTGGGAAATAGAGCCGGAACTGCTCACAGAACTGGCGCAAGCCGAGCCAGACTTGCCCAACCTTCTACCCGTAAGTAATGCTGATGCTCAGTTGCTATATCAACTAGATACAGCATCAATGCCGCCTTTAGTGCGTCAAGTATTCGATCGCAATAACCGCGACTTTAAAACCACTTTGTTCGCTGCATTGTCTGATGCTATTAAGCAATGGGTAACAAAAACGGAAGTAGTCAGTGGCTACGTGTTTGAACCCCAACGTAAAGCAGCCATAGGCTATTTTCAGGTGCAGCTTGATCGCAAAGGCGAAACCCCCCACGTTGCTACCCTCACCGTTCATCCTGCCTATACTTGGCTATATCCAGAGCTACTGGCTCAGTTGGCTCGCATTGCTCAAGATTTTCCGCAACAAGGGTTAAAACTAGCCTCTTCTGACTATCAGCCAGAAAGAGAAGAATATTTAGAGCGCATTGGAGCGAAACGCATAGAACATACATTAGTTATGTCGCGCTCTGTGTGGCACAAACTACGGGAATCCAAATTGGTTTCCTTAGAAGGCATTCAGTGGACTGACGTACTCCAAGGCTTACAACCAGCCCGTAAACCCATACCCGGAGGGATGTCCTGGGCAGAAGCCAGACAGCAGCAAGCTTCAGAAATCCCCATCAAACACCCGTCAGAATCAGTTAACTTTGGGTGCAAAAACTGTAATATTGATCCATCTTGTCTCAATGAATCAACGGATGGCAAACAGGAGAATTAGTAACTTCTGGGGACTAAGAATTTTAGATTTTAGATTTTAGATTTTGGATTGAATAATCTAAAATCCACTCATTGCAAATTCACTCATTGAAAAGCTGGGGACTGGGTAGACAAGGTAGACAAGGGAGTTAAATCAGTGAACTGTTTACTGTTCACTAATAACTGATAACTAATGACCACAAAGTATATATCAGCACTGGGATTAGATGTAGGTAGCAAGCGGATTGGCATTGCGGGATGCGATCGCACGGGATTAATCGCTACAGGGATAACAACTCTGGAGCGTAAATCCTTTGAGCAAGATGTGGTGCAAATCCGTAATTTAGTTCATGAACGCGAAGTACAGGTGCTGGTTGTGGGTTTACCCTATTCAATGGATGGCTCTATAGGTTTTCAGGCTCGCCATGTCCAAAAATTTGCGAATAGACTGGCGAAAGCTCTACAACTGCCTATAGAGTACGTCGATGAGCGACTAACTTCTTTTCAAGCCGAACAACTACTCATAGCTGAAAATCGCTCACCTTCACGGAATAAAGGTTTAATTGATCGCAAAGCTGCATCTCTAATTTTGCAGCAGTGGCTAGATAGCAAACGAGCTATTACCCACGGTTCAGAGATAGCTATAGAGTATTGATACCTTTGAACATGATATTCTGAAAGCTGTTACACAGCAGTTGTATTTAAATCTAAAGCTATTTGCTTGACATTATTAGTCATAAAACAGCAAAGCGATTTTCACAACTGTTGGTACTTATCAAGTTTCATCCATTAGCTATGTTTTCTTCTCCATTTTCTGAAAATAACGATCAAGCTCCCACAGGTTCCATCACTTTGACTGATGATAAGGGGCGAACCCTTGAATGTTACATAGAACATTCGCTTTCAGCAGATGGACAGGAATATGTTTTGTTGCTTCCTGTAGATTCACCCATAGAAATTTTTGCTTGGGAAGGTGATGACGAAGAAGAAGAAGCTGTTCTGGTAGAAGATGATGCCATAATTGACGAAATTTTTAGCACAGCTCAAGCTGTCTTAGCCGAGCAAAACTTGTTGCTAAAAAACACTGCTTACGCTTTGACAGTTGCTGGCGAATTACCACCAGTAGAAGATTCAGAACTTTTTACTCTAGAAATCGAAGAGGATGAGGCAGATTTAGAACCAGAGCAATTGCAATTACTTACCACCTTCTATCATGATGAGCAGGAGTACGCAATTTATACGCCGCTTGATCCACTGCTGTTTTTTGCCAGAATAGCAAAAACTGGTGAACCTGTATTACTGTCTCCAGAAGAGTTCCGCGAAGTGCAACCGCTTTTAGAAGAGCAACTCTTTAATGAAGTGGAATAAAATGAAAAGTTTCCAATTAAAAATTAAAATCTGGCATTTTTAAATTTTTAATTAAGAATTTTCAATACAACCGAAAAATTCTAGTCACAGAGTCAAGCAGTTATCATGACTTAGGTTGATTCAACCTGCAATTAAGTTACTGTGAAAATCAATATCAGGGGACAGGGGACAGGTGACAGGGGAAGCAGTCCGATAACTGTTGACTAATGACTAATGACTAATGATTAATTACTATTGACTATGACTTGGAACAAGTTCTTACAGCCTAATTTGATTTTGGATGGTTCTGTGTTGAACCTCACACCAGAGATTATTCAACATTATGGGCTGAAAGGGCTAGTGTTGGATGTCGATGAAACTTTAGTACCGATTAGAGTCGGAGCAGCTTCCCCAGAACTTAAGGACTGGGTAGAGCAAATGCGTATCTGTACATCGCTTTGCTTGGTGAGCAATAACTTGAGCGAAGCCCGGATTGGTAGCATTGCTCGCTCTCTGAACTTGCCATACTACCTAGGAGCAGCCAAGCCTTCCCGCAGAAAAATTCGTTCTGCACTCCAAGCGATGGATTTACCTGTGCATCAAGTAGGGATGGTAGGCGATCGCTTATTTACCGATGTCTTAGCAGGGAATCGTTTAGGTATGTTTACCATTTTGGTAGAACCCATTATCCATCCTGATGCTGCTCTGCGCTCCCATCCCATTCGTAACTTTGAAGTTTGGTTCTCAGAAATCCTCGGAGCTTCGATCATCTCCCAGGACACAAAAATTCACAAAGATTGATAAATGCTTAAAGAATCTAAATCTAAAAAAATAATTAAGAAAAATGGTAAGCAGCAAAAAATCGAAGATTATAAGTATTAATAACATGGGGTCAGCCAAAAAAGACCCTAGCCCATAACAAATTAAATATAAACTAGTAAAGCGTCAGCCTTCACTTATAGAAGGACTGGCGTTTTGCAATTTAGACCTTGTGTGACCATTGACCCTTGACTAATGACCAAAACAATTGTCGTCAAAATCGGCACATCTAGCCTAACTCAACCACAGACTGGACAACTGGCACTTTCGACGATCGCAACTTTAGTAGAAACTCTGACTTATTTAAGACAGCAGGGTCATCGAGTTATTTTAGTGTCTTCTGGGGCTGTGGGAGTGGGTTGTGCGCGTTTGGGTTTAACCGAACGTCCCAAAGCGATCGCACTGAAACAAGCCGTAGCCGCCGTTGGTCAAGGGCGATTAATGCGGGTGTATGATGATTTATTTACCACCTTGCAACAGCCAATTGCTCAAGTCTTGTTAACTCGTAGCGATTTAGTCCAGCGCAGCCGCTATCTCAATGTCTACAATACTTTTGGTGAACTGCTGGGATTGGGGGTAATTCCTGTCGTTAACGAAAATGATACCGTAGCCATCGATGAACTGAAATTTGGCGATAATGATACCCTTTCGGCTTTGGTAGCCAGCCTTGTAGAAGCAGATTGGTTATTTTTGCTCACCGATGTCGATAAACTGTACTCTGCTGATCCCCGTTCTGTACCCGACGCGCAACCAATCTCTCTAGTGACGAGCATGAAAGAATTGGCAGAATTACAAGTGCAAACAGGCTCTCAAGGTTCACAATGGGGTACTGGTGGTATGGTGACAAAAATCTTAGCAGCGAGAATTGCGATCGCGGCGGGAGTGCGTACCGTGATTACACAAGGAAGATTCCCGCATAATATTGAGAAGATTTTACAAGGGGAAGCCATTGGTACACATTTTCAACCCCAACCAGAACCAACCTCTGCGCGTAAACGCTGGATTGCATATGGTCTTGTACCTGCGGGGAAATTATATTTAGATACAGGTGCGATCGCCGCTATTGTCGAAGCAGGTAAATCTTTATTAGCAGCTGGCATTAAAATCATTGAAGGCGAATTTGACAGCCAAGATGCAGTGCAATTATGTGATGTCAACGGTCAAGAAATTGCCAGAGGACTAGTTAACTACAATAGCACCGACCTAGAAAAGATTCGGGGGTGTCACTCCAGAGAAATTCCAACAATCTTAGGTTACGTCGGTGCGGAAACTGTCATTCACCGGGATAACTTAGTTTTGACTTAAAAGCAAAACCCCGTCATACTTCAAGAATTAAAGATATACCTCTAGAGTTTTGCTTGTTTAAGAACATAAAAGTGGGCATTATAACCAGGACTTACGCAACTGGCACAGGGCGATTGCTTTTAGCACCAGCGAAGCTGATCGCAAACGAGTAGTACAAAATAATACAAGAGTATTACTCTAAAAGAGATATCTTTCATTAGCTCCTATTCTCTAATTAAGAATAAAAAATTGTGGGAGCATCCAATTTTGGCAGAGCATTTTTTTTAGACAACCCATATAGTGGAGTTTCTGGCACTAGATAATTATGTTTTTTCCAAAAGTGAATGCACCCTCTTAAGTTCGTATCATTACTAAATTGTCAGACTATTACCCTGGATGAATATATAACACCCATCAAATTGCATAGCTAACCATGTATAAAAATCCTTTAAAAGACAAGAAAATCTGGTTTTGGGTAATAGGAAATACTATTGGCTTAATTAGTGGTATTATTGCTGCTTTCTTCTCGTCCACATATACACTAGAATACTTGTCTATATCAGGTGCTACTTGCGGATTCTTTTTGGGATTTGCCCAAGGTTTATTTTTACCAAAACTTTTCAATCAAAGAATCTTCGCAATCAATAATCATATTCTGGTTAAATGGATTTTAGCAACAACTTTCGGTATGTTTATAGGTGGGGGAATAACAAGCTTATTAGGTCGTTTCATCTCTAACCCGGCTGTTGTTTTAATATCAGGTGTATTTATCACCATAATTTCCCTAAGCTTTGCTCAAGGATTGGTGATGAGATGGGAAATGAAAAAAATTTATAGCTGGTTATTTGCTAATCTTTTAGGCTTTTTATCTAGTGGGACAGTAGGTGTACTCGTATATTTCCTTTGCACTTCCATTGTCGTAGGATTAACGGGGGGCGGTTTGGGAGCTTTATTTGTACTTATACCTGTGGCGGGTTTATCAATTAGTTTATCTACTGGGTTGATTTATGGTAGCATTACTGGCTTATTTTTACTCAGATTATTAAATGATAAAAAAGTCTAAGGCAACATTTGTATAAAGATACTTTAGTGCAGTTCTTAATTTATCTTTATTTCAAAAATGCCAATCAAGACTTTGCACATCTTGTTTATTCATGGCTAAGAATTCAGTAAATCCTGTATCTAACATTGTTTCTACTACTGTTCCGCACCAATGAAACAGCCTTCCTTCAAACTAAATGCAAGCTATTAAATGACTGTAAACTGTGGTGTATTGTGAGCTTACTTGCTGGTACATTCGTAGCTGCTGGTGAGGTGTAAAAGCCAATATTCTGTTCTTTACTCGTGGCCAGGTGACAGAGAAAATTTGGTATTATGACTTGTCTGATATCAAGATAGGAAAACGCACCCCACTAAGCCGTAAACACTTTAAAGAATTTTTAGAACTGTTACCAGAACGAAAAGACAGCGAAAGAAGCTGGACTGTTACCCGTGTAGGAATTGAAGCCAAAAACTTATGACCTCAAGGCGGTTAACCCTAACTTCAAGGTTGAGGAAGATACCCACACCCCAGAGGACTTGTTGGATTTTATTGAGGAGAAGGGACAGGACTTGTCCACAGCGTTGGCAGTGTTGCGGGGGTGAAGGGATGCTATGATGACAAGAGGAAACTGAGTCTCAGTATTTTCCTAAATTCACAAGGGTTGAACTTTTAAAACACTCAAACCCGTGAGTTCATACCTGGAGAGGTGTCCGAGTGGTTGATGGTGACGCACTCGAAATGCGTTTTGGGGAAACTCAACGGGGGTTCGAATCCCCCCCTCTCCGTTTAATCTCATCTCAAGCTGTAGGATATTTATCCTGTTATTGCGATCGCAATGAGATATATTTTGCATAAATTTTGACCCCCTCAAAAAGTGCAGAGTCAATTTTGGACGTTACTTCCCTTAGATATCAAAAAAAGGGATATTTAAACACATCCTTTAGGAAGATGACCTAGAACAAGAGTAGTTTTAAATTAATTCTGGTGTGTCGAATAACTGCTTTCTATGGAGGTTTAGCACTAGCTAAACCTTTTCTATAGGTATACAAAATTTTGGGTTATCAGGTGACAATATTTATTTCATTTCTATTAAATGTATATTTTAAAACTTGCTCACTAGATTTTAGGTTGTGTTTACACACCTATTGATAGATGGACTAAAGTAATATTTAAAATATATTACGTGGCATATGGTAAACTCTTGGTTTGTATAGGCTTGGATAACAACCAAGCCTATTTTGTAAAAACTTAAAAAACAATTTTTTATTTTAATATTTACAACTTTAATTAGAAAATAATATTTTGTTTAAATACTTTAATTAATTTAAAATAATCTGCTAATTATCAAGCAAAAACTGAATCAGCATCTTTCCATAGATGGGGGATATAAATTTCCTAAATAGGTAGAATTTAGCTTGTTAATGCCTGAAAAACGTGTGTGTACCCTGGATTATCTTCCAGGGTCTTCTTTTAATTTGATTAAATTTGTACATGAGACTTAGAATTCGACATAGGTTGGGTTAACGTAAGTAAACCTAACCTAGATAAGGGTTTTGGGTTCTTTGCGTTAACCCAGGCTAAAAATTTTTGCCTCATTTAAGCCTTGTTATACCACTACAAATTGGGGATTTTTTAAATTGAAAATCTCTATAATGCTGAATACAGAATTAGTATTCTAGAATTGCATACCAGATTTTTTAAATTTTGTACACATCTTTTTGACAGATGAATTATTCTCAAATTAGGCATAAATTAAAAGCATATGGTAAACACCTGGTATACCTAGGGGCTGAGTTATTACTCAAGCCTCTTTTTACTTTTTATTAGTTTTTTGGACATAAAATTTATTGCTGAGAAGTTCAATTTGACAAGATGATGACTCTACCTACCATTTATAGCAATAAATTGATACATACTGAAGGAAGATGCTATGTCAAGACAGTCGTTTTAAATTAATTTTGTACGTTGTTAAGCACAGCAATTATAGAGGTTTGGTCTTTAACCAAACCTTTTTTATTATCAGCTAAATTAGCACATATCAGCTTTGAGATGATTTGTATACACTCTATAGGAAGATGAACTAAAGTAAGAGTAGGTTTACATTAATCTTGGTGTAGTAAATGCTTGGTATATATAAAGGCTTGGTTTAACCAAGCCTTTTTTTATGAGTAATGGGGTTATTTTTGGATAAAATTTAAAGGTTAGTAGTGAGTTAGCTTCAAGAAACACAGGTGACAGGCTTTCCTGCGGACGCTCTCGCAAAATTGTCAACTCTAGGATCATTAAGAATGGTGCAAGTTGAGAGTTAGTACAGTCTGCGCCTAACTTTCTTTTTAAAATACTATTATTCCGTCTAATTCTGACATCATTTGCTCAAGCATATCTTCCATCATTTCCTCATTCAATGAACGTAGAGTTACTGGGCCACTCAGAAATTCTTTAATCGTCAATTTCTGGTCACGGAAATTTTGGACAAAATCACGAATTTCCGTGACTACATTAATCTGATGATCTATTGTCTCTAGCATCATGTCAATAGAGTCAATACCTTGTTTAGCTGCTTTACGAGCATCGGCAACCATTGCACCTTCAGGAGTATTTTTAGCTGAACGTAGTTCCTGTTTCAAGTTCTCATATTGATTGAGTAGAATTTCGTTTTGCTGTTCTATAATTTTACATTTGCGAGTTAAATCATCTTCGCTATTATTATCGATAGATTCCCCGACTTGATGCTTTTGCTCTATTTCTAATAGTCTTGCCAAATCTCCTTCTTGGTAAGCTTTATTGATTTCCTTCATGATTTCGGTATGGTACTGAAGGGTTTCGTTATCTTGGACTTTATCAGGGTGAAAAATCTCTGCTAACCTCAAAAATGTTTGCCGAACTTTTCTAGATTCATCTGTTCTAGTTGCAGAAGGAGATTCTATAGATTGTTGTGTTTCCCAAGCTTGATGGCTGTCTTTACTTGTTTCTTGGGAATTATCATCTTGAGGACGGAGATTTTCAAACAATTCATCTAGTTCTGTATCTGCATCAGGAATATTAAATTTTAAACTGATGATTCCTGTTAACTGGAGTTGTTGATAAACTGCTTCTATATTTTTTTTTGTTTGTTTACCGAACTTTCTTTTAGTTAAAATTTCTTTGAACAGAGTATGAATTTCTTGGTCAAGTTCTGCCATTTTTTGAAAATTGGGATTGGCTTTGTGAAATATCTCCGTTGCTAAAGAACGCATCTGGTCAACAAAATTCTTTAGTTCTGTTCGCTTTCTCTTAATTTGTTTCAGTAGCGATTGATGTTCCTTTTCTAATCCCTCTAAGCGGATATGTAACTCGGAAAGAGCTAAGGGTGTTGTTTTGCTGGTGTGAGGTGGAGACGCAATTTTACGAGGCATGGAAGGTGTAGGTAAATTGAGTGCTTCAAGCAGAATAACTGTCAAGGTATATATAAATCAACTGACACAAGATATATTCTCTCAGTACTTGTCAGTAATTGCTATAGTAATCAGCGTTGATTTTTGTTCACGCAGCGTGGCGTAGCCCTACTTATTTGCGTAAACAGGGAGTGGGTAGGAGCATAGTTATAGTTATGGGTGGGTTGTTTACAATCTCTCAAATCCCTATCCAGAGGATTTTTCATCATTTTTCTTAGAAGTAATTTTAGTTTTACTGTAAATAATAGAGATGGTAGTATTTAATCAGCATTACTGCTAATAAGAATAAGTTTTATGAGTAACCCAACTATCTTCAAAAAATTGTCAATAGCTGCTGCTTCAGTAACACTGATCAGTATTAGCGCAGGAGGAGTAGTAAATGCTTCACCATATATAGTATCAATTGACTTTGATACTGATAGTATTGGCGTTTCAGGAAATCCATTGAATGCACCATCTCTTTTCTCGCAAACAACCGCTCTTAAAGACTTATATGCGCCCTATGGTGGTGTGACTTTCGGTGAACCAGGAACATTGTCTGGTGGAGCTATATTAGGCGGAACTATACAAGATCAACTGGATAATTTTGGCATCAGCGCACTTAGCGGCTCTAACTTTCTAGCCTTCAACCGCGAAGCCAATTTATTAGATGGTGGTGTACCGACAGATCCACTGATCATTAACTTTACTGGACTCATAAGCGGATTTTATATCTCTGCTTCTGGGGGATTTGAAAGCACTACTTTTCAACTCCAAGCATTTGATGCTAAGAACATCTTAATTGGTAATAAAACCATGACAACTCTAGCTGGAGAGTGGGGATATTTGTCTTTTAATTCATCTGCGCGTAGAGATAACATCAGTCAGATTGTCCTTACAGAAATTGGCAACAAAAATTCTTTTGTATATGATGATCTCGGTTTCTTAGCAGGCGTGGTGGTTATTCCTGAACCCACTTCTGTTTTAGGTCTGCTGGGGTTTGGTGTTATGGGTATTGGGTCATGGCTCAAAGGTAAACAACAAGGATCTGCCCAAGAATAATTAAACTCATTGCTAGGACGTAGGGAACAGGAGACAGGGAAACAATGTATGTAATTAATTTTGTTTATTCCTACACAGGTATTTACCCAAAATTTGCTAGTACATAACTACTATAGTGTATGATTAGGAGTTGCTTCTGTGATGAAGAGTATTTAACAAGCGGGTGCTATGGTGAAACGTCTTCTAGTCGTTGAATCCCCTGGTAAAGTTAAAAAACTTAGTCAAATTCTGGGTGCAGACTGGATTGTCCGTGCTAGTTGTGGTCACATTCGAGAACTCAGCAATGAAGGTGAAGATTCACTGGGATTTAGTATGGATGGCGGCAGTGTGCAATGCAAATATGTGCCGCGTGATCAACGGGCTAAGGAGACAATTCAGCAGCTAAAGGCTTTTACTAAGCAGGTTGATGAAGTTGTCTTGGCGACTGACCCAGACCGGGAGGGAGAAACGATCGCCTGGCATCTCAAAGAAGTGTTAGGATTACGTGATGCGAAACGAGTTATATATACTGAGATTACAGCATCGGCTGTGAAATCTGCGATCGCTCGCCCCAGAAAGCTAGACTCTAACTTGGTAGGTGCGGGATTATGCCGCGACTGTTTAGATAAGTTGGTAGGTTATAAAGGCAGTCCCCTAGTTTGGGCATTAAATAACGGTGCTAAAAGTGTCGGTAGAGTCCAAAGTGCTACATTACACCTGATTTGTCAGCGCGAAAGAGAGATTCAAAATTTTGTTCCCCAAGATTATTGGAATGTCTGGGTAGATTATGCCGAGGGTTTCCGAGCTTTTTACAAGGGTATGGCAAACTCAGCCCAAGAAGCGGAACAACAAGCAGCAGAAACCCATGATGATGCCGCAGATAATACAACGAAAGCACCAGAATCTAAGCGTGTGCTGTCGGAAGCAGAGGCTACAAGGTTAGTCGAGGAAGCACGAAAATATCCTCACCAAGTTATTCAGGTTGAGGGTAAGATCGTTCAGCGTCAACCACCCCCACCCTTTACCACCTCCACTTTGCAACAAGCCGCCGGTTCTAAGCTGAGATTTGCCCCAGACAAAACTATGCAGGTGGCGCAAAAGTTGTATGAGGCTGGGTTAATTACTTATATGCGAACAGACTCAGTAATATTGAGTCCTGAATTTTGTGCAAGTGCGCGTCAGTGGTTAGAACAAAATGACCCGCAGAATGTGCCACCCCAAGTAGCCAAGCATCGCAGCAGCAAATCTGCACAAGAAGCCCATGAAGCAATTCGCCCTACAGACGTTTTTCGTCCCTCAGCACAATTACGAATTGAATTACCAGCCGATGAATTTAATTTATACGTGATGATTTGGAAACGGGCAGTTGCTTCTCAGTGTCGTTCTGCACAACTCCGTAAAACTCAAGTGGTCACGCAGTCAGGGAATCTGTTGTGGCAAGCTAGAGGGCAAATCATAGAATTTTATGGTTATGCCAAGTATTGGAATAATCTCAGCAAGGATTCGGTTTTACCTTCTGTGCAGCAAGGACAGGCTCTAAATCTGGAAAATGCCAATTTTGAGCAAAAACAGACACAACCGCCGCCACGCTACAGTGAACCCAAATTAGTGCAGTTAATGGAACGTAAAGGCATTGGTCGCCCTAGTACCTATGCGCCTACTGTCGCCACCCTCAAGCATCGGAGTTATGTGGAGTTGGCAAAGGGAAGCCTACAACCCACAGCTTTAGGATTAGAAGTTGATGCCTTTTTACAGAAAGCACTGCCGGATTTACTAGAAGCAGAATTCACCGCTAAGATGGAAGACGCTCTAGATGCGATCGCTCAAGGTAAACAAGGCTGGCAGCAATATCTCACTACTTGGAATCAAGATTACTTTGCACCAGCACTCACTAAAGCAAAAACTGTAGTGGTGAGTGGGTCAAATATTATGGCATCTGCTACACGCCAGTATGAAACCTCTAGGACGCGCTGCCCTGAGTGTAATAATTTTCTTTCTAAGATTAAAAGCAGTAAACTTAAGAAAAAATATTTTCTCAAGTGTACTAGTGGCTGTGCAAACATTGTACTGTTTTGGAGCGATCGCAGCAAAACTTGGGAAGCACCCAGAAATCAAGCCAGCGCAGGAGAGAATCAGCAAAAGCCGCCTACTAAGGTCACATCTTATCCTTGTCCTGTATGCAAACAGCCTTTAGAGGAGTACAGTTACACCAAAGATGGACAGCCAAAAACCATGCTGCGGTGTTCTAATCCCCAGTCACGCCAAGATAAAAAACATAAAGATGTCGCTTATTTCAGCACACAAAAAGGCTGGTGGAGTCCTAAGTTGGGTAATTTAGGAGAGTCATGACCCTTTTTAAATTCAAAATTTTGTTAGGGAGAATAAGAATAATTTTGAATTAATTAATTCTGGGTACACATAACGTTAAACGAAAACTATTAGGAGTGATGAGCCAAGGTAGATCAGGAAAATTGATAAGTGTACAGCAACCCGTTCCCACAAGATTTGAAAATTTAAGCTAACATGGGTTTTGAATTAACTGTCAGTTTTAGACTTTATGCCTCAAAACCCTAACAGCAATTCCCGAAAAACAAGAAAATTTAAACCTAAATTTAGTTACCTTTTGGTAACAATGGTTACTTTAGTAGTTGCATTTCCTTGGTTATACGAAGTTAAAACAAAAGCTGGAATCAATATATCAAAGAGTCGCCACGCGGGTACTTTTATTGAAAAGCATACACGAGGGCTATTTCGATGTGAGTGGCTGTACCCTTATCATTGCGATCGCCCTCACATGAATTAGATTAATCTCCGATGTTTGTAGTAAGCACTTTAGTGCTTATCAAATCAGGACTAAAGTCCTTACTACAAACTTAAAATCCTATGAATTTCTCAAAGATGTAGAGGAAACAAAAGGCTTAGTTCCATCCTCAGAATTGCCAGTAAATGCGTAGCGTTGTTCAGGAACAGGATAACCAGCTTCACCAAAGGTTTGTTTGATGACTTTATTCGTGTCAAAATAAACCTGCCAGTAATGTTCATTATTACAATAGGGACGTACCGCTAATACAGTGCCTGCCAGATTAAAATCTAAAATCTCTACATCTGGGGCTGGGTTGTTTAACACATTGGGAATTTGGCTGATTCGCTGTTTTAATAGCCTAATCGCTTCGTTATGATCAACCTTGTGATGTAGTTGTGCTTTGAGATCAACACGACGGTAAGGATTGGCAGAGAAATTCTCAATATTGTCAGCAAAGATTTTATTATTAGCAACAATCGTCATCACATTATCAAGTGTATTGATAGTTGTTGTAAACAGTCCAATTTCTGCCACTTTTCCAGTTACACCTGCGGCTGATATCACGTCACCTGTTTTAAAGGGACGAAAAATCATTAAAAAAGCACCAGCTGCAAAGTTTGCTAATAATCCACTCCATGCTGCACCAATGGCGATACCAAGTGCTGCTAATAATGCAGCAAAAGAAGTAGTTTCAACACCAAAAAAGCCAAGAATTGCCACAATTAGAATAATTTTTAGCGTTACTGAAATAATATTCAGTAAATAGCTAATTAGTGTCGGCTCAATATTTTGGCTGCGGAAACCGCGACGTAGTAATTTTAAGCCAAAATCAATCAACCTTTGACCAATAATCCATATGGCGATCGCGCCTAATAATTTCAAACCAAATTGTGTTAAAAGTCCAATGGCAACTGGCCAAATTTGAGTTAAATTCATAGAATTTTCTCGATTTGTAAAATTACTAAAGTTGACAAGAGATTCAGCACGAATTTTTTAAATTATTGGTACTTGCCATAATGGTGTGAATAAGCAGAAAACCCCACCTCTTCCTAAAGATAGGTTTTGTAGCTTCTGATTTTTAGAAGCTACTTACTTAGTTAGAGTTTTCGCTGAAACTAACAATAAGTAATCAACTAAAAAAAGTAGATAAAGTATTTACTTTACCTACTTTGCACTTATTATTTTGTTGTTAATTTAATACGTTGCAAATCAGAGCATAGTTTTTACTGTGAAATAAATTCACTTAATGAGCCGGTGGGAACTACAGCATTCATTGCAACTTCTGAAGGACTGCTGACAGCATAACGTTGTTCAGGAACTGGGAAACCCGCTTCACCAAAGGTTTCCTTAATAGCTTTATTAGTATCAAAATACACTTGCCAATAGTGGTCATTATTGCAATAAGGACGCACCGCTAATACTGGCCCTGCCAAATTGAAGTCGAGAATTTCGACATCTGGCGCGGGATTATCCAACACATTGGGAATTTGGCTAATCTTTGCCTTTAATAGCGCGATCGCTTGGTTATGATCGACAGTGTGATGCAGTTGAGCTAACAAATCAACTCGACGGTAAGGATTGGCAGAATAATTCTGGATATTGTCAGCAAAGATTTTGTTATTAGCAACAATTGTTAACACATTATCAGGTGTATTGATACTGCTTGTGAACAGTCCAATTTCTATAACTGTTCCAGTCACACCGCCGGCTGTAATAAAATCACCAACGCTAAATGGACGGAAAACAATTAAAAAAGCACCAGCAGCAAAGTTTGCCAAAAGTCCACCCCAAGCCGCACCAATGGCTATACCAGCAGCCGCCAGTAACGCTGCAAAAGAAGTGGTTTCAATCCCAAAAAAGCCGAGAACCGCTACAACTAAAACGATTCTCAGGGTTACGCCAATGATATTGAGCAAATAATTAATCAGCGTCGGCTCAATATTTTGACTGCGGAAAGCGCGTCGCAGCAGCTTGAGTCCAAAATCAATCAGTTTTTGAGCAATTAGCCATAGTGCGATCGCACCTACAACTTTCAAGCCAAACTCTGTCAAGAGTTTCAGCGTAAATTCTCCAATTTGTTGGAATTGCATAGATTATTCTAAATTTTATGTATTGATTAAAGAACATACTAGAAATTCCCATCAGAATGCGTAAAAATACTTTTTCTTAATCTTTATCGGCACTCAGTAACCATTTATCAAACATATAGTGCCAAATTGACCGACAAACAGACTCTGATAAATTACGAATTACGAATTACAAATTCGGTATGATATTTAATCTGCAAGCATTTACCGCATAAAAACTAGCTATGACTCAGAACTACCGTATTACCCTACTCCCTGGCGATGGCATTGGCCCCGAAATTATGGCTGTGGCGGTAGACGTACTGAAAGTTGTAGGACAGCAATTTGATATTCAGTTTGATTTTCAAGAAGCTTTAATTGGTGGTGCAGCCATTGACGCGACAGGTGAACCTCTGCCATCTGCTACCCTAGAAACTTGTCGCAACAGTGATGCTGTTTTACTCGCCGCCATCGGTGGTTACAAATGGGATACTCTCCCATCTCACCAACGTCCAGAAGCAGGTTTATTAGGACTCCGCGCAGGTTTGGAACTATTTGCCAACTTACGTCCAGCCCAAATCTTACCCCAGCTCATTGATGCCTCCACTCTGAAGCGGGAAGTCGTAGAAGGTGTAGATATTATGGTAGTGCGTGAACTCACAGGCGGTATTTACTTCGGTAAACCCAAGGGGATTTTTACCACCGAGACAGGTGAAAAACGCGGTGTCAACACAATGGTTTATACAGAATCCGAAATTGATCGGATTGGCCGAGTAGCCTTTGAAGCCGCACGGAAACGCGGGGGTAAACTTTGTTCAGTGGATAAAGCCAACGTATTAGAAGTATCGCAGTTGTGGCGCGATCGCATGATCAAATTATCCGCAGAATACCCAGACGTGGAACTCTCACATCTATATGTAGATAACGCCGCCATGCAATTGGTACGCGCTCCCAAGCAGTTCGATACTATCGTCACAGGCAACTTATTTGGTGATATCCTCTCTGATGCAGCCGCCATGCTCACAGGTAGTATTGGGATGTTACCCTCTGCTAGTCTAGGTGCTGCAAGTCCCGGAGTATTTGAACCAGTCCACGGTTCTGCACCCGATATTGCAGGACAAGATAAAGCCAACCCCCTAGCCCAAGTTTTAAGCGCAGCGATGATGTTACGCTACGGCTTAGATCAACCCCAAGCCGCAGACAAAATCGAACAAGCCGTATTGCAAGTTTTAGCCCAAGGCGATCGCACCGGAGATATCATGTCACCAGGGATGAATCTTTTGGGTTGTCGCGCTATGGGTGACTCACTCATTAAAGCTATTAGTTAAGAGTGCTGAGTGCTGAGTGTTGAGTAATGAGTAGTGAGTAATGAGTAATGAGTGCTGAGTGCTGAGTGCTGAGTGTTGAGTAATGAGTAATGAGTGTTGAGTAATGAGTAATGAGTAATGAGTGGGCATTGTATTTTTCTCCCCTCCCCCTCTGCCCCCCTGCTTCCCCTGCTTCCCCTGCTTTCTTTTCCCCAGTCCCTAGCCTTTTTCAATAATTTTCTAGTTTAATCGGCCAAATTGGCAACCGTTACCAAAAGTTTCAGCTAAACTAGAAGCAAATCTAGCAAATACGCAGCAATATAGTGTACGCTTTACGACAAGAGCAAGGAAAAGCTAATTTTACTGCCCCCAGAAACCAGTCTCCTTTGATTGATCCTGCCGTAATCAGAGCTGCGGGGCAAATTTACTACACCCATTGTGAAGTACATCCTGAAATAGCTGGCCAGCCTTCAGGTGTGGCAATTAATCGCATGACTCATCGGGGTAAAGTAATTTTTACCAGTCAACCAGTTCTTTTACCTCAAGAGTGTTTCGTACCCTTGAGCCAAATTGAATCTCATATGTATTAGTTATTAGTTATTAGTTATTAGTCAATGGTCATTAGTCAATAGTCAAGAGTAAAAATTAACTAACTCTCGACAAAGAACGAAAGATAAACGACAAATGACTCAGGACTTGTGACAAATAACTATATGGATACTTTGATGGTAGCCGTGGCGAGTATCATTGTTTTCGCCTTGGGTGCGTCTATTGGCAGCTTTATTAACGTTGTAGTTTATCGATTACCTGCTGGATTATCAATTCTCTGGCCGCCTTCTCGTTGTCCCCATTGCTTAAACCAGCTAAAAGCCTATGATAATGTGCCTGTGCTTGGTTGGGTGTGGTTAAAAGGGCGATGTCGTTATTGTAAAAGCAAGATTTCTCTGCGTTACCCAGTGGTAGAAGCGGTGACAGGGATAATCTTTCTCCTCATATTCTTTTTATTTAACGTCTCAATCCTGACAATCGGATACTGGGCTTTTTGTAGTTGGTTATTAGCATTATCACTGATCGACTTAGATACGATGACTTTACCCAATGCCCTCACTAAATCGGGGTTATTATTGGGAATTATTTTTCAAATGGTACTAGGTTATTTTACTGAAGCCAGCATTGAGGGAGTAGTCAAACACCTGATGATGGGGATAGTGGGATCTGTATTAGGTTTATGGTTATTTGATGCGATCGCAATTCTCGGTATTTTCCTGCAAAAAGAAGCAATGGGTGCAGGAGATGCCAAACTAGCAGCCATGATGGGTGCGTGGCTAGGTTGGAAGCATTTACTCTTGGCGGGATTTATCGCCTGTACCCTAGGAGCTTTAGTAGGTATCGGCGCAATTCTGCTCTCAAAACGCAAATGGGGGCAAAAAATCCCCTTCGGCCCCTTTTTAGCCGCCGGCGCATTCTTCACCCTATTCGGCGGCGAAGCAATTTTATCAGCTTACCTACGATTGTTTTTTTAGTGCTGAGTAAGCAATTCTTTAATTTTGACTTTTGACTTTTGACTTTTGACTTGATTTGTCCCCAGTCACCTAAATTTTCATGACTGTAGCGTTGATTACCCCATTTACGCTTGACATTTTGGTAATATCAGCTTGTGACCGGTATCACCCTCTAATTGAAAAGTACCTGTTGGTAAATGCTCAATGCTTGTCAACTGGCAAGGCAAACTGCAATCTTGGGGGCAAGATTTCAAGCTGGGGGTTGAGGAAAGGCATACTGTTGGGGGGTTGGTATGATAACGTCTTTAATTTTGCCAATACATATACAAGAAGAGACGAACCAGAGACTTGTATTGGCATCAGTATTTTCGTTAAGCTGGCAACCAAAGATGCAAATTTAGGTCTGAATTGCTTATAAGCGTAATTTGGTGATGTAGTCAACAGTTACAGGCTAATAATCAATAGTCAATAAAATTACTCAAGACTAATGATAATTAAATTATCCTAGCTGCTTGACTGATTTTCGACCTCGTACCCACTTGAATAAGATAAAAATGGCAAACAACGAAGAATCACGCGGTTTAAAGTCTCTATTTGATTGGTTCGCAAATCGCCGTAAATCGGGAGCAACCAACCCCGAACGCCAAGAACGTGAGATTGCTGACGGGCTATGGCACAAATGTACTAAATGCGGTGTATTGACCTATACTAAAGACCTTCTAGCCAATCAGATGGTGTGCGCTGAATGCGGACATCATAATCGGGTAGACAGTGATGAACGTATCCGCCAATTGACAGATCAAAACACCTGGCGGCCAATTGACGAAAATCTGCGCCCTACAGATCCTTTGCAATTCCGCGATCGCAAAGCCTATAGCGATCGCCTGCGGGAAATGGAAGACAAACTAGGTCTTCTAGACGCAGTTAAAACTGGTTTGGGTCAAATCAACGGTTTACCCATTGCTCTAGCTGTGATGGATTTCCGCTTCATGGGCGGTAGTATGGGTTCTGTCGTGGGCGAAAAAATTACCCGCCTCATTGAACAAGCTACCCAACGACGTTACCCAGTAGTCATTGTCTGCACCTCCGGAGGAGCGAGAATGCAAGAAGGTATGCTCTCCCTCATGCAGATGGCGAAAATTTCCGCCGCCCTAGAACGTCACCGCGATGCTAAATTACTTTACATACCTATTTTGACTAATCCCACCACAGGCGGTGTAACAGCTAGCTTTGCTATGTTGGGAGATATTATTTTGGCAGAACCTAAAGCCACCATTGGTTTTGCCGGTCGGCGCGTGATTGAGCAAACCCTCAGAGAAAAACTACCTGAAGATTTCCAAACGGCTGAAGACTTGCTCAAACATGGCTTTGTCGATGACATTGTACCCCGTACCCAATTAAAGTCCACCCTAACCAAACTCATTGCTTTACACCAACCCATCCCTACCGCCCCTCCTATGGTGCTGTGGGAGACGATGACTCTTAGTACCACAGCTGTTGATTGAGAGAGCAGGGGGAGCAGGGGAAGCAGGGGAGTTAGGGGGAGAATTTTTATAAATCCCAATCCCCAATCCCCAATCCCCAATCCCCAGTCCCCAGGAGTTCTTTAATTTTGACTTTTGACTGGATTTGTCTTTCACTCCCTGACAAACATTAACGGAATCAAAGCCACTAGGCGCAACATACCCGAAAGAGCAAAAATTCCCAATAAACCGCCATGTTGAGCAAATTGGGCAATGCAGCTACCGATAGTTGTACCTAAAGCACCACTAAAGCCAGCCACAGCAGATGCGATCGCAAAATAAAGTGACTGGTTTTTTATTGGGGCAATTTCTAACTGCATATTGTTATTACATAAGTCAATAGCTGCCCAAGTTCCACCAGTTAAAATATGTAACAGTGGCAACCATAGCCACAAGTCAAAATTATTAGTATCTATCCCTAGCCATAAAAATGGTGTCACCGCTACCAAAACACCAATAAAAATCAGAATTAAACGATTGCCAATTTTATCTGCTAACTTGCCCCAAAATATCATCAATAGCATATTAGCTCCCGCCTGCAAACTAGCATAAAGCGTCACCCAACTTACATCTAAATGCAGCGTATCCAGCATATAAAGGTTAAAAAAAGGTGCGCTGAGATTTACAGCCAGCATCCACAAGGCAGAATAAAACAGAAACATCAAAAAGTTAGAGTTTTTCCAGATACTGTCTGTAGTATTTACTGGTAGAGATGTGGTTTTGGGTAAAGATTTAGCTGTATTGCTATTTTCAGTTTGCTGGCGAGGATACTCAACGATCGCATTTTGGACTTTGGGATTAATATCTAGTTTGAAATACTGACATCCCAAACTCAGCATACCAAAAACTATACTCACCAACAGCACTACACCATAACCTTGGAGAGTATCTCCGTACCAATGAGAAATCAACAAACCCGCTAAAGGTACACACAGCAAGTTAGTTAGACTAGCTGCACTATTGCGTATACCAAAATACCTACCGCGCAACTTTCGGGGAACAATCACGGCTAGCCAACTCAACCAAGATGCGCTTCCCAATCCCCCTAACAGGTGGCTAGCTAAGACAATCGATAGAGTCAGTATTTCTAATTGTAGGGAATTCACCCATCCCCAACTAAAACCAACAACCCCAATCAATAAAATCAGCCACAACAGTCTACCAATTCCAACCGTCCACAGTGCATATTGAAATCGGCTGGTACTGCGTTCAGATAAGTAAGCACCCAACGGCTGAATCAGATTTACCAACATTGGGATTGAAGACATCATCCCAAACACCACCGGACTAGCATCTAACTCCACTAAGAAATTACTTAATAAAATTCCACCAGTTGCTAGGGAAAACACAGCTGCGAAAACCGCATCCGCAGTAGAAGCTTTTAGACTCGTGCGAATCGCATTCTTAGTAAATCGGGTGCTAGATTTGGAGCTAGGAGTAGGAGTGAGAGGAGCTTGAAGTTGAGGAATCTGGGGAAGTTCCAGAATCAGAGACGAAGCTGTTTCAATCTGAACCGAATCCATAGACAGTATTTATGGGTAACGCACCCTAGCGTGAAATCAGCTTGAGGCATTCAGTATGCCCTCAGAAGCTTTGGTGATAATTCTCGATATTTTACCTTGCATTTCTCAATAAAACTTCGGAATAGGTAGATGAAAATTTATAAAATTTAACAAAAAAATTAAAATGTGTAAGTTAGGTTGAGGAACGTAGGTACAGCCTTTCCTGCGGAACTTTGCGCCTACAACATAAAGCCTAAACCCAACCTCCAACACTTATCTGACCCGTATTGACTCTTTACTCACTACTCAGCACTCAGCACTATTTTTGTGATGAAAAAAAGCTTTTGGCGGTTTTGGGGAATAGTAATAGCGATCGCCATTACTATTATTAGTTGTCATAATCTACCCAAACCCAACCATGTCACCATCAAACTCAGTGGTTGGGGAGGTTCGCCTGTAGAGCAAAGATTATTAAAACAAGTTCTGCAAGACTTTGCAGCCGAACATCCCCAAATTAAGGTCAAATATGAGGTAATTCCTGACCAATACATGGATGTGATTAAAACCCGCTTAGTTGGGGAAGCTGCGCCTGATGTTTTTTATCTGGATGCGCTGGAAGCTCCTTTTTTGATGAGTCAAAATGTCTTAGAACCTTTGAATAATTACATCACACCCAAATTTGACCTCGCAGACTTTGAACCAACTTTATTAAACAGCTTTAAATATCAAAACTATATTTACGGTCTTCCCAAAGACTATTCCACCTTGGCACTGTTTTATAACAAAAAAGCCTTCGCGGCGGCTGGGTTGAACACTCCGCCAACTACTTGGGAAGAACTCCGCACCTACTCCAAGCAATTAACAGGTAAACTCAACAGATACGGCTTTGGAGAAATGCCGGAATTAGCACGTCAGATTTATAAAATTAAAGCTTTTGGTGGACAAGTCATTGACGCAAACGGTTACGCTATATTTGCTAGTCAGCAAGCTTTGCAGGGATTACAGCTAGTCCTCGACCAGTATCGTCAAGACCGTTCCTCAGCCCAAAAATCTGACGTGGGGACAAACTCAGGTAGTGAAATGTTTGGTCAGGGTAAGGTTGCAATGGTGATTGAAGGTAATTGGTCAATTCCTTACCTGCAAGAAACCTTTCCCAAATTAGAATTTGCTACAGCAGAAGTACCAACTATTAATAATAAAAAAGGCACAATGGTTTATACAGTTGCCTACGTGATGAGCAAGCAATCAAAACATAAAGCTGAAGCTTGGGAATTAATTTCTTATCTCACAGGTAAAGCGGGGATGCAGAAATGGACGGGAAAAGGGTTAGCTTTACCAACACGCCAATCAGTCGCCGAGAAGTTGGGATATGACCAAGATGTGTTGCGATCGCCCTTAGTGGCTGGTGTTAATTACGCTACACCCTTACAAGTGGGTAAACATCCAGCCGCCATTGTCAACAATTTTGATAACCAGTTTATCAGTGCTTTATTAGGGCAGCAACCATTAAAGCAGGCAATGTTACGGGCGCAAAATGAAGCTAATCAGCAAATCCGAGCGATGGAGTGAACAGGTAATCAAAAAATATCTTTGCGCTTTTGTAAGTAAAATGTCATCATCAAATAAATGATTGTATGTAAGCACAAAACACCCCAATTTACACTTAAATTAGACCATGTGGCTTCATAGATAGATGTGGGTTCAAATGGTTGGGGAACTGTACTACCATTACCTAGGATGATTGGTGCAGGAACTAGGGCATTCAGATTAACTAAAGTACCATAAGCTCCCACTGACCAACGACTGAGCATTAACCAAGAAACTATACTAGCAGCACCTTCTATTTTGAATAAAACACCAGAAAAAATAATTTGCGGTAGCAATAGGAGTGGTAAAGCACTATTAGCTTGACTAATATTTTTGACAAAGGATGAAACTAGTAAACCTAGACTAATACTAGTTAAAAGTGTTAAAAATGTAGTTATTACTAGTCCTAATTGCCAAGAGATTAGGTCAGGCTGTGGTGATTTAAAACAAATCAAAATTATTGTTGCTATCAATAAAGTTTGCAGAAGTGCTAAACCCGAAAGAATCGCTACTTTAGAACTGAGATAAGCCAATAAACCTAAATTAACTAACCGTTCCCGCAGGTAAATTGCTGACTCTTTCACTATTTCTTGTAATGAACTAGAAAGTCCTACCCATAATGCTGCACAAGTAAAGATAAATAACACCCGCAAAGCTAAAGGTGCAAGGGTCGCATCGGGTTGTTCTCCTAATACTAAGGGTTCTTGACCTCTGATGGCGAGAGTCATTAAACTAATTCCGATGGGTGCAGTTAACAGTGCTAAACCAAGGTTAACGCGATCGCGCTTTTGAATTTGCAAGTAACGTTGCGCTAGAATCTGGAACTGTCCCCAAAAGGAAGTTCCAGAACCCTGTGAATTAACTAGATGTGTTTGTGGCGTTTGATTTCCAGGACTGAGGTGATTTTCAATATAAAACCGATAATCATCGGATTGGTGAAATCTGGTAGCCTGATCAACGACATTTTCGGGGTTTTCTAGCTGATTATAAATATCAGCAAAATCATCTCTGACAGCAAAAAACTGTAAACATTCATCAGGAGGGCCAAAATAACATAATCTTCCTCCTTGACCGAGAAAGACCACGCGATCGCATAGTTTAATATTAGCTGTAGCGTGAGTCACTAAAACCACCGTCCGCCCTTGATCAGCTAATTTCCGCAGTAACTGCATCATCTTCTTATCCAACCCCGGATCAAGTCCTGAAGTCGGTTCATCTAAAAAAAACAACTTCGGATCAGCTAATAATTCCACGCCGATACTTACCCGTTTCCTTTGTCCCCCACTCAGTTGGGACACCTTAGCCTGACGACGGTGGGACATTTCCACATCTTGTAAGGTCTTTTCTACCACATTTACCACATCAATATCTGGTGGTAGTCGTAACTTAGCGGCGTAAGTCAGCACTTCCTCCACCGTCAATTCTTGGTGAATAATATCGTCCTGTGGGACATAACCAATATGGGTGCGGTAAAGGTGGAAATTATTTCGCAGATTTTCACCATTGAGGTAAACTACACCTTGAGTTGTTTGCTCAATTCCCAAGAGGGTACGCATCAAAGTGGACTTACCCGCACCGCTACCACCCACCAAAGCTACAAACTGTCCTGGTTCAATGGCTACAGATATATCATCCAAACGTCGCTTGTCTTTATCTTGAATGACCAAATCACAAGCATCTAAACGAATTTGATTACCTTGATCGATAAATTGTAATTCATCACCACGCAATACCAAGGCAAATGGCCCAATACGAATCAACGCACCTGGGATGAGTACGGTACTGCTGTTAATTCGTTGTCCATTGACAAACACCCCATTGGTACTGTGATCACGCAGAATGTAGCGTCCTTGAGTATCAGTATCAATGGTGGCGTGACGACGGGAAACTGTAGGCGCGTCTAAAGGTAAACTAGAATCGCCATCGCGTCCCAGTAAAACAGACCTATTTTTCAGAGAGATCCCTTGATAACTAGGTGCAGGATTGATCACCGGATTGGCTGGATTGTAGTATTTCAGCACAACCATATTTTGGGGATCTTGACCAATACTTATTTCTGTATCGTGTGTTAGATAATGCCCAGAATCAGAAGTGATGCGGATGCGATTGATATACAGTCCATTCGTACTAGGCTTTTGACCATCCCCATCATAAATTCGGTAGTCTTTGCCATCTTTATATAGCAGGGCTTGACATCGGCCTACAACTTGCCAATCTTCCGGGACAACTAGATCAGCCATTGATTGTTCGCGCCCAATTATATGCTGTTGTTTATTGAGTTCAAAGTGTAATATATTTCCTTGCTTTTCCAAGCTTAAATATGGGTTAGGAATATCACCGTTTTTATTTGTATTCATAGAATAAACGTTTTGTATAATTTTCTTGATTTCTAGTTAAATATATGTTTTTCAGCAAATTTTAACAAAGTATCTATTTTGATTTATAAAAGTATATATTCGGAGGTGGATGTATTCAATTATGCTAGAATATTTTTTAATTATTATAATTTAATAATTATGCAAACACCTACATTATTAAATCATCGCTACCGAGTGATTCGGGTATTGGGGTCTGGTGGATTTGGCGAAACATTTTTAGCAGAAGATACCCAAATGCCGTCAGGTCGGAGATGCGTTATTAAAAAGCTCAAGCCTGTAGAAAATAACCCGCAGATTTATCAGTTAGTGCAAGAACGGTTTCAACGAGAAGCTGCCATATTAGAAGAATTAGGCGATGGGTTCAATCAGATTCCTAAACTATACGCCTACTTTGTAGAAGATGATGACTTTTTTCTAGTCCAAGAATATATAGAAGGCGAAACACTACAGCAAAAGTTGCAGCAACAAGGACTTTTAAGTGAAAGTTCAGTCAGAGAAATTTTGAGTAACATTCTGCCGGTTCTGGATTACGTCCACAGTAAACGCATCGTCCATAGAGATATTAAGCCAGAAAATATTTTGATTCGCCATGCTGATGGTAAACCCGTGTTGATTGACTTTGGTGCAGTCAAAGAAACAATGGGAACAATAATGACTGTTTCTGGTGAATCCAGTCGGTCAATTGTGATTGGTACGCCTGGATTTATGCCCAGTGAACAATCAGCAGGTCGCCCCGTATTTGCTAGTGATTTGTATAGTTTGGGGTTAACAGCAATTTATTTGCTAACTGGTAAGATTCCGCAACAATTAGAAGCTGATCCGGGGACGGGTGAGCTGATCTGGCGACACCATGCTTTAAGCATTAGTCCCAGTTTTGCAGCATTTTTAGATAAAGCGATCGCCTCTCACTCACGCGATCGCTACTCCACCGCTAAAGAAATGCTTCAAGCCTTACAACATGGTGTAACACCAATCGCCCCAACCATACCAGTTTCGCCTCCTACATTAGTTTCTGCACCCCCAGCATATGTGCAGCAGCAGCAAACAGTAGTCTCCGCACCACCCGCAGGAGTTACATCTCAACCACCTATTTATTCTCAGCCACCAGCACCAGTTAGCAAAGGAATGGGTGATTGGCAAAAAGCAGTCATCATCGGCGGCGTAATTGGGGCCTGTGTCATTGGCGGTTTATGGATAACTAGGCCATCGGAAACGCAAACCAGTTCCACACCAGTAGAAACAAATGCTTCATCAACATCTGTCTCGACTCCTCAGCAACAGCAACAGCAACAGCAACAGCAACAGATACAATCTCCCAATCCACCTGTAGAAGAACCGATTAGTCAAAGACCACCTGTCGAAGAACCGCAGTTTTCCTCTCCCAATTCATCAATTACCCAACAAGAAGCCGTAGCTTTAATTCAGAATTGGCAAGAGGCTAAGAGAGTTTTATTTGCACCACCTTATGATCGCCAACGTGGGGCTGAACTAACAACAGGTGAAGCATATAGAAAGAATATTGGATCAGGCAGTTCACAGGAATGGTTAGAAAATAATAACTCTTATTATAGATATGGCGTACAGAGAATCGATTCTGTTAGAAGATTTGTTGCTAATGACGACCAAGCAACCATCGAAGTTGTGATCACTGAAGATCGTAAATTGTATCGAAATGGAAAATTAATAACCGATAAAAATACTGCTTTTGAAACTGTACTAGTACGCTACTCTTTACAAAAAGAGAATGGGCAATTAAAAATAGCTGACTACGCTACCATACCCTGAAATTAATACTCCTTCAATTACTAGATGCAAATAAATGAAAAATACAGCTAGAAAGATTTCACCAGCACTATTTGGCATGATTTTTATTTGCTTTTTTTTGCCGTTCACGAAACTTTCCTGTCAGCAACAAGAAGTTATGACTTTAACTGGTATTCAGTTAGCAACAGGTACAAGTATTAAGCAACCTAGCTTTGGAGGAGTGGGAAAAAGAGAACAAAAAATACCAGGAGAGCCTTTAGCAATGCTGGCGATTGCTTCCAGTATTATTGGCTTTGCAACTAGTTTTATGAAAGCCAAAAAAACTGCGATCGCACCAGCAGGTTCTGGAGCAATTGGCTTTATTTTATTGTTAATGCTCAAGTCCAAAATTGATGATTCCATCGTCAGAGAAGGACAAGGTTTGATATTAGTTAGTTACGGATTGGGATTTTGGTTAGCGTTTCTACTTTTTGTCGCTGCAACTGTAATAAATATTTATAGCCTTATACCAGACAAAACAGAAGAGAATCCTCAAGAATAAATAATATTATCTTGTAAGAAGGTTGAGCTTGTGCCTGAAAACCCTCACATCAAACAACGCAATCAAATAATTACTGAATTGCAAGCAGACTTAACTCATGCTTATCAAGTAATTAACCAACAGCAAGAATATATCAATCAACTAGAAGAACAATTATCACAAAAATCTCTAAAGACACATATTTCCTCTGCACCTTCAGATAAATCAGCTTATCCACAAGGAAAAATAAAAACTCGATATCAGGTAAAAAAAAGAGTGTTACCTTATCAAAAAAAATCTGGTAAATTGTCTCAATTGCAGTTTACCGCCATAGTAGCTGTTGTTGTCGTATTCATTACCTTCATAGGTTCTGCATTAATGCGCCGACCCAGTTCCAATCCATCTAAACAAACTACAGATAAAGCTGTAACTTCACCCAAATCAACAACATCATTTCCACCTGCACCAAATTTAACACCTATTCCTCAAAATAAATCTAATCCTGTTATTTTGCCTCCAAAAGCATTAGTAAATTCAGAATTATCAGAAATAGTATATAACGTTCAAACTCCTCCCAACTTTCGCAAAAGTAAAACTCTGCAATCTACAGTTGATGCTGCTGTTAATCTAGCTGTTTCTCAAGGACTACCAAAAAAACCATTATCAATTACATTAATTGATGTAAAAACTGGTGAATATGCACAATATCAACAAGAGAAGCCGAGGTTTCCTGCCAGTGTAATTAAAATGTTCTGGATGGTGTATTTATATGGTCAAATTCAAAATGGTAGGGCTGATGAGATAGCATTTACGCCATATATAGATGCAATGGTTAAAAAGTCTGATAATAATGCTGCTAGTACAGTTATAGATGCAGTTACTCAAACTGAATTCACAAAAGACTTAAAAGAAGAAAATTATCAAAATTGGCTAAAAAAACGCAATCAGTTAAACATTTTCTTTCAAAAAGCTGGCTATAACAAAATTAATATTAATCAGAAAACTTATCCTATAACTGATAAAAAAATCTATGAACCCCAAGGTGCTGATCTAAGAATGCGAGGCGACCCAAAAGACCCAATTAGAAATAAAATTACAACACAGCAAGCAGCTAGGATTTTGTATGAAATTTACAGTTCTCAGGCTATATCCCCACTTTACAGTGAAAAAATGGCTAACTGGCTATCAATAGATGCTGAGACAAGAATTGAGAAAAGAGAACAGCAAGATCCTAATGTGTTTAACCCAGTCAGGGGATATTTCAGTGAGTCTTTACCCACAGATGTTTACTTTGGTGGTAAAGCAGGCTGGACTTCTGCATCTCGTCAAGAAGCTGCATATATAGCCACAAGAGATGGAGCTACTTATATTCTAGTTGTCTTTGCTGAGGATCGTGCTTATGCCTACGACTGGAAAATTTTCCCCAAAATATCTGATTTAGTATTTAAACGCATGACAAATACTAATTAAAAAATTTAATCTTGCTCAAATTCAACTCATCACCAATGCTCATTGGTTCACAACCAGTGCGTAAGTCCTATAATAGTTACGCCTCTGGAGATATCAACCTCTGCTTGGGTGGAGAAATCCCTCCTAGTAAGCCCTGACTTTTCACGGGATCTGGTGGAAAAACCCTCTCCAAAGACGCGGAGCGGCTACTCTACGAGAACGCTAAGAGCGAACTCGCTAGAGTACCTCTCCCCCTACAACTGTAGAGTAGAGACGTTGTATACCATGTCTCTACATATTCCCCCTTCCCCAGTAGGGAAGGGGGTTAGGGGTTTAGGTTTCACGTTAGCTTTTCCACATAACGTGAAAAGTCAGCTAGTAAGCTGAGTCGGGGAAAGAGGAAACCCAAGAAGCGATTCTTGGAATCCCCCGTTTTCTAAACGGGGGAGTATGTCAATAGAATGAAATAATCAAGCCTTGGAGAATCTCCAATCAACAAGCAGCCTATAGCCCCCTCAAACAGATAAAATTTATATATGAATGCTACACAAGAACAACTAAAGGTAAAACTTGAGCAGGCTTTGGTCGCTGCTTTTGGGGATGAGTACGCTGGAGTAGATCCGATTTTAGTTGCTGCTAGCAATCCTAAATTTGGTGATTATCAAGCCAACGTTGCGTTGTCGCTGAGTAAGAAATTAGGACAGCAACCAAGAGCGATCGCCTCTGCTATTGTAGAAAAATTAGATGTCTGTGCAATCTGTGAAACTCCAGAAATTGCGGGGCCTGGTTTTATCAATCTCAAACTCAAAACCGCCTACCTAGAAGCCCAACTTCACGCTATTCATGCAGATACCAGACTAGGCGTTCCCACAGCTAAACACCCACAACGGGAAATCGTCGATTTTTCCAGTCCGAACATAGCCAAAGAAATGCACGTCGGACACTTGCGTTCTACCATCATCGGTGATTCCATCGCCCGTATTCTCGAATTTCGCGGACATGATGTATTGCGGTTAAATCATGTGGGTGATTGGGGTACGCAATTTGGGATGTTAATTACTTACCTGCGGGAAGTCTACCCAGAAGCCTTAACCACTGCAAATGCGCTAAATATAGGTGATTTAGTCAGTTTTTACCGCAAAGCCAAACAGCGATTTGATGCAGATGAAGTCTTCCAAGAAACAGCACGCCAGGAAGTTGTCAGATTACAAGCAGGTGCAGAAGATACTCTCCATGCTTGGAAATTATTATGTGAACAATCACGCCAAGAGTTTCAAGTAATTTATGACTTGCTAAATGTCAAAGTAACTGAACGCGGCGAATCTTTTTACAATCCCTTACTACCAACAATTGTAGAAGAATTAGAGAAATCTGGGTTATTAGTAGAAAATCAAGGTGCAAAATGTGTTTTCTTGGATGGCTTTACTAATAGAGAAGGTGAACCTTTACCCTTGATTGTGCAGAAATCTGATGGTGGTTATAACTACGCCACAACAGATTTAGCTGCACTACGTTACCGGATTCAACAAGATGAAGCCAAACGGATAATTTATGTTACCGATGCAGGACAAGCCAACCACTTTACCCAATTTTTTCAAGTAGCGCGTAAAGCCGGATGGATTCCTGATGATGTGGAACTGGTTCACGTTCCTTTCGGTTTGGTATTAGGTGAAGATGGGAAGAAATTTAAAACCCGTTCTGGCGATACTGTCAGGTTGCGGGATTTGTTAGATGAAGCAATTTCTCGCTCTCATAGAGACTTGGAAGCTAGATTAAAAGAAGAACAACGAGAAGAAACCGATGAATTCATTAATAAAGTTGCTGCGGTAGTTGGTATTAGTGCGGTGAAATACGCTGACTTAAGCCAAAACCGTACTAGTAACTACATTTTCAGCTACGATAAAATGCTGGATCTCAAAGGTAATACTGCACCCTATATGTTGTATGCTTATGCCCGGATTCAAGGGATTAGCCGCAAGGGTGAGATTAACTTTGCAGAGTTGGGAGATAATGCCAAAGTCATATTGCAGCATGAAACAGAATTTGCACTGGCTAAATTCTTATTGCAACTAGGTGAAGTGGTTAGCACTGTAGAGCAAGATTTGCAACCTAATCGGTTATGTGAATATCTTTACGAACTGAGTAAAAAGTTTAATGTGTTTTATGACCGCAATCAGGGGGTACAAGTATTGAGCGCAGAAGAACCACTGCGGACATCCCGTTTGGTTTTGTGTGATTTGACGGCTAGAACCTTGAAACTAGGGTTAGCTTTGCTGGGGATTCAAGTGCTGGAGAGGATGTAATTTTGTAACCTGGCGACTGAAAGTCGCCGCTACACAAACAAAACCCTTGATTTTTCATTAGTCCGCGCACCATTCGGACTTAGTTTGTGTAGCGAATTATATTCGCCCAATACTTTTTAACCATCCTCTTATACCAAGATAAATATGCTCAGACTATTCCAGTGGTGGAGAAAAATATTATTTAAATTATTGGCAAGTCTGATATTTTATACTACTATTCCCTTGCCTTACATCAAGGATTTAGAGTTTCACGAAGTAGCACATTTTGCGCCTTTTGTGGGATTGTTGATTGGCGGAATTTTAGGATTACTTGATGCAGGGATGAATTATCTGGGTATGCCATTGCTGACTTGTAGTGCTTTGATAGTCATTGTTTGGATGGGCATAACTGGCGGACTACACTTAGATGGAGCGATGGATACGGCCGATGGTTTGGCTGTGGGTAATCCAGAACGACGACTGGAAGTAATGGCGGATAGTGCTACAGGTGCATTTGGTGCAATGGTAGCGATCGCCTTAATATTATTAAAAACGAGTGCCTTGGTAGATATTACAGACAACCGTTGGCTGCTGTTAATGGCTGCTTGCTGCTGGGGACGCTGGGGACAACAGCTAGCAATTCTCCGCTATCCCTACTTAAAACCCACCGGTAAAGGTGCATTACACAAACAAGCTATCCGTTCCTATCGAGATTTACTACCGGGACTGTTGTTAATGTTAGCTATCAGTGGCTTAGTTTGGCTGCTAGATGGACACAGGTTAGTTATACCAGTAGTAATGATGATAGCAGGGAGTGCGATCGCTATTCTCACGAGTGCTTGGTTCAACCACAAATTAGGCGGACACACAGGCGACACCTACGGCGCAGTCGTCGAGTGGACTGAGGCTTTATTTCTTTGTGTTTTAGCTACTATGTAATTCGTAATTCGTAATTAAGTAGAGACGTGTTATGCGTAAAGAAAATGCAATTTTGTGTTTCTACTTAATTACTCAGCACCGGCTAAACGCCGCGCTACCGCTAACACCACTCATTACTCACCACTCAGCACGGGCTAAACGCCCCGCTACTGCTAACAGCACTCAGCACTCAGCACTCAGCACTCAGCACTCTATTTCATCGGTTGCAACTTCGTCACCTTCAATTTAAAAGCCCCAACTCCAGTTTCTCCAAAAGAGCGGACACGAATAATAAAAGTCCCTGTTTCGTTAATGCGGGTAAACAGTAGAGAATTACTAGTACCATCAGGGCCATCATCATTTTCTGCTAATGTCGAACCATCGGGTGCTAGCAGTGTAATAATACTATCAAAACTTTCAGAAGTTAAATCAACTGCTAAGTTATCACCTTTATTCAACTTCACTGCATAATCACGAGCAAATCCACCCTGACCGGTGGGAATATCTTTTTCTGAGAGCGTATCACTAATTTCTTTAAAATCAGTCAACATAATTGGACTGTACAACTTATTGTTTTGAGCCAAAGTTGCTGTTGTAGTGATACCAAGTACAAATAATGTCGCGGGAAATATGATGATTCTACTGAAATTTTTAATAATATCTCGACTGAGCATAGTAGGCGATGTTCCCAAAATAACAGGGTAATTTGGTTAATTATAGATTTCTCAGAGATAGCTTGCCCATTAATTTTTGATATATTTGTCTTTGACAGCAGTAGCAACTGCGGCTAACCCTAAGACTTTGATTCCAGATTGACACAATGTTTGCACAGCAGACTTTGCAGTCGCGCCAGTCGTGTAAATGTCATCCACTAACAATACTGACGCTTTGGGGTGGAACTTGAGAAAATCTGACCCAATAGCAAAAGCTTCAGCCAAGTTTTTTTCTCTATCATCTCCCGATAAACCAAACTGCGCTTCAGTCTCGCGCACTCTTGTCAAGCCATTTACTTTCAATTTTAATCCAGTCGTTTGACAAAAGCTTTGGGCAATTAAGGCCGCTTGATTGTAACCCCGTTGTTTTTGCTTACTGGCGTGCATGGGAATTGGTACGACTACAATTTGTTGCTCTTGATTAAGGGAATGTAATAACCAAGTTTCCCCTAGCCATTGTCCCAAAGGACGAGCAATTTGGGGTTGATGATCATATTTCATCACAGCGATCGCACGTTTGATCACCCCACCATACATCCCCCAACTAAATACAGGTATTGGCTGTTTCCACAAAGCTTGCGGCTGTTGATGATGACATTTTTGTAACTGTCTGGTGCAGTTTTCACAAAACACACCAGATGTAGAACGTTGACACAAAGGACAGTTAGATTGCAGAAATAAGTCAAGAAAGCCTTTGAGCATTTTTTATAAATATTTCACATAAACGCGATCGCAGCGTGAAGTTTCTACACCTGTCGCTGGCTGATAGCCATTGTGTTCATACAACTTGACTGCTTCTACCAACACACTGGCGGTTTCAATCCAAATTTGCTCAAAACCACGGTTAGCGATCGCTGCTTCTAACTGTTGTAACAAATATTTCCCTAATCCTAAACCCCTAACACTGGGTAAAAGATACATTTTCCTGATTTCAACGGACTTTTCCCCTCGATGATTGGGATAGTATGCCCCCGTACCAACTATTTGGCTTTGGTGTTCAATTACCCAAAACTCTCCCCCTGTGACTAAGTAACATTCTTCCACTTCCAGGACATCGCGGTCAGCACCTTTAGGTTCCCAACCCAAACCGTATTCTGATAATACGTAACTAATGACGGCGGCGGCTTTAGTGCGATCGCTTTTTTGCCAGTTACGAATTAAGAAGTCTTTGTAGTGGCTGTTCATTACCATTTGTGGGTCAGATTTGTACGGAAAAGTCTTCTGGATTTATTCCCGAATTTACCCAGCGTATAGCTTCTCTAGCTGATTCTAACTCAGGTCACACTCGCAAAGCATGAATTTATGTCCCTGTTTGAGAGTCAGGGAGTCGAATTTTTGGACGGGGAGTTGCAAGTAGATGCGATCTTTTGTGCTATATCCGAATTAATGCGCAATGGAGAATTTGTTTTAACTGGCCTGATGATTTTCCTCAGCCCTTCAACATAGAAATCACAGATTATCACTAAAGGAGATTTCAATGGCACGTTCACCTATCCATCCTGGAGAAATTCTTGCTGATGAAATTACTGAACTCAGCATGACTGCAAGTGATTTAGCTCGTGTTCTCCATGTTCCTAAAAACAGAATTACCGAAATTATCAATGGTAGAAGAGGGATAACAGCTGATACAGCTTTGCGATTAGGACAATATTTTGGTACTGGTGGAGAATTTTGGCTAAATCTTCAGAAAAACTATGAATTGAAATTAGCTGAACAAACAGTTGGCAAGGAAATTCAGGAAACCATCCGTCCTCGTGTCTTAGTATCTTAATTTATCAACTCCTAGATTCGCTGCAAATGCTATGCGTACCTCTGCGCTTACCCTTCCTTATCCTCTGCGTTTAAATTTTCACCGTCCATTCACCACGCAGCAAAACCCTAATTTAAGCTGCTCATATTGCTGAATATTTCAATCAAATTACCATCAGGATCGCGAAAATGTGCTGTTCTTAATCCCCATTCAGGACGATCCATTGGTTGTGTCACAATGATGGCGTTCTTTTCTTTGAGATGATAATAAAACTCATCTACATTATCAACTGCAAATACCAAAGCCATTTTATTTTGACACTCCATTGCTGAAGGTTGATAAGCACTAGGAATTGCTTCCGCCATTAACTCTTTTCTAAACAAAGCCAGCTTGACACCATCCCCGGTATGCAACTCAGCGTAACCGCTATTTTCATCACCCCAATCAATAACAAATCCCAGCGCATCGCGGTAGAACAAAAAACAGTCTCTGTAGTTGGAGACCAGTAACCTGATATGTGTTAAATGTAGGAACATAAATAACGCGTGATTCTCTTAACTATGAATTCTCGGTTCTGGATGTAAATTTGCAAGTAACTCGCTTTCAATTATTGATAATTCATCTAGTCGTTCGGTGACAATTTTCCGGTCAAAATAAGTATCAGCTAAAACCCAATAAATACCGAAGTGTCGCGCTTCTGATGCCATTAAACTTTTATAAAACTTAGCTAATTCTAAATCAGGACAGTGTATAGCTAATAATCCTAAGCGTTCGTGACTACGCGCTTCAATTAAGCCAGTCACGAGTAAGGAATCTAAAAACCGTTCTGGTTCTTGAGGACGCACAGCCGCTTTCAACCCCGCACCATAGGGAGGTGGAGGTAAAGGTGCTAGAGGTATATTTCGCTTTTCTAGCCACTGATTCACCAAGTCAAAATGTTCGAGTTCTTCACGGGCGATCGCAGTTAATTCTCTCACCATTTTAGTATTAGAAGGATAGCGAAACATAAAGTTTAACGCCACCCCTGCTGCTTTGCGTTCGCAGTGGGAATGATCAAGCAAAATGATGTCTAAATTAGAAATCGCTTGTTCTACCCAAGCATCACTCGTTGGTTGCTTGAGTGCATTGATAGTTGATAACACGGAAGTAAGCACAGGGCAACAAAATTAAATAAATTGGCATTGCGCTGAGTATCCCAGCAAACTAATCTTAATGTGACTGGCGATATTTTTATTTGTTTCTTTAATAAACTGCAAAAGCTTATTTAATCAAAGGCGTTGGCGTTCTGCATCGTAGCATAACATCACAACTCAGTGATTTTAACGACTTGGAGGGATCTATTTCTTTATAATTATACCAATAAGTAAATCACCAGAATGCAGGAAACCACTTACCTAATAGCACAATTGTTGCTGTTAACTCAGATCCAATCGAACTAATTTAGGGGAAATTCCTCAACATTCTGGTGCTTTTTTAGCGGTATTTCCGCTATTAGGGTAAAAGTAAAGGGTTTTGAAAGCATATAACAGCTATTAGAATTTTTTTGTATCAACACGCACAGTTTCTGTGATTTTGAAGCATTCACTATTAAGAACATTATTAAGCTATAAAATCTTGATATTAACAGAGTTATATATTTTTTATTTTCTCTGTCATGGGTAAAAATCATAAGATTTCAGACACCCTTTTTCTTTAAGCAATTGGGTTTCTTGGCAGTGATTCATGCTTGAGAATGGAATTAATTAAGATACTTATATCTTTTAATCCACTAGCAAAAATCTGTGATAAACATATGAAAGAGGAAATAATATTGGTATATACGTACTTGTGTAACTCCTCTGTACATCGGTCAAAACATACAAATCAGTAAACTAAATGGAATATCAGGTTTACTTTAACTCGATATATCATTAAAATAATTTCAGCAAGAAATTCGCAGAACTTTACATGGACTGGATTACACTACTGCGATCGCTACAGTCTGATTTTATTAAAAGGTTATCATCTGGTTGTTTACTTCATTGTGAAAATGAAGGTCAATATAGTGAATTGACAATTATTGCCGGTGAAAGATTAAAAGCCTTACGTAATTTTTGCTGGCAAATGGCGGAAAAATATAAACGAGTTTCGCCAGTCCGGGATGTTTTTATTAGCTACCTTAAAGGAAAATTGGGTGAGGAAGTTGTTAAAGAACGTTTAGCTGATTTTATTACAGAAGTAGATTATGAAAAGCGATTTGGTGGTGATGGGAAGATAGATTTTACTCTCACGGCTGATCCATCTCTTGGTATTGAGGTAAAATCTCGTCACGGGAGTATTGATAGAGTGAGATGGTCAGTTAGTTCTGAAGAAGTTGAAAAAAATGCAGTGGTAGTTTGCATTTTGATTCAAGAAGCGGTGCATGAAGCACAATCAGAATATCACTTGTTATTAGCTGGATTTCTCCCCACGCGGATGATTAAATTGAAAACCGGTAGCATATCTTTCGGGATAGATCAATTATTGTATGCTGGTGGCTTATATTATTATTTGGAACAGTTACAAGCTGCTAGCAATAATCATATTGTAAACAAAAAAACTCTGCTGTACAAACATGATAATAAACCAGAATCTATCTCTCAGTTAAAGATAAAACAAGCAGATATTAAAAATTCCATTGTATCCAGAGAAAGAGATTTAAACCTAGACTATAAAGAATTGGGTGATGAATGTTTTAGTAAAGGGGAGTATTCAGCATCTATTAGTCACTATACCCAAGCTTTAAAGCTGAATTTGCAAAATACAGAATTATATTATAAACGGGGTTTAGCTTATGATCAATTAGGAGATTATAAAAAAGCGATCGCAGACTATTCTCAAGTCATAAATATCAATATAGATGATGCTAAAGCTTACCATAAGCGTGGGTTGGCTTTATCGCAATTGGGAGCATATGAAGCAGCAATTGATGATTATACCCAGTCAATAAGAATTAATCCTCATGCGGCTATTGCTTATAAAAACCGTGCAGAAGCACGCTCTTGTTTAGGGGATAATCAAGGAGCAATTGAAGATTATAATCAGGCAATTAAAATTAATCCTCAGTATGGGGATATAAATAAAAATCGTGATATTGCCCGTTATATTGTCGGCAATCAGCCGGGATTTAACCAAGCAATGCAGCTTAACCCTAATGATGCCAATGCTTACAAGAATCGTGGTAATGCTCGTGCAGATATTGGAGATTATCAAGGCGCGATCGCAGATTATACTCAAGCAATACAGATTAATCCCCATCTTGCCGATGTCTATTATAACCGGGGTAACGTGCGTTGTGATGTAGGTGATGAAGAAGGCGCGATCGCAGATTACACCCAGGCAATACAAATTAATGCTAATTATGCCGATGCGTATTATAACCGAGGTAATATTTATGCTGGCATGAAAAATCTACAAGCGGCAATTACAGATTTTCAGAAAGCAGCAAATATCTATCGTCAAGAAGGGAATTTAGCAGCACTCAAAGATACAAAAGACAGAATTTTAGAGCTAGAAATAATAGAATCAATCGATATTCTAAATTTTTAGTTTAAGAATACCACCCCACAAAAGCTAGGCTGTTTCTCCCCGCTTATCTAGCGTATTTTTTCACTCATCCGTAATTTCAGCCAAAAAATGGGAAATACAAGTTAAGTATTCCATTGAAAATAGGCCTTGCAAAATGATTTTGAACTTAAAAAATCTTGGTAATGTATGTGCAGTAATTTTATTACTTAGTGCTAGCAGCTTTCATCAGTCAGCTATAGCTACTAATAATCAAAAGCAAATATTAGCACAACAGCAAATTAAAACAGCTAATTCTCAGCTACACACGGTTTTTAGGTTTATTTTGCCTAAATTAAAGCAAAAGAGCCAAATTAGAATCTTAGTAAGGATTCAGGGTTTACTTGTAGATAGCACAACTCTTTTCTTGGTTCGTGAGTCAGCCAAATTATGCAACTACATCGATTCGACAACATTCAGGAGTTCTGGCACTCCACTCAGGCTTACTTACTCCAGCATCAGGTAGAAAATAATGTTTTGCTCAGTATTTCGCATACCTTGTTGCATAACCCAGAACGTTATCTGGGTAAGCCTTATTTAGCAATTGTCCAAACAAGTGGTGAGATTCTGGCTGTTGCCATCCGCACCCCACCCCAAAAATTGATCCTATCCAAAGCCCAAAATATGGATGCCTTGCGGTTGATTGCTCAAGATTTGCGTCAAGAGCAACTGCCAGGAAGTATGGGACTGGCTTTTGAGGCAGAAATATTCTCGCAGACTTGGCAAACGCTGACAGGACAATTCTATCAACGGTCGGTGGTAATGAAAATTTACCAATTAACGGTAGTGCAAAGAGTCTCAACGGCCAGAGGATATCTTAGACTGGCAACTGAAGGCGATCGCTCTCTTTTGATCGAGTGGCTTTCTGCATTTTTATCTGAGATAGATGAGGCGGTGAGCGAAGATGTCGAACACCAAGTAGATAATCGGTTGAAACAGCAGAATACTTATTTTTGGGTTGATAGCACTCCAGTTTCAGTTGCGTCTAGTAAACAAGTGTTACCTACAATTGGTCGGATCAATTTAGCTTATACACCACCAGAGTATCGTCGCAAAGGATATGCTACTGCCTGTGTTGCAGCGTTAAGCCAAAAACTGCTAGACCGGGGATGTCGCCATTGTTTCCTCATAGCAGATTTAGCCAATCCCACAGCCAATCATATTTATCAAGCGATTGGGTATCGCCCCTTAAGCGATTGGCACGAATACTCATTCACCTCCAAGCAGTAAACATAATCAAGCGATCGCGCTTCCAGGCTTGGGAAATAAATCAAACCAGAAATATTGATTTTTTCATTAGCTCTTAATCTTGTTTGCCATTGAGAGTGCTTTAGATGCTTTCGCCCTGGGGATATAAGCCTTATTTTTATCGCCTCCCTAAAATCCAGCTGCGGCTACGCCTAGAATTGTCTGACTCATACACTAATTGGAATAATTAAAATATTTACATCAGATCCGCAACATCTCCAATGCAGCTTAGGTCTTATCATTAGCTACAAGGGATAAATCTAAGTATCTGGGAATGTGAGGAATGTCAAATCAGGTTAAACGTAAATCCCGTAACCGCCAACTCAAACGCCGTCCGTTAGGATTAATCTTCACCATCTTGGCTTGGAGTTTGGTGATGGGTTGGCTGTTAGCCTTAGCCACTAGCGTCCAAAGTGCCACACCTCCAGCAGAAATTGGCACAGTTGATGTAGTTCCCGCGAGATACCAACTAGGACAGGAATTATATCTGGAAAATTGCGCTAGTTGTCATATTGCTTTGCCACCTGCGGTTTTACCCACCCAAACCTGGAAAAACCTCCTAGAAGACTCACAGCATTATGGTGCAACCCTTAAGCCTTTATTAGATCCAAATCGTACTCTAGTTTGGAGATATCTTTCTACCTTCTCACGCTTTCAGCTAAAAGACGAAGCAACACCCTATCGCGTTAACAATTCTCGCTATTTTAAAGCTTTACATCCCCAAGTTGATTTACCTCGCCCTGTGCAAATCAGTAGTTGTGTCAGTTGTCATCCCAGTGCGAAGGAGTACAATTTTCGTCGCCTGAGTTCAGAGTAGGTACAGGTGACAGGTGACAGGTGACAGGGCAAAATGAGTATCGCCTACTCACCACTCATCACTCACCACTCACCACTCCCTAATCAGTCGGAGTTATCTGCCTCATCTGGGGGTGAAATGATACTATTAAAAGAGTTTCCAATTTAAACTGGGAAATCAAACGGATCATCTAAATACATAGATTGAATCTAATTTTTGCTGTTTTTGAGTTAATTTTCATCTCATACCCATCTATTACTTAAAATGGCTGGGTTGGGTTAAATTCTTATAATCAATAGCCAAAACCTTTTAATTCCCATCCCCTCAATTTATTTCCATAATCTGCCATGCTAAAACTCTTGTTGGGCGACCCCAACGCTCGTAAGCTGAAAAAATACCAACCCTACATTACAGAAATTAATCTCTTGGAGGAAGACATTCAAGCTCTTTCCGATGAGGATTTGAAAGGCAAAACAGCAGAGTTTAAACAGAGGCTTGCCAAAGGCGAAACCCTGGATGATATTCTGCCAGAAGCCTTTGCTGTGGTCAGAGAGGCAGGAAAGCGAGTCTTAGGGTTGCGGCATTTTGATGTCCAGATGTTAGGCGGTGTGATTCTACACACTGGGCAAATTGCGGAAATGAAAACTGGTGAAGGTAAAACCCTAGTGGCTACCTTACCGAGTTATTTAAATGCGATCACTGGTAAAGGTGTACACGTAATCACGGTTAACGATTACCTGGCTCGTCGGGACGCAGAATGGATGGGACAGGTGCATCGCTTTCTGGGTTTGAGTGTAGGGTTAATTCAGGCGAGCATGACTCCCAGTGAACGCAAGAAAAATTATGATTGCGATATCACTTATGTGACTAACAGTGAAGTAGGCTTTGACTACCTGCGGGATAACATGGCTACATCAATGGCTGATGTGGTACAGCGTAATTTTAATTATTGTGTAATTGACGAAGTAGACTCAATCTTAGTTGATGAGGCGCGGACACCATTAATTATTTCTGGTCAGGTAGAAAGACCGACAGAAAAATACATCCAAGCTGCGGAAATTGCCGTCACTCTGCAAAAAGATGAGCATTACGATGTTGACGAAAAAGCTCGTAATGTGCTGTTAACTGATGAAGGTTTTGCAGAAGCAGAAGATTTGTTAGGGGTTACAGATTTATTTGACCCGGAAGATCCTTGGGCGCATTTTGTATTTAATGCGATTAAAGCCAAAGAACTGTTCCTGAAGGATGTCAACTACATCGTCCGTAATGGCGAAGTGGTAATTGTTGATGAATTTACGGGACGGGTTTTACCTGGACGGCGTTGGAGTGATGGCTTACACCAAGCAATTGAAGCCAAAGAACACGTAGACATTCAGCCAGAAACCCAAACTCTAGCCACAATTACTTATCAAAATCTGTTCTTGTTGTATCCCAAATTGGGTGGGATGACAGGAACGGCGAAAACAGAAGAAGCCGAGTTTGAAAAAATTTACAAATTAGAAGTCGCGGTCATTCCCACCAACAGAATTAGAAAACGGGAAGATTGGTCTGATTTGGTATTTAAAAAAGAGACTGGCAAATGGCGAGCGATCGCTAGCGAATGTGCCGAAATGCACGAACTAGGTAGACCTGTTCTCGTGGGAACTACTAGTGTAGAAAAATCAGAATATCTCAGCCAATTACTCAAAGCCCAAGGCATTCCCCACGAATTACTAAACGCGCGACCAGAAAACGTCGAACGGGAAGCGGAGATTGTCGCTCAGGCAGGACGCAGGGGTGCTGTAACCATTGCTACGAATATGGCGGGACGCGGTACAGATATTATTCTCGGTGGTAACTCCGAGTATATGGCGCGGCTGAAACTGCGGGAATACTTCATGCCTCGCATCGTCAGACCAGATGATGAAGACGTGTTTGGCATACAAAGGGCTACGGGACTACCAGGGGGACACGGTGGCGGTCAAGGCTTCACTCCTGGGAAAAAAGTCAAAACGTGGAAAGCTTCCCCGGAGATTTTCCCGACACAACTTTCTAAAGAAGCAGAACAGCTATTAAAAGAAGCCGTAGATGTGGCGGTGCGGGAATATGGCGATCGCTCTTTGCCAGAACTAGAAGCAGAAGATAAAGTAGCTGTAGCCGCCGAAAAAGCCCCCACCGATGACCCTGTAATTCAGAAATTGCGGGATGCTTACAAACGGGTGAAGCAGGAATACGAAGATTTTACCGAACGGGAGCATAACGAAGTTGTAGAACGGGGTGGTCTGCACGTAATTGGTACAGAACGCCACGAATCACGACGGATTGATAACCAGTTGCGGGGACGCGCCGGACGACAAGGCGACCCCGGTTCGACAAGATTCTTCCTGAGTTTAGAAGATAACTTACTGCGGATTTTTGGTGGCGATCGCGTTGCCGGTTTAATGGAAGCCTTCAACGTTGAAGACGATATGCCCATTGAGTCTGGTATGCTTACCCGCAGTTTAGAAGGCGCACAGAAAAAAGTCGAAACCTACTACTACGACATCCGTAAACAGGTGTTTGAGTATGACGAGGTAATGAACAACCAACGCCGCGCCATCTACGCCGAACGCCGCCGGGTGTTGGAAGGTCAAGATTTGAAGGAACAGGTAATTAAGTACGCTGAAAAAACGATGGACGACATCGTTGACTATTACATCAACCCTGATTTGCCCTCAGAAGAGTGGGAATTGGAAAAGTTGGTGGAAAAAGTCAAGGAGTTTGTCTATTTGCTGGCTGATATGCAGGCGAGTCAACTAGAAGACATGGGAGTAAGCGAGATAAAAGCTTTCCTCCATGAACAGGTGAGAATTGCCTACGACCTCAAGGAAGCGCAAATTGACCAAATTCAGCCAGGATTGATGCGCCAAGCTGAACGGTTCTTTATCTTGCAGCGTATTGATACCCTATGGCGGGAACACTTACAGCAAATGGATGCTTTGCGTGAGTCGGTAGGCTTGCGCGGTTATGGACAGAAAGACCCGCTTATTGAGTATAAGAGTGAGGGTTATGAGTTGTTCTTGGATATGATGGTCAACATCCGCCGCGATGTGGTTTACTCGCTGTTCATGTTCCAGCCTCAGCCTCAGCCGATGGCGCAAGCTTCTTCTGAGATGGTGTAAGGGTAAGGGAATAATTTCACGCAGAGACGCAGAGGAGGACACTTGCGTGGGCGGGTCTCCCGACTTGAGCAAAGTGTCCGTCGCGCAGAGAGTTTTTTGCGTGCCTCTGCGTTTTTGTTTTAGAGAACTTATTTAAGTTAGGATCGGGGAAAAGGCGGTCTATGATGATTTACCTTTCTGCTACGGAAGCAAAGCAAAATTTTGCAGAATTTTTAGATCAAGCGCAGAAAGAGCCAGTAACAATTCAGGGTCATGATGAAGATTTAGTCGTCGTGCTTTCTGTGGCGGAATATCACAAACTTAAGGGATTGTTAAAAGAAGAGTTTCAGCAATTTTGTGATCAAGTTGGTAAGACGGCTGAACTGAGAGGAATGACAGAAGCAAAGCTCAACGAAATTCTTCACAGTGATAAATGAGCTAAGAATCGTTATTGATACTAATTGTTTTGTTAGTCGGCTATTAACTCCAAACTCCATAACTGCTCAAGCTATTCGTAAGGCTTTTGATGACCATTGCATTCTTATTTCTTCGGAAACAATAGCAGAACTAACAAAGGTTCTTGCTCGGAAAAAGTTTGATCCTTATGTGAGTGCTGAAGATAGACAAAGGTTTATTACTTACTTAATAAGTCTTGCTGATATGGTTGAGATTCTAACATCAGTAAAAGTTTGTCGAGATCCAAAAGATGATAAATTTCTATCACTAGCAATTTCTGGAAATGCTAATTTGATTATTACAGGCGATGAAGATTTGTTGGTACTTAATCCTTATCAAAATATCTCTATACTCTCACCAAAAGCTTTTATTGCAGAAATAGATACAGAAAGTCGAGCTTAGATGAGGACTAAAGTCCTCACTACAAACTATTTTCTGGTATGCGACCGACCGAAGGCGATCGCCCCCACCGATGATTTAGCGATAATCACTCATCAGGCATTGTCAGTCTGATTGTATGTTGTACTATGAACAGACTAGTAAATCCTGGCATGGGAGTCGCTGGAATTAGAAAATCTGGAATTCTCTCGGCTAAACTAGTTGCTAATTTTAAATTAATTGATACACTTGTTCTTCATTATCCCTATGATCTAGCACCTATGGTGCATATTAAGCGCGTCGAACTTACCAACTTTAAATCCTTCGGTGGTACTACTTCAGTCCCTCTACTACCGGGGTTCACTGTCGTCTCTGGGCCAAATGGTTCGGGTAAGTCGAATATTTTGGATGCACTGCTGTTTTGTTTAGGACTTTCTAGTTCTAAGGGTATGCGTGCCGATCGCCTACCCGATTTGGTGAATAATACTCAAACGGCTAAAAGTCGCGCGGCGGTGGAAGCTAGTGTGACTGTGACTTTTGATTTATCTGATTTGGTAGATGTCAATGATCAGTTGTCAGTGGTCAGCAGTGATGAAGAATTATTACAAGATGAGGCAGAAACTGAACAACAGCCAATAGTTAATGGCAATGGTCACAAGCCAACGGAATGGAGCGTAACTCGGAGGCTACGGGTAACTCATCAGGGAAGTTATACGTCGAATTACTATATTAATGGTGCTTCTTGTACGCTGACGGAGTTGCATGAGCAGTTGGAAAGTGTGCGAATTTACCCAGAAGGGTATAACGTGGTGCTGCAAGGGGATGTGACTAGTATTATCTCGATGAATGCTAAGGAACGTCGGGAAATTATTGATGAGTTGGCTGGGGTGGCTGCTTTTGATCGCAAGATTCATCAAGCTAAGGGTACTTTGGATGAGGTAAAGGAAAAGGAAGATAGTTGTCGGATTATTGAGACTGAGTTAACTTTACAGCGCGATCGCCTGTCTCAAGATAAGGCTAAGGCGGAGAAGTATCAAAAGTTACGGACTGAATTTTTGCATAAGCAGTCTTGGGAGGCGGTTCTGTCTTGGCGTTCCTTGCAAGCGCAGCAGGAAAAGTTGGCGATGGAAATTCAAGCCGGCGATCGCAATTATGGTGAACTGACAACTCAACTCACCAGCCTAAATACAGAAATTGCTGAGAAAACGGCACAATTAGAACAACTCAATGCTCACGTCAAAGCTTTGGGTGAAGAGGAATTATTGGCGGTACAATCTACCCTCGCTACCCAAGAGGCGGAACGGAAACAATTACAACGTCAGCAAACGGAGTTAACCACAGCTTTGCAGGAAACTGTTAGGCGGTTGGCGCAAACTCACCAAGAAGTTCAGCAGCATCACCAGGGATTGACTGAAATTGCTCAAGCACAGGGTCTAGAACAGCAATCTATCCTCTATTGTCAGCAGCAACGGGATGAGACACAACAAGGGTTAGAAAAGTCCCGTGAAGCCGCCGCAGCGATCGCTACAGCTTCGGAGGCGTGGGTACAGCAACAAACTGCACTCAACCGTCAAATTGAAACGTTGCTGCAAACTTTAGAACCCCAGCGTACTGAACAAGCACAACTCAGGGAACGCAATAGTCAATTACAGGAGTTAATTCAAGAAGAAACGCAGTTAATTGCTACGTTAGAACCGCAGTTAGCAGAAAAGCAAGCTGAGTGTACAAAGTTAGAAGCAGAGTTTCAGACTTCCAACGAACCTATTCAAGATTTAGCCCAAAATCTTGCCGCCACGGAACAGGAATTACAAATCCAACAGGAAACCCAAAAGCGACTGTTGCAAGAACAACGGGAAAAGCAGCGTCAGTTAGATAAAATTGACGCGCAAACCCAAGCACAGCAAGAAGTCCAGGGAACTCAAGCGAGTAAAGTGATCATCCAATCGGGAATGCCTGGGGTTTGTGGTTTGGTGGTACATTTGGGACGGGTAGAACCCCGTTTTCAGTTGGCGTTGGAAATTGCGGCTGGAGCGCGTTTGGGACACATTGTAGTCGAAGATGACGGTATCGCCTCCGCCGGGATTCAATTACTCAAACAAAAACGCGCCGGGAGAGCAACGTTTTTACCTTTAAATAAAATTCAAGCCCCTAGAATTACCCAAGATGCAACACTCCGATTAGCTAACGGCTTTGTGAGTTATGCGGTGAATTTAGTAGAATGCGATCGCCGTTATCGCGATGTATTTAATTATGTTTTCGGTAACACGGTAGTATTCGCCAACTTGGAACAGGCGCGGAAGAATCTCGGCTTATATCGCATCGTCACCTTAGACGGGGAACTACTAGAAACCAGTGGCGCAATGACTGGTGGTAGCATGAACCAGCGTTCATCGTTGCGCTTCGGGAAGGGAGAAGCGGTGGAATCAGACGAAGTGGTAGCTTTAAAACAGCGTTTGCAGGATATTGATCGGATTTTAGACCGTTGTAGTGATGCGATCGCTACTTTATCAGTTAAAACCAAACAACTATCCCAAGAACTCACAGAAACACGCCAAGCACGGCGAGAACAGCAGTTGCAATTAGAGCAGTTGCAAAAAGATATTAAGAGTTTAACAGCCCAGCTAACAGGGACGCGATCGCAACTCACCCAAAACACCGAAAAATTCACCACAGCCCAATCCCGCCTAGAAATATTAAATAATCAACTTCCAGGACAAGAAAGCCAATTACAGCAACTCCGCCACACCCTAGCCGAGTTAGAAGCCTCCCAAACCCCCAGCGAATGGCAACAAATCCAAGCGACAATTAAAACTCAAGAACAGCAATTACAGCAACGGGAAACCGCCTTTAGGGAAGCCGAACAAAGATTAAAAAATCTGGAAAATCAGCAGCAACGCCTGCAAGAACGCATCCAGGAAGCCGAACAACGCATTACTGACTATCAACAAGAACAACAAACCCAACAAACCCAAATCACCGCCCTCAGCACTCAGCACTCAGCCCTCAGCACTCAAATCATAGCCACCCGCACCCAAATGAATGAAATGGAAAAGAATTTGGGTGAAGAAAAACAACAACGGGATGCACTAGAACAGCAAGTGCGATCGCATTTGCTGCGCCAGCAACAATTAGAATGGGAAATCCAAAAACTCCAAGAAACCCAACTCAAACGCCGGGAAGACTTAGCAGCACTGCAAACCCAAATACAAGAAGTCGCCGCCGAATTGCCCAACCCCTTGCCAGAAGTACCAGATAAAGTAGACTTAGAAGAATTGCAGAAAGAATTGCGATCGCTATCCAAACGCTTGCAGGCAATGGAACCTGTGAATATGTTGGCTTTAGAAGAATACGAACGCACCCAAAACCGTCTGGAAGAACTTAGTCAAAAATTGCAGACATTAGAAGGAGAACGCACAGAATTACTCTTAAGAATTGAAAACTTTACCACCTTGCGACAACAAGCATTTAAAGAAGCCTTCGATGCTGTTAACATCAACTTCCAATCAATTTTTGCCATTCTTTCCGACGGTGACGGCTACCTGCAACTTGACAATCCCGAAGATCCCTTTGCTAGCGGCTTGAATTTAGTCGCCCACCCCAAAGGTAAACCAGTCCAAAGACTTGCTTCCATGTCTGGGGGTGAAAAATCCCTCACCGCCCTCAGCTTTATCTTCGCCCTGCAACGTTACCGCCCTTCACCCTTCTACGCTTTTGACGAAGTGGATATGTTTCTTGATGGCGCAAACGTCGAACGATTATCTAGAATGATTAAACAACAGGCACAACAAGCCCAGTTCATAGTTGTGAGTTTGCGCCGTCCGATGATAGAATCAGCCGAACGCACAATTGGCGTTACTCAAGCAAGGGGAGCTTACACCCAAGTTTTGGGCATTAAATTGCAATCCTCGAATACATCTGCTTGAGTTTTTGTTAATAATAGTGTATAGATAAACCGGATTCGAGATCAGGACTCCGTATAGAATGACCTCTGAACAGATAATTAGGCGTTCCGACATATTAAATACCCAGGTGATTACCCGCGACAATGGCAAACGACTAGGCATTGTGAGTCAAGTTTGGGTAGATATTGATCAAAGAGAGGTTGTGGCTCTTGGTTTGCGAGACAGCCTGATCTCTATCTCTGGTCTGCCACGTTATATGTACCTTAGCAGCATCAACCAATTTGGTGATGTCATCCTGGTTGATAACGAAGATGTCATCGAAGATATTGAAGTCGAAGGCCTCAGTAACCTGATGAACTGGGAAGTAATTACAGAAACAGGTGAAGTATTAGGCAAAGTGCGCGGCTTCAAATTTGAAGGCGAAACAGGTAAATTAAACTCCATCATCATCGCTTCCCTGGGAGTGCCACAAATTCCTGACCAGTTTTTGAGTACCTACGAGATATCAATAGAAGAAGTTGTTAGCACCGGCCCCAGCCGATTAATTGTGTTTGAAGGTGCTGAAGAACGCATCAACCAGTTAACAGTTGGTGTTTTGGAAAGACTGGGCATCGGTAAAGCACCTTGGGAAAGAGGTGCAGAGGAAGAATACGGCTATTCCGCACCCCGCACCGTTGCACCATCCAATCAACTTCCCAGTGGCGTACCCTTACAGCCACCCAAGCCTAAAGTTCGCACCCCCGAACCCGTAGCCATAGAAGAAGAATGGAATGAGGACTACATAGAAGAAGAAAGGCCACGGCGTGAAGTCATGAAGGCGCGTTCTTACGAGTCCATTCAATACGAAGAAGACGAAGAAGATAACTGGAGTGAAGCCACAGGTAGGGACAGATATCAAGAACCACCAGCCCAACCATTCAAGCCCAAGCCCTACGCCAACGATTACGATGATTATGAGGATTTAGAAGGCGATGCTTGGGAAGATACACCACCGCAACCAGTGAATATCCCCAAAAAAGTCAAAGAAAGACAGCCAGAATACGAAGAAGAAAGCGGATATTAATAATCATTACTAGAAATTACCCCAGTTCTCTAAATCAACACTGGGGTAATTTTATGGCTTTGCATGAATTACCTTAGCCAGTCGTCTCTGAAAAATAAAAAAGCGATAAAGCTTTCGGGGCTTAAGGAATAGAAAGCGATCGCAATAATCGCTCAACAACACTTCTAGCACTACGCCCACCCCTGGGAATGAGTCTATGACACAGCACATGAGGCGCGAGCATTTTCACGTCATCAGGAATCGCATAATCACGCCCCAGCAGAAAAGCTAAGGCTTGGGTGGCTTTTTGTAAGGCTACTGTACCCCGTGGACTCACACCAAGGCTAATCTCTTCATCTTGGCGTGTTGTCCGCACCAATTCTAGAATGTATTGTTGCAAGGAAGTTTCGACTTTCACCTGGGAGCAGAATTGACGTAATTTTGCTATTTCTGCCAAAGTTATACAAGATTGTAAATCATCTACCTTGATTCCATGCTGGAGATTTTGCAGCATTTCTAATTCTTCGTCCGCCGAGGGATAGCCCAAACTCAAGGAGAGCATAAATCGATCCATTTGAGCTTCTGGAAGCGGGAAAGTACCTTGATATTCGATAGGATTTTGGGTAGCAATCACAAAGAAAGGTTGCGGTACAGGGCGGGAAACACCATCCACTGTCACCTGATGTTCTTCCATGACTTCCAGCAAAGCCGATTGAGTGCGGGGTGTGGCGCGGTTGATTTCGTCAGCTAACAACACATTCGTAAATACAGGGCCGGGGAGAAAACTAAATTCGCCGCTTTTGGGATTCCAGATGTTAGTACCTGTGATATCTGTTGGTAGTAAATCAGGGGTACATTGTAGCCGTTGAAATTTACCATCAACTGAACGTGCTAAGGATTTAGCCAGGAGAGTTTTACCGACTCCAGGGACATCTTCTAAAAGGGCATGACCACCGCCTAATAATGCCACTAGAACTAGGCGTATGGCTTCGGTTTTACCAACGATGGTACGGTTAAGATTTTGGGTTAGAGCGTCAATTTTTTCTCTCATGTACCACAGGTTGGGGTTGGTGATTGGGCTAGAAGAAACTGGAGTAGAGAATAACCTATGCCTTATTCCCCACCCCGGTATTTACAGTGTTCCCACTTAAGCAATTCAAAATTCAAAATTCAAAATTATTCGCGTTAGCGTCACGCAGTGAAGAATTTTTGCCTTTTGACTTTTTTTGCATCCTCCTCCCTGCCCCAATTCCTCTTAATCCCAATGCCCAAATTCAGCTTTGTGATAAAACTTCTCTAGCGATCGCGCAATCTTGTTGAATTTGACTTTTGAGGGCTTCTAGGGACGGAAATTTTTGTTCAGGACGCAGAAATTCGACTAACTCCACAATTAGCTTTTTTCCGTACAAATCGCCAATCCAATCTAATAGATGTACTTCTACTGAGGAATAAGTCCCGTTGACGGTGGGACGGTTGCCTATATTCATCACTCCCCAAATCTCACGTGATGTATTAGTTTCCGGTGTCTCACTCAGAATCTGCACGCGGACAGCATAAACACCTTTGCAGGGGACAAACTTATCAATAGGGAGTTCCAGGTTAGCGGTAGGAAAGCCAATAGTTCTACCTATTTGCTCACCTTCCACAACCTTACCAATTAGGGTGTACAGTCTTCCCAAGCATCGATTAGCATTTTTGATATCTCCAGTTTCTAGAGACTTGCGAATTAGTGAAGTGCTAATGGGAGCATTGTCACTGATATCTAGGCTGGTACAACTATTTTTGTTGAGGGCGGGAAGGGTGGAAGTTTCTAGAGTAACTATGGTGACAGGAATATTATATGTAGCGGCGATCTCTTGCAAATCTTGAGCAGTACCACGACGATGTTTACCAAAACAAAAGTCTTGCCCGACACTAATTTGCTGACAGTGTAGCCTCTGCACGAGAATTTTTTCTACAAATTCTTCGGGAGACAAAGCCGCTAAATCCCTGTCGAAAGGCAGTAAGACTAGTTGTTCTACCCCAAGCGATCGCAATTGTTCGACTTTTTCATCTAACGGTGTTAACCAAGTCCGGGCTTGTCCTGTGAAAAATTCTTGGGGATGAGGGCGAAAAGTTACGACTGTGGAGTATATCCGTTCTTGTGGTGCTGCTAGGGGGTCTGCTTGTGGGAGTGGTGGCGTAGCGAGTCCCAGCTTCCCATCTCTGTTGACTGGTTGCAAAACTGGTTGAATCACCCTTTGATGGCCAAGATGGACGCCATCAAATTTGCCAAGGGCGACAGCAGTTGGCGTTAGCAGTCTTTCAGTTGCATCAGCAACCCACACAGAACACCCATTTTGAGACAGATTTAGCACTTGGATTTTGGGAATTGAGGTTTATTTCACCATCAATCGGTTGCTAGTTACCTCATAGGTACACTCAAACCAGTTGATAGTTCCTAATCACCAATCTAATCTAAAATCATCCCTCACTCCGACAGCAACTTTTATCCAGCAAGATTACTAACAGAAAAAGATTCTGATAACGGGGCTGAAACCGGAATTTGAAGTACCATGCCTTCCCGTGCCATAATTGCACCAGGAAACTGGGCAAAGGCTTGAGAACCTACATGATCTAAAAAATCATCGTCATGGGCAGGATCATGATGAAAAATGACTAGCGTCTTGACATTAGCCGCTTTAGCTACTTTTATCGCCTCTTGCCAAGTAGAATGTCCCCAACCAATTTTCGGTGATTTAGGAGAATAGTATTCGTCGTTAGTATAAGTGGAATCGTAAATCAAAATATCCGCATTCCGAGCCAACCACAGCACATTTTCATCCAATTTATCAGGAAAATGTTCTGTGTCGGTAATATAAACTGCCGCCCCACCACACCAGTTGACTCGATATCCCACCGCTTCACCAGGATGGTTGAGTGATGCTGTTTCTACAGTAATGTCATCAATTTGTATCGGTTTCCCTGGGTGAACGTCATGAAAATGCAAGTTAGCCTGCATGATCTGCAACGGTACAGGAAAATTGGGGTGGAGCATCTGATCATTAAGACGCTGTTCTACGGTAGAACCATCAGGAGCGATCGCACCGTAAATATGAAAATTATTCCCTTTCACAAATCCTGGGACAAAAAAGGGAAACCCCTGCACATGATCCCAGTGAGAGTGAGTGAAAAATAAATAGGCTTCTAGTGGCATTTGGCGCAATAAAGATTGTCCCAAAACGTGCAGCCCTGTACCGCCATCGAAAATTAAGCGTTTACCGCCCACTTGCATTGAGATACAAGGGGTGTTACCGCCATAACGGACAGTGTGTGGACCTGGGCTGGGGATGCTGCCGCGAACGCCCCAAAATTGCACGGTAAATTGATTCTCTATCCTTGACATGGGTATTGCTTTCTGGACTGAGCAGGCGAGCAAGAAAAAAGTGTTAGTTGTTTTGTTAAATTTATACTGTTTTACCGGAGAAGATAGAGAAATAAATTATTGGTAATTATTGGTAAAACAGCATAAGTAGTTTGAGCTAAGTTATGTAAACCAGGTGAGGTCGTACCAAGCACTTACCTAATTATGCCCAGAATATGTGTATCAGTAATATCAAGCTCCTACTTTATAGCCTAAATTTGACTCTATTGCATAATAAAGAGGCAATGGGCATGGGAGTAACGCGATTTTGTGAAATGGGGAAGAAGAGGGAGAGAAAGAAATTAAGTGAATAGACGAGAAACTTTAGTGACAAAAATTACTCGTGTTTTATCTTTATCCCCCTGCGCTGCTCATTTCACGATGATCTCACTTTTTTGCATTGCTCCCTTGGGCATTGAATTTTTCTTTCCCTGCTTCCCAGAAACCCCTAAGAAAAATTGAATTCCCAGTTAGATAACTTATCTAGTGCATTACCATAGGTAAGATTGTATTGCAATGGCGTAATACTAATGTAGTTATCTCGAATCACATTCACATCAATAGGGACGTTTTGCTCAAGATTTAATCCAGCTGGTGGTTCAACATCTTCTAAAACTTCGCCAGTTAACCAGTAGTAGGTTTTACCACGCGGATCGATGCGTTTGTCAAAAACATCTACATAGCGGCGCACTCCTTGGCGAGTCAGTTGGACACCAGCAATTTCTTCCCAATTAACTGGAGGAACATTAACATTGAGCAACATTAAATCGGGGATAGGCTTAACACTGAGTTGCGCTATGAGAGTTTTAGCAAAGTGCGCCGCAGGTTGAAAGTTTTTGTAAGTATGACTAGTTAAGCTCATAGCTATACTGGGGATACCTTCGATCATGCCTTCCATAGCAGCAGAGACAGTTCCAGAATAAAGAATTTCCGTACCTAAATTTGCACCTTGATTGATGCCAGAAACCACTAGATCGGGGGGAGAATCTAATAAAGCCCACAACGCCAGTTTTACACAGTCCGAGGGCGTGCCATCACAAGCCCAAGCTTTGATTGTGGGATGAAAAATTGACGCGACAATTTCGGCGCGAATCGGTTGGTGTAAAGTCAGTCCGTGGCCAGTTGCCGATCGCTCCCGATCTGGACAAACTACAGTTACATCATGTCCTGCTTCAGCTAAAGCGTTAGCCAAGGTACGAATACCCAAAGCATAAATGCCGTCGTCATTGCTAATTAGTAGTTTCATAGGTTAATAGGTGATAGGTGACAGGTGACAGGTGACAGGTGACAGGTAATATTCTGTCACCTGTCACTTTTCATTCAGCTCTAAACTGGTAAAAAGAGCTATGGTTTTAACTCCTGTGTTTGATAAATAAATGGCATACTACTAAAGTTATTTGTCTAATAGTCCAAAACTGTGGACTATTGACCCTCCAAATTTTAGATTTTAAATTTTGGATTTTGGATTGTTCTTTGGTTAAAGCCCTGCCTCTCGCAGACGGAACAAAGCTAAAATCCACAAGCAGCATCACCTTGTGGGTGTAGTCAATCTCAAATCTTAAATCCGTCTTGAAAAGTTGAGCCACTGCGTTGGACGGGTTTCCCGGCTTGTAGCAAGTGGCGTTCCTAGGTTGGGAACCCCGCCTACAGAACTTTCCGCAAAATCTAAAATTGGTTGACTATTGACTATGGACTATTGACTAATGACTAGCAACTTAGAAGCTCAACTTTTAGCACTGCGGCAGGAAGGAGAACAAGCGATCGCTGCTGCCAATACCCTAGAAATTTTAGAAGAACTCAGAGTGAGTTATCTGGGTAAAAAAGGGCAACTAGGGGCGATGTTGCGGAGTATGGGGCAAATGAGTGCGGAAGAAAGACCAAAAATTGGGGCGATCGCCAATACAGTCAAGGAAGCCTTACAAGCCAGTTTAGACCAGCAACGAGCCGCCTTAGAAACTGCCCAAATTCAGGCACAGCTAGAGGCGGAAACTCTTGATGTCACCATGCCGGGTATTTACCGTCCCCAAGGTCGTATTCATCCCCTTAACGGCATTATTGACCGAGCTTTGGATATCTTTGTTGGTATGGGCTACACGGTGGCACAAGGGTCGGAGATGGAAACAGATTACTACAATTTTGAGGCTCTGAACACGCCACCTGACCACCCCGCCCGTGATATGCAGGATACTTTCTACCTGCCAGATGGTAATCTTTTACGTACTCATACCTCATCAGTACAAATTCGTTACATGGAAAAGGAAGAACCACCCATCCGGGTTGTTGCTCCAGGGCGAGTTTATCGGCGAGATAATGTTGATGCTACTCACTCAGCAGTTTTTCATCAAATTGAACTGTTAGCTATTGATGAGGGGCTGACTTTTAGCGACCTCAAAGGCACGATCAAAGTATTTTTACAAGCAATGTTTGGCGATTTACCCATTCGCTTCCGTGCCAGTTATTTCCCCTTCACTGAACCATCGGCTGAGGTAGATTTGCAGTGGAATGGTCGCTGGTTGGAAGTCATGGGTTGCGGTATGGTCGATCCAAATGTAATGAAATCTGTAGGTTATGATCCAGAAATTTACACCGGATTTGCGGCTGGTTTTGGTGTAGAACGCTTTGCAATGGTGTTACACCAAATCGATGATATTCGCCGCTTGTATGCCAGTGATTTGCGGTTTTTACGGCAGTTTTAAAACATAAAAATTCCAGAGTTATGAGTTAGAAATTAAACTAAATTTTTAGCTCATAACTCATATTTATAATTGAAAAATCAATAAAATGTATCGAATTTTGATATTTGGTAATTCCGGTTCGGGGAAAAGCACTCTATCACATAAACTTGGACAAAGTTTGGCTATTCCAGTTCTCGATCTTGATACTATTGCATGGGAACACAATCAAATTGCTGTACGCCGTTCTCACGAAGATACAGCTAATGATTTACGACAATTTATCAAAAATAATACTGGGTGGGTAATTGAAGGTTGCTATAGTACGCTCATCGAAATTGCTATAGAATTCGCCACGGAAATCTATTTTCTCAATCCCGGTATTGATAGATGCCTCGAAAACAACCGTAATCGCCCTTGGGAGTCTCATAAATTCAAATCACCAGAGGAACAGGCTCAAAGTTTTGAGTTTCTCCAGAATTGGATTCAACAATATGAATCTCGTGACGATGAATTTGGTTATTCATCTCATTGGGCATTATTTGAGGAGTTTAAAGGTAAAAAGCATGAAATTACCTGATTGCTGCATCCACTATGTAAGTAGTCTTTTTTAAAAGACATGGGGCAGGAAATAACGCCTGTAGAGATGCCGCACTGCAACGTCTCTACCCACTGAACATTCAGAGAAATGATGCAAGGACGGATATTCCTCCATCTACTAACTTTGACCAAAGACCACAATTAGCCGTTGTCATCGATAAAATAGAATTTAAAATAGCTACAAGTAAGCTGCATGACTATTCCTATCGTCATTGAACAATCGGGTCGCGGTGAACGCGCTTTTGATATATACTCACGTCTGTTGCGTGAGCGGATTATTTTTTTGGGTGAACAAGTTGATAGCCATTTAGCTAACTTAATAGTTGCCCAATTGCTATTTTTGGATGCTGAAGACCCAGAAAAAGACATTTATTTGTATATAAATTCTCCTGGTGGTTCTGTAACTGCTGGTATGGGAATTTTTGATACAATGAAACACATTCGCCCTGATGTCTGTACTATTTGTACTGGACTAGCGGCAAGTATGGGTGCTTTTCTCCTTAGTGCTGGTGCTAAAGGCAAGCGGATGAGTTTACCCCATTCGCGGATTATGATTCACCAACCACTAGGCGGCGCACAAGGTCAAGCAACTGATATTGAAATTCAGGCGCGGGAAATTTTGTATCACAAGAAACGGCTGAATGATTTTTTAGCTGAACACACAGGTCAGCCCATTGAGCGCATTGCCGAAGATACTGAACGTGATTTCTTCATGTCACCAGAGGAAGCCAAGGAATATGGCTTAATTGACCAAGTGATTGACCGTCACGCTACTGGTATCCGTCCTCCTGTGGCGGTTGTGGGTTAACTAGTAAATGTAGGTTGGGGAGTCAGGAAACTCAACACCCTAATCCATGTTGGGTTGCGCTGCGCTTAACCCAACCTACATCTAAGTAATGATTGAATTAAAACCCGGCAATGGGGTCAGGTTGTGATTCTAGGTATTTGAGGAAACTGTGTAACTCTTCTTCTGTCAGTAAAGTGCGTCCTCGCTTACCGTAGGTTTTAATTAAGTATTCTCTTCCTTGTTCTGGTGTCCATCCTAGACGCTGCAACTCGACATCAGTTTTAGCTATGACATCAGATAAATCAACAGGTTCAGCTTTTTTCCTTTTCTTCCCCGTTCCCGATATAGGAGCTACATTTTCTGGGGAATTGTAACTACGTGGTGTAAATGGGGTGACATTACTCGCAGGCATATCAGTCAAGGCGGTATTGTCTGAGTGTTTAGCAGACATCAATGGTAAGTCTTCTACTGCTACATTGACTTCTGGTTCTGGATAGCTGAAATCTGGGCTGTGGATGCTATCACTGGGAATAAATGTATCAATTTGAGATTGACTGTCATCGCTAGTTGATGACCACTGATTACTGTCAAAGTTAGTGTCTGGAAGAGAGGCAGTATTAACAGGATTAAACTGTACTGGTGATATTGCTTCTGGGGCAACTTGTACTGATTTTACTGGTGATATTGCTTCTGGGGCAACTTGTACTGATGTCTGAGCCGTATCGGTAATTCCCAATACCATCAATGCCCTAGTTCTGGCTTTGTCTTCAGCTACTTCTACGCTTTCGGCTGATGCCATACCAGTAGCACGGATTACACCTTCTATTTGAACGCTTGCCCGGACAATATATTTTCCCTGAAAAATTTGTACTAGTTCAGAAACTAAACTGCCGTTGGGATACAAGCTCTGGAATTGAGCCAACATAATACTGCCACCAAATCTATGTCTATGAAATTATGTGGTTGATACTACCAATTTACCCCAGCCACTGTTTGCTCAGTATAGATTTTTTATCTTACCCAAGTTGTCAAAAAAATTGTGTCAGATGAGAAACCTGAGTGAGTGTGACTAAGCTTGTCTAAAGTGGTTTAATAAATGTATTTTAACTTTACATCCACTCAGTTTTCTGTGGGTAAACAATATATGAATATAATTAGTCCACTATATCTTGGTGTTGCTAATTTTTTTATTTCACTCGTACAGAAGCATGGGTGTAGATGCTAAATCTGCTCTCAGAAAAGATTTGCCTAGGACGTATAGGTAACAAGTTGGCGAACTGGAGACGATCGCAAAACTGTTTTTACATGGCTGTAGCATTTGCGATCGCCTTTGATAATCACTGTTAACTCATTCTGAGTAGCTTGACTATTAATGCTATACTGATTACCCAATTCATGATCCAAAACTATTTTCTGGAAGTGCGCTCTAAATCTACAATAATGGAGATAAGGTTCGCCCTCACTGCTTGTTAGGCTGCTACCTGTTTGTTACTGATTCTACATACTGACAAATTGGGTAATTCGGCAGTTGCTCCTAGTAAAAAATCAGAGTCTTATGGCGTAAAAGTACCTTCAAGCTAGACCATCAAACACCTGTAGTTTCCCCTATGTGACGCTTTTTTTGGGTGATGTGGAGAGTCATTCCCACCCAGGACTCAAAACCAGTCGTGTAATTAACACTAACGGGAAAACTCTCAATCAGCCTTACTTTAATGAGTTTGGTTAGGTGAAGGTACTGAAGCGTAAACTAACTCTGAAATTGTCATGCAGTGAGAAGTCCGTCAGAGTGTACTCCTCCGGAAAAGCAAGCTACGCGGATCATCTTATGAAGAGTGCTGAGTGCTGAGTGCTGAGTGCTGAGTATTGAGTACTAAGTGCTGAGTATTCAAAGAACCAGATTAAACCAACATGATGTTTTGACCAAAGGTCGGTTCACTGCATGGAATTTTCAATCGCTACACTCCTGGCCAATTTCACCGATGATAAATTGGTAGCTCGCAAAGTCTTGGAAAAGAAACTAGGTTGCGAGGACGAAGACAGTTTAGAAAAGCTCCACATTGCCTTGGAGGTGTTGGAGAAAATTGGGCTTTTGGCAAAGGAACGGGGTAAGTATCGCCGCATTACAGAAGAAGGTCTGATTGAAGCTAAACTACGTTGTTCTAGCAAAGGCTTTTGCTTTGCCATTCAAGATGTGGAAGGCGCGGAGGATATTTATATCCGTGAAAGCCATTTGAGTAATGCTTGGAATGGCGATCGCGTTTTAGTTAGAGTTCTGAAAGAAGGTAGTCGTCGCCGTTCTCCTGAAGGAGAAGTAAAGTTAATTTTAGAACGCTCTAATCACACTTTGCTGGCACGGATTAAACAAGTAGAAAACGGTTTTCGGGCTGTTCCCTTAGATGACCGACTCCTCTTTGAACTCAAAATCCTCACTAACGGGATGAAATTAGAGGAAGCCCTCGACCACCTAGCCCATGTGGAAGTGCTGCGTTATCCCTTAGCTCAGTATCCCCCTCTAGGTCGAGTAGTTCAAATTCTTGGTAGTGATGCTGAAGCCGCAGCTGATATAGATTTAGTTACCTGCAAACACGATTTATCCCGGACTTTTTCCGAGTCAGTTTTAGATGCAGCCGCCAAGTTATCTAAAAGGCTGTTGAAAGCTGACCTGAAAAACAAACTAGATTTACGTAATTTATTTACTATTGCGATTACTGAAGTCAATAGTGACACTAAGGTAATAGAAAATGCCCTGAGTTTAGAAAAAACCATCGCTGGTAATTGGCAATTAGGCTTTCACATCGCCGATGTTTCCCACTATGTTCAACCTGACGAACCTTTAGATAGGGAAGCCCTCAAACGTGGTAAATCAGTGTATTTGGGTGACTTAGTGTTACCCATGTTACCAGAAAGCGTAGCTGATCGCTGTTCATTAGTTCCTAAAAGCGATCGCTTGGCAATCTCGTTTTTAATGACCATTTCGCCCCAATCAGGAGCAGTGTTGGAATGGGAAATCCAACCGAGTGTCATTCATGTAGATACAGCCATAACTAAACAACAAGCAGAAAACATTCTCCAAGGTAAAGCTAAAAAAGAATCTCCACAGGCCATAGAACTAATCCAAAATCTCATCAGCATCGGCACAGGGATCAAACAAGTGCGTCTGGCTCGTGGTAGCTTGCAGTTAAATTTACCCGCCAACCAAAACCCCTATTGTGATGAAGGAAGTCTGGGGGCTGTGATTGTCAATGATTCCCCAGTGCGATCGCTACTTACAGAATTAGTGCTATTAGTTAATGAATTAATGGCTACCCACCTCAACGCCCTAGGTGTTCCCGCTATCTGGCGTTTACAAGGTACACCCGACCCGGAAGACGTGCAAGAAATGCTGAAGTTAGCGATTAACTTAGGAGTGGAACTATCCCTAGAACCAGAGGTAGATATTGAACCCCTAGATTATCAACACCTGACTAGAGCTTTTGCTGATTCCCCCTCAGAGCAAGTGCTGACTTATCTGTTGCAAGATACCCTCAAACCAGCAGTTTACAGCACCACTAAAGCCCCCCACTTTGGTCTAGCTCTGGCACAATACACTCACTGCACCTCACCCTTACGGCGTTATCCTGACTTACTGATGCAGAGAGTGTACTATCAGCTACTAGAACACGGGCGCGATCGCCGCAACACCCGTGTGAAAGAACGGGTAAACCTGCGCCACTCCTACAGTCACGGGGAAATTAACTGGAATGTCCTCCCCCCAGAATTGCAGCAAGAACTGCAAAGTGACTTGACGCGGGTGATTATCCAAATCAACGACAGGGAAAAGGAAGTCCAAGAAGCTGAAGCCGATTTAGCTGGACTGCAAAAAGCCCAACTGATGAAACAGCGCATTGGGCAAGTATTTCAAGGCGTGATTACCGGCGTACAATCCTATGGTTTCTTTGTAGAAATTGAAGTCCCAGCCGTGGATTTTGAAGTTAAGGGTAATCCTGGTGTGCCTTTACGGGTAGAAGGACTAGTACACGTTAGTTCCCTCAAAGATGACTGGTACGAATACCGCGCTAGACAACAGGCACTATTTGGCAGGAAAAATCGCGCTTCTTATAGATTAGGCGATCGCGTCTCCGTCCAAGTGAAAAGCGTCGATTACTATCGCCAACAAATAGATTTAGTCACCGTAGGTAGTGATGGCTTAGTTAAAGGCTTAGGTGTCGGTAATGTAAATGGTGATATGCCGGATATCTACCTACGTAACGATCTTGAGTCGGATGATTTAGACCCTTATGCTGAGGAAGAGTAAATTTTTGTTAAGCACCGGTGACATATCATAGCAAACCCCTAATTATCGGCGTATCAGGAGCATCTGGCCTGATTTACGCCGTTCGCGCCCTTAAATATCTGCTGGCAGCAGACTATGAAGTTGAATTAGTCGCCTCTAAATCAAGTTACATGGTTTGGCAAGCCGAACAGGATACTCGGATGCCAGCAGACCCAAATCAGCAAGAGCAATTCTGGCGTGAACAAGCTGGAGTTACTCTTGCAGGTAAGCTACGCTGTCACCCTTGGAGTAATGTCGGAGCAAATATTGCCAGTGGTTCTTTTCGCACCTTGGGGATGATTGTCATTCCTTGCAGCATGAGTACCGTCGCCAAGTTAGCTGGCGGTTTGAGTACCGACTTGCTAGAACGAGCCGCCGATGTTCAAATTAAAGAGGGACGCAAGTTAATTGTCGTCCCTCGTGAAACTCCCTTTAGCCTAATTCACCTGCGAAATTTAACAACTTTAGCAGAGGCTGGAGTCCGCATTGTCCCAGCTATTCCAGCTTGGTATCACAACCCTCAAACCGTCGAGGACTTAATTGATTTTGTAGTTGCTCGTGTTTTAGATCAACTAGATATTGATTGCATACCTATTCAACGTTGGGAAGGCAACAAATAAGTTAAAAGTAAAAGAGTGCTGAGTGCTGAGTGCTGAGTCCTGAATTTTTTTCTCCTGCTCCCTGCTCCCCTGCTTTCTTTTCCCCAGTCCCCAGTCCCCTTGTTTATGGCTGTAATTCGTTTAATTCTGTTAATAGCAATCATGGGCGGACTAACACTATTGTTAGTTCAAAATTGGTCGCCTGTGCTATCGCTAGTCTTTTTAGGTATGCGAAGCCAGCCATTACCCTTGGCAATGTGGATTTTGTTTAGCACGGCTGCTGGTGCTGGTACATCTCTATTAATTACTAGTTTGTATAAATTATCTAATTATTTCGAGCCACGCCAAATTCCTTCCTCATCAAATACAACTTCTAGGCGTAGCAAAGCTAAGAGTCGAGAAGAATTTACATCTGCGCCATACACTCCACCACCAAAAAGCCAAGCAGAGTCCACCAGGAAAGAGACATTTGACGACGAATTTGATGATTGGGAAAAGAACAGTGCAGATGATGACTGGAATTTTGATCAACAGTCACCCCCAGAACCTAAGTCTAGTTCTCAAAGTGAGCCAGTTCAAGACTCTACTAATTACGAACGCCCACAACAAAGCAAAACGGGTTCTCGCTCTGGTTCTACCTATTCCTATAGTTACCGTGAGCCAAAAAATACCGCCGCAGGTAAGTCTGAATCAGTTTACGATGCTGATTACCGAGTCATCATTCCGCCTTACCAAGCACCAAATCAGCCACCATCTAACAATGCCGACAATGAGGAGGATGAGGACTGGAGTTTCTTTGAAGATGATGATTCTGAAGATGATAAACCTCGTAGGTAGATGAGGAGAATCTCCGTGGATTTAGCCCGGAGAGTGTCAAACCCTACTCTCTACTCCCCATTGTCTCCTCTCTTTTCTACACTGTTCACGGGATTCTTGCTTGACATTGCCGTTCATGGCTGCTTCTTGTAAAGTCATGAAGGCGTTTAAATCTTCTAAATCATACTGAGTAGTTAATAAATAACGTAATTGATTTTCTGCTTCAACCGTCAGATAGCCAGTTACTAAAGCCTGTTGCACAACGTCACGAATTCGAGTCATGGTTGATGCCTCATTACACACCACATTAATAGATTTGGGCTAATGATCGGGAAATATGCAGTATTCTTTAAGCCCCAACCTGTGAATTAATCAAGCCGATTAATAATTATGCAAAATTAGTCATTTTTTACACTTTGATCTGCTGTCCTTATTAGAGTTAACAATTCTCTTATCGTGCCTTATATGACTCAGTAATATGCACCAGTGAAACATTCGGTGAAAAGATAGAGTAATCATAGTCAAGATTGACGAAACTGTTTCACTTAAAGTTTCAGACAAGCTATATAAATTTTCCATTAAGCCTAACCATATCTAATTAATCACTGGATAGTCACCTAACAAAAGTTAGGAAATTCGTTATAAATTTATCTGTGATTTATTCTGACTTTATAGAAGAATCGCTAATATATTGCCAAGGTTACATTAAATACATATAAACCAGTAATGACAACATTTAATTCCAATCAAATAGAGGAATTTCTAGAGGCAACAAATAATTGGGAGTTAGAAAAATTATACATAGATTTAGCATCCAATAAAGGTAAGGCTCTTACTCCCGTAGAAAAGAAATTCCTTAGAGGATTATTATGTGGATGTAGCCCCGCAGAAATTGCTAGTGTAGTTTATCAAAGTCGGAGTAGTAGTACAGTCAGAGTTTATTTGTCTAACGGGCTGTATAAATATATAGAAGAAATGTTGAGTACGCAAGCAGGATACTCAATCAAAGTCAAGAATTGGAGTCGTGTCACTTATTTGTTAGAAAAAGCAGGATACAAAAAAGATAGGTTGTTATTACAACCATTTAGCAGCAATAAAAAAAGTCTAAAAGAACTAGAAACTAACTTAGTTAAAACTAAATCGACACCTCTCATTAATTGGGGTGCAGCGATTGATGTTAGTAATTTTCAGGGGAGAACGACAGAACTAACAAAAATTAAACAGTGGATTTTACAAGACCATTGTCGGCTAGTGCTAATCTTGGGCATGGCTGGAATAGGGAAAACAGCTTTTTCTGTTAAACTAGCCCAAGAGATGCAACAAGACTTCGAGTATATTATCTGGCGATCGCTACGTCTTGCACCTACCCTAGAGCAGATATTAGATGAACTTATTACTGCTTTATCCCCAAACCTAGAGTATAAAATTGCCGATACAGTAGAACATAAACTTTCACAACTGATAGATTGTTTGCGTTCTGCTCGTTGTTTAATTGTGTTGGATAATTTTGATTCAGTTTTAGCGAGTCAAAATAAATACACACAAAACAGTAATTTTAGTCAAGATGATTCGGCAATTACTTCTCTTTTATCGCCAATTAAATACCATCCAGGACATGAGATTTATCAAGAATTAATTCGCCGAATAGGAGAATCACAACATCAAAGCTGTTTCGTCTTGACTAGTCGAGAGAAAACACCAGAAATTGCAGTTTTAGAAGGTGAAAAATTACCTATTCGCTGCTGGAAAATCATGGGGCTAGGTAAAAAAGAAAGCCTGTCAATTCTCCAAGGTAAAGGGTTGAGTGAACTTCCAGAGAAAGAATCGCAAATATTACTTGATTGGTATGGAGGTAATCCCTTATTCTTACAACTAGTAGCCACAGCTACTCAAGAATTATTTGGTGGCAACATTGCAGAATTTCTGAACCAGGGTACTGTTGTATTCGGAGATATGCGCTTAATTTTAGATCAACAATTTAATCGCCTATCGCCGATAGAAAAAAATGTGCTGTATTGGCTAGCTATCAATCAAGATTTTATTTCAGTAAGTCAGTTACAAGAAAATATCATACCAGGATTATCGCCACGACTATCGCAAAGATTAATCCTAGAAGCAGTAGATTTATTACAAAAGCGTTCTCTGATTGAACAGCAAGCAGGGAAATTTGCTCAAACTCCCATATTAATTGAGTATACAATTGAGCGAATAATGGAGGAAAATTTTAAATTAAGTGCCGAACAAGAAGACTGCTTATTAATGCAGACCATGTTGACAGCACGCCGCCAAAACCATACACGAGAAAGTCGTCTGAAAACGGAGTTTTAAAGTAGCGTGAGTAGTTTGTTACAAGGGGTCAATCTATATCTAATCGGGATGATGGGGGCTGGTAAAACCACGGTAGGTCAATTACTTGCCAAGCAATTAGGTTATGGATTTATTGATACTGATAGTGTAATTGCCCAGTCTGCAAAAAAATCTATTAACCAAATATTTGCAGAGGAAGGAGAAGCAGCATTTCGCCAGTTGGAAAGTGATGTGTTAGGCCAAGTGTGTGCCTATACCAAGCTAACTGTTGCTACAGGTGGGGGTATTGTTTTAAAGCGAGAAAACTGGGGTTATTTACATCACGGTTTAATTGTGTGGCTAGATGTGCCAGTTGAGTTGCTTTATACCCGGTTAGCGGAGGATACCACAAGACCACTACTGCAAGATGCTGATCCCCAAGGCAAACTGCGATCGCTCCTCGAACAACGTACACCACTGTACGCCCAAGCTGATCTGCGAATTTCTGTAATAGAAGGAGAAACACCAGAACAAATTGCTGACAAAATAATGGCGGCAATTCCTAGTGTGTTAAAAAAGTCAACAGTGAATGGTCATTAGTGATTGGGCATGAGTTACTCTCTACCTTGTCTACTCTGTCACCTGTCCCCTGTCACCTATCACCTGTCCCCAAAGATATGTAATAAGAGATTGTGACTAAGTAAAAATTCTTCTACACTGACTTGCATAAATATGTAAGTCTCAACTCCTGTTCACAATGGTTAACGATACTGAGTACATCAGGCAAACTGAAGCTACGCGGGTGCGTGTTCTCAGCGAAGCACTACCTTATATTCAACAATTCGCCGGACGCACCGTTGTTGTTAAATATGGTGGTGCTGCCATGAAAGATAGCACCCTAAAAAGCCAAGTTATCCGCGATATTGTCTTTTTATCTTGCGTCGGCTTGCGGCCAATCTTAGTCCACGGTGGCGGCCCAGAAATTAACAGTTGGTTAGATAAACTGGGCATCGAACCACAATTTAAAAATGGTCTACGTGTCACAGATGCCGCCACAATGGATGTTGTGGAAATGGTGCTGGTAGGTCGAGTTAATAAAGAAATTGTTGAGTTAATTAACCAAGCTGGCGGTTTGGCCGTGGGGCTGTGTGGTAAAGATGGTAACTTGATTACTGCCCGTCCCCAAGGTCAAGAAGGTATTGGCTTCGTGGGGGAAGTTAGTAACGTTAATATCAAAATTTTAGAAACCCTTTCTAGTAATGGCTATATTCCCGTAGTATCAAGCGTTGCGGCTGATGAGTCGGGACAAGCTTATAACATTAACGCCGATACCATCGCCGGAGAAATCGCCGCCGCTTTAGGGGCAGAAAAGTTGATTTTATTGACTGACACCAGAGGGATTTTAAAAGATTATAAAGACCCCTCGACCTTGATTCCGAAAGTAGATATTCGGGAAGCGCGGGAATTGATTGTGAGTGGTGCAGTCAGTGGGGGGATGATCCCCAAAGTTAATTGTTGCGTGCGATCGCTTGCCCAAGGGGTACGTGCAGCCCACATCATCGACGGACGTATTCCCCACGCCCTATTACTGGAAATTTTCACCGATGTTGGTATTGGGACGATGATTTTAGGTTCTCAGTTTAGTTGAAGAGAGGAAGCAGAAGTTATTTATATGCCCAATGCCCCATTCTCAATGCTCAAAGCTTGGCAAAATAAAAAGAGTGCTGATTGGTTGGTAAACAGTGGTGAATACAGAAACTTTAGAACTAGCGAGAACTAGATATCAAGCAGGTAAAATTGCCTTTGAAAATGGCAAATATCGAGAATCTGTAGAGAATCTGGAAAAAGCAAAGGATTTATTGGAACGTAACTCTCGTTTGGGGGGTGAAGTAGGTATTTGGTTAGTCACAGCCTATGAAGCAGCTGGAAGAACAGAAGATGCGATCGCGCTTTGCCAAGAACTCCGTCGTCATCCCCACTCAGAAACCCGTGATCAAGCACGCCAGTTAGTATATATCCTGCAAGCACCAAAGCTGAAAAGACCGAGTAATTGGATGACCGAGATTCCTGATTTAGGCGCACTATCTGATAATGAATCGAAAATCCTTATACCTCCCAAACCTCGCCAATCTTCTCAACGCAAAGCACCAGCCGAAAAGGAACTTGTGGATCTTAGTCAAGTTAATACTAAAGATAATCGCTTTATCTGGGTAGCATTAATTGCCATTGGGTTGACTATTTCTTACTTGGTTTGGCAAGGATTTTAGGACTTAGCAGAACAGGGGCTAGTGCCGCAAGGCAGAAGTCAAAAGTCAAAAATCAAAAGTCAAAAGAATTGTATTCTTGTCTCTGTGCCTCTGTGGTGAAATTAAGATATTTTTAACCACAGAGACACAGAGACACGGAGAAATATAGCCTTTATGTTCAAGCTAGGTGAATTTATTTAACTTTTTAGAGGAGTGGATTTAATGAATTATTCTATTTTGAGAACTAGTTTAACAGTGTTAAGTAGACCATTTAAATTAGTGGGTCGCAAGATTCTGCCTTTGGTATTGTTGATATCACTGCTATTGTCTGGTTGTGTTCAGTACGATGTGGGAGTGAATTTTAATAACTCTAATAGTGGGGAACTGGTACAGCATATTAGGTTAGAAGAAAGATTGACTAGTTTTAGCGGTGATTATGTTTATGAATGGTTAAACAGTATAGAAAACCGCGCTCGCAAGCTAGAAGGTCAAGCCAGGCGTATTTCTAGAGAAGAAGTAGTGGTGACAATTCCTTTTAGTAATGGTAGAGAATTGCAAACCAAATTTAATGATTTTTTTAATTCTCATAACCAGGAAACAACAGAATCTGACACAACAGAGGCTAATTCAGAACTACCAAAAATTGAGTCTAATTTACTTTTATTCCAGAATAATTTTTTATTAGTAGTACGGAATAAATTAATTTACGATTTAGACTTGCGATCGCTAGCTTTAATTGCTAGTAAAGGTAATGTCTTAGCCGATGCGGGTTCTATTCTCAATTTAGAATTTGCCTTAAACACTCCTTGGGGTGCTAAAAGTATTCCAGTCGCTGAAAATGCTGTCAAACCAGAGAAAAAAGGCAAGCAATTAGTATGGCAACTCCAACCCGGTGAACTGAACCATATAGAAGTAGTCTTTTGGCTACCCAGTCCTTTAGGAATTGGTGGCTTATTCATTATCTTGTTGGTTTGGGGCGGTATATATCTGAGATACACATTTATGCCCGATCCCAAATTACAGTTTGCACCTAAAGCAGAATAGTTTTGAGTGCTGAGTGCTGAGTGATTAGAGTATTTTGACGATAGGCCACATTACAGCTAGACAGATAAAATCAACCTCCGTAGTTTCGCTGACTCCCTACTCATTACTCATTACTCATTACTCAGCACTCTCTCATGGTGATAAACGCTCAATTTTCCAAGTGCGATTCTGATTTTCTAAAGGAGTATAAAGCAAGCGATCGTGCAAACGACTAGAGCGTCCTTGCCAAAACTCAATTTCTGTGGGAATTAACCGAAATCCTCCCCAATGGGGGGGACGGGGGACTTCCTGGTTTTCATATTTACTCTGAAATTCCTGCATCCGTTGCTCTAAAACTTCTCGGTTGGGGATGACTTCACTTTGATTAGAAGCCCATGCACCCAAACGGCTTTTACCAGGACGACTTTCAAAATAATAGTCTGATTCAGTTTCCGAAACTTTCTCTACACTTCCTACAATTCTGACTTGACGTTCTAGTTCTGCCCACCAGAAAACCAAAGCTGCTTGGGGATTTGCTACTAGTTCTTGTCCTTTACGACTGTTATAGTTGGTGAAGAAAACAAAACCCCTCTCATCAAAATCTTTTAATAGTACCATTCTCGCTGATGGCTTCCCATCTGGCGTAGTTGTGGCTAGAGTCATCGCATTGGGTTCTGGAAGTTGGGCGGCTAGTGCCTGCTCAAACCACTTTTTAAAGTGTACGAAAGGGTTGGGATCAACTTCTGTTTCACTCAAACCTTCCAATGTATAGTCTTTGCGAAGGTCGGCTATGGTTTTATCCATCTTAATTTATTTCCTTATTATTTAAAAAGGCTGGGGACAGGTGACAGGTGACAGGTGACAGGTAACAAATATTTATTGACTATAGGAGTAGTAAAATCGATTGCGTCAGATGCGCCGTTCGGCATACCTTCAAAGTCTATTATTCTATGGTCTGAGTGGCCCTATTGTCGCTCTGAATGTTTGGCTGTTATCTGTACTCTTCGGCTACTTTCAGCACCCTATTACTATTTTGAGCTTTGCGGCGATTTTAGCCTTCTTGCTGAATTATCCAGTGAAATTCTTTGAACAGGCTAGAATCACTCGTACCCAAGCTGTAATCATTGTTTTACTCTTCACCTTGACACTTTTCGGCATTTTGGGTGTCACTCTAGTACCAATAGTCATTGACCAAACAATTCAATTATTAAATAAGATTCCTGATTGGTTAACTGCTAGTCAAGCTAATTTAGCGCAATTGGAGACGTTTGCTAAACAGCGACAGTTACGTGTTGATTTGAGGGTGCTGAGTAATCAAATCAACGCCAGCATTCAGAACGTTGTACAGCAGTTGGCTTCCGGTGCGGTAGGGGTGGCGGGAACGTTACTTTCAGGATTGCTGAATTTTGTCTTGGTAGTTGTACTAGCATTTTATATGCTGTTGTATGGCGATCGCGTCTGGTATGGTTTAATCAATCTTCTACCCTCTAAATTCAGAATCCCCTTCGCTAAGTCTTTGCATCTCAATTTCCAAAACTTCTTTCTCAGTCAGATATTACTAGGACTATTCATGGTTGTAGTCCTCACCCCAATATTTTTGATTCTCAAAGTACCCTTTGCCTTATTATTTGCCATCCTTATTGGTATCTCTGAACTTATTCCTTTTATTGGGGCTGCTTTAGGTATTGGGACAGTAACTCTTTTGGTGCTGCTACAAAATTGGTGGTTAGCTGTCCAAGTTGCCCTAGCAGCAATTATCATGCAGCAGATTAAAGATAATCTCTTAGCACCCAAGTTACTCGGCAACTTTATTGGACTAAATCCTATTTGGATTTTTGTAGCTATTTTGATGGGATATGAAATAGCAGGTTTATTGGGAACATTAGTGGCTGTTCCCATTGCCGGCACTATCAAAGGTACTTTTGATGCTATGAAGGCTAGCAAGCAAGGGGATTTTATGTCAACAGTCACTATCCCCCATGAACCAGAAAATTCAAGTTTCTAGTAAAGACTTTAGGCATAAAAAATACAATATAAGGTCTTTATCAGCTAAGGGAACACCAAAAAATAAATTATCTGCAATTGATGGTTGGGTAGGGTGCGTCAGTGCGATAGAACCTAACTATACTCAGAAATTATTCATACTGACGCACCCTACAGTTTAGATATTTTTTTTATCTGGAAGTCCCTAACTAAAAATTATTTGTTGTTCTTGATTCTATCTCTATTTTAGTATTTCTTTTACGCACAAAACCAAGAGTTACTTGTTTCATAATCCAGTACAAAACCAAGAGTACCAAAAAGGTGATAGCAATAATAATCAACGGCTGTTTTCCTAGAAGCTCCTCGACACCTCTAGTTAATAAAGCATCTGGCTGAGTAATAAAATCCCAACTATTAAAACGTAAGAAACGCCCCCAATAAATACCAATTGCACAAAGAGCATGAGTACTTAACTCAACCCATAAAATCCAATGGCTTTTACCAATGCGGTGTAAGTAGTGACCTAAGTTAATTAAAGATATAACATAAGCCTCAAATCCACCCAGAATCACTACTAAATATACAGGAATTAGCACTAATGTAATCAGCCACACAGATTGGATTGTGCGGATATCATGGATGAAGTGAATAACATCAGTTAACAAATAGGGGGCATTTGGTAAAAAGGCATAGAACACTAAAAATCCTAACCACCATAGCCAAGGGCGTCTCCGGTTATTGCGAAATAGCCAAATGCTTAATAGCAGAGGGATGACAGCGAGGAATAAATTCCAAGTCATCCACCGCATATTTATGCTTAACACCTGCAAAACTTTGGCTATCAATTGCTCTGTCATAGCTAATTACTCGCAAGATATTTGATTAATGGGGATTGTCTTTGTACTATTGAATAGTTGATTTAGTGATGATAAATATACAGATTATCTTAAGTGTTCTATAAAACAGGGTCAACAATTTACACAACCTGATTTATAGGGTTTTATATATTTTATTTTGCAGTATAAAATCACTCATCCAAAATTGTTTAGTGAACTACTCTAAGTAGCTAGTATAGCTAGAAAATTACTGAAAGCACATCTACAAGTAATCTTATTTGATTCGCGAGAATTAAGAAACCTCAAAACCTTTACTTTTTGATGAAAAACTGGGCTTATCACCTCTCCTCAATAATTTAAAATTGCCAGATTAGAAAAATAAGTTCTCAGTAGAGGTAAAAACTACTACTAAGAACTTGCGATAAGTTTATGCAGCTGAATTTCGCTCTTGTCCTAGCTCTTAGGTAGATTACAATCTACCTTGCGCTGATTCCCGAATTATTTAATTGGTAGTTGTAGAAAATTGCTATGCTGCTATTTCGTTAGTTTTGCGATTGCCTCCGGCACTGCGCTCCGCGCAATCGCCTACGGTGGGCGGAACGCCATCTCTACGAGAGGCTGCGCCAACGCCTACTGCTAGACGCTGCTGTAATTGCACTAGTTCCAACTCAACCTCATTTTGCAAGCGTTGCAGTAAGATGAAATCCTCTAGCTCGATAGTGTTATCTATATTGTTAGTCAATAATTCATCGATTTGCTGGAGACAAGTTTCTAAACCTGCGGCGAATTGATCACGAGTAATGGCGAGGTTTTCTGCATCAGCTTTACTAGGATAATCAACACAGCCATAGCCTTCTCCCATATCCACCTGTAGAAATTCTGGTGGTGTAATGTCAGCATGGGGAAATCTTGAAAATGACTCCTGTATTGAGTTTTGCCCTACTGTATCTGATTGATTAGGAGACTGCACAGGGAACTGATCAGGCAAAGATGCTGGATTGCCAGTCAATACACCAGTCATCAGTAGACTTATGTCACTCATTGTATATCATTTGACTAACACCAATAATTCCTTTAACTAGAGATAATGGTGTTATTCAGGATGATTTAAAAAAAACAGTGATAAAAGTTACTGGTTGATTAAAAATTTCATAAAGTCAAGAGTCGTTAGTCATTAGTTATTCTCTCCTTTGACTGCAATACTTATTTAGTTGCTTGACAAGTACATCAGAGTCCTTACCAGCCGTTTTAGCTGCATTGGTGAGTACGGTATCAATTTCTTTTCTCGCCTGTTGGAGTTTTTCCCTACCGGATGCTGATGCTTCGGCATTTTTGGCTGTACCAAGTGCTTGAGATGCTTTAGCGATCGCCTGACTCAGATTTTCAAATACTCTAATAAAACCGCCTTGTACTTGCTGCAACTGGGGATCTGACAACTTAAGTTCGTCTAAGGATTTAGTGATTGCTTCTAAATCTTTAGATAATTGCCAGCTTGTAATCACCTGCTGTCCTTTATTTTGATCAATTAGAGCATTTCCCTCATTTACCACTTGAATCAGCCGATGACACTGGGAAGCCTGATCTTCCGCGCAGCCAGTCAGCAATAAAGCAATACTCAAACTAACAGGAGCAATAACAACTCTTTTACGCCACACAAACATTCACACTCCACCAGCGATCAAATCGAGACAATATTAACGAATAATTCTAGTTAGAGACAGGGGCTAGTACCGCAAGGCGGAATTCAAAATTCAAAATTCAAAATGAATACAGGGTAAGGTTTTCAGAGATTTTGAATGGTATGTCTATTTACGCCGGACTGTACTAGTACCGCTACGCAAAAGTCATAGACGCGAAAGCGGCTACTCTACGAGTTCTCCGCAGGAGTACCCGGAGGGTAAGTCAAAAAACTGTATTTTAAGGCTTTGAACGATTGATAATAGTATTTTTATTTCTGCCGTCTTGTACTAGAGAATAGAGATGTTGGTATTCTATAGACGAATACTGATAAGTACAATAGATAACTAGCAGTATATAATCTTTAAAAACTCAACTTATCCTTCACATATCTTTACAAATAAATTTCAGAGAGATTATAGTGGTCAGGGTAAATACGAGCCGATGAAGTGGCTGATTTACAAGGAAAGAGAGATATCGCGTAAAAGCTAGTTTTTCAAAGTGCCTATTACATTGTTTGAAGTTATGTAGCCTTTTACTTACGGCGTATAAGCGACTGCGGTAAACTATGCCTTGATTATGATTCTTTCACAGAAAAGAACACTGGAAAGGAGCTGTTTTTTCAATGTCACATACCGTAAAAATCTACGATACCTGCATTGGCTGCACCCAATGTGTCCGCGCTTGCCCAACTGACGTACTGGAAATGGTTCCTTGGGATGGCTGTAAGGCTGCTCAACTAGCTGCTTCACCTCGTACAGAAGACTGTGTAGGCTGCAAGAGATGCGAAACTGCCTGCCCCACTGACTTTTTGAGCATCCGGGTTTACCTGGGCGCAGAAACAACTCGCAGTATGGGTCTAGCTTACTAAGGAACTGATTACCAGTTTTTGATTGAGCTTCTCGATTCATTGTTTCGATAGCAAGCATCTTTAGCGTTGTAGGGTGGGCGATCGCCTATCCTACAATCCCAAACTAGAAATTAATAAATATACCTAGTGGTAAAAGGAGCAATCTGCTCCTTTTTTCTTTGTGCCTTTGTGGCGACCCGACTTTTGTGCTAACAACTATACTGGATTTAATTATTCTGAAGAAAGAGTGGTGTGAGCAATGTGCGGCATAGTTGGGTATATAGGCACTCAAGCGGCGACAGAAATTTTGTTGTCTGGGCTAGAAAAACTAGAGTATCGCGGCTATGACTCCGCCGGGATTGCCACTGTTTGGGAAGGAGAGGTGAATTGTATACGCGCCAAAGGGAAACTACATAACCTGCGTTCTAAACTCGAACAATTAGCAAATCCAGCCCAAATAGGCATCGGTCATACACGCTGGGCAACTCACGGCAAACCAGAGGAACATAACGCCCATCCCCACATGGATACGGCCATGCGAATCGCCGTTGTTCAAAATGGGATTATTGAAAATTACCGTGAGTTACGGGAAGAACTGAAAAGCAAAGGGCATCAGTTCCGTTCAGAGACCGATACAGAAGTAATTCCGCACCTGATTGCCGAATATTTCCAAAATCTCCCCTCTCCCCCTCTCCCCACCTCCCCCTCTCCCTTTTTGGAAGCAGTTCGCCAAGCAGCCAATCATCTAGAAGGGGCATTTGCGATCGCAGTAATTGCGGCTGACTATCCCGACGAGTTGATTGTTGTCCGCCAACAAGCACCCCTAGTTATAGGATTTGGTCAAGGTGAGTTTTTCTGTGCGTCTGACACGCCGGCGATCGTTGCCTATACCCGCGCTGTATTACCCCTAGAAAACGGCGAAATTGCCCGCCTGACCCCATTGGGTGTAGAGATTTATAACTTTGCTGGCGACAGGCTAAAAAAACAGCCCCGGATGCTGAACTTGAATCCCACAATGGTAGAGAAGCAGGGATTCAAACACTTCATGCTCAAAGAAATTTATGAGCAGCCAGGAGTAGTTAGAGCTAGTTTAGAAGCATATTTTGATCATGATAAGGTGAATCTGGGCTTACCAGAGGATTTTTACTCAGATTTAGAGCAGATTCATATCGTCGCCTGCGGTACAAGTTGGCACGCCGCCTTAGTAGGCAAATATTTACTCGAACAACTAGCAGGAATTTCCACTCAGGTACACTACGCCTCTGAGTATCGCTATGCACCATCACCCCTGACTCCGAATACATTAATTATTGGTGTTACCCAATCAGGGGAAACCGCCGATACTTTGGCGGCTTTAGGCATGGAAAAAGAACGTCGCCAAGGGCAAGCACCCCAATATCAAGCCCGACTCTTAGGCATTACCAATCGCCCAGAAAGTAGCCTCGGTTTGATGGTTTCTCATATTATTAATACCTTAGCAGGCATTGAAATTGGCGTAGCCGCGACCAAAACCTTTACCGCCCAACTGATGGCGTTTTATGCCTTAGCCTTGGATTTAGCTAATCGCCGCCAGCTATTAGCACCAGAAAAATTAATAGAGATTATTCAAGGGTTGCGCCAGATTCCCCAAGCAATTGAGGACACATTAGAACGTCAGGTTGAATTAACTGAACACTTAGCCCATGAATTTGCTGAAACCCAAGATTTCATCTTTTTGGGTAGAGGGATTAATTTCCCGATTGCATTGGAAGGGGCATTGAAATTAAAAGAAATCAGCTACATTCACGCGGAAGGTTATCCGGCTGGGGAAATGAAACATGGCCCCATTGCTTTATTAGATGCCAAAGTGCCGGTAGTTGCGATCGCAGTTCCTGGTAGTGTGTATGAAAAGGTGATTTCCAATTCCCAAGAAGCCAAAGCCAGAGATTCCCGCTTAATTGGGGTAACACCAGTCAACGATGGCGAAGCTGCGGAAATATTTAACGATTTACTACCTGTGTCATCAGTGGATGAATTACTATCGCCCATCCTCACAGTAGTACCATTGCAACTATTGGCTTATCACATCGCCGCCCGTCGCGGTTTGGATGTCGATCAGCCTCGGAATTTAGCTAAGAGTGTAACTGTGGAGTAAATAGATACGAATATTTAAGTAAATTTGTACAAGAATAAAAAAGTCGTATAACAAATAAAAAAGTTATACAATATATAAAAAAGTTGTACAATTTATCCTGTGGGTGCATATGCAAGCATCTACAGGAGTTTTCATGGCTAGAAGCAAGCAAGATTGGACGCAAGCCAAGTTTGAGCGTTACTGTAAGGAAGGTCGAGGTCAGGGTAGTGGCAAAGACTATAAGCCGTGGATAAAGATTCAGGACTTTCCCTCAAAAGGTCGTGTTTCCAGACCACCAGGTTGGAAAGCAAACCGAGAACATCATCTCTTTTCTGATAACGAGAAGCGACTGTTTTACGTATTTGAGTGGTCAGATGCGATCGTTGATATTAGAGAGCAGTTTCCTCTACTTGATCTGGACTTAGCAATTAGTATTGCGGATGAAATGGGTATTAACTATCCCAAAGATCCGCAAAGCAATACGCCCTATGTTTTAACGACGGATTTTATGCTTTCTGTCAAGCAAGGTAAGAATATAGTTCAGAAAGCACGAACATTTAAACTAACCAAGGATTTGGCAAGTAAGTCGGTAGCTGAAAAATTTGAGTTAGAAAAACGTTACTTTGCTGCCAAAGGTATTGATTGGGGAATAATCACAGAAAAAGAAGTCCCTAAACAATTAGCTGAGAATGTTGAATGGATTCATACTGCTTATAAATTAGAAGAAAATGCAGATATAAATCTTGAAGAATTACATAACATCGCAAATATTTTAAAGTTCAGACTTCAGGAAAGTGATGCAAGTATCAATAAAATAACAACGGCTTTAGATAGGGATATGAATATAGAGTCTGGCACATCTCTCTATCTTTTTAGACACCTTATTGCTCGGAAAGAAATCATTATGGATATGCTGGTAAATAAAATATCTAGTTGTCCCTCTTCTAAAGAAATTCAAAAAATAGTTTTTTAGAAGCTAGAAAAAGGCACTTCATATGATTAATGATTTATTTGTAAATGACCTGATTAAATGGATTGATGAATCAGGTAATAACTTCATAGAAAGAGTTCTCTGGATTGATGAAGGATATGTTATTGCCTTTGTTTATGATATAAATGCTAAAACCGGATTTCCAAAACCTAAAAAAGTTTCGGAGATTATAGAAGCTATTTCTGATGGTTGTGCATTGAAGCTTAAATCAGACCCGTGGGCAAGAATAGTAAGAGATGAAGATTTGTCAGAGAAAGAAAAAGAACTGAGAGATAGGGCTTGGCAAATCATTTCATTTATAGTGACTCAAGAACCATCGATATACTCTCGAAATTATAGAGGTGCTTTAGTTCAGCAGGTTATCGAGAAATATAATGCAGGCAGAACTGAAGGTGAATTAGTACCAATAACTGTTTATAAATATCTAAGAAGATTTTGGCAGAGAGGTAAAAATAAGAATGCGCTCTTGCCTGATTATGCAAATTCTGGTGGTAAAGGAAAGCCTAAAGCTTCTGGAGATAAAAAGAGAGGAAGACCAAGAAAATATGCACAAATTCCAGAAATTGGTATTGGGAGAAATGTTACAGAAGAAGATAAAAGAATATTTAGATGTGCAATTGCTGAATTCTATAATAATTCCAAAGAAAATTTTTTAACAACTGCTTATGATTTAATGGTTAAAGAATATTACTCTGAAGATTTTTATTATGATGAAAATGGAGTAAAAAAAAGTATTTTAATTCCTCCAGATAAACGTCCTACATTTACCCAATTTAAATACTGGTACGAAGTAGAACAAACTGATATCAGAAAAACTATAATATCTCGTAAGGGTTCGAGAAAATATGCCTTAGAAAATCGAGCCATTACCGGAACTTCCCAAATGGAAACTATTGGGCCAGGGTCTAGATATCAAATTGATGCTACGATCGCAGATGTATACTTGGTATCACTTTACAACCCCAACTGGATTATTGGTAGACCTGTTATATATGTGGTAATTGATGTTTTCAGTCGCATGATAACAGGGGTTTACGTTGGATTAGAAGGGCCATCTTGGACAGGAGCAATGATGGCTTTAGCCAATGCAGCTACAGATAAGGTGAAGTTTTGCCAAGAATATGATGTTGAAATTTCCGAAGATGAGTGGCCATGCAGGCACATTCCTGATTCCATTTTGGGCGATAGAGGTGAATTAGCAGGGATGAAGGTAGAAACATTAATCCCTAATTTAGATGTTCGCATTGAAAATGCTGCTCCCTATCGAGCCGATTGGAAAGGATTAGTAGAAAGACAATTTCGTACTATTCATGGATACGTAAAACCATTTGTTCCTGGTTATATAGATACTGACTTTAGACAGAGAGGAGGACATGATTATCGTCTTGACGGTAGGCTTAATATAGATGAATTTACTAAAATAGTTATATATTTGATTCTCCAGCATAACAATCATGATTATTTAATTAATTATGCTAGAGATGAAATGATGATTGCTGATGATGTTAATCCTATACCTAGAGAATTATGGCAATGGGGAATTGCCAATCGTTCTGGTAGACTGAGAACTTTTCCAGAAGATATTGTCAAGTTAAATTTAATGCCCACGGAAAAAGCAACAATTACTGCTCGTGGTATTAAATTTAAAGGAATGTATTACACTTGCGAGAAAGCAAGTAAAGAATTTTGGTTTGAAAAATCTAGAAGTAGTTTATTATCTAAGTCAGAGAAATCATTGAATGTATCATATGATATTCGACAGCCAAACTTTATTTATTTACGTTCCCCAAACGGTAGAGAATTTGAAAAAGGTTGGCTTTTAGAATCGCAACAAAGATATTTAGATAAAAACTTTTATGACATTGATTATTTATTAGCATATGAAAAATTGCAAATTCAAAAAAATCAAGGTACTCGATTACAGGCAAAAGCTGATTTGATAGCCAATATAGAAAGTATAGTTAGTCAGGCTAAAGAAGAGACTGAGGCAGTTTTAGATGATACTATAAGTAATAGACAAAAAGTTAGCGGCATTCGACAGAATAGAGCAGACGAAAAAAATACTCGACGTAAAAATGAAGCATTTGAACTAGCAAAAGCAGAAAGTACCAATGCTGATAATACTAAGAATCCAATAAACACTCAATCTGAAGATTCAGAGACTTCAAAACTGTTACAGCCTGACCATATGGATTTACTCAAACGGAAAAGACAGGAGCGAAAACGTGGAAAGGAATGAGGAAGAAGTTGTTAGTATTCCTAATGGAAAATCAGCAGTTATTGCCAGATACATAGATCAAAAACTTCCAGAATACAACACTAATCCATTAATTCAGGCATTACCTCCTATTCTCTCAGATGAAGAATTTGTAGATAAGGTCACAAGGCTACCAGATTTTGATGAGCAAGAAAGGGAACTTGTAGCTCATTATAGATTTCATTGTATTGAGAGGCTTTCTAGATATTTTGAGCCTCAAAATCACACTCTTGAATTACAAAAAGTTATTTGTACGCTTATCATGACAGGCTATCTGTCAAGGAATCTTTTAAAACCTGAATATGCAAGTCGCTCTAGACAAATTTATAATGCAATAGGAAATGGAGGAGGTAAAAATTTAGAAACCTACGTTAATCTTCCTACATCTGCGTCTGGCTTAACTCTAATTGGCCCATCAGGTATAGGAAAGACTACAAATTTTCAAAATATTCTTAATCTTTATCCCCAAATAATTTTTCATCCTGATTATAGTGTTTACCAAATAGTTTGGCTTCGGGTAGATTGCCCTAAAACTTTAAAGGGGTTATGTATAGATACTTTTGCAGGCATCGATAAATTGCTGGGAACTAATTTATTAAAGAAATTTAACCCAGCACGCACATCTGAAGATTATCTATTGGCTCAACTTGCACAAACAGCACACACTCATCATCTAGGAGTTTTGGTGATTGATGAAATACAAAATTTAGCAACTGCAAAAAGAAATAGAGACGAAATATTAAATTTTTTAGTAAAGCTCGATAATACTATTGGAATTCCAGTTATTCGTGTAGGTACGAATGAAGCCATTAGTTTTCTTCAAGGTAATCTTAGAAATGCTAGAAGAAATACTGGAGAAGGAAGTAGAATGTGGGATAGAATGGTAAATAATGATGAATGGTGTTACTTCTTAGAAGGAATATGGGAATACCAATGGACAAAAACACCTGTTCATTTCTCGGATGAAATAAAAGAAGTTTTTTATGAAGAAAGCCAGGGAATTATTGATATTGCTATAAAACTTTACAAAATGGTTCAATGGAGAGCGATTTCAATAAGTGGTCAAGAAATTATTACTATTGAGCTAATTCGTCAAGTTGCTAAAGAAGGATTGTATTTAGTAAAGCCAATGCTAGATGCAATTAGGTCAGGGGACAGAGAGTGGATGATTAAATATAAGGATATTGCTCCTCTCGATATTACGGAATATCACAATAAATGTCTATCTGAGATTGATGCTAAAGATTTGACAGAGATTAGAAGATTAGCTAGAAAGCAGCAGAATCAGCAGAAAATATCTCCGAAGCTCAATCATGTCATTCTTGAGCTTTTGAACTTGGAAGTAGAACCTGCTAAAGCAAAGGAATGTGCAGAACAAATTGTTTATAGTGATGAAGATGCAGACATTCCATCTTTAGTTAAAAAGGCATATTCTCTCGCTTTGCAAGGCACTCAAGTAAATGAGAGCCTTGCTAAAAAAAGTACCAGAAAAGCTAAATCAAAGCCAAAGTATCAAGATAATGATATGCGACGAATTGTTGAAAATGCCAAGAAAGACAAAAAATCTGCATACGAGGATTTGAAATTAGCAGGTATAATCAAAAATCCAGTTGAAGATTTTATCAATATTTAGCTTCTAAATGCTTAGTTTTTTCCCAACTCTGTATCCCGATGAACTTTTATATAGCACTTTAGCTAGATACCACATTCGTAGTGGGAATAAAAGTTTCAAGCAAACTGACTTAGAGCTATTCGGTTACAGTTCTCAACAAGTTTGCAAAATTACTTTAACTAATAATTTAAGTTATTTAGTGAAAAACTTACCTTTACGCTCCCAGCAAAAAGTTGAGAATTTACTACAAAATCATACATTATATCCCTTCTACGCAACTTTCTTAATGCCACAGGAGGCTTGGTTACTAAAAAATTCAATGAGTAAAAAACTCAGTGGCTCCATACTAGATGTTGCTAAAGTTGCTACTAATGCTAGTGGTGATTCAAAGAAATTTTTAAAATTTTGCCCTAACTGTTTAGAAAAAGATACCCAAAAGTATGGTGAACCATACTGGCATAGAATACATCAAGTTCCTGGCATTTTAATTTGTCCAACTCATAGTGTCCTTTTACAGGATAGTTGTGTAGAAGTTGAATCGAAAGGCATACATTATCATGCCCCAAGTTTCGATAATTGTTTAGTAGCTACAAAGGTAAAAAGTTTTACAGATAATGCTTTAAAAATACTATTTACATTAGCAAATGATATTAATGGGCTAATTCATAGCAATTTTAGTTTTAAAGGTTTAGCTTGGCTTCGTTCTCAGTACCAGCGTTACTTATTTGACAAGGGATTGCTACAGACATTTTCTGGTGGCAAGTTTAAATTTGATGAGTATGGTTTTGCCCAGCGTATATTTGAGTTTTATGGTCAAGAATCATTAGAAGCTATCAACCCAAGGTTAGCCCAACATCAAGGTAAATATTTTTCTCACTGCTTGTTTGGATGTGATGTAAATCCAGCAATTGACAGCATAACTCATATCTTAATGATAAAATTTTTAGCAAATTCTATAGAAGAGTTTTTTCAGTCATAATCTTCATATACAAAGTTTAATTAAATTAATAAAAAGCAATAATAACTAATCAAAATTATTTTTATTGATTATTATTTTCAGTATTTTCAGATTAGTGAATCAGGTAATCTAAAGTAATAAGGTAGTTATTTCATACCTGGTTTGTATCTACTTAAATCTGTCATATAAAAATGATTGTTGATAGTAACTTACTTACGCAGCTTCCCTCAGAATCATCTTCAAAGCCAAAAGAGCTTTTAATGTCTCAGTTTCCATATATGGATTTAACTTTTAGCCTTATTGGTGAGACATTACCTTTCGACCACGGCTATGAATTATTTTCTGCGATCGCCCACTTTGAACCCAAACTTCATACATTAGACACGCTGGGAATTCACACCATTGCAGGTATTCCCAAGGATGGTGTAATTAATCTAACCCAAAATTCTAGGCTTCGTATTCGGATACCAGTAAATCAGGTACGTTTAGTTTACCCATTGGCGGGTAAGTCCCTAAGAATTGGCAAGCATACAATTCGTTTGGGTATTCCCGACATATGTTTGCTTCAACCTGCGGAGAAACTGCGATCGCGCATTGTGGTAATAAGAGGACATGAAGAACCTGAAACTTTTTTAGTCGTAGCGCAGCGTCAGCTAGAACAACTGGGTATCCAAGCAATCGTTAGCATTCCCACCAAAGCCAATGGTAAACCAATACGTAGAACTATCAAAATTAAGCGATTTACAGTCGTGGGTTTTGGATTAGAAGTTACAAAATTAAGCGATGAAGACTCATTGACGTTGCAAATACATGGTGTAGGAGGAAAGCAAAAGATGGGTTGTGGACTTTTCATGCCCATTAAAGAAAGGTAATAGCAATTACTCGAAAGCAGATGATGAAGAGAGCCGCTAACCCCAAAATTCAGCTTAATCTCGGCGATCCTAGTATGACCTTATTACATCGTGCTGGGGTTGCAGGACTTTGGATGACGCTCAAAAAACTGGAAAAAATCTATCCAACACCTGCTCAACGTATTGGTAATTTAACTTGGTTGCTAACCCCTCGCTGTATCAGTCTTGATTGGGAAGGACAGGATTTCACAGTTTTAGACTGGTTGCTGAAGCAATCATTTCAAATCAGTCATGAGGGTTTAATTTCCCTAACAGGGCTAGATTCTCAAAACATGGATATTCAAAATCAACTAATTATCCATCAAGGTATCACAGCAACTTTTACACAACATAATAAATTTTTTAAGTCTGCGGGTCAACAATCTAAGCAACTGATTATTGATGGTATTCAGCTTAGGGTTGATTATAAGAAAGCTGCTTCCTATGCTCATCAACATTTTGCTAAACATCTATGTGACGAATACGGACAATTTCTAGAAGAGCCAATTGGTATAAGGGGGTGGCTTTATCCAGGAGCAGTAGTTCGCCATTATGCTTTTAAAGAACAAACCGCATTTGAAGAAAAAGCAGAATATGCTCTAGCGTTGTTGTTCGCTCCTGTGGCTTGTCAATATTTTGTGCTGCGATCGCACACCGAACCATCACATACAAACTATGTTTTACTTGTTCCTGAAGTAATTGATTTAGAACTTTATGCCGAGTATTTGTGGTGTTTGAGTAACTTAGATTATAAACATTTTCACGTATCTAGCTTAGGAGATGCTGGATTAAAATTTCTTACTTATGAAACAACACAAATGCCTACTTCCAATTTTTTAAAACGATGTCAAATAATCTCTTTTAGTACAAAAGCTTGGTCAGAACGGCAAAAAACTCGTGCAGAAATAGCAACCATAGAATTAAATTCTTCAATTGGTTATTTTTATAAGCTTAGTTGTATTTGTTTTCCAGAATGCCAAGTTATTTTATATAAAAATCAACATTGTTTGCTTCCAAGTTTAATAAAAGGAATAATCGCAAATAATCTAGCAATGGGTTGGCCTTGGTGGGCTAATTGGATTTCATTCATTAAAAATAATAAATCATTTAAACAATTTACTGATGAGTATACAGGCATTAATCAGATGATTCAGGACTCAGAATGGGAGATAGAAGCTCAAAAACTATTTATTCAAGCTTGTCATGAAGCATTAAGGAAAATATATGCCAAGATTTATAGTAGAACAAAAGAAGGTGAATACGCTCAAATAGAACGAGAAAATACACGCATTCTATCTCAGTTAAAACGCTGCACAAACGCTGACAATTTCCGAAAATTTATTGCAGAGTTTTGGGGAAGGGCAGGGCAAATAGCAATTCTTGAAGAACATTGGATGGAATTACTACCATTAACTACAGGGATAGGCAATTGGAAAGTAGCCAGGGACTTAACTTTTATTGCAATGGCTAGCTACCCAAAGAATAAAATAACAGAGGTAGAGGTAAAACCATCACAAATATCTGAGCTAAATACTGAATAAACGTCATATTTTTTGATTTGATTAAGCACAAAATATTAATTGTTTAGGTAATGGTGGAATGTTTCATCTGTTTGGTAACATTTTGACTAATTATGGAACCGCCGCTAATAATCGTGGTGAAAATGAAGGTAATACAACTACGTTACAAAAATTAATTTGGAAAGGTGAAGTTCACTCTACTGTTTCATCTGAGGCAATTCGTTGGGCATTGCGATATTATTGGCAAAATGCTGGCTATCCTGTGAATAGACGTTGGGATGAAAATGCTCAACCAGTACCCGATCACATCTTGCAAGATCCTAATTTTGATGATATTCGCTTCATTGATGATGATGTCTTGGGATTCATGCAAGCAGAAGCAGCAAAAGTTGAAGCAGCAGTTGAATCCGAAGTTGAAATCCAGAACTCAACTCAAGATGAGGACAAAAAACTTTCTCAAGGTAAGGAGAAAGAAACTGCAAAACGTAAGCGTAAGGAAAAACCTAAAGGGAAAATAACTACTAGACGAGGTGTATTAGAAGTCACTCGTGCAGTTTCAACAATTCCTTATGCTGGTGATCTTACTTTCAATGCGATGAGTGGAAAGAAAGGACGAACATCTCTTTATTCTACAGAAGTTCATGCTACTCGATATCAATATGGCTTTGCATTAACACCCAATAGCCTCAAAGAGAAATCTCGCATTAATGCTGTCCTCGATGGCTTAATTTCTATTGGAGAAGTGGCAGGAAATCACGCTCGTTTTCTCTATGATTTTTCTCCCGATAGCATCATATTACGGTGGACACACGATTTCTCACCTCGGTTACTTTACTGTTTTGAAGAAGATGAACTTAGAAATATATCAACACCGGATTTAGTAAGGCGGGTAGAAGCTGGAGATATAGACCCTAAAGAATTATGGATAGGAGGGGCAATTTCCAGCACTCTGGAAGATTTAGGGGCAAATGTGTTTCCCGGAGTTAAGACAACAGTTGAAGCATTAAAACAGGTGATTACTCAAGATTTGCAGTTGTCGTTAAAGAGTTCATGATATGACGACAATTGTTTTAAAAGTAGAAGTTCCCATCGCTTGTTTTCGCCAGTCTCATGCTAGGGAATACTCCGAAACCTACCCTGTACCACCGCCATCGACAGTATATGGAATGTTACTATCTCTGGTTGGAGAAGTGGATAGATACAAACACTGCGGTGTGAAGCTGGCGATCGCACTTCTATCTGAAGCAGAAAAGTCAACTGTTATTCGTACCTTTCACCGATTTAAAACCAAGAATATTCATGACTCTAAAAATAATAGACCTGATTATCAAGAGTTATTAACTAATATAGAATTTGTAGTTTGGGTGGATGTTGGAGTAGATAAAGCTCAACCAAATTTAGTGGAACGTTTAGCAGAGGCATTGACTAACCCGGCTTCTATTAGTAGGTTTGGTGGATTATGTTTAGGCGAAAGTAGGGATTTAGTGAATGATGTTACCCTTTTACCTGAAAATTATCGTGCAGAATCAATGCGATGGTTAATTCGAGATGAATATGGGTTACTAACTTTACCTTACTGGGTAGACCATGTAGGTTCACGGGGAACGCGATGGCTGTGTTATGAAGTTCAGGAATGTCAAGTATTTCAACCACCTGAATTATCTTGGACTTTAATTCAAAGTGATTAGAGGGCATTATTTACTTTCGCAAGCATCTTTGCTTGGGCAATTTAAATGCCACAAGAAATAACCTTGTCGTCTTGTTTCACAAGCATTTTAGGGATTTTACATACTGTCAATGTGCTTGCAATTCCCAGGAACACCTTCAACACAAGGGTTAGAGCTTTAGCAACTTTGCTTCTGCTATGGATAGCTATTAATTTTTACAACTTGACTAATTCTTATTGGAAGGTGCTTGTAAAATTGGTATAGAGCTTTGGCCAGTCAACAGGTTTGGCGATCGCCGTGCTTTAACATTAGATGTCGTTAGGCGTTGAGCAGTTCTTTTAATTTGGCAATATCCCTTTCATAGGGGGTGCTTTAACATTAGATGTCGTTAGGCGTTGAGCAGGGTTACATTCACTTCGACATATGCAAATCCTCCAGGTGTTTTAACATTAGATGTCGTTAGGCGTTGAGCAGTTCATTAGTGTGCGATTTAGAGGATAAAGTAAATGTGCTTTAACATTAGATGTCATTAGGCGTTGAGCAGACTCTAGATACCGCATCTAGCAGCACTCAATTTCAGTGCTTTAACATTAGATGTCGTTAGGCGTTGAGCAGGTGACAGTGACGGTGGTGTAACTAAGCGAATGTTCGTGCTTTAACATTAGATGTCGTTAGGCGTTGAGCAGCACTCCTCTGCTAAGTTCGCTGACCAACGAACACGGTGCTTTAACATTAGATGTCGTTAGACGTTGAACAACACTATACTTTGTAGACTTCAAGACAAAATTAGCCCTCTTGAGTCTCATCTTTGCAAGAAACTTTAGAGAGAATTTTTTCCCACTGCTCAATCTGGTTTTGTAGTTTTAATTGCCGATGGGCTTCGCCCCGCCGTAGGCGATCGCTCAAATCTTTATTATCATCAACAGACAAATCCTCACCACTTAATCGCTCACGGTAAAGAGCAATCAGTTCGGTTAAGGCTTTTTTATGGCTTGCTGATCCTCCTGGGTCAGAGAACTCGCATTGATTGGAATCAGCTTTCTGCCAATTCTCTCCACAAACTCAGACCGACTTAAATCCATGCTGTCAGCGATCGCATCTAATCCATCAATCCCAGTAGGAGTTAGGGCTAGGTTAACTCGTTTCTTCACCTCATCGTACAGTTCTGGTACGTCTTTTTGACCTTTTTGCCCTTTCTTACCCATTGCCATCTACTTTTTACATTCCTCCCAATCATAGTAAACACATTCAGCACTTTAAGTTAAACATTAAAACTCTTTCCAATAGTTTAGGTATTGTGTAATGCCTGGTTTGGTTAGATAATATAGGTATTGCGTAATACCTAAATATTCATTTTTTAGGGATATGAGTAACTAATCCTACCGTTTGGCTTGTCAACATCTAAACGGCTTACTTTTCATGGGCAATCATCAATTGCTGGTTATCTAATCCAAATTAATAAAAATCTGTCAAATGATTTGGGCATTTTTCACGACTATATGGTGAGTTTTTTCCCTCAACCTTATCCAGATGAAATTTTATATAGTGTCATTGCTCGTTATCACATTAGAAGTGGCAATACGAGTCCAAAAATTACATTACAAGAGTTATTTAATTCACAGACTACTGTGGCGACAGTAGATTTACCATCGAACCTTAGTAATTTAATTCAAAACCTACAATTTATCTCAAATTACCAAGTTGAAGACTTGATATGTAAACATACTCTCTACCCTTTATATAGCCCTTTTCTACCTGCAAACAGGTCTAGTCAGGTACTGGAATCTATGAAAGGAGATTATGGGGGAGATATTCATACAAGAGCCGGAATTATGGCAAGCTCAATTACTATGCCGAAATATTTTCAGTTTTGTCCCACTTGCTGGGAAGAAGACTTAAAAAATTATGGCGAACCTTACTGGCATCGCATCCATCAAATACCAGGGGTTTTAGTTTGTCCATTTCATGGTGAAGTTTTGCAAGATAGCCTAACTCCCTTACACGGTTTTAATAAGCATGAATATTATGCAGCTAGTACAGACAACTGTTCTATTACTAAAGAACCAAGTATTTTTAGCTCTGATACACTGAAAAAATTACTGGTATTAGCTAAAGATTTTTGGTGGTTACTCAATAGTGAAATACCTTGCCAAGAGCCACAGTGGTTTCGCAAACAGTACACCAATCTGATGATTGAGCAGGGTTTTGCAACTGCAACTGGTCGAATTTACCAGAACAAACTACTAGATAATTTTTTGTTCTTTTATGGTCAAGAAATGCTCAGTGCCGTTGATTCAATTGTAAATCATAACGATTCAAACAACTGGGTTACTAGTATCGTCAGGAAACATAGGAAATCTTTCCATCCTCTTAGACATCTGCTGATGATGCGTTTTTTGAAAACATCAGTAGAGGAATTTTTTCAAAAAGATACTGAATACAAGCCTTTTGGTGAACCCCCCTGGTTGTGTCTCAATGCTGCCGCAGAACATTACCTACAACCAGTGATTACCAATTTAGTCATTACTTTATGCTGTGATACAAAAAAGCCTGTCGGTACTTTTTCTTGTTCTTGTGGAATGGTTTATTGCCGGACTGGGCCTGATGAAACGGATGAAGACAAACTTCGCATTGGTAAGGTCAAAACATTCGGTCAGCTATGGGAGCAAAAGCTGAAAGAATTTGTGGAAGTTGAAAAGTTGGGTTTGCGGGAGACATCCAGAAGATTAAATGTTGATGCTAGAACTATCAAACGCTATGTATCTCGTCTGAGACTGACAACTTATTGGCAGACTAGAAAGGAAAATGACTCTGTAGGCTTACAGGAAGTACCAGAAATAGATCCCAATTTTGCAACTGAACTCAAATTGAAAAACAGGCAAGATTGGATGGCTCTACAACTACAGAACCCTGAAGCTTCAAAGACAACTCTGAGAAAACTAGCACCAGCCACCTATACTTGGTTATACCGAAATGATAGGGAATGGCTCAATCAAAACTCACCCGCTTTACAAGTTGCTGTTCCTTCCGTTGTGAGAGTTGATTGGCATGAGCGAGATCAGCAAATTCTAGCTCAGGTGCAAGATGCAGTGCGATCGCTACTTAAGGCTGATATACCAGAGAGAATTTCTATTAGTAGGGTAGGAAAAAATATTGGTTTACTCGCATTACTCGAAAAACATCTCGACCAAATGCCTTTAACAAAGGCTTATTTGGAATCAGTAGTTGAAACTGTAGAAGAATTTCAGATGCGCCGGATCAAGTGGGCAATAAAGCGGCTTGATGAATGTGGTGAAGAAATTATGCGCTGGAAGGTAGTCAGAGTTGCTGCTTTGCGAGAGGATTGCTCTGAAAGAGTCAGTGCATTTCTGGAAAGTGAACTTGACAAAGCATACAAGAAAGGGAGGTGATTCAATTCACCTCCCCAAGCGATGGGATAAATGCTTTGTGTGCTATGCTGCGTCTGCTACCAATAAGCCATTCATAGCGATGATGATGATTTGCGCTGCCAAAGGAGTATCACAGCATGGTCTATCATCGCTATTACAGGGTTGTACTATCCATTTACCCTCTAGATTTTGGTAGAAAGTGCCGAGAAGTTGATAACCATTCCAAACACGGTAAAGCTCCCCAAATACTTCAGATACCGAATCAATCTCAATTTCTGGTGCTACTGGGTCAGCAAGGTGGTCAACATATTCCTCAAACTCTGAGTCAGTCGAGGCTGAGTTTCTAAACTCATCTTGTACAATCATCTGAGTAACCTCATTGATGGGGTTTAACAAAAGGCGATCGCATTTCTCTTCCCGGAGGGGCGATCGCCTTTTTGATTTCAGATTTAATTTTAGCTACTACAGTAACTAATATCAATATATATATGAAAAACTTTATTCAGTCACTTCCACCGTGCTAAGAAAATCCTTTAAAGAAATACCCAAAGCCAAGCAAACAGCCTCTAAGACTTTTACGGAAACGCTCTCGGATTCGCCATACTCTAATTTTTTCAGGTTTTGATGAGAGCATTCCCCACCCTTAGCCGAAATTTCATCTACCAATTTCTGCCGGGACTTTTTACCACGCATACGCTTTAAAACTTCTGCTCTGTCTTTATTCCAGGTAACGGAAACAACGTCTGCAACGTAAATATACATTTTAGTTTCTTTATTTCTTTCATTGGTCATATAATAGCTACAGCAGTAAACAAAGCTTATTAATTTCGGCTACTACAGTTTACAAATTATGGGAATAGAGGTAAGCGATCGCATCAAATCAAATTTTTCAAGTTGAAGATCAGGGGAGTGGCTGTTTTTGTCACAGAACCCAATGCGTGCATATAATTTCATAACAGATAAATTACCGACCTACAGCATCTAAAGCCTTGACCCCAGAAGAACTAAAACAACTTGAAGCGAACCTTTGGCAGAGTGCTGATACCCTACGGGCAAACTCAGACCTGAAATCTAGTGAGTATTCTACGCCCGTGATGGGGTTAATCTTTCTCAAATTTGCTGATAACAAATATCGTCAGTATGCGGCAGAGATTCAGCAAGAATATGAAGCATTTAAAGGAACTCGCAGAGAAAAGGCGATCGCCGAAATTGCCATTGAGAAGTGTGGGTTTTATCTGCCAGACCATGCTCGTTATAACTATTTGCTGAACCTACCAGAAGAGAAAGATATCGCCAAGGCTATCAAGGCGGCGATGGTGTCCATTGAATCCTATAAGCCAGAACTTAAGGATACATTGCCCCAAGATGAGTATTTTCGGCTGACGCGCACAGACAAAGGTATTCCTAAACAACTGTTAAAAAACTTCTCGAATATTCCTGAAAATGCTACTGGGGATATGTTCGGGCAGATTTATGAGTATTTCCTGGGGAATTTTGCTCTCTCAGAAGGGCAGGGTGGAGGTGAGTTTTTCACACCGCGTTCTGTGGTGCGGTTGATGGTAGAAATCATTGAACCTCATCAGGGGACTGTGTTTGACCCCGCTTGTGGATCTGGGGGAATGTTTGTCCAGTCTGCTCAATTTATTGAAGAACAGCGCAAAAAGTTAAATCAGTCTGCTGCTGACGATCTGTTTGTCTATGGGCAAGAGAAGACCCTGGAGACGGTGAAGTTGGCAAAAATGAACATTGCAGTCAATGGGTTACGGGGCGATGTGCGTCAGACAAATACGTACTATGAAGACCCGTTTGGCAGTTTTGGCAAGTTTGATTATGTTCTAGCTAATCCGCCATTTAATGTGGATGATGTTAATCTTAGCCGAGTGGAAATCGATGCTAGATTTAACACCTACGGTATCCCGCGCAATAAGACTAAGGCGAAGAAGCAGGAACAGGGTAATGAGACTGTACCTAATGCCAATTATCTCTGGATTAATCTATTTGCTACATCGCTAAAGCCCAAAGGTAGGGCGGCGTTAGTCATGGCTAATTCGGCATCAGATGCGCGTCATTCTGAGGCTGATATTCGCAAAACGCTAATTGAAGAAAATTTGATTTATGGGATGCTTACCCTACCGTCGAATATGTTTTACACGGTGACGCTCCCGGCGACGCTGTGGTTTTTTGATCGGGGCAAGACTGATGATAAAATTCTGTTTATTGATGCCCGAAATATTTTTACTCAGGTTGACCGCGCACATCGAGAGTTTTCGACAGAACAAATTAGTAATATTGCTATTATCAGCCATTTGCTCCGGGGTAAGAACCATCGGTTTATTGAACTGATTAATAATTATTTTCAGCAAGGGATGGTGAAGTTAAGAGAGAATCAAGCACCGGTGCAGCAAGTTTCCCAGCAGTTAATCACTGTGTTGAATGATGGGACGGATGATGTTAAAGCTAGAGAAGCGGCTGTTGATTTTCTCAAATTGTGGGATGATTTGCCAGATTTAGAAATTCAGTATCAAGTTTATTTAGATAAATATAATTTTCCAGAAATAAATATAGATATACAAAATCAAGCACAGCAAGAACTCAGTGCGGCATTTAAACCATTTTTTGATGATCTCCATCTGGGATTGAAGCAACTTGATAAAACTATCCGCGCTCATGAAACGGCTTTGGCAGAAAAAGCAAAGGAAGAGGGTAAACGGGGACAGATTGATAAGCAAGTTAAGATACTCAAAGCCACGCTGGAAACACTGCATACAGATGTAAAATCGGCGGAATCATTTTTTATCCACATTCGCTGGTTACAAGAACGCTTCCCGAAGGCAGAATATGAGGATGTAACGGGGTTGTGTAAGTTGGCGACTCCCGCAGATGTGAAGGAACAGGATTATTCGCTAAATCCTGGGCGGTATGTGGGGGTGGTGATTGAGGAAGATGGGAAGACTGAGGAGGAGTTTATTGAGGAGATTTTAAGTTTAAATGATGAGTTGGAAAAGTTAAATCAAGAGGCGCATTTGTTAGAGGGGATTATTGCTCATAATGTGAAAGAGATTGCAGGTGATAATTAGGTAAGAGTAAAGGAATAAATCTATGAATACTCGTGAAGCTGTAGTTAATAAGTTACAACAATTACCTGATCCTCTGTTGGCAAGAGTAGATGAGTTTCTCGATTTTTTGATTGCTCAACAGCAAGAGCAAGCAGTTAATGTTCAATCTGAAGATACTCTAACAGATAGGTGGAAGCGGTGGTTTGAAGGGGTTGATAAATTATCTGTATCAAATCATCAACCGCAGAATGAGTATCAGCAACGCTGACTGGAAAAATATCGTCAGCAAGGTTTAGACATTTATGAATGAATATAAATACCAGAAATACGAACTAGGTAAATTTATCAAAATAAAACATGGATATGCCTTCAAAAGTAACTATTTCTTTGAATCAGGAAAATATATTGTTTTGACACCCGGTAATTTCTTTGAATCAGGAGGTTTTAGAGAACGTCCGGGAAAAGATAGATTTTATATAGGCGAAATCCCAAAAGATTTCATCCTTGATAAAAACGATTTGATTGTCGCAATGACTGAACAAGGTGAAGGACTACTAGGTAGTGCTGCATTAATTCCTTCGTCAGATAAATATCTTCATAACCAACGACTAGGACTAATTAGCTTTAAATTAAAATCAAATTTAGAGAAAAAATATTTGTATTATTTGTTCAATACAAATTTAGTTAGACAGCAAATTAGAGGTAGTTCATCAGGCACTAAGGTTAGACATACTTCGCCTGAAAGAATCTATAAAGTTCAGATAGAAATACCAAATTTTGATGTTCAACAAAAGATTGCGGCGATACTTTCAGCTTATGATGACTTGATTGAAAACAATAATTGTCGTATTGCCATATTAGAAAAAATGGCTGAGGAAATCTACCGCGAGTGGTTTGTGCGTCTGCGCTTTCCGGGTCATGAACAGGTTAAGTTTAATAAAGGCATCCCGGAAGGTTGGGAAATTAAAACCGTTGAGCAATTAGTAAGAGATAAAATCATTGAAAAACCATTAGATGGAAATCATGGCGAAATTCATCCAAAAGGAGACGATTTTGTTGCATCGGGAATTCCCTTTATTATGGCTTCAAATATTAAAGATGGGTATATTGATTTAGAAAGCTGTAACTTTATCAAACAAGAACAAGCAGACTCATTAAGAAAAGGTTTTGCAAGAGAAGGAGATGTTTTACTATCTCATAAAGCCACAATAGGGCGAACTGCAATTGTAGGAAAACTAAATACTCCTTACCTAATACTTTCACCTCAAGTAACTTATTATCGAATAAAAAACCATAAAATCCTGAATAACAAATACCTAAAATACTTTTTCGAGCAACTATTCTATCAGGAATTACTTAACTTATGGGCAGGTAGTGGAGGAACACGTCCATATATAGGTATAACAGCACAATTAAAACTACCGATATTAGTTCCTTCGCCATTAGTAATAGAAAAGTTTCATAGTCAAGTATCATGTTTGTTTGATGCAAAAAATGCCTTAATAGTAAAGAATATAAAGTTAAAACAAACACGCGATCGCCTCCTAACTCGTCTCATCTCAGGTAAGCTTTCCGTCGAAGACTTAGACATCCAATTCCCGCCCAGCATGACAGAAGAATTAGAATAAATAGTAAGATTTGGAATTTCCCTAGATGAGCGTCACAATTCCCGATGATATCCTCAGAGCATCAAACATGACAGAGGATGAACTGAAATTAGAAATTGCAATCTTGCTTTACCAGCAAGGTAAAATTAGCAGTGGCAAAGTCCGAGCATGGACAGGAATCACAGTCCTGGAATTTCAGCATGAATTAGCCAAACGTGGTTTACACATTAACTATGATGTTGAAGATTTCCAATCTGATATAAAGACACTGCAATCAATGGGTTTGCTGTGATTATAGTTAGCGATACATCACCAATCACAAACTTAGCAGCGATTGGTAAGTTAGATTTATTGCGACAGTTGTATGGTAGCGTTATCATCCCTGAAGCTGTATATAACGAGATGGCTGGTGTCAATAAGATTGTCCCTGGTGCAGTAGAGGTACAAACTTTATCTTGGATTCAGACACAGACAGTTATTAATTCTCTACAAGTCACAGAAATTCAAGAAAATAATGAAAGTATTCACTTGGGAGAAGCGGAAGCAATTATTTTGTCCTTAGAAATGAAAGCTGACTTACTGTTAATGGATGAACGCAGAGGACGAATAGTAGCTACCAGCTATGGAATAAATGTAACAGGTCTGTTGGGAGTTTTGCTACAAGCCAAAAAACAGGGGCTAATTCCAGATATGAAACCATTGATTGATCAGTTAATTACTCAAGCAGACTTTAGAGTTAGCCCTCAGTTGTACACAATTGTCTTGCAATCATCTAACGAAGTTTAAGGCTTTGATCAAATAACTGCCACAAATGCAGTGTGCGCTCTCTAGGCATTTATCAAGTTAAGGGTTAAAACTTATACATATATAGGGAATGAAATCAAAAACGCTCTATAACCGTGTAGCTTGCCTAAACTATGCCTAACTTTATTTCTGAAGATGACATCGAACAAGCGGTACTTGCCAAATTAAAGCAGCACGGCTTTAAATTACTCAACTGCTACACCTCCAACCCCGACGATCTAAACGACAGATCCAACCGCACAGATAAAAGCGAAGTCATCTTTAGCGATCGCCTGAAAGCAGCAGCAATTCGCCTCAACCCCAGCTTACCAGCAGAAGCGATCGCACAAGGTTTAGAAATCCTCACCAATAAACGCCAGTTGATGTCTCCCATCGCCGCAAATCGGGAAGTAGACAGGCTAATTCGTGACGGTATCCCCATTGAGTATGAAAACGCCCAAGGTAGAACCGAACACGGGAAAGTGCGCTTAATAGATTTTAATGACTTGAGTCACAACGGAAATAATGAATATTTAGCCGTTTCTCAACTTTGGATTAAAGGAGAAAGAAACTATCGCCGTCCTGATATCCTGCTATATATCAACGGTTTACCCCTTGTTTTCATCGAACTGAAAAACTCCAACATCAAACTGCAAACAGCCTTTGACGACAACCTCAACAACTACAAAAAAGATATTCCCCAACTCTTTCTCACCAACGCCTTCTGTATTCTCTCCAACGCCCTAGAAACCAAAATTGGCAGTTTTACCGCAGAGTGGGAACACTTTTTTAACTGGCTGCGGGTGGAAGATGAAAAGGAAAAAATAGATCGTCAGCAGATTCAGGAATCTGGTACTAGCCTAGAACTAGCCATAGATGGGCTTTGTCACCCTTCTAAACTACTCGACTACATCGAAAACTTTATTCTCTACCACAAAGAAACTCAGAAAATCATCGCCCAAAACCACCAGTTCATCGGTGTTAATCGCGCTATTGATGCCTTTGACGACCGGGAAGAAAAACAGGGCAAACTAGGGGTCTTCTGGCACACACAAGGCTCTGGTAAAAGCTTTTCGATGATTTTTTATGCCCGAAAGATTTTCCGCAAGCTCACGGGCAATTTTACCTTTGTGATTATTACCGACCGTGACGATTTAGATGGGCAGATTTACCGCAATTTCTTAAACACCGAAACAGTCAAAAAAAGCGAAGCAGCCCAACCTAAAAACAGTAAACAGCTGCGGGAGTTTCTTTCCCTAAACAAGCGAATAGTTTTTACCCTAATTCAAAAGTTCCGCTACGAGAAGGGGAAGGAGTATCCAATATTGAGCGATCGCGACGACATTATTGTAATTGTCGATGAAGCACACCGCACCCAGTATAAAACCTTAGCGGAAAATATGCGGGTAGGTTTACCCAATGCCAATTATCTCGCCTTCACAGGTACTCCCCTATTAGGTAAAAAGCGCAAGACTAACGAATGGTTTGGGGATTATGTCAGCGAGTATAACTTTTCTCAGTCAGTAGATGATGGCGCAACCGTCCCCCTGTTTTACCAGAAGCGAGTACCAGAGGTACTGATTCAAAACGAGGATTTAAGCGAGGAATTTTACCAAATACTCGAAGATGAAAACCTTGATGACACCCAGCAAGCCAAGCTAGAAAGGAAATTTGCCCGCGAAACTGAGGTAATAAAACGCGATGATAGGTTAGAGACAATAGCAAAAGATATTGTTTACCACTTTCCCCGTCGTGGCTATCTTGGTAAAGGCTTGGTAGTTTCTCTAGATAAATTCACTGCTGTAAAAATGTACGATAAAGTACAGTATCACTGGAAAGCAGAAATTAAAAATCTAGTGGGACGAATTAAGAAATCTAGTAATGACATTGAGAAAGTTCGCCTCAAAAAGATTCTCGACTTTATGCGAGAAACAGAAATGGCTGTGGTGATTAGTCTGGAAGGAAGCGAAAGCGAAGTTGAAAAATTTGCAAAACAAGGACTTGATATCAAACCCCACCGCGAAAGAATGAATACCGTTGATGCACAGGGGCATGATATCGAGTATCAGTTTAAAGATGAGGAAAATCCCCTGCGGTTGGTGTTTGTCTGCGCCATGTGGTTGACGGGTTTCGATGCGCCCACTCTCTCGACGCTTTACCTTGACAAGCCGATGAAAGACCACACCCTGATGCAAACTATCGCCCGTGCGAACCGCGTCACCTCATATCAGATTCACAACGTCACCAAAACCAACGGCGAAATTATTGATTATTACAACGTCTTCCGCAACATGAAGCAAGCCTTGGCAGATTACGCTTTGGGCGATGATGGAGACAAGGAAGACTCACCCATTCAAGAAAAGTCTAACCTGTTTGAGTTACTTGATGATGCGATCGCCCAAGGACTGAATTTTTGTCGGGAACTGGGGATTGATTTAGAAAGCATCCTCAAAATTCAGGAAACTCTCCAGAAATTAGGACAATTTAACCAGTTTGCTGACACCCTACTACAAAAAGATGAATGGCGTAAAGGATTCTTTGTCTATCAAAATACCATTACCTCACTCTATGAAGCCTGTAAACCAGAGATAATCAAGCAACCACGTCCATTGGTTTTCATCTTCCAATATCTGCGAGGGGTGATTGATAGCATTATTGAACGCAAAGATATTGATAGCGCAAGTTTAAAAATTGCGGAACTGCTAGATGAAAGCGTAGTTGCTGATAATCAAGGAATCACCACTAAAGAATATAGTGCAGAATACAACATTATCCAGACAGGTCAAATTTGGGATTTAAGTAAAATTAACTTCGAGCAACTCAAAGCCGAATTTAGCCACAAACCCTATAAAAATATTGAAATTACCGATTTACGCAGTTTTATTGAAGACAAGCTGAACAAAATGATTCAGCAAAACACCACCCGTACCGACTTCGCCCAAAGGCTACAAGCCATCATTGACAAATACAACGCTGGTGGTTCATCAATTGATAACTACTACGAAGCTCTGGTTAATTTTACAGAAAACCTGAAAGCAGAAGCAGAAAGACATATTCGGGAAGGCTTAACAGAAGACGAACTGGAACTTTTTGATTTACTCAAGAAAGACAAAATGAGTGCGGAGGAAACACAAAAAGTCAAATTAGCTGCTAAGTCTCTTTTGCATCGACTCACAGCAGAGCAGCCAAAAGTATTAGTGCAAGATTGGTATAAAGATATGCAGAGTCAGCGCAGGGTACAATCCGTAGTGGAAGCAGTTTTAGATCAAAACCTGCCTGACAGTTATGATCGAGTGTTATTTAAGTTTAAATGTGACACAGTATTTGATTTAATCTATGACCATGCCAGTAAAGGTTCAAAGTGGGCAGTCTAAGCAAGGGAATAACTGGTATAAATTTTAGCCTTTAATCTGGTCAGCTTGATTTTATTTTTGAGATGAACTTGTTTAAATTTCACACTATACTTCACACTTTTACCCTATCATGGGTTCAGGAAACTATAAGCAGTCTTCAATATTATGTTGATGTCAGCAGTTTCCTAATAACCCACAAACAAAGGATGGAGAGCAGTGGTTAGCACGAATCCACTTATTGCACCACCACCAAAAGAAGTTCCTTTGAAAAAAGCACCTCTAGTTCGGGTGATTGCACAAGTACGCTTTCCGCTTATTACCTCAATAGAAAATAAAAGCTTTATTGGTGCATTCCAAGAAGCAATTAGAGACAAGTATCCAATTTTACAGCCAGAGCAAACACGCAGTTTCGTTTTGGGTTCCCAAGGCGTTATGCAAACCGAGCAAGTTACTTGGAGGTTTGTAAATGCTGAAGGTAATTGGCGGGTATCCCTAGCACCAGAATTTATTGCGCTTGAGACTACCGCTTATACTAGCCGCAGTGATTTTTTAGCACGGCTAAAAGACATACTAATTGCTCTTAATGAACACATTAAACCTAATATTGTTCAACGGTTCGGTATAAGATACATTGATAGACTTGTTGGTCAGTCAGTAAAAGATATATCTAAACTTGTTCGCCCCGAAATTGCTGGTGTTACAGCATTAGACTTTGCAGAGCATATTGATCAAAGCCTCACTGAATCTTGCTTTACTTTGCCAGAAAGAGAAGACTTAATCATTGCTCGTTGGGGTCTTGTTCCTCCTAATACAACCTTTGATCCAAATGCCATTGAACCAGTTAATGAGCATAGCTGGATACTGGATTTAGATATGTCCCTCACAAAACAAAGAGACTTTAATGTTGATGCACTGATGATTGAAGGGCAAGGTTTCGCTGAAAAAATTTATACTTTCTTTCGATGGGCAGTAACTGATGATTTTTTGATTTATTTTGGAGGTGAACCATGATTTCCCTTTTAGAGAAAAAAGTTGACCAACCACAGGGGACTTCTGCCTGTGGCTCAATGGTTGATAAGCCTCACAACTATCGTATTGTCTCCAGAGTATTCTTACATACTCTAAGTACAGCTACTAATACAACTCAGTTTGATCAAAATTTATTTGTAGCTTCAGAGATGACGAGCAGTGGGTTGACTATACCATCAACCAGTTCTGCGGAAACAACACGAATTGCCCTGAACCAACTTAGAAAGTTGAGTGGATTGACTTGGGATCAGCTTGCTCGGCTCTTTGATGTTTCACGCAGAAGTCTTCACTCATGGGCTAGTGGTAAGCCATTATCCCGTTTTAATGAGGAGCAACTAAATCGACTTTTGGCTACTGTCCAGTATATTAATTGCGGAAGTGTAAGTCTAAATCGCAGTCTCCTATTGACTCCTAGTATTGATGGTAGACTTCCTTTCGACCTATTAATAGCTGGTCAATATGAGGAAGTCAAAAGAATTCTTGGCTCTGGCAATGCACCTCAAAGACCAAAGTTAGCACCTTTATCTGAAGATGCACGTACATCACGTATGCCACCAAATCCGGCTGATCTGGTTGATGCTCTGCAAGAGCCTATTATACACCGGGAAGTCGGACGAAGCAGACCTGCTAGAGCGGTAAGGAGCCGCAGAAATGGTAGTGGACAATGAACGTGATGTTTGGATTCAAAAAGTTGATGCTGCTCTTCAAGAATGGCAGCAAGGTGATTATGTGCTTGGTGAACATTGGTTTGTACAGCGTTTTAACCCTAAAAGCCCTTTGACTCAAGAATCTGCTGATGTGGCACAAGAGGATACTGACCTTGCAGAGTCAGAGGTCAGGGGTTTTGTAGTGGTTACGCAAACTTGTGATATAGTACGCTCTTGCAGCCAACGTCCGTTTGTTGAGGTCGTTCCTCTCGTAAAAGTTGATGAACAATTACTATATGAGATTCAACGAATTAAACGACCTCAATATGCCTATATTCCAGGGATAGCAGAACTGAATTTAGTTGCTGATCTTGATCGTGTGATGACAGTAGAGAAGGCTGTTGTTGCAGAATGGGAGCGTAAACCTGGATGCCCAAATGATGAGGAAATTAGAGCATTGGGGCAAGCATTAGCGCGGAAGCGAGCTAGATTTGCTTTTCCTGATGACTTCAATAAGCTTGTTTATAAGCTTCAAAAGCAGATGCAAGATAAACACGATAGACCTGTTAGCGATGAAGGAAAAGCTCTTCGCGCTTTACGTGAAATTAGAGTATATGCAGCACCTTCTTGGAGTAGCCCTAGCATCGAACTGATGTTTTGGTTTATCCGTGATGAAGAACAAGTTCAGTTTCAAAATATGACATGGGATAAGCTTTGTGAAAAGTGGTTGGAATCAGTTCCAGCATCAGGACGTTTTCAATCCGTAGATGGCTTAGTAGTGTCTTTAGAAGACATGACAGCAAAGGATTATGTTGAGAGCGATCGCCTTGACCTAGATAATTTATCCTTGTCGTGATTAAGTTTTTACTTGTCCTCTTATTTTGTCATTGCGTTTGTTCTTCAAAGTAATATCAATGCTATTAGGCTGATAAATTTTGTAACTTTTTTGTATTTCCACACATGAGCGCGATCGCAGAACGGCGAAAATCAGATTTATGAGATTTGTAGTTAGAGTGCAAACTGATAAGTCAGCCATGAGAGCGTCGCATTTCTCCTGTTCAAAGTAGAAACCGTATTTCGTATTTAAGCCAAAACGTCTTGTAGCGATATTGCGACATTTAAACACATTTGCTGCAATGAGTACAAGTAAAGGCAGTTTGACCGTGTTGACTCCAACAAGGAATTGCCAAAACATCTCTACCAAAAGTACGATCTAAAGAACTGTTAGAGTGACTTTGATTTTCTATCCCTGGTAATTGAATAAAAGGATACCTTTGACCACAACTCCCACAACCTCTTGTTCCCCAAGAACTACCACATTCATGACATTCACCACGAAAGCATTGACTATCTAACTGGGCAGTCAAACTACCCATAGAATAGCAAACTGGGCATACTTGTAAGGGCTGAATTAACTCCTGACAATGATGAGGTAAATATTGCAGTTTTTCGAGTTCTGAAACTTCTCCCCTACTTTTAGATCCCTGTGCTTTAGCTGCGGTTATTTTTTGCTCAAGATGAGTTCTAAAATTCTGTACTTCCTGTGGTAGAGGTTGACGCAGTACTCGAAATTGATTTGTTGTATTACCCTTTTCTAACCATCCAATTTTAGTGACTAAATTATCTGGTATTTTTATTAACAGAGTAGGCGGATAAGATTGATATCTCTGACCACTTAACCACCATTGAATCATACGCCCTACTCTCTCAACACTGACAATATCTAAAGGGCTAACAGGTAAAATTTTGAACGATGATTTGTGTGTAATTAAATTTATTTGTTGTTGCAAATAGTCAGGCAGTTTTTGGATTTCTTCTTCTGTCCCTGGATAAAGAACACAAGTGTAGGTTTGATTATTATTCTGCTGGCTAGAAAATAATGTTTGCAATGCAGATGCTATAAATTCATGATTATTTGTTGCTGATAGGGTAGCTAATAAGGGAACAAAACGTAAACTATCAATTCCTTCAGACTGAAATAAAAAAGACCCGTCAGCTTCCCACGTTAGAGATAGCTCACCTAATGTACCTCTAAATTGCAGGACATCACATCCAGGTTTAGGAACGACATTAGTTAATATCTCAAAACCAAAACCTTTGTCATTATCAGAACCACTACCTGTCAATGCTATAGCAAGCAAAAGGAAACAAAAAGATTCAAATCCCCGAAATAATTGTTGATTCTCCTCAAAAACTTGTCGAGCAGTTTTTACTTTTTCACTCTGATTAATACTCCATTCCCGCCACAGCACATCTACATAACGATAATGTTGATCATTTACTAAAATATTTGTACGCTTTAAAGTTCGCCCTATTGATGCACGACGGAGGATAGCTTTATATAAATCCGTGCCAAGTAAGGTACGCAGTTTATGCTGTAATTTTTGCAACTTCCGCAGAGTTTCTTCTGCTTTTTTTGCAGTTGTTCCTGCATCAAACTGATTTCCCCACAGTTGATAAATACGTCTCCGGTTTCTCCAGTAAATATCGTTAGTTGTTCCAGATAAATATTCAGCTTCTTCCAGTTGCTTTTTGAGAATTGTCACTTGCTGAATACGTCGATTGGTATATTCTAGTAGCTTATCAATCAAGCTTACAGTAACCTGATTTTCATAAATATCCCATAAATCCTCTCTTACCATGCACAAAACTCTTTTAGGCACGATAGAGCGAAAATTACGCCGTTCCCAATCTTCTGTGTGAGCAGCAAGAACCTCAATCGCATGGGGAGAAATACGTTGAGCGCGAGATACTGGTAACTTTTCCGTCTCCATTTTTAAATAAGAACGAGGACGACGGCAAACTTCTTCAATGTGTCCGAAATGCTTTTCTGCTGTTTCCTCTAGTGAGAAAGTCTCAATTTTGTTTTCTATCTCTGGTACAAGCGGTGATATTTTTATCCAATCTTCCCAAGATGCTGAGTTAGATGTTAGCTTGTTTAATTCTTCTGCAAAAAAACGCAAACTTTCAGATAGTATATCTGATGGGATTTGCCAGATTGCTAATTGTATATTACCGTTGATATTTCCATTACCAGAGCGAAAAGAGAAACGGTTAGCAGCATCAGGCAAAATATATTCTCTGGAATGAGGTACTAGTTCAAAAGAGTTAAGGTAAATTATTTCTGACTCAGTAATAATTTGCCACTGACCAAGAATAATAGATTCGTCAGTAATTTCTTTGAGCTTGCTTCCTGTGAGGCGGTTCAAGAACTGCATAATTTTAAATAGGTTCTAATCTACTAATTTCCGCGTTAATAATTGCCAGTGATTGCACAGGTTCTGTTGATGAGTCTAGGATTGACCAATATTGCAATAAATCTTCTTTAACTTTTTTCAAGTCACTGCTAAGGGTATCGTGGCGATCGCGTACTTTTCTGAAAACTTTAGTTGCTAAGATGTGATCAGTCGCTTCGCCCAAAGAACCACCTGTTGCTATCACCACCGGAACAAAATGATGAATTTGCCTTTCTAACCTATTTCCCCACGCAACTTTAAACCTTCGTTGCATAAACTCTGCTAAGGTATCGTTCAGAAACTTATAAGCCTCAGACGCTTTATCTGCATACTGATTTTGGGCATTTTCAAAAGCTTTAATTAAGGCTTGATAAGAAACAGGCTCTCTATATTCTAAAGCTGTAGTAATATTAAAACTCTCATGGTTACGCTGCAACTCCATAATATGGGCGCGGTCATAGGTTTTATCGGCAAATTCTAAAGTTGTTTCATCTTGGTTAGCCGTACCAATAAACCAAACATTATCAGGTATAGGTAGGATATTTTGATTTTGAAATAATTTAGGTGATGGTTTATCTAAATCTGTGGTTAGATTAATAGTAGGAGCATCCTGTTCAAGTTTAGAAAGGAAATCAGCGAAATATTGCTCCGGTCTAGAAAGGTTCATTTCATCAAGAATAATGATATAAATGCGTTCTTGATTAGTAGGACACCGAGCTTCGTAAAGAGCTTTGAGAAAATCTGATTCATAAAAACGACCTTCAAACGCATTAAAGTAACCCAAAATATCTTGGCGATCGCGCCAACCTGCTTGTACCTCCACCAGCTTATATTGACCTCCCACAGCACGAGAAAAAGCTACAGGTAAACTTGTTTTTCCAGTTCCACTAATTCCTTGAAGAATATGCAGATGGCTCATAGCTAAACCACCTAAAAAAGCTCTAATATCCTGTTCGGAATAATAAAGCCTTTTTTGTGTGTTGCTATCCTGTAGTAAGGGAGATAAAGCAATTCGATAACGTAAATCTTCAGCAAATTGTTGGAGATTAGGAATTTTTTCAACTAGAGAAACTGCTGTTTGTAGTTTCTGGTCATTATCCATCTTCAAACATTCAGGGAAAGGACTTTTATCCTTTTCTATACCTATAGCTTCCTCTACGTTTGCTCTTAACTCTTGTAAAGCTGCTCTGAGTCGATTATTACTGGTTTCTAATGCTTCTTTCTCATCGCGTAAAGTTTCTAACTCTGTAACTGCAATTCTGTTATAGGTAATACTTCTTTTTAATTCTTGCGACTCTGTAGTAAGCCTAAATCTTTCACTTTCCCATTCTTCTTTTTGTGTTTCTAACTCTTGTAATCTAGCAGTAGCAGTTTCACTAGGACGAGAAGCAAGTTGTTGCTCTAATTCTAGTTTTTCCTTTTGTAAAATTTCCAGTTGTTCCAAAATTTCTTCTGGTGTTTTTTGTCCAAATCGTCTTTCTGCTTCTTGTTTCTTAATTATGATTGATTGAAAATGATTGCGTTGCGACTGAGCTAACTGTAGTTGTTCTTCGAGAATTTGAATTTTCAACTTAAGTTTATCTACTTCAATAGCAGCTTTCTGCTCTATTTTATTATCTAAGTCTTGCCTATCTTCTTCAAGTATTTCTTTATCAAATTCTAACTGTCTCCGTTCAGCGCGTAACTGTTTTTTCTCCTCAGCGATTTGTTGTTGCAATATAGCAATTTCTTGGCGTTGTTCTTCAATCTCTGCTAAAATTATATCTCGCTCTTCAGTAAAACCAGCGTGAGCAGCTAATTCACGTTGTTGAATATCCTGCTCACGCTGTTCCAATTCGGATTTTATATTATTTAACTCAATTTCTTTTTGCTCTAATTCTGCACTTTTTTGCTCTAACTGTTGACTGTTAGATTCTAATTGACGTTCTTTTTTATTTAACTCATTAAATTGCTGCAACTTTTCTTCTAACCTTTGAGTTGCACGCTCAAATATTTTAGCTTTATACCAGCAATCTTCAACAGTAAATTCATCAGATGCTAGAGAATTATTAATATCAGATAGGTCTGTATCCAATGTTTCTTGTTGAGCTTTAGTAGATAATTGTTGAATTTCCCTAATAGTACTACTATTTCCATTCACTTGGTTGTCTCTAGAACCTTGTTGATTTTTTTTGCCATTCATATAATTTATTTAGTATTTCCTAAAATTTAAGCGAACAAGATTGAAAGATTCAGATTGCTGATGCTATCTGATTGTTAGCGTTAATGTCTAACATTCCAGCCACAAAGTCGTAAACTGTAGAAATTTGTAGGAGAACTTCTTCAGTCTCTAGCTGCTGATTACTTGCATGACTGCTTTGATCTCGTATCTCTGCCAGTTTATCTAAGCGTATTAAAATATCCGGCGATTTCTGAGCTAATAAATATAGTGGATGCTTGTTATCATAACGAGCAGTTAACATTGCAGCGATAAGATGAGAACGCAAAGAACCCACTCCTGAGTCACAAGAAGCTCTAATTTTTCCTGGTTTAACATCAACTAAAGTATTAGGAAGTGGAGTAGTAAAACCTAATTTATTAGCTAGACCATTTAACAAATTACGCTTATATTCTCTATCATTTGATGATAGTGCTTGCCAACTGTTATTAGTGGGATGTTTCTCTCGAATGAATAATAAAACAGTTTCAAGGACTTTCTGGGCTTTGATGAGTACATCATCTAACCTATCTTTTACTCTTGGTGATTTTGATGATAGGGTTGCTTCTATATGACTCATCTCCATTGAAACTAGATAATTAAATATACTATCCCAACGATGTATTTCTAAGGTTAAATATTTTTCTACATTTAAAATAGCCTCTTCTTCAGCTAATTTAATGAAGTCATTGAATCCATTGCCTATCTCTGATGAAATATTGTTAACATCTATTAGGTCGGCAATTAGTTTGTTTAATCCGTTCAAGCTAGGGTTTTTTTTGATTTGACTTTCTAATTTACGACGTAGCCAAGGGCTATTTCCTAAGCCAAATGGGTCACAAATATTCCAACTAGCCGTACTGAAAGAATCTTTAGCTAGATATATAAATGTAGCTAACCAAACTGGTGTAGGTTCTTCTTCTATAAAAGATATTCGATGTAAATTAGGAACTTGGTCAAAAGTCCATTCATCTTCGGCTAAATCTTCTGAAAATTTGCGATAACTTAATGCTTTTTTATGTTTAATAACAGCTTGGAAAATATCTTGTGGTGAAGGTTGAACTTTCAAATAATTATCTACGGGAAAGGGCATATAAGCACGGCGATAATTTGGCTTTCCCGTAGTTCCCAAATTTATTTCTGGATAACCTGATTTACTAAATTTAACATCAATATATTCTTGACGTTCTATAAATCGAGGAAATAATTCTGCTGTCCAAGGGTCTTGAAAAACAAATCCAGCTAACAAATCTTGATTATCTAAATTTTCTTCTTCTAAAATTTTTAATCCTCTGTCACTGAGTAAACCATGTTTGTCAATAAAACCATTATCTGTTAATTCTGTGATAATTAATGCTGCTAAATCTGTACCAATATCAAGAGTTTCACCGATGTCTACAGCAGAAGAAATCCCAATACGACACATTCCTAAAACAGCTTTTTCTAAAATATTAATCTTTCGACGTTGGATTTGTGGTGCAATTACACGATAACACCAAGCAGGTAAAAGTAAATCCTGACGTTTATTCCAAGGTTCAAAGGAACTAGGACTAAAATATAGGATTGGTGTTTCTTTTGTAAAAGCCATAAAATTAAACTACTTTTCCGTGAGGTTCTTGACAAAGTTTGTAAAAATTTACCAATTCTCTAATTGCTTGAGGAGCAGTATCTGTTTTCAGCATTCCTAAATCACCAACTGCCATTAATAATCTTTTTTGACGACTCATGGCTACACAAAGACGGTTTTCTAACATTAAAAAACCATATTTTTTTGGGTACAATTTTTCATTATCTGCATTGATGTTGTTACTGCGAGTAATAGATAGAAAAACAACATCAAATTCTTTACCTTGAAATGCGTCTACTGTTCCTATTCTCAATCTTTCGACTATTTTACCTTCGTGGTTTCTAGTCTCTCGGTATGCGCTAATAAATTGAAAAATTCCTTCCTCTGTTCGTTCGGCTATATTAACTTCACAAAGAGCTTTCCAAATTTCAATCACTTGTGCTGCGTAAAAAGCAATAATACCAAAAGTTAATTCTGTATCATGTTCTAATAATTTTTTAAGCTCTTGAGCAATTACTTTTGCTTCTATAGGACGTGACTTACTTTTTCCTGAAGTTTCTTTCCCCGCCGTAAGTGGAACGTTAATCCAAGCAGCAACAGTATTTTCATAACCTGGTAAATTATGAAAAAAATCTGATTCAGGTCTTCCTGCGCGTATGGGAGGTTCACCATGATATTCATAAAAAGTTCGACTCACAAAATCTCCCAAAATTGGGTGCATTCTGTACTGAGTATCTAAAGTAACTGTGCGTTTGATACCATCAATTTTTTCTCGCTCCTTCATTTGAATAAACAGACGTTCAAACAAACTTTTTTGCAAAAGATTTTTAGTTGCATCTCTAGATTCGCCTAGTTGACGTTCTATGTCATCTTCTAAAATATGTGGTAATTGGCGATGATCTCCAACAAGTATAATTCGCCGTTCGGCTTTGGACATGGGAATAAATAAATCTAGGGGGTTTGCTCTTGCGGCTTCATCAACAATTACTGTTTCAAATACAGCATTATCACTGTCTGTTACAGATCGCATTTGTTTACTGGATGACTGTTGACAAGTTGCTGCAAGTACAACCGTATAATCACGCAAAACCTCTCTAACACCTTGAGGGTCAGTCTCTAGGTCTTCTAAATACTCTGATAAAACTGCTTCTACTCCCGCTTTAGATTGTCTAACATTCTTATACATTTCCTCTCTAACTTCGTTAAGTAAAGCCTCAATTTCTGGGTTAGCAATAGGAGTAGTAATTGTAATCTCTTGGGGAATTAGTTTTTCTATTAAGCGATCGCGTAATAATTTCAATTCCTCTAAAAATGGTGGTGCTTCTTCTTCTAGCCAGTCAGCAGCTTTTTCTAACAACTGATATTCGCTGTCTTCTAGTATCTGCAAATTCTCTAGACGACGGAGTGCTTTATATGCTGTGGCTGGTCCGTCATCACTAAAAGTTATAGGGTTTATTCTAATCGCTTGGACTGCTTTTAATAATCGTTCTCTTTCTTCTGAGTCTTCCGTTGCTTGTAAGGGTTTTCCTTTGGCAATTCTATGGCTATACTCCAATAAGCGATCGCTCAACTCACTCTTGATTTTGCCTTTAGTTAATTCAAATACCTGTTTTAAAAGTGTTGCTGTTTCTTGGAGATTACCTGGCGCAAGTATGTAACTTGCAACTAGATTTCTTAGTTGTCGCAAAATTGCACTTTCTGGTATTTCTGGAAATTGGGCTAATTTTGCTTCTAATGCTTCTATGCGAGAGCGTCTCCATCTATCTACATTATCGATTCCTGTATTACTTTTGGTTTTACCACCGATTCTCACTGCTGGTAATCCAAACACTACAGACCTTTCCGCCGCGTTTTCTACTGCATCATGTTGGTAACTTGTCAGTAGTATTCTATGGGAGACGGTATTACCATCATCTTCAGAAATTTCTGCTAATCTAACTTGTAAAGCACTAATTACTTTAGTTTTTCCTGTTCCTGGAGGCCCTTGAATCAAAACAATATCAGGAGTGTTTATAGCAACTTTTAATGCTTCTTCTTGACGTGCAGTGGGAGAACCATTAAAAACTTTTTTCGTAGCTGACGATAATGGTTTATGTTGACGTATACGCCTTGTAGGTACACGCTGATTTTCTAAAATTAACCCTAGCTGTGGCATAGGGCAAGTAGCACTTCTAATAGTTTTTTCTGCTATTTGACGACGTGATAAACGAATTATGTCTCCCTGTAGAGAGATGTATATAAACCCCTGTTTTGGTGGTAATAAATCATCATCTAAATTACTGGGATTAACATCAATATTCAAATTATATAAATCAATATTTTCAACGATACCTATAAATGGCTTAACCTTATTTTTATTGGTGTCAACAATTCCTAACTGTGGCAAATACTCGCTTGCTTCTAGAGAAATATTATTTTCATCTATCAGCATTTTTAGTTTGATTTCTATATTTGCATCTCTAATTACATCAAATCGATAATTACCATTATGTAACAAACGTGAATTACTATATTTTAACCATCCAAATTCTTGTACTTTTTTACTAATACTTTCTATTTCTAAATTATTATATTCATTCCAAATACCCAGATAGCTATTAGAATTTTCAACTATAATATCTAATTCATTACGTGCTGTTTGTCTTAATTTGCCAGCTAAGGATATATCACAAAAATTAAATTTAGCTTCAATAATAATCACCGGACGCTGTTCATTCTGATTTTTAGCTGGTCGAAATTTTTCTATTTTATTAATGATTAACTTATCCTCTGCTGTCCGACGAATATTAATAGTTCTTTCATTAGCGCATAAACAAAATGCAGTTTTTAACCCATTCTCCACATCATTCCCGGCTTGAAATAATGCTCGTTGATAACCATCTTCACATAAGGTAGGAAGAATAAATAATTGTCCCCTCAACCATTTAATAATTTCTTCAGCTTGTAAATTTTTGCGGATGTGTCTATCTCGAATATCCTCAATTATTTGTTCATCAATTCCTATATGGATTTCTTCATCTATTTTTAAATATTGAGAAAATTCACGGACTTGAATGGTTAAGATTTTCGGCGATTGTTTGGGATGGCTAGAAACTAACCAACACAAAATAGGTAGCTTTCGTTCTATTATTCCTAATAAAGTATTTTGGTGATTTTTGTTAATACCTTTAATTTCCCAATTATCTTTTGTTCCATGTTTAAGTATAATTTCATTAGTAGTTAATGATTGATATAAGAATAATTCATTTTTAACATTTAGAAAATCACTACCTTGAAATGCTTCACGATTTACTTGTTCAATTTCAAGGTTATAAACCCTACCATATTGAATATCACTAACTCTCATATATTTGTACTTAGTATAAGTTGGAAAGTAGCACAACGATGTATATATTCAAGATTACCAAAATGTAATATCCATGAACTTTGTTTACCAGGTTGTAAAGGGAACCGGATCAATTTATCTTTCACTTCCTTTTCTAATGCTTGATTTCCTTCTGATGTTAACCAAAAACATTGACCATTAAGACTCCTGACAGCAACAGTTTCTCCATCAAATATAATTTCAATATTTTTATGATGGCTATCTATCCCTGTTCTACCGTTAATAATACGATTTGTGATGATTACATCTTCAGAAGAAGTTAAGGCAATAACATATAAAGGAGTCTGTTCTCTAAAACGTCCTTGAATTGGTTCCCAACTCTGAATTCTAATGATTACATACGTGGGTCTGGGATGATTACACCAAGGACAATTTTTGTAAGTTGCATAATATGTACTATGACATTCTGGACAGCGAATAGTAAAATCTGCGGCTGCATATAATTTTTCAACCCATTGTGCGATTCCGGGTCTTTTTATTGGTTCTCTGATCCCAGCTTTAAAAGTCTTCTGGCATAATACTTTTAGCTTTGGAGATAGAACTATATCTCTAGGAAAACCATTTTCTGTAGAATTACTATTGTCTTCTGGGTCATCAATCCAAGGTAAGTACCCTTCTAAAGCCTGAGTTTTTAATTCAGGTTCACCTTCAGTAACCATGTCTCCCATTAATGGGTGAACAAGTGATAATATTTGAAATGCTATAACTGCAAAAGCATGAGTATCAGTTAAGGTGTTTACACCAGATTTTCCTGTAATTAATTCAGGTGCGCCAAATTCAGGTGTATAACATTTTATGGACGACACATCACTTTCATAATGCAAATTATCCGCATCAATCAGGCGAATAATGTCATAATTCTGAACATTAGAAGAAACAAAAATATTATTTGGTGAAGGGTCAGAATAAACTAATCCTTTCCCATGTAGTTGTGATATTGTCTCTGCACAATGCGCTAGTAATAATAAACGGCGGCGTAATCCTCCACCTTCTAAATACCATTCAACTAAACATTCTGTATTTTTGGGTATATTGATCAGGTTACTAATAGGGTTCATATCTGTGAGGAGTTCCATCACATAACCAAGATGAGGTTCTTTCAACATCTCCAAGGGTTGAGCGATCGCTAATTTTTTAATATCAAATAGCAACTGCACTTGTTTTAGTTGTTGCCTTAACTGAATGCGTCTTACTGGAGAGCGATCAAACAAAATTTTTACCGCTTTTTTGGCATTTTTTACAGCAAAAACAGCACCTTGTCCACCATGACCTAGTTTTTTACCTAGTTCATACACTTGGCCAAGTTCATCTACTACTCGTTTGTTAAGTTCTGCCATTAAGTTGCACCTTGAAGTTATCTTTACTAATGCCAAAGAATTGCTAAAGTTTTATCATCTAGATGCTTTGATGTTGGCCAGTTTCGTAGTTCTTGGCATAGTATTCTCCATCGGTATTTTGCGGGCAGAGATGCGAATTCGGCAATAAAAAATTTGATTAAGTCTCCTACCTTATCACCGATCAAATCATCTGCAATACCATCTGTCGCCAACAGCACAGCAGAACCAGGTTTAAGGCAAGGTCTAGTAATGACAGACCATTCCTTAGTTGATTTTGCTACTCCTAAAGCTGTAGTTTGATTGCAAAATCCACTTCTTTCTTCACCTAATACAATTACCTGTCCATCACTTTCTCTAATTGCTGCAATACCATCTCCCAGTTTTCCTACCAGCAGTTCCCCAGAAGCAAGCACTACAGCAAACAAGCAAGTAGCAGCACTATCTTCTTCTCTAGCCGGCAGTACCCGCAGCCCCCACAGTATATGTATCAACCGTAGTAGCATCGCTGGTGATGCGCCTTGTACTTTACCCCAGTGACGTAGAGCTTCTTTAACTGCTTGACAAGCCATACGCGCTCCCATACGAGCATTTGGCTTAGAACCCATACCATCACTAACTATGATGGCAGTACCAAAACTTCCAGATATACCCTTCCAAGCATCTTCATTCAAGCGTTTTTCACGCTGGTGTAATGGCCCTCTCACAGAAGCACCAAACCATTGCACTTGACTCTGGAGTTGTTTTACCATCAGAATACTATGTCTTCAACATTACCAAAATCTATAACAGAGACAGTATTTGGGTTAGCACTTCTGGAACGGTTTGTAACGCTCATTGTTAACCAATTAAAAAATTGCCGGATTTGATGAGTTTCATCAGCACGAAATACAGGAACATCTTGCTGTTGGTGCTGTACAAATTCTTTGAGTACCTCATAGTCAGCATCTGCACCAATACCCATCGCTAGATGCAAGGCTTTTGATGCTCTTGGTGACTTCAGTAATTTCTCTAGTGCTGGTTTCCAATTATCTGTAAGATGACCTCTTTCATCAGTTGGTTGTCCATCAGAGACTAGAACAATATTAGGATGATAGTCACGACTTGCAATCTGGGTTGTATCTTCTACTATGCTGGCAACTAGCTCAAAAGCAGCTGCCATAGGAGTGGAGCCAACAGCTTCCATATCATGCCATTGAATTTGAGATGCTTCCTGTAAAGGCATATGGATTTTAGCTCCGCCTTTACCGAAAGTAATAACCGAAACATATATATCAGCACGAACATCTACTTCTTCTGCAAAAGAAGCAATCATTTGGGCGATCGCTCTATTGAGTGTTTCTATCTTGCCATCCACACTCATACTGCCACTAATATCTGCCAATATTATTACGGGCATTTTTTTAGCAGCAGAAACAGTAAACTGCTTAAACCTGCTCATTTGACTAAGTATTAATAGTGTTAAATTGCACTTGTTTCCTTACCAATTTCCAGCAAAAAAAGTGTAATATTTCCTCTATAAAACCTTGATCCTTATATATTCAGCAAAAAATCTAGAACTACTTGTTTAAAGTAACACTCGTTTCAAACGTAACCCCACCGGATTATTACTGAAAGTCTTTCACTTAATAACCATTGAGCAATATAAATATGTTTTATATATTTGATTTTATTTATCTAGCCGTACAGTGTCATTTATAACACTAAAAAAATACTGAATTTAGTGTTACTATACCTCGAATCTCTGTCAGAATATCTACTTGAAAAATTGACTTACAAAGGGTTATGAACTTTTTGTAAGCATTTGCGTTAGGTAAAACTACTGTCACTTGATTGATTTCAAATTTGAAATCATCGGGAATACGCCACTCACGCTCATGAGTCCAGTCAATTATATTAGTATCATCACTCAGTTCTAACTTAACAATTCGCCACCACTCATGGGCTGGTAAGTAGTCTTTTGCATATTCTGTATTGTCGTAAATTACTGGTCTTCCACCCCGACAGTAAATATAGGGCTTTGGAAACATTAAACCTGTGCCTACATAACGAACTTTAGCTTGAGGGTTTTGATGGCGATACTCTTGTTCTGAATAGATATTTTGTGTCAACTGATAAAGTGGTGTATCTTGAAAACAAACTGCTTTTCTATTTCCACAAATACACCCTGATTGAGTTGTACTACCAAATAAGCATTGTTCCAAAATAATTTTTATTAGTATTTCAACCGCATCCATCTGTTTACCATTGATATCTGCGGGTCTGGTCAAATGTATGAGATGTCCGGTCAAGTCAGAGCGGGATGCAATGCGTTGTTTCCAGTTTTCTAAAGAGTAAGGCATTTTTATGATATCTATGCAGATAAGCTTTCTCTGCCTTAGTATTCCCAAAAGTAAAACAATATTCAGAAAATTGGAACCTGCTGTAGATTTACAGAAAGATAAAGACTTAAGCCAAGTTTGAGATGCGGTAATATCGTTACACTGCGATCGCATCTTCGTCGCACAGCAGAACTTTCCAAAATAATTTTGAATCTATGAAATTACTCAAAACCTTTATCAGTAAAGGGGTTACAAAATTGTTCAACCGTTTTATTTGAGGTTCTTACTAAAAAACAAGTCCACCATAGAAAGTGGACTTAAATTGTTCAACCGTTTTATTTTGTGGGCAACGAGAAATTAATCATTTGAGGAGTAGAAATTGTTGAACCGAATTATTTCTCTACGGCTGTTGCTACTGGCTATAGATAAAGTGAAATAAAGTGCGATCGCCTCCCTCGAAACTCAAGCTGTTGATTCAGCTTTGTAGTGAGAATGCGATCGCCACTAAATCTTGCGAGTAAATATTCCCAAATCCTTATGGGGAAGTAGTTTGCAAAATTATACAACTTTTTTATTTATTTTTGGATGGTAGCCTGAGAAAATTGTAGAACTTTATTTTTTCGAGACTTCTCAGTAACCAACGATATAATAATGCTTGTAGTCAGGCAAATTGTACAACTTTATTATATTTCTACAAAATATTTGTAGAGTAGATGAAATGATTTCTAGGTGTGATTATCATATCACATCTAGAAATGTTTTTTGGGCATCGCTTACAGAAATACTGTGTCTATCTCGCCAGCAGGGATTTGTCAGATGGTAATGTTACCTTGTCTAACCACATATCAATTCCCATAGCAAATCAATCCCATTTCCAATATATTCAGAATCTTGGTGTTCGTTAATCCATTGAGAAAGATTAATGACTACACTATGAGTTTTCTTGTCGGTTTCACTGAGGGCATTTGCTGCACTAAAACGCACAATAGATTCTGAGTCTTTGATGAGTTCTAGTAAACTAGGAATTGCCACTTCTGAACCTATGTTACCTAACGCATCTGCCGCACTAAAACGCACAATAGATTCTGAGTCTTTGATGAGTTCTAGTAAACTAGGAATTGCCACTTCTGAACCTATGTTACCTAACACATCTGCTGCACTAAAACGCACAATAGGTTCTGAGTCTTTGATGAGTTCTAGTAAGCTAAGAATTGCCGCTTCTGAACCTATTTTACCTAACGCACCTGCCGCTCTAATACGTACAATATATTCTGAGTCTTTGATGAGTTCTAGTAAGACAGGAATTGACGCTTCTGAACCTATTTTACCTAACGCTTCTGCTGCACTAGAACGAACAATAGATTCTGAGTCTTTGATGAGTTCTAGTAAACTAGGAATTGCCACTTCTGAACCTATTTCACCTAACGCACCTGCGACTCTAAAACGCACAATAGGTTCTGAGTCTTTGATGAGTTCTAGTAAGCTAAGAATTGCCACTTCTGAACCTATTTTACCTAACGCATCTGCCGCACTAAAACGTATAATAGATTCTGAGTCTTTGATGAGTTCTAGTAAGCTAGGGATTGCTGCTTCTGAACCTATTTTACCTAACGCATCTGCCGCACTAAAACGTATAATAGATTCTGAGTCTTTGATGAGTTCTAGTAAGCTAGGGATTGCTGCTTCTGAACCTATTTTACCTAACGCATCTGCCGCACTAAAACGTATAATAGATTCTGAGTCTTTGATGAGTTCTAGTAAGCTAGGGATTGCTGCTTCTGAACCTATTTTACCTAACGCATCTGCCGCACTAAAACGTATAATAGATTCTGAGTCTTTGATGAGTTCTAGTAAGCTAGGAATTTCTACTTCTGAACCTATTTTACCTAACGCATTTGCAGCACTAGAACGCACTCTTTCTTCGGGGTCTTTGAGGAGTTCTAGTAAGCTAGGAATTGCTGCTTCTACACCTATTTTACCTAATGCTTGCGCGGCTCTATAACGCACTCTTTCTTCTGAATCTTTAGTCATTTCTAGTAAACCAGTAATTGTAGCTTCTGAGCCTATTTTACTTAACGCTTCTGCGACTCTGAAACGCACATTTTTCTCTGAGTTTTTTGCAAGTTCAACCAATCTATTAATTGCCGCCTCTTTCTCTCCTAATGCAGCACAATATTCTTGAAAACGTACTTGTTCTATTTGTTGCTTTTTCTCTTTTAACAATTGCAAAGCTTGAGTTTGAAATGCTGTTTCGTTCAGGCTAGACAAAATTTGGAATACTTGTGATTTAATTCTAGAACTAACGTGCAAAGAATCGCTGGCTTCAAGATTTACTAAGTGTTGTAAAATTTCTATAGCTGGAGAATCTTTTGCAGTTTTTAAATTTTTGATATCTTCGGCAAGGCAATTCCCAGCAAATAATAAGTCACGATGCAACCATTGTTCATATTCGCTATTCCTGCTGAGGACTCTTCTAATGGCTGTAGCCGCTTTGTTTGGTGCTTGCTGAGTAATCAATAACAGTAATACCTCACGCCAATGAGGGTCATGGAGATGCTGATCAATATACTGTAAAACAATATCAAAATCGTCTTGATCATCTGCTTGATAATGAATTTCTCTAGCACACAGATATTCTTGAAAGGTTTTATGCACAAAAGCATAGCAATCTTGACCTTGTTCATTAAGCAGTCCAGTACGTTCCTGAATCAAACTTAAAAAACGTTTCGCTTTTTCCTCTGCTTTATAAAGCTCAATTTCTTTCAAAGATTTGATTTCTCTTTTTAATTGGTCAAGCAAATCTTCACGAGCAATTAGTGTTCCCCCTTCTTTATCTTCTGTACTACCTTGTCCATGAATCCAAAAAGCTAATTTTCGCATCAAAAACAGTAAATCCTCAATATCAAGATTTAATAATTGCTCAATGCTAATTTCTTTGTTTTCATTCCAAGAAGTTAAGAGAGTTTCTACTGCTTTCTCATAAAGTTTGTGGCGACCTTTAGGTAAAACTGCTTGATAGCGATGAATCAGAGCAATAATAGTCAACAGCAAAGGGTTACGCGCTAGTAATTTGAGGCGATCATTTTTATTTATTGCTTCCCGTAAAGTTGTCTTACGTCGCTCCGCCTCTGACTTATCTTGAATACGACTGTTATACCAACAGTTAATAAACTTTTCTATTTTCTCATCATCAAAAGCTAAAAGCTCGTAATGGGCAAACTCTTGAGTATTAAAAAAATCACGTTTGTAGCCAGCAGGACGAGAGGTAATAATTGCACAATTTTTCGGAAACTGTCCTAAAAAATTCTCGATTTTTCGCACTACCTCATATCGTCTATTTTCTTGAGCAATCTCATCCAATCCATCAAAAAATATAAAAGTGCGTCCATCGTCTAACCAATATTCAAAAAAACCTACAGGTAAGGTTTTGACACATAAATTTTTTTCCACAAATTGCTTAACATATTCCAGAATGCTAGTATTTTCTTGCCTAGCAAAATCTCGTATGGAAATTATAATAGGTAAATAGTCTGCTGCTGTTATCTTCAGTTGATCAATCTGCTTCTGAGCTATCATCACCACAAAATAACTCAGTAAAGTAGTTTTTCCAGCTCCAGGCGCACCTAAAAGAACAACCTTTTGGCAGTTGGTTTGACTTAACAATTGGGAAGCTAACAATTTTCTCCCAGAAGAGTTTCCTAAAGCACGCTGTCTCTGTTCCCAAAGTAATTGTTGCTGACTTTGGCTCAAATTGGATGATAACAACTCTGTTTCGATGCTGGAGTTTAAATCATTTTGGTTATTCTCCTGGACTTCTGGTAACACAAAAATATTGACTAGCTTCTTCGATTTGTCTACTTCTTGTCCTGGTACAGCAATTCCATCAAACTTAACATCATCAAACCAATTAACTAATTGCTGACAATAGTTGTCTTTGGCAATCTGAAACCTTATACAATTATCTGTATTTTGAAAATAAGTTGTAACAAAAACCTCCATCCATGAATGAATATAATCAATTTTAATTTCTTTCATTTTTGAGTCAGCTAAAGCTGCTTTTCGGAAAACAACCGCTAAATAATCTACATCAGGCTTTCCCTCATTTTTTAAAGGCTTCTGTAGCTCTGACAATCCTTGTTCTTTAAAAAAATTACATAAAAATTTTGGTATAAAGTCTGGTGGGCAAGAAGAAAATAATTGGGGTTCTTGCTTACAAGCTTCTATAGTTGCAGTTTTAATCGCCTTATCTAAATCACTAGGGTTAAGCCTGCTCGTCACACCACTCAGCAAAGCTTTAGAAACTTCTACTGTTACCAATTCGCCTACCCACGCACCAATCATTGCACTAATCATTACTATGGTCTCCACATAATTGATTTAAATGAATAAGTATAGATTCTAGATTGATACTAGCACTACCAGTATATCTACGATATTAGTTAAGCTTAGGTAAATTTTTTCTGATTTTCGGCTTTTTGCAAGCCTTTTATCCTTGACTATCGGACAGCGATCGCTCTTGCAATCAAAAACCCAGCCTGTATGACTGGGCTTTTGTTAGTGCCAAATTTACAAAATCTTTTACTTTTTAAGTAAATACAAAATTAACCCTGTCTACTACTGGCTTTTCCAGAAATTTTTGTGATGATTTTTTCCCATTGCTCAATCTGGTTTTGTAGTTTTACTTGGCGATGGGCTTCGCCCCGCCGTAGGCGATCGCACTTTCGGGAAACTTCCCTTCCAACGTTACAAATTTAAGCGATGAAAACTCATTAACGTTGCAAATACATGGTGTAGGAGGATTGTTACAAATCATTTCAAACTGCTACAGACACCTATCCCGTACCTGTCCCCCAGACTCAATAATTCTGAGTCTGAAAGTCTGATTAATATGTGTTTCTAGATATTGAGTACATTACTAATATTTGTTAAAAATATATTTTTGTGAATGAGATAATAGTATGCGAAGTATTTTGCAAGCTAAATTAATAGCCAATAGCCACATTCACAATTAATACAATTAAGGATAATTACAAGTTTAAATGTTTGATTTTATATTCTGAAATTGAATATAGCGTTTCTCCTTTAAGTGAGGTAAAAGCACCCCAGCCCCCTTCTGACTTTTCATGTTATGTGGAAAAGCTAACGCGAAACCTAACCCCCTAACCCCCTTCCCTACTAGGGAAGGGGGAAAAGTTAAAGCCTTTCTCCTTGTAGGGAAGCAAGCTAGGTCGAGGGGTTTTCCAGATTCCGTGAAAAGTCAGAAACCCCTCCTCCCTTGCCTACGGTGTACACACAAGTCTGATAACCTAGTTCCACAACGTTTTGATCCCCCCTAACCCCCTTAAAAAAGGGGAACAAGAATCAAAGTCCCCCCTTAAAAAGGGGGATTTAGGGGGATCAAACCACATTCTGTACCTAGCACAAAGATGTGTGTTCACGGTAGCCCTTGCGAAGAAGAGACGATGATTACCTCATGTGATGAAGAAACGCTATATATCACAACCAAATTCCTGGCTCTGGCTATTTTTGATGCTTCTATTCACGGGTTCTCTGCATCCAAATTGAACACCAAAATGAGTTGAGACAGGGAGACACATTAATGAATAAAAGCTTTGCTACGATTGACGGGAATGAAGCTGTAGCCCGTGTAGCTTACAAATTAAATGAAGTAGTAGCTATCTATCCCATTACCCCCTCTTCAGCAATGGGTGAATGGGCGGATGCTTGGATGGCGGAAGGTCGTCCTAATCTTTGGGGGACTGTTCCTAGTGTGGTGCAGATGCAAAGCGAAGGCGGGGCGGCTGGTGCGGTGCATGGGGCGTTACAAACGGGTTCACTGAGTACCACCTTCACCGCCTCTCAGGGACTCTTATTAATGATTCCCAACCTCTACAAAATTGCGGGGGAATTAACTAGCACTGTGGTTCACGTTGCGGCTAGGTCTTTGGCTACCCATGCACTGTCTATTTTTGGTGATCATAGCGACGTGATGGCGGCTCGTGGTACTGGTTTTGCTCTACTGTGTTCGGCTTCAGTGCAGGAGAGTCAAGATTTTGCTCTGATCGCCCATGCTGCTACTTTAGATACACGGGTTTCTTTTTTACACTTCTTTGATGGCTTCCGTACCTCCCATGAAGTGCAGAAAGTCGAGTTATTGTCAGATAATGATTTACGATCGCTCATTAACGAAGATAAAATATTCGCCCACCGCGCCCGCGCCTTGACTCCAGACCGTCCATTATTACGCGGGACAGCCCAAAACCCTGATGTCTTCTTCCAAGCCCGTGAAGGCGCAAACCCCTATTACAACGCCTGTCCCGAAATAGTTCAGGACATCATGGATAAATTTGGGGAACGCACAGGCAGATTTTACAAGATTTATGAATACTACGGCGCGAATGATGCCGATCGCGTCATTATCATCATGGGTTCTGGTTGCGAAACCGTCCATGAAACCGTAGATTACCTCAACGCCACAGGTGAAAAAGTCGGCGTTCTCAAAGTCAGACTCTATCGCCCCCTAGACGTACAGCGATTTGTTCAGGCTTTACCTAGTAGTGTAAAGGCGATCGCAGTCCTTGACCGCAGCAAAGAACCAGGAAGCGCGGGAGAGCCTTTATATCAAGATGTAGTTACAGCGATTCATGAAGAATGGGGTGTAAGGGAAGAAAATACTTCTACCACTCCCAAAGTTATTGGTGGGCGTTATGGGTTGTCGTCGAAGGAATTTACACCGGCGATGGTGAAGGGGATTTTTGATAATTTGGCTCAAGCTACGCCGAAGAATCACTTTACTATCGGGATTAATGATGATGTAACACATACATCCCTGGCGTTTGACCCCAACTTCTCCACCGAACCCGATAACGTTGTCCGGGCTATGTTCTATGGGTTGGGTTCTGATGGTACAGTCGGGGCTAACAAAAATTCAATTAAGATTATTGGGGAAGGAACAGACAACTACGCCCAAGGCTATTTTGTCTACGATTCCAAAAAATCAGGCTCAATGACCGTTTCTCACCTGCGCTTCGGTTCTCAACCCATCCGTTCTACTTACTTAATTGACCAAGCTAACTTTATTGGTTGTCATCACTGGGGATTTTTGGAACGCATAGATGTATTAAAAGCGGCTGTGTCTGGGGGAACTATCTTAGTTAATAGTCCCTATGATGCTGATACAGTCTGGAAACATCTACCCCTAAAAGTGCAGCGACAAATATTAGACAAGCAACTTAAACTCTACGTCATCAACGCCAATCAAGTTGCCCGTAATAGTGGTATGGGTGGCAGGATTAATACTATCATGCAGGTATGTTTCTTTGCTTTAGCTGGAGTCTTACCACAGGAACAGGCGATCGCTAAAATTAAACAAGCGATTGAAAAGACTTACGGTAAAAAAGGCGCGGAAGTTGTCCGCATGAACCTACAAGCCGTAGACCAAACCCTAGAGAATTTACATCAGGTGCAAGTCCCCATTCAGGAAAAAGGCAAATGGATAGATGAAGAACAGTCTACCCAAAGTCCCTTTCCCAGCAGCGTCCCGGCATTTGTACAGGAAGTTCTGGGGAAAATTATGGTGTGGCAAGGTGATGACTTACCTGTCAGTACATTACCACCAGATGGGACATTTCCCACAGGCACAGCGAAATGGGAAAAACGTAATGTTGCTGAAGAAATCCCCGTATGGGAAACAGATATCTGCGTTCAGTGCAATAAGTGTGTAATGGTGTGTCCCCATGCGGCAATTCGCGCTAAGGTTTATCAGCCGAGTGAATTAGTCAATGCACCGTCTACTTTCAAGTCAGTCAACGCCAAAGATAAAGACTTCGCTAACCAAAAATTTACCATCCAAGTAGCCCCAGAAGACTGTACAGGCTGCGCTATTTGTGTGAATGTCTGCCCAGCTAAAAATAAATCTGAACCATCTCATAAAGCCATTAACATGGCGCAGCAGCTACCTTTACGGGAACAGGAAAGAGCAAATTGGACTTTTTTCTTGAATTTACCCAACCCAGACAGACGACAGCTAAAACTCAACCAAATTCGCCAACAACAACTGCAAGAACCATTATTTGAATTTTCTGGTGCTTGTGCTGGATGTGGTGAGACACCTTACCTAAAATTATTAACACAACTATTTGGCGATCGCGCAGTTATTGCTAACGCCACAGGTTGTTCTTCCATTTACGGCGGAAATCTCCCCACCACCCCTTGGACGAAAAACGCCGATGGTAGAGGCCCCGCATGGTCGAATAGTTTATTTGAAGATAACGCCGAATTTGGTTTTGGCTACCGTCTCTCACTAGATAAGCAAACGGAATTTGCGGCGGAACTATTACAACAGTTCAGCACTGAAGTAGGAGATAATTTAGTTAATTCCCTCCTCAAAGCCGAACAAAAAACCGAAACTGAGATTTGGGAACAGCGCGATCGCGTAGAGTTGTTAAAGCAACAGTTGGATAAAATCCAGACTTTTGACCCCAATCTCAAATCCAAAATCCACAATCTCAAATCCCTTGCTGATTACTTAGTGAAGAAAAGCGTCTGGATTGTCGGCGGTGATGGTTGGGCTTATGATATTGACTTTGGCGGTATTGATCATGTGTTAGCCAGTGGTCGCAACGTCAATATTTTAGTCATGGATACAGAAGTATATTCCAACACTGGCGGACAATCTTCCAAAGCCACCCCCCGCGCCGCAGTCGCCAAATTCGCCGCCAGTGGTAAGCCTGCGCCTAAGAAAGACTTGGGTTTAATGGCGATGAATTACGGTAATGTTTATGTGGCGAGTGTAGCGTTAGGTGCAAAAGATGACCAAACACTCAAAGCATTTATAGAAGCTGAAGCTTTTGACGGGCCATCATTGATTATTGCTTACAGCCATTGCATCGCCCACGGCATCAATATGACCACCGGGATGAACCATCAAAAAACCCTGGTAGAATCAGGACGCTGGTTATTGTATCGCCATAATCCTTTGTTGCTAGAACAGGGCAAAAATCCCTTACAGTTAGATATGCGATCGCCTACTCAATCAGTAGAGCCATCCATGTATCAAGAAAATCGCTTCAAAATGCTCACCAAGAGTAAACCAGAAGTTGCTAAAACATTACTGCAACAGGCGCAAGCTGAAGTTGATGCACGTTGGCAGATGTATCAATATTTGGCAAGTAAATAATAGTGTATATGTAGGGTGTGTTAGGCGTAAGCCGTAACGCACCGAAAGCTTTGGGGGGTGCGTTATGCTGTCGCTAAGACCCCCTACTAGCGTGGCAAGCCTTAAATTTTGCAATAGACATTAATTTTATATTACCTGTTGCGTGTGTTACTGCTGTTCAGCAACTTATAAAGGTAAATATTGAACACGATTCTTTAATTCTTCAAGATATGCAGTTTTAGCAATAATTTCTAAATCACGAATACAATCACCGACGGAAACCCTGAGTTTATGGGCATAAATCACACCAGCAAAGTTTATTTGTTTGGCTTGAAGACAGTTAGCCTCAGCTAGAAAATCTTCATCTTGGGAAAATAAAACGCGCTCAAGTTCTGTTGCACGCTCAAGTATAAGTGGATCACGAAAGCCAGTACGCCCATCTTCTTGTACTGTTAATACATCTACACCCCTTAACCGTAATCCATTTGTAATTCCTCGATGAACATTTTCATCGATATAAAAAGCAACACTCATTTAATTAATCCTTCTGCACGGAGTCTTTTCGATAAGGGGGATTCTCCGGATTCTAAACGTAATTTCTCTGCATATTCAAAGCGTCGCTGCATATCATTATCAATTTCTTCCTTATGTTCCCAATAATAAGCTAAAGCAGAGTAAATCTGGCTCATAGTCAGATGTGGATACTGGAAATGTAATTCTTCTGGACTCCAACCATAAGCATGAATAGAAGTAACTAACTCCACAACTTTCATTGATGTTCCTGTAATGTAAGGAACATTATTTTCATCAACTAGGATATGTCTATATTCAGTAGTGGCTTTTTCAGACATTATTTTTATAATATAATTTTAGGTTGCATTTCATATCATCCATAATTATAGTTTAGCTGAATCAAATTCAATACCACGACGGGCAAAATATTTATCAATGTTAATCTGCACAAATAAATCCTTAAGTTCTTCGGCAATCTCTTTAGGCGGATTTCCTGATAAAGCTATGGCAATTAAACGTTCTGCTGCTGCAATTTCTCCACAGTCAATCGCTAAAGTTGCGGCACTACGATGTAATACTGAACGTGTAGGTTCTGCTGCCAGATTAGTGACAATTAATTCTGCTGCTAACCGTTCTTTTTCAAATGCTTGTTTGGAGAGTTGCAAGGCTAAAACAGAGTCGCCTTTGAGTTTAGCGACTTGTGCCATTTCAGCTAAATCCATTGCTTGTTTATGTAAATCTTGAATCTGGTTCATTTGTTTACTACAAAACACAAAGGTTGACTAAACTCAACAATCACAATGTAAACTGGTAGACTACTATCCACAGAGTTTACTTGTTCCAATTTTTGTTTAGCTCTAGCTTTTATTTTACTGTCATCACCCTGACGGATGCCTGAGACTTCTAGCCTAACTGCATTTTGGAATGGAAGTTGATTATTGTCACCTTTCTTGCCTAACCAGTAATCAAATCCTGTTCCTCTGCGAGAACGTTCGACAACTGTATATTCAGTCAGTTCTTGAATGATTAAAAGAGTAATTCCATAGGCTGCCTGTTCTGTAGTGTATTCATTATCATTCCAACATCGCAACATTTGATCTGTGACTTCTTGCCAATAAGTTTTGAAAACATCTGTTAAGTCTCCTTGAACTTGAAGTTCTACACCTTGGATATGTCCTTGATCATTCAAGCAAACAGCACAAGCTTCTGCTAATGCTGCACCAAAGGCTGGAGTAATAGCGGGTAATCCCTGCTCCAATTTGGTAACAATCAATTCTTTAGGGTTTAAATTCATTGAATAGTATCTCTATCAAGTTTCTTCTCTGCGACTCTGCGCCTCTGCGTGAGACAAAATCACCGCCGAAACCAAGAGCGAACCCAACGCCACAACCGACGCAACCACACCCAAAAACCACAAACAGAAGATATCAGTTTTCATCTTCTAGATTGGGAACGCATTGAACGCCATAAATGCAGGAGAATAATACCTATTGCAGCTATAAGTCCGAGAATAGCTCCTATCAAGAGACAAGGAAAGGATATCAGCCGTAACCACAACGAATCGCCAATAATCTCCTTTCTGATTTTAGAAGATTGCTTGAAGAACCCACGCGCCCTTTTGTGCTGCCCCAGTGAAGAGTAAACATCGCCCAAATGGCTCAAGGAACTACATTCCCCATTACGATCGCCTATCTCCCTAGAAATTTCCAACGACTGTTGATAGAACTCAATCGCCTGTTGGTACTGTTCCTGGGAACTGTAAGCACTGCCTAAATAGTCTAATGATGTGCTTTCGGCTTTACGATCGCCTATCTCCCTAGCGATATCCAAAGACTGCTGATAGAACTCAATCCCCCTTTGGTGTTGTCCCAGAGATTTGTAAGTATTGCCTAAACCGATTAAGGAATTACCTTCGCTCTTACGATCGCCTATTTCCCTAGATTTTTCCAAAGACTGCTGGTAGAAGTCAATCGCCTTTTGGTACTCTCCCAGGAATAAGTAAGCCAGACCTGAATTTATTAAGGGTAAGCTTTCAGAATTGCGATCGCTAATCTCCTTCTTGATTTTCAAATACTGCTGGTGAAAATGTCTCGCTAATTTATGCTGTTTCAGACGACGGTGAGCCTTGCTCAAAATGTATAAAGAATTAGCTTCATGATTATGATCGCCTATATCCCTAGCGATCTCCAAAGACTGTTGGCAAAATTCTATCGCCCGTTGGTACTCTCCCAGGAAATGGTAAGCACCGCCCAAACAGTTTAAGGAACCAGCTTCCTCATAGCGATTACCTATTTCCCTAGCGATTTCCAAAGACTGTTGGCAAAATTCTATCGCCCGTTGGTACTCTCTCAAGCAAAGGTAAGCAGCGCCTAAATAACACAAGGAAACAGCTTCCCCATTACGATCGCCTATCTCCTTAGATATCTCCAAAGACTGCTGGTGGAAATCAATTGCCCGTTGGTACTGTCTCAGAGAACCGTAAGCACTGCCCAAATTACCCAAGCAATTAGCTTCTTCATTGCGATCGCCTATCTCCTTAGATATTTCCAAAGACTGCTGGTGGAAATCAATTGCCCGTTGGTACTCTCCCAGGGAACGGTAAGCAACGCCTAAATTGTTTAAGGAAGCAGCTTCGCCATTGCGATCGCTTCTCTCCCTTTTTATCTCCAAAGACTGCTGGTGGAAATTAATTGCCCGTTGGTACTCTCCCAGGGAGTTGTAAACATTGCCTAAATTGTTTAAGGATTTACCTTCACCATTGCGATCGCTTCTCTCCCTTTTTATCTCCAAAGACTGCTGGAAAAACTCTATCGCCCGTTGGTATTGTCCCAGGGAGTGGTAAACATTGCCTAAATTGTTTAAGGATTTACCTTCACCATTGCGATGACTTATCTCCCTATATATCTCCAAAGACTGCTGGTAGAAGTTAATCGCCTGTTGGTACTGTGCCAGGGAACGGTAAGCACTGCCTAAATTGTTTAGGGAATTAGCTTCGCCTAAGCGATGACTTATCTCCCTAAAAATTTCCAAAGACTGCTGGAAAAACTCTATCGCCTGTTGGTACTGTCCCAGGGACTTGTAAGAATTGCCTAATAAAACGAGAGAATTCCCATATTTCCAGTTTCCTCTATCGCCAATTTCTGCCCATTTACTTACCAACTGCCCATATAATTCCACTAGGTCTATGTAATAACCCCGCAAACTTAAAAAATCATAGCAACCCTCAAGCGCATCAAAGGCAGAGTTATAATCTTGCAACTGATAAAAGTGATCAAATATTTCTAAGTATTCTTTAACATCGTCTTTTGTTGTCCAAGGTGGTTGTTTAGCAATTGAGCCATAATAATCAATGGCTCGTTGATGCGCCTCACTCTGATCACCAGCCTGATACCGCACATACTCCCACACCACAGGCTGAAATCCAAACCGCCGCTTACCATTGAGTTTTTCTACCAACAAAGAACGCTTAACAATATTCCTTAATTCTCCCTCAATCTCTGCTGCTGAATATCCCGGCAACATAACCACGGCTGCTGCACTCTCAATTGCACCACGATACACACTAATATTTAGCAATAACGCCTTTTGTAACTCACTCAATCTATTAAAACTGGCATCCAATACCAACACCATCCCCACATTTTCCCGGCGATGGACACCTACCACTTGGGAATCTGTTAACAACTGCCGCAAATTACCTAAGCCTAAATCTACTAATCTGCTTAAATCTGGGTCTTGTGAGTATTCTTCCTTTAATAAGTCTGCTACCAATCTCAACAATAGGGGATGCCCATCTACTAATTCGACAAACTCTTTTAAATCCCCTTTAATGCCCAATGCTGTTAACAGTGCCACCCCTTCTTCTACTTGTAAACCTCTCAAGGATAGCCATTGAAAGCCTTTTAATTCTGGTCTTTCCCTGGTGGTGACTAACACCTTACTATTACTACCAGATTCCACCCATGTTTGGAAAAAGTCGCCGTAAAATAAACTTCCCCATTGTCTATCAGGTTGTAATAAGCTTTCCAGGTTGTCAATAATCAGTAAAAATTGCCCAGAACGCAAACAATTAACTAACGCATCCACTAACTGCGCTTCTTTTTCTGGTATATGAAAGCCGAATTGTGTTAATACTTGTCTTGCTAAATCGCTAAAACTTGCCCCGTTACTGACATCAGCCCAAAATCGCTTAGGGAAACCCGCAATTTCATCATAAATTTTCGTAGCTAGCGTTGATTTACCTGTGCCACCGATGCCTTCTATGCCAATTAAAAAGGTATTGTTATCGGTTAACCATTGCTGTATTTGAGCGATTTCTGTTGTTCGTCCTTGCCAGTAAGCTAAACTTTTACCGGGATTCCCAGCTTTGAGAACCCCTGGCGATTCTACTTTGGTACTGCTTTCTAGATGAACAAGAAATTGAACTTGTTGAGCGTTCAGATGGAAATTTTCCGCATCAACACGACCAATTTGAGTTAACTTACTCTCATCTTGAGCAGTTCCCTCTAATTTAATGATTTCTTGGTGGTTAGGGTTTGGTTCTTCCGCCATAGCTTAGTCAGCAGATAGACAAATTTTGCTGGATGTTGGTGCTTGGAACTCGGATGTTGGTGTTCGGAACTCGGAAGTTGATGTTCAGAACTCGGATGTTGGTGTTTGGAACTCGGATGTTGATGTTTGGAACTCGGATGTTGATGTTCGGAACTCGGATGTTGATGTTCGGAACTCGGATGTTGGTGTTTAGAGCGAGAAATTTTTTGCTTAGAATGAGAATGTTTCTGTTCAAAATGAGAACGTTACGCCGTGTGCAACTTTTTTTTAAACCTAACCCCCAACCCCTTCCCTACAAGGGAAGGGGAGCAAGAATCAAAACCTCTAACGCCACTTGCTACAAGTCGGGAAGCCTCAATCTTCCCGACTTGCTTCACCGTACTTTGGTCGTAAGCATGAGCATCCATCTGAATATTGTCACCGGGTTTATCAGTCGATGTTTGCAAAATTTTGGCTATTTCTTGTGCCAGTGCTGTCTCAGACTTTAAAATATCTTTTAATTGCGCCCGTAAAGCTGCTTGGTAATCTTCATCCCCTGGATTTTGCATTGCTGCTGCGGCTGCTTTTTTGGCTTCTTCCTTCGCCTCTACTTTGGGTAGTAACTTCGCCCAAATCGCCTTGGCTTTATTCCAAACATCCTCACCCACTTTCTGAGATGCTCCTTCTGCAACTTTACCACCCGTAGTCAGTAGAAATGGCAGACAGGGCGCAAGAAATTTAACGATTAAGGCGATATCCATTAATTTACGGGGTTAATTACGGTTATTTATACAAAGTTATGTTAGCGTATTCCTCATTTACGAGCATAATTTCAAGCAGCCTCTGAATTTTGAGAATTATTGCTTATATTCATTGCATCACCCACGGCGTTAACATGGCTAAAGCCTAAGCATTCTATATTAATTATTGGCGATCGCTTCACTCTGACTGAAGCAAAAATAGGAGCTGATTTATATCTAGTCCTATAAGTAACCTTTTTGTATAAAGCTAGACATATAATATTAGATATCTTACTCTTAAAAGATTAATTTTCTCTCCAGTCGCTGGCGGCTATTAATCAAAAATATTTACAAAAATGCGGTTGTATTAATGGATACTCAACTATTTGGTTTAGCTAATCACGATCAAGCGAATAACCCAGATGTTCTGCTAACAGATGCTATTATCCGTCAGCCTTTAGTTGTTACTCCCAATACGCCTGCCATTGAAGCATTGATATTGATGAATAACACCAGGACGAGCGGCTCACTATCCCATGATTTGGATCAGTCTTGGCTGAAGACAACCGCTAAAGCTACTTGTGTGTTAGTCATGCAAGACAAGCAACTTGTGGGTATCTGGACAGAACAAGATGTAGTGCGATTGAATGCCCAGGGACTGAATGTGGGACTGATGAGCATGGCTGAGGTCATGACCCATCCTGTAATTACCTTACAAGAATCTGAGTTAAATAATTTTTCAGTACCGCTACAAATATTTAGTCAGCATCGCCTGCGATATCTACCTGTAGTTGATCATTGTCACCAAGTAATTGGTTTACTTACCTACGAAACTCTATTAAATGGGCTGAGTAAATTACAACAATTACAAACCCAACAAAAGCAAGATTGTCAAGGGTGTATAGTAGTTCAGATAGAAGCATCAGAAAAAAAATATCGCTCGCTGGCAGAGAATATGCCTGATGGTATCTACCTGATCAGCCCGGATAGAAAATTATTGTACTTAAATCCAGCGATCGCACAAATTTTTGGCAGACCTTGTGCATATTTCTTCACTAACTATCCTGATAGTGTATTCAATTGTATTCATCCTGATGATCGAGAATTGTTCATTTCTGCGTTTTTTCCTGAGAGGGGAGAACAGAAAAATAACGAGATTAACTATCGAATTATCAAGCCGGATGGATCAATTCGCTACGTTTGCGATCGCGCTCATATTATTTATGATGCGGAGGGTAAGGTGGAAGCCTATCAGGGTATTGTCACAGATATTACCGCCGCTAAACAGGCAGAACAAGCTCTACGAGATAGTGAACACCGCTATGCAACACTGACCGCAAATGCCCCGGTGGGGATCTTTCGCACCGATTTACAAGGAAATTATCAATACCTTAATCCTAAATGGGAAGAAATGGCTGGCTTGCCGATGGCAGAGGCACTAGGATTAAACTGGTCACGGGCTTTACATCCCGAAGATCGCGATCTTGTCGTCAGTCAGTGGTCTGATGCTGTCGCCAAGCAACTACCCTTCTTTACAGAACATCGTTTCCAAAATTCAAAGAATAAAGTTATTTGGGTGATGGCACAAGCCATCCCTGAAATCGATAGCACGGGAAATTGTACAGGCTATGTAGGCACGGTTACAGATATTAGCGATGTCTACGACGAGCTTTGCTTGCGCAAACGCATGGAAGACCGGTTAGAAATGCAAAACCGGATTTTATCCCAGATTGCTAAAGGTGAACCCTTAGCAGATATCCTTCATGCTTTGATTACATCTCTGGAACAGCAATTGGATAGTGCCTTATGTTGTATTCTGTCAGTCGATCAAGAAAATCGTATGCATCAGTGTGCATCTGTGAACCTACCAAAAGAATACTTCGTGAGTTGCGATGGCGTGATGATTGGCGAGGGAGTCGGCTCTTGTGGGACTGCGGCTTATCGCCAACAAGTGGTAATTGTTTCAGACATCGCCAATGATCCCCTGTGGCAAGACTACAAAGATTTCACCCTGAATTTTGGATTGCGGGCTTGTTGGTCTGCTCCTATTATCGCTAGTGATGGCTGTATTTTGGGAACATTTGGCATATATTACCGTGAGGTAAAAACACCGCAAACCTATGAGTTGGAAACTCTCACCCTTGCCGCCTATTTGGCGGGAATTGCTATGGAACGTCAGCGTGCAGTGATAGCTCTGGAAAAAAGTGAGAGTTTTTTACGCGCCATTTACGAAGATGTTGAGCAAGCAATTTTTACGGTAGAGATTGATCCCCAAGGCGAATATTGTTATGGGGCTTGGAATCCTGTTGCCGAGCGTTTTTTTGGCATCAGTGGCATAGAAACACAAGGTAAAAACCCCAAAGAATTGTTTGGTAAATCTTTAGGGACATTACTCTGTCAACAATACGATGCTTGTTTCGAGTCAGGAAATATTGTTTCCTTTGAAGAGCATTTCACTAACTCGCATACAAATCGCAGTTATTGGTTATTGATCACCCTAAAGCCATTGCAAAACGAAACCGGACGTATCTATTGCCTCATCGGTACGGCGGCTGACATCACTGGACGCAAAGGTGCAGAAGAATCTTTAAAAACATTGGTTGAAGGTACGGCAGCAGTGACGGGGACAGAGTTTTTCTCGGCTTTAGCTCGTTATACAGCAAAAGCCCTGGATGTACCCTATGTATTAGTTACAGAACGTATTGGCAACTGCTTAAAAACCCTGGGATTCTTTGCCAATAATAAATTGCAACCCCAAGTTACCTATAATATTGCTCAAACTCCTTGCGAAAAGGCATTAGTAGAAGGCATATTTTACTGTGAATCGAAAGTTGCCCAGGAATTTCCAGCAGATGTGGATCTGACTATCATGGAAGCAGAATACTACTTAGGTGTGGCTCTGCGGGATAATAACGGTGTAGCTATAGGTAATCTTTGTGTTCTCGATACCCATCCTCTAGAAGAACCAGAACGCATGAAAGCCACTTTGCGGGTGTTTGCATCTCGCGCCAGTGCAGAACTAGAACGCAAGCGAGCCACAGAAGCCTTAGAACAACTCAATGAAGAACTAGAAGTAAACATCACACAACGAACGGCAGCATTGCAAGAAAGTGAAGCTCGATTTCGTGTCACCTTTGAGCAAGCAAATGTCGGTATAGTCGAAGTTGATTTGCAGGGTAGATTCATGGGTATGAATCAAAAATTCGGCGATATTGTCGGTTATTCTGAGACAGAACTGTTGGGTAGATCCTTTATGGAGATTACCTATCCAGAAGATATAACGGCTGATTGTCTTCAGATGGATTATCTCCTAACTAGCGAACTTCAGACATTTGCAATGGAGAAACGTTATATCCATAAACAAGGAAGACTTGTTTGGGTATATCTCACTGTTGCCTTTGTGCGATCGCTCGCTGGTGAACCACAATATATGATTGGTGCAATTCAAGATATCAGCGATCGCAAACGCGCCGAGGAATTACTGCAAAAACAAGCACAGCGCGAAAAACTACTGAGAAACATCACTCAACATATCCGTCAATCCCTTGATTTAAAATCAATTCTCTCATCAGCCGTCAACGAAATTAGACAAACTTTTCAGGCGGATCGCGTCTTAATTTTTCACCTGATGAGCAACGGTATGGGAGTAGTGCTAGAAGAATCTGTTCTGCCAGATTATCCCATCATAGAAAGTATGTTGTGGGAAAATAAATGTTTCCCGCCAGAATGTTATGAATTTTACCTCGCAGGTAATGTCCGCATCGTCACAGATACTCAAAATGACGATTGGGCAGATTATCTGGCTGAATTCATGCAACAAACACAAGTAAAATCCCAGATTATCGCCCCCATTATTCAAAAAGTAGAAAATCAACCTTCTAGGGTGTGGGGATTAATTAGTATTCATGCCTGCGCTACTCAGCGTCAATGGCAACCAGATGAAGCTAATCTACTCCAGCAAATTGCTAGCCAGTTATCCGTAGCTATTCAGCAAGCAGACCTCTATCAACAAGTGCAAACCGAACTAAGCGATCGCAAACGTGCAGAGGTAGCATTGTCTATGTTGAATGAGGAACTACTTTCTGTCAACACAGAATTATCCCGCGCTACTCGCCTCAAAGATGAATTTCTCGCCAGCATGAGTCATGAACTCCGCACACCCTTAAACGCCATTTTGGGAATGTCTGAAGGCTTGCTAGAAGGGGTATTTGGTCAAATTACAGAACGTCAGCAACGCGCCTTGTCTACTATCGAACGTAGTGGGAAACACCTACTAGAACTGATCAACGACATCCTGGATTTAGCCAAAATCGCCGCAGGTAAACTAGAACTGCAAATTGCTCCCATTGCCATTTGTTATCTGTGCGAGTCTAGTTTAGCTTTTGTCAAGCAACTAGCTCATCAAAAACAAATTCAAATCAGACTGAATATTCAAAGCACTATTAAACGAATTACTGTTGATGAACGTCGAATGCGGCAAGTTTTAATTAACCTGCTCAATAATGCCGTGAAATTTACCCCAGAAGGGGGGGTAATTATCTTAGCAGTCAGACGAGAAAGAATGGAACACTATCCTACTCCAGGAAATACTCACAGTCCTCAATCACAATCCTTAGAGTGGGTGAGCTTTTCAGTAATTGATACAGGTATTGGTATTGCTCCAAAAGATATGGAAAAATTATTCCAATCCTTCGTACAGATCGATAGTCGCTTAAACCGACAGTATACTGGCAGTGGACTCGGACTAGCTTTGGTACGTCAAATTGCAGAGTTACACGGTGGACAGGTAACTGTTAGTAGTGAGGTAGGCAAAGGTAGTTGCTTTACCGTACGTTTACCTTACATAGACAAAAAATTAACGTTTCCTACACCTCCAGGAGATGTACAATTACCTTTAACAAGTTTATCAACTATTCCGTCACTAGTTTCAGAATCACCCTTAATTCTGTTAGCAGAAGATAATCAGGCCAATATTGAGACGATTTCTAGCTATCTTGAAAGTAGAGGGTATAGACTAATACTAGCGAGCAATGGACAAACTGCCATTAATTTGGCCGTATCTCAAAATCCTAGCTTGATTTTGATGGATATTCAAATGCCCCAAATCAACGGGTTAGAAGCTATCCGCTCCATTCGGGAAAATGAGGAATTAGCCAATGTTCCCATAATTGCATTAACAGCATTAGCCATGCCAGGCGATCGCGAAAAATGTCTCCAAGCCGGAGCAAATGATTATGTGAACAAGCCAGTCAAACTGAGAGAGCTTACAAGTATAATTCAAAACTTGTTAGAAAAGTAATATACATACTAAATGGACAATCAGCCTTTTATCCTAGTCGTTGATGATGAACCAGATAACTTTGATGTAATTGAAACCCTACTGTTTCGTGAGGGTTATGATCTAAATTACGCATCTAATGGTCACAGAGCAATAGAACGGCTAAAAACTATACAGCCCGATGTCATTTTATTAGATGTGATGATGCCAGATTTAGATGGTATCGAAGTATGCAAACGCATCAAAGCCAATTCTCAATGGCAGCATATTCCGATCATTATGGTGACAGCCTTGACGGCAAAAGAAGACTTAGTAAGATGTATGGCAGCAGGTGCGGATGACTTTATCAGTAAACCCGTGAATGGTTCGGAGTTACGTGCTAGGGTTAACTCGATGCTGCGGATTAAGCACCAGCATGACAAGTTGCAAACATTACTACAGCTCAGGGAAGACATGGTAAAGATGGTCTTGCATGATATGCGTAATCCCCTGACCTCTATTTTACTAGCCACCGAAATCTTACTGTTACCTGATTTTCCGATTCACAAGCAGCCAAACAAAATTAATCAGATTATTTCTTCTGTGCAACATCTGCAATATTTAATTGATGACCTATTGTTGATGGCCAAGTTAGAATCTGGCAAAATGATGCTAAATTTTCTAGAAATAGACTTAAATCAACTATGTTTATCAGCATTAACTAATTTTGAAGCGATCGCAGATCAAAAAAATCTCCGACTCCTCAGTGAATTAACCCAATCTCATCTAATTGTCAATTTAGATGCGTTGATATTTCGTAGAGTTATAGATAACCTTTTATCCAATGCCATCAAGTTCTCACCAAAAAATAGTCAAGTGATCCTGCGAACTGATGAATTAGATACAGGGGGCGTGATAGTTGAGATTGCTGATTCCGGTTCAGGAGTCACTGAAAATCTCAAACAGGTCATTTTTGAAAAATACGAAGTGGGAACACTAATGCCAGAAGTTACACAACTGGGTTTAGGATTAGCATTTTGTAAAATGGCAGTGGAAGCCCACGGTGGCAAAATCACCGTTAAAAATAACCAACCCAAGGGGGCAGTATTTACAGTGTTTCTGCCAAAAGTATGAGAACTGGGGACTGGGGACAAATATTAACTAATCACTCATGACTAATCACCCTTTCCCCGATTAATCCAAATCCCTCTGAGTCCAGCCGCTTTTGATCCTTGATAGTCCTCTACAATACTGTCACCAATATGCCATGCTGACCTAGGGGAACAATCATGCTTTTCTAAAGCAGCCGTAAAAATTTTGGGGTTGGGTTTGGCTGCACCGACTTGAGTCGAAATGGTCACAGACTTGAAAAAATGACTCAATTCTAAAGCTTGCAAGACTGAGTAAATCCGGGAATCGAAGTTAGACAACACACCTAATTCAATCCCTAAATGTTTCCAGTTGCTCAGAGATTGCAAAACATCAGGATAAATAAACCACGGTTCGGCAGTACCAAAGTGAATGTAAAGTTCTCCAAAAAAGTTAGAGAAGTCAGCAAATTGATTGATGATACCTGCACTTTCAAAAGTGTTTAAAGCAATAGTTCGCCACCACTCAAATTCTCGTTGGGGAATATCTTCTAATTCAGCATCAGGAAATATGGGTGGTGGTGCAGCTTTAAAGCTGTCTTTAAATGCTTGATCTAAAATCTCTGCGGACGCCTCCACACCAAACTCTAGGGCTAACTGACTATAAACTTTACCGACGCTGCCTTTGACACCAAAGAGTGTACCCACTGCATCTAAAAAAATAACTTTGGGTCTTTCCATTAAACTTGCTGACAATGATGAATTTTAATTTGGCTAGTGGAAATTATAGTGGTTAAGATTTATCATCTGCCACTGAAGAAAGTGTTTCTATAATAGGACGGACTAACCAATTAAAACCAACTTTTAATTGATGATCAAAAGTTGGCATTCTATACAAGTAAGCTAGACGACGGGCAATATAGGCTAAAGAACCGTCTAACTTAATTCCTAACCCTGTTAAAGTGGCGTTATCTTTACCTAGTGCCATCATTTCCCCTAACTGTTGATAGCAAAAAGGCAGCAAGGGGCGGTTTGTTAAAGAAGCCCAGATATTCCAAGCTGTATAATCTGCTTGTTGGAAAGCGGCTTGGGCTGTGGCGGGAATTTGTTGACCATTCGCATCAAGACAGTCGGCTAAGTCTCCCAAAGCAAAAATTTCTGGATGGTCAAGGACTTGTAATGTGGTGTTAGTCGTGATTTGACCGCGCTGGTTTTGTTTTAAAGGCAGGGCTTTGACTACAGGTGCAACCCGTGTCCCCACAGTCCAAATGACCACATCTACAGGGATTGTATCTACTTGACTTTTATACTCTAGGGAGATGGTATCTTGGGTAATTGATTCAATTTTGGTTTCTAAATCGAGAAATACACCCCGCGCCTCTAAAGCTTTTTTAGCGGCTTCGCGGTTAAATTCTGGGGAAGTTCTTAAAATTTGGTCGCTAATTTCAATTAAGCGAAAACGTCCTCTGTCGCCTAGCCGATCTGCCAATTTACAAGCTAATTCCACCCCACTGTAGCCACCGCCAACAATAGCTACTCTAATTTTCTCTGCATCAGATTCTTCTAAAATTCGCAGCCGTTCTTCGAGGCGATAAGCATCATTGATGGTGCGGAAGGGGTAAGCGTAGGATGTCGCACCAGGAACTAAATCTAGGGGGGTTTCTCCACCTAGGGCTAATACTAAGCGGTCGTAGGGAATAGCTGGGCCATCTTGTAAGTTGACCTGTTTCTGGTCAAGATCAATTCCAGAGGCGACTGCTTGATAAAAACGTACACCTGTGCCTTGTAAAAGTTCTGCAAAAGGAGGGGCAATTTCCCAAGTTTGCAGTTCCCCGGTGAGTAATTCGTACAATAAAGGGGAAAATAGGAAGCGATCGCTTTGATCAACCAGGACGATTTCGGGTTTTTGCTCAGATTCCCAAGGTAATTGACTTAAACGCAAAGCTGTGTAGAGACCACCAAAGCCTCCCCCAAGGATCACAATTCTCATAATCTTTTCAGTCATGGTTTCTACGGGATATCCATCCCAGCAAGGCAACTAACTCTCAGTGTAATGATTTATTTCGCTCTCTGACCATCAAGCAGAAATCTGGAAATTGAATGGTAGCGATCGCCTAATTTTCTGTAAAAATAAAAGACGCTACCTAACGCCAACGCTATTCTTGAATTATCTCCTCAACCTTAAAAGTTTTTCCGGCTACTGTTACTTGGTCTGCTGATACTAATTTCCGACCTCGCCGGGTTTCAATCATGCCATTGACTTTGACATCACCATCATTGATCATGAGTTTGGCTTGACCTCCTGTTGAGGCTATACCCACAAATTTAAGAAACTGGTCGAGTTTAATCATGTTGAAAGTTAAAAAATAGCAACTCACTATAAATTTTACCGAAGCGATCGCGACTAAACCAAGCATCCCAGCCATGAGGTATGCTGAAACTTGCGATCGCACTCCCAATAACGCACCAACAACAGCACCAAGTACAGCGATTAGTCCTGTCAAGCTCACAATTCTAAGCAAAACCATGAGATGAATTGCATTTCCTCTGCTCAATCATGGTAAGCCAAAGAATTTAGTAATCAAAGGCAACAATTTACCGCAGGCTTCAACTAACTTCTCGGTTGTAGGTAAGTCAGCAATTGTACCTTTCAAGAATTTAAGAGCCGTTTTTGCTATTTTCTGCATTGCTCCATCTTCCGGTTTTTGACCTGCTTCTGCAATTACTTTTAACTGTTCTAAAGCTTCTTCTTTGTCTTCATCACCTAGGTTTTTATCAGCTTCAATAGCAATTTGTAATTCAGTTAGGAGTTCCTTTATGCCTGGTTTATCTGGTTCAGAAGATGCAGGTAACTGATTAATAGTATTTGTAACACTGCCACTAATTGCGCCAATAGCAACACCTGTCATTGCAGAATTTTCACCCACGGCAGAAATTCCACTGATGTTCCCTTGAGAGCCACTGATATTGATATTTCCTTTACTTTGTGACATAAAAAATTCTCCTTGATTTTGATATGTTTCTACATAAAACTTCGGCTGATGTATGGCATTTTCTAGAAGTCTTTCTAAGCTTTGAATCCGTTCTTCTTTTTCCTTAATTCCTAAAAGTAGGGTTTGTAGATCACTATAAGGTAAAGACTGAATTTCAGCATATTTTTGAAAATATTCTTGATAAAGTTCTGAGCGATTCGCATCATTATTTACTATAGCTTGCAGGCGAATTTTGTCTTTTCCTCTACCTTCTAAAGCAACAATTTCTAATTCAGCTTCTGGGTGATTCTCTGCTAGTTGTGTAACAGCGATCGCCGCAGCAGTTGGATCAATTCCTTCATAATGAAATAAATCAAGAGTTTTGAACTTGTTAGCTACTTGACGCGGATCAATATTTTGCGTCTGGTAGAGATCAAGCGTTTTGATAATCGGGGCGATAAATTCTGCAAAGTCCCCTGGTTGAAAAGTTTCCCGCCGATTATCTGGTTTGCGACAAGGATCGGGATCATCCTTGGTTGGTAGCTGCATATATATGTAATCACATTTGATATCTTCAAGTTTAGTATCAGTGGAAATTCCCCAGTTTTGAATATAAGCTCCTGTTAAACAAGCTTGATTTAAAATAGTTTGATATAGCTGGGCTTGGGCAAGTTTTGCACCTGCTAAATTAGCATTTTGTAAGTTGGCTTCACTCAAATCTGTACCAATAAAACTAGCATCTTGTAAATTAGCATTTTCCAGATTTAATTCTCGGAGATTTAAGCGATCGAAATTTTGTTCTTTACCTTCTTTGGTAATGACTAACTGCTGTAATTGGGAATTTTCTAAGTATGTACCTTCTAAACGTGCTTGAGCTAAATTTTGTGATTCAAACCAGCAGGTGCGGGTAAGTATAGCTCGGCGCAAGTCTACACTTTTGAGGTTAGCTTGGGTAAAATTAGCATCTGTTAAATTAGCACCGCGAAAGCTAGTTCCACCTTGGGAAACAATACTAATTGCCAAGGAGCGAATCAGCAAGTATTTTTGATTTCCAGCTATAGCTTGTCTTCCTACATAAAACCCAAAGGCGATCGCTACTAAACCAACTATGCCAGCCATGATGTATGCTGAAACTTGCGATCGCACTCCCAATAACGCACCAACAACAGCACCAATTACAGCGATTAATCCTGTCAAGCTCACGATTCCCGGTAAAACCATAGCTCTGGCGACAGCTACAGCTAAAGCCATATTCATCACACCAACAATTGAGCCAGCTATAGCCAGTATCACTAATATTGCCCCGACTGCCGAAGAAGTTCCTATCTCATTTTCGGGAAACAATGCTAATAAAATAATCGCGCAAGCAGCTACTACTTCAGCTAATGTTGCTAGTAGTAAACCTAAACCTTGCCAGAGAATAATAATTAAAAAAATCGTTACAGTAAATATTGCTATTACTCCAAAACCAGGCGATATGTTAGCATTACCACTTAACAAATCCCCAATAATTGCACCACCATAAGCAGCAATTAATCCGGCAAATAATGATACAGTTAGTGATAGGAAAACAGAAATAATTACCTGGAAAATTGGCAATCCAGCCTTAGCAGAGGTGAAATTTGCACAAACGAGAATAGCATTACTAAAGTTCGCGCCACGGATATCAGCATGACTAAAATCGACTCCCGTGAGATTTTTTCCCCGGAAGTCTTTACCCCTTAAATTAGCATTGGTAAATTTATTTGCCATTACTATTCAACCGTACTACTGAGGGGCATTTCCATCTCAGTACAGACCTGATTGCTGGAATTTTACACATAATCGGTGGGTTGTTGCTGACATGAGTTAGTGTTGCTTCTTTTACTAAAAATACACCTGTGGCTAGGCTCTCCTCATCTTCAAACAGATCCGGATCATCTTCAATTCTGCTCAACGCATAGGCTACATGAGCGACAAAGTCACGATTTGGATCTTGGAGTGCGTTAATCAGCACCGGAACAGCTTTTTTTGCTTCTGCTTCCATACCAAATTCTCCTAGAGCATAAGCCGCATAAATACGCACATCATTATCTGGGTCTTTCAGTGCATTAGTCAAAGCCGGAACAACATCTTTTGCTTGTGTGCCAATTTCTCCCAGTGCATCAGCAGCATGAGCGCGAACAATACTATCTGAATCTTGGAGTGCATTAATCAGAGCCGGAACAGCTTCTTTTGCTTCTATGCCAAGTCTTCCTAAAGCATCAGCAGCCTCTTCACGTACAGTAGGATATGTATTTCCTAAAGCGCGAATTAAAGCGGGAACAGGATCTTTACCAATTTTTTTGAGAGCATTGGCAGCGACTACCCGTACATCTTTGCTTTTGCTATCTAATAAATTATTCAACAAAGGTACTGCTGGTGATGCTTCCGCACCAATTTCACCCAGTGCAGCAATCATAGTGATGCGGAGGTTTTCATCTAAGGTATTTAGACTTTTGATGAGAGATGGAACGGCTTTAGACTTACAGGCTACCACGGCATTAAAATTAGCAGGTTCGCCCTGATCTAATTGCTGGATATGCTTTTGAATTTCTACCTCAGTGCATGAAGACTGAGTTGATGAAGTTTGAGCGATCGCTTGAGTATTTGTACTGATTACAGTCCCGATAAAAGCTAGAGTCGTCAAGATAGCAGTTGGATATTTTCTGGCATTTTTCAGCATAATCAACTCCAGACACTCATCTGTCAACCATCAACATTGTTGTTTATGTTTCACGTTGAGGAAATATGCTATTTAACGCTTCTAAACCATTCAGTTATTCCCTCTGCTAAAGTTTTGGCTAACTTTTTCTGCTCCTGGGGATTTGTCACCCACTCAAATTCATTGGGATTGCTCATAAAACCCAACTCTAATAATACTGACGGCGCGGCGGCGGGGCGTGTCAAGGCTAAGTTATTCCAAAATACACCGTAGGAAGGTCTACCGAGTTTCTCTACTAGATAGTTTTGCATAAAAATAGCAATACTATGCGCCTGGGAATGATACCAAAACATACCTACCCCCTGCGTATTTTCCGCATCACCAGCATCGGGTAGAGCGTTGTAATGAATAGAAAGTGCGATCGCCGGTTCTTCTCGATTGATAATTGCTTGACGCTCTGGCAGAGATACTTCTTGATCTGTTTCCCTCGTCATCACAACTGTTGCACCCTTTTTAATTAATTCATCCCGCAACAGCTTAGATACAACCAAATTTACATCTTTTTCTAAATATCCAGTCGGCCCAACTGCACCAGATTCTTTACCACCATGCCCTGGATCTAGTAGAATCTTGATACCAGATAGGGGTTTTTGCTTATTTTGCTTGATAACAGGCGGATGACGCAAAACCAAAACCAGGGTTGTACCGTTATATCTCAGCTTATATCCCCACTGTTGATTTTTTTTGAGGTTGAAGGTGTATTGAACCTGTCCGGGGGCTACCTGCTGCCAATCTAGGCGAGAAATCAGGGGGTCATCATCCAGGCGAATGATATCAGTTTGGGCAGTGGTGTTGTAGAGTGTCAATGTAAAAGAGTTATTGCCTTGTTGCACACTCACAGGTACACGAGTTTGTAGGGGGAAAACCATCTCTGTTGCACCGGGAAGCCTTCGATATCCGACACTGCGAATAATTGAGCGTGGCGGAATAGCTCCTGGTAAAATACGGGTTTCCTTGCTATTAATCCAAGCACCATAGTCTAAACGCAACCATTCACCTTCTTTTCCTGTGACAGTTGCCCGTGTTCCCTGGGGTAGTGGAGTAAGTCGAGAATGATCGGTACTAGCACCAGTACGAGCCACACCAGCCTCTACTGTCACCTCTGCCACTGGTAACTGCGCCGGTGAGAGGATGGTAATTTTGCCAGTTCCTGGTTGAGTTATCGTCTTACCATTCAGCCTTAGTTGAAATTCCGGTTGACCCAGATCGATATTTTGACGTGAGTCTGGGACAACAGTACCAGAGATGATGTTATTGCCGACAATTTGGGTGAAGGAATCAGCAGCAGGTGCTGGAAATGTAGTACAACCCTCATATTTGCCTACGCTAGACTGGGTAGTGGGTTGATTCTGCCCCGTCAAGGCTGCCAAATTACTGGGTAGTTGTGCCTGTTGCGGTTGAGGCAAAAGTGCCACAGTCTGACTTGCCAATTTCACAGAGACACTGGCGTTAGGGGGTGCAACTGCGCTAAAACAAATTAGTTCTCCCGGTAGTCTGGCAATGTCGGCGACTGGTGTCAGAGAACCTTGAGCAAAGGCTAATCCTTGGGGTATCTCAGGCTGGGTGCTGATTCTGTTCACCTTAATCTGAAGCACTTGATCTTGGTGACGTATCTCAAAAATATTCTCTCCCAACTTTAACGGGAAACTTGGCGCAAAATGGCCAGACTGACTGCGGGTAATTGGCGTACCATTAATGAGAACTTGTCCATTAGGTGGTGCTGTGCCAATAAAAAAGATTTTTTCTGCACTAGTCTGGTGGTTGGTTGGGGGATAAACAACTTTCAGAGATGGATTAGGTTCTGCCAATGCTACAGAGGAGGAGATAAAGCAGCTTAAGATTACTGGGAGTAGGAATTTTTTCACAGCAGGATCACAGATAATTCACTATGTCATACCAATTCACGCAAATTCTGCAACAGATTCAAATTCAGAAAGCCTTGTAAAATCTGGGTTTCTGAATTGCGTAAAGCCTGCGGCATAGCTGCGCTTAGAGCGTAGCGGGACGCTAGTCCATTGCGAATTTTGAATTGATATAACTGTGGCACAATGTCGGGATGTTTTTTCGGAAGGTATTTTTAGCAGTCGATGGCAACTCAAACTACTATGACTAAGTTTATCTTTGTAACTGGGGGTGTGGTTTCCAGTATTGGCAAAGGCATTGTAGCAGCAAGTCTGGGCCGTTTACTCAAATCACGCGATTATTCAGTGTCGATTTTGAAACTCGACCCATATATTAATGTTGATCCAGGCACAATGAGTCCTTTTCAGCATGGGGAAGTGTTTGTTACCCAAGACGGTGCAGAAACCGATTTAGACTTGGGACATTACGAACGCTTTACTGATACCTTGATGTCGCGGCTCAACAGCGTTACGACTGGTTCAATTTATCAAGCTGTAATTACGAGTGAACGTCGTGGTGACTACAATGGCGGCACTGTACAGGTGATTCCCCATATTACTAATGAAATTAAAAAACGGATTTTATTAGTTGCTCAAGCTACTAATCCATCTGTAGTGATTACGGAGATTGGCGGTACTGTAGGCGATATTGAATCACTACCGTTTTTGGAAGCTATTCGTCAGCTACGTAAAGAGGTAGGACGGCAAAATGTGCTGTATATGCACGTTACCCTAGTACCTTATATTGCTTCGGCGGGAGAAATGAAAACCAAGCCGACGCAACATTCAGTCAAGGAACTGAGATCCATCGGCATTCAACCTGATATTTTAGTATGCCGGAGCGATCGCCCCGTCCCAATGGGATTAAAGCAAAAAATGTCGGAGTTCTGTGATGTGCCTGTAGGGTGTGTCATCACTGCCCAAGATGCTAGCAGTATCTATGAAGTCCCACTAATTCTAGAACGGGAAGGACTGGCAGAACAAGCTCTAGACTTGTTGCAGATGGAACAACGCCAGCCAAATCTAGAAAAATGGCAAACGATGGTAGAAAGATTATACAGTCCCAAACACACTGTAGAAATCGCCATTGTTGGTAAATATGTCCGGCTGAGTGATGCCTATTTATCTGTCGTTGAAGCACTACGTCATGCTTCCTTTGCCACACACGGAGATTTACGCCTGCGCTGGGTGAACTCAGAAGATTTGGAAACCGAATCAGCAGAAAAATACCTTGCAGGGGTAGATGGTGTACTTGTACCGGGAGGTTTTGGCACGCGTGGGGTAGATGGCAAAATTGCTGCTATTAAATACGCCCGCGATCGCCAAATCCCCTTCCTCGGTTTATGCTTGGGAATGCAATGTGCTGTCATTGAATGGGCCAGAAATGTTGGCGATTTAACAGGTGCTAACAGTGCAGAATTTGATCCATCTACTAATTACCCAGTTATTAACCTGTTACCAGACCAACAAGATGTCGTAGATTTAGGCGGAACAATGCGCTTGGGTGTATATCCTTGCCATATTCTCCCCAATAGTCTGGCATCCCAGCTTTATCAAGCAGAAGTTATTGATGAACGGCATCGCCATCGCTATGAGTTCAATAACACATATCGCCAGTTATTATTAGATTCTGGCTATGTAATCAGTGGAACTTCCCCTGACGGACGCTTAGTAGAGATTGTAGAATTGCCGCAACATCCATTTTTTATTGCGTGTCAATTCCATCCAGAGTTCCAATCCCGCCCTAGCAACCCCCATCCTTTATTTAAAGGCTTCATGCAGGCTGCGATCGCTCGCAATCATCCCACTGCTAGTTTTCAAACACCTGTAGAGGTATCTTAACCCATTCTCAATACCCTACAGTAGCTAAAGGGCATCTACCATTCAAAATTCAAAATGCCAATAATGGATTTTGAATTTACACACAACAACATTAACTTAGGAAGTCTACCATTTTGGATTTGAGATTGTGCGAAAAGTTAAGTCAGCATATTGGACGGATTTATCATCTGCAATTAACTGGCGTTGCTATGCGGGTTTCTCCCCTGTTGAGCAAACTTTTCCAACCTGATTTTGTTAGCGTAGTTTCTTGGAAAAAAATAGTTATTGACTATAGCATTCCAAGTCTATCTATCACAATCATTTTCCAATTAGTATTAGTAGACTTCATGAAATACAGGGTAAGCATCATTCATAAACTTGGGACTTGAGGAGAGGTTGTGACGTACTGGGTAAAAATTATTTATGAGAGGAAACAATATGTGATCAATTTTGACCGTGTTAATGCCTTTTGTTATGAAAAAAACGGCAGAGTTACCTTTTGGTTGCCTGATAGTGCTATTCCCATCGTGATTATCCCCCAAAATAATCTAGCAGATTATCAAAAAATTCTAGATTATCTAGACAAAGTAACGGGGTTGGAAGTAGAAAATGCCTATTGGGTAAAAATTTTTTATGAAAGAAACGAATATGTAATTAACCTCAATTGTATTAGTTCCTTTTGTCAAGAAACCAACGGCAGGATAACTTTTTGGTTGCCTGATGGTACTATCCCCATCGTTATTAATCCTGCAAGCAACCCAGAGTCATATAATAAAGTATTGCAATACGTGCAGAAGACTACAGGCTATTCTTTTTCTTAGTTATTAATCATCTTCATTAATCATTGGTAATTACAAATTACGTAAAGCCTGCGGCATAGCTGCGCTCTAAGCGCAGCCCATTACGAATTACGAATTACGAATTAATTTCCATGCTAATTTAGCAGCACCTACCATACCTGCTGAGTTACCTAATTGTGCTGGAAGAATTTGTAACCCAGCACGAGATGTTGGCATGACGCGCTGTGCAATTTCTGCTTTGAGAGATGGTAAAAAAAACTCAAAGCTAGCACTAACACCACCACCAAGAATAATCGCTTTTGGTGTTAAAACATAAATTAAACTAGTTAAACCAATACCTAAATACCTGCCATATTCGTCCCAAAATGCTAAAGCTTTGACATCTCCTGATTGCGCCAGCATTCCTAATTCCGCAGGTTCTTTCCCAGTCAGGCGACGAATAGCTTTGACTGAGGTGTATTGTTCTAAAGAGCCTTGATTTCCACTCTTACACATCGGCCCATCTGGTTGAAGTGTGATTAACCCCAATTCTCCAGCCGCACCTTGATGTCCCACAAACAAATTGCCATTGAGAATAATTGCACCACCAACACCAGTCCCCAAGGTTAACAGAATAAAATTGTCAAATTGACGGCCAGCACCTAACCAAGCCTCAGCGACACCTGCACAATTAGCATCATTCTCGATAATAGTCGGCTTGCCAATTTTAGCTTCTAACCAATCGGCCAGAGGTATATTTTGCCACCCTGGTAAATTAATCGCAATTTGAGCAATGCGTCCTGTAGCATCAGCCGGGCCAGGAGTACCCACACCAATAGCTATAGTTTGATTATTCGGGTCAATTTGTGCGATCGCATCCACCATAACAGCAAACACAGCCTCCGGTGTTGCAGGTTGCGGAGTGGCGACAGTCAAAGATTGCAGACAACTACCATCTTGACTAAATCGCCCTAATTTAATCGCTGTTCCCCCCAAGTCAATCCCAATTACTTGAGAATTCCCCACTTTTCCATCCTCACACCGCAAACTCTCAGCTAGCTTTGACTAAGCTGATCAGAAATTCCCCGACTTGGGGTAATTTACAAAAGCATATTAGCTTTTTTGTGTTTCTCGACCAAAAAATTCTAAGTTATCGGTCTTTTTAGGTGTGATTCTTAAATCAGTAACAATATTAGAACGAACATTTGAGTGTTCTTGCCAAGCTGTAACTGGCGCACCGCGTAAAATGCCAGCCAAAGCCACAGAAAGCATAAATCCACCAGCAGCCGCCGCAATTAAAGAAATGTTATCTTTCACTCTAATCTCTCAATCATTAATAAAGTTATGTATCCCATTCAAAACGCTAAAATTCAAAACAAGAACTCTTAATTTTGAATTTTGACCCTTCACTTCGTTCGAGGGCAGGATTTTGAATTCCCTATAAGGGGTTGACTATTTCCGGTTTCCATTTTCTCCCCGTAATCGGGGATTGACAAATTCATTTAACCCCTCACCAAGTAGTGATAACCCTACCACCATAAAAGTCATCGCCAAACCAGGGAACAGGGTAGTCCACCAAACACCTGTAGGTAAGGCTTCTAGAGCTTGTTTTAAATCGTATCCCCATTCTGGAACTTCTTCCGGTAAGCCTAGCCCTAAAAAGCCTAAACCACCTAGTACCAAAATTGCATCGGCGGAGTTCAGGGTGAAGAGTACAGGTACGCTTTGAATAACGTTTAAGAATAGATACCTAGAAAGCACAACCCAAGTAGAAGCACCCATTGCTTGAGCCGCTTCAATGAACACTTCTGTTTTAACACTAACCGTATGATTGCGGACGACACGGTAATATTGAGGTACATATGCAATACTAATAGCGATCGCAGCATTTAATATCCCTCGTCCCACCACAAACGCCAGTGTCACGGAAAGCAGTAGTCCTGGCAAGGTGTAGATACTATCCATCAAAAACAGCAACACCTTATCTAACCGACCACCAAGGTAGCCACTCAACATTCCCAGAGGTACACCAATTATCATACTCAGCGCAGTAGCTAGAATCACCACTTGCAGAGCAGCTTGTGCGCCAAATATCGTCCGAGAGAACACATCATGTCCTAAACGGCTAGTACCAAACCAATGTTTAGCAGATGGTGCTTCTTGTATAGGGTTCGAGAGAAATTCTTTCGGATTTTGTAGCCATCCCCAAGATTGCAGTACAGGCGCAAAGAAAGCCAGGAAAATGAAGAACAAGGTAATAGCTAACCCAATGAGCATTAATTTTTGGGAAAGACTGGGATTTTTAGCAAAACTGATCAACTTTGGCAGATGACGTTTAGTAATGGTCATGGGCAACACAAGAAGCAAAATATGCTGACCATTTTACATACCAGATAGGGAATTGTTAACAATTCGTAATTCGTAGTTAGGTTGAAATCCAATGATTTTGCTCTACAGCTTGAATGACGCTGAGATATTTTTCTTGCAAGTCTTGGCGGTCTTGTGGTTCTGGTAATCCCTCTTTTCCTCCCCGTTCAATCATGTCAGCATGACGACGCAGGACAGCTAGGTATTCGGGATTGTGGGTATACTGGGCAATGTGGGCGATCGCTGCTAAAAGATGAATTGTCACTGTGGCATCACTACGGGCATACTGACGAATGGGGTTGAAAGCATTATCCATCACTCCAGCAAAGGTGACGGGTTCAGCGATGATGCGTAATTGGCGATCGCGATCGTAACGATAGGGTGAGGGAGATTTTCGTTGGACTAAATAGCACATTCCTGCACACAATCTATCAACGCACCGGATAGCCGTAAAAGGATCGTTAATTCCCGGAGACAGCGCACGCACTGCTATTTCTACCAACTGATTCACCGGAAACTCTACATCTTGTTGTTCGGTGCGTTCTCTACCCAAGATAAAAGCTTTGTTGATTTCATCAATGAGTTTTTGATTGACTCGTTTACCAGGAAAAGCCGCGACGAGAATACTATCTTCAATCACAAACTTTCCTGGTCGTAATTCCAACCGTAGTAGTAGATTATGCTTACAAGCAATTTTTAGTAATTGTTCATCATCGATAAATTGCAGATAACCATTGCGTTTAGAACCAATGGGACTAACCAAGGACTCGAAATCTTCAGGAAGTATTTCTGTGTGTTGTGGGTTTGGTGGTGGACTCATCCCAATTTTTTCGGGAAACAAACGATCAACGGCTTTATTTAAATCCTCACTCACACTATGAATCACATGGGAAGCTTGAATGATTGTTGAGGCGTGATGGATGAAGTAAATTAACACTCCAATACTGAAGATAGCTAACACAATGCCAAATGTCACCGACAAATGAGGTATAAACGGGTTATAGTCTTCACCGTAGATAGTCCGCAGTACCAGTAAGCAGTAAATAAAGGTAGCAATAAATGTACCTAATACTACTTGATTACCTGTGTCCTGCATAAAATTGCGTAGCAATCGGGGGCCAAAGTTAGCAGCCGCTAGTTGCAGTGCAACAATGGTAATTGAGAAAGCTGTAGCCGCTACACTTACCATCGAACCGGCGATGGCGGAAAGTACCTCTCTTGCACCATCGGGGCCGCCTGTATAAATTAAACTCCAATCTCCAAACCCGATGGAGCGATCAAGGGTGAGCATAATAAATGATAAAGCGATCGCCATCAAAACCATCAAGCTGGGTAAAAACCAGTAGCTAGAATGGAGTGCATCCCATAACTTCCTCAACCGCACGTTATTCATGACTCTTCCTTGGCTGTTGGAGTATCTACTTTACCGTTACCCGCCTCAGCCAATCGTCGCAGCGAACCGCTAATACTGCGCGGTTTGGGAACTTCTTTCTTACCCGCCGGCCATCCTTCACGTTGACGAGAGCGATCGCCGTCTGTTTCTTCGGTTTGGTCATGGAATAAAATTTGTCTGGTAGGGTAGGGCAAATCAATGCCATGTTCTACATACAGTTTTTGCTTGATTGCAGAGATGACTTTATCCCGTGACTCTAGTGCATCTAACCTAAAAGGCGGTTTAATCCACCACCTAGCACGGATATTCACACTACTTTCGGCCAGTTCCATCACCAATACATCCGGGGCTGGGTCTTTTAACACTACATCTACACTATGTATAGCTTCCAGCATCAACTGCTTAGTCTGATCTAAATCATCTCCATAACCTACACCTATATCATATTCCAATCGGCGATGCTCAAAGGCAGTATTCACAGTCACGGAATTAGTAAATAACTCAGAATTTGGGATCACAATCCGGCGACCATCATAAGTTCTAATAGTGGTAGCCCGTGTTTCAATATTTTCTACTGTCCCCTCAAAGCCTTTAAAAACAATTTGATCATCTATTTGAAAAGGCTCTGTCAATAAAATTAAAATACCCGCTAAAAAATTTTGCAGAATATCCCGAAATGCAAAACCGATTGCTACCCCACTAATTCCCAACAACTGCACCAAATCCCCTGCTCTGAGTGAGGGAATCACAATAGATAAGGAGATAAATAACCCCACTAAAACCGTAGCACCTTGTGCTAATCTTCCCAACACCATACCTAAATTACGAGCATAACGGCGATGACGAGTTAAGCGTTTGACTAGACGCTTAATTTGCCTACCTATAAAAATAAATACTGCAAATACAATTAACGCCAGGATGATATTCGGTAGTAAGGCTATGAAGCCATTAAACATTTTTTGCACTTTCTCCAAAAGTGCAGATATCTCAACATTCATTCAGTTTCCTCACTCATCAATCGTAGCTGATGATACTGAAAAATACAGAAGATAGAATCTGTCTATGGTTTGTAAATCAGTGTTCCACAAGAAGTAAATGTAAGGGAACTCCAAAAAAGCAATCATCCCAAGTTAGTAGGGTGCGTCAGGATAAGTATTTTTTTGGTGTAGTTAGAATCTATCGCACTGACGCACCCTACATAGTAAATATTAATACATGAAAAATATTCCTAGAATATTGTCTTTAAAAAAATGTAAGTTTTTGATAAAAATCTAGTGAATATAATAAAAACCTATTAATCATCTGTTAGCTTATGTACGTGTTCTACCAGAAATAGAATTCATCAGGTTCAAATAAATGAAAAAATTGATAGTTTATTTGAACTGTAGGTATTGATGAATTAAAAGTAATTTAAAAATCAACCTAACTATGGAAAAAAGATTAGGAACACAGTTGAGTAACTTGTATCAAAATTGTAGTCAATATATCAATAAACTCTCTCGTAATAGAAATTTTCGTGGTTTAAGAATATATCTTTTTATACTAGTCTTAGCTATGGCAGTGATTGTTGCTCCCATAGGCAATCCCATATCTGGGACTTTAAATACAGTACCAGCCACTACTTATCAGGTATCAGCAAAACCAGCTTACAAAACATCTTGGCTGGGTAATACCTTTAGCGGTAAAAAGTGGGTACAGATTCAAATGGCTGGGATGTATGTTGCCCCAGATGGCACAGTTTATGTGAATAGTCATTGGGATGAAGCTGGTAGGGAAGTAGGTATTTATAAGAATGGTGATGTCATCGGTAAAGTTGATGACTTACATGGCTGGGGAAGGCTGGGAGGAATAGCAATTACAGCCAATAAACAATACCTCTATGTAGGTATGCAGCAATCACCTGAAGGGAAACCAGAGGATGATTATCCCCCAAAGGGAACGACTTGGTACTGTGTTAGACGCTATACCTTATCTGGCAAACCAGCCCCATTCGCTGGGGGGCGTGGTTGGGATAAAAGTATGCTCATTATCAATACAAAAAATGAAGTTACTGGATTAGCAACTATCGGTAACGATTTATATGTAAGTGATGTAGCTACCGATCGCATCCGGGTTTACAACAGCGACACCATGCAGGAACTACGCAGTTTTAGCGTGACGAATCCAGCTGCGATCGCTATTGATCGGCAAAATAATCTATGGGTTGTTCAAAACAAAAAGAATAAAACTGCTGCCAAAATTGTTCGTTATACCCCCCAAGGAAAGCAATTACCCCAACAGATTACAGATGTAGTGCAGCCAACGGCGATCGCAGTAACTCCACAAGATAAACTGTTAGTTGCAGAAAATAACCAGCGTCAGCAAGTATTAATTTACAACATTGCCAAAAAACCAGTGCAGATTGGCACTTTTGGCGATAAAGGCGGCATTTATAGCGGGATTCGTGGTGAAATCAAAGATTCAAAACTTTACGGCATTACCGGAGTTGGTACAGATACAGCAGGCAATATCTACATTAGCAATCATGGTTTCAATAGCACTGGTGCAGATTTAAGGATGTTCTCGCCATCAGGAAAACTCCAGTGGCGTTTACTGGGTTTGCAATTCGTAGATAATGCCGATACCGATCCTGATAGTGATGGTAAAGATGTGTTTACTAAAAATGAACACTTCGTCATGGACTACAGCAAAAATAACGGCAAAGAATGGACATATAAAGCATATACCCTAGATAAATTCCGCTATCCCGATGATGGCAGACTACATACCACACCCACAGCCGCCTTCGTTCGCCGCCTTGGAGGAAAAAGGTTACTTTATCTCTCCTCAGAAATGATGGCAGAACGTCTATTAATTTACCGTTTTGATGGTGAAATTGCCGTTCCTTGCGGTATATTTGGCAAGAACCATCTCAAATGGCCAGCTAATCAACCCAAAAACGGTAGTTGGTTATGGCGAGATGTCAATGGTGATGGTTCAATTCAAAGCAATGAATACAAAACTCTTGGTGAAGAAGATGCTTCTGTCTGGGGTTGGGAAGTTGACAGCAAAGGAGATATTTGGCAAGCAGCCGAAGCTGGCTATATCAAACATTATCCTTATCAGAAATTAGACACTCATGGTTGTCCGATTTATGGTCAAGGTACTGGGGCAAGAATACCCATGCCAGCACCTTTCAAAACCCTAACCAGGATTAAGTATATTCCCAAACAGGATGTTATGTATCTGGGAGGGTATACAAGCGATCGCCCCAACTTAGATGGTGATTGGGGGTTAGTTGGTACAGAGATAGTGCGTTACGACAACTGGAGTAAGAAAAAAAATCTACGTTGGCGGATAGCCTTGCCTTATGAAACCAAAACTAACCCCAAACTGCATATTAAATCAATGGATGTAGCGGGAGATAGAGTTTTTGCAGTAGCTAGTAAAATGGCGGAGGTTTACGCCTATAACGCCACCACAGGAAAACAACTACAAATATTAAAACCAGGCCCAGAAGTCAACGGAGAAAGTGGCTGGGTGGATATACCCTACGGTATCCGCGCTTTTCAACGCTCAAATGGTGAGTATCTAGTATTTGTAGAAGAAAATGCCAAAGGCAAAGTGATGATGTATCGCCTACCAGGGTGAAACGTGAGGGTGTGGGGGGAGCAGGGGGAGCAGGAAAAGCAGGGGAAGCAGGGGGAGTAGAGGAGAAAAACTCCTTACTCATTACTCATTACTCATTACTCCTTACTCATCACTCATTACTCCTTACTCATCACTCAGCACTCAGCACTCAGCACTCTTTACTCATTCAAACTGTAACTAAACACTGGCAAGTAAATGCGTGTACTACATATTTTGAACCACGTCCGAGAAATTGGTAACGGCATCGTCAATGTAGCTGTGGACTTAGCTTGTCTGCAAGCAAAAAACGGTCATGAAGTGGCTGTTGCATCTGCTGGCGGAGAATATGAAATATTATTAGCAAATTATGGTGTCCAGCACTTTCAATTAGATCAAACTAGGACACCAATCAATTTAATTAATGCGGTTAGACGTTATCGAGCCATTATCAAAGAATTTCAGCCGGATATTGTCCATGCTCATATGATGACAGGGGTTGTATTAGGGAGATTTCTCAAAGCTGCTGATAGTTATGGCTTAGTTGCCACAGTACACAACGAATTCCAAAGCAGTGCGGTACTGATGGGAATAGCCGATCGGGTAATTGCTGTCAGCAAGGCGGTTGCTAAATCAATGGCACGGCGGGGGATTCCAGAGCATAAATTACGGGTAATATCTAATGGGACATTAGGTAGCGTCCGCACCCGTAACATTCAAGAGTACCAGCCTGTAGAATTACAACAGCCAGCGATCGCTACAGTAGCCGGGATGTATCAACGCAAAGGCATTAGTGAGTTAATTGATGCTTTCGCGCAAATCGCCGCAGAATTTCCTCAAACACATCTCTATTTAGTAGGCAATGGCCCAGACAGAGAAACTTTTGCAGACAAAGCCCAAAAAACAGGTTTTAGTAGTCGCATCCATTTTGAAGGTTTTCAGCCAGAGCCGCAACGTTACCTCTTAGCAGCTGATATCTTTGTTCTCGCCTCCCACCGTGACCCCTCCCCACTGGTAATCCCAGAAGCTAGAGAAGCCGGTTGTGCTATTGTTGCCACTAACGTAGACGGTATTCCTGAAGCCTTAGATGGTGGACAGGCAGGTATCCTAGTTCCACCTAAAGATAGTCAGGCTCTAGCAAAAGCTTTAGCAGACTTACTTAGGAATCCTCATAGACTGTACCAGTGGAAGAAGCAAGCACAACAAAATCTAGAATGGCTGACCGTTGGGCGTGTGAATCAAGAAACTTTAGTAGTATATGGTGAGTTGATTGCCAAGAACTCAGCAACATATATTGAGATGCCATCCAAAATCTAAAAAATCGAGGCACAAAACCCTCATGTAGAGACGCGATAAATCGCGTCTTGAAAAACCAATTTTAACTATACTAGATATCTGGTGAAAAATAAACTTGTAGAGACGTAGCAATGCTACGTCTCTACAAGTTTATGGATAACGTATATTTCATTTTTGGAGATGTCTAATAATAATATTAAGTTCACTTGATCAGTGACAAAACTTCCTTCATTGTGAGCAAAGTATTCGCTATGACAAGTAATTATCTGAACTTGATATCATCCAACAAAATAGAGACGTTGGATTGCAAAGTCTCTACACACTTGATAAGAGGCAGGTGATTTTTTCCCCTGCTCCCTTGCTCCCTGCTCCCCTGCTTTTTCATTCGTCCCCAGTCCCTAATCGATTCGTGAACGTACATGATATTTATGCCCTGCCATAGCCAGAGCTATAAAACCCCAAAGTACCATCCCAGGCATTCCCAACATCCCACTATTGCCTAATAGTGTTGACAACATACCGAGGCTAATAGCTCTAGATGCAGCCATGAAAGTATCAAAACGGTATTCAGAATATTGAAACGATTTTGCAAACGCCATAAATATTGCTACTAAATAAAAGACACCTCCAAACCAACCTAATGTAAAAAACATATCTAGAATGCCACTGTCAATTACAATCGGTTCTAAGATACCTTTTTTATTAACAATAAAAGTATTACCTACACCGTTACCTAAACCATTAGTTAAAGCACTATTAAGACCATCTTCATATATTTTTTGTCTTACTTTAGCACTGTCATCTTTCTCCAACTGAGAAAACGTTTCAAACCGCTCAGAGATTGTCTCAGAGAATTGTTCTATTTGCGTTAGTGGAATTATACAAAGTGCCATGAGCAAAATAGTTATAAACAGGCGCATTTGCAGGTGTGCCTTTAATGAAGTAATAAAAGTAATAAATGCTATAAACCATCCGCCCCATAATGTCCGGACTGTTGTGAGCAAGAAAGCCAAGTAGGCGATCGCAGAAGCAGGAATCCGAAGAAATGTTTTATTACTAAATAATAATAGTGATCCGGCCATCATCATAGCTGCATAGGGTGCAGGGGAAGCCATTGTACTCCAGATGCGTAGTTTCAACGGTTCAGGATCACCCATGCTAGTCAATTTTGTATTTACTAGCCAGAATACATCCCACTCAGGAGCAACTAAAAACTGGTAAATTCCATAGATTCCTGTCACCAAAACTCCCCAGAGGAAAGTACGCTCAATGGTACGACGGTAGAGGGGATAATCTCGCCAGTGGATAAATAGGTAAAAACCAAAAGTAATAGGAGTTAACCAATCTAGAAGTCCCCGCGCCGCAGTAAAGGGTGATGTTTTAATTATGCCTACGAGAAAGCCATAAAACACCCCTAGAAATGCTAGAACAAAGGGTAAACTGCCTTGGCGCAGCGACTTCGGCAGTTCTTTTAGAAAAGTATGTAAAGTTAATAATGTCACTAAATATTGTGACACCAGCATAAAACGCGTAGGATCCCAACCACTCTTATAATCAACTAAACGAGTCACAAACGGCGTTACAAACCAAATCCACCAGGTAAAACCTGTGTAAAGTAAGGGGTATCGCACATATAGGAAAATACCAATAGCGAAGGAAATAATCACATAAGCTGTCCGCAGGATGCCAGCCGCACCTCCGAAAATGCACACTGCGGAAAACAGCACGAGGAATAGTATAGCCGCCCAAGCTAACGGCGGTTGCTTTCCGAAACTCAAGTTTTGTTTCGGTGGACTATTGGGAAGTGTATGTATCTGAACCACTGAAAATCTCCAAATAATTCTTAATGGGCTGCGCCCCGCTACGCTAATGTAATTGGGCATGGGGCAGAAAAAAGTCAAAAGTCAAAAAATTCTTCACTGCGTGACGCTAACGCGAATAATTTTGAATTTTGAATTTTGAATTAACTACCCTTGCCAAGTCTGCCAACCTTGCCAACGACCACGCCAAGAGGCTAGTAATTTTTGTCCTGCTAACAGGCCTTCACTGGGAAGAAAGCGTAACCATTGAATAAAACCCATAGCATCCCTTGTGCCGACGAATGTTGCCCAGAACAAAAATACTAATTTTTGAGAGGGCGACAAGTGTTCTAGCAATGCTAAGGTTTCGTTGTGTACGGCATTAACTACAGCAATGGGATTGAATTGGTGGCGTTGATCTTCGTCGAATCGTTGCGCTGGATAATGATTGACTCCCACCTGAGGATCGTAGATGAGTTTCCAACCAGCCCGCTTGAGGGAGAGACAAAAAGCTACCTCGAAGTGAACCTGTGCGCCTGTACCCAGCATCCGCCGATCAAAATGCAGTTGTTGAATAGCGGCGCGGCGAAAGCTCATGTTGACTCCCTTGAGAACATCCACCTCACGCGGCGCACCTATACCTATATGGTGATTACCAATGATGCGCCCAAACCAATGCACTTGACCGACTACTGGGCAAACTCCATCTTCTAAGTTTTTGCCATGATATACCCAATCGCGTCCACCCACTCCAGCGATGCGATCGTCTGCTAAAAAATGAGCTTCAATATGCGCTAACCAATTACTGTGGGGAGCAGCATCATCATCGGTAAAGGCGATAATGTCTCCTTTGGCAACATCCAAACCAGCATTCATCGCTGCTACTACTCCGGGAATGCTGACTGTGGTAGCGCGTAATGGCAAAAGTTGCGGGTCAAATTTGGTGAGGAATTGCCAAGTTTCATAGTCGGAATCACGGACTACTATTACTACCTCGTCAACTGGTCGCGCTTGCTTTTGTAGGGCGGCAAAACAGCGTGCTAGGTCTTGAGTCCGGCGATAAGTGGGGACGATAACTGTGATTTTCATCACTTCTTTAACTCCTCGAATAAATCCACATAGCACTGAGCCATTCTTGTCCAACTGTGTTGTGTGGCGATCGCTCTAGCCGATTCACCCATTGTTTGTCTTAAATGGCGATCGCTTGTCAAAGAAAACATAGCTTTGGCTAAACCTTCCACATCGTCTGAGTCTGCCAAAACTATCCCAGCTTCAGGTTTAACTAAATCGGCTGCACCTGTACTACTAGCGGTAATTACAGGTAAACCAGAAGCCATCGCTTCAATTACTACCAAGCCAAAAGGCTCATACCGTGAAGGAAAAACGACGAAATCTACTGCTTTCATTAAGTCGGGAACATCACGGCGCAGTCCTAGAAAATGCACTCGCTCTTTCAATCCCAAAGATTCCGCTAACTGAAGATATGGGCTACCTTCCGTAATTCCAGCTACCGCTAGATGTAAATCGGGAACTTGTACTAAGGCTTTAAGAACTGTATCTAAATTCTTGCGAGAGAGTCGAATATCCCCTGCAAACAGTGCTAGGGGGACTTCTTGTGGTAGATTCCATTGCAGGCGATCGCTATTTCCTGGTGAAAATTCCTGCAAATCCACACCATTAACAATCACCTGAATACTCTGCGGTGATACGCCAATAGCTTGCAAATCCTTTGCCACTTTATTAGAAACCGCCACCACAACCCGCGCCTGACGAAAAGCCTGTTTTTCCCAACGTGCGTTTAACGCTGTATACAACCACTGGTAAAAGTTATATAAAAATCGGCGTGACTTCGGTGCAGCCTTCCCAGAGGAGAATTTTAACCAAGAACTATGGACAAAATGCGCTGCATTTACATCACCAGGAGCATGGGTAATTGCACCATTAATTTTGACTAAATCAATCTCAGTGCGATGTTTATGCAACCAATTTGTACTAAAAATAGCAAAAATGATATTGCGGAGTAATTCCGTTGGCCATCCTTTCACCGGAATAGCAACCCAATTAACTTGGTCACTCTGCTCTAGTTCTAAAGCTACCTGACTAGCTAATAAAGTAACGTGATGACCACGACGAATTGCTTCTAAAGCAATCTCATAGTTAACCCGTCCCTGACCATCACCTTTTATTACATTGTGCGTAACAATACATAGTTTCACAATTAAATATCCTGTTATAAAAGGACTGGGGATTGGGGACTGGGATAAAATCTCCTCTGCTCCCTGCCCCCTGCTCCCTGCTCCCTGCTCCTCTATTCCCCTCATCCCCACTTCAATTGAGACGACTGCCATAACCTTTCAACATGGGAACGACGGATAATTTCTGGCCAGGCTTGCAGTGAGCTGCGTCTCCATAGATATACGGTCATATGCAAGAAATATACAAAACAAAAAACCGCTAGTTTTAACAAATTAGGAAATAAATTTTTATAGCGTTTAATGCCAACGTAGAGCCTAGCGGCTTCTATAGAAATTTCGTAGTAAGTTAAAGTGCCGATATCCGACACCATCAAAGAGCTTTTACCGTTGTCCCCAGTATTCAGCACGCGTAATTCTGGGCAGTGTAAAATCTTGTATTCCCGCTTCAAAGCCCGTAAACATAATTCTGCATCTTCGTAGCCAAAAAAGATATTTTCATCCCACTGTTCTTGGTCAAAAAACTGACGAGGGAAAATAGTGGCATGAATTGCTACTGTTTCGGGTATGTCACTAGCACAGAAATAGCCTCGAAAAGACAACTTGCCAGAAGCCATCACACATCCTTCAGGACTGTGACTGATACCCGACAGGATGGTAGAATTTCTCTGTTCTGGAGATATTTCTGTGTATTGCGCGATCGCACGCGTAATAAAATCTGGTTCTACACAAATATCATCATCAATAAAAGCCACGAAGTCAGTTTCAGAGCTAAGGATGGCATTTACAGCATTGTTACGGTTAGCACAAACACCAATCCGTGGGCCGGTCAGATAGGTGATGTGAGGATATTGTTGCACAATCTGATAATTGCGCTCTTGTACTTCTAGATCAGGTGAATCATCTGATACAACTACTGAGTGAGGTTTAGTATCAGAATCCCATAGCGATCGCAGGCAATTTTCCAAGTATTGAGGGCGATTTCTCGTTGTGATGCAAACAGATACTCGCATTGTTTAGTGACCTTTGTGACTAAGTTAAATTAGAACTATTACGTAAGTCTTATAAGTGTTTCTCTAAGACGATTTCAGATAGCTGAAAGCTTCGGAAGTAGCTTTTGTTTTATGTCTTGGAGTACCAGTTAATCTTTTTAATAGCGATCGCGTCCCATCCCAAACGATGATTCTACCCGCCGCTCTCATCACTGGGAAGGAAAAACTATACTTGAGAGCTGTTTGAATTTGCGCGATCGCTTCAGATATTTCATCTTGAGCTAACAACGCTTTCGCTAAATCTAAAGATAAAAATGCACAATTTTGCTTGGCTTTTTTGTGAATTTTGCCATTGATAGCTTTGGGTAGATAAGATGTAAAAATCGTCTCTACAGTATCAAAGGTTTCTTGAATGAAGGGTTTACTTTTAGCATTAACTCGTGTAGCAGACAAAAAGTGTCTACGCCACATAGCTAAAGGTTGAACTTCAAACCACATCGGGTAGTTATGAAAAATTCTCACCCACATCTCCCAATCACCACTCAAGCCACAGCGTTTGTCAAATCCCCCTAGTTGTTCATACACTTCACGGCGGACTACTGCAACTGATGGTACTGAAATACAGCAAAGCTCGGCAATTCGCTCCACCCAATTATTAGGTAACACACCACTTTCTGGCAGTTCTAAAGTAGAAAATCCTTGCCAATTGCTATGCTCATCAATATAAATACTGCGGCAAAAAGCAGCACCAATTTGTGGATTTTCGCTAAAAACTCCCTCCAGCTTTTGGTAAAAACCATCACACACACAATCATCACTATGGAGAAGATGAATCAAATGACCGCGTGCTAATTCAAAACAGGTATGAGAGTTGTTAATTAGACCAACATTTTGTGGTTGTCGATAAAACTCAACGCGACCCTTACCCAGTTCCGCAACGACTGCGGCTGGATCATCTTCTGTAGAGCAATTATCAACCACTGCAATTTGCATAACATCAGAGCCTGGATCTTGAGCCAACACGCTAGCTAAAGTTTCACGCAGATATTCTGCACAATTGTAAGTAGGAATCATCACAGACCAGAGTGGGCGTGTAACTCCTTCTGCAAGTGGTGCGATTGTTGGACGATAAGGATTTGCTTGACTCATAATCTTCATCACTAATAATCAGACTTACTACTAAATTGTTGTGCTTTCCGTATGAACAGTTGGACGAGCCAAAAACTTTGCACTTTTAAATAAAAACCGAGCTAAGTAATATACTCGCTCTTGTCCGGTGTAAAAAGGCCAACCTAATATCAACCGTGAGATTGACCACACCTCGTTACTATCCCATTTAGATTGCTGATAATACTTGGTGCGTCGATACTGGAGGTTGCGAGATAAGTCAACTCTTTCGGGATAACCAATACGTACTAAAAAGTCGTTAATATATTGGTTGGTCATCTCAATCCCTAACTGGGATTTGACTTCTTGTTCGTTAGTTACAGCACCTTTGGTAATGTGATTGTTTGCACCATGTATGCGATAACTCCCTAAATTTTCATGTAATGTTTTAATCTTGCCTAAGAAAGCTGTGCAGTAAATAATGCAACCATCTGCCCAAATCCGCCATTTTACAGGGTCGATAGGAAAAACTTTTTGTAATGCTTCACGGCGATAGGCTAGTCCAGATGTAGGAGGAAAACACCAAGCATTTCCTGTACTTAATATGACTGAAGCTAAATCCTCACTCAGTTTTGCCCCTTGGGTAGAAGCATTATTGATTGTATTGTCATCGCCATCAATGATATCCAAATGGTGCATCACACCAACTACATCTGATGTATTAAACACCTCAACAATCCGTTGAATTTTATGAGGTTGCCAAACATCATCGGCATCTAAAAAGGCAATAATCTCTCCACTAGCAGCCTCAAAACCAGCATTAAAAGCACCTCCTTGTCCTTGATTTGCTTGGAAAATAGCTTTGATTTTATCTGGAGCTTGTGCTTGAATTTTGGTGATGACATCACGACTATCGTCTGAAGAACCATCATCTACTATCACTAGCTCAATATCTGAATAGGTTTGAGATAGAACAGAGTTGATTGCTCTAGAGAGATAGCGAGCGTAGTTATAGTTAGAAATAATAACGGAGACTTTCATAATAATTTCTTCCGAGAGATGTAATAGCTGAATAACTTCTAAGAAACAGTGCTGAGTAGTAAATTTTGTCAGGTGGGCAATGCTGAAAATTAGCTAAAGCCCTTATTTCTACCTTGTTGGAATTGTCCACCTGACGATTATTAAGAATGGTGCAAAATATCAGCCACCGACTAGCAAACAATGAAAGAAACACTCTTTCCCTCTACCCTGTTACCTGTCACCTGTATTTCTTAAGAGATGAACCAAACATATTAAGTCTGTAGTACATAAGCCCTTAATGATTCCCAGAATTTTCCTAATCCTAGGGCAAATATCAATTTCCTAATTAAGACCTTCAGTTGCCAGGAGTAATATTGCAGAAACCATTTGCTAAACCAGACAATACTTTCTGTAGTTTGAAACCATCCACTGGCTTGGAGATGATGAATCCACTGCAACTGTGCTGGATGGTCACATCCTATTTTCCAAGGTTTAGCTACACCAGCAAAATGAACGATATCAGGTTTGTGGATGAGTTCATCTTTGATATGACGAATCTCTTCCTTAAAGGGTGATTCTTTCCAGCTTTCGTAACACAGAATATGTGATATAACATTCCACTTAGGATTAAGCTTTCCCCATTTATTAGCAAGAACAGCGTTTAGTCCTTCTTGATCTCCCATCCGCACGTATTCTGCATTTTGGCTGAAGTAGTGCCATACTTTCTCGCTAATCTCTTCCTCTCTCCATTTTGGCAAATTTATTACCAAGACTCCAGCGTTGAAATAAGGTGTATCAGGCGTTAGCCCTAATTCTTTGTAATTAATAATGCCTAAGCTTGAAGATACACATGGAATCACAAGATCAGTACAAGCAAGTAAAGCATAGTTAGCTATTTCCTGATTCCACAAGTTTTTTAGGTTTCCCTTGACCAATAAATCACTATCTAAGTAAATAGCTTTTTTAAATATCTCTGGTAGGATATCGGGAATTAGTAATCTTAGATAGGTAGCAACTGATACCCAATCAGGTGTTTTGATATGACTCAGTGATGTCAAATTACTGGGAGAAATCCACTGAAGGTGTAAATCAATGTGTTCAACGTTAAGCACTCGCTGAATGCGTTGTTTGCTCTGGTCAGTAATACCGCCGTCAATGATGTAAAGGTAGAGTGTACACCCCTTTTCTAGATTTACCAGCGCAGAGTAGAGTGTTACAGCCAGGGGCATAGCGTAGTTGTCATCTGCCCCACACACTACAACTAAGGGATTGTGATCTAATTCAGGAGTTACAAAAGTCATTGGGTTATATATGGTAGTTACTTGAGAGGGACATTTCAGAAAAAATCTAGTCGATCATGGTTCATAATTAGCCTAAATGACCTGATTCATGTTGCATTTGATGATATTTCCACAGCTTACCTTTGATTTCCAATAATTCTTGGTAGCCACCTTGTTCTATGATGCGTCCTTGTTCTAGGACTACTACTTTATCTGCCTTGGCAATGGTGGATAATCGGTGAGCGATCGTAATTACTGTTTTACCCACAGATAGCTTTTCTAAAGACTCTTGAATTAAGCGTTCAGAAACAGAATCTAAGGCACTTGTGGCTTCATCTAAAATCAAAATTTCTGGGTTACGTAATAAAGCCCGCGCAATTGCTAATCGTTGTCTTTGTCCTCCAGATAAGCGTACACCTCTATCTCCTAGTTGGGTGTCAAATCCTTCGGGCATTTCTAAAATAAATTCCAAAGCGTTAGCTAGGCTTGCTGCTTCTTTAATTTGCTCTGGAGTAGCTTCTGGTGAACCATAGCTGATATTATTCCAAACAGAATTGTTAAAAATGAATGTGTCTTGACTGACAACAGCTATTTTGCGCCGGAGGGAATTAATATCAAATTTCTTGATATCAATATCATCTAAATAAATATAACCTTCGGTCGCATCATGAAAGCGAGGAATCAAATCAGCTAATGTTGTTTTACCAGCACCAGACGAACCAACTAAAGCTGTAGTTTTACCCTTTTCAATACTCAGAGTAACGTTATGCAATATGAAATTATCGGCACTATAACCAAAATCTACAGATACTAAATCTATTGATCGCTTTAAGGTATTAAATTTGATTTTGCCATTTTTAAAGTAAGGCTTATCATCAGTTCTCAAGAGGCTTTGAATAGTATCAGCAGAACCTTGTAAGCTGCTTAAAAATGCTCTCGTACCATTAATGTCTTGAATAAATGGCACAAGCCGGAACAATACAAAGAAAAAGGTTAATAGAGATGAAATTTGCAGCTTACCTTGAGCTACAAACATAGTAAAAGCTAGAATAATCATCACGACTAAAACAGTGGTAGCTATAGCTTCAGCTATTGGTCTAACTAGTGTCCAGGTGACGATAACTTTAGTCGCAGAACTGAGGACTTGGTTGCTGGCTTTGTTGTAGCGATCGCGCTCAAAATCTTGTGTGCCAAAGGCATGGACTGTACGAATCCCATTAATAAATTCTACGGCTGAGGATGTAAAATTACCATTGGCTACTGACAACCCAAAACTGCTTTCTCTGACTCTGGCATTCAAATTAGATAAGCCAACTGCTAACAATGAAAATAACAAAATCGAAAGTATTGTTAACTGCCAGGACATGACAAACATTGAGATTAAATAAACAATGACTGTCAACCCCCTAGTGAATAAAAATGCTGAACCGCCAAAAGCTTGCTTGACTCTTTCAATTTCTGTGGTAATGGTGTTAACTAGTTCACCAGAGCGAGTTTTAGCAAAGTAACTCAACTGCATAGCTTGCAGTTGCTCAAAAATACTCTTTCGCAGGCGATCGCCAAGATGTAATTGTGCTAATTCTGTATATACTTGGCTAAAATAATTAAAGGCTGCTCGTAACCAAGTGCTGAATAAAATCAGGAAGGATATCCGATACAAGCGATTAATTTGCGCTTCTTTAGCACCCAAGACTAAAATATCAAACCATTCTATACCAGTCTTGACTGGTGGAGTATCAGGGCTAGTTAAACTTTGTAAAAATGAAAGTAAAAATCCGATACTCACACCTTCAAACGCCGCCGCTAGCACAGAAAATATCACGGCTAAAATTGCTATTTTGCGAAACTTTTTTAACTCTTGCAAAATTAAATAATTATCTTTCCACAAGCTAGTAGCCTTAAATAGATTTCCGAGTGGTTTAGGTATTTTCAAAATCATGAGTATTTTCTAAAAATAATTTTGCTATATAGCGTTTCTTTGTCTGCTGATACCCAAATTTGTCTGCTTTCACCTAACTGATGTAGGAAACGCTATATGTACAGCCTGTACTAGTTAACTAATTTCTGCCGTAATTAATTGCAACAGTAAGATTTACCAATTACTAGACGTATTCTCAAGAAAACTTGTATATTTAAAGATGCGATAAAGTATCAGACGATAGACACAAAAATGACCGAGTTATTCACTGAGATAAGTAAGTCTTTGTAAATAATTAAAGTTCTGTAGTAAGGACTAAAGTCCTTACTACGAAATCGATTACAATAATGTTACATTACTGAACATAGTTCGATCGATTTGCGCCGAATTACTGAATGCAACTGATAACTTTTAAAGAGTTTGGCTATCTAGTTGTAATATCTGGGATTCTGTCTCTATTTCCCATGACTTGGTAATTACTGTTAAAGTTATGGCCTCTTCCAAAGTCCAACAACGAGTTCCTATCAAACTCATTTCACCCCGCAGTACATTCCACAATTTTGGTAGATGTTCTAAACCAGATTTACGCAGCCAAAGCCCAAAAGCTTTGCTATTTTCCTGAGTCGGGATGGAAAATTTGATGGCACGAAATAATTTGCCTTTCTCTCCCACACGCCATTCACGAGTAAATAGTGACTCTGGTGAGTAAACCTGCGTGAGTATCATTAATACTGCCATGATTGGACTCAACAACAGCAGCAATATGCCAGCAATTACTCTGTCTATTAATTGCAACCACATTGCACCTTGGCTACCTCGTTTGAATAATTTAGAGCCAGAGGATATGCGGAGAAATATGGGTTTATGAGCTTGTTCACAAGACTCAGCCCAGAAACTTAACACAGTTTTACCAAGTTTGGCATCTATACTTACCAAATCGACTGGTGAATGTTTTAAACACTCTATTAATAATTGCTGATTATTGAGAGAGGGAAAATATGGCTGTGGTAATTTGCTCAAAGACTTCACCAACAGTTGACCTCGCCGCCATTGAAGCGTGTATTGTGAAGAACGAGGCTCTTGTTGTTGTGGGTTTACAGGATAGTAATGATCAAAAGTTGGAACTATTGTGCTTGTCATATGTCTTTGGATTTATACAAATTAAATCACTGAGCTAATATCAAAGGCTATCAATGCCAAAGACTTCGATGGTAATTTGGTGTTTTGCTCAAAGCTGTAGATACTTGCGTGTAAAAATATCCTGGTTTAAATTAAATGAACAGTAAGTATCTCAGTTTAGTAATTCTGCTGGGTTTGAGATATACAAACAACCTAGATTTTAAGTAGATAGGTAGTCACCCAAGTTGCTAACTACCAGTTATGACTTGATAACGAGCTACTTATGTTAGTAGTAAACATAATTAGAAAGTTCACTGGTAAATTTAGATTTCTCTCATACAAATAAGGGATGTTGGGGAGATGTAGAGGGAATTTACCCCATTACGACCTTCATAACTTTGTAATTGTGTTTAATTAGGTCTATCTACTTGGTTTAGTAAATCTAAGAAAGCTATTGTAATATCGCCTTTGAGCCACCTGAAATCAATTTCAATTTCTAGGATATAAGACTCTGTAGAAATGACTATATATCTAGGCTAATTCTTTATTTATTCTTTAAATAGATAGTATTTTTTCAGCTAAATATAAAGCTGATATAAATATACTTAATAATTGAGTAGTTAAAATAGATTTATTTTTAACACTAAAAAAGTTTAATTATTACAAATAAAACAGTCAAGTTGGGGAATGTTTTTTAACATAAAATGCTAAAAATTATATGACTGTATTTTAGTAATTTCATTTTGATTTATATCAATACCCAAACAAAAAATATGTGCGATCGCACCCATGAATAGGCGATCGCACTACCAAAACTATGAATGAGCATCATCAGTTAACAGTTAACTGATGTAACTCCTCTACTTCTCCACCGCTTGTTGCAGTGCAAATCGATATTCCTTAGCATACTGCACATACGTACTACCAGAGTTAGCTACCCCATTAGCGACAATCCCAATGAGGTTTAACCTGCTCAACATAGCTGTAGCTTCAGCAATTTGAGTGCGCGTGACCTTACCCATACTGGCTACCAACACCACACTCCGACAAGAAGAAGCCGTGAGCATAGCATCCACTAAACCCAGAACAGGTGACGCATCGATAATTACCAAATCATAGTTCTCCTCAAATGCGTTCATCAATTCCATCATCCGGGGTGAACTCAAAAGATTTGCGGGGTCAGCAGGTTTAGGGCCAGCCGTCAAAATATCGATATAGGTTGAGCCAAGAGAATGAGTGCCAATCTGATGAGGTAAGGTGATTTCACTAGCCAATAGGGTAGAAAGTCCTTGCTCATTGGGCAAATTTAGCTGTTCATGCAAACTGGGATGGCGTAAGTTAGCATCAATTAGCAGTACCCTTTTGTGTAACCGCGCTGCACTCATCGCTAAACCCAAAGCAAAACCTGATTTACCCTCATCCATCATAGGAGAGGAAATCATCAAAGACTTTAAGCTAGTGACAGAATTTAAAAGTTCGATATTTTTGTAAATCAGATCCAATGATTCCCAACGAGGAGGAGATTGTAAAACCTCAACAGTCCAAGGTGCAGGTATTTCTGGCTTACCAAAAGGTAATTTAATGATAGATTCTCTGGTTCTAGCCGGGGGTAGTTTAGGCGTAGTTCCCAACAAAGGCAAAGCAGCCTGTTTCTCTAACTCAGCCGTAGTATGAACAGAATCATCAGATGCTTCTCGAATAAAGGCAGCGATGCCTCCTAACATTAGTCCAACTACTGCACCTAGCAAGAGATTTTGCTTCAGGTTTGGCCCCAACTTCATGCCTACTTGGGGGTCTTCTACAACTTCCCAGTTAAAACCACCCTTGGCTAGTTCTTGGCGTAGTTGTTGTTCTGCCCGCAACAACTGCTCTAACCTTTCCCGGCTAAATTGTAACTGTGGTTTAATCCGATTGTAATAAGCCAATAGAGGCGGAAAGCGTCTAATTTCCAGACGTATCTGATTTTCTTTCTGTGCCAAAGTTTGGTCACGGGCAGTTAAAGAAACTATAGTTGTCTGGGTATCTACTAGTTGGCTAGCAAGGTTCAGGTCAATGTCACCAAACTGTCCCTGTTCTAGAAGCGGTTCTCCAGAATTAAAAGCACTAGCAGACCTAACACCTAATGTCCTGCCTACTTCCTGTTGCAATAATTCTTTTTGGCTTTGCAGTTGTTCTTTTAGCTTCTGCACGCTAGGAGTTTCATCTGTAAAACGTAAGCGTTCTTGAGCCAACAACAGTTCAGTTTTTTGAATTTCGTTGAGTAAGCCTTGGTAGCGAGTAGACTGGCTCAGACGAGAAGCTACTAAAGCATTTCTAGGAGAACGATTAAGTTGTTCTTCCAAAGATTTTTGCTTGGCTACAGCCTCTTGATACTGAGAACGAGTAGTGCGACGTTCTTGCTCAATATTGTTTAAACTATCTTCTAGAGCTTTTGCTTGTGCCTCTGGGTCAATTAAGTTCTGATTTCTGCGAAATCTTTGTAAGTTAGTTTCAGCTGCATTAACTTCTTCGCTGGCTTTACTCAACTGTTCTCTAACAACTTGCAACCCTTTTTTGAGGCGAAAATCCTGCTGTTCTTTGTTATATTGCACATACACTTGACGAATAGCAGTTAATACTTTTTGAGTCTTTTCTGGGTCTTCGTCTGTATAGTCTACTTGGAAAATTTTTGTAGCCACATTATCGTCTTTAGCTCTGAGTTGCTCTAAGGCTAAAGCACTTTTAATCTCAGCAATGCTAATATCTGGATATTCAGATTTGAGTTTATCAACGGCTTTTTGAATCAACCCTGAACTTTGCATCAGGTTAAGTTGAGTGGCAGTATCTATCTGCACATCAGGTTCGAGAAATAGATTGTCAGCTTTAGTTCCATCTTTTTTACCTTGATAGTTTGGTTCTACCAATAGCTGCATACTACTTCTGTAGGTTGGTTTAGTTCTAGAAGTGATGACAGCCGCTAGAGCAATGGTGGTGACAAATGCTCCTAAGAACCAAGGAAATCTGCGAATAAATACAGCAATAATCTGTCCATAACTTGGTTCTGTGTCATTAGCGGAATTGACTATATTGGTACTGAGACTAGTTTGAACCACGTTTACTATCCTTATCTGTGAGACGCTACACCAACTACTTGTGAGTGCTGAGTTGAAAGGCCGCCTAGTTTCAAAACTGGGTTTGTAGGAAGTGCATTAGTACCGAGTAAGAGTACACTCATTCATTAGTCATTACTCAAAACTCATTACTCATTACTCATTACTCAGCACTTAGCACTCATTGCTCCGTACTGAACTTGGGCAATAATTCGTTCAACTTTGCTAAAGAAAACTTGTTCTGAAAAATTATTCACGGCATGATTACGGATATTTTCATAATTCCAGGAGATTCCTCCGGACTCTATTAACGCAGTTTGTAATGATTCGGGAGTTTGTCTTTTAAATAAGACTCCAGTTTCCCCATGTATTTGTGTGTCTAATACACCACCTGCACCATAAGCAATAACTGGTGTACCACTAGCATTAGACTCTACCGGCACTAAACCATAATCTTCTAGGGCGGCAACTATGACAGATTTTGCTCTAGAAAATAAGTCTTTACGTTGGCTGTCACTCACATGACCTAAAAATTTAATGTTATCTAATGCTTTAGCTTCTAATCGTTCTCTTTCTGGCCCATCACCTGAGATTAATAGCGGCCATCCTAACCAGTTAAATGCCTCAACTATAACATCGAGTCGCTTATAACTAATCATTCGTGCTGATGCTAAATAGTATTCATCTTTGGTATCAGAAAAAACAAAGTTACTGGTATCAATGGGATAGTTAACCATCATTGCTGGTTTACCATAAATCTTTTCAATCCGGCGAGCCACAGTGCTGGAATTGGCAATGTAGATATCAGGTTCTTGAGCATATTTCAGGTCTACATCTCTCATTAATTGGAATACTTTTGTAATTAATGGAGCAAAATAGCGATAATCACTATACTCTCGTAAATAAGTTTCTGTATCCCATAAAAAGCGGGTGACGTTATGACAAAAGCAAACGTGTTTTGCATCTTGCCGTTTTCTAACTGCTTTAGCGAAACTGGTACTACTACTAATAATTAAATCGTAGTCTTGTAAATCTAACGCTCGAAAGGCTGGAAAATATAAAGGGGCTATTAAGCGAAAATATTTGGTTGCACCAGGAATTTTTTGCAAAAAAGTTGTATTAACTATGCGATCGCCAACGTCGATAGTTTTTTGTGGGTCATATAAAGATGTAAAAATATCTGCTTCTGGATAGCGTTTACAAAGCAATTCAAAGACCCGCTCTGCTCCACCACGTTGGGTTAAATAATCATGCACTAGAGCAATTTTCATAGTTTCTCTAAACTTATTAATTAATCACCAATAAAATACATTTATTGGAAAAGAAAATGATATTAAGATGCCCTGAACCCCCCTTGTACAAAGGGGGGCTATTTTTTGGACTTAATACTGCCAATTAAATCTAGATGCTAGCTAACTGTTGCCAAAACTTTTTCTGGGGCAAAATATTTGTTTTGTTCGGCTCTGAGTTGGTCGCAAAGTCTGCTTTCTGGTAGTTCTACATCATCGTAGGTGAGGACTTGATCTCTAGGAATATCTCGTTTCAGACGGCAGCCTTCTGCTAAACCCATAGGTAGAAGGTTTTGTTGTTGGACGATATTGGAATTTTCACATTGTCCATAGGTCATATAGTAGCCGATGCCATCTAGAGTTTCCCCAGCTTTGAGGTCAATTTTTGCAGTGGCCACTACGTCCACTATGGGTTCACCTAAAGGAGACATCACTGCATCTTGGAATAACACTGCACGGGCAACAGAGAGGGGAACTTCAAAATGGCAGAGGTGATAGGGGGTATAGAAGCTATAGAGGGGGCCTTCACCTAATTTGTAGAGGTTGAGGTAGTGCTGTTGTTTGGGGTCGTCATGGGTTGCAAAGACGAATACCCCAGGGCCGGGTTTTGCGCCGACTACATAATCTACAATCCCACCTAGTTCTTTGAGTTGTTCGACATCATAGATATTGGTCATTTCATCTACATGACCGGCGAAGTCATAGCCCAACATTCCCCGTTTAGCAACTTTCATGCCTGTGGCGTTAGCAACGATCGCCTGCTCGAATGATATTTTTGTACCATCGGCAAAGCTTGTCACCATGTGGGCTTTTTGTCCCCAACGCTTGGCGAATCCTTCTTGGGTCGTAGGGTTGCGGTAGGGGTCTTGTAAACCTTTGATGTTACCGCACAATAGAGGAGTCAGACCAATACTCTTCACAAAGCGGTAAAGATTCATCTCTACCCCTGGCTGGTCGCCATCGCAGGCGGAGAGAATCACACCGGCTTTATCGGCGTAGACTTTGAGAATAGAGCCTACAGTGCCGTCGAGTTCGGCATTCATCATAATAATATGTTTGCGATGAGCGATCGCTTCCATGACGATATGTGCGCCAAATTCCACTGCACCAGTCACTTCGATAATGGCATCGATGCCTTCCGCCTGACAGATGAGTTTAGCATCTTCGGTAATAGCATACTGACCTTGAGCGATCGCAGTTTCTAATTCGCCGACACTATTCACAATGTGAATCTCGTCAATCCCCGCTTCTTGATAAGCGCGTTGAGCCTGGTCAATACTCCGGTTGAAAATAGCTACCAACTCCATCCCCGGAACGGAATTGATGATTTGGTTAGCAATTCCCCGACCCATAAAACCAGCACCAATCATCCCCACTTTCACCGGATTACCAGCAGCAGAACGAGCTTGTAAAGCGCGATCGATAATAATCATCTAAAAATCTCCTTTAATTTCTTTTATTTAACAAACTACTTCCACTGGGTCAGGGCTACCAATGGGGATATTTTCTAATAAAGGCCAGTTAGCATCTTTCTCAGAGATTACTGTGACTTCTAAAGGCCAATCAATATTAAAAAATGGGTCGTTATAACGTAGTCCTCTTTCATATCCAGGTGTGTAAAATTCACCTACTTGATACACAATTTCTGCATCATCAGTCAGAGCTTGATAACCATGAGCAAACATTTCTGGTACGTACAAAGCTCTGTGATTATCTGAAGTCAGTTCTACACCAATGTGCGATAAAAATGTTGGTGATTCAGGACGCATATCAATAATTACGTCATAAATAGCACCCTTAATACAACGAATTAATTTAGTTTCGGCTGCGGGTTTGAGTTGATAGTGCATCCCCCGTAATGTACCTTTTTGATAGTTATAAGAAAGGTTACACTGAGAAACTACTGGTTTTAAACCGTGGGCGGCAAATTCTTGGGCGCAAAAAGTCCGAGCAAAAAAGCCCCGGTTGTCTGATTTTTCTTCTAAGTCAATAATAAATGCGTCTTTGAGTTCTGTAGTTGTAAAAATCATAGTTGGCTGGAATAAAAATTGAGTAATGAGTGTTGTTACCATAGTGGGAAGTAATACTTATTGAATAAGGTATTACTTGTACCCGGCTTCTGACCTTATTTGACTAATCATTTAGTATTTACACTAGATAAATGCCTCAACAGGAAGTTTATCTACATTTGGTTTACTGGTTCATTTCATGAGTTCTGAGTCTTTAGGGATGGTCGGTATTGGTTCGTACTTCTTGTATAAATGCTTGATTGGCTTCAACAACTCTGACCTCTGGAAAAGCCATAATATCAAAAACAGATAAACCAACTATAGCCAGCAATGGAATAACTGTTTTGAGAGCAGATATAGGCCATCTTTTCAATGCACTTAAAAATACTTTGTTATCCACATATTGAGAATTTTGTAAAAGCATCTGTCGGCAAAACTGCTGAGAATATCCACATTTTTGAAGCTTTAAAATTACTTCAGGTATGTGTTTGTATTGCATTAATAGTGAAGCTTTTGGCTCTTTTTCCCAATAACTCACACCCATAATGAATTCTAAAAAGTTATCTTTAGTGATAATTACATCACCATGCACTGCACAATAACCAGATAAATATGCTAAAGATATCCAATTACTAGCAGCATCTGGCCAATTTTGTAGTGCTTGTTGGACTAAATCAGTACGATAGATACTAGCCGCTAGGAAAATTACTGTCCCAACGCTTTTAGCAAAACAATGTTCAAAAATTGCTTTACCATCTGCACAACCATCTTCACAGTCAGCATCAAACCAGCGATTCCTGATGATAGTTGGGGGGTAGACTGGTTGACCAGTGATTTTATTATGTCCTGAAAAATTGAGAAACAATAATGATAAATTATGCTGTTGCTTCAGCTTATTGATAACATAAGCAATGGCTCTCTCCTGAATTGATTCATCGTCATTAATAGCCCAGACATATTGAGTTTTTGCTGAATTTAGGCAGTACATAATATTTTTCATTATGCCTAAATTCTCTGGATGCTTATTAGCTGTAAACGTAATATTATTTAATTGTTCTTGCCATTTTTTAATGACTTCAGAGGTATGATCACTAGAACAATTATCAGAAACTAAGATTTCACAATCTGATTCAAAACCTTTGATAGCTTTTGCTAGCCATGTTAACTGTTTATCAAGTAACTCAGCCCGATTATAAGTAGGAATGGCAATAGTCAATAATTTACTCATACAATGATTGATTTTTTTGGGTTGAGAGATCCCTGATTTATTCTAGAAGTCAGGGATCTGAAGACCTTAAACAATCAAAATTGGTAGTTACTTAATATTCCAAAAGAAATCTTGGTCGATTTGTTCAGTACGAATCAAATACTCTAGTTGTTTTAAACGTGTAAATCCTCTAAATAAGAAGGTATCTTCAGTCATATCAATTTGACTGAATAAATCAAATAGCTGTCTCGCACCGCGTTGAGCGTCCCAATCACACTTAAATCCAGGTAAGATGGTGTTGATTTTCTCGAAGGATACCCGATAACTGCGGTTATCTGCGCCGTTGTCACCAAAGGATAATTTGCATCCGGGGAAGGTATCAGCAATGATTTGGGCTATTTCTTTAACGCGGTAGTTGTTAGCTGTATCACCAACGTTAAAAATTTGGTTGTGAATAATATCGCGGGGTGCTTCTAAGGCGCAAGCTATGGCTTTGCAAATATCCAAGGCGTGAACTAATGGCCGCCAAGGTGTACCATCACTGATCATTTTGATTTCTTTAGTAGTCCAAGCCAAGCCAGACAAGTTGTTCAACACAATGTCAAAGCGCATTCTGGGCGAAGCACCAAAGGCTGTAGCATTCCGCATGAAGGTAGGAGAGAAGTCGTCATCAGCCAGGAGTGTGACATCTCGTTCTACTAAGGTTTTGCACTCTGCGTAGGCTGTCTGAGGGTTAACAGGGGATGCTTCTGTGACATCACCTTCGGTAGCTACTCCATAGACGCTACAAGAAGACATATAGACGAAGCGGCGCACATCCATTGTTTTCGCTAGGTTCGCCAGACGTACAGAACCTAAATGATTAATGTCGTAGGTAATGTTTGGTGATAGTTGTCCTGTGGGGTCGTTGGAAAGTTCCGCCATGTGGACGATCGCTTCTACACCCTCTAAGTCTTCAGGGGTGATGTTGCGAATATCTTTGTTAAGGGTTTTGGCTGTGGTTTCAGTTCCATTGTATAGCCAGCCAACTTTATAAAACCCAGTATCTATACCAATTACTTCGTGTCCTCGTCCGGCTAACAAAGAGGGTAATAAACAACCAAGATAGCCTTCTGTTCCAGTTACTAAGATTTTCATTTTGGTCAAATTCTGTATATTGGGGATTGGGGACTAGGGACTGGGGACTGGGGAACATATTTCCTCTTTCCTCCACCCTTTCCCCTGTTTCTTATCTATGCAATAACTACATTCTCTAAGTGCGATCGCTCTGGAACTTGTGCGGCGATCGCTTTGCCAATTTCTAGGGAAGAGGTGGCAGCCGGTGAGGGTGCATTGCAAACATGGATCGCATTTTGACTAGGTACAATCAAAAAGTCATCTACTAGTCTGCCGTCATCCATTAAGGCTTGGGCGCGTACCCCTGCATGGGTGGGAACTAAATCCGACTCTTGTACTTCGGGAATGAGTTTTTGCAAACTTCTGGTAAAAGCTGCTTTACTGAAGGAACGAATGATTTCTTGGATACCTTCATCGGCGTGTTTGGCGGCGAGTCTCCAAAAACCAGGGTAAGTCATCACCTCAGCAAAGTCTTTCAGGTCGAAGTCGGTTTTGTGGTAGCCTTCACGTTTGAGGCTGAGAACGGCGTTCGGCCCTGCATGGACGCTACCATCAATCATTTTGGTAAAGTGAACGCCCAAGAAAGGAAAATCGGGGTTGGGAACTGGGTAAATCAGAGTTTTCACCAGATACCGTTTTTCTGGGGTGAGTTCGTAATATTCGCCCCGGAAGGGTACGATTTTCGCTTTGGGGTTGACTCCACCTAATTTAGCAATGCGATCGCTATGCAATCCGGCACAATTAATGACAAAATGGGTTTCAAAGTTGCCTTGGTTGGTTTCCAGTACGTGATTGTCACCACTGGGGGAAATTTTCAGCACTTTGGTATTAAGCCGTAACTCTCCTCCCTGCTGTTGAATTAATTCGGCGTACTTTAAACAAACTTGCTTGTAATTAACAATCCCAGTTGAAAAAACTTTAATTCCACCTACACAACTAACATGAGGTTCAATTTCTTTGACTTCCTCTGGGCTAATTTTTTGGACTTTAATGCCGTTATCTACACCACGTTTATAGAGGTTTTCTAGGCGTGGTAATTCTTGCTCATCTGTAGCTACAATTACCTTGCCACAAATCTCATGCTCAATGCCATGTTCTTGACAGAATGCCATCATTGAGTCTCTACCATCACGGCAAAACTTTGCTTTGAAACTCCCTGGTTTGTAGTAAATTCCAGAGTGAATCACACCACTATTATTGCCAGTTTGGTGAAATGCCCATTGGCTTTCTTTTTCTAACACTAGAATCCGCGCGTGGGGATAGCGTTGACCTAAAGCCATCCCCGTAGATAGCCCCACTATTCCCCCACCGACAATAGCAAAATCGTACATTGGTATTACTGCATTAATGTTGAAATAAGGCAGAAGGCAGATCAGGAAGTAAAAAGGCAAAAGTAAAAATTTTTCTCACTTTTGACTTTTGTCTACTTCTCTGTGTATGCGCCTTTCTACTCATATAGGTAAAAATTATAACTTGATGAAAATCAAAACTTCAAAATTAAATTATTTTTGAATTTTGAATTTCCCTTTGCGGTATTACCAAACTTTCCAAGGAGCTTGATTATTTTTCCATAGCTCTTCTAAGTAATTTTTATCTCTTAACGTATCCATTGGTTGCCAAAAACCATTATGTTTAAAAGCAGATAACTGGTCTAAATCTGCTAACTTTTCTAATGGTTCTTTCTCCCAAGCTGTAGCATCATCAGCAATAAAATCAATGACGGCTGGTTCTAATATGAAATAACCACCATTAATCCAAGCACCATCACCGTCTTGCTTTTCTCGGAAACTAGTAATTTTAGTTTGTTCTTGTCCTAGGGAAATTGCCCCAAAACGACCTGCTGGTTGAACGGCTGTGAGTGTTGCTAGGGTCTTTTGTTCTTGGTGTAACTTAATTAGTTCGGTAATATTAACATTACTGACACCATCGCCATAAGTAAAGCAAAATGTTTCATTACCAAGATGTTCTCGAACGCGCTTTAAGCGTCCACCTGTCATAGTGTTATCACCTGTATTAACTAGGGTGACACGCCAAGGTTCAGCATAACCAGAATGGACATTCATCTGATTAAAACGCATATCAAAAGTTACATCAGACATATGCAAGAAGTAGTTAGCAAAATACTCTTTGATAATGTAACCTTTGTAACCACAACAAATAATAAAGTCGTTAATGCCATGGGAAGAATAAGTTTTCATAATGTGCCAGAGAATTGGTTTACCACCAATCTCAACCATTGGCTTGGGTCTAATGCTGGTTTCTTCACTGAGGCGTGTACCCAGCCCTCCGGCCAAAATTACCGCTTTCATGCAATTACCTCGGAGATGTGCAGGTCAATTATTATGGAAAATTTATCAGAATGAAGAGGATGCACATGGATGGGAGAAAAATTCATTTATTTTGTATCTTTCTCCGTACATAATCTAACTTTTATTCGAGGTAATTAAATAAAGAAATAGTAAATAAAAGTCTGAGATATGTAAAAGCTTAATAAATATAAATTAATCAGACAAAAGAGAAGTTTAATGAATGTTTTTATGCAACACTATTAAACTTTACCTAGCAAGAACTCCGGCATTTATGTCTTTTTAAAATGCGATTTAACAATAAATATAGTAATAAAAATGCAAGCGGAATTAAGACATAATTTAATAGGATTCAGATAATCTTTGAGATGGAAACTTGATAAATTGCATCTATAAAGACAAATTTACTACTTTCTTAACTTATACATTGCACTAGAGATTGAGTCCGCAAAAAAATAAAATATCCACTAAAAATGGTGTGGTAAGGCTAAAATAAGTGGCGCGACTTGAAAAAACCAAACTATGTTAAGTAATGTAAAAAAACTAGGATTGAGTTCGTAGTAAGGACTTTAGTCCTTTCTTGTTCGCGGAGCGTCTGTCTACGACACGCTCCGCGTTTCCTTCTCTAAGAGAGGCTACGCTTAGGGCGTAGCTATGCCGCAGGCTTTACGGAACACTGCATGAACGCGCAGCGTCCCGCAGGGAACGGAGAGAACTAAAGTTCTTACTACAAACCTTTAATTATTTACCCTGTTCTACTTAGAGCTTGTTTGAAAAGAGTCTTTCTGTGTCATATTGAACGAAGTGAAATATCTCAGTATGCGCCTGAAACCTAGATTCTTCGCTCCGTTCAAAATGACAAATTATACCTTCTCGGACTTTTCAAACATCCTCTTAGTCTAGACAGTCCACTAACGTCTATAACGCACTGGAAATGTCTGAGGGTGCGTTGTCGCATAGGGCAACACACTCTACAAAAAATAATTGTCAGTTTCTGAAAATTAAGGATGAGTGAATTGGTCTTCTAGTTTTTGAATAGAACGCATTCCCAATACCCAGTCCCCAATCCCTAATTGTTGTTGGCATATCCCAACATGACAGCACTTTGCAATAAAGCATTACATTTGCTTTCTTCAACGATACAGATGCTACTGAGTGCTTGCTGATAAACTTCTGTATCTTCTTGTTCTAAGGAAAGTTGGGCAGCTATTTTTAAATCTTCAACAGCTTGAACATAATCTGGTTTAGATTTATTATCCATTAGTTGGACAAGTTCATAGCGAACCATACCCCTTTTTAGGTAAACTTTGGCGAGTTTGTCGTTAATTTTTAATGCTTGGTCAAAGTCAACGATCGCCTGTTGGTATTGTTGCAGAGACTCGCTACTATATTGAGCGATGAGATAGCGGACAGAACCACGCTGAAAATAAGCTTCGGATTTGGCCGCATTAAGTTTAAGTGCTTGATCAAAATCTGCGATCGCTTCTTGATATTCTTTGAGAGTGTCGCTGCTATATTTAGCTATCTGAGAGTAGACAATGCCCCTTCTGATATAGGCTTCAGCTTCTTTCTCGTTAATACTGAGGGCTTGGTTAAAATCTGCGATCGCTAGTTTATATTCTTTATCAGGGTCGTTGCTATATTCTGCCAGCATATAGCGAGCATTACCCCGATTCACAAAAGCTTTGGTTTCTTGGGGATTTAGTTGCAAAGCGGCACTGTAGTCTATTAATGCGCCGTCGTAGTCTTTCAGGTTATAGCGGGCATTACCTCGGTTAACATAGGCTTTAGCGTTGTTGGGTTCTTGTTGGATGGCTTCGGTAAATTTTTCTACTGCCTGTTTATAGTCTCGCACTTGGTAAGCAGCATGACCTTGCTGGTAATAATCAGCAAAACTCAAGGTAATGTCACTAGTTGCTGGCTTTGTCATGAAGCTTTGCTGGGCATAGTTATTCTGAGACACCAAGGGACGCGTCAATTTCATCATCACGTCCAAATATCCCAAAGCCCCAAATCCCAACAAACAACATACTATCGGATACAGTCTTTTTCTGCGCCGGTGGCGTTGAGGTGCAAAGCTAGAGGTGGGTATCTGCCAGTTTGTTTGATACAAAGGCATGACTGGCAGGGGTAAGCCAATCGGTGGAGTCGGTTGAGTGTAGCGTCTTTTTTTGGTTGTGACGCGGGGACGCAAATGTTCCTTTTTTTCTATTGCCTGTACTGAAGGGAATGGATCTCTACCACCCAAGCGTACCGCCCTTTCACACCAAGGGCAGCTGTGTAGGTGGTTGCTATAGCGATGCTGGGGATGAACACTACAAGTAGTTAGGGAGTCTTCAGCTTCCGCGAGGGCAGACAACCAAGCTTGAGCATGGGGACGCTGTTGGCGGGCATAGTGTCCATCCTCAAAACACTGCACAAACAGTTCTTGTAACCTGGGATGGAGGATTTCCCAAGGTGGTGCAATGGGTGTAGGTAGATAGGGGACTTTTCGCTTTTTACTGTAGGTGAAATGTCCGGCAGCAATTCTGACTTCGTAGGGCGGTGGTTCGGGAATACCTTGATAAATGCCAGAGAAAGGATGTGTTCCTTCCATTAATAATTGAAAAATCAGTACCCCTAAACCAAATAAATCATGACTCAGATCGCGATCGTGGTGAGCAAAGATTTTATTCTGTAACTCTGGTGGGGTGAACTCTGGTTTACCCACCGGACAACGATAAACCACATCGTTTTCCGGATCACGCACTTGGAAAGAATCTGTATCTACCAAGGTGACTAGGGCTGTATCACTGACGAGGATATTAGACTCGTTAACATCACCTACACAGTAACCACTATTATGTAGAGATGCAAAAGCTGCCGCTAAATTGCGAGCTGTGCGGAGAAGATACTGATAGCTGAATAATGGACAGTGTTGGCGGCGAGTCTTGGGGTTATAGAAATCGATAATGGGACGCATTCCGCGAATGCGAGGCATTAAAAAGCCAACAATGCCTTTGTTTTCATCTGTCCCCCACAATAATTCTTGAGGCCAAGCAATGGAAATATGCCCCAAATTCGCCGTTGGGTTTTCTGGTGGATTGGCAAGCATCGCCCGAAGTTTATGGGCATGAGCAACTGTAGGTTTATGATAAACCTTCGCTACTAAATCGCCTGCGGATGGCACGGCATAAATACAGGCTTCACCACCACGGCCTAAACTGACGCTGAGGCTGGAAATTTCTTCCTGGGGAAGATAACGTAGTACCTTCATGAGCAATCACGGTTAAGGGTTTTATTGAGAATTGGGGACTGGGGACTGGGGACTGGGGACTGGGGACTGGGGACTGGGGACTGGGGAAAAATCTACCTTGCTCCCTGCCCCTCTACCTCCTGCCTCACAAATGGTTAAAGGCAGCTAAAATCAGCGTCAAATCATCGTCAGTCCGTTGTGTAATTCGCTCAGAACCTAAAAACCTGACTAACTGTTCTTTCGCTTCTGTTTTATCTTCTACTTTTTCGACAAAATCGAATAAAGGAAAAAAGAAGGGTTTGTGAGGTTCACCAACAACCATATTTAAAGCCAGCATTTGTAGTCCATCGGTGAGGAGTCCAATGTTGACTATGGTTTCGCGCCATAGTCTCATCTGCGCTGTATCTAAAGCACCTGGTGAAGTTAAAAAAGTCGTTTCGTTGATATATTCGCCGTTGTTAGGTATGGTCAGTGCTAGTAAGTTGCCCATGTGATCCTTAGCCACTGCTAAACCGTCACCAATTTGTGCGGCTGCTACCATTTCGGGTGAGGCGATCGCAATAATTAAGGTAGTTGCTAAATCCTGGGGCGGTTTTTGGCAAGCCTCGGCTTCGTCTTCCACGGCTTTTTTAGCGGCTAGCAAGGCATCAGTTAACAGCAATTGCACAGTTTCATCATCAGCTAGGGAATCTCTAGTTATATCTTTGAGCGATAGGTTTTCTATAGCTGTTTCTACAGCTACCATCGCGCCGACTTTCCCCTGGCTGGCAGAACCTGCGCCATCTGCGGCCGCTGCTATCAACACGTTATCAGGCAATAGTTGCCAGTGGTGAGCATCCTGACACAGCTGCTTATTTTTGACGTGGCTTGTACCACAGACAGAGGCGGCGACTACCTGCCAATGAGGGTTCTGTTTTGATGTTTTCATATATTTGTTTTGTCAGCTAGCTGTGAAAGTGTCAAGCCGCAATCCGCAAGCTATTTTAGATAGAACCCCAGCCAATGGGCGGTAGTGCGATTTGCTCATCTATCTGCGAGTGGGAAACTGCTGACATACTAGTCGATAACCAAACAAACATCTCAATAAAGTTCAGTCCTTTCAGTTTTAAGGGTGTCCGTACAGCGATTTGATTGAGGCGCATCATATTCGCATTTTCTACACCCACACTAAAAAAGGCAACACGTTTATTTGTTTCATCTCCTTGCAGGCGGATTGCTGCTTGTTCTACTAAATGGTCTAGTTCACCTTGTGGCTCACCATCCGTAATCATAAACACCCAAGGGCGATAGTAGGCAATACCATTGGCACGATACAGAGATTTACGCTCTTGCACCATATCCAAGGCTTTATGAATGCCCGCACCCATACTGGTTAATCCTTGCGCTGTCAAAATGGGGGGGTTAAATTGATCGGCTGTGACAAAATCTTGTACGACATTAATATGACTATCAAAGGTAACGATCGCAATTTCTACCCGTCTAGCTGCTATGGAATTTTTGACTAATTCATCCTTCAAACTCAGCAAGCCCTGGTTAAGAGCTTCTATCGCCACCCCTTGCATCGAACCAGATGTATCGAGTAACAACACACAAGGACAACGTGGTTCTGGATTCTCCGCAAATTCTACTACTTCATCTAGTGTTAATGTATCACTCATAACGTTTTGTGTTATGTTATAGTCCAAAGCTCTATGTTCCTTTTTTCAAAGTATATATTTTCCACAGCCGCAGCCGACAAGACCACAGGTAGATGTTTGATGGTAGCTGGTTCACTCTTCATTAAACAGACCATTTTTACCGCAAGTTCTACATATTTAAGGAAATCTTAATCAGGATGTAGATGAAATAAAGATATGATGAAGGGTTCTAATTGGAGACATTAATCATCTACCAAAATTTATATAGAGCAAACACAGAATATAATAAATAATTAGCATTTGCCTACATAAATTTTTAAAGATTTTGTGTGGGATTTTTATTTTTCTATATAGAAATTAAATTCAAAATCATATTAACTACCATGTTTAAAAACACCTGTTGTGATTAAGAAAACTTAAAAGCCAAATTTGTTAAAAAATATTACCCTCAAATATAGAGTTCGCAATTTTACCAACTATTAATTAAGCACTCAGACAGACTTAATTCTACAAATTATCTTCCTGTCCCCTATCCCCCATCACCTGTCACCTGTTACCTGTCCCATGTCCTCTTCTTCATATGAATCATTCCGGTACGTTTGCAGCAATACGTCCTCAGAATTTATTAAGACAACTATCGAGTTGTTTAGACACCACTTGTTTGCAAGCTGTAAGTAACTTCGTTACTTGGTCAATTTATCTGGAAAATGGGACAATTAGTTATGCTACCCATTCTGTAGAACCCTTTGACAGATTAGAACGTCATCTGCGTTGCCTGAGTCAACAATTACCCCTAGTAACGGCGGAAGTCCGAGTACAGTTACGCTTGCTATTTGAAACTGACTTATACAATCAATTCAACGAAAATCAAAATCTTGATATTATTCAGCCACAGGATTATCAAGCTATCCAATGGCTTGTTAATCAAAGATATATAGATACTGAACAAGCTACCGTACTGATTCAACAATTAGTCAAAGAAGTAATTGAATCATTTCTGCTCATTAAAACTGGTAATTATCAATTAAGCGATTCGTTACAGAGATTAACTGTAATTTGCCTCCTAGATGTTGATAAAGTTATAGAACGGTGTCAAACGAAATTGCAACATTGGCAGACTTATGTACCTAGGATTACCTCTCCTCATCAACGTCCTTATTTACTACTAAATAATACAATCCCTGGTAAAAATTCAACTGAACTCCAGCCAACATTAACTTACTGGATGAAGGGTTTTAGTCTGCGTCATCTGTCCGTGATTATGAATCAAGATGAACTGCAACTAGCACAATATTTATACCCTTACATCGTGACTGGAGAGATTATCTTACATGAACCAGATCCACCATTTGATCAGTTACCCAAGATAGTGGCAGAACTGCCATCAACGCCTCAATACACAACTGCTTTATTAGAGAAAAAGCTAGTTGATAGAGTCGTAGAACTTAGTAGCAATGCTACACCGATCACCCCAATTGTAGAGATAGAAAATGTCGCTATTGTCAAGCGATCGCCACAAATTTCCACTCATACAAAAACAACCAATAAAGAATTAAATAACACGAACTCTGTTCCTCAAAGAGTAACCCCTGCTACCGTCACCCCGGAAAAGCTCTACAAAATTGTTTCTGTAGATGATAGCCCCACAATTTTAAAAGAAATTACTTATTTTTTAGAAAATGAAAATTTTACTGTCATAGCCATTAATGACCCCTTAAAAGCTGCTATGTCAATTATTAGGCACAAACCAGACTTAATCCTACTGGATCTCAACATGGCGGGGATTGATGGTTATGAATTGTGCCGCATTATCCGCAATAATTCTATGTTTAAAAATACGCCAATTATTTTCGTTACCGGGTCAAAGGGAATAGTAGATAAAGTAAAAGCTAGATTAGTGGGTGCATCGGGATATTTAACGAAACCGTTTACCCGTGCAGAATTGTTGAAAATGGTGTTTATGCACTTAACTTAATTAAAAAATTGGCTTGCGAGTTTTTAATTAGGTACATTAACAAATCCAACTCGCACTGCTCTATTAGTGGCTTCCGTGCGGTTTGTTACCCCTAACTTATTTAGTACCTGTCTAACATGATGCCTAATAGTAGAAGGACTCAGCTTCATTTGTTGAGCGATCGCTTCATTACTCAATCCTAAAGCCAAAAGTTTTCACTCTATTGAGAATAGACCTTACTTATTGACATGATGCGGCCGCCCTGGTTATACGATGCGTTCACTAAGGCGATCGCTGTAGGATATAGTACATTAATAATTAAACAAAATTTAGGCGATCGCCTTGGCTCACCGCTTGTAAAAAATGACAACACAAATGGTCTTAAATAAAAAAGTATCCTTATCTGCAAATGTTCTGACTCAAGACTTAGCAGGGGAGTCAGTTTTGTTGAATCTGCAAAGCGAAGAATATTTTAGTCAAAACGAAGTTGGTACAAAAATATTCTTTATGCTCACTGAATCAGATTCTATCCAGACAGCTTACGACACCTTGCTAAAAGAGTATGATGTCGAGCCAGAGAAGTTAAAACAAGACTTGCTCAAGTTTATTGATAAATTGGTTAAGGCTGGATTAGTGGAAATTACTGATTCTTAACTTATAACTAAGTAATTAAAAATGCGTATATTGATGATTGGTGCTGGGGGCGTTGCCTTGACAAGACCCTTAGATTGGGTAGTTAAAGCAGGTTATGAAGTTTGGCTACTAGGAGATGTAGACCCCTATGAAACCGAAACTCCTAAAAATTACCGCTATTTCCCCACTGTTTGGCGAAAGTATCTAGAGGAGTTTACCAACACCTACCCCTACGAAGATCGGATGGCGGAGGAAATGGTAGAGCCGTTACGTAAACTTGTAGACGAATTCCAACCTGATATTATTCATGTCCACGCCATTGGTTGGCACGCCCACTGTTGTGCCTTAGCGAATCTTAAACCTCTTGTCGTCTCTGCTTGGGGCTTTTTAAATCATTTGCTAAAACCAGAAAGGGAACTAAGCAAGCATAAAGATATGGTTAGCCAAGTGTTTAAGAACACTGGTGTGCTGATTGTAGAGACACCTAATTTAATAGAGAAATCTAAAGCACTGCTGAACCCTGAACAACGAGTAGAATTAATTCCTTTAGGGACAAACCCCCAACATTTTCGCTCTGGAGTCACCAAGGATTTACCAAAGTGGCGGCGGGAAGTATTGAAGATTACCGAAGCACCCACAATTCTGCTTTCGCCCCGTGGTTGGTCTAAACTGTACAACCATGAGCAGATATTTACAGCCTATGCACAGGCTTATCCCCAATTCACAAAACCGACGGTACTCGTCTTTTCAAAGCTAGGGCGTGGCGGTGGGGAGGAAGCAGTGGCTATTTACGAAAGCATCAGCAAAAAAGCAGAAGAACTTGGCTTATTAGAAAATCTGCGCTGGTTGCCAGCCCTACCTTATAATTTCATGCCTACAGGCTACAACTTAGCAGATGTAATTATCAATTATCCTACCAACGATGCCTTTCCTTCGACACTCATTGAAGCAGTTGCCTGTGAACGCCCGGTGATTACCTGTGATTTGTTAGCTTATCGAGGTACTTTTATTGAAGAATTTTGTACTTTGGTAGAACCTGAAAACCCAACTGCTCTAGCAGAGGCAATGATTAAAGTTGTCAATCAACCTCCCCAAGAGCGAGAAGCGCATCTTGCACAAGCACGGCAAGTTATTGTCGAGCAGTATGATGAGGCAATTTTACAACAACGACTATTCCAGATATATGAAGATTTAGCATCTACTACTAAGGTAGTCTCTGCCTAAATTTTCCATCACTCAATTTGATTAGGACTTACCAATAAGTCAAACCAATTCGCAATTCGCAATTGCAATCAGTGGGCAATACGGTTCAGTTAGCGCCAAAAACCTTAAACTGTGTAGTAGCGCGGCAAGCTTAAAATATTGGGTTCACCAGATGGAACAACTAAAATTCAATCATGAGCGTTGATTATTCAACCCAACAATTTAGACTAGACGCGCTAGTAGGTTGGGTTGAGGAACGAAACCCAACATTTCCGGGGCTTTGTTGGGTTGCGCTTTGCTTAACCCAACCTACAATTTTTCTTAACTGAACCGTATTGAATCAGTAGGGGCTTGTAGCTTGCTTGCCGTAGGCTACCCACCACTGATTGTTCGCGTAGCGTCCCGTAGGGAAGACCGCTAAATTGAAAATTTAGCGGGGGCTTGAAACCCATATAATTATTAATTACCAATTACCAATTTGGTCACGAAATAGCTAACTGTAAAGGATAGAGGCAAGAATAATAGTTTAGGAGAGTTTTTGTGTAAATCACATCAATATATTAAATTTTATTTATTAAAATATTTTTTACCAATCTGTAAATATAGACTTTGGAGATTTTTAGTTGCAATTTTTGATCGCAGAAAATAGTAATAACTTTACATAAAATTCATAAATCAAGTGAGATGAATTATTGTAATATTTTATAGTCTGATAATTCCAAACAAGTAAAATACAAAAAACAAGGATTGATCAAATGTCTCAATCTCAAAACACGAAAAAAAACTATTCGGAACCTGAATTGAAAGCTCACGGTAAAATATCTGGTTTGACACAACAAGTCGGTGGTAGCGGTGGTTTTGGTACTACAACTGGATTCCCCATATCTACTACCACTGTTCTTGATTAGTTAAGTAGAAAAAACACGAAAATCTCAACTTCACTCGCTGTCATATAAATGATGGCAGGGTAGAGTTAGCAAGTAGGAAGGATTTATTCGGCAATTTTATTGACCTAATAAATCTAGACTAAATACACCTTTCTAATTTCCCTCTTATGAGGCTATTGTTTACACACGTAAGGATTCTTCAAATGTCACAATCTGAAAACGCGAAAAAAAACTATTCGGAACCAGAATTGAAAGCTCACGGTAAAATATCTGGTTTGACACAACAAGTCGGTGGTAGTGGTGGTTTTGGTACAACTACAAGACCTGGCCCCCCCATAACTGGTCTTCCTGATTAGTTAAGTAGAAAAAAGTGCCTATAAATCTAGAATAAAAAGGATTTTTTACCTACCTTTTTTCTTAACACTTTGTGAAAATAAAGTGTGTAAGTTTCTCCTTTCCAAAAGAACGCCAACTTTTTCAAAAAGTCGGCGTTCTGAAACTCCTGAGTTTGCAGATAAAATAAATATAAATGCAAATGTCGATTAAAAACGGTGACTATTACTATCAATTTTATGGACTCAACCTATCTATTAATCGACTGCTCCCAGGGTTAGTTACTGTTAACAGTTCTGCACCGATAGATGTTGCAATTCACCTAGTTGGTGAACAGCAGAGTCAACCGCCATTACTCGACCAAGCTTTTTGGAATGTGCCGCTTGAGTGGTATCAACAAACAGGCTTCCACCTGTGGACAACGCACCGGGATGACGGTACTTACTGGAGAATACGCTCTTTTGATGGGGTTGATTGTTTAGAATTCATTTTGAATCCTGATGGTAGTCAAGTTTGGGGTTTTTGGTCTAAAGATGCACTATTTACAGATGCGGTATCTTTGCTGCTAGGTTGTGTACTTGGTCATCTGTTACGGCTGCGGGGAGTGACTTGTCTTCATGCCAGCGTGGTTGCGGTTGATGGTAGCGCGATCGCCATTTTAGGACAATCAGGCGCAGGTAAATCAACCACAGCAGCAGCGTTGGCTAGCCGTGGATTCTCCGTATTGGCAGATGATATTGCCGCACTTATTCCTGATGAAAAAAGGTTTTGGGTACAATCTGCTTATCCTCGTCTACGCCTGTGGCCTAATTCTGTAAATGCCATTCACGGCTCAATAGAAGATTTATCACTGGTATCAACTAGTCTAGATAAACGCTTTATAGATTTGCAAATAAAAGATAGAGAACAGTGGCAGTTTCAATCCCAAGCTTTGCCATTAATTGCTGTGTACATATTAGGAGAACGTGACCAAAACCTCACAGCACCTATAATTAATTCTCTTTCTCTGCCTGAAGCAATGAAGCATCTAATGTTCAATTCCTATGGGCGTGCTTTCCTCACTTCTCAACAGTGTAGACAGGAGTTTCAAGAATTAGGTCAATTGGCAAAGACTGTTCCTGTACGGGAGTTATTACTTCCTGATAATTTGGGAAGTTTGGGGCAAATTTATGATGTTATTTTAGAGGATTTACACCTGATTCATACTTTGGTTTAGCAACACCAGTAATTTGAATATCTGCCTATATTTACTAAGCAAATTTTTAAATATGCCAGTTTTTAAGCCAGCCGTCAGTGTTATTATTCCTACTTACCAGCGCGGCCATCTTGTCAGTCAGGCAATTAACAGCGTTTTGGCACAAACCTACAAAGACTACGAAATTATTGTCATCAATGATGGTTCTCAGGACAATACTCCGCAAGTCCTGGATGAATTTAGCGATCGCCGCATTACCGCTATTCATCAAGCCAATCAAGGATTATCTGCCGCTCGCAATGCTGGAATTCGCTCTGCTAGAGGGAAGTATATCGCCTTTTTAGATGATGATGATCTCTGGGAACCTCAGAAGTTAGAAAAACAGATTTCCGTGTTGGAAGCCAATCCACGCATTGGTTTGATCTATTCAGATTCACTCTTTTTTTCTGATAAACGGGGTTTGTTTTCAGGTTCGTACAATACAACGTTTCCTACTCCTAATCTTCAGGTATTATGGACTCTTTTTAGATACAACTACATTCCAGTCCTAACGGTTGTTGTGCGTCGAGACTGTTTAGATAAAGTGGGTTTGTTTGATGAAACTCTGAGATGTTGTGAAGATTACGATTTATGGCTGCGCGTGATTGAAAAATTCCCGATTTACTTTCTAAATCAACCCTTAGCACGTTATCGGCGATCGCCAAATAATCTTTCTCAAGATGAAGAGCAGATGTTCGCTAGCCACCTGCGTGCTAAGGAAAAAGTCATCAATCGCAATCCTGAATTACTAAAATTTCCTATGAATTTTCTCGATCCTTACTTTTATAATATCTACCTCGGACTTGCCAATTTACATATTCAAAATCATCAAATAGAGCAAGCGCGTAGAGTTTTGCATCGCTATCGAGAAATGCGGGGTGAAACCGCTAGGTATGAAGAGTTGCGATTATCTATATCTACTGAACAAATTTAAGATCATGCATTTTATTGTCACTGGCGGAGCCGGATTTATTGGCTCTCATCTTACAGAACAATTGTTGTCAGAAGGTCATCGTGTCACTGTAGTTGATAATCTGACTACTGGACGTTTAGAGAACTTACCCAAACATCCTCGTTTGACGTTTCTCCAAAAAGATATTTTGATATGTCAACCAGAAGATTTTACAGATCAAGTTGATGGAATCGCCCATTTAGCAGCTATTTCATCAGTGATAGAATCTTTGTATCGTCCCTTAGAGGCTCATCACAATAATCTTTCGGCAACCCTGGCTGTGATTCAACTTTGCCAAGCTTTAACTATTCCTAAGTTAGTGTTTGCCAGTTCCGCATCTGTATACGGTAATCTCACCCAATTACCAATTTCAGAAGAACAAAAAACCTCTCCTCTGTCACCTTACGGCTTACAAAAATTGGTGAGTGAACAATACGCTAGTATGTTTGCTAAACAACTAGGTTTTTCATTTGTTGGCTTACGAATTTTTAACGTATTTGGCCCTAGACAAGTTCCTAATTCAAGCTATTCTGGCGTAATTTCCCGATTTGTTGATGTTATGCAACATGGCTTACCAATTACTATTTATGGCGATGGAAGTCAAACCAGAGACTTTATTTATGTTAAAGATGTAGTTAGGGCTTTTTCTCAAGCATTAAAAGCAAATGTTACCCCTGGCTCATCCTTAATTTGTAACTTAGGAACTGGAAAATCTACTTCTTTAGTGCGGTTGATTGATATTCTCAAAAATCATTTTCCGCGATGGCAATCAGAAATTAATTTCCTTTCTCCTCGTTTGGGAGATATTCAGCATTCACAAGCTGATATTTCTAGGATATCTTCATGTTTAAACTTTCATCCTCAGTGGTCAGCAGAGTCGGCTATTAATTTTTTAGTTGCATCATCTTTGAGCAACAATGATAATTATTCAAAACCACGGTTGACTCTATCTGCTTAAGATTTATAAAACGAAAACTGTATTGTAAATAAAAAACATCAAATATTTAAGTAAAAAATGAAGCATTTATCTAAGTTTTTCAAATTAGATTATCAAAAAAAACAACTTTTAATTAACACTTTTATTGTATTGACATTAGTTAGATTAGGTTTATGGTTGCTGTCATTTAAAACCTTGCATAAACTTCTATTAAGACTAAGTAACACCAAACCTAAATGCCAAGGAAAATACTACATCTCTATTGACAAAATCATCTGGGCTGTTGAAGTGAGCAGTTATTATATGCCTGGTGTCAAGTGTCTGGCGCGTGCCTTGACTTGCCAGTTTTTCATGAATCGCCACGGTTATACATCTAATCTCTGCATTGGTGTTGCCAAAGGCCAAGAAGGAGAGTTAAAGGCTCATGCGTGGTTAGAAAATCAGGGACAGGTTGTAATTGGCAAAGTTGCAGACCTTTCTCATTTTAGCCAAATGGCATCTTTTACAAAAGAGTGTATTTAAAACATGAAAGCAGGTAAAACCTTAAGATATAAAATCCAGCAAAGCTTACGTATTCTGCCTGCCTTGCGCTTAGTTTGGAACAGTAGTCCTCGTTTGACTATTGCTTTCGTTGCACTTTTATTGATTCAAGGTTTATTACCTTTACTTTCTCTCTACCTCACCAAACTCATTGTAGATACAGTAGCCGCCAGTGTGAATCTTGCCGACAAAGAAGCAGCCTTTAGTCGAGTATTACTTTTGCTTGGCTTCTTTGCTGCTATCACCCTAGTGACTACCGTATGTTCTTCCCTGACTGAACTAGTGTATGCTGCCCAATCTCAGCGACTCACCGACTATATGCAAAACATCCTCCATGCTAAATCAATTGAGGTAGACCTGGAGTATTACGAGAACTCTGACTATTATGATGCCTTGCAGCGAGCGCAAAAAGAAGCTCCTTCTCGACCGGGGCAAATATTACATCGTTTGGGATGGTTAGGTTTGAGTAGTATCTCTTTGATAGCGATGCTGGGGTTGCTACTGTCATTGCATTGGGGAATAGGAGTTATCTTATTTATCGCTGCGATTCCGGCGATGGTGGTGCGGGTGAAATACTCCGGCATTATGTATCATTGGCAGCGTCAAAAGACAGCCCAGGAACGCCAAGCAGGATACTTGAGCCGGATACTAACTACAGAGCAACACGCTAAAGAAATTCGCTTGTTTGATTTGGGTTCTTTCTTTAGTCAGTGGTATTTGCGTTTGCGCCGACAAATATACCAAGAAAACATAGCTATGATCAAAAGACAATCTGTGTCTAATCTTGGCGCTCAAGCAACGGCGACAACTTTAGTTTTTGCTGCCTATGGTTTTATTATTTATCAAACTATGCAAGGTACTATCCGCTTTGGTGATTTAGTCCTTTATTACCAAGCATTGCAACGGGGACAAAATGACCTGAAAAGTCTCTTGGGTGGTTTGTCTGGTTTATATGAAGACAACCTATTTCTCACCAACTTATATGAATTTCTAGACTTGAAACCAAAGGTTACAGAACCGTTAAATCCAAAACCTTTTCCCATGCCAATGCAAAATGGTATTTTGTTTAATCATGTCAGCTTTCAATATGCAAATACGAAGCGTCAGGCACTTGAGGATATTAATCTGACTATTCGCCCAGGAGAAGTTGTCGCGTTAGTAGGAGAAAACGGCTCCGGTAAGACTACTTTAATTAAACTTTTGTGTCGCTTATACGATCCTACCCTTGGTAGTATTACCATTGATGGCATAGATTTACGTCAATTTGAAATTGCTGCCCTCCGCAGTCAAATTAGCGTAATTTTTCAAGATTATACAAAATATCATCTGACTGCTAAAGAAAATATTAGGATGGCAAATATCAATCTGCCATTCACTCACGACAAAATCATTGCTGCTGCTCGTCGTTCCGGTGCTGATGATGTCATCAGTAAGCTACCTCAAGGTTACGACACCATACTCGGTAAATTGTTTGAACAAGGGGAAGAATTGAGCATCGGTCAGTGGCAAAAAATCGCTTTGGCAAGGGCATTTTTGCGAGATTCACAGTTAATTGTGTTGGATGAACCAACTAGTGCTTTAGACCCTAAAGCCGAAGAAGAGGTGTTTCAGAATTTCCGCCAACTGATTAAAAATCAAGCCGCTATTCTGATTAGCCATCGCTTATCAACCGTCAGAATGGCTGACTGTATCTACCTGATGGCAAACGGTTCAATTATTGAAAGCGGTACCCATGAAGAACTGATAAATCTGGGCAGTAGCTATGCAAACTTGTTTGAAACCCAAGCCCAACACTATAAGTAATTTATGATTACCTTAAACAAGCCTATTACTCAATTGCCAACAAAGGTTAGCCGTCCAGAAATCGAGCTACTTCTGTGTTGTACCCGAACTCATATAGACCCCGAAACAGCAGAGCGAATTAATACCATACTCCAGCAAAATATAGACTGGACATATCTCATGGAAATAGCAGCATATCATGGGACGATACCACTCCTGTACCAGAGTCTCAAGACCACTGGGAAAGAAGATATTCCCAAAATAGTTTTAACTCAGCTTCAGAATCATTATCACACTAATGCTAGCCGTAACTTATTTTTGAGCCACGAATTGCTTAACATTCTTAAGCTTTTTGAAGCTCACAAAATTCGGGCAATTCCTTTTAAAGGTCTTGTTTTAGCTATTTCTATTTATGGCAATTTAGCCATGAGACAATTTAGCGACCTAGATATTCTGGTGAGACAACAGGATATAGTCAAAGCTCAAGAATTATTGATTGCTCAGAAATATCAACTAGAAGCTGACTACTATGGTTGGCAACAAACTTTTGTCCATAGCCAGAAACCAGAAGTAGTGGTGGATCTTCACTGTGAACTGACTCCCTTATCTTACTTCCCTTTTAAACTTCCTGATTTTGAAACTTTGTGGCAACGAAGCAGTCCTTTAACCCTCAAAGGTGAATCTATCATCAAATTCTCTTGTGATGATTTGTTAATCATCCTCGCTGTACAAGTTGCTAGAGGAGTTAATGAAGGTAGAGAGTCTTTGGCTCAGATTTGCGATTTAGCTGAATTATTGCGTATTCAACAGGGATTTGATTGGGAACAATTATTGCAGAAAGTAAACAGTCTAGAACTTAAAAGACCATTCTTTATTAGTCTATTGATAGTTAACACTCTCCTGAATACCCCTTTACCAGATCAAGTAAAACAGGCTATTCAACAACAGATGAAAATCGATCCAACAATTTTAATTTATGTTGTACGGATGCAGAAACATCTTTTCACAAAAATTAAAAGTCCACTGATAATTAAACTTTTTTTTCAGCACCTGATGATAAATGGTCCACTCAGTAGAATGCCAGATCGTATTTATCTGGTGTGGCAATTTTTGAGTTTTACAACCAGAAAGGTAATCACTGATACTAGCCAAGCAGACCGAGAATTTTTCGCATTGCCAGCTAGTTTTTCTTTTCTATACTACTTAATCCGACCAATAAGATTAGTAAGCAGATACATAACTAACATCAGTTCGGGTTAAGAAGATTTATTCAGCAATTCATCCCTATTTATATAATATCGTGTTGCGTTGCACTGCGTTTTAATGCAACTTAATGAATATGTATACTAAGTAATTAAGCAAAATTAATACTTGAGGGGAAGTTTAAAGCCTTGCGTGTGGTCAGTAAATAAAAGTCCTCTCAAGCTTTTATAGAACTGTAGCAATTATTGCTAATGGCACTATAAATTAGCAGTAAGATTTCTGGATGAACTTTGGTAAAAAATTTCAACTTTCAGCAAAAACTGAAATTCTCACTCACTATTTGGGAAATTTCATAGTAACTGCTGTGTGATACAACGCAAAATATCAATGATGAATTCCAACAATTTCCAGAAATTAGTAGCACTTACCCATGAATACGGGATTAATTGCCAGCCAGCCTCAGAAGAATGCTTGGTTGCATCCTTACCTGGATATGATGATTTCTTATTAGCTTTTACTTGGTCTGGTGCAGTTGAAGGAGAGCCACCAGAACACGAATTAATCGCAATTAGCGTACAAGATATTATTAAAGAAAGGACAGTGGCAGCTTGGCAAATTCCTACTTATTTATTTGGGAACGTTTTAAGGCAAGCACAGATGCTTGTAGCTGCTCATATAGATTTTATGAGATGATTTTTGAGTTGACTAGATTTGATGTCAGCGCGACCAAGTAGTGGTGATAGTCATACATTTGCCCTCTTTAGCAAAATTTATCGTTTTCAGATTATAACGAATCAGTGAATCAGTCTCAAAATGGATTACACAGGTTTAGCGATCGCTAAAATAAAAAAATATCCTCATAGATATCTGTCATCGTTAGCGTTGAGGGAGTTCGCTTTTACTTTCTGCTTCTAAATATTTGGCAACCGAGAAAACGGGAGAGGTTAATTCCATACCTAAAGATAGATACAAGAAACTTTAAAAAAGTTTACATTGCTCGTGTAACTTAATGAATTTAATAAAAACTCATGGCTGATATTGTTGATACTGCTGTAAAAGCTGGTTCTTTCAATACCCTAGTTGCTGCTGTTAAGGCTGCTGGGTTAGTTGATACGCTCAAAGGTGCTGGACCATTCACCGTTTTTGCCCCTACTGATGAGGCATTTAATAAACTTCCAAAAGGTACAGTAGATGCTTTACTGAAGGATATTCCAAAACTTAAGAAAATCCTAACTTATCATGTTGTCTCAGGTAAAGTTTTAGCAGCTGATGTAGTTAAAATGAAGTCAGCTACTACTGTAGAGGGTTCTGATGTGAAAATTGATGCTTCTAATGGTGTCAAAATAAATGATGCCACTGTGGCAAAACCTGATGTTGCTGCTGATAACGGTGTTATTCACGTAATTGACACAGTGTTGATTCCTGCATAAGCAACCACTTTAAAAATAGAGAATACTATTTATGGGGCGGTGATTCTAGAGAATCACCGCCCCATAAATGTATTTACTAAGGTATATTTACATATTCGTCTATTACATATAATAATTTGCTTAGAAAGTATTGTCAGAAATTTATTGTTTTAATGAGTTCACATTTGTGAGGAGCAACTAGATTTTTATCTAGGCTGAATAATATAGCAAAATGCTAATTTTCTAAAATATTGCCAAGACTAAGAGAGATGCACTAGTAAGCAAATTCAAGTGTACTTTTTGACTGTATTTGCTCCTATGAGAGTCAACTAAAATTACACAAAGGATTTCATGAAAGCACTATTAATTTACCCTCAATTTCCCCAGTCTTTTTGGTCTTACGATCGCTTTATGAAAATTGCCGGACTAAAAGCCGTCTTACCGCCCCTGGGAATCATTACAGTAGCAGCACTTTTACCGAAGGACTGGGAAATTAGATTTTGCGATCGCAATGTTAATCTGGAAACAGAAGCTGATTGGCAGTGGTGCGACATCGTTATCCTGTCTGCAATGCTCGTGCAGAAACCAGATTTTCATGCCCTGATTCAAAAAGCGGTGCGGTTAGGTAAAAAAGTCGCCGTCGGTGGACCTTATCCCACCTCTATCCCCCAAGATGCCCTAAACTCTGGAGCGCATTATCTGGTTTTGGATGAAGGGGAGTTGACAGTTCCATTGTTTCTTGAAGCGCTCAAAGACGGCAAAGAGCGAGGCATCTTTCGTTCCGTGGAAAAACCTGATGTCACTCAAAGCCCGATGCCACGTTTTGACCTGCTGCAACGGGATGCCTACTTAATGATGGCTATCCAATTTTCTCGCGGTTGCCCCTTCAATTGCGAGTTTTGCGATATTATTACACTCTACGGTCGTAAATCACGTACTAAAGAACCTCACCAAACCATAACCGAGTTACAAGCTCTTTATGATTTAGGTTGGCGAGGCTCACTCTTCATTGTTGATGACAACTTTATTGGCAATCAGCGTAACGTCAAACGTTTCCTCAAAGAATTGATTCCTTGGGTGAAGCAGCACAACTACCCATTTACCTTCATCACCGAAGCTTCTGTGAATTTAGCAGAAGACGATGAACTCCTACATCTGATGAATGAAGCAGGCTTTTATGCTGTCTTTCTCGGCATTGAAACCCCTGACCAAGATAGCTTGCAAATAACACAAAAACTACAAAATACTCGTAATCCACTCATCGAAGCCTGTCGCAAGATCAATGAGGCAGGTATGCTCATTTATGCCGGGTTTATCCTGGGTTTTGACGGGGAACGGCAAGGCGCAGGAGAACGAATTCAAGCTTTTGTGGAACAAACCAGTATTCCTCAACCGATGTTGGGTATCCTTCAAGCTTTGCCCAACACTGCTTTATGGAATCGTCTGCAAACAGAGCAGCGTTTAGTAGAAGGTGTTGGCGTTACTGAAGTGGGAGATCAGAATTCCTTGATGAATTTTATTCCTACCCGCCCTCTGGCTGAAATTGCGAGGGAGTACGCAGAAGGATTCTGGACATTATATGAACCTAGTAACTATCTCAGACGCTGTTTTCAGCAATGCCTCAGTATTAACTCACCCCCTGAGCGGAAGCAAACTATGCAATTTTCGCCAGGGAAGGGATTGCAGATTGTGGCTCAGGTTATCTGGCTTCAGGGCTTACGGCGACCTGAAATTCGCTGGCAGTTTTGGCGACAACTCTGGACGATTCTGCTCAAAAAGCCTCAAGTTCTCAATATGTATTTAGGTCTGTGTGCGGCGGGGGAACATTTTTGGGAGTACCGCAGTTTAGCTAGGGAACGGATTACTCAACAATTAGGCTACGACCCACTTAACGTCCCTGTGTTACCAGAGCCAGAAAGAAGAACTCAAGCCCCAGTTTGTTGACAAAACTGGGGCTTGAGTCCTGAAAGTTTACGCAATCACAGTCACATTGCTATTAGTGAGTGCCGCTTTATTCGATAACAAACCTATCTGAATTTTGGCTGTATTGCCAATACCATCTTCATCAAAGAAAAGTTGACCTGTAGTATTGTCGTAGATAAAGCGATCGCTCGCTGCTACGGCACTACTACCAAGACGGAATAAACCAGGATCAAGTTTACCCAAAGCTTGACTGATTCCAAATTCTGACTTGGAGATCAAGATTGTATCCTGCCCAACTTTAAAGTCAGTAATGGTATCAAAATCTCCACTACGAGTATCACTCAAATAGAAGCGATCGCGGCCGTTACCGCCATTGAATAAATCGCTTCCCTTACCGCCAACTAGTAGATCATCGCCATTACCACCGATTAAAGTATCATTACCGTCACCACCATACAGGGTGTCATTGCCGTTACCACCATCTAGATAGTCATCTCCGTCACCACCATACAAGGTGTCATTGCCGTTACCACCATCTAGATAGTCATCTCCGTCACCACTATACAGGGTGTCATTACCGTTACCACTTAGTATGGTATCGTTGCCATTGTCACCGTAGAGGGTGTCATCACCATTACCACCTAGTAAAGTATCATTGCCACCCAGACCCCGGATCAGATCATTCTTGTTAGTACCTGTGAGAATATCGTTACCAGGAGTGCCAATAATGTCGCCACTGGCGTTGATAGTTACGTTCACCGATGCTGTTGCCGTGCCACCTTTAGCATCGTTGATAGAGTAAGTGAAACTATCACTGCCAACGTAGCCGAGATTCGGAGTGTAGGCAATAAAGTCATCAGCAAAGTTGTCTGGTGTGCCATTGTCATTGATAACAGCAATACCATTAACGGGAATAGATAACAGACTCAGTTGCAGAAGATCACCATTAACATCACTGTCATTAGCCAGGACGTTAACATTAACAGCTGTGTTTTCATTGGTAGTAGCCATATCATTCACAGCTACTGGTGCAGTATTGAGATTTAGCCCTACAATTACTGGGTCGTGGTCTGAAGAACGGAAAGCATCAGGACTGTATAAACTACTTTGTTGTCCTACTGATTTAAAGTTGGTGTTGTAGTCCAAAACATTTGGTTCATCGGCGTTAATGTGCCATTTTGCAGCACCAGTTACTTGGGATGTTAAAGAACCATTAGCTAAAGCATGGTCTAAAGAACCCCATTGACCATCAAATACATAGGAGTAGGAAGTATTGGGTACTAGATTGTTGTATCCGGCATTTTCCAAGGCCTTAATTGGGTCTTCCTGGGCGTAGGCGTTGATATCACCGAGAATCAGGTAATCTGTGTCAGTTGTTCCTGTGGGATTTGTCGCTAACCATGTGGCTAAATCTTCAGATGCACGAGTCCTTGTACCATTAGATAAACCTTGACCATCTCCAGCGTCAGCATCACCAGGATTTCCAGAACTAGAACCCTTGGATTTGAAGTGATTAATTACAGCAGTAAATTCTTCACCAGTGGAGTTTTGCAGGAAAGATTGGGCTAGGGGTTTACGGTTATTGTTATCAAAAGCACCTTGACCAAAACCATCGGGGACTGTAGCGGCTATACCTACTGGAGTCACACTACCGGGTTTGTAGATAAAACCAACTGCGATCGCATCCGTACCGAGTTGGGGCATTCCAGGATTAATAAAGGCATAAGTACCAGCACCGGCAACTGCATTTAGTCCATTGACTAAATCTTGAATAGCACTGTTTGCACCATAGCCATCATTCTCAATTTCAATCAGACCGACAACATCGGCATCTAATCCCAAAATAGCAGCGATCGTCTTATCACGCTGACGGTTAAACTCAGTTAGGTTATCTGCACCCCGTTGTTCAGAACTGGTAAAGCCGCCACCAGTTCCATTACCGTTAAAGTAGTTGAGAACATTAAAACTGGCAACTTTCAGCGTCCCCCCGACATCTGGTTTATTCTCTGGACGGGGATTAACTGGTGTAAAGTCCGCACCTGTGGAGGTTTGAACACGATACCCTTCAAAACGATGGTCTAAAACACCAGTAATACTAGCAACCGTATCACCACCCCGAAGAGTATTGCTAGGACTTAAAGGTTCACCACCACGACCAAAAATAATTGGGTCAGGGTTTTGAATCCCTCTACCGTCATCTAAGATAATCCGGCGTGTGGCAATATCTTGTAAATAAGCAGAGTAACCAGCAACACTGGGGTCATTGAATTGGGTATATTGTTCTAGTCTTGCGTCTGTACCTGGTTGGTCACTAGCACCAGTGGAAGAAAGTACAACCTGACCAAAACGACCGAGTTGGAAATGTTCAGTAACAGTTAAACCTCCACTGGCAGCACTGACATTAACTAGCATCCCTTCATAACGTTCCAAATCAGCAACGCTAGTTACAGGGAACTGGATGTTAGTAACCGTGGGTAAAACATCAGCACCGAAATTGATGACACTGCTAACTTGAGATAGTTGGGTCAGGCTACTGGTACTACTGCTGCTAAATTCGCTCACCGTTCCCGTTACCCGCACTTTATCACCAACGCTACCAGAGAACTGTCCTGTGAGGTCGAAAACAAAGATACCTTCGGAAGTTGTAGTGTCATCATCCACATCTGCGTCTTCTTCTTGGACAAAGAAGCCATTCAAACCAGAACCACCAGGGAAGGCTGCAACGACAATCCCCTCAATCGTGCGAATCTCACCGAAGTCAGAATTGAAGGTTGCACCGCTACCTTGAATCTGGTGAATTTTGGTAACAGTCAGGGAAACATCATTATCGGTAATAGTTGCAGTGACTGAACCAATATTTAGACCGTTGTAGTTAGTATCGTTACTGCTGACGGCGTGAATAATCACACTGCTGTGTGTACCTTCCACTAAATCATCATCAACTGCAATTACCGTTACAGTTTGGGGGATATTCCAGTTGAGAGGGGTGAAGGTGAGGGTTGTAGCACTGGTTGCAGTTTGGGAATCGGGGGTAATGGTAACAATCACATCGGCTGTAGGCTGGGTATTCAGCACGATGGTATAGCTATCCGTCGCCCCGCCTTCGGTGACATTGGTGCTACCACCGGACTCAATCAAGGTGATACTAGGTAGGGGTGCAGTGGAAATTTGTAAATCATCAATACCCAAACCATGATCTGTACCTGGATGGTCAATATCAACCCAACGCAACCATATTTCTTCACCAGGATTGAGAGATAAACTGCTAATTGTGCCAGAAATTAAAGTGCGGTTGGTACTTAAATTACCATTGAGTGCGCCAGCAGCCACGTTGTTGACAAGACTAGTGAAATCCAGATTGTTGACATCAATCCAGTTACCACCAGTTAAACTATTTGCAGCGATTTGGTATTGGAAATCAATGGTTTGGGGATTGGAGGTAGCACCACCACTGCGCCATTGTTCGCCGTAATAGCTAACATACAGCTGATCAATTACATCTCCGGTATCGTTAAAGAATCTTGCACCCCAGAAGAAATTACCTGCGGCTGCGTTACCTGAACCGATAGAACCTAAAGCGCGGTCTGAATCTAAACCGAAACTGTAGAGATTACCTGCGGTGCTGCTTCCAGTTGAGGCGGCAATTGTGGTGCCGGTTCCGGTTCTAGCAGTATACCAACCAGCGATTGTAGTGCTATCAGTCCAGGTTTCCGAACCCGAATTAATCAGACTATTAAAGTCTTGGGAGTAGGGAGTATTGAGGGAAATTGCCCCAGCTGGTGTGGTCAAGATAGGAGAACCCAAGGTAATGACTTCGCTGCGGAATTTTTGGAAGTTGTCTTGAGATAAGTCTTTGGAAATTGTGCCGTTGTTGTACCATACGGTATCGCCGTTATCTACTAGTAGTTGAATTTGGGTAGTTCTAGTCAGGGAATCTGGAACTTCAACAATGGATTCAAAGCTACCGTTAGCAATCAACGCTGTTAAATCGGCAGTACGTAAGACAGGGGCATCAGTAGGATTACCAGTCCAGGTGTAGAGGCGAAAATCGTTTGGTGCTGTTCCTGTAGCCCCACCTGCGGGGCCAGCAATAATCAGGTATTGGTTATTAGAGTTACCCTCAATACTGCGAATACCACGTCCACCCAAATCTAAAAAGATAGGCGCACCGAAGTTTGCAGAACCAGATATACCACCTGCAACATTGAGGATGCTGGTAAAGTTAGTAACTGGAATAATTAACGCTTGATTACGTTCTGGTATGGGTTGATTGGGCGCACGAAAGGCAATATAAGCAGTATTACCATCAGGTGCAATTGTCAAGCCTTCAATATTGAAACCGCTACGAATTTCTGGGGAAATGCCATTGGCTGCACTAGCAGCTAGTCCCAGATAACTAGCACCTAAACCGTGACCGTTGCTATTATCCCAAGCAATTAAATCATCTTCGAGGAAACGGTAATATCCTTGGAAAGTTAAGGTAGTATTGACTCCCGTTCCAGAAATCTGAGTAGCAAAAATCCGTTCGCGGTTGGGTGCGTCGTTACCACTGCTGTTGTTGCTGTGAGAACCCATCCAGTAAATTATGTCACCAAGGCGGGTTGAGGCTTCGATATCAACTTCACTAGAACCGGATAATCCCAGCAATGAGGTAAAATTAAAGCTGGCTAATGGTAAACCGGAATTATGGCGATCGTAAAGCCGAATTGTTTGATCTTCGTCGTCGGCAACGAACATATAATTAGCATCAATAGCGATCGCACTGGAAGCGTCACTCGTCCCTGTCAGGAAGCGGGTAGTGGGATTTATAGACCCAGCAGAAGCCCCGTAGTTAATGGTGTAGGAACTGCTGAGTGTACCGTCACTAACGGTAACAGTGATATTTGCTAAACCTACGCCAGTAGGAGCAATTTTCAGATTCCGGTCTGCACCTGTACCTGTCAAAGTGAGGTTGGCATTAGGAACAACTGTTTGATTACTGCTGGTGACTGTGACTGTCAGGTCGCCAATTGCTGTGTTGGGATCACTCAGGGTAAAATCAATACCTAGTGTCTTTGCTGGGTCGGTAGGATCGTTAATTACACCACTAATTGCACCAGCACCAATTTTGGGTAGGGGAACTGGTAGGTTTTGACCATCGAGTAAATCGGTAGTGATAGGATTAATTTCAATTCTCGGTGCGCCAACAGTGGATACAGGGTTGGGAATATAACTACCTGGGTTGCCTATATCGCCACCTATAGATGTGCGAGAATTCTGAGCATCATTGATGCTGGAAAGCACCCAACTAGGAGTAATGGTCAAAGAATCGAGATTGGCTGTATCAGTCCAGCCACTAGCGTTTTGAGTGCGAATAGTACCTGCAAATCCTTGATCGTTGTAGGTGAGGCGATCTATTAACTCTCCATTGTTATCGTACAGGTTAATCTCATCCTCACGTCCTAAACCTTGATTAGAGTTACCAATGATTTTCACTGAATCAGATAATCCCCAATCTGTGCGGAATGCTTCTGCTGAGGCTTCTGTTAAAATTACTGATTCTCCCGGCTGGATAATACCAAACGCACTCAGATTGAACGAACCAGGGATGCGAGTGTTGTCATCGTAACTCCAACCAGTAAAGTCTACTGCTGTAGTGCCGAGGTTAGTAAATTCAACGAATTCTCCATTTGCACCGGTGTACATATACTCGGTGATTTGGACGTTGACGTTAGTGTTGGGTAGCGCGTCATTGTCAGTAATATTTACAGTGATGTTAGCGATCGCCACCCCATTATAATTAGCATCACTACTGCTGACATTGTGAGCAATTGTACCTGTATGTGTCCCTTCAATTAAATCATCATCAAAGGCTGCAACGGTAACGATTTGAGCAATATTCCAGTTTTGGGGAGTAAAAATCAAAGTTGGCGAACTGGTTGTCACCTGATCATCAACAGTAATGCTGATAGTGACATCTGCTGTAGGCTGAGTTTTCAAGACTATGGTATGGCTATCTGTAGCACCACCTTCAGTTACATCGGTGCTACCCCCAGATTGAATAATGGTTATACCAGGGACGGGTGTAACGTTAATGGTATAGAAGCCTGGGTTGCCAATATCACCACCAGATGAAGCGTAGGAATTTTGAGCATCACCAACTGAGGAGAATATCCAATCAGTATTAATATTGACAGCATCTAGATTTGTTGGATCAGTCCAGCCACTAATTGCCTGAGTGCGAATTGTCCCCGGAAAGACTGTATCTCCATAGGTGAGGCGGTCTATCAGATTTCCGTTATTATCATATATGTTAATTTCATCAGCCCGTCCCAGATTCCTTGTCAATCCGCCAATTATCTTAACGTCAGCAGACAACCCCCATGCTGCACGGAAAGCTTCTTCAGTCGCTTCTGTCAGGATAAGTGACTCTCCAGGCTGAATAATCCCAAAAGCACTTAAATCAACTGTACCCGGTGTCCGACCAATATCATCGTAACTCCAACCAGTAAAGTCTACTGCTGTAGTACCAAGATTGGTAAACTCCATAAATTCACCGCTAGCACCTTGGTACATATACTCGGTAATTTGGATATTTGGTAAAGGCTGAGAAAGTGTAAATGATGATGCCCAATTAGCAATGTCAGTGATGGTGGAACTAGCAGTCCAATTTGCTGGGTTGGAGATAGCAGCTAGTAGTTCTGCCTGAGTTCCAGAAGTAGAACCGCTATAGTAGCCATTTGTGCCATTGGTAGTTATTGCTACTGTTGAAATACCAGTTTCCAATGTGCCACCATTAGCCGCAGTGGGTTCAGCAGATGTAGCCGCACTAGTTGCATTAGTCCAGTTGCCAGAATTCAGTGCATAAATTAAAGTTGGACTGACTAATGTTCCTGTATAGATAATCAGCGAGTCACCACTGGCATTGAGGGCAAAATTACTAGGATTATTGGAGTTAAACCCTGGTGAATTATTGTTATTTACATTTCCATTTGTCCAAGTGAGAACTGTACCCGCAGAGATATTTTCAGGTGCGGTGTAAGTCAGGACTCCCTCTCCAGTTCTGAAGCTACCAATAGATTGCCAACCGTTATCTGTGATGTTGAAGGTTGTACCAGCACCAATATCTACTAGCACTACTAGACGGATGCTATCAGGATTAGTAGTGTTATAACCAGTGATCGCAATATCCCCAGAGTTCAGAATTGTAGCTGTCATGATTGTACGCCAGTAAAAAATCAATACAAAATGTTGGCCTATGCTTGAATAGGTCTTACTAGCTTTTTATATTTTTGTTAGCTACAAAAAATTAATGCCCAGTAATTTTATTCGTGTAAATAGGCACTAAAAATTTACTGAATAAAGATTAAGAGAATACTAGGAAAAGGTAAAATAACTAATTATTTACAAATAATATTTTTAATAAGAAAGTTCTGGTAGTTATTAAAATACCAGAAGCCTACACTGACCTGTGATCAGGCGGTGTAGGTAATTTACTCCAAGAAAAATTTGCTTGAGATTGGGTCTTGTTTGAGGGATTGAACAAAATCGCTTAAGGTCATTACTCTGCCATTTAAGGTGAACTTAGGAGTGCCATTTTGAGAAACAATTCTCACTTCACCGTCTTGAATTTGAATCTTACTTTTAATACTGTCCCATAGAGTCTCGAAGCTCTCATCATCTTTGCAACCATTAGCTTCCAGAAAATTTTGGCGCACTTCTATTTTGAGTGATCGCGCTTCTGCTGCTTGGTTGCGCTCCTCAAAATGCTTAATTACATCTTCATCCACACTTTCTCTCAAGATTTTGTTTTCAGCCTGAACTTCCGCTAACTGAGTTTTTATAGCTTGCAGTTGTGAAATTAAAACGGCTGATCTCTGGTATTCAAGTTTTAACGCTTCCTTGGCAGCAGTTAATAAGGCTCTATAATCTAGCGGCTTTTCTGGTTGAACTTTTTCGGATTCCATATTTATCTCGCGATCGTATTCATTCAGTATTACCCAGAACCAACATCAGTAAACAAACAGTATTGAAAACTGACTCCCGCCATAAACTAAATTAATCCTATCAGTATAGACAACTGCTTTGTAGAGATGTGATTAATCGCGTCTCTAATTACATGATGCTGCATTGGGAAAATTTTATAAATTCGATTGTAATTTGTATCCGTTTTGTATCAAAATTATCTGTAATTCTGTAATTATTCTGCTTTATGTATTTTTACATTCAAAACCTCCATAGCTTGTATTGTTGATGAATTTCAACTAATCAGCCACACAATTAACAATGATTATTATTGTTTGATGTGGGGAAGACACTAAAACATTGATGTTGTTGCACTTGATGGCATCTGAAGATTAGTGAGAAAAATTTAAATTTTGTCCAAATTTAATTATTAAAATTTCTAATGTTAAAGGCTAAGTTATTTTAAATAATATATATGTTTATGAAAAAAATTGACTAATACTACCTAGTTATGCTAACAATAAATATTTGTGACTACCTAATAAAACCTTCAAATTATGTAGCCTGTTGCATATAGTCACAGCCTGGAAATGCTGATAAAGTACAACTCCTCAGTACAGCAGCCATATAAAAACAAATAACAAAATAACAGTTAGCCTATCAACATGGGTGATAGTTCTTGGATGTTTATTATCTTTATACAGGCATCCAAAAGAATAGCCTGTGCTAAAATCAGCGTACCGGCACGACGCAGGTGATGGGAAAAATGCCATGTTTGAACGCTTCACAGAAAAAGCCATTAAGGTAATCATGCTGGCCCAAGAAGAGGCCCGCCGTTTAGGTCACAACTTCGTTGGAACTGAGCAGATCCTCCTGGGTCTGATTGGGGAAGGCACAGGAGTTGCGGCCAAGGTGCTGAAATCGATGGGTGTCAATCTTAAAGATGCCCGCATTGAGGTAGAAAAAATCATAGGCCGGGGTTCAGGCTTTGTGGCCGTGGAAATTCCGTTTACGCCACGGGCAAAGCGGGTTCTGGAACTATCCCTGGAAGAAGCGCGCCAATTAGGGCATAACTACATTGGCACCGAGCATCTGCTGTTGGGCCTGATCCGGGAAGGGGAAGGTGTAGCAGCCAGGGTGCTAGAAAACCTGGGAGTGGATCTATCAAAGGTCAGAACTCAAGTCATTCGGATGTTGGGAGAAACCGCCGAGGTTTCAGCGACCGGGCAATCTGGGCGCACTAAGACACCAACTTTGGATGAATTTGGCTCGAACCTGACCCAAATGGCCACGGATAACAAACTCGATCCTGTGGTGGGACGCGCCAAGGAAATCGAGCGTGTAATTCAGATTTTGGGTCGCCGGACAAAAAATAATCCAGTTTTGATTGGTGAACCTGGGGTGGGTAAAACCGCGATCGCCGAAGGTTTGGCATCACGCATCGCTAACAAAGATATCCCCGATATCTTAGAAGATAAGCGTGTTGTCACCTTAGATATCGGTTTGCTCGTCGCAGGCACTAAATACCGGGGGGAATTTGAAGAACGCCTGAAGAAAATCATGGATGAGATTCGCCAGGCGGGTAATGTAATTCTCGTAATAGACGAAGTACACACCCTCATTGGTGCAGGTGCAGCCGAAGGGGCGATTGATGCAGCGAATATCCTCAAGCCAGCTTTGGCGAGAGGAGAATTGCAATGTATCGGTGCGACAACCCTGGATGAGTACCGCAAGCACATTGAACGGGATGCAGCGTTAGAACGCCGCTTCCAACCAGTCATGGTAGGTGAGCCTTCCGTCGATGAAACAATAGAAATTTTATATGGTTTGCGCGATCGCTACGAGCAACACCACAAGCTGAAAATCTCCGATGAAGCTTTAGTCGCGGCGGCGAAATTATCAGATCGTTATATTAGCGATCGCTATCTGCCAGACAAAGCCATCGACTTGGTTGATGAAGCAGGTTCGCGCGTGCGGTTAATCAACTCCCAACTGCCCCCCGCAGCCAAAGAGTTAGATAAAGAACTGCGCCAAATCTTAAAAGAAAAAGATGATGCAGTCCGTTCCCAAGACTTTGATAGAGCCGGGGAACTGCGCGATCGCGAAATGGAAATCAAAGGCGAAATTCGCGCGATCGCCCAAAACAAAACCAATAGTGCTGGTGGTGACGGACTAGAACCCGTTGTCACCGAAGAAGACATCGCCCACATCGTTGCTTCCTGGACTGGCGTACCGGTGAACAAACTCACCGAATCCGAATCCGAGAAGTTGCTGCACATGGAAGACACCTTGCATCAGCGACTCATCGGTCAAGAAGAAGCGGTGAAAGCAGTTTCACGGGCTATCCGTCGCGCTCGTGTTGGTTTGAAAAATCCCAACCGACCGATTGCGAGCTTTGTCTTCTCCGGGCCGACTGGTGTTGGTAAAACCGAATTGGCGAAATCCTTGGCTTCATACTTCTTCGGTTCAGAAGAAGCGATGATTCGCCTGGATATGTCCGAATATATGGAACGCCACACAGTCAGCAAGTTGATTGGTTCACCTCCTGGTTATGTTGGTTATAACGAAGGTGGGCAATTAACCGAAGCTGTGCGCCGTCGTCCTTACACTGTGGTGCTGTTCGACGAAATCGAAAAAGCCCACCCCGATGTCTTTAATATGCTGCTGCAAATTTTAGAAGACGGTCGGTTAACAGATGCGAAAGGACGCACCGTTGACTTCAAGAACACCTTGCTGATTTTGACATCCAACATCGGTTCTAAGGTAATTGAAAAAGGTGGTGGTGGTATCGGCTTCGAGTTCTCCGAAGATCAAACCGAAACACAATACAACCGTATTCGCTCCTTGGTGAACGAAGAACTGAAGCAATACTTCCGTCCTGAATTCCTCAACCGTCTAGATGAGATTATCGTCTTCCGTCAATTGAGCAAGCTGGAAGTTACCGAAATTGCGGACATCATGCTCAAAGAAGTATTTGGTCGCTTGACAGAAAAAGGTATAACCTTAGAAGTTAGCGATCGCTTCAAAGACCGACTCATCGAAGAAGGTTACAGTCCCAGCTACGGTGCAAGGCCACTGCGGCGGGCAATTATGCGCCTGTTAGAAGATAGCTTGGCTGAAGAAATTCTGTCTGGTCGCATCAAGGATGGCGATGTCGCCCTAATTGATATTGATGAAAACGGCAATGTCCAAGTTACTTCTCAACAGCGTCGGGAATTGTTACCCCAAGGTGTTGAGTCTTAGTTAAAGTTTGAGATTTGATTCTCAAATAAAAATTAGCAAACGGTAGAGAAAAAATTTCTCTACCGTTTTTCTTTGCTTTTGGTTAACAAAATGTAGGGGTTTAAATCCCAATACGGTTCAGTTAAGGTGATTAGTCAATCGATTTGTTGAGAACCAAGATTTGGGGGATTCTCCCCCACACCCCCTATTGGGGGACGGTTGCGTCCTCCAAACCCCCTCCAAAAAAGTCGAGCTGTTGTATTCGCAGTTATTGATTTTATTCTTAACGCTCACTAAAAATAATTTCATTGGCCATATCTATGACATCATTGACTACGTCTTCGGCGGTGAATTCATCATTGATATACTGATTTAGTGACTTAAACTTTTCTATGGAGATGTTACCCATTAGTTGGTTATCCCAATCTTGCAACATTTCATCAAAAACTCTTTTTGCATCGCCACTAGTACACACAATCGGAATTACGGGAATTTTTTCTTGTTTGGCGTATAGATAAGTTTCATAAGTACCGCCTAGTCCTCCTAGAAGGATGACTAAATCTGACTGTTGCAAACACTTGAGCCACTCATTAATTCCTGTTTCTGTATATTGTACAGTTCCACCTCTAAACATGGGCTGAGTTCCATGCAGAACTATTTGTGTTAACTTCTGGGAAAGAGGAATATTCTTTTGTGCTAGTTGATTAGCAAAACTTTCAGATACTATATAGTCTACGCCTTGCCAACCACCTGTAATCAAATTGTAATCATACGCTGCTATTTTTTCACCGAGTTTTTTGGCTGTTAGATGCACTTCTAGAGGTAGTTGATAGTTACCTGTACCTGCTACTAAAATGCTCTTTTTATTTCTCATTTTTGCAGCATCATTTTTAATAGCTGAGGTAAGCTGCTCGATAAATAAATCAAAATTTTTCGCTGGATCAATGCTGAGTTTATCAGCAACAAAAAGGATAAAATTATCAACTTTGTGAGATATTTCTCTAATTTTATCAGCTACACTATTCATGGCTGAATCGGCATTGAGTTGCAAATCAGCATTGATGATCTCATCTATTTTTTGTGTTTGTTGCCTCCAGTAATTTATATATTTAAATTGTCCATCTTTGCTGTAAATATCGGCATCTTCTAACACTATCGGAAATATTTTTTGTTCATAATTTTTAGATTTCATAATCTCCATAGCTTCAAACATACAGTATTCTGATTGCAAATATTTGTCGCTGATAACTACGATTACATAGTTACCACACCCAATTTCTCGCATGAAATTTTGTATACTTTTGCCTAAAGATAAATAATTGCGATCGCGGATTAATTTATAGTTTTGAGCTAGCAGTGTTGCGCAAATTTTATCCACCAACTCTTCTCGCCGCTTACCTGATTCGCTTCTTTCGTCTTTCCAGGCATAAGATAGATATATTTCATTCATTTAATTTACAAGATATATACTTCAAACAAATATCACAATGGTGGCTAGTTACCACCATTTCGTTAATGATGGCTTTATTGCAAAAAATCCTTGGTGAGCTTATGATTAATAAGTATGTCCATATCATATTCAATATTGTCTAACATGATGGAAAAATTGGTTCTATCATATTCTCCCTCAGCAAAAGTTTCCAAAAATAAATCATTTTCTTCTCCATAAACATAGGCTTTCATAAATAAAAATTCTGAATTTAATTCATTGATATATTCTAAAATATGTATCCTTTTAATATTTGCTTCACAGGAATAAATTGTTCTTATTAATACTCCTCTAGCATCAATATATCTAAGCATTAAATTATGCTTTCTAGGGTGACGACAAAAAAGTAAGTCGTCATCTTCTTCAACATGATATCCATTAAATTCCAAATGGTTACGGTATCTAGCTAAAGCATGAGCCACAGATTCACTAATATTAAGTTCTGACATAACTTATAGGCCTCAGAGATGTGTCTAGCTGATGAGCTAAATTTATTATTCCCTGAGAAGCGAATATTTCATCATCATTGACACTCTCACTGTTAACCACTAGTAGGTCATCAAATTTGAATTGAGTGGTAAGCTTTTTTTGTAGTAAGGACTTTAGTCCTTAGAAAAATCAGGACTAAAGTCCTTACTACAAACCGTCAAAACCTTCTCCCAGTAAGTTTGTGACTGTACGGGGAGGTAAAGTTGATTAGTTAGTTGTGTCGTTGAAGCAAGTAGGAAATTGGGGACTAGGGATTGGGATTTAATCCAAAATCCAAAATCTAAAATTCTTTCCCCTACATTCTCCCAATGTCCCGAAAATTCGGGTTAATATTTCCTCTCTTGTGGCTCAAACATGGTAATTGCAACTGGGCGATATTGAATATCAATCCCGGCTGGTGAATAGTAAGCCATTGTGTGTTTGAGAAAATTAGTATCGTCTCGCTGGGGGTAATCTTCCCGGAAGTGTGCGCCGCGACTTTCTTGACGATTGATAGCTGAGGCTAAAATAGTCTGTCCCACTATCATTAGGCTTCGCAGTTCTAAGGCTTCTACAAGTTCTGTATTCCAACAACTACCTTTGTCATCTAAATAAATTTGATTATATTTCTGTTGTATTTCTGTAATTTTCTGCCATCCTTGACACATTAATTCTTCAGTGCGAAAAACGCCGCAAAATTCAGTCATCGCATCTTGAAAGTCTTGGCGAATTTGGTTAATACGGTATTGTCCCGGCTGTGCAATTAAAGATTGGATTTCTTGCTGGGCTTGTGTGATGTAACTTTGCTCATCTATGGTGGGTAGCTTGCGTTTCTGCACATATTGCGCGATCGCAGCACCAGTTCGTTTACCATAGACGACACACTCCAATAGGGAATTACTACCCAAGCGGTTTGCACCGTGGACAGAAACACAAGCCGTCTCGCCAGCGGAGAAGAAACCTTCAACGAAACCATCGCCACTACTGCGGACTCTACCATCAGTATTGACGGGAATCCCCCCCATACAATAGTGAATAGTAGGACGAACTGGCATTGGTTGCGTGACTGCATCTACCCCGACGAGACGGTGTGCTTCTTCCCAACAAAAGGGGACGCGACTCATGATTTTTTCCTTACCCATGTGTCGCAAATCTAGATAGACAAAAGCACCGCCAGCACTACCATCAGGATTTATCCCCCGCCCGGCGCGAATTTCGTAGGCGATCGCCCGCGAGGTGATATCACGGGGGGCTAGTTCCATCCGACTAGGTGCATAGTTCGCCATAAAGCGATCGCCTGCGGAGTTAATCAGATATGCCCCCTCTCCCCGTACCGCTTCCGAAATCAGCACCCCCACGGGATACAACCCAGTGGGATGGAACTGGACAAACTCCATATCTTCCAGAGGTAAACCTGCTAGTGCGGTCATCGCTAAACCATCACCAGTAGAAGCGTAATCATTGGAGGTAGTGTTATAAACGCGACCATAACCCCCCGTGGCAAACATCACAGCCTTGGCCCTTAGTACCTCAATATGACCATCTAGCAGACGGTACATCACCAAGCCTTTCGCCTCATTGTCTTCCAAAATTAGGCGCATGACGTACCATTCTTCATATATCTGCACGCCATAACGCCGCAAATTATTCACCAATTCATGTAAAATTGCGTGACCAGTTTTATCGGCGGCGTAGCAGGTGCGGTTGTGAGAATGTCCGCCGAAAGCCCGTTGTGCAATGCGACCATCGTCTAGACGGGAGAACAAGACTCCCATGTGTTCCAAGTCTATGACTACATCCGGTGCTTCTTGGGTGAGAATGGCTACAGCATCTTGGTCTGCTAGATAATCAGAACCTTTGACAGTATCAAAAGCGTGGGCTTCCCAAGTATCAGTAGAATCCACATTTTTTAATGCTGCTGCCATCCCCCCTTGGGCTGCAACCGAGTGAGAACGAATAGGATGGGTTTTTGCCACTACTGCAATATTTAAACTGGGGTCAGTGCGGGCAATTTCCACAGCAGCACGACATCCCGCCAATCCACCCCCAACAATAATCACATCATGTTCCAACATACTTAGCCCCTGGCTGCAAAACACTGTTGTTCCATTGTAGAGAGGTGAAATAAATTCAAAATTCAAAATTCAAAATTAAGAAATTAAAAGGCAATAGGCAATAGGGAGAATCCCCATAAATAAATTTAGAGGCTTTCATCCCAATATTCGGGCAGGTTTTTACCTATTCCCCAATCCCCAATCCCTATTCCCCAATCTTCAGCTACTAGCTTGTACCGGTTGTTGCTGAGAAACATTACCAGGGATAGGCTCAGTTTTCACACCTGGTTCTACGGAAATTAATTCAATATGATTTAACAATGTAGTTACAAATGCAAACAATAAGAAAGGTAGCGATAAAAGTACGACCAGCCCGACTGTAGTTAAAGCATATACGGGTCGTCTTGCACCCATCAGTGCCAAAGCTGATGCCAAACTTAGAGTAATAGTGATTAACCAAACAATTATTTGACCGTAGATATCACCAAAAGTCAAGGTGCAAACAAACCGATAGTTTTGAATATTATTTTTGTTCATCATAATTAGCCTCAAGTCTAGCCTATAAGTTCTACGTTAGAACTATGTTTGGCTGGCAGACAATTTCTCAATATTTTTCCAAGGTTTGTAATATCACTTTACAATTCAGTCTTTTTGTTACCAAATGTAATTTCTGTATTACTGCTATTTTCCCATGAGCTATGTAGCTTAAATCACTATTAACTCCTAATATAATAACGTCAGCAGCTAATTATCAAGTGAAAACTCTGTATGTTCAATTTAAATCGTCGTCAGTTTCTCTTGCGGAGTAGTCTTGCGATCGCTGCAACTGTCACCTACGATCATGTACAAGCCCACAAACCCCCATCCCCTGGTACTTTACCCAAGGAATTACCCCATCGAAAGGTGCTGATTGTTGGTGCAGGTATTTCCGGTTTAGTGGCGGCCTATGAATTAACAGCAGTTGGTCATGATGTCACTATTTTAGAAGCAAGAAACCGTGTCGGGGGTAGAGTATTAACTTTGCGAGGGGTCTTTCCAGGAAAGAATATACTAGAACTTGGAGCAGCTAGAATCCTACCAAATCATCATTTAACCCTTGGTTATATTAAACATTTTGGTTTAAGACTTTCACAGTTTGCTCCGACAACCGGCAGATATATGACGATAAAGGACGGCAAACTGCTATTAATGCCAGCAAAAGAACTGTTTCAAAATCAAACCCAAATCCGTGCCGAAGAAATTCAAAAACTCACGGATGGATTTGATTTACTTCCTCAAGCATTTGCCCAAGCATTAACCAAAAAAATTAAATTAAATGATCCTGTTGCTCGGATTGTACAAACATCTAATGGTGTGGAAGTATCCTGCTCATCAGGAAAACAATATATTGGTGATTGTGTATTGTGTACTGTCCCATTAACTGTTTTAAATCAGATTGTGTTTTCCCCTGAAATATCTCCAGCTAAAAAACAGGCGGCGACAGGAGGATATAACTATCGACCAGCAACCCGTTGCTTTGTTCAATTTCCTGATCGCTTCTGGCAAAAGGATAACTTAAATGGGTGGGGTTTTTTTGAGGATGAAGAACTGTGGCACACTAGTTGGGACAAACAAGAAAAAACAGGTATTCTTCATGCTTATCTCAAAGGAGAAAAAGCTTTGAAGATGGATCTTTTACAAGGAGAAGTTCAGCAGAGGCAATTACTTCAGGATTGGGAGAAGATTCTACCTGGTGTTAGTAATTATTCTGTCCAATCATACTTTCATTCATGGACAAAAGATGTCTGGTCAAGAGGAGGCTGGGCTTATCCAACCAATGAGCAGGAACAGCAACTATTTTCAGAGTTGGGGAAATCTGAAGGAAAGATTTATTTCGCAGGAGATCATACTTCTAAAACGAGAGGCTGGCTACAAGGAGCATTAGAATCAGGACTTAATGCCGCTAAACAAATAAACAAATTCATATAAAAAAATCCCCCTCTAATGGCAATAAAGGGGGATGATGCAAAATGGTCAGAGGAAATTGAAAACTTTATCCGAATTTACCGGCGGTTGAGGCTATGAGGAATGCTGCATAGGTCAACACATAGCCAACTGTGAAGTGTGCTAAACCAACTAACCAACCTTGGACGATAGATAAAGCTACAGGTTTATCTTTCCAACGTACTAAGTTGGCTAATGGTGTGCGTTCGTGCGCCCAAACCAGGGTTTCAATTAATTCTTGCCAGTAACCACGCCAGCTAATTAAGAACATGAAACCTGTCGCCCATACGAGGTGTCCAAAAAGGAACATCCACGCCCACACAGAGAGGTTATTTGTACCGTAGGGGTTATAGCCGTTGATTAACTGTGCAGAGTTAGCCCAGAGATAATCACGAAACCAGCCCATGAGGTATGTAGAGTTTTCGTTAAATTGGGCTACATTACCTTGCCAAATACCTAAATGCTTCCAATGCCAATAAAATGTCACCCAACCCAAGAGGTTCAGCATCCAGAAAAAGGCGAGGAAAAAGGTTTGTTGCCAAGAGGAGCTTTGACAACTACCGCCACGACCAGGGCCATCACAGGGGAAGTTAAAGCCAAAGTCTTTCTTGTCAGGGAACAGCTTACTACCACGGGCATCTAATGCACCCTTCACACAAATTAGTGTAGTGGTATGTAGACCGAGAGCGATCGCATGGTGAACTAAGAAATCACCAGGGCCAATGGTCAAGAACAGGGAATTAGTACCAGAGTTAATTGCATCTAACCACCCTGGTAGCCAGACGTTGGCATGATTGGGATAGGCTGTAAAGGCAATACTATCTGGATTAGATAGCAGGGCATCCATGCCATACAGCAGTTTACCGTGAGCAGCTTGGATAAATTGAGCAAAGACCGGCTCAATCAAAATTTGCTTCTCCGGTGTGCCGAAAGCAACCACTACATCATTGTGAACGTATAACCCCAGGGTATGGAAACCCAGGAATAAAGACACCCAACTTAAGTGAGAGATAATCGCTTCTTTGTGCTGGAGGACGCGATCGAGTACGTTACCTTTGTTTTGTTCGGGGTCGTAGTCTCTCACCCAGAAAATCCCCGCGTGGGCAAATGCCCCAATCATCAAGAACCCGGCAATATATTGATGGTGGGTATATAACGCCGCTTGGGTGGTGTAGTCCTTAGCTATGAAGGCGTAAGGTGGTAACGAGTACATATGTTGCGCTACCAAGGAAGCGGCTGTGCCTAAAGCTGCCAGGTGAATACTCAACTGGAAGTGTAGGGAGTTGTTATAGGTGTCATAAAGCCCGTGGTGGGGAAGGTTAAACTGACCTTCGGTGCGGAGTCCAAAGAAATTTTTAGCGTTTAGCATTTCTTTGATACTGTGACCGATACCGAAGTTAGTGCGGTACATATGACCGGCGATAATAAAAATAACTGCGATCGCTAAATGGTGATGCGCCATATCAGTCAACCACAGAGATTCTGTCTGGGGATGGAAGCCACCCAAAAAAGTCAAAATCGCCGTTCCCGAACCTTGAGAAGTTCCAAAGATATGTCCGGCTGTATCGGCATTTTGGGCATAGACACCCCAATTACCACTCCAAAATGGTGCTAAACCTGCTGGGTGAGGTAAGGTTGTCAGAAAATTATTCCAACCAACATGAACCCCGCGAGATTCAGGAATCGCCACGTGAATCAGATGACCAGCCCAAGCCAAAGAACTGACACCAAATAAACCGGCTAAGTGATGATTTAAACGAGGTTCAGCACTCTTGAACCAAGTTAAACTAGGACGGAAGTTGGGCTGTAAATGCAACCAACCAGCAAACAGAAATACTGCTGCTAATAATAAGAGGAACACCGAACCAATATACAAATCATTGTTAGTTCGCATCCCAATGGTGTACCACCAATGATAGACACCAGAGTAAGCTATGTTAACTGGGTAGTTAGCCCCACCTTGACTAAAAGCTTCTACGGCTGGTTTACCGAAATGAGGGTCCCAAATCGCATGAGCGATGGGACGAATATGTAGGGGATCTCTAATCCACTGTTCAAAGTTGCCTTGCCAAGCTACGTGAAACAATAAGCTAGAAGCCCAGAGGAAAATGATCGCTACATGACCGAAGTGAGTAGCGAAGATTTTTTGATATAAATTTTCCTCTGTCATCCCATCATGGCTCTCAAAGTCGTTACCTTGAGCCATTGCGTACCAGATGCGCCGCGTAGTTGGATCTTGAGCAAGATCCTGGCTAAATTTAGGATATTTTACTGCCATGTATTTTGATCACATCCTTTTTTGCTCAACTAGTTTGCTATTGCTAATCAGCTAGCAATTATTGACGTTTTTCATAGCAAAACTGGTGTTTATAGAGATAAATCAGGCGGATTTTAGGACATTACATTTGTAGATAACGGGATGGATTCGTCTCTATAGGAGTAATAAACAAATTAACTACTACTACTTCCATCTCACCAGAGGAAGAGATTAGAATGAATTCTCTTTGTAACCTGATAAACAATTAACAGCTAAAACATTTTTTTTATGAACATTTTGCTTTTGATCGGCGTATATTAGCGGTTTATTGTATCTAAGTTATGCTTATTACCAATTTAGCTCGAATTTTCAAGGATTGATAATGCCGTAGTAAATAGCAGCAACAAACAAAATTGCTAAAAATCCCAAGATAAAACTACTACGCAATAATAAAGTTAATCCGTCCTTTGTTGGGGAAAACATTGGCTCATTTTGCATATTTTGCTGATTCATATCGTTGCTAGGCATATTCCGGCGCAACAATAATTTTCTAGCATTTTCACTAGATTTATCTTGTGATTGCATAGACTGTAGTCACGTTGTTCAAGTTAGGATATTGCTATTTATTTAAAAAATATTTGCTGGCTACATCATTCTTGAGAACTACTTTTTAACCTAACTGTAAATCCATTCATTAGAGAGAGGTTGCAGTTGCTCAAAGTGATTAAAGTGCTAAATAAAAGGGTTAGCCAAGAGTAATTTACTGATGTTTAAATTTCTCAACCAAGTTAGTGATTATGTCCAAACTTCATTTGAATCTGGACGATATATAGGACAAGGACTATCGGTAACATTTGACCACATGAACCGCCGTCCTATTACTGTGCAGTATCCTTATGAAAAACTTATACCCTCCGAACGTTTCCGGGGAAGAATTCACTTTGAATTTGATAAATGTATCTCTTGTGAGGTTTGCGTGCGGGTATGTCCGATTAACCTACCTGTAGTAGATTGGGAATTTGATCAAGCCACCAAAAAGAAAAAACTCAAGCACTACAGTATTGATTTTGGAGTCTGTATTTTCTGCGGTAATTGTGTGGAATACTGCCCGACTAACTGTATATCATTTACTGAAGAATACGACCTTTGTACATACGATCGCCACGAATTAAATATGGATAATGTGGCGATGGGGAGATTACCTTACAAAGTTACTAATGACCCAATGGTGACACCACTTAGAGAGTTAGTGTACTTACCAAAAGGAGTATTAAATCCTCACGGCGTTCCTGATGATGCTCATCGACCAGGGTTATTACCATCTGAAATTTTAGAGCAAAATTTAGAAAATAATAATCATTAAGAAAATGAAATTATTAAAGACAAATGTTGCTAGTCTGATAGGAATTGTCGGATTAAGTACAGCGATCGCAGTTGTTAGTTATTCCCACTTACCAGCCACTGCTAGAATAATCACCCAGAATCCTCCTGAGACTACTAAAGAGCAAACCCAAATTACTCAACTTGATAGAGTATATGTGACAGAAGCGGCTCAAGCAGGCATGGCAGAAATCGCAATGGCAAACTTGGCATTACAAAAGTCTCAGGATGATAAAGTTAAACAATATGCCCAGCAGATGATCAAAGACTATACACCTGTAAATCAAGAATTAATGCAGTTGGCTACCCAAAAAGCAATTACTCCACCAACGGATATGGGTATTAAATATCAAGCATTAATCACGCAACTATCAAAATTATCTGATGCAAATTTTGATCAGGCATACGTCAATGAAGCTGGTATTAATAAAAACATGGAAGGTTTGATCCTCAACAGTCGTCTGTTACAACTGGGTCAAGATACTGAGTTGAAAGCCTTTGCTGCCAAAATTATACCTCTGATAGAAGCACATTTGCAATTGGTTGATCAACTGTTTGCAGCACCGACTCAGCAATAAGGAACTTTCTCACAAACAGTAGGGGCGGGTTCACAGATATACTAGAATCATTCAAGAATATTTTGCTCAACCCGCCCCTACGGACTCTAGACTGAGGTTGCAAGAATTGGTGAGAAATCCGGGTTAATGTATCGCCTGACATTGCCAATGTAGCACTTGAAAGTTTTAGTGTATCGTCTGACATTGCCAATGTATCGCCTAAAAGTTTTAGTGTATCGTCTGACATTGCCAATGTATCGCCTAAAAGTTTTAATGTATTGCTTGACATTGCCAATGTATCGCCTAAAAGTTTTAATGTATTGCTTCAAAGTTTTAATGTATCGACTAACTATCTTGTGTGTACACCGTAGTCCACGGGGGGAGAGCTTTGAAACGCTAGTTATTGCAACTGAAATTCATCAAATTTGACAACTTCCGAATCAGGCTTGCGGGTATCAAAACGATAGCTGCTAATTGTACCTGTTGCCGTTTCCAAGATACTAAAAACTGTAATATCATTGCTGGCAAGATAAGGCATAGGTTTACTATCTTCACCCACCAAAGGATTAATTGTAGGTAATACAGGTTCTAAGCCATTGGGGTCGCCGATCGCAGTATAATCTTCCTGATAACCAAATGGCACTTCTCGCTTTTTTTCACCCCAAGCTGCACCATAAGAGTTACCAACATTAGATGTTTCTAAAAAGTGCATTCCCCTAGAACTAACAAAGCGATTCCATAAATGGGAATGACCATAAAAAACTAATTGTACTTGAGCAGCTTCTAGTAAAGGAATGACATCACGAATTATATAATCTGATTGCTTAGGATACTCATAACGCACAGCTTTAATTTTGCCTTCAGTGTCTCGTTCAATAATTTGTACAGGTTCAGTGTAGGGGGGTACGATGTTATCACCCAAAGTATGGGGCGGGTGATGGAACATGACAATTTTGTATTTGGCTTGTTGAAATTCTGGGCTATTGAGTTCTTTTTCTAGCCAATTATATTGCTGACTACCTTTATTAATTGGTTCATAAATTACCTGCCCATAACCCCAATTTTCCGGCTGATTCAAATCTGTTGCTGCTTCATTATATCTACCTTTATAGGAGGCATCTAAGTTAGGAGTCCGCCACATATTAGTAATGTACAACACTACCAAGCGGACATCTCCAAAAGTAACTGCATAATATTTTTTACCACCCTCTTGACTTTGGGGTAAAGTCAAAATCTCTTCGTAGGTAAATGTATTAAATGAGTTATCGATTAAAGATTTACCACTATATAACCTTTGGGCAACATCACGGGGAATCGTATCATTAAATTCACCATCTAAGCTGTCAGTTCTGGCTAATCTGCCCATGACTTCATGATTGCCAATGCAAGTATACATGGGTGCGTGTTGAATGATTTGCCCACCTTTGTAGGTTGTCTTCACGCCGTTGTGTTCCATTTCATAACTAGCGCGACCTTGCAACCCAGGAAAAAACCCATTCCCTCGGTTATCATCAAACCATTCTGAGGCGCGGTCAGGGACGTTTACTAAATCACCAGCGAACCACACTGCATCTACTTGTCCCACAGTTTCCACAACCTTTTGCAGATTTGCTGGGGTCATGGGTTTGAGTTGGTGGTCTGAGGTGAGGAGAATTTTTAGCGGTGTGTTTGGTTGGGGTGTAGGTGCAAGGGTAAATACATCGCTGCTGATACTTTGACTGTCTTCTCTGATACTGGTGACACGATAGTTAACCCGCACCCCAGGAGTTAACCCAGTCACCTTAGCTTCATGTCGCCAGATATCGCGCTTGACTGGTTGTTGATAAACTTGTCCTTTTTGGGTTTGGTTGGCGACTCGTGAGTTTTGGTCTTCCCTTGTGCGACTAAGTTTTGTGGTGCTGGCTGGGGTAGTTTGCTGTAAATTCTCGCCATAGGTGACTTGATGTTGTTTACCAGCAAACTCAGTAAACCAGACTACTCTGACAGAATTTTCTGTTGGTAGTTGTAAAAATGGGTCGGTCAGCAGTTGCGGTTGTGAGGTCATAGTTGTTTGCCCAAATGAACGCACACTAATCAGGGTAAGGCATAGAAAAAACAAAATTACAGGGGTTAGCAGTTTCATTTTTAGCCTCGCTGCTGCGATCGCTCTATACAGGGGACAGGGGACAGGGAAGGGGAGTGTTGCTGTTATTTTTGGCTAGTGCGTGATTGGGTTAGTTGGAGGGTTATTTTTTGATACACACTTCCTCATAACGCTGACCAGCAATCTGCCAAGTAAATTCTGTTTCTACCAGTTGTCTGCCGTTGTGAGATAATTCTGCCCGTAGTTGTGGATGGTCGAACAGTTGCTTAATGGCATCAACGTATTCTGCGGTTTGATTGGCTCTTAATGCTGCCAAAGGTATATTATCACCATCTACAGCCAGTCCTTCTAAACCGCGATCGCTGGCTACGACCGGCACACCTGCGGCCATGGCTTCTAAGGTTTTATTTTTAATTCCAAAACCCGTCCGCATGGGGACAACGCAGACAGTTGCTTTGTGGAGGTAATCTACCATTGAAGGTACACGTCCAGTCACGGTAATTCCTGGTTGAGTTTGCAGTGCTAAAACTTCCTGTGTAGGTCGAGAACCAACAATATCGAAAGTAGTATCAGGATAATATTTTTGAATTTCTGGCAATACTTGATTAGCAAAGAAGCAGACAGCATCCATATTTGCCAGATTATCCATTGCACCGATAAATACTAATTTATGTCCATGTGGGTCAGTAGTGCGGTAGGGGAAGGTTACGAAGTCTACACCATTAGGAATGACTGCAATGTGACTTTTTGAGTTAAATTCCTGCAATTGGATTTTATCTTCTGCTGTCGTGACTACAATCGCGGAAAACTTAGAGCAATATTTCTGTTCATAACGGCGTAACAGAGGCAAATTAATTTTATCTCGCAGCACATTTTCCGAAACACCGCTTGTTAGCTGATTGAGACAAGTACCGTAGACAGAACTATGAACATTCACTATAGTTTTGAGATGTTTTTGGAAATGCGATCGCACATAAATTTCATTGACGCTATGTTCGCAGGTCATCACATCATATTTTCCCTCCTCGACAACCCTATCAATCCACACCTGCATCTCGCTGGAGTAGCGGGTAAGCACACTTGGTGGTGTCCCCTGTAACCAGAATTGACTCAATCGCTGTATTTTCTTGACTATTCCCCCATTTGTGCCACTCTCTGGCGGACGCTCAAAAACAACTAAGTGATCTACGCAATCCTCTAAGCCGGCGATTTCTGCGTCTGTAACATCGCGATCGCGTTGAGTTACTAAAGTAATAGTATGATTTTGACTGAGATATTTCAGTAAATTAAACGTCCTCACCTGTGTTCCCCCCCGTGTAGGTGGATAGGGAAAGGTGGCAGATAGCATTAAGATATTCATACAACTAAATCAAATAATGATACCTATAACATGACCTGATCAACGCATGGATGTCATTTATGTTTATCGGTTTTTGTGAAGTTTTATTAAATTTAAGCTACGAAAAGCCTGCTAATCATAGCATTTCCTAGCCTGCTAAAGTACAGCTTTAAAGCTAATAACCTTGTTTAACAAGATTTGGGCGTACCTCAGTTGCTTAGAGAAAGCTATATAACGCGATGTGCAACTTATTTTTGAAACCCCTCTCCATAGCTTGCTTCTCTTACGTTCCCTGCGGGACGCTGCGCGAACGCGTAGCGTGTCGTAGACAGACGCTACCGCGAACCCGCAGGGTACCTCTCCCCTGCAAGGCTATCCATTATCCAAAACTTTCTTAAAATGGCGGAAAAGTAGATAAGGAAAGGGTTGTAGAAAATGGGATGGTTATGTAAGTTGACAAAACACAAGAATAATGGGGGGAAGGAAAAATCAGAGAAGAGCGATGGCGGTTGACGTTTCGAGTGCTGATGGCGATCGCCTACGGCGGGGCGTAGCCCATCGCTTAACCGCCCAGCGTAGGCTATCACCTGCTCTAAAAAGAACCTATAATCATTCCAGCTAGTAAAATAAAACCAATCCAAACGTTCTGACGGAACATTTGCCCATAAACAGGATTAGGTAATTCTGGTTTCCTTAATTGGAGAAACTGCCAAAACCAGCCAATAGTCCCAATCGTTAAACTAATCCAAAATGCTAACTTTAGGTGAATAGCAACACCTAGCCACCCTAATAAAGCGATCGCACCCGCAAAGAATATACCAATGGCTACAGGTGCGTAATCTCCGAAAAACAAGGCACTGGAATTAACACCAATGCGGCGATCATCTTCGCGATCGCTCATGGCGTAAACTGTATCAAATCCCAATGTCCACAACAAAGTAGCCCCCCACAATAACCAAGTGGGTTGAGAAATATTCTGTGTAACTGCACTCCAGCTAATTAACACCGCAAATCCCCAGGCGATTGATAATACCAATTGCGGTACAGGGAAAACTCGCTTCGCACCAGGATACAACAGAATCACCGGGACAGCCGCCACAGATAACCAAAAACTTAAGGGGTTGAGATAAAATGCCAGCACCGCCGCACAAGCTAAGGCGACAATCCCCACCCCAATCCCCACTTTTACAGATAACGCACGGGAAGCGAGGGGGCGATCGCGGGTTCTTTCCACCTCTGGATCAATATCCCTGTCCCACAAATCATTTACCACACACCCAGCCGCACTAGTGGCGAGAGTACCCAAGATAATCACCCCCACCAATGCTAAAGGCGGCTTACCAGCAGCAGCCAAAAATACTGCCCAAAGTGCAGGAATCATCAAAATCAAACGTCCTTCGGGTTTATGCCACCGCAAAAGCCGGATAATCGTCAGCCAGACTGGTTCTTGGTTACGTTCTAACATAGGGTTGGGGATTGGGGACTGGAAATTATCATAGAATATCTTTTTTTGATATGGCAGTCGGAATATTGCTGCTAATGGGATGAAAAGTGCTGTTAGCGGAAGCGGGGCGTTTAGCCCGTTAAGTTAGCGGTAGCGCGGCGTTTAGCACTCAGCACTCAGCACTCAGCACTCAGCACTCAGCACTCAGTTGGTAACTTTGTCAATTAACTTCCTCGGTTGTCGCACCCAACTGGAGAGCATAGAGATTGGCATAAACACCTTGCTGGTCAACCAGTTGTGCATGAGTACCCCGTTCGACAATTTGGCCTTGCTGAATTACTAACACCTGATCAGCTTGAGTGACGGTGCTGAGGCGGTGAGCAATGACAAAACTAGTACGACCTTGCAATAAACGAGCGATCGCATCTTGTACGAGTGCTTCGGTACGGGTATCTATGCTACTGGTTGCTTCATCTAAAATCAAGATGCGGGGATTAATTAACACGGCACGCGCAATACTGATTAGTTGTCTTTGTCCTTGGCTTAGAGGCGCACCCCGTTCACCCAACTTAGTTGTGTAACCCTGTGGGAGAGAGGTAATAAATTCATGCACATTTGCCATTTGTGCCGCCGCTTCAATCTCGGATTGAGTAGCATAAGGCGCACCAAAGGCAATATTTTCCGCTACAGTTCCACTAAACAAAATATTATCTTGCAAGACAATGCCAATCTGACGGCGTAGACTCGCTTGAGTGACACTACGCACATCAATGCCATCAATTTTTACTCCACCATCAGACACATCATAAAAACGCAATATCAGGTTAATAATTGTCGTTTTGCCTGAGCCAGTATGCCCTACCAATGCCACCATCTGTCCTGGATAAGCGTGTAAATTTACTCCTTTAAGAACTAATTGTTCTGGGCTATAACCAAACTTGACATTCTCAAATATCACCTCACCTTGAATGGCAGGCATTTTGGTAGCATTAGGTGCGTCTTGGAGTTGGGATGGTTCATCCAATAGCAGAAAAATTCGCTCTAGTCCAGCAAAGGCTGACTGAGCTTGGGTGTAAAACTGACTAAGGATTTGGATGGGGCGGAAAAACTGCTGCACATAAAGTAAAAAGGATGTCACCATACCGACTGTCGCGCCTCCTGTGACAGCGAGATAGCCACCGTATGCTAGTACACCTGCTGTAGCTAGAGTGTTAAGAAAGTCAATCGACGGTAAAAAGGCCGAAGTAATTGCTACTGCTTCCACGTTGGCATCACGATTAGCCGCATTGAGCAGGTCAAATTCTGCAATGTTGAGATGTACACGATTAAATGCTTGTGCTTCTCGCACACTGCCAATATCTTCTTCTAACTTGGCAGAAAGTTTCCCAATTGTTTGTCGTGTAACGCGAAATTTAGTCCTCGCCCACCGAGCAAACAAGCTAGTGGTAAAAATCATCAATGGTACAACTAAGTTGCTTAACAGGCCGAGTTGTAGGTTGATTGAGAGCATCGCAATCACAATGCCAACCAAACTAAAAGTATTGCCTAGCATTTGAGCAACGGTTTGTCCAAAAGCTTGATTGACAGTATTCACATCATTGAGCAGCCGACTCATTAAATCGCCAGCTTCACTGCGGTCAAAAAAGCTGAGTGGTAGACTCTGGATTTTCAGAAAAATATCTTGTCTCAGTTGCGCCAGCAATCGCTGCATAATCCAACCGACACGAATAATTTGACCCCGGATTGCCCAGATACCAAATCCGTAGATTAAAGCTAGTAGCCCTAATAGCCGCAGCAACCCCTGCAAATTCCCCTTGGTTATCAGGTTATCAACTGACCAACCTAGTAAGAATGGCCCCAAAGCCTGGGTAGAAGCACCGATTAATACTAATGTCAGTGCTATGGGAATTTCTTTTTGAAAGGGGCGCAAGTATCGTAAGAAACGCCGGATGGTTGAGAGTTGTGGCGTTTCCTTCTGTTCGGATGCAATCATTGGGACTTTACCTCTCATCAGAATTTTGGATTTTAGATTTTGGATGAAAAGACTTAAATCAGAATTTGTTTCTAACTTTTCGCTGTCTTCTTAACTTGAGATTCTAAAATCGCACCGTAGAGTGGGCTGGTTTGCATTAATTCCTCGTGAGTGCCTTGGGCTACCAATCGTCCTTTATCTATAAGAAAAATGCGGTCAGCATTCTTAACGGTACTAATGCGTTGAGCCACAACAAAAGTTACACAAGCTTTTTGGCGCATCATGTCGTCTAATGCGGCTTGAATTTCGGCAGCAGTTTTGGCATCTACAGCCGAGGTACTGTCATCCAAAATCAGAATACTATAATCGGTGAGTAAAGTCCGAGCGATCGCAATCCGTTGTTTTTGTCCACCAGATAAACCAACGCCGCGTTCACCAACAATTGTCTCGTAACCATCCGGCAAACTGGTAATAAAATCATGGATTTGGGCAGTTTTGGCTACCTCAATTATTTCTTCTAATGCTGCCTTGGGTTTGGCGTAGGCGATATTCTCTCGTAGAGTACCAGAAAATAATGTAGTTTCCTGAAATACAATACCGATGTGTGTTCTCAAACTTTTGAGTGTAAAATCTCGCACATCCCGCCCATCAATACGAATCGCTCCCTTGGTGACATCATAAAAGCGAGGAATCAAGTTCATGATTGTACTTTTGCCAGAACCGGTCATCCCTAATACGGCAATTAGCTCTTTGGGCTTAGTTTCAAAAGATACATTCTTCAGGATTTCGGTGGTCGCGCCAGGATAGCGAAAGGAGACATTTTCAAATGTGATTCTGCCGCCACAGGTATCAAAGGCGATCGCATCGGGGCGATCGCGAATATCGATTGTGGCATCTACCACTTCGTAGATTCGTGCAGCTGAAGCACCAGCTTGGGCGATTGCAGGTGCAGCAAAGCCTATCAGCAAAATTGGTTGGAAAATCAATACTAGATAAGAGTTAAACGCCACTAGTTCGCCAATGGAAAAGCTGTCCCTCATGACTTGCGCTCCTCCGTAGCCAAACACCGCCAGCGTTACCAAATTACTCAGCAAGAAGATAAACGGAAATGTATTCCTGATGGCGCGAATTGTCTTCATGTTAGCGTTGACTAACTCATCATTGAGACTGGTATAACGCGACTTTTCCGCCGATTCACGCACGAAGGCTTTTACTACCCTGATGCCAATTAGATTTTCTTGCAATACGGCATTTAGATCACTAAGTTGTTCTTGTACCTGTCGAAATATTTGGTCGTTACGGGTAACGAATCGCCCCATCAACCACGCAGATAACGGTACTACTGTCAGAGAAATCAGTGCTAGTTCCCAATTCATCACCAGCAAAAGTACCGCAATAGCCACTAATGTCACGACTCCACCGATGACTTGAATCAAACTAGTACCAATAAAGGTGCGGATTTGTTCAATATCACTGGTGACGCGGGTTAATAGTTGCGAAGTCTGTGACTGGTCATGATAGCTAAAACTGAGATTTTGAATCTTGCTGAAAATCTTGTTGCGTAGGTCATAGGCAACGCCTTGAGAAGCTGATTCTGCTAAATAACTTTGACCAAAATTAAATACACCACGAGCGATCGCTGCTGCTACCATCCAAGCAGCACTGTATAGAACTATCTCTAAATCTTGCCTGACAATGCCCTGATCTATTCCCCAGCGAAATAATTGGGGAGTAACCGCATTTGTAACTGTCAAGAGCAGTAGACTGATCAAAGCTCCCAGCGAAATCCATCCGTAATTCCTCAAACTCCCTAGCACACGCCAGATTGCTTGCATTGATGAATTTTCCTGGTGTTCTGCCGGTGCAACCACTGGAATTTCTCCCTGATGTGTTTTAAAACTTAATCTCTCATACAAGAGTATGAATCAATTCAAAATTCAAAATAAATAAGAGGATATTATTTTTTGTAGGAAGGGGTGATGACCTACGTCGGGCGAATTTCTCAGAGGCTTTCATACTCCCGTTATATTTCTAGCAAAAACACAATCTTTCGCCGCCACTTTCAAGACGCTGCAATTGTCATTAAGATAGTAATTAGCAGGGTGAATATACTTAAATTGGGTAGACTCGATACGGTTAACCTGAGTATAAGTACGTTGCAACCAATATCAGTGCCAACTACCCCGACACGCTATTTTTTCCCATCCTTCCTTAAATAGAGAGAGAAAACTAGATGCTGAATTTAGTTTCGGCTGACTGTTTGAGTGTTAATACTCAATCGGTTCAGCAGCAACAACGGATTATTGCGGCCATTGATATGGGGACAAATTCCCTGCACATGGTGATAGTCAGGATTGACCCGACTTTACCAGCTTTTAGCATTATTGGTAAAGAAAAAGAAACTGTGCGCTTGGGCGATCGCGATATTGCTACTGGGGAGTTAAAACCAGAGATCATGGCAAAAGCGATCGCTGCTTTGGAACGCTTCCAAAAAGTCGCTAAAACTGCTAATGCAGAAACCATCATCGCTGTCGCCACTAGTGCGGTGCGGGAAGCTCCCAATGGTAAAGATTTTTTACACAAAGTAGAATCAGAGTTGGGTTTATGCGTTGACTTGATTTCTGGTCAAGAAGAAGCGCGACGCATCTATTTAGGTGTGCTGTCGGGGATGGAGTTCCATAACCAGGCTCACATCATTATTGATATTGGCGGGGGTTCTACAGAAATCATTTTGGGCGACAGTCACGAACCACGTACTCTCACTAGCACTAAAGTCGGTGCAGTGCGCCTGACTACTGAGTTAATCAGTTCTGACCCAATCTTAGATGTTGAGTTTCAGTACCTACAAGCCTACACACGGGGGATGTTGGAACGTTCTGTAGATGAAGTCTTAGGCAATCTCCAGTTTGGCGAATTTCCCAAATTGATTGGTACTTCTGGCACGATTGAAACCATCGCCGCGATTCATGCGCGGGAAAAGTTGGGTAATATCCCTTCTACCCTGAATGGCTATAAATTCAGCCTCCCAGACTTGCAAGAATGGGTAAATCGCTTGCGGAAAATGACTAATGCCGAAATAGCAGCCATACCCGGTATGCCAGAGAAACGATCTGAAGTCATTTTAGCCGGGGCGGTGGTTTTACAAGAAGCAATGATGCTTTTGGGTGTAGATTCTATCTCAACCTGTGGGCGAGCCTTGCGGGAAGGTGTGATTGTTGACTGGATGTTAAGCCACGGCTTAATTGAAGATAGACTGCGCTTTCAAAGTTCTGTTCGTGAGCGTAGCGTGTTGAAGCAGGCGAGTAAGTACCAGGTCAATTTAGCATATAGCGATCGCGTGGCAGCTTTTGCTTTAAGTTTATTTGACCAAACCCAAGGACAACTCCATCATTGGGGAACAAATGAACGACAATTACTTTGGGCAGCAGCAATATTACACAATTGCGGTCATCATATTAGTCATTCGTCGCACCATAAACACTCTTACTATCTCATTCGGAATAGTGAATTGCTCGGCTACAACGAAACCGAGATCGAAATTATTGCCAATTTAGCCCGTTATCACCGCAAATCACCACCCAAAAAGAGACACGAAAATTACCGTAATTTGTTGAGTAAGGAGCATCGCCAAATCGTTAGTCAATTAAGTGCGCTGTTAAGATTAGCCGTGGCATTAGATAGACGACAAATCGGTGCGATCGCTCAAATCAAATGTGATTATTATCGCCAACTACAGCAGTTCAATTTGCTAATTTATCCAGCCAAGCCAGATGATGACTGTGCGTTAGAACTCTGGAGTTTAGACCTTAAAAAAGGAGTATTTGAAGCAGAATTCGGCGTGAAATTAGTAGCTCATTTAGAAAAATCTGCGATTCCTCATTTCTCCTAAATAGTAGGGTGCGTTACTTCGTTAACGCACCTATTCATTAATTTTGATAGCTGTCGAGAATATCCTGATTGAATCTCAGAAAAATTTACCCTTCTGATCTCTGCCTTTCTTCGGTCAGACGTCACCCTTGACGAGACAATGCAATTGCATTACTTTGATAATAGAGTTTAACCAACAGGTTGAGAAGTAGCTATGGCTATAAAACTAGCCCCATGTTCAGAATCTACCCTTACTGATCGTTATCAGACAACAATTCCTGATCCGATTCGCAAAGCTCTTGGCTTGAATAAGCGTGATAAAATCTGCTACACCATCCAACCCGACGGTCAGGTAGTGATTTCTCGTGTTGATCAAACACAAAGTGATCCAATAATTGGGAAGTTTATACATTTTCTGGCAGAAGATATTGAGAAAAATCCACAGCACTTAAAGGCAATTAGCTCTGATCTAGTAAGTCATATTCAGTCCTTAGTTGCTGAAGTTGATTTTGATCTTGATGCACCACTTGTAGATGAGGATGAATAGATTTGTCCTTAAATCAGCCGCTAGTAATTAATGGGTGGAATATATTTGCTCATGCTCTCTTCCTGAACCAGGTTGAAGAACTTTTGATGCAAGTTGAATATTTACGGGAAAAATATCCTCAAGACTACAAAAAGAAAAATGCCGCGAAGCGTCTAGGGGCGATCGCACGATTGGCATTTGATGTTATTCCTCAAGATCCAACCCGTAGTGATTACCGTCAAGGAACTACTCTTGGTGATGATTACAAGCACTGGTTTAGAGCAAAATTTTTTCAGCAGTACCGCCTATTTTTTCGATATCATCAGGAAAGTAAAATTATTGTGTTTGCTTGGGTTAACGATGAGAACTCTAAGCGAGCATATAACAGTAATACAGATGCTTATCAAGTTTTTCAGAAAATGCTTGATAGTGGTCATCCTCCCAATGATTGGGATGATTTGCTCAAAGAGGCCAAGAAGGAAATTCATCGGTTACAAAATGTCATCAATGCAGAAAAACAAGACGAAATTCCGCCATTCCCTAATCCCTAAGTATTATTTCCTTCACAAAAAGACACAATTGGGTAGAATTGGTTAAAGAAATCTCTGCATCTGTAAACCAAAGGCATCAGCAAACCCATGCAACTGAAACTCAGTGCATCTAAACTACCCTTCGCACCTCTACTACTCATCGCACCCTTTTTCCTCTGGGGAACGGCGATGGTAGCGATGAAAGGAGTCATTCCCCACACCACCCCCTTATTTATGGCGGGGTTGCGGTTGCTACCGGCGGGAGTGTTAATTTTAATTGTCGCCGCACTCATGGGTAGACCCCAACCTACAGGTTGGAAAGCATGGCTGTGGATTGGTTTATTTGGCGTAGTTGATGGCACTTTATTTCAAGGCTTTTTAGCAGAAGGATTAGTTAGAACCAGTGCCGGTTTAGGTTCAGTCATGATTGATTCCCAACCTTTGGCGGTGGCGTTGCTGTCGTTGTGGCTATTTCAAGAACGTATCGGTTTGTGGGGATGGCTAGGGTTAAGCTTGGGAGTGATGGGTATTAGTTTAATTGGCTTACCCGATGAGTGGATTTTCAGCATATTTGGGACTGCTTCAGAGGTCACAATCGGCAACTGGCAAAACCTTTTTGCTAGTGGTGAATGGCTGATGCTGTTAGCAGCTTTGTCTATGGCTGTCGGAACAGTCTTAATTAGATATGTGACCAAGTATACTGACCCAGTGACAGCTACAGGATGGCATATGATTGTAGGGGGTTTGCCATTATGGGGTGTTTCATCGGTTGTAGAATCTCAGCAATGGCAAAGTCTTGTGACTTCTGATTGGTTGGCTTTGGGTTATGCTACCGTGTTTGGTAGTGCGATTGCCTACGCTTTATTTTTCTACTTTGCCTCTAGTGGTAGCCTCACCAGTCTGAGTTCTCTAACTTTTCTCACACCAGTCTTTGCTCTCCTATTCGGTCATCTCTTACTCTCAGAAGTTCTCAGTACATTGCAGTGGGTAGGAGTATTTCTCACTTTAGTCAGCATCTACCTCATCAATCAGCGTGATAACTTGGCAGGGCAAAATAAACATCTGGCTGTGGGAGAAACAGCTAATAAACAGCAAGCACAACTTGCAGAAGCATCTACAAAGCAGCTCAATCCTGTAACGGTATCTGTCAGAAAATCTGAATCAGAAACGCTGTCCTAATTCCATTTTGAATGGTGTTTGCCTAGCTTCTCATATCCCTACGGGTGCTACCAGTCCTGTTGGTAACAACTACCATACTTCAATTAACAGTAGCCCCAAGCTTCATTTGATGATTTTATCTCAACCTGATTGTGGTATAAACGATTTATTGTTAAAACAGAAAAAAATAGAAATCAATAATTAGTTAAAGTAATATAATTTACATGATTTATACAAAAAAACAAGCATTATTTGCCATATAAAAGTTAATATTTAGGCAGAGTCTATCACTTCCCTAGCACTTTCATGCTGCAATTTTGAACTTAATATGAGGCTATACCGCTCCTCAATTTTAATCATCACCTATTTTTCTTGCCTGGGTTTTTACTTAAATCGCGCCAGCGCAACCACACCTAAGCTAGTGCCTAAAGTCTGGTATCTGGCACAAGTCAGTTCCGCTAGACCAACTAAGCCAGTTGTTCTCACGCCAGGTAGTCAAGGATTAGATGTGCAGAACCTGCAAACTCAATTAAAGGAGTTAGGGTACTATGATGACCTGATAGATGGAAAATATGGTCAAAGTACAAAAAATGCTGTAGTTCAATTCCAGACAGCCAAGGGTTTAAAAAGGGTGGATGGTTTTGCAGACCTGACAACCCAAAAGACTCTGCAAGCAGCATTTGCAGGCCGGAAAACGCAACTAGCCATCTCTCCTGTGACTGAGATTGCCAATTCAACCATCCCATCCACTACCAAACCCCAGTCCGACCAGAGAGATTTCATTTGGTGGTTAATATTGGGTTTAGGAACTTTAGGCAGTATTGGGGCTATCCTGTTTTTATTAAGATGGTATGAGCAAAACAACGAAGAAAAATTACCTCAAAAACTAGGGATAAGATTTTTAAGTCCAGCTAAAGAAGATAAAGTTCCACTAGCTTTAGAAGAAGTGGAAAAGACACCCGTTAATCAAGAAAATACGGCTCAATTCACAAATTCACCCACAGCTAGCGCATCAATTTCTACAACAGCAATGCCTGTAGAAACAACTTCTCGTATCACCAAACTCAGCATTGTTGATGAACTGATTAGAGATTTACGTAGTACAGACCCCAGCAAGCGACACAAAGCCATTTGGGATTTAGGTCAGCAGGGTGATTCACGAGCAATTCAACCATTGGTCAACCTGTTGATTGATGCCGATTCTCAACAACGCAGTTTAATTTTGGCTTCTTTGTCAGAAATTAACATCCGCACACTCAAACCCATCAACCGGGCTTTAGCAGTCTCCATGCAGGATGACAGTCCAAAAGTACGGCAAAATGCCATCCGTGACTTGACCCGTGTTTATGACATGATGGGACAAATGAGCCAAATGTTAAATCATGCCCTGGATGACCCCGATTCTGAAGTCCAGGCTACAGCTAGGTATGCTCTGACTCAAATGAATAGAATGCGAAATGTATCTAATAGTCAGATTTCACCGGGAGATAGTCAAGACGGACAGGTGACAGGTGACAGGTAACAGGTGACAGGGGATTAGGAAGACAAGGGAGAATGTTTCCTAGTCCCCTATGCCGAATTTCCTACAGATTAGTGTCAATCAATTGGCGATACTCGCTTTTTTGTTTGACACCTTTGATTTCTTTCAAGAGTTCTTTATTCTTGAAAACTTGAATTGTCGGTGTTCCTGTGACGCCAGCATTCTCGGCAATGTCGCGGTCTTTGTCAATGTCAATTTCTACAAAGTGGATTTTACTTGCAAATTCATCCACTACTTTATTTAAAATTGGCTTGAGGGTGTGACAAGGGCCACAACCAGGGGCGATGTATTTGACAACGAGTAGGCGATCGCTTTCGTGGAATAATTTCCTTAGAGCATAACCACCCTCATGACGAGTTGCAGCTAAATCAAATTCCGCCGCTTGTTCCGCTTCCGTCTTCTGCTGTACTGGTTGAGTTTCTAACTCATTATTAATAGTCGGCTGTTGATGAAACTCGTGAATCAAAGCATTCGCAGACAACCAACGTTCCGCCAACAACGCCGCCGCACAGCCACTACCAGCCGCCGTAATTGCTTGGCGATATTCATGGTCTTGTACGTCACCAGCAGCAAATACACCCTCTACACTGGTTTCTGGTGAACCATGTTTAGTGATAATGTAACCCACCTCGTCTAGTTCCAATTGCCCCTGAAATAAAGCAGTATTAGGCGTGTGACCAATGGCGTAGAATAAACCCTTCGCTGGCAGTTTGGTTTCTTCGCCAGTTTTATGATTGTGAACTGTTATCCCTTCCATGTGACTGCTACCAAATATATCTACAGCCTCAGTGTTCCAATGCACTTGGATTTTAGGATTACTCAAAACTCGGTCTTGCATGGCTTTAGAAGCCCGCATCTTATCAGACCGTACTAACAAATTCACTTTCGAGCCGTACTTAGTTAAATAAATAGACTCCTCCGCCGCCGAGTCACCAGCACCAACCACCGCTAATTCTGCACCGTGGAAAATCGGTGTTGCACCATCGCAAATTGCACAAGCAGAAATTCCCCGACTCCAGAATTGATGTTCACTGGGTAACCCCAAACGTTTAGCTGTCGCACCAGTGGCAATAATTATAGTGTGCGCCTGGACTTCCCTTTCTTCAGAACGGATAATAAAAGGACGCTGACTCAAATCAACTGAAATCACATCCTCAGTATATAATTCAGCCCCCCAACGCTCCGCCTGCGCCTTCATTCTATCCATGAGTTCCGGCCCTGTTATCCCTTGGGGAAATCCTGGAAAATTCTCGACTTCCGTTGTCGTCATCAGTTGACCACCAGGTAAACCCCCAACTTGGAAACCTTCAAATACCACAGGTTTTAAATTAGCTCGTCCAGCATAAATAGCCGCAGTGTAACCTGCTGGCCCAGAACCGATAATTACTAAGTTCTCTACAGTCTGATTAGTCATAATAATTATCTGAACTCATAACGACTACGTTTAATATAGCATAGCATACTGCGATCACCTACGGTGGGGCGTAGCCCATCGCCAAAGCTGTGGGTAGGCGTTGTCTCGTAGAGATGGCGTTCTGCCTACCGTAGGCGATCGCCTCAAAAATTTGCTTTGTTGAGGAATTCGGCATGGCGGGCTTCATCACGCGCCATCAATTGAACTGATTTTAAAGCAGCGATCGCTTATGGCGGGGCGTAGCCCATCGCTGCCGGGAATGACAAAAAAATGTCACTATCGCTATATTGTCATATTCCCTTTTGTGAAAGTGCCTGTTATTTTTGTGGTTGCAATACCATCATTACCCCAAATAAAAAACTTGCTGAACCTTATCTGAATTACGAGTCGTGATATTCAGCAGGTAGCATCTTTAATTGATCACCAACGCCCCGTTCAACAATTGCATTGGGGTGGTGGTACTCCTAACTATTTATCTCTGCGTCAAGTTGAGACTCTCTGGTACACCTTGAATCATTGTTTTGATTTTGATGATGATGAGGCAATTTCTATTGAAGTCAATCCCCGGTTCTTGGACAGAGATTACCTCTTTGCTTTGAAAGATTTGCGTTTTAATCGCATCAGTTTTGGGATTCAAGACTTTAATTTTCAGGTACAGCAGGCTGTTAACCGGATTCAGCCGGAAGATATGCTATTTCAGGTAATGGATTGGGTACGAGAGGCTGGATTTACTAGTGTTAACGTTAATTTAATTTATGGGTTGCCTGATCAAACCCTAGATACTTTTAAAAGTACCATCCGCAACATCGCGGCTGTATTTGATGCTTATCTACAAGAACAGTCAAATGCTGGTTTCTCTCAAGCAATTTAAAAATTGGGCAGAGGAACTTAAAAATATTATTTATGATGCAGGCAGAAAAAATCTTGTCAAAATTAGGAAAAGTATAATTAAACTACTAATCCAAAGAGCCAAAGAACCCCAACTAACTGAATCTTGGCTGATTTTATGCCATAAATTAGTAACTAGGTTATTCGGAACAGCCATATGAAAAACTCCGATTTTTATTAAATTCAACTGTGAAAGTCCAGCAATTAGACAAATGCCATCGCTAATAAATTAATCCAGCTAGAAAATACCGGATATCAAGATATTTCCTAGCTAAAATTAAAATAAAATTTTACAAAAAGATATTTGTTAATGCTTATATTTATTTTCCTATATCAAAATATTAAATATTCTCAGATGGGTAATCTTGAAAAAAATCTTAATGCTGACTTAACTTTGTATAAAAAGTAGTAAGCGCACCACCACCATCACCACTACAGGACAAGTAACTATTCCTAAAGAAATTAGAGATTATCTGAATCTTGATGCAGGTAGTAAAGTTGATTTTGTGATTGATGAAAATGGGACAGTCAAATTGATACCCCTTAATATCCCTGTTCAAAGTTTATCGGGTATTTTATATCGTCCGGGGATGAAGAGTGCAACTTTAAAAGAAATGGAAACAGCGATTCAAAAGGGTTCAAGTGATTGGAGTTGATACTAATATCTTGGTGCGCCATTTGACCAAAGATGATAAAAAGCAATGGCAAAAAGCTACTGAAATTATCGAAAGCGGGGAGCAATGTTTTATAGCAAATATAGTTCTCCCAACGGCAGCGATATCTCCGACTGGCTGCGCCTACGCCTTCACAACACCATCATTCCGCCTTTTTTAGTCAACTGCAAGCAGTTAAGAATAATTCAGAATTTGATTGACAAACTTAGCACGATCGCTGATTTTTGTTATCATCTAAAAATGAACAGGAAACTTCGAGTCAAAAGGTAGAGCGTAAGCGTAGCCAGCCGTAGGCATCGCCTTCACAACACCATCATTTCACCTCAAAACAAGAACATTCTCGTTTGAAACACGAAACTTTGAATTTAGAACATAAAACTTCGAGTTCAGAACACGAACATTCTCACTTGAAACAGGAAACTTCGAGTTCAGAACACGAAAGTTCGAGATGAGAACACGAAAGTTCGTGTTTGAATGTAGAAAAGCATCGCCGCCAGCATGGTGTATTGAAGAATGAACCTGATTATTCTGGCTGTGAGTTTAAACGCTGACGCAAAGATGCTAAATTGTTACGCACGATAACCGTATGAGGATGATCTACCCCTAACTGTTGCTCAAAAATATCTAAAGCTTGGATGTACAAGGGTTCGGCTTCGCTGTATTTCCCTTGGAAACGGTAGAGTAGAGCTAGGTTGTTGAGGCTAGTGGCGACAAATGGATGTTCTTCACCCAGGAGTTGGCGCGACAGTGCCAAAGCTTGGATGTACAAGGGTTCGGCTTCGCTGTATTTCCCTTGGGAACGGTAGAGTTCTGCTAGGTTGTTGAGGCTGGTGGCGACAAATGGATGTTCTTCACCCAGGAGTTGGCGCGACAGTGCCAAAGCTTGGATGTACAAGGGTTCGGCTTCGCTGTATTTTCCTTGGGAACGGTAGAGTTCTGCTAGGTTGTTGAGGCTGGTGGCGACAAATGGATGTTCTTCACCCAGGAGTTTGCGCCAGAGTTCCAAACTTTGGATGTACAAGGGTTCGGCTTCGCTGTATTTCCCTTGGGAACGGTAGAGTTCTGCTAGGTTGTTGAGGCTGGTGGCGACAGATGGATGTTCTTCACCCAGGAGTTTGCGCCAGAGTTCCAAACTTTGGATGTACAAGGGTTCGGCTTCGCTGTATTTTCCTTGGGAACGGTAGAGTTCTGCTAGGTTGTTGAGGCTTTGGGCGACATCTAGATGTTCTTCACCCAGGAGTTTGCACCGGAGTGCCAAAGCTTGGATGTACAAGGGTTCGGCTTCACTGTATTTCCCTTGGGAGTCGTAGAGTAGAGCTAGGTTGTTGAGGCTGGTGGCGACATTTGGATGTTCTTCACCCAGGCGTTTTTCAGTGATTTCTAAACACTGCTCATACCAAGGTCTTGCTTTGTCATATAGTCCTTGACCATCATAAAAAAAAGCGTTGCCAACGAATGCCCAAATTAAATCATCATCACTAATATACTGAAGGAAATTGTTTGCTACTTGAGCTAAGTGAGGTATTGCTGGGGCAAAATTCTTAATTTGCTCAAGTGTGGGAGTTTCAGGAATATTTTTAGCAACTGCTATCATGACTCTACAAACTGAATGCTTAAATTCCTCTGCCTGTTCTAAACCTGTAAGCTTAGATTGGAAAAACTCCCGCAACAGGGGATGCAGTTGATAAATTCCCTCATCTTTGTGCTGGAGTAGATGTAACTGCAACAACTCACGTCTGGCTTTTTTCCTATTTTGAGCCTCATTATTTCTTGTTATACCCTCCACCAACTCCCAAGGAATCGGAGCTAAAGCAAATAAACTCAAAACACAGCCTAAATGTTGGGCATTTTCTCGCAACCGTCGCCAACTCAACTCAAAAGCAGCAGCGACACCCAATTTCACAGCCATTTCTTGGGGAACTTCCTCTAAAGCCTCATGCTGCAAATGCTCATTTTCCAAATCTTGCAGCATATCCTTTAGGGATAATTCCTCATCACCTAACAAATAACGCCCGACTAATTCTAAACCCAAGGGCAAATATCCCAGCCACTTACAAAGTCTTCTCGCAACTAAAGCCTCACATCGCAGTCGTTCCCTACCAACTATGGATTTTAATAACTGCATCGCCGCTAGTGGTGTCAGCACATCTAAATCTAATCGCACTATCGGCGGCTGTAATTTTTCCCGTGTGGTAATTAACTGCTTAAACCGGGAAGGAACAGACTCTAAATAACACCTAACTTCTTCTCTATAGTTAGTGACGTTATCAATTACCAATAAAACCTCACCCTCATGCCAATTTGTCAGACAATACTGCACTCTCCCAACTAAATCTAAATCTTCTGGCGGCTTTAATTGCAGTTTATTAACAGCGAACTGCACCAGTTGCACCCCCACATCCTGCAATGCAGACAACCAACAAATCCCACCTTGATAAGTAACGCGGTGAGAATTGGCGTACTGCACAGCGAGTTCTGTTTTGCCGACTCCACCCATCCCCGCAATAGCCGCAATTGCTACCTGTTGATTGTCCCGTAATAGCCGTTGGAGGTTTTGCAATTCCGTTTCCCGTCCGACAAACTTTTCCCCAGGTAAAGCTAGGGGAATATTATGATGAATTTCTTTTATTGGTCGAGTATTAGGAACACCGTTAGATTTTTTGTCAGGTAAGCCTTTAATATTTCTAGCTTTCCGCGTTTAGAGGTGGCTAACTCAACACAACTCTGAGCGAACTTGTCATACACCTCAGTCATGCGCTTTTTGAAAGCAGCCGCACCGATATTAATATCGCTTGCTACTTTTGCTTCACCTTTATCTGAGTTTTCAACTTTTAACCGAACTAAAAAGGCTGCTGTTTGCTCTGGGGATAACTCATGAGTTGCAGCTTCTTGTCTTAAAAACTCATCCCATTGCATACACAGCCTGAAAATTTTTGCTTGATTCTACTTATCTTACACCTTGCTTCTACTTCATCTCTATTTCTCAGGAATCTCCGGCTTTAAGGGCAGAAATACTATTAAAACAGTTACCGAGGTTCACGCCATGAATAATTCCCTGAAAACTTCTACCAACTCTCAGCCATCTACCCAAACCTCACAGTTAATTACCACATCTTCCCCAACAATTGAGCAACCATCTGCTTGGATGCGCGACGGTTACAGCCCTACGGAAATCATCCTCGCAGCCGCAATTTTGACTTCTTTGTTGATGGGGGGAGTTGCGACTGTGATTATGGCGATGACTGGGTTAGTCAAAACTTTAGCCCCAGAGAGTGATGGTAAACCAAACCAACCGAAAAAGAAAATAATTTAGACCCCCGCAAATTTTTACAACTTATTTAGCAGTCCAGTAGATTGGGTTACGCTGTACTAAAAAAAGGGGGAAACTAGAATCAAAGTCCCCCTTTTGAAGGCTACGGTGTACACAGAAGTCTGATCACCTTATCCCGTATCGTTTTGATCCCCCCTAACCCCCCTTAAAAAAGGGGGGAACTAGAATCAAAGTCCCCCTTTTTTAAGGGGGATTTAGGGGGATCAAGCTACATTTTGCACCTAGCACTCCAGATGTTTGTACACCCCTCTGCTACACATTCGCTTGCTGACGCTGATAAAGTGACCAATACAAACCCTTTTGCTGCAATAATTCTGGATGAGTACCACGTTCAGCAATTACCCCTCGCTCTAACACTAAAATTTGATCAGCTCGTTTGAGAGGTGCAAAGCGGTGAGCAATCAAAAATACAGTCCGGTTAGCGGATATCTTTTGCAGATTTTGTAGTACCTGTTGCTCAGTTTCACTATCTAAAGCACTGGTAGCTTCATCTAATACTAAAATCGGTGCTTCCGAGAGAAACAATCTCGCCAAAGCAATGCGTTGTCTTTGTCCTCCAGATAAGGCTGTACCCCGTTCCCCAACATTATTTTCATAACCATAGGGTAATTGACTGATAAAGTCATGGGCTACTGCCATTCTTGCGGCTTCTACAACTTGTTCGGCGGTAATATTGGGATTGCCCAGGGTAATGTTTTCCAAGATAGAACCATTAAATAAAAAGTCTTCTTGGAGAACTACACCAATTTGTTGCCGCAGTGAAGATAAATCAGCACTCTTAATATCAAAACCATCAATCAGAATGCGTCCTGATTCTATTTGATAGAGTCTTTGTAAGAGTTTAGACAGGGTACTTTTACCAGAACCACTGCGTCCGACAATACCCACAAATTGCCCTGGTTCAACATTAAAAGAAATGCCCCGCAAAACAGGCTCAGTGTTAGCTTTATAACGGAAAAATACCTGTTCAAAGCTAACTTCTCCTTTCAGGGGTGGTAAGACTAAACCTGTCCCCATTTCTGCTTCTGGGGCGACGTTGAGAATATCCCCAATTCTGTCTACTGAGAGTAAAACTTGTTGCAGATTTTGCCACAACTGCACTAACCGCAACAGTGGACCTGTCACCCTACCAGATAGCATTTGAAAGGCTACAAGTTGCCCAACTGTCAGCTTTTGATCAATAACTAATTTCGCGCCAAACCAGAGGATTAATAGGGAAGAAAAATTAGTGAGGAAGTCACCAATATTACTGCTAATGTTAGAAGTAGTGGAAGCTTTAAAGCCAGTACGCACGAAACGAGCAAATAAGCCTTCCCAGCGATCGCGGGCTACTGATTCGGCTGCATGAGCTTTGACAGAATGGATACCCGTGATTGTTTCTACTAAAAATGACTGACTATCAGCACTGCGGTTAAAGGTTTCGTTTAACCAGTTACGCAAAATCGGTGTTGCAACTATCGTCAAGGTGGCAAACAGTGGTAAGACTGCTAACGCTACAAAGGTGAGAGGGATGTTGTAGTAGAACATCAACACCAAATAGACAACAGCAAAGATGCTATCTAAAATTACCGTTAATGCTGTACCGGTGAGAAACTGGCGGATTTGTTCTAATTCTTGCACTCTGGCGACAGTATCCCCGACGCGCCTAGACTCAAAATAAGCCAAGGGCAAGCGCATGAGATGACGAAATAACTGTCCTGATAAACTTAAGTCTAAGCGTCTGGCTGTGTGAGTAAAGATAAATAGCCTCAAGATTCCGAGTATAGACTCAAATAAAGCAATAAATAACAGTGCGATCGCCATGACATCGAGAGTAGGTAAACTCTCCTGTACCATGACTTTATCAATCACCACCTGGGTAATTAATGGTGTCCCCAACCCCAATAACTGCAACGTAAAAGAAGCTAGTAAGACTTCTCCTAAAAGTTTCCGATATTTCCAAACTGCCGGCGTAAACCAACTCAGATTGAATGTTTCTTGCTGGGATATCAGTTCTACTTGCCACAACCGTCCATCCCAGACTTGCTCAACCACTGATTGCGGCAGGCTCTCACAAATACTATCAGGATGGAGGGGATTAGCGATAATTAAGCGATCGCCTTTGACACCATAAGCTATTACCCATGACTGTGATTCCCATTGGAGTAAAGCCGGAAATGACAACTGTCGTAACTCACTCCAACTAACTTGCACCCGCCGCAACACTAACCCTAATTTTTCTCCGGCTTCGACAACTTGTTTGGCATTCTGTCCCCGCAGTTGACGTTGCACCCATTCCAATTTCACGGGATTATTTAACTGTTGGGCGGCCATTGTTAAACAAGCGGCTGCTGTATTCCCACTAGTAACAAAAGGATAATTCTGGGCTGTCGGCTGAAGAGTGGGAGTTGGGGTTGGTTCTGGTGTAATGGGCTGGAATACTTGTACTTTGGTGGCAATGACTGGATTCTCAGGTTGGGCTACACCTAACCAATAATCTTCTATTTCTGGGTTAGATATTTCTGCCCACAGTTTTGTATCCCAACAAGCTACAACTACCTCTTTCGTAGCCGCTACAGCTTTATAATCCCCTGGGATTTTTTGTAAGTCGCCGAACCAATCCCCCACCTCTAAGGCTACTAAAGGTGTACCTGTATCTTCTTCCCGCAGGCGGACTTTACCAGCGATAATTAAAAACTGGTAGCCACCTAATTCGCTTGACCAAATTTTCTCGCCCAGTCGATAGCGACGGGTTTCTAAACGTTGTTCTAATTGGGATTTTTGGTCAGGATTGAGCAAATCCAGAGGTGGTTGATTCCAAGGTATAGTAGCTAGCACGTATTGTCTTAGAGATTCATCATCTTGAAGTTTTAACTCATCTGTAATTTGACTGTCAGCTTTTGAATTTTCTCCGCTAGCCATTGTTCAAATAATTCGTTTTGTAGTGCTTGTGTTAATTGCGTATCATCTAAAGACGCGGGTAATAATTGTTCTATGCGAAACAACCCAAAGCGTCCATCAAGTTCTATAGGGCCTACTACTTGTCCAGGGTTAGCGGCATCAATCGCAGCCCTTAATATATCTGGCATTGTGCCTCGGCTAATCGGCCCCATCATACCGTTGACAATGCGATCGTCCGCTTGGGAATACTCCTTGGCTAATTGCTCAAAACTACCTCCTTCGGTGATTTGCAGTTGTAACTCTTCTGCCAGTTCTCCACTATCCACCACAATTCGCGAGAGTACCACGCGGTCTAGAAAAATTTTCCGTTCAATAAAGTATTCAGAGATTTTTGCTTCTGTCACTAAAGCTTTTAATTTTTCTAATTTGAAGTTGAACGTAATGGCAGAGTGGAATGTATTGTAATCAGTACCATTTCTCCTCAACCATTCCTGAAAAACTTGAGGATCAGCTAGTTGATTTTTCAGCCGAAAATCAATCACACTCTGTTCACAGAGGGCTGAATTGATTTCTATATCCTCCCGTGTGCTGATTTCTTGCTCAATTACATACTGACGAAGCACATCACTAATAAACTGAGACAATTTCCCTGATGTTTGCAGATATTTTACTGTTTGTTCAACAGAAATTGGCTGCTCGTCAATGCTCAAAAACGATAAAGTTTCCATGAAGTCACCTGGTGAAATAGCTAAAAGTTTATAAACAAAAAATAAGTAATGGCAAGAAAGAGGATTGGGAAGATTTTTTAGGCTTTACTTCGGTACAAATACACAAAATTGTCAACTTCAAGCGTGTAGCTAAAAGCGACTCTCAATTAGAGTTATTGAGTCTAAGAATAACTAGGTAAATGCTACTAAGAGTGCTGAGTAATGTTAGCGGTAGCGCGGCGTTTAGCCGGTGCTGAGTAATGAGTCAAAGATTCTAGACCCTCTACCCCTACTTAAATCACACTTGCCCAGATAAAAGCGAATAGCATAGCTGCGATCGCACCAATGAAAGTGTTAATAATATTAACTACTTCATTTGTCAGCCAAGTGTATTTAGCTTGCAGGGTTGCACCGATGACACTTTCTAAATTTGTGGCAACGAATGCTGCTAGGACACACCACAGTATACCCATCGGTGAAACTAAACTCACACCCCAACCTAAAATAGCGATCGCAATTGAAGCCACCACACCCGCTAAAGTCCCCTCTAAACTCACAGCCCCCTCTGTCCCTCTCGCTACCGGTTGCAGTGTAGTAATTAAAAAAGTCCTTTTACCGTAGGCTTTACCCACTTCACTAGCACAGGTGTCAGACAACTTTGTACTAAAACTCGCCACATAGCCTAACAAGAGGAGGGATTGGGGATTGGGGATTAGGGACTGGGAATTAGGTAAAATTATTCCAGCATTAATTAGTCCGAATCCCACTGCACACAACGCCGCAGTCAAGGCTGAACCCCAAACGTTTTCCGGGCCTCTCGCACCTGAACGTTTTTCGGCAATACCTTCTGCCTCTTTTTGCGCTAGGCCGATGCGCGTCACACCAGAACCCACTAAAAAATAAAACATCACTACTACATATCCTTGCCAGCCTATAGTTCCCCAAATCAATACGCCTAGTAACCAAGCGTGAAATACTCCCGCAGGGGTCAGCAGCTTTTTGGGAGCAAACCAAACTAAACTCAACAGAATGGCGTTTAGTCCTACTCCTACTAACCAAGGATTGGCAGAGCTAATAAATGAGAACATCAGCAATGAACCATGTGTAGTGTTGCCCGGATATCAACCAGAATAGCGAATTTTAGAGCTAACAGCAGAATTCACAACTCAAAATTCAGGAGTCAGAAGTAAAACAAGCTGTATATCTGGCTGGAAATTTTTGTTGCTTGACCTCCTCATCCGCAAAGTGCATAGTTTATATTTTCTTTACAGGTTAAAGGAGAAATAAACAGGCAAAATAGCAAAAAAATTATCCCTGACTATGATTAAGACAATGGCATTAATTACCAAGATATAATCTGAGTTCATTAAAAACGGTATTTTAGCTACGTTCGTAGTAAGGACTTTAGTCCTTATTTTCTAAAAAAATAGCCAAGCACTTTACAAATAACCTCTAAGCACTAAAGTGCTTACTACAAAACACTAATACCCAATTCTCAATTAACACTATGAACCAAACTATATTTCATCTCGCTTTCCCTGTGACTGATATTTCCCAGGCAAAAGCATATTATGTTGATGGCTTAGGCTGTATACCCGGTCGCGAAAACCCCCAAGCCCTCATTCTTAATCTCTATGGTCATCAATTAGTAGCCCATCTGACCAAAGAACCTTTAATGCGTCAACGCACTATTTATCCCCGGCACTTTGGTTTAATTTTTACCCAAGAAACAGACTGGGAAGAACTATTACAGAAGGCGCAACAAAAACAGCTTTTATTTCGTGAAGAACCCAAAAATCGCTTTGTCAGTTCTACCTTAGAACATTGCACTTTCTTTTTAGAAGATCCGTTTAACAATTTAATGGAATTTAAATATTATCGCCACCCAGAGGCAATTTTTGGGAGCTATGAATATACTCAAATTGGTGATAGGGCTTAATTGGTTCTGCTAATTCTCTTGCTACTGCGGTTATACACCGAGAGTCTGTAAGCATCCATGAATGCAATGCTACTGGGATAATTACTTCTTTACCTATGGGCATTTGAGAACTATTTGCCGGAATGATCATCAAATCATAAGTTGTCCAAATAGAAGTAAAACTCAACTGCTGTAACATCACTGCATCAGCATTTAAATCTTTAAGGAATTCGCTGTTAGGACGCATTTGTAAGCATCCAGGATTGCGGGAGGCATAGGCGACAACAGTTCCATGATGCGGTGAAGAAATCGTAATAAACCGTTGCACACGCTTAATTCCCCCCAAGCGTTGGATATAGTAACGGCTAACAATTCCGCCCATGCTGAAGCCTATTACATCCAAGGTTTGTTCTGGTGCAAAGTTTCTGGCAATGTAGTTAGCTAGTTGCTGTGCCAATACATCCAGACCTACTTCACCATTGTTAGGGACTAAATCTAGTGAATACACAGGCCAACCCTGTTTTCCTAAAAAAACAGCCATTTCATCAAAGACTGCTTCTGTATCGGTAATCCCATGCACAAACAATACAGGATTACGCTGTTGGTTTGTTGTCTTCATTATTTTCAATGCTTGACAATAGTTCTGTAGAAAATGTAACTGAGCCTAATACTTGCCAGAAGCCAGATTATGACACTCTTGTGACTGGTTGAAAATAAGTGCTGTTAGCGGTAGCGGGGCGTTTAGCCCGTGCTGAGTGCTGAGTAAATTTAAGAAGTACTGAGTACTTCTGCACTACAGTAAAAGCTACGCCCAATTGTGGGCAGTCTTTTCACTCAGTACCGGCTAAACGCCGCGCTACCACTAACGGCACGGGCTAAACGCCCCGCTACCGCTAACAGCACTTTTCATCTCAATACCCTACTCCCTAAACCTAACCTGCACGCTGCTCTGTTAGCACTTGATAAGCATAATTGAAATCATCGGTACTAATCTTGATGTCCGTGGGGTCTGTCAGACCTTCGGAGCGAAAACGGCGGATGGCTTCTACAGCTGCTTGATTGCTGAGTAAAGTTAAATCTGCGCCATTCCAGTCTTTGGTCATCTCTGCCCAATATGGCAAATCCACATCTTGTAGTGGTCGTCCTTGACAATGGACTTGCAGAATCGCCAAACGACTGGCTAAATCCGGTAAATCTACCTTCATTTGTAAGTCTAAACGTCCGGCGCGTAGTAAAGCTGGGTCAAGGGCATCAGGTCGATTGGTTGCTCCAATTACTAAGATGGTGCTTCCTACCTCTATTCCGTCCAACTCAGTTAGCAATTGTCCGACGACGCGATCGTTTACTCCCGAATCACCAGTGAAACTACCCCGTGCTGGGGCTAAGGTATCAATTTCATCAATAAATACTACGCAAGGTTCAGCTTGACGCGCCTTCGCAAATAATTCCCGCACCGCCTGTTCACTCGCACCTACCCAACGGCTGAGTAATTCCGGGCCGTTCACACCAATAAAATTAGCTCTAGCTTGGGAAGCAACGGCTTTGGCTAGTAACGTTTTGCCTGTTCCCGGAGGCCCCCACAACAAGATACCTTTGGGTGCTAGAGCTTTAGTTTGCAGGTAAAGTTCTGGATACAGTAACGCCCCTTCCACTGATTCCCGTAGGGTTTGCTTAATGTTATCCAAACCGCCAATGTCTTCCCATGCAATGTGGGGAACTTCTACTTCCACACTCCGCAGGACGGCTGGTTTGATTTCCTTGAGGGCTTGTAAAAAGTCGGCTTGACTAACCGTCATATTCTCTGGAATGTCTCCTTCAATGGAAGGAATTTGACGACGGAGGGCAGTGTAGGCAGCCTTTTGACAGACAGCTTTCAAGTCAGCCCCTACAAATCCTACCGCCCTTTCTGCGATCGCATCCAGGTCAACGGTATCTTCCAAAGGCATAGCACGGCTGAGAATTTGCAGAATTTCTCTGCGTCCTTTCATGTCTGGGACGCGAAACTGCACTTCCCGGTCAAATCTTCCCGGACGACGCAAAGCTGGGTCAAGATGTTCGGGACGGTTTGTAGCTGCCAGCACAATCACACCTTGACTGTGAGAGAAACCATCCATCAAGCTCAATAGTTGGGCTACCAGGCGTTTTTCTACTTCACCTTCCACCGCACTCCGGTCTGGGGCTAAACTATCAATTTCATCAATAAAGATAATACAGGGAGCATTCTTAGCAGCTTTCTCAAAAATACCCCGCAGTCTTTGTTCCGCTTCCCCGTAATATTTGCTGATAACTTCTGGCCCCACCAAGGCAATGTAATTAACGCCGAGTTCTTCAGCCAAAGCCCGCGCCGTCAGGGTTTTACCAGTCCCAGGAGGGCCAACTAACAGTACACCCCTCGTAGCTTCAAGTCCCAATTTCGCCAGCAAGTCAGGACGTTTTAAGGGGATAGCAATCAGTTCTTTAAGTTCTCTAAGAATCTCACCCAATCCCCCCACATCTTTTAAAGCATCACCAGAGGGTGCAGCAGGTGGCGGCACAACCTCAGCGTCTCCCCCACCACCACCATTAGGATTAGGAGAAGGTTGAGTGCGGATACGGCTTGTGCCAATATCGTTACCCATATTATTAGGACGTGGTATACCCCCACTACGGGGAATACTACTCATCGAACGGGAGTTAATCTGCACATCTGTCTTAATTTCTCCCTTCTCAATTTTATCTTCTAAAGTTTTCACTAATTCTAATAATTGCTCAAATCCCTTGAATAATTCACTCATTTTTTACTATCCCTTTGCGCCTCTGCGTGAGCTTTTAAAATTTCTATTGATCAACGTCCAAATATTTATTCAATCAGTTGATTTTTAAACTATATTTGCCGTTGACTTCTCAACTTCAAATAAAAGATTTGCTGCCCCTTGAATCCGCGCGATCGGTGCAACAGAGCGCGGTAATCTGGGTAAGCGAATAATTGTTTGTTCTGGAAATAAACTGCCATCAATTTCTACCTCTTGACTGTAGCGATTCTGCACCACATAACGCTGATGAACACCCATTTTTTTGAGAGCTTCTGTTAAACGTATGTGTTCAGATATAATTGCCGCTTCCGATTGAATAACACCAATGAATTGAGTATGTTGGGGATTTTTTAGTTTCTTTTGTGCTTGTACAACTTGTTGGCGTAAGTGGCGCAATCGCCCAATAAAATCAACTCTACCCAAAACATCTTGATATTTGATCCACAGCTTAAATATCCAAGATAACCAATCCCCTAAAGCTGATGGCATCTCTAAAAAACTCAGCAGATGACCCGTTGGGGCTGTATCTAAAATAATTAAATCTTGCTGGTTACTATCTAACAAATCCATCACAGTCACCAGGGATAACATCTCATCAATTCCCGGTAAAGCCTGAGACATAATTTGCCGCCACGCCTCTGGAACGTAGGCAACATTTACTGTTGTATCTGTTTGTGAACCTTCGCCGCTAATCATATCTACTAATTCCCACAGATAATCTGAGCGGAATTGTTCTAAAACTCTATTAGCATCAATTTCTTGCCCACTCAAATTAGATGCTAGAGACATAGGTTCGTGACCAAACTCTTTACCAAAAGCATCACCTAGAGAATGGGCTGGATCTATTGAAATTACCCGGACTCTCTTTTGGGGATGTTGTTGAGCAGAAGCCCAAGCGATCGCAGCTGCAACTGTTGTTTTACCTACCCCTCCCTTACCCCCAACAATGATTAATTGGCATCCTTCATTTAAAAAATCATTGAAGCTAGGTAAAACTTTATTCGGCCATTGAATCGTCGGTGGTGGAGCAAGTTCCACACTTTCAATTTTTTGAATTTGGGATATTAAAGCATCTAAAGATACCCCACCCAAGGGTTCTACTCTCTGTTGAGGAACAATGAAAACAGGTTGGTTAGCAACAAGTTCTAAATATTTTTTAATGAGATTTTGCTGTTCAGCATAACGGTCTAGTTCTATATCTGCATTTGTCAAAACTCGATTGATAAATAAACCAGCATAAGGAACTTCTAGGGTTTCTAAACTATTGATGAACCGTTCAGTTTCTAAGAAACACATAGGTTCAGAAATACCCACTACTAAACAACCTGTAAAGGTTTCATCTTGCAGCAACCGTCTACCTTCTGCTAGTTGGGTTTTCATTTCTACCAAAAAGTTATCGACTTCATCAGCCGTATAACTACCTCTAAAAGTTTTGGTGATGACCCGATGCTTTTCTTGGAACAATTCTAAAGAATTTAAAATAACATCTAAGAAATCTTTTAAGCGCAATAAATTTAATGTATGCCCAGAAGGGGCCATGTCTACAACTACACGATCTACTTCTTTTTCTGCTAGCAGGCGTTGAATTTCTAGCAACCCCATTAATTCATTTAAACCAGGCCAGTCTAAATCCCAAACTGGTGCTAAATCGTCTCCATCTGCTAAACTACCTCGCTCAACTAGTAGTTCTAAAAAGTAGCTATATTTGGCTTTAAATTCCAACAAAAGCCTTTGAGCATCCAACGCTTGAATGCTCAAATTAGGTAAATCAGCTAATGGTGAGGCAATATCGTTAACTTCTGAGAGCAATACATCTCCTAAAGAATGAGCCGGATCTGTAGAAATTAACAGAATTTTTTCTTGAGGAAATCTTCTAGCCCAATTACGAGCAAAACTGCAAGAAATGGTAGTTTTACCCACCCCACCTTTGCCGCTAAACATAACTAGATTTAGTGAATCGTAGTGGTTCATAATAAACTTAATAATTAAATAAAGTGATAAGGGGGAAGAGATTCACTCAAAATTAAATTCCAATGTGGGCAATATTGTTGCCAAGATAAAACCTGTTCTAAAAGTAAGGCTTTATCATAACGACTGACTAAAAGATAAACCCTTAATTCTTCTGCCTGTTGTTGAAATATCACAGATGATTGATAAATTTCTGTGATGAGATTAATCAGGCTATCTTTTTCCTCATTTTGGGCGATACTAAAGCTTTTTTGAGTTTCATAGTGTAGTTTTTTAGCCAAAAAATAATCTCTACCACTTCCCACAGATACCTTTGCTGGCTCTGCAAATACTTGGGGAATGAGTTTTAAAGTATATTCATTTTTATCTCGAATATTCTCTAGTTTTTCTAGATATTCTTGAGCATGAGCCTCTAGATGATTGAGCAAGCTTTCATGGGAAGTAAAGTTAGTCCCAAACCGTAAAGGTAAAATTGTATTTTGGCGAAATAGTTCGCAAACAACGCGATCGTGATTTAAAACCATTTTAATGACTTGATCATCATTATTTTGGTATGACTCTAAAGATATTTCCGGTTCAACAACGGCTGAGATATTCGTACCATTAATCAACATTACCCGACTAATATTACCCTGGGGCAAGTTTAAAGGAAAGTCAGGATTTTTGATAAAAGCGTAAGTGTAGAAATTCTGCGATCGCATAATGCTAACCTAACAAAAGTATTTAATTTTTTAACTCTATTAACCAGATATATATCTGGGTATCAAACTCAATAAATCTGATTCTAAGGAAAGTCTTTACATTATAAAAATCTTAGTTATAATGCTATCAATTATCCAGGTATTTCTAATGAAGAAAATACGTAATCGCGGAGCAATCAGACCTAAGATTACTACAATGCCTCGGAGTAAATCTGAGTCATCTCACCAATTAGAACTTTATAAATTAGTTACAGAACAGCAACGAATTAAGCAAGAGTTGGAGTTTATTGAGCAGCGCACTGTGCTACTGAAACAACGCTTGATCACACTCAAGATACAGATAGAAGATACGGAAAAAAGTATTCATCATTTACGTAGTCCTGAGTCACACGTGCCTATTATTATAGCGCGGACAAAAATAGTGTTTGAACCCAATACTTACCAAGCTTTTGATATTGAATATTAAGCTTTTAAAATTTGCTTAATTAAACAATATAACAACAACTATTAACCCACATTTGCGGGTTAATAGTTTAACTCATATCTTCCATCATTCTCAATAACCGTAGGGTGAGCAATGCCAATAACATAAAAATCGGTGTTTCATGACACTAAAAGCATTGACAAATTGACAACTAATATATCTTGCTTCTAAATAATGAATCACCTTAAGGCGATAAGACTAGATTTTCATTATCTTCGTATTCTGCTCTAAACTGGGGTTGCTCTTGGTAAATGTCATTCACTTCAGATTCTGATATAAACACAGGTTGTATTACAAAATCATCATTTTCTTCTTGTTCTGCTTCTAATTCCGCCTCCAGACGCAGTTCCTCTTCCAAAGCTTGAATTTTTAAAAGAAGTTCTTCTTCTTGCTCATCAAATTCATCTTCTGGAATTTCGCCCATGTCAAATGATAATTGCAGGCTTAATAATTGTTTATGCAGATTTTCTTGAGCATCAAATTCTGTATTAGTCCGCTCTTGAATTTGTTCTCCAATCCACATCAGTCCACTAATTGGCCCCATCACTGGAAGTAGTAATATTTTTCCAAGCATAATTATCAACTCCTATTCAGAAATTTGAGCAAATGTATAGGGTGCAGTAAAGTTGTTGTAGCGAATGCGTAAGCGTTCAGTAAAGTTTTGATCAATTGCTTCGACTCGTTCACTAAATAGAGATTCGTTTTCCCAAGGAATCAGAAAAGCAGCATTGTAAATCATCTCTTCTGTCATCGGGTCACTTTCTATCACCTCACTTGCTAGAGGTTTTAGCTCATTAAAGAAGGCTTGAATTACAGAGTCCTTGCGAGCAGCTAAATTACTTTCAATTAATTGACCAATATGAATTATCTCCTCCATGCTTAATGTCTTCCCTTCCATTTGGTCACGCTGCTGCTTCAAGTCTGGATTTGACTCCATCATTGCTTGTAATTCAGCCTTGGTATCCCAAAAAATCTTGACGCTTACTTCTCGTGTCCCGTTCAATTTTTGAAATAATTCTTGCAATTTATTCTTATAGGGTTGGATTAGTTGTGTAATTACTGTGTCCCAATTTTTTACTACTAATCCAAACCGCAAAGGAAGAAGAGTTCGGAATCCTTCTTGCATTGCTTCTTCTAGGACTTTTTCATGACTAATTAAATTACGACGAGAAGCTAAATATTTTTCTTTTTTGGCATCTGAATATAAAAAAGTAAATCCATCAATGACCTGACTATAAACAGGTTGAGCATCCAATCCTTGAATAGCAAGTTCTTCGGGGATTGAATCAGGAAAAATGCCGTATAGATAAAAACCGCAATCCATGATTATGAAAAATACTTATGTTAATTACATTGGTTGCGAAGTCAAAACTAATCGCAACTTCGCATGAATAAGATTGATTTGAGCTAGACCTAAATCTATTTCACCGTCTACAACAATTCCCGTATTTAAAAGACGGTCTAGTAGTTCTAGGACTGAAGGTTGAGTTCCCGGCTGACCAGGATAATAAGAGCCAGGTGAAGGTAGAAGAGTCCCAACATCTCCTAAATTTATATTCAATTCTGCTGGGTCAATCTCAAAAATCTGACACAAATTTAAAACTTGTTCCTCTAACTTTTGCAAGCTTTCTGCTGCTCGCTCCAATTCAGATTCACTCAGACATTCCTGTTCCATGCGCCGAATTACTTGCGCTTCCATCAGCTGACGTACAAGTTCTACTACAGTTAACAGTAAAGGAACTAAACCCGCCTGGCTGTTAGCTTTAGAAGTGCTAGGTGGCAAGTTGGAAGAATTTTCAACTGGAGTACAAACCATGTGCTGAGTGCTGAGTGCTGAGTTATGAGTTATGTTAGCGGTAGCGCGGCGTTTAGCCGGTGATGAGTTATGAGTCTAGATGTCCACTTGGGAATCATTTACTAATTGGTCATTTGCCTTGTGTATTGGCTGGCAATCATTTTTAGGATTAACTGCTAATGTAACTGCCTCTTTTACATTGGCAGATGTCAGTAAACGTAACTGTGTTTCTAAACTTTCTAGCCGTTGATGAAGTTGCTGGTTTTCCTCAATTAAATGTTGAGATTTGCTACTGAGATAGGGGTCATTTTCCCACCAATTGATACCCATCTCACGCGCTTTGTCAACGGAAGAAATTAACAGGCGAATGCGGATATGTATCAGTTCAGTTGAGGCAATAGATATAGAAATATCACCAGCAATCACAATTCCTTTATCTAAAACTCGTTCGAGAATATCTGCTAAGGTAGAACCTTGTGTAGATGTGGGCATAACCCGACTGGAGTTAGTTTGAGGACGTGTTGGCTGTAATGGGGTAGTAGTCACGATTAATTCGACTCTTCAATGGTATTTTTGTGAATCACTAAGCCTTGCTGCTTGACAGGCGCAGGATTTTCTTTAATTGGCTGTTGCAGAACTTCAGGATGTCCATGACTTAAGAGGGAATTATCTGCTACTGCGTCATCTGATGTGACGCTATGATGCGATTCCTCTATTGCTTGTATATGTAAGTGATTGAGTAATTCTAAGAAAATTGTTGTGGCTTCGCTAGCAGACCAATTGGTGCGATTGAATAGCACATCTGCACAAATTTCTCGAAAATCTGTATTTTCTGGTAATACTAAAATATTGTGTTCCGCACATACTTTAGCAATCATCAAACAAGAGCGCAAACCGGAAGTCTTTTCTGCACCTGTACCCAGGCGGAATGCTCTAACTAACCGCACTATTAACTGAGCATCATCTCTAGAAATGCTAGTTTTATGAACTAATATCTCCGTTTGAGTTAGCTCATCCGGTTCTGGCATATTAATCGTTACTAACCTATCCATTAAAGCGTCCTGAGTCGAGTGGACTCCGCAGTATTCTTCTGGATTGGAGGTAAAAATCGCCCGAAATTCGGGATTAACGTGGAGGTATTCTGGCTGATTGCTGCTGGGAGGAAGGGTGAGAATTTTTTCTTCTAAAGCTGATAACAAGACGTTATTAACTTCAGGTCTAGAACGATTAAATTCGTCATAGACTAAGGTAAAACCTTCTCGACAAGCTAAAGTCAATCTAGAATCAACCCAAGTTTGTTTAAATTCGTCTTCGACTTTTAGAACACTGTGAATGTAATTGTCCGTTAACTTTTTATGGGTGTAACCCGATTCACTGCCAATCAAATCAGAGCTTTTAAATTCGTCATCTCCGAAAAGCAACATGATTGGTCTATCTAAACAGTTAGCCAAGTGCATGGCTAAGGTTGTTTTACCTGCACCGGCTGGGCCGCGTAAGTGAATAGCAAACCCTGATGTAAGATAACGCAACGCCCGAATTGCTACCTGCTCAATTGCTGGTGTGACTACAAATTGCCCAGGACGAACACGAAGCACAGCTCTTTTCTTATGATTTGCGGTGATAGTCATAAATTACGATGGAAAGGAATAGTATTTCCAGAAAAAACCGAAAAATAATTTGAAGAATAAACTTTAAAGTTTAATTAACTCCTTGCGTTCAATTCCGTCATAGCGTAAGATATCTAAAGTTTTACATTAAAACTCATTGTTGAATTTGCCCCCTGGTCTGACCAGTTTTGAAACTGTAAGATTAGGGGGTTTTACTATTTAGTCCGGTCAACAAATTAACTCCATTGTTTGGGATTGTTGACTTACTACTAAAATGTGCCAAAAACGCTAGTAAACAAATCTTGCCGGAATTGGCGCAGATTCTGCCTTTGTGCTGTAGCTTGTTCGGTTCTGTCCTTTGCCGTTTCTGCTAAAAATTCGTGGGTTGTTTGCTCCAGATTTTTGTGAAACTGATGCAAAAACTTCGATTGAGCTTGAGCTTGAGCAACCCTTGCTTTAGCTGTTTCAGCTAGAAAATCTTGAGTTGTATACTCAAGTTCTTCGTGAAACATATGCAGTTCTTGCGCTTGCTTTTTAGCTTGCTCTTGTCTGTTTGCTGTTGTAGTGGACAAAAATTGATGAGTGTCTCTACATAGTTGAGCTACTTCCTCAGCTATTGACTGATGCTCTTGCCGGATTCTTTGCATTAAAGCCGTCATGAGGTTCTCCGGAATATTATTAAAAGCGTGAATTAACCACATTCACTGGATAATTGATATACAGTAAATGCAGTTTAAAGAATGTCTGCTTTTTTCGTTTTCTCTTTTTATAACTCAGGAGCAACGAATAAAAGCAGAATATATATCAGAATTACAAACTCATTAATACTGATTTTCTGGAAGCTACTTAATATTTAAGCAGGCATTGCGGCGGATTGAGTTAGACCTACAGCTTCTGCATATTTCAGGTAGGTTTCAACAGATGCGATAACGATGCGAGCTTCAATCGCCAGCAATTCAATACCAACTAGTGAAACACGTACCCAAGCATCTACAACGATACCTTTATCTAATATACGGTCAATAACTTCAGCCAAGCTTGAGGAAGAATTTGTTTTTTCGACTGCCATATTTTTAAACTTTAACTCATTGTTGATTTTTAGTATTGGCTAGGCATTTGCTTTAGCTATTTACTGCATTCATATTAGGCACGGCTCTTCGGTAATGTAAAGAGTTTGACAGGAGAAAAAGTGTAAAGAAATGCAAAAATACCAACGATGTAACAAAAAAACAGCAGTTTATTGTTTGAATTGTATACGTTTAAAATGTTTTTGTATTAAAAATGTAAGCTTTAATGTTGCATTTTGTTTTTTTTGTTGGTTTTAATGTATTATTTGCTGTCTGAAGATATATTACATCTTCCTTAAAAAGGAATGAATAAACTTAAGTAATAATACGGTTACTAAAGCTTTGGGAAGATAACATAGGATATTTTTAGCAATCATCGTTGTAAAAAATCATGTCTACAGAAGCTACTTCTGATCCAATACGGAAGGGCGCATTAGCGGGACTAATTGCTGCTTTGGTGGATCAAGGACATCCACCTCAATATGCTCAAGTGATGGCGACTTCCATTATTTTTCAGACAGACCTAGATTTAAGGAATGCCCAAATTGCTAGTTTGTTAAATTGGCTGAAGCAGGAAAATGAGAATATATATACATCTGCCCTAACTGTAGTAGAAAAAACACGTGAGGAATTTGAGCGTCGCGTTCAACAAGGTTGAACTGATCTACTCTCTTGAGGAATCGGATGGTATTTTGAAGAAGAATTCAGCCGTCAATTATGATGGCTGAATTTTTTCTTGATGACTGAAAACAATGTACAAAATCCTCTCCAAAGAAATCGCCTCTATGTACACACGCGACGGTGTACGCCTCGACGCAGATATCTATTGCCCTGATGAGGAAGGTGAGTTTCCTGTATTATTAATGCGACAACCCTATGGTAGAGCGATCGCGTCTACTGTGGTTTATGCTCATCCTAGTTGGTACGCTGCCCAGGGTTACATTGTAGTGATTCAAGATGTGCGGGGTCGCGGTACTTCGGAGGGTGAGTTTCAGTTATTCGCCAACGAAATCGCTGATGGTGCAGATAGCGTTAATTGGGCTGCTAGTCTACCGGGAAGTAATGGACTGGTGGGAATGTATGGCTTTTCTTATCAGGGGATGACTCAATTGTACGCTGCGATCGCTAAACCACCAGCCCTAAAAACTATTTGCCCAGCCATGATTGGCTATGATTTATATACAGATTGGGCTTATGAAGGTGGTGCATTCTGTTTGCAAACAAATTTAGCTTGGGCGATACAATTAGCCACAGAAACTGCACGGTTACGAGGTGATCAATCAACATATCAAGCTTTACTGACAGCCTCGCGCAATCTCCCGGTAAATCATCCCGAAATTCTACAAAAACTTGCACCAGAATCTTTTTATCACGATTGGGTAGCCCATCCGCAACCCGATACTTATTGGCAAGAACTGTCACCCAAAACCAACTTCCAAAGCGTTGACTTGCCGATGTTTCATATTGGTGGATGGTTTGATACTTATCTGCGTGGTACATTGCACCTATACAAAGATATGGTAGCCCGTGCCAATACTCCTCAACATTTAATAATTGGCCCTTGGGCGCATTTACCCTGGGGACGCAAAGTTGGTGCGGCTGATTTTGGTAAGTTAGCCACTAGCCCAATAGATCAAATGCAGATTCGTTGGTTTAATCAATTTCTCAAAGGTGTAGATACAGGTTTATTAAATAAGTCTCCTGTGTGCCTGTTTGAAATGGGTAGCAACATTTGGCAAGATTTACCCAGTCTACCTACAACAAACCAGAAATCTTACTTTTTGTCAACTACTGGACTAGCCAGCATTAGAGAAGATGCTGGAATCCTTATACCCAGTCATCAATACCCAATCCCCAGCCCCCAAGACATATTAGTCCACGACCCTTGGCGACCAGTGCCAGCGATCGGTGGTCATGCGGCAATGCCGGCGGGTGTGTTTGAGCGATCGCAAATTGATTGCCGTTCTGATGTGTTAACTTACACTAGTGAACCTTTAACCGCAGATTTATCTCTAGTTGGGGAAGTATTAGTAAAAATCTGCTGCCAATCTGACCAAGATAGTTATGATTTGTGTGCTGTACTGTCCCAGGTATATCCTGATGGGAGCGTGTACAACGTGACGCAAGGTTATTTACATTGCCAAGACGGTACAAACAAGGTTACTAGAAATATACAATTGCAACCGATATGTATAAGAATAGCAGAAGGTAATTGTTTGAGTTTGAGTTTGAGTTTAGCTTGTTACCCAGCCTATGCAATGAACTCTGGGAATGGGGCTGTTTTAAGTAGTACCTGTTTAATGAATGCTCAAATCATAACGTTGAGTGTTAGTTGTGATAATTCTCAGGTTTTGTTACCGATGATTAGTTAGGTTTGTAGAGAAACGCTGATGTCTGCTAAAGATATATTTCATGAAACCGTCAAAAAAGCTCTTCAAAAAGAACAATGGGTGATTACAGCTGACCCATTAAAATTTAAATATGGTAATGTTAACTTTCAGATTGATTTAGGCGCAGAACGAGTTTTAGCAGCCGAAAGGCAAGGCAAGAAAATAGCTGTAGAAATCAAAAGTTTTCTCAATCCCTCGGCTGTTACTGACTTTTATGCCGCGTTAGGTCAATTTTTAAGCTATAGATTAGCATTAGAAACAACTGAACCCAACCGCTTGTTGTATTTAGCTGTGCCTTTCGATATTTACCAAACATTTTTTCAGCTTGAGTTTACACAAGCGGCAATACAACGGTATCAGCTTTTATTAATTGTTTATGATCCTGTAAATGAGGTAATTGTGCAATGGATAAATTAGCCAAGTATCGGGAGTATGTGCAGAGTTTATTAACTCATTACGCTAATGAAGATGTCGCTGATAGTGAGGTAGAAGTCCAATTGATTTTTGATGAAAAACGCGACCATTATCAGTGGATGAACGTGGGATGGGAAGGTTTAAAGCGTGTTTATAGATGTATCATTCATTTTGATATTAAAGATGGAAAAATCTGGCTTCAGCAAAATTTAACTGATCAAAATCCGGCAGAAGAGCTGGTAGCAATGGGAGTTCCACGAGAGGATATTGTTTTGGGTTTGCAACCTGTTTATAAACGACAGTATACAGAATATGGTGTTGCGTAGATTGGTGATGGTGGAAATTTGCTGTAGTTCTCATACAAAGAAACGCTTAGAAGTTTGCTTATCTAAGCGTTTCTTTGTAGATGTATACCCATTCACATGGTTTAATGCAACATTTGTCATCTGCAACACTTCTGAAAGGAAAGTATTACGAGGATAAGTTGTAACACACATCAGGTGAAGTGGTATCACTCCTTGCACTAATTACATAATATCTTTTTTGAGAGAAAAATAAATGTTAATTGTGTGATACTTCAAAAACTGTCACTAATTTAAAACCACTGAGCAATCACAGTCTCAGAAAGAACATAGTAAAACCATTTAAACGCCCAACTTCTCTGGGTAGATATTCAACCATCAACCTGCAAGCAAGTTTAGAATTTAAAGTAAAGAAATATTTCTTAGCTTACAGGCATGAAACGCATCGTCTTGATTGCTGGTTTTGAATCGTTTAACGCTGACTTGTACAGGAAAGCCGCTTTATTGGCTAAATCTCGCTGTGCTGATTTGGATATTCGAGTATTTAGCGATCGCGATATTACAAGCATTCGCCCAGAAGTAGAAGCCGCACTCCAAGGCGCGGATGTGTTTTTTGGTAGCCTGATATTTGATTATGACCAAGTTTTGTGGTTGCGCGATCGCATCGCCCAAATCCCCATCCGCCTAGTATTTGAGTCAGCTTTAGAACTGATGAGTTTAACCAAACTCGGTGGATTTGCGATCGGTGACAAACCCAAAGGAATGCCCAAACCAGTTAAATTCATCCTCGATAAATTCAGTAATGGACGCGAAGAAGACAAACTCGCTGGTTATATTAGCTTCTTAAAAATCGGCCCCAAACTCCTGAAATTTGTCCCAGTGCAGAAAGTCCAAGACTTACGCCACTGGTTAATTATCTATGGTTACTGGAACGCCGGCGGGACGGAAAACGTTGCGTCACTATTTTGGACACTAGCAGAAAAATATTTAGATTTAAAAATCGGCGACATTCCCCCACCCATCGAAACCCCCAATATAGGTTTACTACATCCCGACTATCCAGGGTTTTTTGAATCCCCCAAAGCATACCTAGAATGGTATCAAAAGAGGAAAATAGGGAATAAAACCAATCCCCAACCCCCAATCACCGCCATCCTCCTCTACCGTAAACACGTCATCACCAAACAACCCTATATTCCCCAACTGATTCGCCGTTTTGAGGAAGCGGGTTTGATACCTTTACCCATTTTCATCAACGGTGTAGAAGGTCATGTGGCGGTACGTGATTGGATGACCACCGACTACGAACTTCAGCAACGAAAAATAGGTAATATTGAAACCCCTTCACTTTCCCAAGAAGCCGTCAAAGTAGATGCAATTGTCTCCACCATTGGCTTTCCTCTCGTGGGTGGCCCAGCCGGTTCAATGGAAGCTGGTCGTCAGATAGAAGTAGCCAAGCGCATCCTCACCGCCAAAAATGTCCCCTACATCGTCGCTGCACCTTTGTTAATTCAAGATATCCACTCTTGGACGCGTCAAGGTGTAGGAGGTTTGCAAAGTGTGGTGTTGTACGCCTTACCAGAATTGGACGGTGCAATTGATACTATTCCTCTGGGTGGGTTGGTTGGGGAAGATATTTATTTAGTTCCCGAACGGGTGCAGCGTCTGATTGGGAGAGTGAAAAACTGGGTAGAGTTGCGACAAAAACCCTCCGCAGAACGGAAAATTGCCATTATTTTGTATGGCTTCCCCCCTGGTTATGGTGCGGTAGGCACAGCTGCATTATTAAATGTCCCCCGCAGTTTAATTAAATTACTCAACGCCCTCAAAGACCAAGGTTATAACGTCGGCGACATCCCAGAAGATGGGGAAGAATTGATTCGCCGAGTCAGAGAAGCGGATGAAGAGATGGAAAGATGGGAAATGAATCAGCCTTTTCCCTCCTCAGCCAATACGGTCAACGCCCGGAAGCTAGAAAAATGGTTAGGATATCTCCTGACATCGCGCATCGAAAAACAATGGAAATCTTTAACAGGAAGCGGAATAAAAACCTACGGTGATGAACTCCATATTGGTGGAGTGCAGTTAGGAAATGTGTGGATAGGTATACAGCCACCTTTGGGGATACAAGGCGACCCCATGCGGTTAATGTTTGAACGGGATTTAACACCTCATCCTCAATATGCAGCCTTTTATAAATGGTTACAAAATGAACTGCAAGCTGATGCTGTAGTTCACTTTGGTATGCACGGTACTGTAGAATGGTTGCCCGGTTCACCATTAGGGAATACAGGCTATTCTTGGTCAGATATTTTATTAGGAGATTTGCCTAATTTATATATATACGCCGCCAATAATCCTTCCGAGTCGATATTAGCAAAACGTCGCGGTTATGGAGTGTTAATTTCTCATAATGTTCCCCCCTATGGTCGTGCTGGTTTGTATAAAGAATTGGTATCGCTGCGAGATTTAATTGCAGAATATCGAGAAGATAAGACAAAGAATTATGTACTAAAGGAAGGGATTTGTAAAAAAATTGTCGATACAGGTTTAGATGCCGATTGCCCATTTGAAGATGCCAAACATTTGGGTATTGCCTTCACTCCAGAAAATATCAGAATGTTTAGTAGTCATGCTTTTGATGATTATTTGGTGAAATTGTATGAGTATTTGCAAGTAATAGAAAATCGCTTGTTTTCTTCTGGGTTACATACATTAGGTGAACCACCCAATGAAGAAGAATTAGCATCTTATCTCGAAGCTTATTTTGGTAGTGAACAGCCAAGTGACCCAGAAGAAAAACAGCAAATCACAGATTTGTTGATGCAAACTACAGATGAGTTAACCAATTTATTAAGGGGATTAAATGGTGAATTTATTCCCCCTGCGCCTGGTGGTGATTTATTGCGAGATGGTGCGGGAGTGTTACCAACGGGGAGAAATATTCACGCTTTAGACCCCTATAGAATGCCTTCTCCCGCCGCTTATGAACGGGGACGGGAAATTGGGCAAAAAATTATCAGCCAGCATTTACAAGAACATGGCACATATCCCGAAACAGTAGCCGTTTTATTGTGGGGGTTAGATGCAATTAAAACTAAGGGTGAATCGTTAGGAATACTTTTAGAATTGGTGGGTGCTGAACCTGTAAAAGAAGGGACGGGGCGAATTGTTCGCTATGAATTGAAACCTTTAGTAGAAGTAGGACACCCCCGCATTGATGTGTTAGGCAATTTATCAGGAATCTTTAGGGATAGTTTTGTAAATATCATCGAATTGTTAGATGATTTATTCCAAAGGGCTGTTGAGGCTGATGAACCAGAAGAGCAAAATTTTATTAAAAAACACGCTTTAGCTTTAAAGGCGCAAGGTGTAGAAAATACATCAGCGAGATTGTTTTCTAACCCGGCTGGTGATTTTGGTTCATTAGTAAATGATAGAGTAGTTGATGGTAATTGGGAATCTGGGGAAGAATTAGGAAATACTTGGCAAAGTCGTAACGTGTTTAGCTATGGCAGACAAGATAAAGGCCAAGCTAGACCAGAAGTATTAAATCAGTTATTAAAGACTAGCGATCGCATCGTGCAAGAAATAGACTCTGTAGAATATGGTTTAACCGATATTCAGGAATATTACGCCAACACCGGCGGATTGAAAAAAGCCGCCGAAAAGCAAAGCGGAAAGAAAGTTACTACTAGCTTTGTGGAAAGTTTCTCCAAAGACACCACACCCCGCAACTTAGATGATCTACTCAGAATAGAATACCGCACCAAATTGCTAAATCCCAAATGGGCGCAAGCAATGGCGAGTCAAGGTTCTGGCGGTGCATTTGAAATTTCCCAACGCATGACAGCATTAATTGGTTGGGGTGGTACTGCTGATTTTAAAGATGATTGGGTATACGAGCAAGCCGCAGATACCTATGCGTTAGATCCCGAAATGGCGGAGAGATTACGCCAAGCCAACCCAGAAGCTTTCCGTAATATTGTCAGCAGAATGTTAGAAGCACATGGGCGCGGTTTCTGGCAAACTGATACAAATAGATTAGATAAATTACGTCAATTGTATGAATTGACAGATGAACAATTAGAAGGTGTAACAGTTTAATTTTTCTCTGGGCCTCTGTATTTCGATAGTTAAATAAAATACCTTAAACTACAGAGGCACGGAGACACGGAGAAGAAAGTACAGATTTTATCACTCTATCCCGCCCGTTCTTTCGCGAGACTATCAATTGCATCACCCAACGCAGTAGTGAGGCTTTTACGGGTTTGAGCATGGTTTTCTTGCTCTATTTTTAAGGCGTGAATCAAGCGATCGCGTTCTTGAATGACAGCCACTAGTTTGGTTTTTAAGTCTTCTACAGTCTTGATGGCGGCGAGTTCCTGGTGAATGGCTGTGATCACAGTAGAGTTGGGGAATGTTGCTCCATCAATACCTTTGAGTTTTTGAATTTCTATTTGGAGGGATGCGATCGTTTTTCGGGTCAGATCAGCATCAGTGCGGCGTTGTTCTGCCTCCGTGTTATAAAGTTTACGCCATTTTTCGGCACTTTCCCAAGCAGCATCGCGATCGCGCTGTTGTTCTACTAGCTGCTGTTTGAGTGATTCAATTTCAGCTAACCATTGTTGTGTTAAGTCTTGACTCATAGCCAGTTATTTTGTATTTAGTGCATTTATAAACTATTGCAGGCAAAATAAAGAATTTACAATTGTCATATTTTTCAGACATTTTGCGAATTATCATGCAATCAGTTGAGTCGTACTAATACATATATGTTTAGAGACTGGTTTGCAGACAACTTGGGAGTTAGTCAAGCGCGTAAAGAACAAGTATACCTAGATATATGCAGTTCAATCAGCTTAGAAGATGCCAGCTATTGGATTCAGGTGCTATTTGCAGCAGGTATTGCTACCTTGGGGCTAGTCTTAAATAGCCCAGCCGTAATTATTGGGGCGATGCTGATTTCTCCCTTGATGGGGGGTATTTTAGCCAATGGACTGGCTCTAGCTGCGGGTGATGTGATTTTAGCCATGCGGGCGTTGCTCAATCTGTTACTGAGTTGTGCGCTGGCGATCGCCTTTGCTGTCTTACTGGTATCTTTACTGCCATTTAAGGAAATGACCAGTGAAATTGCGGCTAGGACTCGACCGAATATTTTAGATTTGTTCGTGGCTTTATTTTCTGGTGCGGTGGGTTCAGTAGCAATTTGCAAAGAAGCGAAGGGGGTAGCCACTTCTATTCCTGGTGTAGCGATCGCAGTTGCATTAATGCCACCATTATGTGTTGTTGGTTATGGTATCGGTATTGCCATCAGCATTAATCCTGTGAAGGGATTACAGGTGGCTAGTGGTGGAGGCTTACTATTTTTTACCAACTTAGTAGCAATTACCTTCACTGCAATGTTAGTTTTCCTCAGTCTGCATATTGACAATCTTCAGGTTAAAGAAAAAGTACGGGAATGGCGTAATACACATCCAGAAAGTATCTGGATGCAGGGTATTTTAGAACGACTACCTGCTTACCAAAAACTGAAAAAAATCGGTAGTCTACCTGGTAGATTACTGCTAATTTTTATGACAATTGGGGCGATTATGTTCCCACTCAATCAATCTCTAAACCAACTTAGAAGGGAAATTACTCTACAGCAACAAGAAAACCGTGTTCGCAGGTCGGCAATAGACCTATGGCAACAGCAATTTGCTACTTTCTCTAATGGTGAAGCACGCTCTTACATTGGTAACATTTCGACATCAGAGAAAAATAATAAATTGACAGTGCAACTTCAGGTTTTCAGTAGTAAAGAATACACATCAGATGAACAAAATAACTTTATTCAACAGTTAGCCTCACGTCTGGGAAGACCAACGGAATTGGTAGCACTCAAGTTAATTGAAATCCCCACAGCATCTAGTGAACTTTTACGTTCAATACCTGAAGATAAACCACCTGAACCAGTTATTACCGTCGCCCAATTACAATCAAGTTTCCTGCAAGAAGTCCAGTCAGCCTTGGGTGAAATGCGACTTCCCCAACCAGCGCAGATGATTAATTATGAGTTAATTACTATTCCCTACGAACCATTACGCATTCGGTTGGTGTATTTGAGTGAACGCGATATTGAAAAAGATGCCCAAGTTTTACTGGCTGATAATGTCAGGAGTAAGCTAGATTACCAGTCTGCGCTAGTCAGTATGCAGAGAATAGCAACTAATTTGGGAGTGATATCTTTTGAGCGTGATCAGTCTACAGTTACACCAGATAATGCCAAACTGTTAGATCAGGCTGGGCAAATTTTGCAGCAATTTCCTAACTTGCAACTAGAAGTCATGGTTAACCAAGAACTAGAGGAAGAGCCAGAGATTGCCCAATTGCGATCGCAAACCATTACAGATTACCTCAAAACCAAGTGGCAAATTAATAGCGATCGCCTAATTGTAGGAGTCGGAACAGAGCCACAACGCAGCACAATACTCAAACTCACGGTAAAATCACTGAGAAGACCACCCATAGAAACCATACCGGAAACATTTTAATAAATTACGAATTACGAATTACGAATTGAAGATATGTCACAGCCTCGCTTTGTCAGCTTCTTTCGGCATCTAAATTGGCGCACTTTCAAAAAAACCGTTGCTAGAACCATCAAAAGACGACTCTTAGGACTGGCTTCGGAAATTGCTTTCAATGCCATGTTATCTTTGTTTCCGGCAATTTTGGCAGTCCTCACAGCCATTGGTTTACTAGAAGAATCGTTGCAAAACACCTTCAAGCAACTAGCTGAACAAGTCAGTCAAGTCGCGCCAGAAGAAGCAACGACATTGATTAAAGACTTTGCTAGCCAAGAAATTGCCCACTCTAAGAATAGTGGGTTATTTTCTTTGAGTTTTGTCATTGCCCTTTGGACAGCATCAGGGGCTGTAAGCACTGCCATGACAGCCTTTGATCAAATTCATCAAATCCCAACAGAAAAAACTCGTCCCTTTTGGAAAGCCAAGATTATCTCATTAGGATTGACGGTAGGCACAATTTTGCTACTGGTATTAGCTTCTTTCTTAGTATTTCTCAGTGACTTACTCTTGGGATTTGTCGTCAGTGGTAACTCATCTTTAATTTTCTTGCTGTCTATCTGGAAATTGTTGCGCTGGCCTTTAGCTTTAGGTATTGTGGCTACAGCATTTAGCTTTATCTACCGCTACGGCACTAGCGTTTGGAAATCAGGCACACCAATAATTCCAGGGGCAATGGTTGCAGCAGTGATTTGGGCAATTTTATCTGCTTTATTTCGGCAATATGTCGCGAATTTCGGTAACTATAACAAAGTTTATGGTGCAGTCGGCACAGTAATCGTTTTAATGCTGTGGCTGTGGATGAGTGCAGCTGTTTTATTAATAGGCGATCAGTTAAATGTGACTGTGGGTGAAGATATTCGCTCCAAATTGCCTAAAAATTCCCCAAAAACCGTTAATTTGCTCAATGAGGCAGGAAAAAATATTGACTCTTAACTCTTGTAGAGACGTTAGGCATTGCTACAAATACACAGCCAGCCATTACAAAATAGCCAGATAGCAGTAGAATATTGGACAATTTAATTACAAGTGAGTGGCCTATAATGCCCCATGCTTCTCCTGTTGACTATAATGCTCAAGCCGCAACTTTAAAGCGTCTGCGTCAAGTGAGTCGCCTTTTAGATAAAGTTATTGCTGTTCCCGGTACACCAATTGCCGTTGGTTTAGATCCAATGATCGGATTGATACCAGTTGGTGGTGATGTTTTAGGTCTATTACTTGCTAGTTACATTGTTGTAGAAGCAGCAAGACTTGGTATTCCTAAAAAAACCTTAAGTAAGATGGTACTAAATATCTTTATTGATAGTTTAGTAGGTAGTATCCCGGTTTTGGGCGATATTTTTGATTTCACTTGGACAGCTAATGAATACAATATTAAGTTAATAGAACAACACTTAAAATTTCCGCGTTAGTAGAGTGTAGATAAATAATTTATTCTTACCATTGTCTGATCAACCTCAGCCGTGATAATAATGAGACTTCTGTAAACGGCATGAAAATTTTTGAGATCATTTATTGATGAAAGATTGGTGGCAAGCTACGTTTCCCAAAGGGCGGCAAAGTCTAGTTATTAGCGACGTTAATGGTTATCCTGTGCAAATTGCATATGGTGAAATAGGTACAGGTAGACCGATATTTTTACTACATGGAATGGGTAGTTGGAGCTATAATTGGCGTTATAGTATAGCTCCCTTATCTAAACATTTTCGAGTTATTTGTTTTGATGCCAAAGGATTCGGGTTTTCTGACAAACCTTGGTTGCGGCGAGAAAAAAATGGGCATCAAGTGATTGAATTAGAAAGAATTGTTCAAGCATTATGTGATGAACCAGCCATCATTGTGGGGGAATCAATAGGGGCATTAATTTCTCTAGCTTTAGCTCAAAAAAATCCCCAATTGGTAGGACGGTTAGTTGTAATTAATGCCCCAATTTTTACTGAACGTCTACCTCATTGGGCAATGGAAATACTTGCTCAAACCCCAATAGAAGTATTACAAGCAATTGATGATTTACGTTTGGCTTATTTGTTTGCGCCGCTAGTGCGAGAGGTTATGGCCATAGAAAGGCGCAAAGTGCTATTTGATCCCTCTATTCTCACCCAAGAAGATGTTTATTGGATTACTTATCCATTTATTGAACTTCCTGGGACTCTGGTCAAAGTGGCTGAAGAATTACAAATAGCAGCCAAAGAAATTAAGCATTGGCAAGCCAACAAACCCAATATGCTCACTCAAATTCAAGAGGATTTGGATAGGATCAATTGTCCCACATTAATTTTGTGGGGCGATCGCGATAGTTGGTTTCCGGCTAGTCATGGCGAAAAATTACATCAATCAATTCCCAATTCCCAATTCCAAATCTTGGATAACTGCTGTCATGATGCCTCAACTGGTGCTGCGAAAGTAGTCAATCAGTCAATTCTGAAGTTTCTACAAGGTACAAATTTTTTGTAAATATGTATCGATATGTTGAGGAATTTTAAAAATTGACAATAAACAAAAAAATTAACACCTTATGCAAAGAAATATTAAGCGATAAAACCCTCTTAACTTCTACCTTTTCACCTTCTCCCATCTGTCTCCTACCTCTTGCCTGCCAAAAACAAAATAGCTGACGGCAAACATGGTATGAGATCATAAAAAACTAAACGCAATGCAAGTTAGAGAAGTCCCAAGAGAATGGAAGCACGCAAAACAGTTGTAATTACAGGTACATCTTCAGGGGTCGGGTTGTACGCCGCCAAAGCTATGGCTGATAGAAACTGGCACGTAGTCATGGCCTGCCGGGATATAGAAAAAACCCAAAAAGTTGCCCAATCCGTAGGAATTCCCCAGAGTAGCTACACCATCATTCCCATTGACTTAGCATCTTTAGGAAGTGTGCGTTATTTTGTGCAGAACTTCCGTGCCACTGGTAGAACCTTGGATGCTTTAGTGTGCAACGCGGCAATTTATATGCCTTTAATTAAAGAGCCACTCCGCAGCCCAGAAGGATATGAATTAACCATGGCCACAAATCATCTTGGCCATTTTCTGCTGTGTAACCTGATGCTGGAGGATTTGAAAAAATCATCTTCCCAACCTAGACTCGTAATTTTGGGAACTGTCACCCATAACCCCAACGAACTCGGCGGAAAAATTCCACCCCGTCCAGACTTGGGAGATTTGAGAGGTTTTGCTGAGGGCTTCAAAGATCCAATTACAATGGCTGATGGTAAGAAGTTTGAACCCGTGAAAGCTTATAAAGATAGCAAAGTATGCAATATTCTCACCATGCGAGAACTGCATCGGCGATATCATGAATCTACAGGAATTGTTTTTAGTTCTCTATATCCTGGATGTGTAGCGACAACAGCACTATTCCGTAACCACTATCCTTTATTTCAGAAGCTATTCCCCATCTTCCAAAGACGCATTACCGGTGGCTTTGTCTCTGAGGAATTAGCAGGTGAAAGGGTAGCAATGGTAACGGCTGATCCTGAATACGGCAAATCTGGGGCATACTGGAGCTGGGGAAACCGTCAAAAGAAAGACCGTGAGTCATTTGTCCAGCAAGTTTCTCCACAGGCCAGTGATGATGCTAAAGCCAAGCGGATGTGGGACTTGAGCGAAAATTTAGTTGGACTTGCACCAGTTAGTTCGCCAGCTGTTGCCAGATAATAATGAGTGCTGAGTGCTGAGTGCTGAGTGCTGAGTAATGAGTGCTGAGTGGTGAGTGCTGAGTGCTGAGTGCTGAGTGCTGAGTGCTGAGTGCTGAGTGGTGAGTGCTGAGTGCTGAGTGCTGAGTGCTGAGTAATGAGTCATGAGTGGTGAGTGGTGAGTGCTGAGTGGTGAGTGGTGAGTCATGTAAAAAGTAGGGGCTTACAACCTACTCTGCTCACAGCTTTTTTAACTCGGCACTCTTCATTACTTGTTTTTTATGATACAGGCGTGAGTATTTTAATATTCTTTTTAGATTTGAAATTAATTTACTTAAAACCTTTGAGAATATGGGTTTAGGGAAAAGCGATCGCAGATTAGCTTGAGCAATTTTATCCCATTTGCCAAGATCAGCGCATAGGATGGATGTCACAAGCGATATCAAGAATATGTGAGCATATGGGAGAAAAATTTATTGCGGCAGTATTTGATGGCAAAGGATTTTACCCTCAAGACGCGATCGCCTTGCCAGTTAATACTCGTGTACGTTTAAGTATAGAGATATTACCATCTAATGCCCAAGAAACCGTGTCTTTTTTAGCGACGGCGCGATCGCTGCAACTCCATAGTCCACCAAATTTGTCTGCTAACATTGACAAGTATTTGTACGGTCAGGAACTTCTGCATGAAACCTGAAGTGTTTCTTGATACATCATTTGCCATTGCCTTAGCCGCACCCCAGGATCATTTACATCAGCGAGCGGTACACTTAGCTAAATTGTTAGACGAGGCAGGTACACGTCTCATTACCACCCAAACAGTCATCCTAGAAATTGGCAATATTTTATGCCAACAACCCCATCGTCATCAGGCGATCGTGCTGTTAAATTCTCTAGCATCTGACCCCAAGGTGGAAATTGTCCCTTTATCTCAGGAATTGTACGAAAGAGCTTTCCAGTTATACTGTGAAAGCCCTGACAAAGATTGGGGATTTATTGATTGTGTATCTTTTATTGTCATGCAATTCTGTGGCATTACTGAGGCTTTGACTGCCAACGAGCATTTTCAACAGGTAGGATTTCGCGCCTTGCTACGAGAAACTCTCCCTTAATTGAATGGTTCGATATCGATTGGTTTTTCTACTCTGAGTCATTGCTGGTCAGCAAGAGGACAGGGGGAAGGGAGCGAGGGGAAAGACCGGGACAAAGCTTGGACTCTGCCCCGTATAAGCATCCAAGAAGGACGGGGCTTGTACCCATGCTCCTCTGCGCTCCACAGCAAGGGGGAAAGGCTTGCTCCCCCTGCTCCCTTCCCCCCTGCTTCTTCCAATCGCCATTACTCAGCACGCTGGTCACGCCCCGCTCCGCTAACAGCACTCATCAGTGGTATCACTGAGACAATCTTTTCTGCTGTATCGACTTTAATCTTCGCCAAGCCAAATTTTTCAATCACGGCGGCGTTGGTGGTTAAGTGCGTACTCACCTGCGCCACTTTGTAATGAGTGACTTGTGGGGCTAAAGCCGCAGGTAATAATAATTGATCTGCTAGATGTTCGTCAATTGGTGCGCCAGTTTGATGAAATTTCAACAGTTGCTCACAGGCAATTTCTGCTACTTTTTCTGAAGACAATCGCAACCGTCCAAACCCGCCAAAACCAGTCAAGCTATTTTGATACTCAGCCGTTAAAAAAATCCCTGCGCCTGGTGCTATACCTTTTTCTCGTAATGCTCGTACAGATGCCTTTAGTCCTAAGCTACGTAACCAATTCTCAGCACGATTTGCCATGCGTTGAGGAATGTGTGCGGGTAATTCTGTCACTACTGCCAGTCCCCGTACTAAGTGTAAATTCCCCCTTTCTAGTAAGTGGATACCCTGAAGTTGACACCCCCCTTTCACTAACATTTCTACTTCTCCCCCACCTTGGGGATACCAACCCCAAGTACCCAATTTGACTTTTGCCTCTATCCCCATCCGTTTGAGCATCGACAAATAGACTAGCTCAATGTAAGTCATTGTGGGGCTAAAAATAACATGAGTTCCACCCCGGAGAGTTACTTGGGAGTCACCATTAACTAAAGCTAAAGGTAAAAGAATTGTCTGCAACACCAAAGTAATTGCTCCCGCCGAACCCCCTTGTTGCACTTCACTGACATCAAAACTATACTTTCCTGGCTGTACCACACTACCCGGTATAAATTCTAGTCTTGTTGATCCCAACTCATCACCCGATAATTGCCCATGACAAATTCTAGCCGCAGCGCGAACGGCGGTTAAATGCTGGGCGGCTAATCCTGGCTTTTTGCGTCCAGCGCGGATTCCTGTAATGCGGATGGGTTCACCAGTGATGGCGGCTAGACTCAGGGAAGTGCGAAGAACTTGTCCGCCTCCTTCACCGTAAGAACCGTCAATTTCAATCATGAATGGGAATGGTGTAGTGTCGGTATGTAACAATTCAAAATTCAAAACAGTTGGAGTAGAGGCCTATTACCTCGACTCAAGTAAGCTAAGTATAGACGTAGGGGTCTTAAATACTTGAATTTACTATAACCACAGAATACACAGATTAACTTACTATGTATTTTTGTGATTCCTAATTTTGAATTTTAAATTGTAGCATTTTGCTTTTACCAGGGTTCATTAATCCATAGGGGTCAACCATTTCCTTAAATTTTAATTGTTCAGGATCAATTACTTTCCTGCCCCCATCTTCAATAATATAGGTGTGAGGATTAGCAATAAACACACCTTGGGCTTCGTGGTAGTGGATAATCTCATTGAGCCGTGCTTCTGTGGTGTAGCGTACCAATTGTAAAGCGGCGGGAACTACTGCACCATTCATCCGAATAAATTCTAAGTGCATCATCACTTCATCACCAAAGTGATGATATAAATGCTCTACTAATTCCAGACCTTTGGCTGGGGGAATCATACTTTGCAAGTATGTAATCTGGGTATCTACATTCCGGGCGTGTAGGGTGGTGTGATTCCAGGTGAATTCTGCTAAATTAACACCTTTACCTGCTTCTTCGGATGGCTTTTGGTAGGTAATTTGTCCACCGTATTGCTGCACTAACCCCGGTAACAATTCTAAGCTAGGTTCAGCTACTAGTAAAAATACTGAGTGAGTACCTTCAGGGATATATTGCTGTAAGGCTTGGAAGTATTGGGGAATGGGCGATGCAAAGACACTAATTAACTTTTTCACCATCCCATCGGCGTTAGCTAGGCTTTGCCCAAACTTGGCGGCTGTCATGAAATCTGCAAAGGTGACAATTACTTCTGCCCAAGGATAGGCTGGCCCCAAGGGAATTTCAACTTCTGTGATAATGCCGTTAATACCCCAAGCATGGTTTACCTTCTGTACATCGTCGCCGCGCAACTCAATGACACGGGGTTCATCTTCTACTGTGACAACTCTTAATGCTAATAGATTACCGCGATCGCCTAATAATCCATATTGGATTGAGCCTATACCCCCACTTCCACCAGCTATAAATCCGCCAATGGTGGCTGTGCGGTAAGTAGAAGGGGACATCCGCATTTCCCAACCAATTTCTCGCGCTTTTTTGTCTAAAGCAGCTAATTTCACCCCAGCTTCTACCCGCGCTACCCCTGGTTTTACCCAACTCACAGCTTGTATTTTAGTCATGTCTAAAATTACGCCACCGTGCATAGGTACGCATTGCCCATAGTTGCCTGTTCCTGCACCTCGGATGGTGATAGGTATGCGGTGTTTAGCACAGGTAGCAGCAACTTTTATCACTTCCTGTTCGTTGGCGGGACGGACTACGATGTCCCCAACTTTGCCTTCTAGTTTAGGTACTAGGACTGGGCTAAAGGTGTGGTAGTCTTGGGATAATTTTGCTACTTGATGAGTGTCTGTAATAGTTTCTATGCCTGCCAGGGAGTTAATGAGGGAATCTAAGTTGGCGATCGTCATTAGCTTATATCCTTTTTCTAACGCAGAGGTACGTTGAGGTTTACGCAAAGTAACACTGAGAATTTTGGTGTTGCATAAATGCGGGATGAATTCAGCTTTTTCACTAAAGCCAAAGATTGATTCTTCGCGCCTTTGCGCCTTTGCGCGAAACAAAATTCATCCCATCAATCAGCAACGCCAGAATTTTAACTCCCCGTTACTTTGCGCTTTCCTTCGCGTCCCTCTGTGTTTTAGTCATGGTTTATGGTGGTGTCGTGCCACTTAACTTAATAATAAGTCTTTGTAAATACCTGTAGCGATCGCTTGATAAAATACCCCTTGTTTGGCTTAGGCTAAATGAACTGAGGAGAAACAATATTTATGTATTCTCCTTGATGCTGTCTTAGCTCAGTCTGAGTGTACATTCCAAAATTAATTTTTGATTCACCAAAGAGTAAGGCTGAATTTCTAAGGCGCGTCTAAAAGCCTTGATGGCTTTACTGTATTTTCCTAAGGCGGCGTAACATAAACCCATACCATGCAGCGCACCAAAATGTACAGAGTTAATCTGAATCACCATCTGACAGTCCCCTAGGGATTTACGATAATCGCCTATGCTGTAGTAGAGAAAAGCACGACGATTCCAGGCTTCTGCAAAGTCAGGTTGTTCTTTAATGAGTTCGGTGAGAATTTTTTCAGCTTCAGTAGTTTCCCCAGCATCAAGCAATTTTTGACTTTGGTCGATTTTTTCCAGCCCGTAAACTCCCTTTTGCTGAAACCAAATACGCCAGAGTTGCTTTGTTGCTTGCTCCCGGACTAAAGCATTAGGCTTTTTTAAATCTTCAAGTAAAGAGCTGATTGATAAAGAATCCATGAATTTGCGATTGGCGATTTTCAGTAATTGTCTCCTTGTCTTAAGGTATCAACTTTCGTATAAGTTTGCTGTATTGAATTTTAAATTCCTGTTAACAATTCTCCAACCAAAATCTTTCATTCAGCAGTTAATTGAAAATCTAATGTATCAAGAAATACTATCAATCTGTACTTAAGTATATAAACTCATCCGCAATCAGTGAGGAGAATATCAAAACTTTGAAAAACACAAACTAACTACTGATATTTTATAAAGATTTAGTAAATAATAGTTCATCAAAAAATTACAAAATCAGTATTATTTCTTGGGACTTTTGACTTTTAATTCAGCACTGCGCTGCATGACGTTCGCACCACTACGCAAAGCGGCGAAGAATAGGGTTGTAAAACAGGATTCTTGTAATAAAACTGTGTATGCTGTGATGGGATTTGCCCCAGCTAGTAATATGAGGATAGTACCAAGTACCAACAATCAGGGCAGAGGCGATCGCCATTAGCGGTGATAGGATGGGCAACCATGCAGAATGAATCCGATTAATTGGTGTCATGATATTAAACTTAAGGAAGCTCACACCCCAAATTTCCACAAATTGCCCAAACTTTAGCTCAAATCACAAATTTATAGCAATAAATGAAACTCAAGCAGCTGTTTAGGAGTGTTAACGCTGCTTCTAGAAATGAAGCACGGGTAATTTTAGCTACTTTATTTTTAGTTATGATTCTAGTGTTGACGCTAGGATTGTCCTTGTCTTTTGGTGCTGTTGCCATGACACCTGAACAATTATGGCAAGCTATTTGGCGACAGGGAGACGAACTCTATCAGACTATTCTTTGGGATTTGCGCTTACCGAGAACTGTGGCTGCAATGTTGGTGGGTGCAGCTTTAGGAATGGCAGGTTCACTACTCCAGGGAATGTTACGTAATGGACTAGCTGACCCATTTTTACTAGGTATTTCTGCGGGTGCTGGTTTAGTTGCGATCGCCATGTTCAGTTTAGGTGTATTTGTGGCTTGGATTCCCTTGGCGGCGTGGGTTGGGGGTGTATTTACAACAGTAATTGTCTATTTTTTAGCCAAGACTGGGGATGGTGTTTCTGTTGAAAGGTTGATTTTGGGAGGCGTGGCGGTAAGTGCGATGTTTGGTGCAATCCAGTCTGTGTTACTACTGTTAACAGAGGATGGACGCATACAGGCTGCGTTAAATTGGCTGATTGGGAGTTTGAATGGCCGGGGATGGACAGAAGTCACCACAGCCGGATCTTATATTAGTGTGGCATTAGTATTGGGATGTTTGTTAGCGCGATCAGTAAACTTATTAAATCTAGGGGATGAATTAGCAGTTAGTCTGGGCGTTTCCCTAACGCGATCGCGCATTTTAATTGGCGGAGTTGCTACACTGTTAGCCGCAGGCGCTGTCAGCATTGGTGGCTTAATTGGTTTTGTCGGCTTAATAGTACCGCATGGTATCCGCCTACTCGTAGGAACAGACTATCGCGCCGTATTACCACTCAGTGCATTAGGAGGCGCAGTAGTCATGACGATTGCAGACTTACTATCCCGCTTAGGTGCTGTAGAACTTCCCGTAGGTTCAGTAACAGCTTTATTAGGTTCACCCTTATTCATTTGGTTACTTTATCGTCGTAAAACCGGCATTTAAATCTCTTAATTACAAATTTTTAATTTTTAATTTTTAATATGCCCTTAGAAACGCAAAACTTAACTGGTGGATATACAGCTAAAACTGTAGTTAGAAACATATCCTTAGCAATTGAAAAAGGAGAGTGGTTGAGTTTAGTAGGTGCTAATGGTTCTGGCAAATCTACACTACTTAAACTCATGAGTCGCCTATTAGTTCCACAAACAGGAACTGTATTATTAGATGGTAAAGCCATTCATACTCAACCCGCCGCAGTTGTCGCCCAAAAATTAGCCTTATTACCTCAGCAACAAGCCATTCCCCCAGGGTTAACAGTCCGGCAATTGGTATCTTTAGGACGCACACCCCATCAACCTTGGTGGCAATGGGATTTAAATGCAGAAGACAGAGAAAAAGTTACTGAATCTTTGCATTTAACCCAGATGGAAAATTATCAAGAACGCCTGGTAGAACAACTTTCTGGGGGTGAAAGACAGAGAGCTTTTTTGGCACTAGCTCTAGCACAAAATCCGCAAATTTTATTGTTAGATGAACCCACGACTTATTTAGATATTCGCTATCAATTAGAATTATTGGAACTATTAAAAAAACTAAATCAAAATCAAGGAATTACTATTCTAACTGTTTTACATGAAATTAATTTAGCTGCAAGATATAGTTCTCGGATTGCGTTACTTTATCAAGGTAATATTTTTGCATTAGGAGAACCAGAAATTGTCCTCACACCAGAAAATTTAGCTGAAGTTTTAGGGGTAGAAGTGGCAGTTTTAAATACACCTGTAGGATTACAAATTTGTCCTATAGCACCAATTCACGAATCAATTTAGTTGATAGATATTAGGGCTGACGTATTGACAACTAAAAACTACATCTATCATAGGGATTTATCATTGGTAAACCCCTATAATATGGTCTATTTACCAAACTCAGCGTAATTTTAAAAGAGTCGAAAAATAAACGGATAACGGAAAGGTTCATCAGGTTGGGTAAGACAATGAAACAAAGCCCAAATTGTCAATCCCCAATGCAGTGCAAAACCCAAAGCCACCACAGGGAAAAACAAAATACCGCCCAGACCAAAGGTTATCCAAGATATAATCCCTAGGGGTACACCTATGACTGTTGCCCAAAACCAAACATTAAAGTGAAAATTAATAGATTCTTTAGCATTGCTTTTGACAACTGGGTCATCGGAAAGTAAGTTGATGACAATAGGAACTCCAATTGAAAACAAGGTTGTACTAAAGAAAATTGCCCCATGACTCAGGGATGATAGCAATTTGCGCTTATCAGAATTGTATGTTCCTTGCATCCTGATGATTCCTCATATATCTTTTTAGCTCAATTCTAAAGGATACTTCATCGGTTTTGTATTGCCATTTACCGTACTCAGCTATGTCTATTGTTTTTTCCTCGTGATATATGAGTTCTGGCTGCTAAGTATCAAACCTAAGAGATGAGGTTTACCGAACTGGGGAAATAATCAAGGATAGAACAATTGAATACGGTGTAAATAAATTCGTGTCATAATTAGGCTTTAGATTTTCTTCTGCCCAGTAAGTAGCTTCTCTGTTTTAAAATTACTTAACAAAGGTAGTAACGTATGAGCCGAATCAATCCCTACACGCTGCAAATGCAGATTACGCGGATGTTTGATCAAGGACAATCATTCTTTGCCACAACTAAAGTACAAGACTGGTTGAAAGAAAAAAATCAAAATCCATTGGATTATGACATTATTTTTCATCAAAAGCCTGCTCCTCCTGGCTCAAAGGAAGTGATAGCAATAGAAATCGAATTGCGGCGTAAAGATGGACAACCTGTAGACCCTTGGTTACAAGAACAAGCTAATTTGCACGCTTGATGTTCTTCATGGATAAATTTCCCTGTAAACCGCCTGTGTGGACTAAGAGTAGGCGATGGCGTTCCGCCCAGCGTAGCTGATCGCCCTCTCCCCCTTTTTTATGTATTAAATCTATCACACCATAAAACATTTTTGCGGTATATACGTAATCAAGAGGGATACCGTGAATTTGGGTAAACTCGTGACTAAATGATACAAGCTCATCATTTACCTTGGCATAACCCCCAAAGTGATAATCACAGACTAATTCCCAAGGTGCGGGAGTGCTAGATGGTGCGGGTAGTCCAGAGGCGAGGTACTGCGTTATTAGGTTGGTGATATCTTGTCTGAGAAACTCGCCATTTTTCAACACAGGGAAACCAAGCGATCGCTGTTTTGGTTGTAGCGAAAGTGTCAACCCAGCTAAAGTAGTAGCTGTCCCACAAGCTACACAGATAGTATCAAATTCTGCTGTAACTTCAGAAAGTATCTCTGTACACCCGCGCACACCATTAAGATTACAACCACCTTCAGGAATGATAAAAACCTCACCAAAACGCTGGCGTAAGTCTGCGTGTAATTCTGGGGTGTGGCGTTGACGGTAAGTTTCACGGTTAATGTACACTAACTGCATTCCTTGTTCCACGGCAAAACTTAAAGTGGGGTTTAAGGGAAGTCTTTCTTCACCACGAATTACGCCAATAGTGCGAAATCCCAAAAGATTCCCAGCCGCCGCCGTTGCATAGATGTGATTAGAATAAGCACCGCCAAAGGTGAGAATGGTAGTGTAATTTTCTTCTTTGGCTGCTAACAGGTTGTATTTTAGCTTGAACCACTTGTTACCATTTACCCAAGGGTGCATTAAATCAAGGCGCAGCACTGATACCTCAACCCCAGCGCGACTAAAAATTTCGCTGTTGATTTGCTGTGTGGGAGGTGGGATTAAACTCAAGGACATAGAATTGGTGATTGGGGATGACATGAGTAGGGAGTTCCCACAGTCAATTTACCAACGCTTGGAATAGTTATTGATCAGCTTTGTTTTTCGGGCTTACTACAAAATACAGCTGTGAGCGATAAAAACAAATATCAAACTCCATAAAAAAATTTACTTGTCCTAAAATCAGAGGAACTTGTACAGCTTTTGTCCAAGCAAATACAAGTTGCACAGGTTCAAATTGACCAACTATTGCCTGAATGACTACAACACGAGCCTCATACTGAGCAAGATTTCCTGTTAAGTTTAAAGTTGCTGTTTGACGTTCCCAAACATATCCCAGTTCAAGACCTACTGGGTAGGGCAAAACGTTGACCGTTGCTCCTGTATCTAACAGCGCGGATGTTCTTATAGAACATTGTTGACTCGCAAGTGTCATCGGCATATATGGACGAAAACCAGCCTCCCCCAATGTTGTGTCAGCGTTGATAAAAGGAAATTGCTCAACATTAGGCATTGTTTTGATTGTTTGTGGCTTGTAAAACTTCTAACATCGTGTTTGCGGCTTCAAAAGCATCATAGGGAGACCAAACAGGATAAGATTGCTCTGGTTTCATTAAGTCAGCTTCTTGTTGAGCTAATTCTGAAATCAAAACTTGGACAACATAAAGTTTTTCAGCACGGCTAAGTCCTTGCAGTGTGTTGAGTAATTCTGATGAAACCATGTTTGATGCTCCGCTTCAATAGCCTGACTCCATCATAGAACTATTGTTTGTTGGCGATCATCGCCTACGGTGGGGCATAGCTCATCGCATCATCAAATCCCCTCATTCCCGAATTGTCCCAGAAATCAGGTATCTAACCGCAACTCAACTTGCATCCTCAGCAGTGGTTGTGAATAATACATATGTAAAACAACATTAATTCAAGCTCCCGGATTTAAGTAGAACAACTTGAAAAACCCAAACTATGTTAAGCAATGTAAAAAGACTAGGATTGAGTTCGTAGTAAGGACTTTAGTCCTTTTTTGTTCGCGGAGCGTCTGTCTACGACACGCTATGCGTTCGCGCAGCGTCCCGCAGGGAACGGAGAGAACGCAGAGAGAACTAAAGTTCTCACTACAAACCTTTAATTATTTACCCTGTTTTACTTATCCGTGGGGTAATTAATTTTGAATTTTGAATTTGGAGCGCAGCGACGTGACCACTGTAATCTTTGTACACGGCACAGGGGTAAGAGGACGGGAATATGAGGAAACTTTTCAGATAATTGAGCAGAAAATTCACGCCCACAATGCAGATATTACAGTTGCGCCTTGTGTTTGGGGTGATGTGTTCGGCACAAAGTTAAATGCTAACGGTGCATCAGTGCCTTTATATGATGGGACACTGGCTTTAGATGAGGTGGAGACAGAAGACCCAGATGTTGTCCTGTGGGGTGAATTATATCGCGATCCTTTGTATGAATTGCGCCTCCTCTCATTAAAATCGATTGAGGAAAGTAGCTCAAATCCTTTTGGGGAACAGCCCGCAGATAGGTTACAGAGGCAGGTTGAGAATTTTACACCTACCGCCGAATTGGAAGCGGAATTGTCTAAGGCGGGAATTACTGGGGTGTTTGGAGAAGCGCAAGAGGTGGTGATTCACTCTCAGGCTTATGAGGAAGTTTTACCCATAGTCAGCGAATCTGATTTAAATGAGTATTCGGCAGTTGTCGCTAGGGCAATTGTCGCCGAAGCAATGTTGATTAGTGAACAACAGGAAAGATTTCCGCCCATACTCACCGATGCAAAATTGCGAGACAAAGTTGTAGAATCCCTGGTTTTGACTTTAGCTGAGGCGCAGTTAGGTTTGGGTGATTGGTTAGTTAAGCCATTGCTGCACCTGGGGACAAATTATGTCAAGCGCAGGCGTGGTGCTGTGACTGATAAGGTTTCGCCTATGCCCTCTGATATCCTGCTGTATCAGACGCGGGGGGAGAAAATTCGGGCTTTTATCAAAGAACAAATCGCCCAAGCTGAACCGCCGGTGGTGTTACTCGCCCATAGTTTAGGGGGTATCGCTTGTGTAGATTTGCTGGCGCAGCAACCACTGTCTCAGGTGGAATTATTAGTTACGGTGGGTTCTCAAGCACCTTTTTTATATGAGATTAACGCCTTGTACAGTCTAGAATATGGTCAACCATTGCCGGAATATTTCCCGGAATGGTTAAATATTTATGATTTACGGGATTTCCTCAGCTACGTTGGTAGTAGAATTTTTCCTAATGTTGAGGATGTAGTGGTAGATAGTAAACAACCATTCCCTCGTTCTCATGGTGCTTATTGGACAAATGCTAAAACTTGGGAGGCGATTTTTGCGCGGTTGTAATGATGGTTTAGTTTTTACGGGAAATAGAAAACCCCTCTCCAAACCTCTCCCCTGCAAGGAGCTACGGTGTACACACATCTTTATGCTGAGTACAAAATGTGGTTTGATCCCCCTAAATCCCCCTTAAAAAGGGGGACTTTGAATCTATTCCCCCCTTTTTTAAGGGGGGTTAGGGGGGATCAAAACGTTGTAGGGCTAGGTTATTAGACTTGTGTGTACACCGTAGCCTGCAAGGAGAGAGGCTTTTAATTTTCCCCCTTCCCTACTAGGGAAGGGGGTTAGGGGGTTAGGTCAATGATTTGTCTACATCACCTGAGAATCTAAATCATCATGCAGTTGACGGCTAAACCGAAACGTACTTATGGGCTGGTGGTGGGTATTGAAAAATATCACGAACCTCAATGGAATGTACTCGGAGGGGGACAAGCCGAAGACGCACTGAGGTTTGCGCGGTGGTTGTGTGGGTGTGGTGTACCACAGGGGAATATTCGGCTGTGCTTGTCGTCATTGCCAGAAAATGATCACTTGGTTGGGGAATGTGAGTTAACGGTAGAGTTAGCAACAGAACAAAATCTCTACGATATTGTGACTAACTTTCTCTCTCGACAGTTGGGAGATTTACTCTACATTTTTTGGGCTGGGCATGGTTTGATTTCTTCAGAACGAGAACGCAGGTTGATTTGTGCTGATGCGACTAAACAGAGTTGGCTAAATCTAGATTTACATTCTTTGCTGCTGTTATTGGGTTCTGATAGGTTTGGCATTCGCCATCACGTCTGTATTATTGATGCCTGTGCTAATTATGTTTTAGAAACCCAGGGAAGACCAACTAATTTAGGTGGAAAAACATTTCCTAGTGGGAAGCCAAGAACTGATAGTCAACAGTTTGTGTTACTGGCGGCGCGGGAAGGAGAAATAGCTAAGGTAAACTCGGCAGAAAAAACGGGGTATTTTTCCCAAGCGGTGAGGGAGGCTTTAATAAAAGGGAATGAAAGCTTTCCGCCGGATATGTTGGCGGTTGCGGAACAAGTTAAACAGCAATTTCAAAGTTTAGATAAAAAACAACTGCCGACTTATTTTTATTACCGTAATTGGGATGGAGATCAAGAAAAGTATCATTACAACCCTTTTGATATTCCTCACAATATCCAACAGAGTAACGCCATTAAATTTGTCGGTAGAGATGAGAAGTTAGCAGAACTGCATCAGCTATTAAAAGAACATGATGTAGTTGTAATTTCTGATGTGACTGGACAAGGTGGGGTGGGTAAAACTGAGTTAGCCATTCAATACTCATGGCAACATTTAGAAGATTATCCTGGGGGGTGTTGCTGGTTGAATCCCCAAGGTACTGAATTAGGAACACAGTTAGTAGAGTTTGGTGTGGTGCATTTTACTAACTTTTACCCTCCCCAGGAATTAAGCCTGAATGGTAAGGTTGCTTATTGTTGGCGGAATTGGCAAACGGGGAAAGCTTTATTGGTGTTTGATGATGTTAAAGACTGGAAGCAAATTAAAGACTATCTGCCAGCTAAGGGTTCTCGCTTTAAAGTGTTAATCACCAGTCGTCAAAATACAGGCTTAACTTATCCCTCTCTGCCGTTGGGTGAATTGTCACCAGATGCAGCCTTAGAATTATTAACAAAGCTATTGGGACGCGACAGGGTTGAAGGAGAATTAGAATTTGCCCAAAAGCTTTGTCAGTTTGTGGGTTATATACCAATTGGACTGTACCAAGTGGCAGCATACAGCCGAGAACCAAGGAGAGGGTGATGTTAGAAGATATCCTTGCAAGGCTACAACAAAAGCAAGCAGCAACAGGTGAGTCTGGTGTAGCAGCAGCCTTTGATTTAAATTGGGAGTGCTTAGAACCAGAGGCGCAAAAGTTAGCTTGTTTGTTGAGTTTGTTTGCTTTAGCTCCTATTCCCTGGTCTTTGGTAGAATCAGCAGCGAGTGCTAGTAATTTAGAATTTGACCTGAAAGCTAACCGCAATATTTTAGTTGAGCGTTATTTGCTGCAAGAGTTGGCAGAGGAAACCTACCAAATTCACGAACGCATTCAGGAATTATTGCGGCAGAAGTTGGAAGAGTTAGCGGAAGTAGACGAACTCAAGCGCGGCTTTTGTCAAGCGATGGTAGCAGTTGCACAGGATATTCCACAGACACCCACATTAATAGCAATTGCTCAAGTAAACCTGGCTATCCCTCACCTTGAGGAAGTTGCCACAATTTACCAAACTTGGTTAAGTGATGATGATTTAACTTGGCCTTTCGTCGGTTTGGGCAGATTTTACCAAGGACAAGGAGCTTACGAGCAAGCTTTACCTTGGCGGAAAAAATGTTTATCAGCTACTAGAGAACGCTTTGGGGATGAACACCCCGATGTGGCAACTAGCCTGAACAATTTGGCCGGACTCTACGATTCCCAGGGTATGTACAGCGAAGCCGAACCTTTATTAGTCGAGGCTTTGGCAATGACAAAACGCCTGCTAGGGGATGAACACCCCGATGTGGCAACTAGCCTGAACAATTTGGCTTACCTCTACGATTCCCAGGGCAGGTATAGCGAAGCCGAACCTTTGTATATCGAGGCTTTGGCAATGAGAAAACGCCTGCTGGGGGATGAACACCCCTATGTGGCATCTAGCCTGAACAATTTGGCTTACCTCTACGATTCCCAGGGCAGGTACAGTGAAGCCGAACCTTTGTATATCGAGGCTTTGGCAATGACAAAACGCCTGCTGGGGGATGAACACCCCGATGTGGCATCTAGCCTGAACAATTTGGCTGGACTCTACAATTCCCGGGGCAGGTACAGCGAAGCCAAACCTTTGTATATCGAGGCCTTGGCAATGTATAAACGCCTGCTGGGGGATGAACACCCCGATGTGGCAACTAGCCTGAACAATTTGGCTTACCTCTACCGTTCTCAGGGCAGGTACAGCGAAGCCGAACCTTTGTATATCGAGGCTTTGGCAATGAGAAAACGCCTGCTGGGGGATGAACACCCCGATGTGGCAACTAGCCTGAACAATTTGGCTTACCTCTACGATTCCCAGGGCAGGTACAGCGAAGCCGAACCTTTATTCGTTCAGGCTTTGGCAATTTGTGAACAATGCTTAGGGGCAAATCATCCCAATACAATTACTGTGCGAAATAATTTGGAATATTTGCGCCGGAATAATTTGTAATTCGTAATTCGTAATTCGTAATTTTTAGCTTTGTGAGTATTTTTACTCCGTCAACGAGTATTTTTACTCCGTCAACGAGTATTTTTACTCCGTCAACGAGTGTTTTTACTCCGTCAACGAGTATTTTTACTCCGTCAACGAGTGTTTTTACTCCGTCAACGAGTATTTTTGCTCCGTTAACGAGTATTTTTGCTCCGTCAACGAGTGTTTTTACTCCGTCAACGAGTATTTTTGCTCCGTCAACGAGTGTTTTTACTCCGTCAACGAGTATTTTTGCTCCGTTAACGAGTCTTTGAACTCCGTGAACGAGTATTTTTGCTCCGTTAACGAGCCTTTGAACTCCGTCAACGCTCCGATCGCAATAACATTGTCTAATGTATCAGAAAATTTTTCAATTCTTTCCCCTACACCCCTATACCCCTTCCCCAATGGCATATTTAATCGAGTTTTACAAAAAAATCTATGGTTGCTGCTAAATGAGTTTATTTATTATTACTTTTGGGTTTAGCGATCGCTTTCCTATTATCCGTTTCATAGTGTAGCTTAATGCGTTTCTGTTGTTTGTTGGCGATCGCATCATCAAATTCCCAGATTCCCGACTTATCCAAAACATCAGGAATCTAACCGCATACATCCTAATTCCCCTCACAGTCCCAAATCGACAGCAATACAATGGGCGCACGCAAACCCAGAAAACGCCACTGCATTCAACCCCTGATCGGGAAATGTACTATCTCCCACACAATAAAGCCCTGAAATAGATGTGCGATTAAAGGGCATTCCTAATAGAAATTATTCCTACTGAAGCACCCTACTAACTCATCATCGGCTAAACGCCGCGCTACAGCTCTAAGCGCAGCTATGCCCGCAGGGCTTTACAGCACTCCTCAAGATGAACGCACTTCAGAAACAGTAACAATTTTCTCATCCCGGTTGAGTTGCAGGATACTTTCCCCTTTAGCATCTCTGGGCAAAATTGGTACAGTATCTGTAGGTATTCGCACTACTCGGTCTTTATTCGTCACGATCGCCACTTCTGACGCTGCGATCGCACTCACCATCCCCGCGAGATTGTCTGTTTTAGTCGCAAATTTTATAGCTTGCGTCCCCAAATCAGCACGGTTAGCCGATTTTAGCTGATTCAGAGGTAAGCGTTTGGCGTATCCTTCTTCCGTTACTAATAATAGGTGTGTGGCTGTTGATGAACTCACACAGCCAACCATGTGCTGATATTTCAGGATGCGTAATGCTTGTAAACCCATCGCTGTCCGTCCCATCATGGGTAGTTGTTCGTCATTAGCTGGAAACCGCAGCAACCGCCCCCCAGAACTAGCTAAAATCAAGTGTTCCCCAGACTTGGTGAATTGTGTCAATAACAATTCATCGTCATCTTTGAGTTTAATAATCGTAATTCCCCGCCGTGTCAGGTTAGTAAGTTCTTCTAAAGACAGACGCTTAATTCTTCCCTGCTTAGTTAAGAGAACAATTTGCTGAGTTCCTAAATCTGTTGGTAGTATAAAGCGACTAACTACAGGTTCTTGAGTCCCTTGAGCTGTATTTGTCAGCATGGTAATCAGAGGTGTTCCCCGTGGTGAACGTCCTGTAGTGGGGGGAATATCTCCGATTTTGACGGGGTATAGCTTACCACCATTGGTCAGCACTAATAAATCTTTGTGGGTGTCGGTTAACTCGGTTTGGATAATGAAGTCATGATCATTTAAACCGTTTTCTAATTTGGACTTTTTCCCAGATAGCTGAATCCGGCGCACATAACCCCGGTGAGTAGATTCTAAAATCACTTCCTCTAGTGGTTCTGCTGATTCTGGTTCTGCTTCTACTTTCGTAGGGCTTTTTTGTCCGTCTGCACTTTTGCCTTTTGGTAATTCCTCTGTAATGGTAGCCCCTAACTTAGTACGTCGAGGATCGCCGTATTTCTTTTTGAGCGATCGCAAATCTTTTTTCAAAGCTTTGAGTAATTCTTTGCGATCGGTCAACAGGTTTTCGAGTACAGCAATTTGTGTGCTGAGTTCGTCAAACTCACGCTGTAAGTTCTGCTGTTCTAAACTCGTGATCCGACGCAATGGCATTCCTAAAATAGCATCAGCTTGACTTTCGCTTAAATCCAGTCGGCTACACAGACTAATTTTAGCTGTGCTGCCATCGGCGGCTTGTCGCAAAATTTCGATGACTTCATCCACATTGGATAAAGCTTTGAGTAACCCTACAACTGTATGCAGCCGACTTTGTGCCTTCTCTAACTCATAGTTGTAACGACGGTTGAGGGTATGTTCTCGGAATTGCAAAAACTCTAATAAAAGTTGTCGCAAACTTAACTGGCGGGGTTGTCCATCGACTATCGCCAACAAAATTGCCCCAAAGGTAGTTTGCAATGCGGTTTGGTGATACAAATGCTGGAGAACTTCTTGGGGGTTAGTATCGCGTTTGAGTTCGATAACAACTCGCATCCCTTCGCGATCGCTTTCATCCCGAATGTCAGAAATACCATGTAAGCGACCGTGATTTACTAAGTCAGCCATTTTTTCAATCCAGCCGGCCTTATTGACTTGATAAGGCAATTCCGTGATCACAATTGCTGTTCGCCGCTTGCTACCTCTACCGCCGGGAACTTCCTCAACTGTGGCGACTCCCCGCAAGACAATCCCACCTTTACCAGTGATATATGCCTCGCGAATGCCCGTATCACCAATTATTTCCCCACCAGTGGGAAAGTCAGGCCCTGGAATTAAATTTATGAGCTTTTCATCTGACAAATCAGGTTGGTCAATCAGAGCAATTAAACCATCAACAATTTCCCCTAAATTATGAGGGGGAATATTTGTCGCCATCCCGACAGCAATGCCGGAACAGCCATTGAGCAACAGAAAGGGCAACTGTGCAGGTAAAACTGTGGGTTCTTGTTGTGAATTATCGAAGTTACCAGCAAAATCTACAGTTTCTTCGCCAATTTCTGTCAGCATCCCTTCATGACCAATTGATGCTAGACGGGTTTCTGTGTAGCGCATCGCCGCCGGTGGGTCATTATCAACGCTACCAAAGTTGCCGTGTCCTGCCAGTAAAGGGTAACGACTGGAAAAATCCTGCACCAGTCTCACGAGCGCATCATAAACAGCCTGATCACCATGTGGGTGGTATTTACCCAATACATCCCCTACTACACGGGCGCATTTCCGGTAAGGTCTATCGGGTGTTAAGCCAAGTTCGTGCATAGCGTATAAAATCCGCCGATGCACTGGCTTTAAACCATCACGAACATCTGGTAATGCCCGCCCCACAATCACACTCATGGCATATTCTAAGTAAGACCGTTGCATCTCCGTGTGCAGGGCTGTTGTAATTACCTGTCCCTTTGAGAGAAGGTTTAACTGTTTTGCCATGAGTTTTTTCCCTGAGATTGAACTACACAAAAATCGGTGTTACTAAACAATGCAGCAAACAAAGCATAACGGATGAAATGGGATTAATAACACAATCTTGATTATCAGAGCAGAAAAAGCCGTAGTATCATCCTTGATGAGGAGCAGCTACATACATTATTAAAAAGGAGACAAGTCGTTTAATCAAATGATTATCCATCTTTACCGATCTAACTTAAATACAGTTCCATACTCAAGATAATTGCTATGATTGGGTTTCTTTAATTTTGACTTTTGACTTAATCTGTTCCCTTTACCTCCATAAATAAAATTCTCATGAAAACTGTTTTGATTGTTGAAGATGATCTAATTAATGCTCGCGTTTTCTCTAAGATTTTGACCAAGCGGGGCGGTTTAGGGGTTAAACATACTGAAAATGTAGAAGAAGTAATGAAAATTGCCCAGGCAGGAGAGGCAGACCTCATTTTAATGGATGTTTCTTTATCTAGAAGTGTTTATCAAGGCAAATCTGTAGATGGGATTAAAATCACCCAAATGTTAAAGTCTGACCCCCAAACTGCAAATTTACCTATAATCTTAGTCACAGCACACGCGATGGAAGGCGATCGCGAAAATTTCCTCAAGCTCAGTGGTGCTGATGGGTACATTTCTAAGCCTGTTGTAGACCATCAACAGTTTGTTGATCAAATTGTGGCACTTCTCCCTACAGACAACTAATGAAAACTTCCGACATTTTCTGAGGAATATTCATTCACTAATGTTTTTAGCGAACAATTCCGCCTCTATAGTATATATGTACTGCAATTAGTCATAATCAGCAAGTGAGTTAGGAGTGCTGAGTAAGTGAGTGCTGAGTGCTGAGTGCTGAGTGCTGAGTTAGTAGCAGTGAATTGTAAAGACTCTCTACTGTCTTTAGGTAGTATTCAGAAGCAGCAAGTCAGCAGAGAGTGGAGGAGAAAGGAATACTCACTACTCACTACTCACTACTCACTACTCATGACTCATGACTCATGACTCAGCACTCAGCACTCAGCACTCATCACTCACCTTGGTGTTTCTCGCTGTTCCAAGGCGGCTTGAATGCGGGGTAACTCTAGGAATGTTTTCGTATCAGAGAGTAAGCGATCGCCCCAGAGATTTTCTTTGAGAAAATCTAAATCGGCATAGCGTTGATCAATACGAAGGGCAGTTTCTCCCAAGGTCACACCTTGTTGGCGGTCGCCTTTGGTGTATAGGGCTACGGCTAGAGCTAACAATGGTTCTGCTGCTTGCTTATCAATAGTGATAGAGGTTTGCCAGCGTTTAATTGCCGCGTCAACATTACCCTGTTCATACTCAATTAAGCCAATGTTGTTAATCGCTGGCCAAAATTTCTGATCTTGAGCAACAGCCTTGTTATATTGAGCGATCGCATCAGGTAAGCGTCCAACCATATAGTAAGCATTGCCTAAATCAAATAGCCCTTCAGGATCGTTGGGTTTTAACTTCAAGCCTGCTTGGTAGTTTTCTATCGCTGCTGGATATTTTTTCTGTTGAAAATTAGCTGAACCCAAGGCAAATAAAACGTCTGGATTTTTAGGATTCAGGGATTTGGCCTTGTTCAAAGCTGCGATCGCTGCATCATAATTTTTGGTTTGCAGCTGCAAGCCACCCAAAAGAAACCAAACTTTGTCATTACCAGGGGCTAACTGACTAGCTAGTCTAGCTCGCGGTAAAGCCAACTCAAACTGCTGAAACTGTCCCAGTTGAGCAGCTTCTTGTGCTAAACCCAACCCCTGCTGCTCCAATTTTGCAGCATCTAATTGCAAAGCATGAGGTATCAAAGCCTGGGCTTGAGCAGTTTTTGGCGTACTCCACAAACCACAGACAACTAAAAGAGAAATTAACCGAAAGTATTTAGGCACACTACCGCCTCTTAAATCACATATCAAATAATCTTTCAGCTAGCTTAAACGATATCCGCTTGAGGTGAAAGGCAAATTTTACAGTCTTTAGCACTGGCGGACTTAAGAGGAAGGGAAAGAAGGGAGACAAGGTAGACAAGGGAGAATTTCACTAGTCCCCATTCCCTATTCCCAAATCCATGACTTTTTTCATGTGTCAATTAGTAAATACACGTGACTTTATTCACTTATAAAATCACTACGGCTGGCTTGATAATTGGTGGCATAGCCGGATATTTTCCCTATACCGGAATCCAACATATAGCAACCACAGTACATAAAAGGAGACAGTTTCATGTTGAAACTAAACCGTGCAACTATCCTATTAGCTGCTACTTTAATATTTGCTCCTATGGTAATGGCTACACCAGCCCAAGCACAAAGCAGAAACCGTCATAGACAGGTGTACCAAAGAAGAGACTCTTATCAAAGAGTAGTTAGACTCCGTAATGGTGATTATCGATTACCTAATGGACGGGTAGTTACGTCTAGAAGAGTAGTTAGATTTCGTAACCCTGGTTATTGGAGACTTCCTAACGGTGATGTTATCCTTCCTACTCAAGAAATTGTGCCTGCTAGAAGGTTAGTTAGACAAAGCAACGGTCTGATCAGACTGCCAAACGGAATCACAATTAGACTCTAAATAGTTAACACTGGTGTAAACAAAGTTTCACAGCAAGGAGATACCAGGTTACAGTTCTAGTATTAAAAAACTAGCTCTGTAGCCATTTTTTAAATACAATCAATTACAGGAAAACCCCACAACCTATGTGGAGAATATCTTTTAGACCCCTACATTTATTTTTAATACAGGATGAGAAATGACACTTGAGACATCAAACCCTGTAGACTCACCACCATTAGTTCCACAGACGAAAAAAAAAGTCAGAAATAATTGGATATCTTGGTTAATTGGTTTTAGTCTGTTAGGTGGTATTAGCTACACAATTTATTACCAAGTAGCTGTTAGTCCCCAACAGCAAGCAAGGCGCAGAGTCCTGACACAGCCTGTAGAAAGACAGACTTTAACAATTACAGTTTCCGCTAATGGAACTGTTAAACCAGAACGATCTATTAATCTTAGTCCTAAAAATTCCGGCATTCTCAAAGAACTATTAGTTAAAGAAGGGGATATTGTCAAACAAGGGCAAATTTTAGCTTATATGGATGATTCCAACTTGCGAGGTCAACTTGTCCAAGCACGAGGACAACTAGCACAAGCTGAAGCGAATCTACAAAAAGCCCAAGCAGGTAATCGTCCCCAAGATATTGCCCAAGCTCAAGCACAATTAGACGAAGCCCAGGCTAATTTACAAAAAGTTGAAGCAGGTAATCGTCCTCAAGACATTGCTCAAGCCCAAGCACGTCTAGCCAGTAGTCAAGCTAACTTGCAAAAGGCAGAAGATGATTTTCGCCGTAATCAGGAACTTTACAACGCTGGAGCGATCGCTCTCCAGATTGTCAACCAAAAACGCGCCGATCGCGATAGCGCACAAGCTCAAGTTAACGAAGCCCAGCAAGCATTAGCACTACAAAAAGCCGGGTCACGGTTAGAAGACATTGCACAAACACGCGCTGTAGTCAAGCAAAGACAAGAAGCCCTCGCACTGCTCAAAGACGGAACACGTCGAGAAGATATTGATGTAGCCCGCGCCCAGGTTATGTCTGCCCGTGGTTCGCTGCAAAATATTCAGTCTCAAATCAATGACACTATACTACGTGCCTCTTTTGATGGTTTAGTCACACAAAAATATGCTGACCCTGGTGCTTTTGTGACACCAACCACCTCTGGTAGTGCAGTTTCTTCTGCCACCTCTTCTTCAATTTTGGCTTTGGCGGCGACAAATGAAATAGTAGCCAATTTATCAGAATCAAATGTGGCTAAAATTAGCTTAGGTCAAAAAGTCACAATTAGAGCTGATGCCTACCCAGGCAAAACCTTTACAGGTGAGGTGAGTCAAGTTGCAGCTCAAGCTACAGTCGAGCAGAATGTTACTAGCTTTCAAGTTAAGGTCGCACTTACCGATCCAGAAAGATTATTGCGATCGGGGATGAACGTAGAAACAGACTTTCAAGTCGGTCAGTTAGAAAATGCCTTAGTTATACCAACAGCCTCTGTGGTGCGCCAAGAAAACGCAACGGGGGTATTTGTCATGGATGCAAATAATCAACCAGTGTTTACTCCCGTTGAAACTGGAGTGACAGTCAATAACTTTACGGAAGTGAAATCTGGACTAACGGGTGATGAGAAAGTTCTGCTTAGTTTCCCACCAGGAACGCGAACACAATCAAGACCAAGAGGGGGAATACTTCCGGGGACAGGAGGTGGTGGTCGTCGTTCTAGATAATGTTGCGCCTTAAATCTTGCAGGGGTGTAGGGGTCAAACAGGCTTTATGTATAAATTTTATTAGTAAAAAATTATGATTCAGGGGTTTTATAAAACAGATAATCCTCGTGCCGTGCCATTTTTAGAAATTTTGTCAATGGCAACAGAAACCCTGTGGAGTAATAAATTACGCACAGGATTGACCATGTTGGGTGTGATTATTGGGATTGCTTCTGTGATTGCGATTACTTCTGTAGGGCAAGGAGTACAGAAGAATGTAGAGCAACAGATTGAAGCTTTGGGAACAAACGTGCTGCAAATCTTCGCAGGGGCAGCTAGGAGTGGCAATATTAGTCGGGGTGTGGGTTCTACTAGTACCTTAACTTGGGAAGATGCCAAAGCGATCGCACAACAAGCACCATCGGCTGAGATTGTTTCTGCTTACTTACAACGAAATGCACAAGTAGTTTATGGCGGTGAAAATACTTCCACTACCATCTACGGCACAGATTTAAAGTATTCAGATGCTAGAAATACTTATCCCCAAGCAGGAAGATTCTTTACCCAAGAAGAGCTAGATACGGCTGCACAGGTGGCAGTAATTGGGCCGACAGTGCAGCAAACGCTATTTGGGGCAAGAAGCAGCCCTATAGGTGAGAGAATCAGGATTCAGGGAGAAGCTTATGAAGTCATTGGCATTATGGAGGCGAAAGGTTCTCAAGGCCCAACGGATCGAGATGATCAAATCTTCATCCCATTGACAAGTATGTCAAAGCGACTGGTAGGGAACAATTCCCTCACTGGTATTTCCGTGAATGGCATTTTAGTCAAAGCCAGCAATCAGGAACAATTAGAAGCAGCACAATTTCAAGTCACCAACCTCTTACGTCTGCGTCACAATATATATCCGCCCCAAGCCGATGATTTTCGGTTGACTAACCAAGCTGATATTGTCAGTACATTTACGAATGTCGTAGGTTCATTTACGATTATGGTCGTAGCGATCGCAGGCATTTCCTTAGTAGTTGGGGGTATTGGGATTGCCAACATCATGCTAGTTTCCGTTGTGGAAAGAACCAGAGAAATCGGCATACGTAAAGCAGTAGGCGCAACTAATTCCGCGATTCTCAATCAATTTTTAGCCGAGGCGATCGTTATTTCTATTCTTGGCGGCTGTGTGGGGATAGGTAGCGGAGTTTTAATCGCCTTTGCGGCTGCCAGTATTTTTAAATTTCCCTTTGTGATTTCTGGCTTATCAGTCATTATTGGCTTCAGCCTCTCATTAATCGTTGGCTTAGTAGCCGGGGTAATTCCCGCCAGGAACGCCGCCAAATTAGATCCTATTACAGCTTTACGTAGTGATTAAGAGTGCTGATTTAGGAGTGCTGAGTTAGGAGTGCTGAGTGCTGAGTTAGGAGTTAGGAGTTAGGAGTGTAAATTTATATAGTTTGTCTAGTCGTAATTACTTTGTTTTTTTTGCTGTTTTTGTCGAGCAACAGAGATGCGAAGACCACCAATAATTTTTGCAACTTCTTCTGCTTGAGTTAAAAGTTGATTAAATTGGACTTGATTAAGATAGCGGATATCGAGAGCTACATAAAGTTGAGAACGTAATTCTGCACATGATGACTTAGCTATGGAAAGAAACTGATGAAATTCTCCTAAATGACTTCTTTCAAAGCCTTCGGCAATATTAGACATGATAGAAACTGCTGCTCTTTGTATCTGTCCCGATAAACCAAAATCTTTAGCAAACTGACCTTGTTGAGTAACTTGATAAATATCCTGAGTCAAAATTCTTGCCTTTTGCCAAGCTATCAAATCCTCAAATCGCTCAACTTTACTCATTATAATGACTACTCAAATCTCAAAATCAATAACTGTTATAACTCACAACCCACAACTCACAACTCAGCACTCAGCACTCAGCACTCAGCACTAAATTATGACCACAATGATTTGGATGGATGCGATTACTAAAACTTACCAACTCGGAGAAGTTCAAGTTCCCATACTCAAAGGTATTCAACTGGGGATTGAGGAAGGGGAATATGCCGCCATCATGGGTGCGTCTGGTTCGGGTAAGTCTACACTGATGAATATTATGGGATGTCTAGATCGTCCCAGTAATGGCGACTATATTTTTGAAGGTAGAAATCTGACTACTTATGGTGATGATGAATTAGCCTACATCCGCAATCAAAGAATAGGTTTTGTGTTTCAACAATTTAACCTACTGTCACGAGCCACAGCGTTAGAAAATGTCATGTTACCAATGGTTTACGCTAACATACCCAAATCCAAACGCCGCCAAAGAGCAATGGAAGCTTTAGAAAGAGTAGGACTAAGAGAACGCATTTCTAACCGTCCCAATCAACTTTCTGGTGGACAACAACAACGGGTAGCGATCGCTCGTGCTTTAGTAAATAGGCCAGCCTTAGTTTTAGCCGATGAACCTACAGGTGCATTAGACACTGAGACTTCCTACGAAGTAATGAACTTACTAACAGAACTAAATCAGCAAGGCATCACAATTGTTATTGTCACCCATGAACCAGATATTGCTGCCCAAACCCACAGAATCATCCGAGTTCAAGATGGTTTGATAGTCGCCGCTCGAAATTCTCAACTTCCTGCTGGCTCATAAAACTCCGCGCCCCTCTGCGCTAACCTCCGCGCCCCTCTGCGTTAAAAAACTCTCCTAAACTTTACTCTCTAGAGGTTGATTCACAGGCTTCGTTGCAACCAACCTTCTACCGTAGCCAATAGCAATCAACCCCGTCACATACATAAACAAACTATAAACTGCCGCCGGCACTGCCATATCAGGATTATTGAGTAGTCCGGCGGTAATGGCGATCGCCAGCGTACCATTTTGCAGACCAACTTCAATAGCAATGCAGATTTGCTGAGGAGGATTCAGCTTAAATAGCTTGCTAATATAAACCCCTACAAACATAGAGACAACATTCAACAGCACAACGCCGACTCCCACTTGCACAATAAAACCAGGGAGACGATTCCATTCGCGAACCAGCAGTAGGAGAATAATTGCAGCAAGTAATGCGATCGCCAAGCGACTAGTCACTTTTTCCAGACGACGTGCTATTTCTGGAAATATCTGCCGTACACCCATTCCCAAACCTATAGGCACAAGCGTAATCAGAAAAATTTGTAGTATCGTTGCACCAATAGGTAAAGCGATCGCCGCATTTTCTCCGATGAAGTGCTGGAATGCTAGGTTTGCAAACACCGGAATTGTAAAGACTGTAATCACACTACTAACAGCCGTGAGAGTGACGGAGAGTGCAACATCACCTTTAGCGAGAAATGTAATGATATTCGAGGATACCCCACCTGGACACAACGCCACGATCATTAACCCCATTGCGATCGCAGGTTGCATCGGTACAACTTTAGCAATGACAAAACCAATAATAGGTAAAAAAATTAACTGGCTGATCAAGCCAATTGATACAGCTTTAGGATACTTCCTGACACGTTGAAAATCTTCTGGTGCAAGAGATAAACCCATCCCTAGCATCATGATAGCTAAGGCTATAGGTAAGATAACAGCCGTAAAAATGCTTGCTTGCATAATAAATTTTGTATTAATTACCCCTGAGTTAAAATACAACAAAATTAAACCTCTGCGATCGCACTTGCAAAGGTCAACTTCTCGCAAATATTTGCTTTTCTCTCTGTGTCTCTGTGCCTCTGTGGTAAAAATAATTTCTTCAACCACAGAGACACGGAGACACAGAGTTAAATAAAATTTAATATCAGCAACACAGTAAATGATTTTGCGTCCCACTAGTTAGTGTTAAACAAAATATTTATTCCTACAATATTTTTAACGATTGATATTCCTAGGCAGACCACCAATACTTTTCATAGGTCAATATTTATGATTGCGTACATAGAAGTTCCCATTATTGGTAAAGTGAAGCACCCAACCAGATGGCTAGTTGGATTGTTAGCGGCTGGGACTTTGATTGTTGGTACAACTAGCTACAGCTTGATCAATGGGAGAACTAATAAAGATGATGTAACACAACTGACTGTAGCTGTAGAGTCCAAAAATTTTACCCTGCGGATAACAGCCAGTGGCAAGGTTGTACCAGTTCAAAGTGTCAATATTAGTCCCAAAAACCCTGGTGTCTTAGCGGAGTTATATGTAGAACAAGGCGATCGCGTTGAGAAGGGACAAATTATTGCTCGGATGGATGTAGGTGATATCCAAGCCCAAATAGCTCAATACCGCGCCAATTTAGCCCAAGCTCAAGCCCAGTTAGCGGAAGCCCAAGCGGGGAGTCGTCCCCAAGAAATGGCTCAGTCTAGAGCGCGTTTAGCCCAAGCTCAAGCCCAGTTAGCAGAAGCCCAAGCGGGGAGTCGTCCCCAAGAAATTGCTAAAGCCCAAGCTCAAGTAGATGCAGCCCGCGCTAAGGTAAATTACACATCTGAACAAGTCAAGCGTTATCAATATCTCTACGAACAAGGAGCAGAGAGAAAGCAATTACTTGATCAAGCCATTAGTGAAGACAACAGTGCCAAAGCCAACTTAGCAGAAGCACAAAAACAAGTCTCACTTCTCCAAAGTGGTACTCGTAGCGAAGTCATCGCTGCTAGAGATGCTGCTGTGACAGAAGCACGCGCCGCATTTGTACTGTTGGAAGAAGGTAGCCGTCCTGAACAAATTGCCCAACGCCAAGCAGCAGTGAAAGCTGCCCAAGCACAGTTAGCAGGATCACAGGTGAGGTTGCAAGAGACGATTATTCGCGCTCCCTTTGCTGGGGTTGTCACCCAGAAATATGCCAACATTGGGGCTTTTGTGACTCCCACAACTTCCGCCTCAACCAGTGCATCGGCAACTTCTAGCTCAATTGTGGCTGTAGCCAAAGGTTTGGAAATATTAGCTCAAATCCCTGAAGCGGACATTGGCCGCATCCAACAGGGACAGCAAGTAGAAATTGTCGCAGATGCCTATCCAGATGAAATTTTTCAAGGTCGTGTACGTTTGATTGCTCCGGAAGCAGTGGTAGAACAAGGTGTGACATCCTTTCAAGTACGGATAGCTCTTGACACTGGTATAGATAAGTTACGTTCTGGCTTAAATGTGGATCTGACCTTTCTGGGCGATCGCGTCAATGATGCTTTATTATTACCGACCGTAGCCATCCTGACCGAAAATGGCAAAAATGGCGTTTTAGTACCCGATGCCAAAAATAAACCCCAGTTTCGAGAAGTGACTATTGGCGCACAAATCCAAGACCAAACCCAAGTTATATCAGGGTTACAAGCAGGCGATCGCGTATTTATAGATTTGCCCAAAGACTACAAAATCCAAAAGGCACAAGAAAAAACAAATCGATGAACTTTCTAGAAAGTATGCAAATGGCAGGCAAAACCCTGCTAGCTAATAAACTACGTAGTGCGCTCACTATGCTAGGTATAGTTATTGGTAACGCTTCAGTAATTGCCATGATTGGGATTGGCGAAGCCGGACAAAACTTTGTCAACAAAGAACTGGAATCCTTGGGGCCAAACGTATTATTTGTCATTCCGGGAAATCAGGCAACTGAACGCATTTCTAGAGAACTGCCAAAGACTTTAGTATATGAAGATGCCACAGCGATCGCTAGTCAAGTACCTACTATTGCCAACGTCACTGCGGAGTTAAACACTAGGCAAGTAGTAACTTATAGTAATAGAAATACCGATGTCAACATTATCGGCACAACGCCTAATTTCTTAGTAGTGCGAGACTTTGAAGTTGCTCAAGGCAGATTTTTTAGCGCCGTAGATATGAAGCGCAGCAATCAAGTTGTCGTCATCGGCGGCAAATTAGCCAACAGACTTTTTGGTAACAGTAAACCTGTAGGGCAACAGTTAAGAATTAAAAACGCTAGTTTTCAAATTATTGGAGTATTAGAAAGCAAAGGCTCAAGCTTAGGTGTTGACTACGATGATTCGGCTTTAATACCCGTGTTTACGATGGCTAACCGGATTGTGGGGCGGACTTCTCCCTATGGATTGGAGTTAACTTACATTGTCGCCTCAGCCAAAAATACCGAAAGTGTCGATGCAGCAGTCTTTCAAATCACTAATTTGTTACGTCAACGTCACAAACTCATTGGCGAAAATGACTTTACGATTAGAACTCAAAAAGATGCTTTGCAAACAGTTGGGCAAATTACTGGTGCATTGACAATTATGCTGGCTGCGATCGCCGGTATATCATTATTTGTTGGTGGTATCGGCATCATGAATATTATGCTCGTTTCCGTCACCGAACGCACCCAAGAAATCGGACTGCGGAAAGCTATCGGTGCGACTCAGCAAGATATTTTACTGCAATTTATGATTGAATCTGTGATTGTCTCAGCAATTGGCGGTTTAATCGGGACTGGGATTGGTGTTGGTGGCATTTTGTTAGTAGCAGCTGTTACACCCCTAGAATCAGCATTATCTCCCGTAGCGATCGCCTCCACTGTTGGTATTTCTGGCTGTATCGGATTATTTTTTGGTGTAGTTCCCGCGAGACGTGCGGCTAAACTCGATCCCATTGTGGCACTCAGAAGCGTTTAGTTTGCAGTGTCCAAGATTATTTTTAGACCCTTGACTAATCTTGCCATACCTTCTTGGACAGTATCTTTTTGCAACGCACCATAGGCTAATCTAAGATAGCAGCCGTTATCCATGCCAAAAGTTGTGCCGGGAATGACTGCTATTTGATGTTGCTCAATCAGTTGTTTAACTAATTCAAAAGCATCCATTGGGGTGTGAACTTTGAGGAAAAAATAGAATGCACCATCAGCATGAGTGATAGTACATAAGTCTTGTAGTTGTTTAAGGTATGCTAAGACTAATTGTCTAACTTGCGCGATCGCACCAATATTTGCCTGTAAATACTCTGGTTTAGCTTGCAATGCTCCCAAGGCTGCATACTGGGAGACCACTGGCGGACAAATCAAAATTGTATCCTGGACTTTTTTAATGGCCACAAGCAGGTGTTTGGGTATTACCATATAGCCAATTCGCCAACTAGCAAAACCATAAGCTTTGGAAAGACTAAAAAGGGAAATGGTATACTCACTACTGCTAGTAAATGCACCAGGCGACACGTGTTTTGTGCCATCATAGGTAAAGTATTCATAGGCTTCATCACTGATGTGATATACATTGCGATCGCCACAAATTTGATTGACTTGTCGCAATAACTTTTCCGAATAAACCACACCTGTAGGATTATTCGGTGATATCGTCACAACTGCCCGTGTTTTGGGTGTAATAGCTTCTGCGATCGCTTCTGGAAGCAGTTGATAATTTTCATCAGTTTCGACTAACACCACACGACAACCAGCCATAGTAATTGCCATTTCATGGTTGAAGTAATAAGGTGTATTCAAAATAATTTCATCACCAGGAGAAGTAATAGCGAGAATAGCATTCATAAATGCCATATTGCTTCCCGCAGTTACTACAATGCAATTTTCGGTATTGATTTCAATCCCATTAAATGTTAATAATTTTTTTGCTAGTGTAGTTAACAAGGGAGGAATACCTTCAACCGCTTTATATAAATTGTTAGTAGGTTCAGCCAAAAATTTCGGCAAAAGCTCAAGAGCCTCCGGTGGAGGACTATAGGAAACTACACCCTGTCCTAAAGAAATCGTACCAGGAGAATTTTTAATTAATTCCCCAACTAGAGGAATAATTGGTAACTGTACTGCCTGCATTCGCGAGATTAATTGAGTCATTAGCTATTAGTGATTTGAGTAGTGGCGTGTTAGCGATAGCGTAACGCATCTTCCATTTGAACAGATAATGTTTGTCTCTTCTTCTATAGCGTTTCCTCATCACATGAGTTCTCTCATCGTCTCTTCCTCGCTTGCGGGGAATGGTGCAGTATTTATGTCTCACTCAACCAAGAAACACTATATACTGAATAAACATACAACAACCTATTGCACTAAAAACATCCTCAATCATTCTGAAGAACCAACGACTCCGGTTTCTCAAAGAAACTAGAGAGATGAAGTCTTACAAGTCAAATAGTATTTATATATTCAATCATAATTTTTTATTCCTGACCAAAATTAGCGTGAGTAAAACATCTCAAGTAATAATGTTAAATCGGTTGAAAATTGGCTCTAAAATTGGAGCAGGCTTTGCCATTAGTCTATTAATATTGACTGCAATAGGTTTGATATCTTATAAAAGTACCAAAGAACTAATAATAGCTTCAAGTAGAGAAAAACATACATATAATGTACTTAGTAAAATCGAAGGACTAAGTACGCAGTTGAATAAAGCTGAAACTGGACAAAGAGGTTACATTATTACTGGAGAACAGCGTTATTTAGAACCTTATCTAGCGGCGACAAAATTGCTAGAAAAAAAAATTGCCGAACTTGAAAATCTCACGCTAGATAATCCCCCGCAACAGCGTCGTCTTGATAAGTTACAGCCACTAATTAATCAAAGAATAACTATTCTGAAAGAAGTGATTGATTTGCGGCAGAAACAAGGACTAGATGTGGCACGTCAATCCGTGCTTACAGATCAGGGACGAGAACTGATGATAGAAATCAGTAACCTGAGCCAAACAATGAAATTAGAGGAATTAAGACTATTAGAGTTGCGAACACATCAAGCGCAGGTTGCTGCTAATCGCACACTAGCTACTATTACTTATAGTATTCCTTTAGTATCTTTTTTATTGGCTTTAGTTGGATTTGTGTTGACTCGCCATATTTCTACACCACTCAAGCAAATTTCTGAGGCATCAGAAACTATGGCCAATGGCGATTTATCAGTCAGTTTGCCAAATAGCGATCGCCTAGACGAAATTGGTGTATTGACACGCACCTTTAACCAAATGGTAGCAAATCTGCGCATCAGTACCACGAAAAATGAGGAGCAAAATTGGCTCAAGTCTAATTTGGCTGAATTTACGCAAATTCTTCAAGGACAGAGACAACTAGAAAGCTTATCAAGGTTGATTTTATCTAAACTCACACCACTGGTTGGCGCACAACAAAGTGTATTTTATATAATGGATAAAGTGCAGCAAGAGCCTGTACTTAAAATGTTAAGTAGCTATGCTTATAACGAGCGTAAACATCTATCCAGCCAGTTTCGTTTGGGTGAGGGACTAGTAGGGCAATGTGCCTTAGAAAAACAAAGAATTTTATTAACAGAAGTGCCTCAAGATTACATTTATATTAATTCAGGATTGGGGGCATCTTTACCACTCAATATTATTGTATTACCTATTATCTTTGAAAACGAAGTAACTGCCGTGATCGAACTTGCTTCCTTGGCGCAGTTTAATAAATTACAGTTGATATTTTTAGAACAATTTGCTGAAATAATTGGGGTATTTATCAATAATATCGCGGCTAACATACAAACTCAGACTTTACTAGAAGAATCTGTAAGTTTAGCCAATGAGCTAAAAGAAAACAACCAAATATTAGAACAACAAACACAAGAATTAGAAACCTCAGAATTACTCCTCAAACAGCAGCAGGAAGAATTGCAACAGTCGAATGAAGAATTGCAGCAACTCAATGAAGAATTAGAGGAGAAAGCTGAATTACTAGAAGTACAAAATCAAGAAGTCGCCCGGAAAAATCAAGAAATTGAAAAAGCTAGACAGTCTTTAGAAGAAAAAGCCAAGCAATTATTTTTATCTTCTAAATATAAATCTGAATTTCTTGCTAATATGTCCCATGAGTTACGCACACCACTAAATAGCTTGTTGATTTTATCCAAGCTTTTAGCAGATAATGTTGCAGGTAATTTAACTAGTAAACAAATAGAATATAGTCAAACTATCTACTCTGCTGGCACTGATTTATTAGAGTTAATTAATGACATCTTAGACCTAGCAAAAATTGAATCGGGAACTTTATCATTAGATTTAGAGGCAATTAAATTCGTAGATTTATATAATTATCTCGAACGTGGTTTCTCTCAAGTTGCTGACAATCAAGGATTGAGTTTTGCCATTCAACTAGGCGATAACTTGCCCCCAACAATTGTTAGTGATGCCAAACGCCTGCAACAAATACTCAAGAATCTTTTATCTAATGCCTTTAAATTTACTGAAAGGGGAGGCATCACTTTAACAATTAGTATGGCTGCACTCGATACTGGCAATCCCATGATTGCCTTTGCTGTTAGTGACACAGGTATCGGTATTCCAGCCGAGAAGCAACAGGTTGTATTTGAAGCATTTCAGCAGGTAGATGGTACAACCAGTCGTAAGTACGGAGGTACAGGTTTAGGCTTGTCTATTAGCCGCGAACTAACACAGATGTTAGGCGGTAGGTTAGAACTTGTCAGTCAACTAGGCCAGGGAAGTACCTTTACACTTTATCTACCCCAAACCTATCCCAGCACTGGAGAAACTCAGCCTCTTACCGCATTACCTCCAGCACCTATTCTGCGAGAAACCCCCATAGAAAAGCTGATCGAACCCTCACCCAGCCAAATCCCAGACGATCGCCAAAAAATTCAGCCAGGCGATCATGTGTTGCTAATCGTCGAGGATGATGAAAAATTTGCCCGCATCCTCCTAGAAATGGCACAGCAAAAAGGTTTTAAGGTCATAGTTGCGCTGCAAAGCAAACAAGCTTTAGCCTTAGCGGAACAGTATCAGCCAGAAGCAATTACCTTAGACATAAATCTGCCAGATATAGACGGGTGGACACTGTTAGATCGATTAAAACACAATCCCCAAACTAGACATATTCCAGTCCATATCATGTCTGTAGATGACAGACAACAACGGGGTTTAAAGTTAGGAGCAATCACTTACTTACAAAAGCCTGTATCAACAGAAGCACTCAATCAGGTATTTACTGATATGAAAAGCTTTATTGCGCGGAAAGTCAAACATCTTCTAGTGATAGAAGATGATCCTGTGCAAGCTCAAAGTATTATCGAACTCATCGGTAATACAGATGTGCAGAGTACATCTGTGGGTACGGGAACAGCCGCACTAGAAATTTTAAAAACGCAGCAGTTTGATTGTATTGTCTTGGATTTAGGGTTGCCTGACATGACTGGCTTGGAATTGATTGAATACATCAAGCAAGAACCGAACCTCTTAAAACTCCCAATCATTGTTTACACAGGCAAAGAACTCTCTCGCCACGAAGAAACCCAACTTAGAAGACTAGCAGAGACAATTATTGTCAAAAATGTGCGATCGCCTGAACGATTGTTAGATGAAACTGCTTTATTCTTACATCGAGTCCAAGCCAACTTACCCCAAGCTAAACGCGAAATCCTCGAACAACTGCAACAAGCTGATCCTGTGCTAGCTAATCGCAAAATTTTGATTGTCGATGATGACCTCAGAAATATCTTTGCCTTGACTAGCCTGTTAGAAAGTTATCAAATGGAAGTTCTGTTTGCTGAAAATGGGCGAGACGGGATTGAGACGCTACAAGCCAACCCTCATGTTGATGCCATATTAATGGATGTGATGATGCCAGAAATGGATGGCTATGAGACTACCCATTACATACGCCAACAACCACAATTTCGCACCCTACCAATTATTGCCCTCACCGCCAAAGCCATGCCAGGCGATCGCGAAAAGTGCATCGAAGCTGGTGCTTCTGATTACATTACTAAACCCGTAGATACAGAACAGTTGCTGTCACTACTTAGGGTTTGGTTGTATAGGTAATTGAACATTGTCCTCTGTTTCCCCTGCTTTTTGCCATCCCTAATCCTCAATATTTTTCCTTGATTGCATAACATTACGTCTATCTGATGATACTTAAATATCAAACGCCCTCCTAGAAGTGAATCACCCCCCTAATTTTTAGGGGGATTTTTATTTTTTGAATGGCTCTCCCGTAATGACTTAGGATTGCTATATATTTTGCAATCATGACTATGATTTTGCCTAAACCCAGCTTAGAGGACATTGAAATTCAGTTGTTATTGGAAGGGTTATACCAGTATTACGGTTATGACTTCCGTAATTATGCCCTGGCTTCCCTCAAACGCAGGATTCACAACTTTATGTACTCTCAGGGTTTAAAGAATATTTCTGCATTACAAGAAAGACTACTACACGATCGCACCTGTATGGATCGCTTTTTAGTGAATCTTACAGTCAATGTGACATCAATGTTCCGTGATCCCAGTTTTTATCTGTCTTTTAGAAATAACGTAGTACCACTGCTGAGAACTTATCCCTTTATTCGCATCTGGCACGCTGGTTGTTCCACTGGGGAAGAGGTCTATTCAATGGCAATCGTACTACAAGAAGAACATTTATATCATCGTTGCCGCATATATGCTACTGATACAAATGAAAAGGTATTGCAAACTGCTAAAACTGGGATTTTTTCTCTCAAACTCATGCAAGAGTATACTCAGCTTTATTTGAAAGCAGGCGGTAAGAAGTCTTTTTCAGAATACTACACCGCAGCTTATGACCATGCGATTTTTCGCGCCTCATTAAAAGACAATGTCATCTTTGCCCAGCATAATCTCGCCACTGACAGTTCTTTTAATGAATTTAATGTTATATTTTGCCGCAACGTTTTAATATACTTCAATCAGATACTACAAAAACAAGTACATACATTGTTCTATAACAGTTTGTGTAATTTTGGTATTTTAGGTTTAGGCAGGCAAGAATCACTCAGATTTACGCCCTATGAGCAATACTATGAAGAAATAGCTAAAGGTGAAAAGCTTTACCGGAGGCTAAATTAGTGTGCTTTAAAATTGTAGTGATAGGAACTTCTTTAGGAGGGTTGTCGGCTTTACAAAATATCCTAGGTGATTTACCTAGCGATTTTCCAGCAGCAATAGTCATTGTGCAACATCGTCACAAAGAATCTGACGAAACTTTCAAGGTATTACTCCAAGAATACACATTATTGCCTATCCAGGAGGTAGAAGACAAGTATGAAATCATCCCAGGTAGAGTCTACTTAGCACCGGCAGATTATCATTTATTAGTTGAACCTGGTTATTTTGCGCTTTCTATTGATCAACCGGTTTCTTATGCTAGACCATCCATAGATGTGCTGTTTGAATCAGCAGCTGATACCTACGCAGAACGAGTCATTGGTCTGATATTGACAGGGGCCAATCAAGATGGTAAACAAGGCCTCAAAAAAGTAAAAGCACGGGGAGGTATTACCATCGTACAAGAGCCAAGTACAGCCCAAAGCCCAATTATGCCTGCCGCAGCTATTGCCGATCTGGCAGTAGATTGGATTTTGCCGCTACCAGATATTTCTCATTTACTAGTCAATCTTTGTCACTCTACAGGGAACTGAACTTATGCAGCCCGAACCCAAAGTAAACATCCTCCTGGTGGATGATAAGTTGGAAAATTTGCTGGCACTAGAGGCGATTTTGGAGCGTTTGGGTGCGAATCTAGTCAGAGCGACTACTGGCGAGGAAGCTTTAAGGTGTCTGCTGCATCAAGATTTCGCCGTCATTTTGTTGGATGTGCAAATGCCAGGGATGGATGGTTTTGAAACTGCCACCCTAATTCGTAGCCGGGGGCGATCGCGTCAAACTCCGATTATCTTTTTGACGGCATTTAGTACCAACGACCAAATGCTATTTAAGGGTTATGCTTTAGGGGCTGTGGATTATCTGCTCAAACCCATAGACTCGAATATTTTGCTGTCTAAAGTGACGGTATTTGTAGAACTATTTAAGAAAACTCAAGCAGTCCAAAGTCAAGCAGCTCAACTCACCGCCATTAATGCCGAACTACGGCAAAGTAAGGAAAGATTTTGTTCTTTGAGTACCTGTTCACCTGTAGGTATTTTTGAAATTGACACAGAAGGTTTATGTAAATATACTAATCCTCGTTATCAGGCAATTTGTGAATTGAGTGCTGTAAAGAGTCTGCAAATAACATGGTTAGAATCAGTTTGTCCAGAAGATAGAGAAAGAGCGATCGCCAGTTGGTCTACATATATTCAACAAGGTACTGATTATTCCGAAGAATTCCAGTTTCAAACAACTGATGGTAGTTTGCGGTGGGTACAAGTGCGTTCTTCGCCTATGGTCTCCAATCAAGGCGAATTATTAGGCTATGTGGGGACTTTAGAAGACATTACCGCCCGTAAACAAGCCGAAGAAATCCGCGCTCAAGTCATTCGGGAACAAACTGCTAGACAAGAAGCAGAAGCCACAAATCGAATGAAGGACGAGTTCTTGGCGGTGTTATCCCACGAACTCCGCACACCCCTAACCGCGATGTTGGGCTGGTCAAAAATCCTCCGCGCCAAAAAATTAGATGAAAAAGCTACAGCCCGTGCCTTAGAAGCAATTGAACGGAATGCTAACACTCAGGTGCAGCTAATTGAAGACATTTTAGATATATCTAGAATTATTCGGGGTCAGCTGAGGCTCAATTTCTGTGCTGTCAATCCCATCACTGTGATCGAAACAGCTTTAGAGGTAGTGCGACCCCTCGCGGAGACAAAAGGAATTAAATTATGTACTGCCCTTGATGCTACCTTGGGTTCAGTCTGTGGTGATCCGGCTCGTTTGCAGCAAATTATCTGGAATCTCCTCACCAACGCTATTAAATTTACACCCGAAGGTGGTCAGGTAGAAGTACACCTAGAAGGTGTAGAATCGGAAAGCTTTATTCAAGATGAACTCTTATCGACAAAAGACGATCATCAGTCTTCCACTTCTATTGCTTTGAGTATTCCTAAATCTTCTGTTTGCGCTCAAATCAAAGTCATCGACACAGGAATTGGGATTGATCAGAAATTTCTTCCCAACGTATTTGAGCGTTTCCGACAAGCAGACAGCACCACTACGCGATCGCACAGTGGACTAGGTTTGGGACTGTCAATCGTCAGGCATTTAGTAGAGTTGCACGGTGGCAAAATAGCGGCGGACAGTCCCGGAGAAGGGCAAGGTGCAACTTTTACTGTACAGCTACCACTGATTTACACAGGTAAAGAGATTTTTGGTCAACCAAGAGACAATATTCTGGCTCTTAATTCTACTCCCCTCGAAGGCATCAATGTATTAATTGTTGATGATGAAACCGATACCCGTAATTTCTTGGTTTTCTTGTTGGAAGAGTATGGAGCGATCGCCGATATTGCCGCATCAACTGATACAGCCTTAGCACTGATTGAACAATCAAAACCAGATATTCTCATTAGTGATATTGGAATGTCAGGACAAGATGGCTACACTCTGATTCGGAAATTACGCTGTCTGGAAGCACAACAGGGAGGCAATATTCCAGCGATCGCTCTCACTGCATTTTCTCGTGAAGAAGACCGTCTGCAAGCTCTCAAAGCTGGGTTTCAACAACATATCTCTAAACCTGTTGACCCCAATAAATTAATTGCTACAGTCACCAGACTGCTACAATTACCGCCTTCAGTTTCCATGAGTTAATGCGAATGTACTGTTAAAAAAAGGCGGAGTTATCCGCCCTAGATATTCACCATTCTTGATAATTAGATATTCTGTATTATCTGATATAGATATGAAGAATATATGACAAAATTGTGGCATTCTCTTCTCTCAAGAATCTTACTGGAAAAAACTGATGAGAATGATATATTTCTTATTAGTCTACTGTAGTCGAAAAACTTTTTTACAAAAATTTATATATGACTCTCATGTAAATATATAAAAATTTGTAACCCGTGCTGTATTTTACAATAATTAACTAGTTTTTTATAAAAATATCAAATTTATTAATTACTTATGATGGTAATATTTTTTTCTAATTGATATAGAATACAAAAATTATATCACTACAGCGATTCTTACGCAGCTTTTAGACTTATATTTATCACACTCAAGACCTAAACATAAGTTTACAGAACCTTTGCAATACTTAATTAATTTATAATTAAAAATATTTAATATAGATTAAAAAAAATAACTAATATCATAAATTATGAACTTTATCAGGCAATATTAAGAGTAAGCTTAATTATTGAAACCTAGTTGAAAAGTTAAGTAAATAAGCCACAAATAAACTTAAAGAATCATTAGTATTTCAGATAATTACTTCTTTTAGTGTTAATGGCTAATGATTAAAAGTTGAATTGTGCTAGCTTAATTACTAGGTTGTTGAGCAAAGTGGTGACAATCTCATCGGCATTAACTACTAAAGATTAAACACCAAGCAACCTTAACAACAAGAAGTAACAATGATAGAAAAGATTTTGCTAGCGGTTTCTGGGTTAGGACACGCTGAAGAAATGCTTAAAACTTTGAAGGAAGTGCCATCAATCCAAAATGCAAAAGTAACAGTTCTGCACGTTGTTCCTGCTCAAAGCACTTCGGCGGCAATGACAGACAAATGGGAAGAAGGTGGTAAAATTCTAGCGAATGCCATTCAATCTTTGAATTTAGATCCTTCTCAAGTATCTTCGATATTACGCCAAGGTGATCCGAAAGATGTTGTCTGTCAGGTAGCAGATGAAATGGATGCTGACTTAATTATTATGGGTTCACGCGGACTCAAGCGTCTGCAATCAATTTTATCGAACTCAGTCAGTCAGTATGTTTTTCAATTGTCTTCTCGCCCCATGTTGCTGGTTAAGGATGACATTTATGTCAAAAAAATTAAGCGCATCATGGTGGCGATGGATAACTCTGATGCAGCCAAACATTGCTTAAATTTAGCTTTCTTCTTATTGCAGGGTATTCAGGGTAGTCAATTAATTTTGGCGAATGTCACTACTGATTTACGTGGTAAAACCTCGGAAGTGGCTGAAATTAGCCCAGATAAAAACCCAGTTTTAGCCGCAGCCGTAGCAGAAGCGCAAAAATACGGTGTGTCTACTCGCTGCTACTCCAGTAGCGGTAAACCTGGAGAAGAAATTTGTCGCTTGACAGAACAATTGAGCGTAGATTTATTATTGCTCGGTTCTCCCGATCGCCGGCCATCAGTAGCTAAGAATTTTGTCGATATCGACCGGCTCATCGGTGCTTCTCTGTCAGATTATGTTCGTGTTAATGCGACTTGTCCTGTTTTATTAGCACGAACAACTGCTTAACTGCCTTCTTAGTCTAGCAGTTGATCAATAAAAACCCCCATACCATACAGTATAGGGGGTTTTATTTTATACAGACAATGATCAACTATCTTTTTTACCTTCGCGGCTGGCAGTTTGGATGTAAAGAATTATCAAAAATACGGCGGGAACTAGCACGAACAGAATGCTCGCTACGAACCCTAGCTCATTAACTTGCATGGCAAGGAAGCCTCTCTCTAATTTCCATTTAACAATTTTAGAATAGCATTATCAATGCCAGTGTTAGCTCTTTTTTTTTACTTCCCTGCATCAGCCTTTGCAGGGAAGAATTAAAAAGATTAAGGTTTAGTCACTACGCTGACTGCGCCATTTACTAAAGTTTGACAAGCGAGACGGTAATTAGCAGGCTTTTTCTTCAGCATCCGGTTTTCCACATCTGTAGGAGTAGAAAGATTTTCTATGCCTTCAACTATCTCAACTACACAAGTACCACACTGACCGTTACCGCCGCAATTTGTGAGTTTGCCAATAAATTTATAAATGTCAATCCCATTTTCTATTGCTTTTAGCCGCAAATTAGCACCATCCGCCGCGATAATTTCTTTATTTTCTTTGACAAATTTGATATTGCCCATAACTGAATAATTCCTCTTTAACTGCACGCTGGCCGGGCTATACATCTATCTTACTGAGTCTACCCTAATTTATTACAAAAAATTAAGAATCATCAAGAGAGAATAAGCACAAAAAAATAGGACAGGTAAAGCACCTGTCCCATCAATTGATTATTTCTTAACTTACCTAAATCCCACTGCTGCTTGCCATACGAAAGCAAGCAATAAAAAGAAAACGGGAATAATGGGGAGAACGTCTACCAAAGGATCAAAAATTTGGTAAGCTTCAGGCAATTTTGCTAATAACAGTGCTGCTTCCATGTTTGTTTAAATCCACCTAATCCAACACAGCTTTCATAATTGAGATGTATCTTAACACGGTTTGGGCATTGGGAATTGGGCAATTCCATTTTGGATTGGATTTCCATGTGACATCTAAAATTCCTATTCCTCATCTCCTATTCCCAATTCTCCATTTTCTGATGAATTGAGCCAGTGACCAAATTCTGCCATGAAGCGATCGCTTAATATAGCTTCCCGAATTTTTTGGGTAAAACGAATTAGTTCGGTAATATTATGAATACTCAATAAGGTATAGGCTAAAATTTCTTGCGATCGCACTAAATGGGAAATATAAGCTCGGCTAAAATTTTGACACGCATAACAAGGGCAAGTTTCATCTAGGGGCGTAAAATCTTCACGGAATTTCGCATTTTTTAAATTCCAACGTTCACCTTTAACCATTGCTGTGCCATGTCTAGCCCAACGGGTAGGAATCACGCAATCAAATAAGTCTATACCAGAGGCGATCGCAATTACCATTTCTCGATACGTACCTACACCCATTAAATAGCGTGGCTTTTCGGGTGGTAACAAGGGTGCTGTAGCTTGGACAATTTGCGCCATCATTTCTGGTGGTTCTCCCACACTCACACCGCCAATCGCGTACCCAGGTAAATCTAGCTGAGTTAAAGCATTAGCAGCTTTGGCACGTAAATCTAGATATACGCCTCCTTGCACAATACCAAATAATGCCTGATCACTACGCTGATGAGCGACAGTGCAGCGTTCTAGCCAACGGTAAGTGCGCTCAGTCGCAGCTTCTACCTCTTGGCGGCTAGCTGGGTAAGGTGGACATTCATCAAAGGCCATGATGACATCAGCCCCTAGAATATTCTGAATTTCTATCGAGCGTTCTGGCGTTAACTTAATAATTTGCCCATCATGAGGAGAGCGGAAAGTTACTCCTTCTTCCGTAATTTTCCGCATTTCACTTAAGCTGAACACCTGAAACCCACCAGAATCAGTCAGCATCGGCCCATCCCAGCCCATGAACTTATGCAAACCGCCTCCACCAGCAACAATTGCTTCCCCTGGTTGGAGATGGAGATGATAGGTATTAGATAGAACCATCTGCGCCCCAGTTTCTTTTAATTGGGCTGGGGTAACAGTTTTGACATTAGCCAGCGTTCCCACAGGCATAAATCGAGGAGTTTCTACAACACCGTGAGGTGTGAAAAATACACCGGCTCTAGCTTTAGTCTGGCTACAACGCGCCAGTGACTGAAAAGAAAATATGGCACTCAAGGTAAAAATAAGGTGATTTCACTATATGGACAAACTTAATTAGAACTTAAGCTAAATTCTCACAATAATTGGTAATAGACAAACAGCAATTGATGTTACTTCATCTGCTACCGTGTATCTATTACCAATTTGTAACTTTTTGAGTATATTGTATTTAGATTATTATTTAAAACGAATCACAACAGTCATCATCAATTTCTGCATCCCATCTAGCTGCCAGCACTTCATCCATCATCGCCTCGATAGCACTGACATTCCATCGCCTTTCTTTACGTTCTTGCATAGGGGTTGATAAGGGAATCAGTCGCAAACAGATGCCTTCTTGCATTAAATCAAAGTAGGTTTCTTGTTGCGGAGACTGCTTGAGTTCTAAATAATCAAAACTATCAACATTCAAGTAAAGCGCATTGTTAGCAACTAAGGTAGACCTTTGCGGGTTAGCAAATACTTCCATCACATCCCCTTCACTCTCGCTCAGTAGCTTATCTTCTTGGGTGTAGATGTAGTGGACTCGACCTAAATCAGCCAATAGTCGTTTCATGTCGAGTTTGTTCACAATGATGCCCGTGTTAACAATACACGGAGCAGGTGTCTTGGTGTCGGGTAGATGATGACTCATAGAAAAAATGAAAATGAGCGTGAGTGAGTCCAACGCAGCTAGACAATTGCTTACACAGCTTGTTGACCCTCTACATAAAAAATATCAATTTTTGAGCGCGATCGTTTAATAACCTCAAGTAAATTATTAACTTTCGGTGGCAAAACAAAACTATACTACGGGTGAATTTACTGTGTCGCAATTTTAGCTTGTTGAATCTAAATGGTATTGTGTTGTGATAAGCGGAAAAAAACGAGATTACAGAGTCCAGCATAGCAAAATTTGCTGAGTGATCCCGTCATTAACCACAATCTTATTTAAAGATTTAAAATCTATGAGGACTTACACAACGAAACGCCTTGCTATGAGAAGAGGTAACGCTTCCATGGTGAGACGTTAGGTTTTCTCTCCGTTCACTGCGGTAGCGTTGCATATCCGTAGGATTCCCCCCGAAGAGTACGCGGAGCGTGTCGTAGACAAAGGCTAGTTGACACATCTCGTCAGCTATATCAGGCGAATCGGTATAAGGGGTTTGAAAACTTACACGCCCATACCCTGAAACTTCCAACACCTAGCTTTTTGCAAAATAACAAGTAATATTGCTGTTCAAATCTCTCTGAAACACTTTTCTACAAGACGCTGGGCGAAGACCAATGCGAATGCGCTCTTGTGTGTTGAACAATCAAATGTATTTGCATTTTAAAAATGCTATGAGTTGAACTAAAAACTCGTACACCAAGTTTGATTAAACTCTTGATAACTCATATTTTCTGCACAGTACCACATCAGTTTGTAGGCATCACAATATAGTTGTAAATTTTGTTCTTGTACAGCATCAGCAAAATATTCCTTTAAAGACACAATAACTTTTGGTAACTGTTCATGCAGAATAGTTTCTTTGATATTATCTGTTGCCCGTTTACGTAAAGATTTGTTTTTAGTTGTCTTGAGGAGGGCTAATAAAGTTGTCAATGCTATTTCATTACCTGGATCAAATTCCGCTAACTTGTAAGCCCTGCGTCTTTTAATATTTTCATCATCAGAGGATGATATACCTCTAACTAATGCCAGAATTTTTCCAGCATTAGAAGAAAATATAGGGTTATATTTTAGTAGCTTTTTATTTTCTTGTTTAGTTGTAATTTCACCGCAACGCAAGACAATTAAATTTTCTACAGCTTGTCGTTGTTGTGATGTATCTATAGCTGATGTAGCTATTGTTTCTAATGTCGAAATCGCGATCGCATTCTTAGCATCTAGTTTTCCCAATGAATAAGCAGCTTTGCGGCGTGTAGCTTCATTCTTAGTACATTGTATCACTTGTACTAACGCCGCGATCGCGATAGAGTTAGTGGGGTCAACTCTACCCAAACTATAGGCTGCTTGCCAACGGATAGATTCATGACGGACTGTTTTAACTAAGTTCTCTAGTGTAGCGATCGCAATTTGATTTCTAGGGTCAAAAGTTCTACCCAGACTGTAAGCCGCATTCCAACTATCAAACTCATTTTCGCATGATTGAATAAATTGTTCTAGGGCTGCGATCGCTTTTACACGATCAGTTTTGAGTAACGCTACCCGCGCACCTTCCACAATAGGCGGCGGATATCTCCACCACTTTTGTTTTTGCAAATGAAAATAGCCAAAACGCCACCTAATTAATTGCTGAATAATGTCATCAGCATTTTGATAATTGCCAAACTCTGCTAGACATTGTGCCGCTAAAAAGTAGGCTTGATAACCATAAAATCCCCCACATTTATCCTCAAAGTTAATTAAAGCTTGAATAAATGCTGTTTTATCTGCTTGCAGTATATCGTTTCTACCAAGCCATAGTAAAATTACTTCCCGCCATTGTGGTTCAAAAATATGGTAATTATTTTCTATATGTAGTGAACAATTTTCACTAAGCTCCATCTGAAAATTTAAGAAGAACCGCCAATTTGTAGTAGCTTGAGCAGCAAAATATTCTTGAAAAGTTGGATGATAAAAAGCATAAACTCTTTCGCTTACATTTTCTGAAATCCCAACTTGATTTAGCCAACCTAATTGCAAAGCTAATTGAAACAAACCATCATCAGGATTACCCAAAACTTGACATAAAAAGCTATGTTTCAGGCGAAATTTAGTTTTCTCTTGAGTAATAGCTAATAATGCTAATTCTCCTAATGCTTTATTTAATTGCTGTCTCTCAGCTAAATTTGTAGGAAAACGGTCTTGCTTCCACTCATAAATTGCCTCAACAAATTGCTCATATAGCATGGCTTTAGTAGTAGGCAAGCTTCCTTGTCCCAATCCCCAAATGCGGCATAATAACGCCAACCGTAAAGGATTTTTCACAGCATCTCTAATTCGTCGCCGTTCGGGTTGATCTAACTCAAAGCGCAGTTTTTCACCTATAGTTGAATCTGCACGAAACCATCGTTGAATAAATTGTCCTACTCGATCTGGTGTTTGACTATCACCGTAGGTAAAATGCAAGTTGCAATAGGTATCGAAATTTTCTAAAACATTCTTCCCCGCATCCCAAACATTGCGCCGACAAGTCAAAATCACCGTAGCATCTGCTACCCAACCTTTAAGATAACTGGCGATTCTTGCTAAAGCCAGAGTAGATGCGATCGCCATTTCATCTACAGCATCTAGTAATAACCATACCCGTCCCTGATTAAACTGTTGGCAGAATTCCTCCTCTATCTCTGCGGAAACACGTAGCTTGCGAGTAGCTGAAGGTAGCCAATTTTGAATTAAATACTGTTCTAAACTCTTACCCTGTAAGTCCGCTAAAGAAATCCAGATTGGTAAATCACTAGTATTTTCTAATACCCAAGTAGCAATTTTCTGAAGTAAAGTAGTTTTTCCTGCACCAGGTTCACCAATAATGGCAATCCGTTGACTGTGTCTTAGTTGTATAATCTGTTGCAGAAATTCATTATGGTCAAAAGTTTGAGTAACTTCTGTATCTTCTGGCTCGTATAACCGAGAACCTTCTTGTGGAGTCACATCATCACAATAACGCGATCGCTTTTTTTGTTCCACCAATCCCAAAGACACATAAACTTGCTCTAATTCAAAACTCAAACCATCGGCGATAGTTAAAGGATTGGTTGTGAGTCGTTTAATATTGTTGACTTCTAAATCACCACGACAAATTTGTTGCCAATCCAGGAGTAATACAGAAGAAGTGTTTTCAATAGATATCTCTTGTCTTGCTGCGACTTGCTGAGACTTTTCTGGACGACGACATTCCCATTCCCGATCAAATTGTTGCAAGTTGGCTGCTATATCTTGGCGTTTATGCCACAAATTGAGAGTAAAGTGCCAAATTTCCGAACCGCTACGAGATGGACGGTTATCTTCTAAAATCTCCAAAAAATCAGCAAACCGCTTCAAGGATTCCTTAATTTGTTCGGCGTTTAATTCAATATCACCAGAAATCAAACTTGTTAGCGACTGGATAAATCTAACTTTCGTTCTGACAACTAACCGATATTCACTTTGCCAACGAGTTTGAATCTGAGGACGCAAAGCATCTAAAGCTGCATCATCGCAGTCTATTGCATCATTAGCATAAGCCAACAGCAACTCTAATAAATGCCGCGATCGCCTTTTTGCTTCTGGGCCATAACTCGCTCTTGCCATTGTTATTGTCGCCGAAATTAACAAAGTTCGGGGAATCCCCTAAGTTTAGCAACTTCCCCCAGCTTGCACAGCCAGATTTTACAAGCGTTTGAGACAATAAGCATCTTGATTCGCTTAGGGGAAACTCTTCCGCATATCCTGAATTTATAGACAAGGCAACTCAAGCATATAAATAAAAACCTCAATCTATAAACCAACAAACGAAAAAATATTACTCAAAACGATTATGTTAAAACTAACTTACACAGAAAATAGCTTTCACCTAGAACATCTCAACGAATCTTTGTCAGATTGGGTAAGCACAAGAGTCATCTTAGCTCTGCGTTTAGCTATAAAAATTCATATCGAACCCAGCACTGCGGCATTTGTGATTGCAACTGAATCATCTCTCATACCTGACTTAGAACAGCTATCTCAAGAACATCCCTTAGAAATTTGCCCTTGTGACACTTCCTCAGCCGAAGTTATTCTAAAAGGCACTTGGCTAACATCCGATATAGACAGCGAAACAGGAATTTTTGTGACAACCTTGAGCCAATCCACTGAATTACTCCTCCAACACCTCTTCAAAACCCAGCAACAACCAACTACAGCCTTAGTGAATTAACTTAGGAAACACTCTGCGCCCCTCTGCCTTCACTTAGTGTTACTCTGCGTTAAAAAACTTACAAGCCTTAGTCACCCTCTTGTATAAGTCTTGCTGTTCGCGGGACTATGGTACAACTTCCGAACCCAGTCTTGAAAACTGTCCTAGCCAGTTGTGCCGCCTTTCCCCGAACAGCACTCCCTTCAAAAATATTGACACAATTTTCAGTCTTGCTATTTGCGGGACTTTGGTATAACTTCCGTTCCAACCTGTTAAGTTGTCCAGCCTAGTTATGCCGTTTTCTCCCCAAACAGCATCCTCATGTTTTAACACTATTACTCTTATGAATACTCATAATACCAACCGTGCCGATCAGGTAGCACAGGAAGATTTGGTAATGTTTATCAATGCTTGTCTTGCTTGCACAGGACAGCGTGAATTTTATGATGATGCTTACGGACAAAGACTATCAATTGATTTTTTACACGATTATATTCTAGGTAATTACCGCCTACTGTACGTCCGTTCCTTAGCAGCAGGTATCAACCATTTCAATCAAGCCCAAATCATCCTGAAACTACTAGCCACAGGAAAATATACACATCCAGAGCATCGAGAAGAAGAAGGCGCACTCATCGCCCATGCACTCAACACTCTACCACCGCAGAGAGCTTGGGGGGTATTGCAACAACTACGCCAAAGAAAAATTAACAATCGTCGTAGTAGAGCGATCGCACGGGATTATTTAAGTATGCGGCGTGATCTAAATTTCGATGCTGTGAAGTATCGTGCTAAAGTACGAGCGATCGTTACTCACGCACACCTGAAATTACAAGGTGAATTAAGTAATTTCCTGTTTCGCAACTGGCAGAAAAAAGTTTATGCTACTGAGCTATTTGAAAACTTTCGCCAAGCACATTACAGTGCCGAAGCAGTGTATCAACTGCCTTTTACAGTCGCCGAAGGCTTAGCCACAAAACATAAAATTCCCCGTGACGTTTTTTTATCCCGAATTCAACAGCAAATGACTTTGGGTGAAAAGTTACGTTTCCAAGGTGCGGCAGAACGTATTGAAAAAACCAACATATATATAGATGTAGATTTGGGTCGTATTCCCCTCACCAAGCTGGCATTATATATCCTTTCCTTACCTCTAGAAACACGACAACAGCAACAAGAAATTTTCACCCAAGCTTTGGTGCGATCGGCACAATTAGTGTTAAAAAAAGCACCTATGCAACTTGGGAAAGTTGCAGCCGTCTTAGATTGTAGCTATTCCAGTTCTGGCTCTAGTGAAAAGCATCGCCGTCCCTTGGGTGTAGCCGTTGCTGCACACTACCTATTAAAAGCAGCATCACGAGAATATCAAACCTTTTGGACAGTACCCACCACAGATCCACTCCAAGCCCGTCCTTTTGGACAGACTGACTTAGCCACACCACTACTAGCAGCCTTAGCATCCGGCGCAGACTTAGTAGTGATTGTATCTGACGGTTGCGAAAACGATCCACCCAACGGTGCGGCAGAAGTGTTACGAATTTATCGCACCAAATTAGATCCCCAACAACAAACCTCCATCATTCACTGCAACCCTGTATTTAATACTGAAGACTTTTCCTTACATAACCTCAGCCTCAGCATTCCCACTGTCGGACTCAGAGATGCAGAAGATTTACCGACAATGCTGGGCTTTGCCCGGTTTGCTGATGGTTCTGCACCTTTATCAGAACTAGAAGCTTATTTAGCCGCAAGAGTGCAACAAATGTTGAACAATTCCATCAAGGCTTAAACATGGCACAGAAGAAAAGATTATTAACAGATATATCTCTCAAAGGACTAGAAATTGTACCTTCACAAGTCAGAGGCGCAATCCGTATTGTGCCACTAATCCGGCGGAACATACGTAATGATTTGCGCTTAATACGTCGTCCCTATCAAGAGGATATGACAGTCGTTGGACTGGAAGGAAAAGTCACAGAACCAGGGATGAAATATTTTTCTTATGTCCCCCACGGCTTAGTCATGTCCTGGACTGATGATGGTAGTCCTGTAGCAGCTTGTGGTGGACAGATAGTCAAGCCTGATGGTCAACGTCAAGAATGTGGTTGTACAAGCGTGCGGTTAATGCACCGTATGGCCAAGCGAGAATCAGCTAACCAACTCAGATTTCTGCCTTTGCACCTAGCAATGGAAGGTTTTTTATCGCTATTTTTTTCTGGTCCGACAATTGCTTGGAGTGAATATTCTAAATATGCCCTCTCTCATGGGTTGGGTTCGCGCTACGAAACTTCCGTAAGTGGACGTTACATTGCTGGATTAGAAGAAGCTTTGCGCGTGTTTGAAATTCACGAAAGACAAGTTGGGGTGTTAGTCTTCGTTGCCGAATCATTAGCATCAGCTTTTGTAGTTCCCACTCCAGAAGACTATCGTGCCTTACATACCAGCCTTCTAGAAGATTTCTACGGTGAGTTGATTTACCAGTACAGCTTACTTTACGACACAACCTGGCCAATGGACACAACGATAGAAGATGAGTCCAAGATTAATAGTTTGGCAGATTTGAAAGGAGCGATCGCTAAAATACGAGATGACTGGGCATCGTTCCAAGGCTTTATGGCAGAGGGATTATTACAACGCCAGTTAAATTCTCAGATAGTTTATACGGCTGGTTCTTTTCTACTGCAAAGATTCATCACAGACTTACAACCCAAACACAAAAACTACATGGGCGAAGTAATCATCCGGGAATCAGGAGAACTAGAATATCTCAAAACTTATCGCCTATCAGAATCACAAACTCGTCGGGCTTACCTGCTGAGTCAGCTAGCCAAACACAACTGGAATCTCGAAGCCACTGCCAAGGCACTCTCCCAAACTAGCCATGACTTCATTTCTCGTCTAGAATCTGCTGGCTTTGGATACTTGCTAAATCAAGCAGTGCGTGATGCTGCACTCAAAAAAACCAAAAAATCATCTCGATGATTGGCTCACGCAGGTAGATTAGAGAAAATAGCAGAAAAATTGTAGCCTGGAATGCTTATCTGATAAGGATTCTGAAGAGTAATAAAAAGACTGCAAGATTTATTTTCAAAAAAGAGTTGACAATCTTGTGGAGGTTAGATATATTGGATAAGTGCCTGAAGGAAAGAGCGCGACGAAGCGCAGTCCGGGGGGCAACCGAACCTTGAAAAAATTATAGTTTGAAAGCCTAAAAAAAGCAACTAACCTGCGTCAAGAAAATAAAGACACCAGGCTGAGGTGTTGAAAGAGCAGCCAAAAGAGCTAAAAGAAAGACTCAACAAAATGGAGAGTTTGATCCTGGCTCAGGATGAACGCTGGCGGTATGCTTAACACATGCAAGTCGAACGGAATGCTTAGGCATTTAGTGGCGGACGGGTGAGTAACGCGT